>NZ_JBIQXR010000003.1:0-484768 GCF_058231065.1 Sediminibacterium sp. FW305-C-61 | reverse complement strand
GGCAAATTGGTTAAGATATGTTGTTTTAGTTCCTGGTCGGCTCCTACCTTTTGCACGGGAATAAATTCCCGTGCAGGTAATATAAAAATACTTCTCTATTTTTTGATCAATAACCCATTAATAACCGCCAACATTTAGAAAAAATACTGGAACAGGCAGTTCTCAATTACAATAACAGACCCGTTCATATTCTTCAGGGACCTTCACCACTGGAAGTGTTGAATAATACTGTACCAGATTTAAATAAAATCAAAGAATATATTCAAAAGGCTGTAAGAAACAGGATCAATACCAATAAATCAGGCGATTGTTGTCTATAATTACGGCAGTACCTCCCAATCAGCTACTCATTATAAAGCATGGCAGTTTAATTTTCCATTAATCTGTCATTTATATTTCTCCCTTTTGCACTTGTCCAAATATTCGAACGCTTTTATTAAGGAAAATCGTGAATGTTGCAGCTTACAAACTTCTCAACCTGTCTATCATTGTACAAATCTAAATTGTGTCTGATGGCTAAATCAGCTAACTCTCTTGTGTATTGTGGGTGTTTTCTGTTTACTACACTCACTTTCATCGTTACTCGCATTCTGTCCAACCCTTCTACTCGTACACCTCCTAACAGTTCTATGAGCAATTCTTCTGTTTCATAAACAAAACAATTTGTATTTTCTGTATTCATTTTCATAACATGAGTTTTGAGCATAAAAAAACCACCCCGTTTTGTGGAGTGGTTCTAATTTTTTCCCTTGTTTCAACTAATCTAAATACTTGGCATTAATCTTTTCAAGAAGAGTATTTAAATATTTCATTCGATTTTCTAAATCACTTTGTTGCTTTCCAACAATACTCTGGGTATTTTTTCGAATTTTGGCAATAGCAATTGTAGCATTGTCGCTGGTAGCTGCAATCGAAGACCAACAATCTACCAAAAAAAGAGCAAGTTCATTTTTTCTTTTATTTGAAAAATCTTCGTATAAAAAGTTAAAGAAAGATTCAAATTTAGTAAAATAAATTTTTCCCATCTTTTCTACAATGTATTCCGAAAGATACCCATCACTTTGGTTTGCAATACTTGTTAAGAATTCAAACCCCAACTTATTTCCTTCCCGTAAAAAAGTAGCATAAATTGAATCAACAAGGCGAAGATTACAGTTATCCTTACTTTTTGCCAGAATTGATTTGAGATTTTTACTTTTAATAAGTTGACTGTTACTTTCAACATTTTTTGAGATAACACACGCATCTGTATTGGGGTTTTGTTGAGCACTACAAGAAGTAATAATAAATGTACTCAACATCCAATAAACTAAGGTTTTAGTGGTTTTCATTTTCTTTTGGTTGTTTTTTACTCCATTTCACATAATCTTCATACATCTGATTAATATTCTTAAATATTCGATCAAACAATCTTTCTACCTCTTTTTTTGACGCTTTTTTCCCATTAGCTTTAGTCACAACTAAAGATTGAGCATCGTTTTCAGACAAATCATCAACTATTGTTACTTTCCCTCCAAACTCTTCTTTGTCATTCTTTTCTAATTGATCTGTTATTGCCTTAAAGTCTATTATGTCAGATTCAAAACATCTTAAACATCCCTGTGTTTTCTTTAAACGTGCATCTTTAATAGGCTCCCACTCACCAGTTGTTTCATTCATTTTTTCTTGTCTTCCTCCATGCATGCGTATTAAATCTCTACCACTTTCAACAATTTCACCTGATTCAGGGGTCATTAGAAGTCGAGCATTTGGACCATATGAAAGTCTGCTACCTCCTTTAGTCCAAGCTCCCCCTCGTTTATCAGGTATATCATAAACACCTAATGGAGTATTTGAATTTTTTTTCATTCTATTTGTTCCACCAACCCCCTCTGCTCTAACGTTAAATCGAAACACTTCATTACCATGCCTATCTGTAACGATTGCTACTCCATAGCCATACTTTTCTCTATTGCGCGCCACATGTATGGTTACATCCCACTTTCCTGTTGGATCTATGCGTAAAATTGGATTGTTACGAACATACATGTATGGGCTCCATTCATAGTAGGAAACTGCATCAGGGTCAGTACTTTGAAAACGCCCTATTTGATTGTTGTACATCCTTGCTCCATAATCATACCATTCAAGTCCTGAACCATCACTAAACTCCTTCTCCTGTTTCTCTTTACCATTGTACTCATACTTGTTATCCAACTTCCCAGCCGCCTTACTACTAATCCCCGCCATCGTCAACCCAAACGGATAATAATGCGTTTCCTCAAGTAAAGAACCTCTTACATGGGTCACCTGTAAATTATCAAAGAACACATCAACATTTGGTGTTTCGTTGCTTACGTAAATATACAAATATCCATTTTTTGTTACGGGCAAATTGGTTAAGATATGTTGTTTTAATTCCTGGTCTGCTCCTACCTGGTCAAATCCGCTTCCAGAACCTACGTATTTAAACTGTTCATCAAATAATACCCAGTTGAGATAGGCTTTCGGTTTCGTGCTGCTGTATCCTTGGGTATTCAACATATCCGTCATGCCAGGACTCAAACTTCCATTGATGATAAGGTCGCCCGCCGCGTACTTACCCGCTGCTGACTGCGCCACTCCGCCTGCCAAGGCTGCCACCAGGTCAGTTAAAGGGCTCACCGGACTGCCGGGGGTTACACCATTTAAACGATACCAGCTTTTTGCGTGTATATTTACTTTATCGCCACTCATTACCTTTAACACCATACTACTTCCCACTTTCGTTCCACTACCATTCAGTTTATGGATATAATCGTTCGGGTCGGTATATGTATCACTCGGGTAACCAGCTACTGTGTTTTTGTTTACACGGGTACCAGCATCGTCCGGTATGGTATAATACAGCTTTTCATTATTTATTGTTGCCGCTTCCAGCGATGCCACAGGATAGGCATCCGTTTGCTGCTCTTCCGTGAGTACCATCCGCGTATTGCCAAGGTGGTCTTTTACAAAATAATCGTACACATAACTGCCATCTGTTTTACGGCGTATCCTCCCTTCTTCATGACCAAAAAACTGCAATACATTGTTTTCATATACATACCCTCCCAAATAACTGGTATTCGTTGTTTTGGAGGATGGGGAGGTTTCTATGGTTTCTTTCTCCAATTTATTACCCGCCGCATCATAAGTATATTTTATGGTTCCCTTGCCATTTACCGTTACCAAATAGGGCAGGTTCAGGTGGTTATAGGCTATGCTTGTGATGTTTTTGTTTTTATCTGTCGTCAGGTTTCCGTTTATATCGTAGCTGTAGTCATCTGTTCCCGTATTATTATTGGTAAAATCGCCCAGCTTCTGGTCGGCTGTTACCGCATCATTTACATAACCCAACTTATTACTTAAGCTGTTATAACTGTAACTCAGGTTATCAATCACCAGACTCGATGCGCCTTTTACTCCATACTGCAGCATGGCTTTTATATTCCCATTGGCATCGTAGGCACTGCTATGGCTGACGCCATCGCCCATCAACATGCTGAAGTTCAGGTTGGCTGTTTTATTCCAGCTACTACTCGTGTACTGGTTAAAATCGCCAAACAGTATACGATTCGCTTTATCATAACCATAACCAAATGCCCTTCTTTCTCCATCTCCTTTACTGCGCCATTGTATGCCAGCAATATTTCCATTGTACTGGTTGGTTTCAAAACCATAATCATAGTTCAGCTCCATACCAAACCAGGCACTGTTATTTGTGGTATTGCTGTAATTTTTGTTTAGCCCCTGCAACCAGCCACGTATATTGTACTCATAAGCCTGCAATTCCATTTCAGTACTGGTGCCGTATTGCTGACCCAGTTTTTTCTCTTTTAGCTGTCCAAGTTCATCGTAGCTGTTCCTTGCCAGATAACGCGTGGTATTGCCATCATCATTCAGTGTTTTTTTAACTTCCAGCAAACGACCAGCATGATCATACAGCATATTCGTTTTGGTTCTCACCGTTAAACCCGCTGCAGCATTGTTGTGTACCTGGTAACTGGTAATTAGCTTGCCCGTAAAATCGTAACGCATCGTGGTTATATCTGTACCACTTTTATGGTTGAGCGACTGGGTTTGTATCACCCGTGCTTTATCATCATAAAAACTTACCGATTCCAGCCAGTCGCCCTGACTCAGATCAGCCGGGTTTTTTATTACCCTTACTTTGGTTCCCGTTACCTGTCCGCGGGTTAGTGCGCTGGACACTGATGGCACTGTTTCAGGGTAAGCATTTCCTCCCGCGTCTATCTGACTATTGTAACTGGTATTATAGTTTTTCGAGGTGAATGCATAATCATCATAATAGGTATAAGTAAGTGCAATAAAATTTGCTCCTGATGGAAAGGGGTCATAATTTAATAATACCGTACTGCTGCTTTGTACATAGGGGCCTATGATGGTTTCAAAATTTTCGGTACCTGAATCAAAGCCATCCGTAAACTGTATTTCTGTTACTGCACGATACACCGTTTGGCCTGATACATGTTTATCAAGGTATAAAATATCGGGTGCACTAAAATTTACGGTTACCACTGTTGACTGGGCCGCGTCAAAACGACTGTCCAGTAAGGCCTGTAAATCATTGCGGGTACCACTATAAGTAATCATACCGGTGGTTGTAGGTCTGTTCTGCCCGTCGTAAAGGGTAGCCATCCATTGGTTCTGGCTGCGCATATTCGCGTCCTGTGTATAGGCTAATCTGTCGCGTTTGTCGTATACCATATATACCCATCCTGCTCCGGGTACTTTTTTGGCAATCATTCGGTTTAAGCCATCGTATTCATATCGGAAGCTTTGTTCATTGATGGCATCTGTACCTAGTGTCCAGCCATTTACATTCATGTAGGCTACTGCCTCGGGTTGTATTACATAACGCAGCAGTCCAAAATCATCATATACATAATAGGTACATAGCCAGCCGTTATGGCTTTCTGATGGCGAGCTGTCTGTCTGTACTTTTTTAAGGATCACTTTGCCTTCCTTATCCTTGTATTCTGCTACCCTGTTTCCTGCCTCATCTATAGTATGTGTTTCATATAGCTGCCCCGTTCCGTATATACCTGAGGTGGTGGGTATATTGGTACTAACATCATTATTGCTGAACGTTAAAGCACTGTTGGTTATATCCCATATTCGTACCGCATCATTGGCATCATTTAAGCGATACTCCATACTTACGCCCCGGTTACTGCCTCCCCAGCTATTACCAGGCGCCAGCGTTTTGATAACACGGTTTAGTGGCGATGCTTCAAATTGGGATTCATTATAATAGACAGACTCTCCCGCATACTGGCTGTTCATGAATGAAGATTGCTCCCCAAACGGATTTAGTTTAAAACTGCCGTTATCGGTTGTTGATACATAAGGTTGATATTTATATACTTCTCTCCCATAAGCATCATATACCACAGGGCTCACCATATCTTTCAACAGCGGGCTTGCCTGTTTTATTACCGTTTGTAAAGGGCGACCCAGCCCATCTAAAAATTGTGTGGCCTGTTTTACCTGTGTATAACCAGCACTGTTAAAAGTACTGGGATCGGTAATGGGTGCCACTGCCTCACGGGTGCGTACATAGTTTACCAATACGCCGCTATTATACGCCGATGGGGCGTTAACTGCGGTGGCTGTTGGGCGAACGCTGCCGTTGGGTTTGTTGGTTTGTGCAAAAGCAACTTGTGATAATAAAAATAACAACCCAATTATATTGCAATAAGCTTTTTTCATGATGTTAATTTTGGAATGAAGTCTATACATTGATCTCATTTACTAGTCTTCGTTTGTTTTCGTTTTTCTTTAACAAGATCGTTCCCAATCTTTCGATACTGTTCTAACTGGCTCTCAGACAATATTCTTTTCAACTTCTCTTGATATTTTTCAATACACCCTTTTGTTTTTTTCTTAAATATTTCCAGGTCAGATGTAAAAGAAAGATTAACACTATCAATACATTTAACTTCATGCTCGCGTGCTAATTTAATTTCCTGCTCTTGGTTTTGGGAAATTGAAATATTATTTTTCAACTTAATAATTGATTGTTTAATTACACTATCTCGATTTTCTTTAACTCCATGTACTTGTGCATTAGTAATACCCGAAATAAGTACAGCTAAAAAAAAGGTTACACTATATTTCATTGCATTTTTATTTAAGGTGGTTAATTATCACAAGCAATTTGTTGCCCGGAATAATTGTAACAAAAGGATTTAATTATATTTCTTTGATGATCACGAATAAGTAGCAGTCTTCCATTTATATCGTATTCGTAATAAAGTATCCGCCCATTTGCATCACTCGTTGTAGTAATTCCAGTCAACGGCTCATAAGTATATGATTTCATTTCAGATCCTTTAGGGTAAAGTCGAACTTCATCAATATTACCAGAACCAGATATTGAGACACTAGTAACACCTGTAACTTCATATTCGTAATAAACCCAGCCATTGGTAGAATTACCTGACTTTAATAAATTCCCACCTGAAACATTATGTGCTCCGGTGTTGCTCCAGTAGGATACTACATAGTTCTGAGCGGCTGAAAGCCCCGACTTAGTAATATTCCCATACCCAAGTTGATAATATCTTTTTCCAGTAACTGCAGTTGCAGTTATAATCCCGGCATTATTAAATGTCCAATTGCCTGTTCCATCTTCTTCAAAAGAACTATAAGCTGTAGATTGTATATTGGCATTTACAATTTCAGCAATCACTAATTCTGCTTTATACCCGTATATATAGGCGTGATTAATATCATCTACTTTATGCAATTGCGTCGGCTTACCATTAGTGTGATACTGATCAAAACTTATAGTTGGTTTGTATAATGAACTATAATTAAGTTGATTGGAACCATCAACGTAACTTTTCACGAATGAAGATAGTGTTAGCGGAGAAGATAGAATAAGTCTGGAGATTTTATCAGGAGCGAGTACATCTGATTTGAATGTTGTAAGTGTTCCCCCAATAATATTTTCACCTGAACTGCTAATTTTTGTGGAGAGTTGCTCTATTGGCATTGAAACAATATTCGCATCTGCCAAATCTTTTAAAAACTTTCCTGATGCCGATGTATTTGTAGCGTTGTAGTCGACAGGATAATAGGTATAAGTTATCAAGGAATCTCCCTTACTCGTATTAACTGACCGACGGCGTTGCTGAAAATTTTTGTTATTATAATTAAACTCAGACTGTGTTGTTCCAACGATACTACCATTTATTTGATCATAATCATAAACGGTTTCTCTTCTTATATTAAATGCTTCTGCAATGGGTCTATACCCTGCATAAACAATACCCAAAATATCATAAGAATCTCCTGTAAAACTTTGCTCTGTATGATTTTTTCCGATCTTTATAGAGCTTACATATTTGCGAGTTGTATCTGAGCTATGAAATTCATAAGCATACTCTTTGCGCTGTACTGGCACAAATGCACTTCCATTTTTTGCATAAATCGTCTCTTTTGTTATAAGACCACGTTTCCAATCATATTCCACAGCGGATGGATAAGGAAATCCTAAGTCAAGTATATCCCCGTGATCACTATATCCGGTAAACGTAAATTCTTTTTTACCATTTTGCCCGTCCGTTCCGTATAGTACTGTAATATTTTTATACCCCATTACAGCCCCATTAGTTTGAAGCAGTGGGTAATTTGAAGCATTATTGTAGTTTATATAAGACGAAAAACCATTTGTAGTATTATACTGAGTATTTGTGTACACATAATCAGGCCTCAATGAGAACTGCCCAGACGATATGCTATTAGGAATAGAACCATCGTGCCAGTTGTATGAAAATGAAGTTATTTCATCAGGTGAAGAATAGCTTTTTGATTGTATTGACTTGATTCGAATACCCCCATATGCATAATTCTGATACCCACCTGAATAATAAGGGTTTTTGGAAAAATTCAAATTAAATGACACCCAAGGTGTTCCTGGATATTCCGTTTCAATTGTAACATACACATAGTAAGTACCTGCCTGTAAAGACAAGTTTTCTCCATTTTGATAATAACTCGTATTGATTTGATGCACATAGTTATTCGGACCATATATAGTAGCATAAATAACATGAAAATATGGATTATTATCTTTCTGAAACGAGAATAGAGAATTAATGGAAGCATACCCACTAGGATCTGTATCAGAAGACTGTACCGTAAAAGAACCATTAAAATAAACGATATAGTCATTATTATGGTTTGAATTATCGCCAGAAATACCAGTTAATGAAACAGGATTTTCAAAATCAAACCCAGCTGACTTATATACGCCATATGAATTGCCCTCATATTCAAACACATTACTGCCTCCGGTAGGGTAATCAATTCTTATAAGCGTTCCTGCTTTTGCGTATTGAAAATCGGGTGACTTATCAGCTCCAATATATGGACCATTTTGACTATTCTGATACCTGACAAATGTACTATTCGACTTCCCGTTATAATAACCCCAGTGATCCTGCGCGTTAGATAAGCGACAAGGTAATGAAGTCGCATCATATGTAAATTTGTACGGCGGTATAGAAACAGAAGAATTGGTTATTTCTTTTATACTATCAAGCCGAAGACGACTATATACCAAGTCTTCACAGCCCCCAATACCAGAAGTAGTAAATCCACTGGTATAAAACTGGTATTTTTTGACATCTCTGTTAAAAGTATCTGTAACGGTTATAGTATTTAAAGGATAAATCTGTTCTGCTGAAGCAGTTGTTGATCTGTTAAATACAACTTTTCCATTTGCATAATGGATTGACTTTAGCCTTTTACCTGAAATTGTTACCATGTTATTACAATAGGAGAAATCTGGTAAGGATTGTACTCCCTGAGTTAACAAGTGGCGCGTTGCTGTGGTCTTTGTCTGATATTGAACTCCGTCGCTTTCATATAATAAATCAACCTGATTCCCATTTTTATCCTTTATTGACGTAAGATACCAGGCAGATACAGAAGAAGACGCATCGTTTGTACTACCACCTGAAGAACTACTCCAACAATAAGGCGTAGATTGTGTGGTTTCAGGAGCAGAGAAGGTGTACTCAATACCTGTTGAACTGGTCAACCTCCATCCATTACCCAGGTATGTTACTTTAATATCCGATCTTGGAGTTGTTACAAACACACCTTCGTCAGTTATAAAAAATTTCCCTGTCATACCTGCAACATTAAAGTAAAAGATATCTGCTTCAGCATCAATCGACCTCCTATAAATGCCTAATAAGAAAGCATCTCTTTCTGTTGCAGTCATTTGATTGTTATACAGTTTCCTTGCCTTTTCAGCACCATCAACAAAATATCCATTCTCATCATCTAAGCCTCTCTGACTTCTTGTTATTACCCCTCCAGCACTTAACGACCATCCTAACCCCACACTGGATGGCATTTCTTCTACTTTTATTCCGCCGGAATGATAATTCATTGATATAGGCAATTGAATTTCACCAGTCTTAATATTGTAGAGTGGGATCGATATATTTGGCACACCTGTATAGTGACTAACAGGTATTTGCCCATACTTACCTAAAGATGCAGCCTCAGGAGAAACCGGAGTCATCTTTGGGAGATTAGTAGTCATATTAATATTTTGCGGGTTTTGGGATTTAGAATTTATCACACCCAAAACAAAAAATAGAAATATGCAAATTGTAATTTTCATATTCATCTTATTAAAAGTTTATTTTTTTTTCAATTAGGTTAATCTTATTCCTTAATGAATCTTCATTTTTCTTTAGCTGAAATATGTACAATGTCAACTCCTCAATTTTTTTGATCAATAAAGCCTGCTGATCACCCACACTAATTCCATTTTCTTCTACTTCTTTTGCAGAAGGAATGTCTGGCAGGTGTTTATGCCTGGCAATAAAAGATTCAAGTTCGTGTAGCGGTTTTAATGCATAAGATGAATCGAAAACATAGTCGGGCCAACTTGTTTGGGAAACGATTACTTTTTTGGCTTTAATATTTCCATTAAAAAAAGCGGACGTGCCATTCAGAACACCTGTTAATGTACCGCCTGAAATTGCTAATGCGTGTTGCTGAACATTCGCGGATGTAATTAAAGTTTGCCAACTAGGCCAGGAATTTTCTCCATAAAATGCATGCCGATAAAGTAATTGTCCGCTTTCTCCAAAATATAACTGACTATTGAGGTGTCCGTTTCGGCCATATAAATCTAGCATAGTTCCATAACCAGTTGGATTCCCGGTTCCTCCATCGTTTCCGTATTGATCGAATAGTGTGATGCTATTCGCCGGTGTGGTGCGTGGGGCAGAAGACCAGTTATACTGGTTATTTGACCATCGATAAGAACCGGTAGTGACAGAAATATCGCCAGTCGATAAAATACTATTTCCTTTCAATGGAAGATTGTGGTTCTGAATACTTGTAGATGTTAAAATCGTTTGCCATGATGGCCAGGTATTTTCTCCGTAAAATGCATGCCGATAAAGTAGTTGCCCATTTTCTCCAAAGTACAACTGACTATTTAAATGTCCATTTCTACCATACAAATCAAGTATTGTTCCATAATTAGTAGGACTTCCACTGCCCCCGTCACTACCATACTGATCGAATAAAGTGATACTATTGGGAGGCGTAATACGTGGAGAAGAAGACCATGAATATTGAATATTACCCCATTGATAAGATCCGGATGGAGTATAAAAACTACCTGCCTGCATTGTATTGCTAAATGTGGCAGTAGTACCAGCTAAATTACCACTTAAGGTGCCGCCCGATAAAGGCAGATAATCTACTAAAGAAGTGTATTTATTTTTTCGTTTTAGAGATTTAAAATATTTACTCAGATAATTATCCGTTTTGTTTCTTTTTTCATATAAATCATTAGTAGTTTCATTACCCGCCGCATAAAATGCAAGTATTTCTATTTGACAAAAAGAAAAAACAGTTAGCATTATAAAAATTGGTTTATTTCTCATTCTTTTTGTTTTGTTTTAGTTGTTGAATTTCTTCACCCAATTTTCTGTTGACTGAGTCTAACTGAATTACATAAAGTGTTAGCTCTTCAATCTTTCTCAATAGTAAAGCCTGATTATCTCCTACACTTATACCTTTCTCCTCCACTTCTTTTGCAGAAGGAACTCCTGGTAAGTGTTGATTCTTTTGAATAAATGCGGCTAAATCAGGAATCGACTTTAGCTTATACTCAGGTGAAAAAACATAATCGGGCCAGCTGGCTTGAGATACAATAACCTTTTTGGCACGCACATTACCATTAACGGTAATTCTTTCAGAAGGATTTGAAATACCAATCCCCATATTCCCATTTTGGTCTATCCTGACTTGCTCACTATTGTTTACCCTAAAACCAATACCATCAGATAATGGATACATGCCTGTAACTCCAGATGCGGACAAATAGCCATACCCCTCGTTAACAAATGTATGACCACCTATTACGTAAGCATTTCCTGCTACATTTAATGCGAAGCCGTTATAAGTAGTTCCAATACTCAATTTGCCCTGATGATATACATTTCCTTGAACATCCAACTTAAACTGTGGATTAGTACTCCCAATTCCTACATTTCCCGTAATTCCGTCTACAAATAGCAGCCCGGCAGAAACATCAAAACTTCCATCAGTTTTAAGTCCAGCCCAACGGGTAACATTGTTATTTGTCAAGAAAACACCTACATCAGACATTCCCCGAACCCAACTGGAATTTGCATAAGGTGATTGAGACCACGCTTTCAATAAAAGTGGCCCTGCTTCAATTTGGCCTTCAACCGTTAACTTATTTGAAGGACTAGTTGTTCCTATCCCAACATTTCCTGTTGCCGGAAATGTGTTCTGGGCATAACATACTATAGAAGTCATTTCATAGAGAATAATAAAGGATATCAATAGATATTTCATTTCTTCTTTTTTAATGATTGGATTTCACTTGCCTGTGCGTATAGCTGTTTTTTTATTTCTACATTTTCTTTGCGCAACTCAATCAGGTACAAAGTCAACTCTTCAACTTTTTTCAATAATAAGGCCTGGTTATCTCCAACGCTTATACCTTGCTCACTTACTTCAGTAGCTGATGGCATTTCAGGCAAACGTTTTTTGGTTTTAATAAACTGTTCAACTTCAGGTAAAGTCCTAAGTTTATATGATGGATCAAAAACATAATCAGGCCAGCTTGATTGTGATACAATTACTTTTTTGGCGCGTACATTACCATTGACTGATAATTTTTCTGAAGGGGAGGCGGTGCCAATTCCAACATTACCACCATTCAAATAAGATGAACCCGTTGCCACAATCTTAATATTATGTGACCCATCATTGTATAAATCAAGTGTACCAATATCATGGCCACCTCCGGAATCCCAAAGTCTCCCAACCGTATAAGAGTCGCTAATAGTAATCCCTCCACTTGTACCATAAGCCGGACTTGGCCCTGTGTACAAATGCAACTTATCAAGAGGCGATGATGGGCCTATTCCTACATTACCATCTTTCAAAACAAAATTATTCAGATGGTAACCATTATTTGCAGCATTTGGCGTTGTAAAAGCCACTCCGTTCCTAAACAATATTTCCCTTCCGTCTCCTGTAAATGCCCCATTTGTATTTGATGATGGATCATACCCAAAAGAAAGTGTTACAGAACCTTCTTCTTGTGTTGTATAGGTAGTAGATGCAGAACCAAGCATCAGTACACGGTAACTATTACTATAACCAAAATAAGTTGGCGTAAGACTTCTCCTGATATAAGAATTACCACTATGATACAATGGTCCAGACAATGGGTAAGCAGATCCGGCATTCAAAGGAAGATTTTGCGATTTTCCTTCAAATGACATCATCAAGATCAGTATGACTAAAAAGTTTTTCATTTATTTTCTAGTTTATCAATGCGCTTTTTCAAAGCTGTATTTTCATTTTTTATTTCAATTAAATACAAAGTCAACTCCTCAATTTTCTTCAACAACAAAGCCTGGTTATCCCCTACGCTAACACCTTTCTCTTCCACTTCAGCAGCCGAAGGCACTTCCGGCAACCGTTTGTTTTTTTTGATATAAGTTTCTACTTCTGATAAAGAGCGAAGAGAATACGATGTGTCGAAAACATAATCAGGCCAGCCTGTTTGGGAAACGATGACTTTTTTGGCTCGTACATTACCGTTTACAGAAAGTTTTTCTGCCGGAATATTTGTTCCAATACCCATATTACCTTGACTGGTTATACGCACAACTTCACTTGGTTCTTCATTATTTACATTACTCCTATTTGCAAATACAATATCCCCAAGGGTATATGCCGAGACATCTGTGGTTCTGAATCCAATTTCAGCTGGCTGTATGCTTCCGGTTGTAGTGTATCCGAAAGCAATACTTTGAATCGAATTAGGTTTAAATTCACTCGACCCTATTGATAAATAAGGCTTTCCAAAAGAAGTTGGCAATCCCGCTTCAAACCCTTGAATACCTCGTTGAATAACAAATATTTTTTTTGTCGGATCATTCTCATTGATTACGAATTTTGATAAAGGTGATGCTGTTCCAAGGCCAAGGTTTCCGATACTTGTCAACCTCATAACTTCAGTTGGAGCCTGGTCACTTACATTGTATCTATTAGCAAATACAATATCTCCAAGGGTATATGCTGAAACATCAGTGGTTTGAAAACCTATTTCAGCTGGTTGATGACTTCCACCTGTTGTATATCCAAAGGCAATACTTTGAATTGAATTGGGCTTGTATTCAGTTGAACCAATGGATAAATAAGGTTTCCCGTACGTAGTTGGCAATTGGGGTTCATACCCCTGTATCCCTCTTTTGAGAGTGGTTATTTTAGTACTCGGATTAGATTCATAGATTTCCAATTTAAGTGTTGGATTTAATTCACCTATACCAACCTTCCCTCTAAAAAATCCGCCTCCATATTTATCAATAAAAAAATGTTCAGTATCATCTAATCCATCGCTGTTTTCATCACTCAGGTATCTGACAGGATAAAATGGAGCAGTGTGTCCGGACAAAGGCCCTTGAATAGCGACATTCATACCCCACCACCCCCCGGAAGTCTGCATCGGTTGTCGTATGTAAATATTGTCTCCATTTCCGGAACGATCTGAAAAATTACTTGAAGAACCTACATACATGCTGTTCGTCTTACTGCCTCCATTTACAAACAGCAGTTGGGTAGGTGTTTTACTGTTAAACCCGGAAAAACCTGTTGCAGCATCAACAAAAAATTTGCCCGACGACACATCAAAACTTCCATCTGCCTGAAGCCCTGCCCATCGGGTAACATTCTCATTTGTAAGAAAAACCCCAACTCCACTTGCACCCCTGAGCCAGGTAGAATTACTATAGGGTGAATTGGACCAGCCAGTCATTAGAATAGCGCCGGATTTTATTTGTCCTGCTACCGTAAGTATATCTGTAGGACTCGTTGTGCCTATACCTACATTACCAGTAGCCGGAAATGTATTGGTTTGCGCATTTGTTATAGATACAGCAAACAAGAGAAGACTGGTTAAGTATTTATTTTTCATATTTTTTCAGTGCTTTTTTGAGTTGCTTATTATCGTCTTTTAATTGAATGATTTCTTTATTCATTGAAATCATGTATAAAGTCAGCTCCTCGATCTTTTTTAACAGCAAAGCCTGGTTATCACCTACGCTAATACCCTTTTCGTCTACATCACTGGCAGAGGGTATATCGGGTAAGTGTTTATGCTTTGAAATAAAAGTTTCTAGTTCTGATAACGGGCGGAGAGAATAAGAAGAATCAAAAACATAATCTGGCCAGCCTGTTTGGGAAACAATCATTTTCTTAGACCTTATATCTCCGTTCACGGATAATTTAGTTGCAGGTGCTGAAGTACCAATACCAATATTTCCATTGGGCAATACCCATAGCTTCCCCGTGTTTTGCGTACCTAACACAAGTTCGCCACTACTTATTCCGGCTACATAAGGTGCGGTAGATGTATTGGTACCAAATTGTAAAACATTATCCTGGGAGTAGGTAGTGATATTTCCATTTACAGTTAAAGCAGAAACTGGCTCAACTGACATGCCGATACCTAATTTCTCTGGGATATAGACACTGGCATTGTATGCGGGTAAATCAATTCTTTTCCGATGAGGATTAAACGCAGCAATATCGGTGCTGAATGGAGACGAGAACAAAGTCATGGTACCATATTCCCCGGATCCAATTGTATTTCTATCTAATTCGAAAGCACCAGTTATCTCTGCATTTACATACCAGGCCGAATAATAATCCGCATCGAGATACAGGTCCATATAGTAATTAATTCCACCTGAATATTCATTGCCAACTGCTGTTGCCGGGCCAAGTTCAAGTTTTACGGAGTTAACTAAAACACCTGCTGCACTCAAACAGGTTAGTACAGGCACATTACCATTTGTGGCAGGGTTTGGCTGTACCAGATATTCAACCAATGCACTTTTAAAATAAGCACTTCGGAGGCTGATTTTCATATTGCCATAACCACCCCAGTGATATTGATTATAGTACACCCTACCGATGGTTATTCTTTTTGCCTGTGTGCCATTAGCACCAAAACTTGTACCGTTCCAATTATAGGTAGTTGTTTGTGCGGTAAGGGTAACATGCCCAATTAAGAATAGTATAACAATAAAAAAATATTTTTTCATTGTTTGTTATTTTTAAGCTGATCAATCTGTTTTTGCAAATCCAGTACATACAATGTCAATTCTTCAATCTTCTTAAGCAACAATGCCTGGTTATCTCCCACACTGATTCCTTTAGCTTCAACTTCAGCAGCAGATGGCATTTCAGGAAGATGTTTGTTTTGCTGGATAAATGCAGATAACTCTGCAAGTGGTTTTAAACGATATGTTGGGTCGAACACATAATCGGGCCAGCCTGTTTGGGAAACAATTATCTTTTTCGCCCGGACATTGCCATTGACGGAAAGTTTTTCAGAGGGTGTAGTAGTGCCAATACCCATCTTAGCTTCACTTCCGTCAACGAACACTACAGGGCTTCCTTTGCCATTACCAATAGCAAAATCTGCAAATTTTTCTCCATCATTATAACCCTTATCATTTATAATAAGTAGAGAATTGTCATCACCAGCGTACCCATTATTAATTGCAGAATAATAAGAAGTTTGTACACCATATGCGGGAGGAATAACTCCCATTATTCCCATAGAAAGGCCATTCCCATTAATACCATCTCCATAAGCTGAAATCCTAAACTGCTCACCATAGCTATCACGCCTTAAATGTAAAATAGAGCCAGGGTTAGCGGTTCCAATACCTAATTTTCCAGAAACATCTAAACTCATCTTAATTTCTCTATTAACACCAAACCTCAGTGGTACCGAAGCTGTAGAACCTAAAACAAAATCAGTTGTATTGGCGCCAGTGAATATTGGCTGATTTTCTCCATCATTGCCCCTTTCAACAAAAAGAGCACCATACATATTGTCACCTCTGCTAAAATAAACAGATGGTGCACCACCTCCATTGTTTCCTGCCGCTTTAATTACCAAACTCGCATGATCGCCTGTAGGTGTTGCTTCAATGGTAGCAATTGAGCGGGTTCCATAAACATGAAGATTTGACGAAGGGGTAGATGTTCCAATACCTACCTTCCCAGTATTGTCAATTAAAAAATCTTCCCCATAGTAATCTCTGCCAATACTAAAACTATGCCCACCACTCGCCGTGCCAAATGACCAGTTCGTGTTCCCTAAAAAACCTATACGCCCCCAGTATTGGTTCGAACCCTGATCAAAATATCCAAAACGAATACGCATCGCTCCATTCGGAGTTGTAATTCCAGATGGCAAAGCATTGGTATTAAATAACCCATCTGGCGTATAGTTATCATATTGAGCCCTTCCTCTAATTGATCCTGCTACATCAAGCCTGTGAAGTGGATTATTTTCCCCGATCCCAATATTTCCATTCCCTGCGATAGTCATTTCCGGAACTCCACCAGCATTGGCAAAATGAAGGGGGATATTATTGTTTAGTTTTCTGATATAACCCACAGAACCATTACCGATCCAGTAATATTCCGGCGTTATAAACCCGGTTGAAGAAAACACGTAGCCACTATCTACATGCAACCTGTAATACGGTGTTGTTGTACCAATACCTACTTTACCATATGGTGGAAATATGTTAGACTGAGCAAATATGCTGGATGCTAGCATCCATAATACGCAATACAAAAATATTTTTTTCATTGCCGGTGTTTAGATTGGAATTTTTGAATTTGTGTGTACAATTTCTGGTTCTCAGACTTAAGCTTTGTTTGCTCAGTTAAAACATTTTGCAACATTTTATGCTGGTCTATCAGATACAATGAGAGTTCCTCAATCTTTTTTAACAACAAAGCCTGGTTATCCCCAACATTAATCCCCTTCTCTTCCACTTCCTTAGCAGATGGCATATCTGGCAGATGTTTATTTTTAGTTATAAACTTTTCTAATTCTGATAGTGTGCGGAGAGAATAAGAGGAATCGAAAACATAATCGGGCCAATTGGTTTGGGTGATGATCATTTTTTTGGCAGCAATGTTTCCATTAACAGAGAGTTTTTGAGATGGAGTTGTAGTTCCAATGCCTACATTTCCATCCTGGCTGGTAATAGTACTACTAAACGGAGATAGCGTGCTACAAACAATCCACCATTGAGTTCCTGAATGTTTGTACATATCGAATTGTTCCTGACTTAATATCACTGAGCTATATTGACTAAAGTCACTTCCGTCGAATTCCTGATAAAAGAAATTCCCTTTTATTACAGCTTGTGCATGCCATCCTGCATTTATTCTCGTAGTAGCGTTGTGCTCAAGTGTATTAACTCCATCCCATTCAAGCATATAAATAGAAAATGGGATTCCAGGGTTTCTTGCTGCAACTATTGCATAGCCAGTAGCGCGAGCATTTCGCATTTGTATTTCAGAAATTGTTTGGCTGTTCACTCTCACGCAAGTGAATAATAGTATGGCTGTTAATAATTTATTTCTCATGGTTTTTTAATTTTGTATTCTCCTTCATGAGATAATCGAGTTTTTTGTTTTGTTCTATCAGATACAATGTGAGCTCCTCAATCTTCTTTAACAACAAAGCTTGGATTTCACCCACACTAATACCTTTCTCCTCCACTTCTATAGCAGATGGTATTTCTGGCAGGTGTTTATTTTTTGTAATGAATTTTTCCAGCGCTGACAATGGACGTAATGAATATGAAGTATCAAAAACATAGTCGGGCCAGGCTGATTGAGAAACGATAACTTTTTTAGCACGAACATTTCCATCTACTGAAAACTTTTCTGAAGGATTCAACAAGCCAATACCAACGCGACCATCGTTTTTAATAACCATTTTTGTAGCTATCCCAGTAGTTTGATTAGCTGCCGTTGCAAAAAAAATATCCGTTCCATTCGCTAAACTTGTCCATGCTTCAGAAGCAACTCCATAAATCCTTGCACCTTCTACATAAGAAGTTCCAAATCCTTGAATACTCAATCCTCCAAGGTAATTCCCATTTTGCATCGCATTGGGGCTATTTAAGTTCGTGCCTCGTGATCTTTTGGATATAAAAAGCGCTGGTGATAGTCCTTCATCTGAAGATTCTGTTATTGAAATACTAGAACCAGCCTGAGCTCTTTGTACATCAAAAACAGTTGTTGGATATGAAGTGCCTACCCCAATTTTCCCATCACTATCTTCAACTAACACTCTCCGCCAACCTTCCCAATTTGTTGCAGATGGCCACCCCTGCCTAAAAAATATACCACCCTCATTAAACCCTAACTGATGCATCCTTCCACCACTATTATCAGGCCATTGAGGAATAGTTAGTAAAGTTGAATATGTTCCTGCTCCCGGTGAACCTATTAGATGAGTATATTTAAAGTCGAACCGGACTTTGCTAACATAAGGAGAATACCACCCGAACATATTAGGCGATGAACTGCTATCCCTTGTATCATGTAATTGTATATCATTAGCAGTTTGTGTAAATGCAAACTGCTGCATCAATAAAAAGCATATAAAGAAGCACCTGAATTTCATAAGTTCATTTTTTTAGGGATTTTTCTAGTTTTGAAATCCTTCTGGATTGTTCCATTATAGTGTTCTCCTGTCGAATTAAATACAATGTCAGTTCCTCTATCTTCTTTAATAGTAGTGCCTGATTATCACCCACACTAATACCTTTCTCCTCCACTTCTTTTGCAGAGGGCATGTCAGGCAAATGTTTATTCTTAACAATAAATGCTTCTACTTCAGATAAAGAGCGGAGTGAATAAGAAGAATCAAAAACATAATCGGGCCAGCCTGATTGAGAAACCAGTACCTTCTTAGCGCGAATATTCCCATTAACAGAAAGTTTTTCTGAGGGGGAAGTAACCCCTATTCCCATATTACCAATTTCATCAATAGTTACTTTGGCATCACTTAAAGTTGCGCTTTGGGAAGAAATTGTATTTAGAATATGTATTTTACCCGGTGCATGTGCATTGTATGCTGTCCTTTCAAAAACTAAACCAGCTTGTTTATAATAATCATTGCCATTTTCTTTATAACCAAAATGAATACCTGACCATTGCCCGATACTTAGTGTTGTTCCAAAAGATGCAGCAAAAGCATTTTCGGATGACCAAACATCTAACTTTTTAATAGGATTTGTAGTCCCGATCCCAACATTACCTCCTGATTCCTGAAATGTGAGATTCTCCGTAGAGCTAGATGTGTAAAGTGAGAGCCGTCTTGGATGCGAATTATCATACCATTTAAGGTAACCCGCCTGATTATGCCAAGGACCTAATCCGAGTAAAGCATTCGTAGACGTTCCATCAAGCCATGCTCCGTAGTAATCACTACTACCTATTGCAGACGTAATTTTTCCAACAACTGTTAATTTTTGTTGTGGTTGCAATGTGCCTATTCCAACATTACCATTTACTGGAAACGTATTTGTTTGACCCACTAAATTCAGGAAAAACAATTGCAGCAAAATTATTGAAGCTATCTTTTTCATTTTTTTGATTTCTTAACTCCTTGGATTGCTTTTTTCAACATCTCATTTTCTTCGTCAAGTCTAATCAGATGCAAAGTGAGTTCTTCAATTTTTTTTAGCAACAGCGCTATATTATCGCCAACACTAAGTCCATGTTCATTTACCTCTTTTGCAGATGGCACTTCTGGCAAATGGCCGTTCTTCTCAAGAAAATGTTTTATCTCGCTTAATGTGGCTAACTTATACGTAGGTGTAAAAACATAATCTGGCCAACCGTTTTGGGAAACAATTACTTTTTTGGCCTTTATATTTCCGTTTACAGCAAGTTTTTCTGATGGGACACTTGTACCAATACCAATATTACCTCCATTAGGTAACGCCACTAAACTGGGGTTGCCATACCAGCTTCCGATATAGAAATAATCAAGACTATTATCAGAGCCCAAAAAACCAAATCCGCCAAAATCTGTTCCCGTTGCACTTTTTGCATGATGCCCAAATGCCCAACCTCCACTTTCTCCCTGTGAATAAATCATACCAAGCGGCCCAAGTACAATAGGTCTTGTACTATTTTTATTTATTGTAACAGTTCCATCAAATTGTCCGTTGCCATTTACGTGTAGTTTTTCTTGTGGACTAGCTGTTCCAATTCCCAGTTTTCCATCTAATGCTATATCATTCAATTTACCGACCTCTGTAATTCCGAATGTTGTAGCTGATGGCATTTCACCCTGTGCCCATGTCCACCCTTCGTAATTAGCTATTGCACCAAATGGGTCAGTAGCTGAAACATTGTAGTTAGACCAATAAATACCATCATTAGCTATTTCCACCCTTATGTAGTTGATGCCATTTTTAGTGTACTTTCCCAATCGGATTCTCGAAGGCTTTCTGTAGCCAAGATCACTATGATACTGCGCCCAATAAAAGTTTCCTGCATAATGGTACCAACCTATTGTTAATTTTAATGCCTTATTCTCAGCCCCGTATGTATATCCGGTAACATGTAGTTGAGGCGCAGCTGCGTCTATGGCAGGAATATTTGTATCAAAATAAAAATATGCTGGTGATTCTCCTAATGGTGAAATCTGCAAAACATTGTAAAATCCCCCGCTACCTCCAATAGTACCCGAAGAATGAATATTCCCCATAACTGTCAACTTGTACCCTGGGGAAGCAGTACCAATTCCAACATTTCCAGATGATGGAAATGTGTTTTGAGCATAAATTTTAATACTAAAGCATACACTCATGCAAATGATCAAATATTTATTCACTATCGTTTATTTAAAGCGGGTTTAGAAATTGCTTTTTTTATTGTTTCATTTTCCTCTTTTAAGTCCTGCACTTGCCTGGTCAACAACTCCATCTTTGCATCCTGTTTAATCAGGTAAAGCGTTAGTTCCTCTATCTTTTTTAACAACAAAGCCTGATTATCTCCTATGCTAATCCCTTTCTCTTCTACCTCATTCGCTGATGGTATTTCAGGAAGACGTTTGTGTTGTTTAATAAATTCATTCACCGAGGCTAGTGAGCGAAGTGTATAAGACGAATCAAAAACATAATCAGGCCAGCCTATTTGAGACACAATCACTTTTTTTGCTTTTACATTACCATTTATTGATAACTTTTCCATGGGATCAGAAATACCGATCCCAACATTACCATTACTGTTTACACACATTTTTTCCGATACATTGCCCATGTCGTCAGAAAGAGATATTTGAAGCCTCCCAGCCTCATTCCCCTGTATACTGTTCATTTTTTGTCCTGCAATCTTTGCGAATACAGCCCCATTCGTAGTAGATGTTTTATACCCACCAAATACCATAACTCCACCAACTCCGGTATTTGCCGACCTACTATCATACAAAACCATATTTCCCCATGTAGAAGATGGCGTACCTTGTATATCCAATGAAGTATTTGGAAATGTCGTTCCTATTCCAACAGACCCGGAATTCGCATCAACAGTCATCAAAGGTGACCAGTTATTATTTCCATCAAACCTCCCGAACTGCAATCCCCTGTCTGAAGAAGTTGTAGCATTTCCCCTGAAACGGATAGCTCCACCAAATGAATTATTAATGCGAATAAATCTTTCTGTTTGTTCAGCATCAAAAGCAATATCTCCTCCGGATATTTGAAGACGATGATTAGGTGAATTGTTGCCAATTCCTACATTACCATCAGGCCCCAAAGTCATTATAGGTCGTAAATCATAATCACCATTTCCAATATGCTTATTGGTATATATCCTTAACCCTCCATTGTAACCATTTGTTGTATAAGCTCGTACTTCAGCAGTAGAATAAGTAGTATTCAATGTAGCTGTATGCGCTTTAAGGAACTGAAGGTTACCAATTTCTCCAGAACCTGCCATACTCATTGTATTAATACGAATGTTCCCATTAACCTCGAGTTTTGCAATAGATCCACTCGCCGTGCCATTGGGTATTAAACCAGGTGTATTTGTACCAATACCCAGATTTCCATTGGTTGTAAGTGACATTTGTGAAGAAGAATGATTAGTACCGAAAAGCAGCGGATGATTACTATAGGACGCGATATAAGTTCCCGTAACAGCCCCGTCGGTTGAAGAAATAACTGTTTCGTGTGCTCTGGAAGCATCATATAAATCGATTTGTGGGGCGCCAACAGATGAGCCAGATGTTTGCAATCTAATTCCCAGACTGTTAGTACTTACTACTTCAAATTTGTAGGCTGGGCTAGATGTTCCAACTCCAAATTTCCCCCCTTCATAATAAATATCCCCTGAAGGCTTAATCACCAGCCCTCTTGTACCATCCCAGTTTCTAAAATATAAAGTACCATCATTCCCGCTGCCTAAAAAACCATCATTCGCCCCTGTTCCATCAGCATATAAACGTATATTTGCGCCTGTTGCATTTGCATTTATTACTCCAGAAAAGGATGCAACAGTTCCGTACAAACTTCCTGTTAATGTTCCTCCACTCAATGGTAAATAATCAACTAACCCTAATTTTCTTTTCCAATAATAATTCGATCGATTTTTAACCCAAGATTGAGTAAAGGGATTGTCAGGGAGCACTATATCATTAGCCAATACTATTGCAACTGACCCGAGGAACCCTAAGAGAAATAAATACTTTTTATCCATCGATTAGAATTTGCGCATTTAATATTTAGAAAACATATCCCACCCTAAATTGCAACGCCTTAGTTCTCGGAACCTGCCCATAACTCAAAAAATCCCATAATAACTGAAGGTTACCTTTCTTCTTTCCAATACTGTATTTCTTTGTTAACCCGATCAATCCACTACGCTGCCATGCATTCAAATCTTTTAACTGGTCTAATCGGTTAAACTCCTGCTGATAATTGAGTTCATAACCTCCGGTTATCCAAAAACTTCCCTTTAATTTTATGTCTAGAAAACTCCTCAAGCCTACCCCCTGGTGTGTTATCCTGATATCATTGAAATTTTTACCCCAACCCATTTTATACGCTGTTCCCAACCCAATCGTACTTTTATCATTGAGCTTATACCCTACCATCAGGGCAAATTCTGATGTAACCGGGAACAATCCATTCGGGCGTTGCGATTGTATATTCAACCCCCATTCCAGTCTTTGTAAAAAAGTTTTTGTTCTTTGTCCATTGGGTTTAAAGTCCGGCATTTCCAAATCAGCACTACCGCCACCCAACTGGTTCAGTTTTTCTTTCCACGCATTCATCTCTGCCTGCGCTGCACCTACCTGCTGCTGAAAAAATGCACCTGGATCCTGCATTCCCTGTGTCTGAAACTGTTGTTGCAACAACTGACTTATCCCTGCCCTTGTTTGCAGGCCTGCTATCGGTGTAGCCGAGGAGGTATTTGAAGATTGTCCCGGCAAACGAAATAATTGAGCCAACTGGCTATTGTTAGCCATGAATGCACTAAAAGAAGGCTGCTTTCTTAGCACTCCCATCATTTTTTCCAACATCTTATCTGGGTGTTTCAGCAATTCTTTATACTCACGGATTTGTTGCTGGTAATAATAAATTTCTTTATTAACCCTTTTCCATTCTTTTACAAGTGAAGCATTACTTAAATATTGTTTCAATTGACTTTTACGCTCAGTAAGAAAAGTCTGTAAATCTGCTGTAGTTTTAAATTGTTGCTGTAACTTACCAATGTCCGCAGATAAATTGCCTATCTGAGCTAACTTCTCGTTTGACAACACACTACCCGATTTCTTTAAAAACGCCAACCCCGTGTTCAAACTATCAAGAGATGGAAAGTACTCACCTGCACTGGAAAAACTTGCAGTTGTCTTACCTAGTTGGTTCAGCTTCTGTTTATAAATCGAATCAACTTGTTGCTGGGAAATATTAGCGGCTAACACACTATCACGTTTCTGAAGTTTACGCAACAAGCTCAATTCCTTTTTCCGCATTCGCTTTAATACTTTTGCTGTACTTGCTTTTAAACGATTTGAAATTTTTTCGATCCCCCTATCAATTTTTTGAAAATCAACCCCTTTGATTTGATGTGGCTGAATAGTATTTATAGTAGTATCACTTGCACCAAATGAAACCGTATGCAACAACAGGAAAAAAATTAAAAGATACAATGACGAGAAACTAGCCCCCTTTCTATTCAACATAGGTTTAGAATCAGATTCATGAATAATAATCTACTATCCCTGTTATCTGTGTAACAGGCGCATAAAAAATTAAATGGAACTAATTTTCTCAAAGGGGGGATAAGAGAAAATACCAATATTAAACCGGGAAGGGTAAAATTTAATCGGTAAAACAAACCTAAGAGGAACATTCAAGAATTCAAAAGAGAAAAACACCCATTTTTCTACGAGGAAAAAACGGTAGCGATACTGTTTTTTAGTATAAACAATTGATACTTAATGAATCAGATTATTTTAGCATATAAAATCATCAACAAAAATTTCATTTTAAGTTCACATATAAAATGTGTGGCAACATTTTTAAGCTGATAAAGTCCTCATATTCTCACTATAAGACAATACCAGTGAACTTTATTCGATTAAATACCCACTATTAAAACAATAAATACGAATCAAGGATTGAACTATGAATTGGGTACCTATTAAGTATGTTTCATCGAAAGCAAATATATCATTGGTTTATAGCCATACGTCCTTTAGCCCTTGATTCGCATAATAGCCACAGATGCACAGATTATAAACGATTAATCTGTGCATCTGTGGCTAAATTATTCTCACTAATAAACCAGCCGTTAATCACTATCCAAATCTGACATCTGCCATCTGACATCCAAAAATAAAATCCAACATCCTCCATCAGTCGTCAGCGATTACCCAGCATTTTTTCCACCGTAGCAATAAACTCCTGCTTCAAAGCAGTATACCTGCTTCCAGTACCCGGGCCTTCAAATCCTGCATGAATCTTGGCCACTTTGCCATCTTTACCAATGAAAATAGTAGAGGGAAAAGATTTTATTTTAGTGAGTTGCGGCAATGTTTTTTCTGTTCGCAAGGTATCTGAAACCGTTACACCTGTTACCAACATCGGATATTGAACATCAAATCTTTTTTGAAATTTCCTGACACTGTTCACTGCGAGGTTATAGTCTTCATAATATTCATAAGCAAGCGCCACAACTTCTACGCCTTTGTCTTTATACTGCTTATAAAACGAACTTAAGAACGCTGTTTCATCCATACAATTCGGACACCAGGAGCCCATGATTTGTACAATCACCACTTTGTTTTTAAATCGGTCATCGTTGATAGATACTTTTTTCCCATCCAGATCCGGAAAACTGAAATTGAGTTTTTCTTCTCCATCTTTTAAATACATAGCCGCAACATCAGGCAAACTGGCTGTATCATTTTTAATCGCTTCCCATGGTTCAATACTGGTGGCTCCGGAATAATAAAAACCATTGCTGATGGCACTGTCTTTATTGATGAAGGCTTTAAATAAATAAGCATGACTCCCATCAAAAGTTGAAAGTTTTAGTGAGTCTCCATCCACTACTCCCTTCAGGTAACGATAGTCGCCCGTAGGTGTTATAAAAGTTCCGGTTAGTTCCGCATTGTTTTGTACAAATGTGGCGATAGCTGGTCTTGGCGAACCATCGGCTCGGAAAAAACGAACAGACCATGTGCCGGTAATATTTTTTGTTGTGGCAGCATTAACAGTAAAGCGTTCTGTTTTATTTGCTACTGCCTCAAAAGGCATATCCAGAAAACCAGCCGAACCGGCTTTCGTCCAGATACCTTTTAAACTGCCATTACCCTCTTTCTTTAATTTAAAAGAAGATTCAAAAACCGGCATCTGCACCCATATTGAATCACCATCGGTTCGGATATCCGTTACTTCAATTCGCTCTTCTCCATTCTTGATAATCCAGCGAATACTATCCTTTATTTGTTGCACTTCAAAATTGAATACAATATGGTTACCATCTTCCCGTAATAACTTGCCCTGCCATTCACCGGTTGTTAAGCTTGTATGATTGCCGGTACATGCTGCAAAAAACAATACTACTGCTGGAAATATACGTTTCATAATATTCATTTCGGATGCGAAATTAGGATAGTCTACTGAATAAGTGTGTTAATAAAGTCGGGGGAGCGTATTTTTAGCCACAGATTCACAGATTATAAATGAGCAATCTGCGAACATGAGCCTAAAATCAATAGGAAACTGTGGCATATAGATTATTATGGTAATCTGCGTTCCATTAACATCCCGCTCAATTCAAACTTTTGGAAAGTCTCACAACTTCCCAAAAGTACCCTCCTCACCAAATCTGAAATCTGCCATCTGACATCCAAAAATCCAAATCCAACATCAGCCATCAGACATCAGCCATCAAAATTCCCTATCTTAGGGCAAAGCCAACCCTTATGAGACTCTTGCTTGCGATTACGCTATGCCTGTTCAGCTTTACTGTACTGGCACAGGATCATTATCTTTTTGTCGGCACTTATACCTCTGGTAAAAGTAAAGGGATCTATGTGTTTCGCTTTAACTCACAAAATGGCGAGGTACAATGGGTCAGCAGTACCGACAGCGCTACCAACCCTTCATTCCTGGCCGTTTCCCCCGATGGTTCTAAACTTTATTCGGTAAATGAAACCGGCGGCGACCAGCCTGGTTACCTGAGTTCCTACGATTTTGACCAGGCCACAGGTCAATTATATTATATCAACAGTCAGCCTAGCGGTGGTGATCATCCATGTTTTGTTTCAGTTGACAAAACAGGCAAATGGGTTATTGTTGGAAATTATACAGGAGGCAATCTTGCCGCATTACCCATAGACAAGGAAGGCGGCTTATTACCCTATGCCCAACTCATACAACATACAGGCAGCAGTGTTGACAAAACCCGACAGACCAAACCCCATGTACATGCGACATTTTTTTCGCCTGATGATAAATATATTCTTGCCCCGGATTTAGGAACAGATAAAGTAATGCTTTATCAATTCAATCCAACACAAAAAAAACCACTAAAACCCGCTGCAATGCCTTTTGCTGCTTCAGCACCTGGCAGTGGACCTCGACATCTTGATTTTCATCCTAACCAGCGGTTTGTGTATGTGTTGGAAGAACTCAGTGGCACCATCAAAGCTTACCGCTATAATAATGGGTTTATGACAGGCATCCAAACCATTGCTACACACCCGGCAGATTATACCGGACAACCCGGCAGTGCAGACATACATGTATCGCCAGATGGAAAATTTTTGTACGCTTCGAACAGAGGCGATGAGAACAATCTGGCCATTTTTGCCATTGATCCGCAAACAGGAAAATTAACTGCTAAAGGTTACCAGGCAGTTCCAGGAGCTGGACCAAGAAATTTCATTATTGCACCCAATGGCAATTTCATTTTAGTTGCCAATCAGAAAACCAACAATATCGTTGTCTACAAAGTAGACAAGGCAACAGGTATGCTGCAGCAATTGCTCAGACAGGTAGAAGTACCCAACCCGGTTTGTTTAAAACTACTTCCCGTTCAACAATAATAATTTCAACTACTGCTTATGCAAAACTGGAAAATCAAAACCTCCCTCTTCCTCAACTATTTTGTTTTTGCCATATTACTGAATAGTGTAGGGACAGTCATTTTACAGGTACAACAAAATTTCGGGGTATCTGAAAGTGCGGCTTCGGTACTCGAGGCTTTTAAAGACCTGAGTATTGCCATTGTATCTTTCCTTGTTTCCTCCTATATCGTTCGCATTGGCTACAAACGCGCTATGCTGATTGCACTTGGCTTTATTACCATCATATGTTTTATCATGCCATTTACTGCCAGCTTTTTTACAACGAAATTATTATTTGCAGCAGTAGGTGCTTCTTTTGCATTGATTAAAATGTCGGTTTACAGTACCATCGGACTGGTTACAAAAAATGAAAAAGAACATATCAGTCTAATGAATTTTATTGAGTCGTTCTTTATGATTGGTATACTTACCGGCTATTTCATATTCAGTTATTTTGTGGACGACAGCAATCCCCAGTCTACCGCCTGGCTGAATGTGTATTACCTGTTGGGTGGTATTTCTTTATTGGCATTTTTATTACTCTGGTCAGCCCAACTTGATGAATCTTCTGCTAACGTGAGTGAAAACAAATCGATACTAAACGAATTCAAAGAAATTTACAAGCTGGCGGCACAACCTATTGTTGGGGCATTCGTATTCTGTGCGTTTTTTTATGTACTCATAGAACAAAGCATCATGAGCTGGCTGCCAACCTTCAACAATAAGGTATTATTACTGCCTGCCGCACTTAGCATACAAATGGCCAGTATACTTGCTGGATCTACAGCTATAGGTCGTTTCCTCGCAGGTATTGTATTAAAGCGATTAAACTGGTTATTGGTATTGATTAGTTGTCTAATACTTGCAGCTGTTTTGGTATTGGTTGCTATCCCACTTGCAGAAAAATCTGCAGGTGCATCAATTACAGGATGGTCTACTGCTCCAATTGCTGCATTTGTATTTCCCATGATCGGTTTATTACTTGCACCTATATATCCTGCTGTCAACTCTGTTATCCTGAGTACTTTGCCGGTGAAGCAGCATGGACTGATGTCGGGACTCATCATTATTTTCTCTGCCCTCGGTGGCACAACAGGATCTATCATTACCGGGAATATTTTTCAGCATTACGATGGCAAGCAGGCTTTTTATTTTTCACTGATTCCTATGGCCATACTGGTAATATGCCTGATTCTATTTAGCAGACTACAGAAAAAATTTAAACAGTCAACGGAAAATGGGTCAAATGCGTAAAGATTTATTCCATATTACCTCATTATTACCACTGTATGAAACAGTTCAGCAGTCTGGTATATTTTCAGACTCAAAATATTTTGTGGATGCAGTTCCTAAAGCCAGTGTTGCTGATATTCTTGAAGCTTATTCATCTCAAAAGAATAAACCTGGTTTTGACCTGCACAGTTTTGTAATTCATTATTTCGATTTACCCGAGGACCATACTGCTGATTACAGTTCCGCTCAAAAACCCCTACCTGAACATTTAGAGGAATTATGGCAGGTTTTACAAAGAAAGCCCGCTGATACCGGTGGCACTTTAATCCCATTGCCCTTCCCCTATATTGTTCCCGGAGGAAGATTCAGAGAGATCTATTATTGGGACAGCTATTTCACCATGCTTGGATTAGCGGTGAGTAACAGGTATGATCTGATTGAAAACATGGTTAATAATTTTGCCTATCTCATTCAGCATATCGGGCATATCCCGAATGGCAACAGAACTTATTATATCAGTCGTTCGCAACCTCCATTTTTCGCTATGATGGTGGGCATTTTAGAGGAAGAAAAAGGAAATAAAATACTTCAGGAATATTTACCCGCTCTTGAAAAAGAATATGCATTCTGGATGGATGGCACAGACCAGCTAACAGAAAATCATTCAACACACCGCAGGGTTGTAAGAATGGCCGATGGTACTGTTTTAAACAGGTATTGGGACGATGACCCTTCTCCCAGACCGGAAGCCTATATTGAAGACCTTCATATTGCGCAGGAATCAAAGCAGCAGGCTACAGATATATACAGGCATATAAGGGCCGCAGCAGAATCGGGCTGGGATTTCAGCAGCAGGTGGTTTGCTGAGGAAAAACAAATGCATACCATTCAGACTACAGACCTTATACCTGTTGACCTGAACTGTTTATTACTGAACCTCGAAAAAACATTATTGAGCGCCTACCTTCAAAATAAAAATGAGGAAGCAGTTAAAGCGTTCACCAATAAAATAAACAACCGCACAAAAGCGATACAACAGTATTGCTGGAATGAAGCAGCCGGTTATTATTTCGACTATAACCTAAAAACAAAACAAAACAGCAACCGCATTACCATGGCAGGTTGCTTCCCGCTTTTTATCATGCTTTCAAACAAGGAGCAGGCAATCGCTGTGGCAAATACCATCAACGAAAAATTATTGGGAGCAGGAGGTGTATTAACCACCACATTGGAAACAGGGCAGCAATGGGATGCGCCAAATGGATGGGCCCCGTTACAATGGGTAACCTATCAGGGACTATGCAATTACCAACTAAATGAACTGGCTGATACAATAAAAGAAAGATGGACAAGCCTCAACGAACAAACCTACGCCGAAACTGGTAAGATGATGGAAAAATACAATGTACAAAACATACAAACAAAAGCCGGCGGCGGCGAATACCCCAATCAGGATGGGTTTGGCTGGACGAATGGAGTGTATCTGGCAATGAAAATGAGGAATAAGGAATAAGAAATAAGGAATGAGAAAGTTGAAATATTACTTTCTTATTCCTTATTTCTTATTTCTTATTCCTTATTTCTCATTTCTTCCTCCTATCCACCTGCCCCAACAGCCCGCCTACAATGGCAATGGCCATGCCGAGCATGAGGAAGAGGTATTGAAGGATGTATTCTTCACCAATAATGATCATTTGGGCAATAACCAGTAAACAAATGATGATGCCCTGAACCACCACAAATACATGAAAGTGTCTGAGTTTTTTTATCACGGTTAAAAGTGTGATTAAGCCCAGTACCCCGATCGACAGCAGTATGACCCAGCCGGGTGTGCCGAAATCTTTGAACATAGTTCCATTAAGAAAATAAACGGGAATACTCAAGGTACTTCCTGTTGGGTCAGCGATGAGTTGATAACCAACATATAATGCTGCAACTGTTGCCAACAGCAACATCGCGATCGTTAATTGACGAGCCGCTTTCATAGGCAAGGTTTATCGTTAAAAGTAGATAGTCTTAAGTTAAACAGCTTTTCCGGCCTTTGCAAGCAATTAGTTGCGAACCTGCATAAGTTGTCAATAATTGAGCTGCAAGCTGCAAGTCATTGTTGTCCGGGGAAATTTAACCGTGAGTTGTAGGTGTCGAGTATGATGGAACACGGATCTTCATGATTTTCAAGATTTATCATGATAGATCTTGAAAATCATGAAAATCTGTGTTCCATCATTCGCTATACTAGCAGCTAGAAGCTAGTAGCTAGCAGCCTTCATAACCGCAACGACTTCTATATCAAATACCAATATACTATTCGGTGGGATATCCTTGCTGCGGGTTCTTATGCCGTAGGCTTGGGCGGAGGGGATGATTACCCGTACTTTACCTCCTACCTTGCATTTAGGCAATGCCAACTGCCATCCGCGTATAAGTCTACGCAAAGGAAATGTGGCTGGTTTATCGCGGGTTTTATCGAATATGCTTCCATCTGATAATAGAGATCCTTTATAATGAACCGTTACTGTATCGGTTACAGATACGTATTCGCCAGTGCCTTGTGATAAAATATGGTAGTACACAGATTCTATACTCCCTGTAGTATCGATCTTACCGGCTTTAACAGCTTCAGCAATCTCAGCAATATCTTTTTTCGCTTGTGCCAGTGTATCTGCATCTTTGGTATAATCGATTAATGGTGCTTTTGATGTATTAGGTCTTTTAAACTGATCGTTTGGTTTTGCCTCCTGTTCTTTAAAACCACCGTTCCACATATAAAACTGTTCGCCTGTAATACCAGCGCCAATATCGAAACGATCACCTGCTTTTCCTGTTGCATCAGTTGTAAATATCGCATCGGTTAAGGGCACCCATCTTCCTCCACGTTGTTGTTGTACCCATTGGTTACCAAATAATGCACGACGTTGTAAATGTCCGTTATCGCCCCAGAAATTTTCATTAAATGAATACAGTTTATTCAGTGTATTGCCATCTCTTGGTGCCCTGAATGCTGCAATGAGTTTCCATCTTTGTAATTCAGGTACAAAGAAATAACCCGTATAAATAGTGGTTTGAGATGCACTGTCCGGAAGTGCTGTTACCAGAAAACGATAAGTCTCACCTGCTTTCCAGTTATACACCCAATGACTATGTCCGCCTGTACCTTCATTTCCGAAATCATTCGCCACTACACCATCTCCTTTTGCCAATAGTTTCACTCTGTTAGAATCAGCTACTTTGTTGCGGTCGATGGCTTCATTTCCGGCATCCCATACAGAAAAAATAACCCGGCGTTCCTGCTCGCTGTTTACCTGTATGCCAAAATAACCACGCGAGAACCCGGTAGCCATATAATAACTATGCACAGGATCATACCCTGCAGGCACTGTTACTTCATTATAAAAACCAATCGCTTTAATTGAGTCAGCCAATGGATAACGTAGGTGAACAGAAGCGGCATTGAGTCTTTCTTTGGCGTTAAAACGCATTCCTTCTGCTGCTTCGCCGGATAGTATCAGGTTACCGATGCCTGCATTACCCGGTAATAATTTTTTAGTGGATAATACCAGTTCAACAAAACCAGTATCTGTTAGTTGTAGACTACCTATTTTTATTTCACGCGGCTTTGAAGATACTGGTACGGAAAAACGAAAGGTTTTCCCTTTTACTTCAAGTGTTATTTGCTTTACAGCTTTAGTGGCCATTGCCTGCAATGCAATATTAAGTTGCCCTGTTCTTGCATTGTGCATATAGAAACGCAATCTTTTGGTGGTATCAGTCCAAACCAATGCATCTTTCCGTAAAGAAGAACGATTTTTTACAACCTTGATATCTTTGGTGGTCTCATACAACGTATAAAAAGGCAGTACCTGCTTTGTTTGTGCTATTGATACTGTAGTTGCGAAAAGGAGGATTCCGAACAAGCCAATAATTGCCCGCATGCTTTAGTTTTTAGTGACTCCAAACTTACTGAAACAATTCAGGAATGGGGGGAATATTAGCTGCAAGCTTCAGGCTGCAAGCTACAAGCCTTAATGGGTGCTTGTTTTAGATTTTCTGCTATTATTTGAATTATTGACAGGGCTTACGAATTTGTTTTGTAAGAATCCTATTTAAAATAAATATTTAATTACCTTATTTACACTTGTGGATGGTTAAATTAAAAGAAAAAAAACTAGTAGCTAGAAGCTAGTGGCTAGAAGCTTGTAGCCTGAAGCTAAGTCCCTTCTTCAAAGCTTATTGTACAAAAGATCGCGGAACCAATATCCTGATTGCTTGATGGTGCGCAACTGTGTTTTAAAATCAACATGTACCAATCCAAATCGGGCATGATAGCCTTCGGCCCATTCAAAATTATCGGTGAGGGTCCAGGCGAAATAACCTCCGATATTCACCCCTTCTTTTTTTGCACGAAGAACGGCTGAAAGATATTGTTCAAAGTATGCAATTCTTTGGGTGTCAGCAATGATGCCATTCATCAATTGGTCTTTATAAAATGCGCCGCTTTCTGTAATCATAATTTCTTTAACGCCCCCATATAACCAAAAACGTTTGATCATGCGGTAAAAGCTATCTGCATTTACTTCCCATCCCATATCTGTATGAGGAACTTTCCGTGTTGCAGCTTTTACCTCGGATGCCTGTATGTATGGAATGAGTGGATTATGTTTTACCGTTGTACTGAAGTAATTCTGGATACCGATAAAATCAAAATTAAACTGCATGCGCTCTGTGTACTTCCAGGCTTTGTTGTAAATATGCAGTTTATCGAGCAGTGTAAACCCTGCTTCCTGCGGATATCCACGGCCGAGTAAAGGTTCTATGAATAACCGGTTAAGCAGTATATCTGCTCTTTTTGCCGCTTTTATATCTTCTTCCCTTTGTGTATATGGTACTACTTCACTACAAGAAAAACTGGTGCCAATATTGGCTCTCGAAATTTCTGATCGAATAAGTCTACCCCCTTCTGCCTGACAAAGAATAGCATTATGTACAGCAGGAAGAAAATTACTCAGCCCTGTTTTACCTGGTGCATGTTTTCCTATCATATAACCAAGCGAGGTAAACCCCATTGGTTCATTGAGTACGATCCAATTTTTTACCCTGTCACCGAAGGCATGCGTACATACCTGAACAAATCTCGTAAACCATTTAAGCATCTGGTGACTCGTCCAGCCACCATCTTTGTGCAATGCCAATGGCAGATCCCAATGGTATAAGGTAACATAAGGGGTTAACCCAAGCTGCAAACACTCATCAATCAGTTTGTTGTAAAAAGCTATTCCATCTTTGTTTACCCTACCCATACCCTCAGGTAATATCCTGCTCCAGGAGATGGAAAAGCGAAAGCAATCGAAACCCATGGCTTTCACCAGCATCAGGTCATCTTTATAACGATAGTAAAAATCGCAGGCCTGGTAAGGTTTGGCGCTGCCTTTTATTTTCCCCTGTTTTCTTGCAAACTGATCCCAGATGGAGGGACCACGTCCATCAATATTCCATGCACCTTCATTCTGTGCCGCAGAAATGGCTACACCCCACTGAAAGTTCCTGCCGAAAGATGATTTAGATAATGCGTGCTGTTGGTGCAAGAGGTTGCTTTCTGCAAAATTCTGTGTTCATGACGGTTGACCAATATTAAGCTTTTGTTACGGACTGTATACAAGATTGCATTGGGATGATTACTTTTATTCCATGATCAGCTATAACCCAAAAGACTGGATGCGTTTCTTATTTAGTTTTCATAAAACAGAAACCATCCGCCAACTTTTTCCCCTTCTCATCTTTATCGGATTATACTCATGGGGTATAGTTTACCTCGAGGCAAACTATTTAAAGCTCTCCGAAGGAAGCTATGCTAAAAACATCACGGTAATGCATAGCCTGCTTGGCTTTGCCATTTCAATGCTGCTGGTTTTCAGAACCAATACAGCCTACGACCGCTGGTGGGAGGGTAGAAAATTATGGGGCGCATTGGTCAATAATAGCCGAAACCTTGCCGTTAAAATCAACAGTATCCTTCCTATTGATGATGATAAAAACAGGACTTTCTTCAAAAAACTTATCCCGCTGTTTGCACAGGAGCTAAGGTTGCATTTACAAAATGAAAAAACAAGACTGGCCCTGGATACAAATCCACATCCTGAAATAGCAGGCTTCGACAGTAGCAAGCATATACCTAACCAGATTGTTATGTTATTGATGAATAAAATCAACCTGCTGCACCGCGATAAAGTAATCAGTGATTACCAGTTATTGTTTTTAAACAATGAATTACAATCCTTTCTCGATATCTGTGGAGCTTGTGAAAGAATTAAAAACACGCCTATTCCCTATTCTTACAGTGCATTTATCAAGAAATTTATTTTCCTCTATGTAATTACTTTACCATTAGGATTTGCTCTTTCACTCGGTATATTAACCATTCCTGTAGTGGTATTTATATTCTATGTACTTGCAAGCCTTGAATTAATTGCAGAAGAAATTGAAGATCCATTTGGCAAAGACGACAATGATTTACCGATGCAAAAAATTGCAGAGAACATTGGGAAGAATGTGCAGGATATAATTCATTGATGGCGGATGTCTGATCGCTGATGGCGGATTTGAATTGGAGGATGGCAGATGGCAGATTTTTATGGTTGCGCTTTGGGAAGGGTTTAAAACTTTCCAAACGTTTGAAATGAAGCGGGTTCAGGAATTATATAGGCACCTGTAAATTTATTATTTAGCCACAGATTCACAGATTATCTGTTCAAAATCTGTGAATCTGTGGCTAAAACTATTCAGCTATAAAATCAAAATTCTGTTTGCTATACTGTCCATTTCTTTTACCCTCAATGCTGGCATATAGGTTTTGCTTTATACGCCTATAGGCTATTCGTTGGGGGAAATCGTGGGTTGGGTTTTCGCTGATGAATTCTGTTCCGCGTAAATAGATCAGTTTAAATGAAACAGGCTGACCGTTGTTCTGGTTACCTACCGTAGGTATATAATACCAACTGCCATTTCGAAAAGCTAATTCAATCTGCTCCTGAGGAATAGTATCGTTGTTAGATTTTACAAATACAGATTTACCTTTTAGCGTACTATCGTTTTTGGCCTCCCATATTTCCATTATCGCACCCTGCGGTGTATTTATTATCCATTTACCCAACATCCACTGAACGGCTTTAATTTGCTGTCCCAGGGCCATATTACCTGCCAGTAATAATGCAACCATGACTATCATCCTTTTCATGCTATTATTTTTTTTCAAAACTGAGATTATCTACTTATTTAAAATTGTAAAATCGCGACAATACTCAGGAACCACTGAATAAATGACTCATTTTTAATTGGTCTGCATAAAACTCTCCGGGGGTAACGCCTGTAAACTCTTTGAAGTCTTTGATAAAATGTGCCTGATCGAAATACCCATTTTCATAGGCTAGTTCTGTTAAGTGTGTAAATTTTTTCTCCTGCATCATTTTTAATGCCGCTTGTAAACGAATAATTTTCGCCAATTGTTTTGGACTTAAACCGATAACTGTGGCAAATTTTCTTTCGAGTTGCCGGCGATGCACCTGAATCTGGTCGGCCAGTGCGTCCACAGAAAGCTGGCCTTTTAATTCGAGTAAGGCTTGTACACTAGAGGCTGCTATCCGGTCGATCGTTAGCGGGTTTTTGATTTGTTGCAGTAAAAAATCTTCTACCAGTTTTATTTGTGTTGCTACTGTTTGTTCGCCAACTATTTTTTCTCCTAATAATTTCCCTTCGGTACCGAATAGATGGGTCAGGTCTACTGCTTTGTTATCCATTTCCTGAATGGGCATTTGAATAAAAGGCAGAAATCCTTCGGGATGAAAGCGTACCGCAAAGATTTTTGTTGCTCCTGTTGCGGCTATTTCGAGGGGTTGGGTAATTTGTCCGAAAACAAAATAGCGTGGTTGTAAAATAGCTGTCGCATCTGGTAAATATTGCCGGTACAAATCGCCGGAATGAAAAATCATTTCCATACAGCCATCGGGCACAATACGTTGTCTTTCTTCAGTGCCGGAAGCTGGTGCAGATAAAGTCCAATAGCATTTTATAAATGCAGCCAGATCATCCCTTGGTATATAAGTTTGGTAATCCATTTATTTCAGCTTACTTCAAACCAAATGGGTTTGGCATCATCCGGGTCTGCATTATAATTGATGAAAAGTTCTTCTCCTGCCTTAATGGGTTTAACTGTTCTAATCTGCATCAATTCATGTTCAAAATCCATTTCATAAATACAATTAGCGGTATAGGAATGGTTATAAACCGATAAATATCCCAACGCAACACAGGCTCCTTTCAGGTCATCGCCCCATTCGAAAATATAATTGAACAACATGGTCTGTTCTACTTTGCTTCTCTCTTCCGGATCGAGTACCAATACAGGAGATATTTCAACAATGGTACCTGTTTCAATATCTGCTGTGGTAAACACCCCCCTTCCTCTCTCAGGGGATGCTGCAATAGAAAGTATCGGAAGTATCATAAGATAAATGTAAGGATTAGCGCAGGGCAAATTACAACGATTTAGAGGTTTCCGGTTTGCCTATTGCACAATCCCCCGTAAATTGCGCCTATGTCGCTCGAATTAGAACATCCCGGAATCAATGAGCAGTTCGAATTGCTCATTGCAAAAGAAGATAAGCTGGAGATCAGGGAATTCCTGGATCACCAGAATATCAGCGACGTGGCTGAACTGATCAATGATTTCCCTGAATATGAGGCTCAGATTATTGCCAATATGGCCATTCATCGGGCGGCCAGTGTTTTTAAGATCCTGGATATTGCGCAACAGAAAGATATTGTAAAAGAACTTCCTTCTGCAAAAACAGCAGAGTTGTTGAATGAATTGCCTGCGGATGACCGGACCGACTTTTTAGAAGAACTTCCTAAAGCAGCCATTCGTGATCTCATCAAACTACTGGATCCTGAAGAACGTAAAATTACCCTGGCGATGCTGGGTTATCCGGAAGACAGTGTAGGCAGGTTGATGACACCCGATTATGTGTATGTGTATGCCTACAATAAAGTTTCTGAGGTTTTTTCTACCATCCGGAAATTTGGCAAGAACAGTGAAACCATTGATGTGATTTATGTAATCGATGAAACGGGTGCACTAATTGATGATATCAGGATCAGGGATGTTATCCTTGCACCACCCGATAAACGCATTGATGAAATAATAGATGGTCGTGTAGTTTCACTAAATGTAAACGACGATCAGGAACATGCCAATCAGGTATTTAAAATGAATAACCGCGTGGCGCTTCCTGTAGTAGATGATCATAATGTACTACTGGGCATTGTTACCATCGATGATATGTTATGGGTAGCCAATGAAGAGTTCAGTGAAGACATGCAAAAAATTGGTGGTACGGAAGCATTGAATGAACCTTATCTGGATATTCCTTTATTCAAACTTTTCAGGAAAAGGGTTGGCTGGCTGATTGTACTTTTTTTGGGTGAAATGCTTACAGCTACTGCGATGGGTTATTTTGAAGATGAGATCGCCAAAGCAGTTGTGCTTGCCTTATTTGTACCCTTGATTATATCAAGTGGAGGTAATAGTGGCTCACAGGCATCAACCCTTATAATACAGGCGATGGCGGTTGGTGAAATATCCATTAGCGATTGGTGGCGTGTATTGAGAAGAGAAATTTTAAGTGGTTTATTATTGGGCTCCGTATTGGGCATCATTGGTTTTATACGTGTTTCTGTATGGCATTCCTTCTTTCCAGAAATTTATGGTGAACATTGGATGATGATTGCCTTTACGGTTGGCTTCTCCCTGATAGGTGTTGTGCTCTGGGGCACATTATCTGGTTCAATGCTACCGATATTCCTGAAAAAACTGGGTGCCGACCCCGCTGTTTCATCTGCACCTTTTGTTGCTACAATGGTAGATGTAACAGGACTTATCATCTATTTCAGTTTTGCGTATTTCTTTCTGCAGGGGTTGTTGCTTTAGCATATAGCCGGGGCTATAGTCCATGGTCGATGGTCCATGGTCCATGGTAAAGCCAGGAATTATATGTTATTGATTTCTGGGGAAATTTTTCACGACCTATACAGGAGCGTATGATGGAACACGGATTATCATGATTATTGTAAATAAAAAAAGTTCCACCGGCTGAGGTGAAACTTTTATCAATCGAATGCTCAGAAAAGTTAGCCGAAAACAAAGGAAGGTGCAGCATTTAATTCATGCGACAACTTAATCAGTGAACGCTTTGCATACCATGCTGTCAAAACTTTCAACAGTAGTATGGCACCAAACGCAAAAGGTGCATATAAAAGAATCGTTGGTACTATACCCAGTTCACCATATGGAATGATTTTGGTAAAAACCAATGCCAGGTAAATAATGATGGTATAAACAGGCAATACTGCCCAAATTCTGTGTTGACCAAGAGAATAAAGTCTGACCAGTCTTTTCTCCACTTCGAAATTCTCCGATTCTGAAAACTGGTTCAACTGAACTTTAAAAATCTGTCTTTTACAAGAAAAGATATTTATCTCTCTTGCGATACTACGAATGTCTTCGGTGTTGGTTACAAGTGTCCGCTGTTGCATAACTTTAAAAAATAGATTCAGCGGGGGGGACTGTCTATAGAACAAAGTTACTTAAAATTTATCAGTAGTCAACTGCGAAAAGACGCAGATAGACCATAGTCGATAGTCCATGGACCATAGTTTGAAGGTATTGTGAACTAGTACTACTTTTCTTTCATTCACATGAATAGCAGATAGGCCTTAGACCATAGTCTATAGTCCATGGACCATGGTTTGAAGGCATTGTGAACTAATACTACTTTTCTTTCACTCACCTAATTAGTAGATAAACAACAAACCATGGCCTATCGACTATGGTCTATGGACTATCGACCATGGACCATCTGCTACCTGCTATAACTGAGCTTCGATACGCTGCTTGACATGCTCGAACCATTCGTGTTTTAAAATGCTCAGAACGATGGAATCTCTGCGGGTTCCGTCGGATTTGATGGTGTGGCTGCGTAATATGCCTTCAACTGTGCATCCTATGCTTTTCATGGCTGCAATACTTCTGGCGTTGAGGTTGTCGGCACGAAACTCTACTCTTTCCATGCCCAATTGTTCAAAGGCAAACTTTAGTAGTAAATATTTACAATGCTTGTTCAATCCAGTTCCCTGAAATTTCTTACCGTACCAGGTAAATCCTAACTGTAACGTATGGTGCTGCAACTGAATATCGTAAAAACGTGTACTGCCAGCATACTCATTCGTTCTCTTATCAAAAACAATAAAAGGATATTCATTACCAGCAGCCCTTGCTTCCAGTGCCGTTGCAATATATTTTTTTAAATGCTCCTCTCCTGCTGCTTTTTGCGAGGAGTAAGTCCAGATATCCGGTTCATTCGCGGAAAAATACCGCAGATTCTCGCAGTCTTCCATGGCTAAAGGACGCAATAAAACGCAATCATCTTCTAAAACATATTCTTTTGAAAGATTGAATGTGTAATGCATTGAATTTATTTAAGTTTAAGTTGAATATTTGCAGTTCTGGTAAGTTTTCAAAAAGGAAAGTTACCGTTGATTATTGACCTATTAAAGTGAAAAATTATGTGCGGTATTGTTGGCTATACAGGACACAGAGAAGCCTATCCGATTGTATTAAAAGGTTTAAAAAGACTGGAATACAGAGGGTATGATAGTTCAGGAGTAGCATTATTGAATAATGGCAAACTAAACGTGTATAAGAAAAAAGGTAAAGTGGCCGAGATGGAAGAAGACACAGTGGGTAAAGATGTACAGGCTCATATCGGAATTGGGCATACAAGATGGGCCACCCACGGTGAACCCAGTGATCGCAATGCCCACCCGCATGTTTCACAAAGTGGCGAACTGGCCATGATACACAACGGTATCATAGAAAACTACGCCCCTATTAAACAGGAATTGATTTCTAAAGGCTATAGCTTCAAAAGCGATACAGATACAGAAGTATTGTTGAACTTTATTGAAGACATCAAAAAAAACAATAACTGCACACTCGAAGAAGCGCTGCGTATTGCTTTGAAACGTATTGTAGGTGCCTATTGTATCCTGCTCATTTCAAACGATGACCCCGAAACTATTCTTGCGGCAAGAAAAGGAAGTCCGCTTGTTATTGGCATCGGAAAAGGCGAACATTTTCTGGCCAGTGATGCTTCACCCATCATAGAATACACCAAAGAAGTAGTGTATGTAAACGATTATGAAATCGCCATCGTTAAACCAGATGAACTGATCCTGAAAAATTTAGGTAATGAAAAACAAACACCATTCATTACCAAACTTGATATGGAACTGGCTGCCATTGAAAAAGGTGGCTATGATCATTTCATGCTCAAAGAAATTCATGAACAACCTGATACCATTTTTGATTGCCTGAGAGGAAGGTTATTGCCACAAACAGGACAGATCATCATGAGCGGTGTTGACAACCATATTGAAGCATTGAAAAATGCACAACGTATTTTGATTGTCGCCTGCGGTACCAGTTGGCATGCCGGACTAATTGCTGAATACCAGATAGAAGAATTGTGCAGAATTCCGGTTGAAGTAGAATATGCATCTGAGTTCCGTTACAGAAACCCGGTAGTAAACCAGGGAGATGTAATTATTGCCATTTCTCAAAGTGGTGAAACTGCAGATACATTAGTAGCACTAGAAAGCGCCAAAGAAAAAGGTGCATTCATTTTCGGCGTAGTTAACGCTGTTGGAAGCAGTATAGCGAGATTAAGTCATGCAGGCGCCTACACACACGCCGGACCAGAAATTGGCGTAGCAAGTACCAAAGCATTCACAGGTCAGTTAGCTGTATTGGCAATGATGGCATTGAAAATTGGTTATGCAAAAGGCACCATCGATCAAAACAGGTATTTCTCATTAATGAAAGAACTGGAATCGGTACCGGAAAAAGTAAAAGAGATTCTGGCTGATACTTCAAATATCCAACGCATAGCAGAAAAATATAAAGACGCCAGCGACTTCCTGTTCCTGGGTCGCGGATACAATTTCCCCGTTGCGTTGGAAGGTGCTTTAAAACTAAAAGAGATTTCTTATATCCATGCAGAAGGTTATCCGGCTGCAGAAATGAAACATGGACCAATTGCATTGGTAGATGAAAATCTGCCGGTTGTATTTGTCGCAACCAAAGACTCTTATTATGAGAAAATTGTTTCCAATGTGCAGGAAATCAAAGCAAGAAAGGGTAAAGTAATTGCGGTAGCAACTACAAACGATGATATTATTCCAGGCATGGCCGATGATGTTATGTTTGTTCCCGATACTGATGAAGTAATTGCACCATTACTCAGTTGTATTCCATTACAATTATTGAGTTATTATGTTGGATTGGCAAAAGGTTTAGATGTGGACAAACCAAGAAACCTTGCCAAAAGTGTAACAGTAGAATAAGCATTCATTTCAAGCACCAAAACCAACCAGTGCATGACGCAAAATAAGATTACCAAAACACCTATATCTTCTCTCGGTTATCATTTCCTTGGACCAGAATACCTTCCAAAAGGTAAGAATGAGTACTATTTAAGGAACATGCAAAACCGCAATGGTATAACTTATCGCATGCTCAATGCTTATGAAATAGAAGTATTGGTGCGAAACAGAAATACCAGTGATGATTGGACCAAAATATTGGTATCAGATGCTTTTAATCCTGAACTGGTTAAAAACTGCAAATTCTTCGGATTGGTTCGCATTGGTAAACTGGAACCATTTTGCTTAGGGTTTAGTGATTTGAAAGTGCCTGTTGGACTTTACAATTCCACCATCATCAGTTGCGATTTTGGAGATAATGTTTGTATTGATAATGTGAACTATCTCTCTCACTATATTATTGGCAGTGAAGTAATCATTACCAATGTAAATGAAGTTGTTTCAACAAACCATGCCAAATTCGGAAACGGAATAGTAAAACAGGGAGAATCAGAAGAGGTAAGGATTTGGATGGAAATCTGCAATGAAAACACCGGAAGAAGGGTATTACCCTTTAACGGAATGCTCGCAGGCGATGCTTTCTTATGGAGCAGGGATAAACACGACAAAATTTTACAGGATAAATTCAGGGATTTTACAGAAGCTCGCTACGATAATAAAAGAGGTTATTACGGCAAGATTGGTGATCGTACTGTAATCAAAAACTGTAATATCCTTAAGGATGTTTGGATCGGCACAGACGCTTATATAAAAGGTGCGAACAAACTAAAAAACCTTACGGTAAACTCAGGAGAGGAAGGTCGTACCCAGATTGGCGAAGGCTGTGAAGCAGTGAATGGCATTATTGGATTTGGTTGTAAAATGTTTTATGGGGTTAAAGCCGTTCGCTTTATCATGGCTTCCCACTCACAGTTGAAATACGGTGCTAGACTTATCAACTCATACCTTGGTCATAATGCCACCATTTCCTGCTGTGAAGTATTAAACTCTTTAATCTTCCCCGCATACGAACAACACCATAACAATTCATTCCTCTGCGCTTCACTCGTAATGGGTCAGAGTAATATTGCCGCCGGTGCTACTATTGGCTCAAACCATAATAGTCGCGGTGCGGATGGCGAAATCATTATGGGAAGAGGTTTCTGGCCTGGACTCTGTGTTAGCTTAAAACACAATTCTGTATTTGCGGGCTTTACCATTCTTACCAAAGGCGACTACCCTGCCGAATTAAATATCCAACTCCCATTCTCACTTGTAAGCAATGATGTAAGCAAGGATCAACTGGTTATTATGCCGGGCTATTGGTTTCGTTACAATATGTATGCCCTTGCAAGAAATGCCTGGAAATATGTTGACAGAGACAAAAGAACCGAAAGGATACAAAATATCGAATACGACTATCTGGCGCCGGATACCATCAACGAATTATTTACTGCCCTCACTATTATGGAGGAAGCAACAGGCAGGGCATATCATACACAACACAACAAAGCGAAAACAGTTTTAACCCCAGCAGAAGCCGCCAAAATCGGAAAACAATTATTATCAAGCGGTGATAAGTTGGTAGATGAACTTGAAATAACTGTTGACGGATTTGAAAATAGCAAAAGAAAAGTAATCCTGATAAAAGTGCGTATGGCATATCATCTGTTTCGGGAACTGATTCATTATTATGGCACATTACATTTATTGAAACTGGTTAAAGAACAAAAGATAAAATCGCTAGATACGCTTTTGGCTGCTCTTCCTGCAAAAACCAAAAAAACCAATTGGGTAAACCTGGGCGGTCAACTTGTAACAGAGGAAGAATTACAACAGCTAAAAGAAAGAATAAGGTCTGGTAAAATAAAATCATGGGATGAAGTACATGCCCATTATATTTTACTGGGTAACAAATATGCCTCCAACAAAACGGCACATGCACTTGCTGCATTGGCAGAAATAAGTGGTTTAAATTTAAAAAAGATAAACCAGCACCAGCTATCTCAATTGCTTACTGATGCAATAACCACCAAAGAATGGATGACCAAGGGAATTTATGATGCAAGGGCCAAAGACTATCAAAACCCTTATCGTAAAATGGTGTATGAGAATATGGCTGAAATGAATGCGGTGATTGGCAAGTTAGAAGACAACAGTTTTATTCAACAGCAAATGAAAGAGCTGGCAGATTTTAAACAGGAAATCGCAGGGGTAAAAAAGACCTTCAAAATAAAAGGGTAACCTTCGAAAGAAGATTACCCCTGGTTTAAAACCCTGATGGATATTGGATCTTAAAACCTCAAACCCAGACCCAATTGGATCTGTTGATTTGTCCATTTATCTTTATTATCGATATCATTGATGTTTTGCAGGCCAATATTATACCTACCATATATACGCAATACTTTAAAGTTTAGCTGTCCACCAGCGACCATCGAAAAATCCCCAGTTTTAAAAGCAGATTCGCCATTCTGCAATAATGATTTATCCTGATTCAGCAAAATACCAAACTGTGGACCAAGGTTTAAAGTAAGTATGCTTCCAACATTATAACGCAATAAAATTGGGATACTCAGGTAGTCGAGCTTGATTTTCTCCTGATTATTAAAAGGATTTATTTCACTGGCATAAATGGTATTGAAACTGGAACGCTTGGTAGCAGTCTGGCTCCATAATACCTCCGGCTGGATACCCCATTTTTTATTAAAATCTATTTCAAGGAATCCACCAACGTGGTAAGCGAGGTCAAATCCGTCGCTGAATGACTGTCCGGATACCTTGTTTAAGTTAGCCCCTAATTTGGCGCCCAGCCTGATACCCTGTGCCTGTGTGGAAACGGCTAACACTGTTACCGTAAACACTGCTAAAATTAATTTCTTCTTCATAAGGTTTATTTTATACTCCCTAACATTTCAATGACCGTGCCAAACTTCCCCAATCAGACACCAGACAGCCTTAAATCGTTGTCTTATAACTAAAAATATGGATATAGTGTTAACGTACTAAACGATTTCTTATTGTAATTGTTAAAGCTTTATGGAACATTTAACGGATCTGAATATTGATAGAATTATAGAAATGGCCTGGGAAGACCGTACCCCATTTGAAGCCATCCATTTTCAGTTTGGTTTGAAAGAACAGGAGGTGATTGAGCTGATGCGCCAATTCAGTAAAAAAACTAGTTTCCGTTTATGGAGAAAGAGAATGAAGGGAAGAAATACCAAGCATGCGATGCTTAGAACATCCTCCATTAAACGTTTTAAATGCACCCGGCAAAGAAATATCAGTCGAAATAAGATTAGTAAACGATAGTACATAATTCGTTTATTTGTATAAACCACCCAGTTTATGCGAACCTTCTTCATGCTTACTCTTTTTTCAATCCTGTCTATTACTATTAATGCCCAACACAACCACATGGCTGGAAATGGGTATGCAGACAGTGTAAATAATGGCTTGACTGCCAAAGACACCATGAAAAGCAGTCCAAAAAGAGTGACCATGGAAACGATCAATAACACGCATATTCATATCGAATATGGTTCACCAGGTGTAAAAGGCAGGATGATCTGGGGCGGATTAGTAGCTTATGACCAGGTTTGGGCTACTGGTGCACATAATGCTACTACGGTCGACTTCTCAACTCCGGTAACCATTGGTGGCAAAAAAATTCCTAAAGGAAAATATGCCCTCTTTACTATCCCGGGTAAAAATGAGTGGATCATCATCATCAACTCCAGAAATAAGCAACACCTTGCAGATGAATACAATGCTGCAGAAGACCTTGTTCGGGTAAAAGTTAAACCCCTGAAAAACAAAATGACCCAACGACTTACCTATGACATTGAAAAGCAGGGTAAGGATGCGGCTATTACAATAGCATGGGAGTACTTGAAACTTATTTTACCGGTGAAATTGTAGGAGATGTGAATTGTCAATGGTGAATGGTCAATAGCTCAAGCAGCACCATCTATATTCACCATTCACCATTGACAATTCACATCTCCAATTCAATCACCGTAATCTCCGGCAATATCCCCACCCTGCCGGGGTAACCGATAAAGCCGAAGCCTCTGTTTACGTAGAGTTTTTGTTTTCCCTCTTCGTATAATCCAGCCCATTGCTTGTACATCCATTGTACAGGGCTCCAGCGGAAATAAGGGTTTTCGATACCGAATTGCATGCCATGTGTATGTCCGGAGAGCATGAGGTCTATATCCGGGTAACTGGTTCTTACCTCGGCGTCCCAATGACTTGGATCATGACTCATCAATATTTTAAAAGGTATGGTTTCTGTGCCGGGGTAGGCTTCGTTCATTTTACCGTATTTGGGGAAACGACCTTTTGCGCCCCAGTTTTCTATACCAAGTAGGGCAATTTGTTCGCCATTTCTTTCCAGCTTCACATGTTCATTCATCAGCAGTCGCCACCCCATATCAGCATGAACCTGTTTCAATGCATCCAGGTTAGCCATTTTTTCTGCCGGGGTTGGCCATGCTACATAATCGCCATAATCGTGGTTACCCAATGTGCTATAAACACCCATCGGAGCTTTTAGCCGGGCAAAAATGGGTTTGTATTCATCCATTTCACTGGCCCTGTCGTTTACCAGGTCGCCGGTAAAAAGGATCAGATCGGGGTTTTCTTGTAAAATCAGGTCAATACCATGGTTAACCGCCTTTTTATTCTGGAAGCTGCCGCTGTGCACATCACTAATCTGCACCAGTTTAAATCCATTAAATGCGGCAGGTAGATTGGGGAATTTGAGCTTGATTCTTTTTACCTGGTAATTATATTTATTACTAAATCCATATAATAGTGTGCCAAAAAGGGAGCTTCCTACGCCTATACCCAGCCAGCTAAGAAAGGTTGACCGGGGTATTCCACCGCCATTATTGTTCATATATTGAGCACCTGTACCTGGAAATATTTTGCTCATGAGCCAAAGTACCATGCGGCGTAAATCGTCGGAAAAGAAGAAAATAGCCGCTACCAGCTTGGCAAAAAACAGGCCCACCAGGATAGCAAAAACATAATTACGGTAAAAGCGGGAAGCCTGGAAAGCCTGCACATAAGGGAAGGAAATCAATGCCAGTATTGCCAGCACAGAAAATACCCAATACCCAACCGCTACCCAAAACCTGGCCCTTTCAGAGAGATTCTGTGACACGGTACGTACCGCCTGAAATACATAAAAATCCAATAAAAGCATGATCAATGCTATGATCCAAAGTGTTCCCGCGTTACGCATGTAGTTGATTTATCTTATATGTAGACGACCAGGGGATGAAAATATTGCATTTTGGGTTATAGTCCATGGTCCATGGTAACTACTCAATTTCAGCACATTCAACCATTATTGCCCTCCTATGGTCTATGGACTATCGACCATTGACTAATGACCAAGGACTAAGCCCCGCCCCTATGGATAAGATTCTTTCAAAAGATATGCCCGAAACCGTATTTTTGACCTCCTTCAAAACTTAGGCGGATATGAAACTGACTTATTATGGACATTCCTGTTTTCAGGTGGAAGTGAAGGGAAAAAAAATCCTTTTCGACCCGTTTATTACTTATAATGAACTGGCAAAAGATATCGATGTAAACTCCATTCAGGCAGACTATATTTTTCTGTCGCATGGTCATACTGATCATGTAGCCGATGCTGTTTCGATTGCCAAAAGAACAGGTTGTCAGGTAGTATCAGCATGGGAAGTGCATGAGTGGTTACAAAAACAAGGTGTTGAAAAATCACACCCCATGAATACAGGTGGCAAATGGTCCTTTGATTTTGGCACAGTAAAATGCGTAGTGGCACAACACAGCAGTAGTTTACCAGATGGGAGTTATGGGGGTAATCCAATGGGATTTCTTTTTATAACAGAAGAAGGTAATTTCTATTACAGCGGAGATACTGCACTTACTTTGGATATGCAATTAATACCATCCTGGAGTAAACTTGATTTCTGTGTACTGCCAATAGGTGATAATTTCACGATGGATGTTGCCGACGCAGTAAGATGTGCAGATTTTGTACAATGCAAAAAAGTGGTTGGCGTACATTACGATACTTTCGGTTTTATTAAAATTGATAAAACTGCGGCACAACAAGCATTTGCAGCAGCAGGTAAGGAATTATTTCTTCCTGCAATCGGAACAGCGATAGACTTATAACTTATAAAAAGTTCGTACATACGAACAAGAGACAATTATGGCGAGAATTATTGGAGTTGCTAATCAGAAAGGAGGCGTCGGTAAAACGACCACTGCCATTAATGTGGCAGCCAGCCTTGCTGTTTTAGAATTCAAAACATTACTGGTTGATGCCGATCCTCAGGCAAACAGCACCACTGGTGTAGGCTTTGATCTGCACAATATTACCAGCAGTTTATACGACTGTATGGTGAATAATACGATTGCTGCAGATGTAATCCTGAAAAGTGAAATACCCAACCTGGATATCATCCCTTCACATATCGACCTCGTTGGTGCGGAAATTGAAATGATCAATTATCCCAACCGTGAGAATGTTATGAAAGGGATACTTGATGCAGTGAAGGATAAATACGACTTCATCATCATCGACTGCTCTCCTTCACTCGGCTTAATTACCGTGAATTCACTGGTAGCATCCGACAGCGTAATTGTTCCTGTACAATGTGAATTTTTTGCGCTGGAAGGTTTGGGTAAACTCCTGAACACCATTAAAATTGTTCAAAGCCGATTAAACCCGGAATTACAGATAGAAGGCATTTTGATGACTATGTACGACGGCCGTTTACGTTTATGTAATCAGGTCGTGAGTGAAGTTAGAAGACATTTCGATGAAATGGTTTTCTCTACCATCATACACAGAAATACCCGCCTGAGCGAATCACCCAGCGTAGGTAAACCGGTGATACTATATGATGCAGAAAGTAAAGGTGCCATCAATTACCTGAATCTGGCAAAAGAGATACTGCAAAATAATGGCTTAACTAAAATGTCGAATGAGGAGAGGATAATTGAGTAGACCATAGTCGATAGTCCATAGTCCATGGTAAAACCTTCTTGCTACTATGCGCTATGGACTATTTACCATTGACTCCCAATACCCTTCCAAAAAACAAAACCATGACCAACCCAAAACAAAATAAAGAACTCATTGGCAAGGGACTTCGTTCTTTGTTGCAGAATATTGATGCGGATCTTAAGACTACGGCCGGTACTTTGAAGACAGATGTTGTTGAGCAGGTTACCCATATCAGTCGTATCCCTTTAGCAGACATACAGATTAACCCTAAACAACCCCGTCGCGATTTTGATGAGCAGGCTTTGAAGGAGTTGGCAGAATCATTGAAACTGCATGATATTATTCAGCCGCTTACTGTTTCTAAATTAGCGAATAATAAATACCAGCTAATTGCAGGCGAACGCCGTTTTCGTGCTGCAAAACTGGCTGGATTAAAAGACGTACCAGTTTATATACGTCAGGCCAACGACCAGCAATTACTTGAGCTTGCACTCTTAGAGAATTTACAGAGAGAAAACCTGAATGCGGTTGAAATAGCCCTCAGCTATAAGCGTATGATGGATGAACTCAGTTATACACAAGAGCAGGTGGCTGAGAGAATGGGGAAAGAAAGAAGTACGGTTACCAACTATATCCGTCTGCTAAAATTACCTCCTGATATTCAACTGGCAGTTAGAAGCGGAAACCTTAGCATGGGACATGCCAGGGCACTCGTTAATATCGATACCATTGATAAACAATTATTCGTTTATAAAGAAATTCAGCAACGCGGATTAAGCGTTAGACAAACCGAAGAACTGGTACGTAAACTCTACCAGGCAGAAAAAAATGAACCTGTTAAATCTTCGGCAAAATCAGATCTTCCGCCCGCTTACAAAAAAATTGAAGATAACTTAGCATCACACTTTGCCACCAAAGTGAAAATGGTACATAACAAAAAAGGTTATGGCAGTATCACCATCGAATATTATTCATTGGAAGAACTCAATAAGATACTCGATGCCATGAATGTAACGGTGAGTTAATAGCTAAATGGGTGTATTAAGGTCCTTCATACTATCTGTTGCCCTCATTACCGGGCTTTCAAATCTCCACGCGCAATCTGATAAAGAACAGCTCGCTGGCAGTTCTGCATTCAACTTAGCCGATACCACAGTGCAAAAAGACAGCCTGGCAAAGATGAAGAAACCTGTTAAACCGCATATTCCTAAAATAGCTACCAGAAGAGCATTATTACCGGGCTGGGGACAGGCATACAACAAACAATACTGGAAGATACCGGTGGTGTATGGCATTCTGGCCATTCCTACCATTACCTTCTTCTATAATAACAACATGTACAAAAAAACAAAGTTTGCTTATGAAGCTTTGTTTAAGGCACAGTTGCCCGTACCAAATAGGGATAGTACAGATTACTGGAAAATAGATCCGCAATTGCAGGGCCTAAGTATTTCATCGGTACAGAGTTACCGAAATGCGTTTCGCCGCGACCGGGATTATTCTATCCTTTGGTTTATTATAGCTTATGGATTACAAATTGCAGATGCAACCGTTTTTGCGCACCTCAAACATTTTGATGTGAGCAGCGACCTAAGCATGCAGGTTACACCAACATTTAATCCTGTAACAAAATCGCCAGGATTTGGTCTGGTCATGAATTTAAAACAACCGAATAAAAAACCAGTTAACATAAGATAACCATTCAAACCTGTGTAATGAATATAATTTTAGTTGGATACGGTAAAATGGGTAAAGCCATTGAAGAAATTGCAGTAGCGAAAGGACATACCATTACCCTCAAGGTAGACCTCGACAATGCCGATGAACTCAACGCAGCAAATGCTGCCAAAGCAGATGTGGCAATTGAGTTTACCAGTCCACACAGTGCATTCACCAACGTAATGAAATGTTTGGAACTAGGACTGCCCGTAGTTTGTGGTTCAACCGGTTGGCTTGAAAAATTTGATGAAGCAAAACAATATTGTATCCAACAAAATGGCACATTGGTTTATGCAAGTAATTACAGCATCGGTGTAAATCTATTCTTTGAAATCAATCAACAGCTTGCCAAATTAATGAGTAAGCACACAGATTATGATGTGTCTATGGAAGAGATTCATCATACTCAAAAAAAAGATGCACCAAGCGGAACTGCTATTACATTAGCAGAACAAATCATGGCTTCCATTCCAACCAAAAAACATTGGACGAATGAAGCTTCAACAGAGAAAGAAGCACTTACCATCATTTCTGAAAGAATTGATCCAGCACCCGGCACACATAAAATAAAATACAGTTCACCCATTGATGACATAGAAATCATTCATACCGCACACAACCGAAAAGGTTTTGCGGGCGGTGCAGTACTGGCCGCTGAATATGCCATACAGCACAAAGGTGTATTGGGTATGAAGGAGGTATTGGGTTTATAGCCTGATAGACCAGCCTGCTTTAAAAAACAATGCATTTGATCTTGCTGATGCCGATGGTTGTTTCCAGCTATTTGTGGTAAGCTGTAACTCTAATAATTTCAGGAGTTTCAATCCACCACCTAATTCATATACAAAGGATGATCCGCTGGGTCCATTGTGCGCATAACTCTGTGAAGCAATACCACCATTGGCTTGCAGAAAAATGCTCCCAACAAGATAGCGCCTGATGCCAACTTTAATAGGAATGATCCGCAGATTTCCTGCTGCCACTCCTGAGCGACTGCTGATAAGTTGATATCCGATGCTACCAGTGAGCATGGTTTTACCCAGACCGAGTCCACCGCCAAATTCTCCAGCAACACCACCACGATAATTAGCATCCAGACCTGCACCATATGGCGATACATAAGCCATGTTACCGAATAAAAGTGCCCTGGGCCTTTTAATGATTTGTGCTTCTGTTTCAGAAGAAAATACGAGTGCTAATAGGAGAAATAAAGAAAGTTTTGATATTTTTCGCATGGGATTGATTTCTTTGTAAAGAAAATCATTTTTGGCCAGTTTATTTTCATAGCCCGGTAATAACCTTTTATTAAAATTATTCGAGGGGCTATTAGAATATTCCATTAATCAACATTTTATGCTATCAAAAAAAACACAATATGCCTTTAAAGCCCTTACCTTTATGGCGGAGCGCAAGAAAGACGGGCCGGTATTGATAGCTGAAATAGCCAGCAAAAAGAAAATACCCTTGAAATTCCTGGAAAATATCCTGCTTGAACTGAAGAAAGCGGGGTTATTAGAAAGCAAAAAAGGCAAAGGGGGTGGCTATTTTTTCAATGTAGAGCCACATAAAATCCCTTTAGCCACTGTAATGAGGCTGATCGAAGGACCCATAGCTTTACTGCCCTGTGTGAGTTTGAATTTCTATGAAAAATGTCATGACTGCAATGAAAAAAAATGCGGGTTGAACAGAGTCATGATTGAGGTTAGAGACAATACCCTAAAAGTGCTTGAAAATAAAACTGTAGCCGACCTGGCTATATTGTAACCACTAAAACTAACAGTATGAAAAAATGGCTTGTACTCCTACTCTGTATTCCGTTTGTATCGGAAGCACAGGTTCCTTTGTTGTTAAAAGGAAAAAACATTGTAAAACTGAACCTGAGCTCTCTCGTGGCCAAAAACGTTCACTTTACTTATGAAAGAAAACTTACCAACCGCTTCTCAGCAGCAATTGGTTTTAGAACCATGGCTAAAGGAACACTTCCTTTCAAAAGTACATTTGAAAGCCTGGTAGACGGTACCGATTTCGATTTCAACAAATTTCAGATGGGTAATACCGCTATTACTCCTGAAGTTCGTATCTACCTTGGAAAAGGCAATATGAGAGGATTCTATGTGGCTCCTTATATGCGTTTCGCCAGCTTCGATATTACTGCGCCAGTTAAGTATACCTATAATAATGGTACAACTAATGTAACAGATGAAGCGCCAGTTGCAGGTAAAATAAAATCTACCAGTGGTGGACTTATGTTCGGCACCCAGCACAGAATTTTCAAAGTGTTGACTTTGGATATCTGGATCATTGGTGGTCACTATGGAAGCAGTAGCGGTACCCTTGCCGTAACCAAGGCTTTCAATACTCAACAGGAAAGAGATGCTGTTAAAGCTGAATTGGATGGCATCGATGCAGCGCCATTTAAATTTAAAAACGCTGTTGTAACTTCTACTGGTGCAAGTATTCAGTCTGATGGCCCTTGGGCAGGTATTCGTGGAGCCGGTATTAATATCGGTTTCAGGTTCTAATTAAATACTGACCTCATTTATAAAGTAAGAGTCGCAATAAAAAATATTGCGACTCTTTTTAGTTTACCCCCCGGTAAAGATTTGATTGAAATGGAAATGATATCCTTTCAGGTGTCAAATCGTATATAATGATACGACCGGGGTAAAAAAAGTTGCACCAACTATCTATTTTTTCAGGTTATCCAGCATGTCTTTTGTCATTTTAGACAAATCATACTCAGGTTTCCACCCCCAATCGCTTGCAGCAACACTATCGTCGATGCTTTGTGGCCAGCTATTGGCAATCTGCTGGCGATAGTCTGGGGCATAAGCCATTGAGAATCCGGGAATATGTTTGGCTATCTCAGCGCCTATTTCTTTTGGTGAAAAACTCATTCCGGCCACATTATAAGATGTTCGAACATTTATTTTAGAAGCAGGGGCTTCCATTAATTCGAGCGTTGCACGAATAGCATCGGGCATATACATCATAGGCAGGTAAGTATTTTCCTCGAGAAAGCAGTTATATTTTCCATGTTCCAGGGCTTCATGATAAATTTCAACCGCATAATCTGTTGTTCCGCCACCTGGGGCAGACTTATAACTGATTAACCCTGGATAACGAATACTTCTTACATCAACACCATAACGCTGGAAATAGTAATTGCACCAGAACTCACCCGCATACTTACTGATACCATAAACAGTAGTGGGTTCAATGATGGTTTGTTGCGGACAATTTTGTTTGGGTGAAGTAGGACCGAAAACTGCTATACTGCTGGGCCAGTAAACTTTGGTCAATTGCTCTTCACGGGCAATATCGAGCACATTCAATAAGCCCTGCATATTCAAGTGCCAGGCAAGGTTGGGATTTTTTTCTCCGGTAGCAGAAAGAATCGCTGCCAGCAAATATATCTGCGTAATGTTCTGGCGGATAACCTGGACATGTAACATTTCCTTGTTCATTACATCCAGACTCACATAAGGACCAGTACCTTCCAATAAAGGATTCTGTTCGCGTAAATCAGAAGCTATCACATTATTATTGCCATACAATTTGCGAAGTGCCATTGTCAATTCAACCCCAATCTGACCAGAAGCACCAATAACAAGAATTTTTTCTTTTTGTTGCGACATGCAATACGGATTTAGAGGGACAAAGAAAGACAAAAAACAGGAATGTTTTTGGGTGAATGGTGAATTGTTAATTGTGAATGATGAATACTGAAGAACAGATTCCAGTATTGACAATTCACCATTGACCATTCACCTAAAACATTTCCTTAATTTTGCCTACTAAACAACTACCATGATTCCTTCCTATTTAGCCGACCTGTTCAAGCACCAGCAATATGATGCCAATAATTTTTTCCTAATTGCTGGTCCATGTGTAGTAGAAAGTGAAGACCTGGTAATGGAAGTGGGTGATACCGTATCAAAGATTTGTGCGGACCTTGGTATTCCTTATGTATTTAAAGCCAGTTATCGCAAAGCTAATCGTACCAGTGCTTCTTCTTTTACCGGAATAGGTGACGACAATGGTTTATCCCTGATTAAAAAAGTGGGAGATACATACAAATTACCCACCACATCTGATATACATGCACACGATGAGGCTGCAATGGCAGCGCCATTTATCGATATTCTTCAAATACCAGCATTTCTCTGTCGCCAAACCGACCTGCTGATTGCTGCAGCAGAAACCGGTAAGGTTGTAAACGTGAAAAAAGGTCAGTTCTTAAGTGGTCCATCCATGAAATTTGCGGTTGATAAAATTAAACTGGCGGGTAATGAGCAAATCATGCTTACCGAACGTGGTACTACATTTGGTTATCAGGACCTGGTAGTTGATTATCGTAATATTCCCTGGATGAAGGAACATGGCTGTCCGGTAATCATGGATTGTACCCATTCTTTACAACAACCCAATCAAACCACCGGTGTAACCGGAGGTAACCCTCAACTAATAGGCACTATCGCCAAAGCTGCTATTGCCACAGGTGCTGATGGACTTTTCATCGAAACCCACCCCAACCCCGCTGTAGCAAAAAGCGATGGCGCAAATATGCTCAAACTAGACCTGTTAAAACCACTGTTGGAAAAGCTGGTAAAGCTTAGGAAAGCGGTATAGAACAGAGGAACAGAGGAATGTCCAATGTCCAATATCCAACGTCGAAGTATATACTTGGAAATTGGACATTGGACATTCCTCTGTTCCTCTGTTCGTCTGTTCCTTTGTTCGTCTGTTTTACCAGTTTCTCAACGGGTTTCTCCTTCCGGCGAGGATGTAATTTTTGATATTGATCCAAAAAGCGAGGATCATATAGATGATTACGGGCGAGCCCATGGTGAGGAAGGAAATGTAGATAAACCACATCCGGATCCTGGAGCTGGCGATTCCCAACTTCTCCCCCATGGCGGTGCAAACACCAAATGCCCTTAGTTCTAAAAATTCTCTGATTTTTTGCATAATCTACGGTTGATAAGGGGCTTGTACTGCAAAATAGAAAATTTTGTTGAATGAGAGCGCGAATGTCGATTAGTTTATGTCCATGGTCCATAGTCCGGCCACTAGCTTTTGATTTTTGAATTTTGAATTATAACTATGCCCATAGACGATAACCACAAGCCATCCACCGTACCCTCTTTTTTCGTAATTTTGCACCCAATCAGAGGTAAAACATCGATTGACCCATTCCAAACCCTCAATCATCCTTACATCTGACATCTGAGATCTGACATCCAAAAATATTAAACTATTATTCCATGGCATTTGACATTGAAATGATCAAGAAAGTGTACGCCGAGATGCCTGCCAAGGTAGATGCTGCACGTAAGGCGCTGGGACGCCCGCTTACCCTGTCTGAAAAAATTCTTTTCGCCCACCTGCATAAGGATCAAGCCCTTAGCAATTTTGAAAGAGGTAAATCTTATGTAGATTTTGCACCAGACCGCGTAGCAATGCAAGATGCAACAGCGCAGATGGCATTGTTGCAGTTTATGCAGGCAGGCAGACCTAAAGTGGCCGTTCCTTCAACTGTACACTGTGATCACCTGATTACTGCCAAACTGGAAGCTAAAAAAGACCTTGAAGTAGCCAATGCAGAGAGCAAAGAAGTGTATGACTTCCTGGCTTCTGTTTCTAACAAATATGGCATTGGTTTCTGGAAACCAGGTGCGGGTATCATTCACCAGGTAGTATTGGAAAACTATGCTTTCCCTGGTGGTATGATGATTGGTACAGACTCACATACCGTAAATGCAGGTGGATTGGGTATGATTGCAATCGGTGTTGGTGGTGCGGATGCTTGTGATGTTATGGCGGGATTACCTTGGGAGCTCAAATGGCCCAAACTGATTGGTGTTAAACTTACTGGTAAACTCAGTGGCTGGACTGCCCCTAAAGATGTAATCCTGAAAGTGGCAGGTATCCTTACAGTAAAAGGTGGTACTGGTGCTATCGTTGAATATTTTGGTGAAGGTGCAAGTGCAATGAGTTGTACTGGTAAGGGTACCATTTGTAATATGGGTGCCGAAATCGGTGCAACCACTTCTACTTTTGGTTATGATGAAAGTATGAGCCGTTACTTATCAGCAACAGGACGTGCGGAAGTTGCAAGCATGGCCGATGGTGTGAAAGATTACCTGAATGCTGATCCGGAAGTTTACGCAGATCCTGAAAAATATTTCGATCAAATTATTGAAATCAACCTGAGTGAATTGGAACCACACCTGAACGGACCATTCACTCCGGATTTGGCTACACCTATTTCTAAAATGAAAGAAATGGCCGCGGCCAATGGATGGCCTACCAAAGTAGAAGTAGGTTTGATTGGTAGCTGTACCAACAGTTCTTATGAAGATATCAGTCGCGCAGTTAGTCTTGCTCGTCAGGTAAAAGAAAAAGGATTGAAAACAAAAGCACAATACACCATTACACCTGGTAGTGAACAAGTACGTTATACTATTGAACGTGATGGCTTCCTGGATATTTTTGGAGAAATTGGCGCAACTGTATTTGCCAATGCCTGCGGACCATGTATCGGTATGTGGGATCGTGTAGGTGCCGAAAAAGCAGAACGCAATACCATTGTACACTCTTTCAATAGAAACTTCGCGAAGCGTGCAGACGGTAACCCAAATACACTTGCCTTTGTTGCTTCACCAGAACTGGTAACAGCACTGGCAATTGCAGGTGATTTAACTTTCAATCCAATTACCGATACACTTACCAATGAAAAAGGAGAGCAGGTAAAATTGGATGAACCAACTGGACAAGAATTACCCCAGCGTGGTTTTGCAGTTGAAGATGCCGGCTACCAGGCACCTGCTGCAGACGGTAGTGGCGTTCAGGTGGCAGTTGATCCTACTTCTAAACGTTTACAATTACTTGATCCTTTTGCAGCATGGGAAGGAACTGACCTTAAAGGTTTGAAACTCCTGATCAAAGCAAAAGGCAAGTGTACCACTGACCATATTTCAATGGCTGGTCCATGGTTGAAATTCCGTGGTCACCTCGATAATATCAGTAACAATATGCTGATTGGTGCATTGAACTTTTTCAATGAAAAGACCGACTCAGTTAAAAATCAATTGACTGGTGAATATGGTCCAGTACCGGCTACACAGCGTGCTTACAAAGCAGCAAATATTGGTTCAATCGTGGTAGGTGATGAAAACTATGGTGAAGGTTCTTCAAGAGAACACGCTGCCATGGAACCCCGTCACTTAGGTGTTCGTGCAATACTGGTTAAATCATTTGCCCGTATCCATGAAACCAACCTGAAAAAACAAGGTATGCTTGCCCTGACTTTTGCCGATAAAAACGATTACGAGAAAGTTCAGGAAGATGATACCATCGATATTGAAGGACTTACTTCATTTGCACCAGGTGAGCCATTAACGGTTGTATTGCACCATGCAGATGGTTCTTCTGACAAAATCAGTGTTAACCATACTTATAACCAACAACAAATTGAATGGTTTAAAGCAGGTGGTGCATTGAATATTATTCGCAAACAAGTGGCAGGTTAATTCTTTAACCTGTTTCCAATAAAAAATCCCCCGCTAATTTATCGGGGGATTTTTATTTTAAATGTAAATCTCCCATCAACACCTGCTATCCCATTGCTTTAGCATAACCAACAGTTTCCCGGTATATCTGTGGCGACACTTCTGCATTTACTTTAAAAAATCGGCTAAAATAGTATTCATCATCATAACCTAATTCGTAGGCGATTTGTTTGACGGTCTTATTAGTGAGGTATAACTCTCGTTTGGCTTCAATAATAATCCTTTCGTTAATGATACTGCTGAGTGTTTTATTGAAATGCGATTTAGTTATTTTAGCCAGTGCCTTGGGTGTGATATAAAGCATTTCAGCATAATCGGACGGTGCATGTTTGGTTTTAAAATGCGCTTCAATTGCATCTTTTAGTTTTTGAAGGATAAAAGGTTCTTTATCCGTTTGCTTTTCATCGAACACATCCTGATGCTGCTGTACTTTAAGCCGGGATGCAGTGATTAAAAATATCTTTAAATAAGAAACAAGTAATTCATACTGGGCCAGTTCCGTGTTTTGCATTTCTGTTTTTATCTGCTCACACAATAGTTGAAAAGTATTTGCCGATTTGTCGTCTACCGAAACAAAGGGAGGGTTATATATATTATTATAAAGCACCCCATTACAGGAAACTTCGCGATCATGTTTGTAGATACAGAAAAACTCTGGATGGAAATAAATAGCTATTCCTTTTATGTTGGTACTTTCAGCAAACATATAAGGCTGATATGGAGAAAATGCAAATAAACTATTTGACTCAAAATGATACTCAGAAAAATCTGCTTTTAGAACCCCTGCTCCTTCCTTAACCCATATTAGCGAAAAGTAATTATTGCGCTGTATATGATCAAAATGGCTGTTATCTTCAAATGAAAATAATTTAAAAGCAAGATTTCCATTTTGCTTATTCACAAGAGTAAATGCAGATTGCTGAAGCATGGTTTGATTTTAAAGTTAGCGAGAGACAGGTAACGTAATACTAAGGCAAATTTTAACCATATTTTTTTACAATAAGGGTTGCAATATGCCCTCCAAAGCCAAAGGTATTGCTCATCGCATAGTTGATCTCTTTATGCTGTGCTTTTCCCAGTGTAAGGTTGAATTTATCTTTCCAGGCTGGTTCTACATCCACTGTATTGATGGTAGGGGGCGCTATATTATCTTGTACAGATTTTACGGCAATGATGGCTTCAATAGCACCAGCAGCGCCCAATAAATGACCTGTCATTGACTTGGTGCCACTGATGTTCAGGTCATTTCGCCTACCAAAAACCCTTTCAATAGCTCTTAATTCACTTTCATCTCCCAAAGGTGTAGAAGTAGCATGTGCATTTATATAATCAATATCTCCAGGATTAATGCCTGCATCTTCCAATGCATCTATCATACCAAGATAGGCCCCTTCTCCTTCAGGATGTGTGCCGGTTAAATGATAGGCATCTGCTGCCATGCCTCCACCTGCTATCTCTGCCAGAATATGAGCACCGCGATTCAATGCACTCTCCAGACTCTCCAAAACCAGGGCACCAGCACCTTCACCCATTACAAATCCATCTCTGTTAGTATCAAAAGGTCTTGATGCCTGTTGTGGGTTCTCATTGTTTGTACTCAGAGCCTTAGACGCATTGAAACCTCCTACCCCACTTTCATTGATGGCTGCTTCTGAACCTCCTGCAATAATAATATCAGCTTTTCCCCAACGGATATAATTGAACGCATCAATGAGGGCTGTGGTTGAAGAAGCACAGGCCGATATGGTAGAAAAATTTAAACCTCTCAGACCATGTCGTATGGAAATAACGCCGGAAGGTATATCGGCAATAATCTTAGGGATAAAATATGGATTGAACCTGGGGTTTTTATTGCTTTTGAAAAAGTCTTCCAGTTGATCCTGAAAAGTGATGATGCCTCCATTACCGGATCCCCAGATTACGCCGATTTTATTTTTGTTGAGAATATCAAAATTCAGGGAAGCATTTTTTATGGCAGCCTCTGCAGCTGCCACAGCATATTGAGTAAAAAGGTCATACTTTCTAGCTTCATTTTTTTCAAAATACAATCCTGCATCAAAATCTTTTACTTCAGCAGCGAATTTGGTTTTAAACAAAGTGGTATCAAACTTTGTGATCAAGTCTACTCCGCTTTTTCCTGCCACTATATTTTCCCAAAATGTTTCTACTGAATTTCCTAATGGTGTAATTGCTCCCATTCCGGTTATTACTACCCGCTTTAATTCTTTGGTCATTTTTCTTTTAATTTTTGCTTAAGTAAAGCAATTTCATCCTGCAATTTAACGATCTGTTCGCGCTGTCCGGCAAATGCTTCTTCAATCTCCTCAATTGTGTACCGGGGAGTTATATGTTGGGGACAATTCCAGTCGTAAGCTTCTACTTCGAATACCATCATTCTTTCAGGCTTGAATTTATAATCTGTAAGATTAAGCAGGTTAAATATTTCCGGATGATCCTTCAGTTCAAGTATGGTTGCTCTGGCTAAAATTTTCAACCTGGTCCTGGAAGGATAATCAACCATGATTAAAGCAACTTTATTGTTTACCGAAATATTTCCGACAGATATGTATTGCCGGTTTCCGCTAAAATCAATAAACCCGAACTTATGCTTATCCAACACTTTTACAAATCCTTTGGGGCCTCCCCTGTGTTGTATATAAGGATAGGCCTGTTCACCAATACTTGCTATATAAAAACTATCTCTTTGTTCAATAAATTGAATTTCATTTTCTGTTAACCCTTCCTGGTAAACTTCTTTTTCCATGCGGGCATAACTCAACCTGCTACCATATTTTTCCTGCATTGCTTTAATGGTATCGGTAAATGCTATTGAAGCGAAATTCCTGGCCATTATTGGTGATTTTTGGTGGTTTCTGTAGTTGGAACTGGTAATGCATTATTGGGTTCATTTGCATTATGCTTATTATCTGCCTGACTTAACACAGTTTCCCATAAGCTATCACCACACTCATCTGCCATTACGATAAGGTCTGGGTTTATGTTATGCTGATTCATATAAAATAGTGTTTACATTGTTCATTTAATCAACCTGTCTTTCTCTTCAATTGCCAGGTCATTGATGCTTGCATAGCGTTTTGCCATGTATCCATTTTCGTCAAATTCCCAATTCTCATTACCATAGGCACGATACCATTGTCCTGTTTCTAGCATGTATTCATATTCAAACCGAACCGCAATTCGATTATCTCCATGTGCCCAATATGTTTTCCTGAGCACATAATGCAATTCTCTGTGCCACTTATCCGTAAGGAACTGAATAATCTCATCCCGTCCATTGATAAACTGGTTACGGTTTCTCCATTCACTGTCTGGTGTATAAGCTGCAGAAACCTTTATGGGGTCCTTGCTGTTCCAGGCATCTTCTGCCATTTGAATTTTTTGTCTGGCAGTTTCTTCCGTAAATGGGGGTAAAGGATATCGTTTTTCCATGTTAACTTTTATTGATCTATCTTATGAAAAGCAATCCACACAAAACAAATTTGCCCTAACCAATAATTGGCTGATCTCTTTTTCAAGGGATAGTTGTTTGTCTTTTGCATACCATAAGTGTAAGGCATTAGCGTAAGTAGCGCTTGTTTCGGGGTTTGCTTTCAGGGTTTTAACCAATTTTTGCGCTTCCGATGGTCTTGGACCCCAAATACCTGTTACGTTGAAATTTGAATCAAGTTGAACCAACTTAGGAATCGATTTGGAGCCTTCAGTCAGGTATTGATTCATGAGCGGTTCATTTTTATCGCGGTAAACCAGTCTCAATGCAATTTTTCCATTACTTAAAGCAGCAATAGCATTGAACACTGGTAAAGTTTGTGCGGCATCGCCACACCAGTGCTCTGTTAATATCAACCAGTTTACCTGGTGTTTCAGGTTCATTACCTGCTGCACTATAGTTTCAGAAGGTATATAGGTTTTTTCAACCCTCGCCATTCTGCTTTGGTTAAGATGTATATAAGATTGAATTTGCTGATCAGGATTCAAGGCAAGATCTGCCGCCATTTGTTGTTTGTATACCAAATAACTTACCCCATCTGCCATATATTTTTGGTAGTCAGATTTTGTAGCTTCTTTGATTGCTGTTGTGTTGTTCATGCTAATTCTTTTACCATACAAAAATGATTCAAAACTCACCAGTAAAAAATGGAGGATGGACGCAAAAGGATGGACAATTTTCCCTTTCCCTAACAAAAAGCCGGCATATAGCCGGCTCTTTGTTGGGGAAATACCATATTAAGCAATGTAAGTTACAGTTTAAAGTGCAGGAGCAACTGGAAAATCAACTGGCACTTGCGTTAGGTTATGCAGGTAATTCATCGCTGTTTTTTCACTTATCTGTAAAACCAGGTCAACCAGGTTTTCATCGGTATAACCATTCGCATAAAATGTACCCAATAAAACGCTGTCTCGATTACCACGGTTACGGGTAATGCTACCAGTGAGTTTTACAAGTGCATCAAGCTTTGGATCTGCTGCTTTTTCACGGCGTATATCCAATAATTGTTCATCTGTAAACCCATTCATTTTACCGATTACGGTATGGGCGCTTTTACAGTAAACACAATTATTAATTTCGCTGACTACAAGATTGATCGCTTCTTTTTCTTTATTACTCAGGCTTGTTTTAGCATTTTGATAGGCAAGGTATCTTCCAAGTCCATTATCGGAATATGCAATTGTGGCATATAAATTCGGTACAAAGCCCAGTGCTTTGTTCAAATTGTCGAAAATTGCCTGGTTAGCTGCAGATACTTGATCTCTTGTTGGAACGGTAAAATTTTTCATTGTTGTAATTTTTCAATTGTTGTGTCGAAATTGACAATACAAAATTGATTCGATTAACGCCTCTGAAAAATGGATAATGTCTGCTGATAGATGGACAATTTTCCTTTATGCAATAGAATTAAAGAGGGAGAAAATTTAAAGTCAGTTGCTTAAAGAAATATTTGGTTGCCGTAAATAGACTATCTGTTATTAATAGTACACGGATTATCATGATTTTCAAGATTTATCATGATAGATCTTGAAAATCATGAAGATCTGTGTTCCATCCTACGCTTGACTTGCAGCCTGAAGCCATTGCTGTCCGGTAAAAAAAAGCATCTATCTCTGAAATGCTTCTGCAGCAATCATCTTGACGTAAGTTGAAAATAGAACCCTTACTTTTTAAATCGGCCTTATCTAAGGGTTTAGCAATCTTTATTCCATTTTGACACTGAATAAATTCGATCACTCGTCTGGTCAAAATTGAATATTACTCCTGGGCCGAATGGCCCCGTACCCGTTCCCAGACTACATTGGCCTCTGACTAAATCTGCTACGCATGATTTAGTCTGTCATCGCTGCGCTTGACACCAATGCCAATGAAGGTCTGTCCACGGGTACTGATTGTATTTATTCTTTTTTATCTTCCCTAATTACCTGGCTCCTGTTTAATGTCTGGTTTACTAATTGCTTGCAGCTTGTGGCATGTAGCCTGTGGCTCAGAAGATGCTAGCAAATTTTCCCGGGACAACAATGGATAGGAGCTACATTATATGATCATCTGCACTGGGACCATAACTTCCAGGAATGGGAATGTCGAGCAGCCTTAGATATACACCTAATTGCGCACGATGGTGTATTACCTGACTGAAGGTTGATCGAAGAAAGCTATACTTGGTTTCTACAGTATAAATCTGATCTCCATTGCGTAAAGTCCAGTTTTTATTGAGTGTAGACAGGTCGGCGTTGGTAAGTTCTTTGCGTCCTTCTTCTAAACTGCTTTGAAAATAAGCCAGCAAGTCGGCTGTGTTTTCGATAATTTTCGGACTATACGGATGCGCGGCAAAATCGAGCTCATCGGTATTCAATACCATGCCAATCCAGGTAGGCAGTTCTGCAATATGTGTAGCGAGCTGTTGCAGGGTCATACTTTTTGAATGAGGCTTCCAAAAGTACTTGTCGTTGGGCACCAGCGACAACATTTTACGGGTTACTACTGCTTCGTTTTCCAGCTCTTGCTGAAAGGCTTGAATCTGTGTCATAATTGATTGTTTTAAATGTTTCCACAAAACAATTATGCCCCACTGACAACCCTATGGCAGCGGGGAAAAAAATATTCAACAGAGGAACAGAGGAATGTCCAATTTCCAATTTTGGGTTTCGAATAAACATTGGACATTGGACATTCCTCTGTTTCTCTGTTCCTCTGTTCTTCAGTATTCAACGGGAATATCTTTCATGTAGCTATCCAGGGAAATATGTTTTTTGTAGATAAAGGGGATATCGGTATTGGTGAGCTTCTGTATTCTTGCGACTTTGAAATCACGATAGCTTTTTCTTTTATGGCACCAGGCAATCAGGTGCCAGGCAAATGCGTAAAAGATAAGCCCGATGGGTTCTACCTTTCTGATACTGGGTTCCTGGTTTTTGTTGAGGTAGGCAATTTGTATCATCGTTCGTCCGGTAATTGATTGCTGGAGTACAGAAAGGTATGATACCTGTAAGGTCATACATTCCGGCACTTGTAACCTGATGCGAGATGACAATGTCTCCAGTTTATCCTGCTGTGTTCCGCGCAATACTGACTTTACCTTATTCAATGCACTGGAATAATGCTTTTGGATGGATTTATCCGAAAAACCATTTACAACTGCTTCCATCAGCAGTAATGCATTGGCTTCTTCACTGGTAAATGAAACAGGCGGAAGAAAATATCCATTTACTATAAAATATCCCCTACCCTGTTCAAAACTAACCGGCACGCCAGATTCATTGAGCGCTTTAATATCCCGGTAAACAGTTCTGATACTTAGGTTGAATTTTTCAGCAATTTTTTCGGCAGGCACAAATTTTTTAGACTGCAGAAAAGTAAGGATGCTAAAAAGACGATCTATTCGATTCATAATATTAAAAGAGAGGGAAGATAGACACACATTTCCTAAACCAAAAACCAGTCAAAAAAAAAGCGACCCTTTCAGGTCGCTTTTTTGCTTTGTTTATTGGCTAGGCTTTTTTACCCATGCCATTCACCAGGCCTACAACGGCTCCGGTTACCCCACCAAGAACAGCAGATGCACCAATATCGGCCCATACTGCATTGAGGGTGAACATATTCAGTTGCGCATAAATAGTGAGGTCGATAGATGCGCCAATAAGGACACCTAAAACAACTCCTCCTATTAGTCCGCTAGAGAGACTGTTTACATTACCTGAACGACTAAAAACATAGGAGAATAGTAATCCATATAAAAGATTACCAACAATCATCGCCCACCATACCATTTCCGTTTCCGCACGCATAACACTGCTCGTGGTGTTTTGGGCCATGAAATCTGTCAATAGAATTCCATAAATGAGCCATCCTGCAAAAAATGCAGCGATTCCTCCGGCAATACCGGATACCAACATTTTTGAATTGTTCATAAGCAAGCTTTAGAGGGTTAAATTAATTTGCAAAACAAAATAGACAGCAACTTGTGCAAATGCAAGCTTTTTAACCCAAAAACCAATATATGTTCATAATAGGGGGATAACAGCTTATAAAACCTTCACAAACAATTACCTTTTAACTGATTATACATTGCGGTTCTCTCCCTATTTTCACGCTATTACATACCTTATTCAGTATACTGTTTATGACATTAAAGATTTTAACCGTTGCAGGTTTGGCTACTTTTGAAATTTATGCAGCAATACCAGCCGGTTTTGCTTTTGGTTTACCTACCTGGGTAATTTTTCTGGCGAGTTTGATCGGCGGACTTTCCGGTGTTTTTATAGCCACTTTTCTGGGCGATAAAATCAAACAATTTCTGGCAAGGTATCGAAAGCCAAAACCCGCAAAACCAAAAACAGGTTTAATCTATACACTCTGGGAAAAATATGGCCTTATTGGTCTTGGTTTTTTTGGCACCATGACAGTTGGCGCGCCTGTGAGTATTGGTGTTGGAGTAGGTTTTAATGTACCGCTCAATAAATTATTGGTTTGGTGCTGTATTGGCGTCTTTACCCGTTGCGCACTTTTTACTACGATTGGGCATTATGGGATGAAGTTGTTTTGAGGGGAGTCGGGAAGTCCGAGGTCCGGGGAAAATTGGCTTCAAGCTGCAAGCCTTTCTGTGTTCCATCATACGCGACACTTACAGCTCGTGGTTAAATTTCCTCGGACAACAATGGTCTGGAAGTCCGGAGGATGAGTAGTTTGGAAGCCTGGAAGAGTTTGTAGGATCTTCATTCTAAAAAACGCTAATTGTATAAAACTATTTCTTCCCGACTCCCAAACTACTTATCCCTAATTCTTCCGGACTTCCGGACCTCGGACTATCGGACTCCCCCCCTACATCAAAAAATACCGCTCCGGCCGCATGCTCTCCGGCACTTCTTCATCATTCAGCATTTGTCTAAGGTTTCTTTCAATACTTCTTGCAATAGCCATCATTGGCGTATCGGTTTGTCTGTTTTCGAAAGGATCTTGCAGATGTACTGCCATCCTTTCAATGAGTAAAAAGAAAGAAGCAAGAATGGTTACCAGTGGAATTTCTATCACACCAACAAATTCAATTACACCAAATGGTAAAAGCACAATAAAGAAATAAAGCGCAAAATGTATGTATAGGCTATAGGTCATAGGGAATACCGTGTTCTTGATTCTCTCACATTTACCCATCGAATCACATAAACGGCTTAATGTATCATCAAGTTCTACCTGCTGAAATTCATTGATCCATCCTTCTTCCAATGCCAGTTTTAAATCTTTCGCATGAAGGTTGAGTATTGCATAAGGAACACTATCATGTTTTTTTACAAATTCAATTTCCTTTTTCGACATGAGCCTACCTGCTCCCTCCAACGGATCTAATCCACGCAGCGCTTTTCCCAAGCTATAACACCAAAATATTTGTCGGTTTACAAAACGGTTGACAAAGTGTTGTTTTTCCGGATCATTATAACCTGACTGTACAAAGCAAAGCAGTTGTCTTGTCAGCGTTCTTGAATCGTTGACAATTGCCCCCCAAATAATCCTTGCTTCCCACCACCTATCGTAAGCCTGGTTCGATCGGAATGCCAATAGCAATGATAGTACCGTACCTAATATGGTTGGCACACCCAATGGTATCGACAATTCATGGATATTGTATTTTTTACTGAGATACCATATAGCAGAAGTATATAGTGTTATCAGCAGGATCTCATATTTTATTTTACCCAGTATATACCTCACTGGTATCTTGCCCTTCATTAACATAACGACTGTTTTCGGTTTAGTTTATATAAGATCAAATGGTCAATAATAACAGGGATGCATTTGACTGCAACAATATCTTCTCGAGTCTTTGTTCTCTCAGGAAATAGCCTGATAGTCCACCCATTTTCATTGTAGGGATATCGTTCGATTGCATTTTATCAGCATAACCTGAAAGTTTTTTCTCTACTGCATTAAACTGGTAAACCATTGTTTCCGGAATTTCCATACCCGGTTGTTTCGATGCATGAATACGGGAAACAGCATCGGTCATTTCCCTTGCTGATGCATAATCCCTTGTTTGCGGCTGAAGGAATTCTGCTGAAATTTCTGAGAGTTCAGATTTAGCTACATACATAATCGGGCAACGGGCACGGCAAAGCATCCTGAAAACATCCAGACCAGATTTTCTGGCCTGATCCTGCCATTCTTCCCGGGCATAAAAAACCATATCAACCCCATACTCTTCTATAAATTGTTTGAATACTGCAGGAGAATCACCATAAACCTGATCAATGGTATACCCTTTTATAATGGAAGGATTTTCATTTGTCATTTCTTTAATGGCCGACAAGTCTTTGGGTTCAAACACATAACCAGAAGGAGCCCTGCCAAGGGTCATTAAATCACTTTCATTGTCTGGAATCGGTATTACCTGTAAGAAAGTACAATGAAAACCTTCTTTACTATATAATTTGATTGCCAATTGAAACAGATGCACCGCATGGGTTGTACATCTTGTTGGGATAATAATTCTTTTCATGCTGTCTTGTTTTATCATCAACCGAATTAGTTGAATAAAAAACAAAACTACCTGGCAGTCATTGGGATGGCCTAAGGATTCAATTAAGGGTCTGTTAGAACTTGTTAAGAGCGGGATTAGAAATCGAGACATTTTCTAATCCCGCTCTAATTTGCAGTGAAAATATTATAATATGTAGTATTGTAATTGATCAGGAATGAATCGGAAAACGCATTTCTGCCTTTGTTCCTGCCCCTTCCATCGAAGTAAACCTTATCTCACCCCGGTGAATCCGGATGATTTTTTGTGCAAGTGGAAGTCCAACACCATACCCCTTATAATCCTTGGTATTTGATGCACGGAAAAAGGGATCGAAAATATACCGTATCTCCTTTTGTGGTATACCAATTCCATGGTCTTCCACCACCAGTATACATTGTTTATCTGAAGTAGCGCTGAGAGATATCGTTACTTTCCCATTATCGGAATATTTACAGGCATTTTGAACCACATTCGTAATGGCTAATTTTAAAAGATTCTGGTTTCCGAATACAGTGAGATTGGCTTCATCAGCGGGAAGTCTTTCAAAGTTCAAATACACCTCATTTTGCGGATCAGTGAAGTCTACCAGTTTTTTTACTGCTATCACCAACTCATCCAAACGAATAGTTCCCATGAATTCTTCATTGATACTATTCCCTGCCTGTGCCAGCTCTAATAAGCTGGTGGTTAAATGATGTAATTGATCTGCTTCTCTTGATATTACGGATAATGCACCTTTGTATTCTTCTGATGTACGCTCTTTATCCAATGCCAGTTCTGCCTCTCCAATGATTGCGGTAAGCGGCGTACGCAATTCATGAGATAGCTTGTTTACAAAATTTCTTTGTGTTTCGAAAGAGGTTTCGAGTCTGTCGAGCATATCATTAAATGTTTGGGTAAGATCGGTGATCTCTCCACGCACTTTTTGTTCCGGCAGCCGGAGATCAAGGTTCGAAACACTGATCTTCTTAACCCGGTTAATGATATTGGTAATAGGTCCCACAATTTCTGCGGAAAAGATTAGCCCGACAATAAACACCACCAATACAGAAAATACAATACCCAGAAACAGGTTCTGCTTTAAATCATTCAATGCCAATTCTCCGCTTTCGTTTCTGGCAGACATAAACACCGTATATCGTTTACCTTCATGCAGATAAGGCCTTGCCACGTAATAGGTATTATTTTCAATAAACTCAATCGATACATTCTTTACGATTTGTTCATTAAATCCTGCCGGTGCTGTTATGCCAAGGCGCTTCAATGAATCACTGTTGGGGAGTTTATCAAAAAAATGTTCTTTTTCTTCTGGTAAGTGCTGTAAGTGTTTTTGTCTTATCTCATTGTATACCGCTGCGCTTAAAGTTTCTGCTTCATAGTGAGCCTGTGCAGCAATACTGCCACGAACACCAAGCCGGTGAAAAAATTCTTTTTCGATGGAGCGACGGGAAAAATGGTAAATAAAAATACTCAGCATGAAAATAATCGCGCCAGTGAGTATGGTAAATAGTGTAGTAATTTTATTACGTATCGTCATCAGGCTTGCTCCTTCATCATATACCCCATTCCAATCATGGTATGAAATAATTTGGTTTCCCTGCTTTTATCAATTTTCTTTCTGAGGTAGTTTACATAAACATCTACTACGTTAGTGCCCAGGTTAAAATCAATATCCCATACATTTTCAAGGATTTCCATCCGGGAAAGAACCCTCGATTGATTCTTCATAAAAAATTCCAGCAGTTTATATTCGGTAGAGGTAAGTGCGATCACTTCGTCATTGCGCATAGCAATTTTCGCATCCATGTCTAATTTGAGATCTGCAATCTGTAACAGGTTGGCATTTGTGTTTTTGGTTAGCCTTATCGATCTTCTACCCAATGCATTTACCCTTGCGATAAGCTCATTTATTTTGAATGGTTTTACCATATAATCGTCTGCACCGCTATCGAGTCCGGTTATGATATTTTCGGTGCTTCCTAAAGCAGTAAGCATAATGATGGGCAGGTCGAAACCAAGTGTGCGAATTTCCTTACAAACCTGTACCCCATTAATACCGGGCAACATGAGGTCAAGGATCACCAGATCAAAGGAATGATTCTGAATCATTTGTAAGCCAGTACTGCCATCCATGGCCACACTTATATCAAGTCCCTTTTCCTTCAACCCCCTTTCTATAAGTGATATTACGGCTGACTCATCCTCAATTAACAGAATCTTCATGTGTATATTTTTTGGCAAACGCAGAGCTTTGCATTTTGCGACAATAACAAAAGAAGGCGATTATTGCTTTACTTGTTTATAGTTTTAACATTTTTTTCTTCCAATAGCCCCAGAGCGCTTGCCCTTTACCTAAATAAACCATTTTCACTATCTTGTTGGGATAAAACAACCAAAATGAGACATTTCTTCTACCTGCTGCTAATGGGTTCATTGGCTTTTTTCACTGCTGATGCACAGCAAAAAAAACAACTTACTTCTGCTGATTATGGAAAATGGCAGCAGTTGGGTATAACGGACCTTTCACCCGATGGTAACTGGGTAGGTTATAATATCAATATTCAGGAAGACAATGACACCCTTTTCATTGTAAACCGTAAAACGGATAATACCTATAAACTCGCTTTCGCTACTTCATTCGAATTTTCCGGTGATAACCAGTGGGTAGCATATCGTATTGGCTTACCGTATAAAGAAGCAGAGAAATTACGCGAGCAAAGTAAACCGATAGAATATAAAATGGGTTTATTAAACCTGGCAACCGGAAAAAAAGAAATAATCCAGAACATCAGTCGTTTCGGTTTTTCCAAAGACGGAAAATTTCTGGCAGTTTATCTAGCTCCTCCAAAAGAACATAAAGACAAAGGAAGTGTACTACTCATTAAAAATCTTGCTGATGGAAGTACCCACACCATCGGCAATGTAACAGAATATGCTTTCAATAAAAAAAGTGATTACCTCTCTTATATAGTTGAATCAACGAATGCAGCCGGTAATGCAGTTGAATTACTGAGTCTTAAAAATTATAGTTTAAAGATCATCGCCAGCGATACTTTGCGCTTTTCTAAATTAAGCTGGCAACGTGAAGGGGAAGGTTTTGCTTTCTTTAAAACCATTAAGCACAAAGATTTTGAAGAAGAGAATGCCACCGTTCATGGGTATATCAATCTCTATAACAACCCAACACTTAAATCATTTGATCCTTTGCAGGTATCCTCCTTTCCTAAAGATATGCGGATACATAATGGATCCGCCCCAAGGTTAAGCGATGATATGAGTGCACTGTTTTTTGGTATTAAACCCTGGACAGCTAAACCAAAAAAAGAAGATAAAAAACCTGGCGACTCGTCTAAAACACCTAAACCAGTAGCCAAAACAGATGATAAACTGGCAGCGGTAGATATCTGGCATTGGAAAGACCCGGAAATCCAACCCAGACAAAAAGTAACTTTTGGTCAGGACAAAGATGCCAGCTATTTATGTGCCTGGAACTTCACCGGCAACCAGTTTGTACAACTGGCCAAAGAAGCTACTCCGATAGCACTGCTTAGCGGCGATCAGGCTTATGCCATTACTGCTACCAATAAAAAATACAAACCGGCATTTAAAGAAGACTACGCTGATTTTTACCTTGTAAATACCAAAACAGGGGAAGAGAAGTTAATGTATGAGAAAATGCTGTCTGGATTTTATACTGGCCCGCAATCATCTCCAGGAGGTAAGTTCCTGTATTTTTTCCGCGATAAAAATTGGTGGAGCTACAATATAGCATCACAACAAACCGTAAACCTTACCCAAAATATCAAATCTACATTCTGGAACACCAGAGACGATCATACTGCCAGCAAGCCACCATTTGGAATGGGTGGATGGTTGAAAGATGATAAAGAGGTATTACTATATGACGAATACAATATTTGGGCAGTAAAACCTGATGGATCTGGTGCAAGGAAAATTACCAATGGAGAAAAAGAAGAAATAACCCATCGTATTACCAGAACTGATTTTGAATATCCTTACCTGGATGATAGCAAGCCTATTTTTATTTCTTTGTACGGTGATAAGACAAAGAAGTTTGGTTATGCCAAACTGGAAAACAATTCCGTACAACCTTTGATTTTTGAAAACTTATCAATAGGCCGTATTACAAAAGCCAGTGAAGCAAATAGTTTCAGTTATGTAAAACAAGACTATAACCTGTCTCCGGAATTATTTACTACAGATGATTTCAGTAACCAGAAAAAAATCACCGGCACCAATCCACAACAAAACGATTTTTATTGGGGTAAAAGTGAATTGGTAAATTTTACCAATAAAAAAGGTAAAAAAATGCAAGGTGCACTTTTCTATCCTGCCAATTATGAGCCGGGTAAACAATATCCGATGATTGTTTACATCTATGAACTATTATCGAATACTGTTCATAGTTATGTTACCCCTTCAGAAAGAAGCGCCTACAACACTACCAATTATACCAGTAATGGATACTTTGTATTCAGACCTGATATTGTTTACGACGCCAATGAACCTGGCATGAGCGCAGTTAACTGTGTTGTACCTGCTGTTGAAGAAGTTTTAAAATCAGGCATGATTGATAAAACTAAGGTTGGTCTCATGGGACATAGCTGGGGTGCTTACCAAACATCATTTATCATTACACAAACGGATCTTTTCAAAGCAGCATGTGCAGGCGCTCCGTTAACTGATTTGATCAGCATGTCACTCTCCATCTACTGGAACTCCGGAACACCTGACCAGAAAATCTTTGAAACAAGTCAGGGTCGTTTTGATGGCCCATGGTATGAGCGCACACAGGAACATATACGCAACTCACCTATGTTCAATGCGGCAAAAATAAAAGCACCCTTATTGGTTGCATTTGGAGATAAAGATGGTGCAGTTGATTGGCATCAGGGCATAGAAATGTATGGTACCATGCGCAGAATGGAGAAACCACATGTTATGTTGGTTTATGCAGACGAAAACCATGGACTAGCCAAAAAAGAAAACCAGATCGATTACCAGAAGCGTCAACGTGAATGGTTTGAGCATTACCTGCTCGGTAAACCAGCAGAAAAATGGATCACTGAAGGTATCAGCTATATGGACAAGATGAAAGCGAGGGAGAAGGGTGTTAGCTTTTAGCCTTTAGCTATTAGCATTTAGCTTTTAGGCGGTATCACTTAATAAATAATGCTTAGCCACTATTTATTTCAGAACTAACACCTAACACCTAACACCTAACACCTAATACCTAATACCTAACACCTAGTACCTAGCACCCAGCACCAAACAAGTTAATCATACATCATGCAACCCATCAGAACCGCTATTTTATCATTTGGATTATCAGGAAAAGTATTTCATGCCCCATTCATACACCTCAATCCTGGATTTGAGCTGGTTTATATTTGGGAAAGAACGAAATCTGAGTCTACTGCTATCTATCCTTATGTAAAAATTGCACGTTCTCTTGATGAGATACTGAATGATGAAAGTATTGAACTCGTTATTGTTAATACACCTACCGGTACACATTTTGACTATGCAAAAAAAGCCCTCTTTGCAAATAAACATGTAGTGGTAGAAAAAGCATTCACGACCACTGTTGCGGAAGCTATTGAATTGGATCAACTGGCAAAACAACAAAACAAAACGCTTTCAGTTTTTCAAAACAGGCGGTGGGACAGTGATTTTCAAACGGTACAAAAAGTAGTGTCTGAAGATTTACTGGGACCGATTCATGAAGCTGAATTTCATTTCGATAGATACAAAGATGAGTTGAGTCCGAAATTACATAAAGAAACTGCGGCCCCGGGTGCTGGTCTATTATATGATCTTGGTCCACACCTGATCGACCAGGCTATCTGTTTATTTGGATTACCAGAAGCAGTTTTCGCAGATATCAGAACACTCAGACCTGGATCACAAGTTGATGATTATATTGATCTGTTACTTTATTATCCCAAAGTAAGGGTACGTCTGAAATCTGGCCTATTAGTAAAAGAACCCCTGCCCTCTTTTATCCTGCATGGCTTATATGGTTCCTTCCTCAAAACAAGGGCCGATAATCAGGAAACAGTACTATTAACTGGCGCTACCCCAGACCAGCCAAATTGGGGTGTTGAGCCTGATTCGGAAATGGGCTTATTGCATACCAGGTTAAACGGAAAAGAGATAAAAGAAAAAATATCAACCATTGCAGGCAATTACGGTCATTATTTTTCCAAACTACATGATGCGATTCGTCAAAAAGGAGAAAACCCGGTTTCGGCTGTAGATGGTATCAGGGTAATGCAGGTGCTCGAGGCAGCAAGGCTCAGCAACAAGGAAAGAAAATGTATTGAACTAACTGCACATGCATAAATACCAAAGAATACTAAACTATAATAATAAAAAAGGCCGGATCTATTAAATCCGGCCTTACTATTTCAACCATGTAAGTTTACATTTTTTTAGCATCTTCCAGGAACTTGGCAAGACCGATATCCGTTAAAGGATGTTTCAGTAATCCAAGAATAGAATCGAGCGGGCAGGTACAAACATCAGCACCTAATTCAGCAGCTTTGATGATGTGCAATGCATTACGAATTGATGCAGCAAGGATCTCCGTTTTGAAACCCTGTATGTCATAAATATGACGGATCTGACCAATCAGATCCATACCATCCCAACCACTATCATCGATACGACCAATAAATGGTGATACATAGCTCGCACCTGCTTTAGCAGCAAGGATTGCTTGTCCGGCAGAAAATACCAGTGTGCAGTTCGTACGGATACCATTATCAGTGAACCATTTAATGGCTTTGATACCATCTTTAATCATCGGCACTTTAACCACGATATTTGGGTGAATAGCTGCGAGCTTTTTACCTTCTTCTACCATTGAGACAAAATCGGTAGACAATACTTCAGCGCTGATATCGCCATCTACAAGCTCACAAATGGTTTTGTAGTGATTCGCAATTGCTGCTTCGCCTTTTACGCCTTCTTTTGCCATCAGGGAAGGATTGGTTGTTACACCATCCAGGATACCCAGGTCATTAGCTTCTTTAATTTGTTCGAGGTTACCAGTGTCGATAAAAAATTTCATAGTGTATTTGAGTTAACCCTTCAGGCAAAGCCTTCAGGGTATAGGGAAGAAAAAAATGGCAGGCTACTCACATCGCACCGCTACAACCGCCTATCCTTGCTGCATTCCTGCCCTGGGGAGGTTCAGCAGGAGCTGGTCGTGTAAGACCTGCCGGTGCAAAAGTAAGGGTTGAGACCTATTTTCCCTAATTTTTTGGTTGCTGAACTTTCAGTTTATCATTTCCCTCAGCTCAAACACTCGTTTCCTCTGTTCCATACTGTGAAAAAGTACGCACATTCACCGCAGGGAACAGGAGGAAAGGAGTTTACGCAGAGGATATCAGAATCCATTGTTGAGATTTCTTGAATTGAGTCTGGTTATGCCCACCAATTCATCATGACGACCGCTGAGTGGACGGAAATAAAATAAAATTAGGTATTCATTCTCTGTTTCCCAATAATTTCCTTCTGTTAATCCAGGATCGGATTTTTCTTTTTGCTTGCCTTTATTCTTAGTCACATAATTATAACTGTAATAGCCTTGCTTCAGGAATAAGGTTTTTCGGTACATACCCTTCTCTTCATCAAAATACATTAAGGAGCTATCACTTGCCGCAGCACCGGTAAATGAACCTGTTATAAAAACATCTTTACCCAGAATCGGTTTCCCCCCATTAGGCATTAATGAAAATTCTACATATGCATAGTCTGTCTGCCACCATGGATTAATAGATTCAATCGAACCAATTTCATCCCACCCATTTCTATCGTTAAAAAATGCATAGCGTAAATCGTTACGTATAGCATCTGGCTTCATGAATATGCGGTTGGGTTGTACGGTTCTGTCGACTCTATCAACCCTGTCGCTCTCAAATCGAAAACTCCGCAGATCGGCCCATCGAAATTCTTTTCCCGCCGGGAAAATTGCCTCCTGTTCACTATTGTATTCCAGCATATTGTTACGAATAAATGCTGGTTGAATAATGGTTGAAGCATCATCCCATCTGTTATTCTGAATAATGATAAGTTTGGTTTGTTGCTGCGGACTCATAATATTCAACTCCTTTGCCGCTACGGTTGCCTGTATCTTCTGGTGTGTTCTGAGTAAGTTACTATTAAATGGCTGTGAAATTCTCGCTCCAATATCTACCCGATTATCAACTACCATCAAACGTTTGGTAAATGCCAGCTTACTGGTATCTCCATCTAAAAAAATCTTGAGTATATAATTTCCGCTTTTTGTTGGCACCGCACTTCTATCGGGCAATAAGGCCTGGTAATGTACATATTTGGTAAGGGCCAATGATGATACCCTGTACTGTGATATCCTGTTTTGAACAAAGCCCTTTATATAATCAAAAGGATTTAACATTGCAGGCGTCCAGTCGGCATTACATAATTCATAGGTATAAAAAAAGTTTCTCGGGTATCCGGTCAGGTCATCAAAATGAAGTTCTAACAAATCACTGCTTCCTAACCTGATCATGGGTATCGACTGCTGATCATTTTGCTGAAAGAGTTTGGGGCTTCTGATGCCATCCATGTAAACAAAATCGGGTTTCCGTTGACTCATCAACGGTGTTCCGGCACTGAAAATAAAGAGTATCAGTAAGACATATTTCATAGCATCACAATAAAACGCAAGTTAGAACAAGATAATGCAATCAATGCGAATCAGGTGTTGAAAATTACTGTTGTTTGTTTGAGGGGTTAGGCGTTAGGTGTTAGGTATTAGGTGCTGGGTACTGGGTTGCAGGTTGTTAATGCCTAAAATAAGTTGACCAGTTATTTGAGATACTTGCCCAAACACATAACCAAATAGCAAACACCTAACGCCTAATACCTAACACCTAATACCTAAAAACTAAAAGCTACCGATCATTCATTGTCAGTTCGTATTTTTACCAAAATCACCGCCTTTGGGACTTTCATCCGACATCGCGAAGCGAATTGCTTTTAATCACCAGCATGCGTTTTCCCGCTTCATCATTCGATTGTCGATTGCTGCTACTACACTTAGTGTAATGGCGATGATTATTACCCTTGCCTTTGTTAATGGTTTTCAGCATACCGTTGCCGGAAAAGTCTTTAGTTTCTGGGGACATCTTCGGGTACAGAAATATGAAACAGGCAAATCACTTATTGCAGAAGAAACACCTATTACCATGGATAGCGCCATTGAGCGCACCATTCGCCTTCAACCCGGCATTAAAAGTGTGCAACATTTTGCTACCAAGTCGGCTGTAATAGAAAACAACAATGAAATTGAAGGTGTGTTGCTAAAAGGGGTTGACCATTTGTACGACAGCAGCACTTTAACACCTTTTATGCAACAAGGTGGTTGGATCAACTTTAGTGATAGTTTATACAGTAAGGAAATCATTGTTTCAAAAGCGCTCGCAAACCAATTAGGTATTAAAGTATTTGATACAGTAAAGGTTCATTTTGTATCCTCACTCGATGACAGCAGAACCTATAGAAAACTATTGGTGAAAGGCATTTATAAAACCGGCATTGAAGAATACGACAAACTATTCATTCTGGGCGATATCAGGTTGATCAGGAGAATTAACGACTGGAACCAGGAACAGATCGGTGGCTATGAAATTTTTGTGAACCAGTATACTGAGATGGATAGTATCAGCAAAAACTTATCGGCCGCTTTACCTACCGAATGGATGAGCCGCACCATACGGGAAGTATACCCCAATATATTCGATTGGCTGGATATTCAGGATGTAAACAGGGATGTAATTTTTATTGTTATGTCTTCAGTTGCAATCATTAACCTGATTACCTGTTTATTGATACTAATATTGGAAAGAACCAGAATGGTGGGTATTCTGAAAGCCCTTGGCGCAAGTAACTGGACCATCCAGAAAATCTTTCTTTTGCATGCTTCCTTTATTACCCTTTTGGGAATTGGTATTGGCACTTTATCCGGCTTAGGCATTTGCTGGCTACAACAACTCACTGGTTTTATCCGACTGGAAGAGGCGTCTTATTATGTTACTGAAGCACCTATGGAGATTGTATGGTGGCAGGTGGCCACTGTTATTGCTGGTACTACTATCGTTTGCTATTGTGCATTGCTAATCCCTTCTCTGATGGTAAGAAAATTAAGTCCGGTAAAAGCGATTCAATTCAGGTAATTATTTTCCTGCAGATGCACACAATTGCGCCAATAAGATGCCCGTTGCTACAGCTGCATTCAATGATTCTGCTTTTCCAGTGCGGGGTATAGTTATAGCATGTTTAATATAGGGCAGTATATTTCCCCTGATGCCTTTTGATTCATTCCCAATTACCAGTAAAGCTTCTTTGGGTGGCTTTGTTGCATACATTGAAGTTCCATTTAATAAAGCTCCGTAAACAGGCACATTGATTGTGGTTAGTAACTCTTCCAATTCACGATACCAGATTTTCACCCTGAGAAAGCTACCCATGGTAGCCTGTATTACTTTTGGATTGTATAGTTCAACGGTATCGTTACTGGCAATAATCTGGTCAATGCCAAACCAGTCTGCAATGCGAATAATGGTACCCAGGTTACCCGGGTCCTGAATGCCATCTAAAACAAGGGTTAGCTTATTTTTTAATACTGGTTCACCAGTTGGTTCCCTTTGTTCTGCCACTACTACAACCTGATTAGGGGTTTGAAGGGTACTGATTTTTTCCAGCTCGATGGGTGAAATGCGGGTGATGGGCAAATCAGGTAAAGGAGCTGCCCAGGACTCCAATGCATAGATGTTTTTGATGGGATAACCTGCTTCCAATAATTCCGCAACAAGTTTTGTGCCTTCGGCCAAAAACAACCTTTCACTGATCCTTTGTTTTTTCTGGCATAAAGATTGAATATATTTGAGCTCATTCTTGCTTAACATCTACTATGCGTTTGATTGGAAAAAGAGGTTATCTGGCATCGTTCATCAGTTTACTGTTGTTGGCAGGACTCTTGAGCGCTTGTTCCGAACAAAAGCATCTAAAAGTGGTAAACTTTCCTGCTAACAGACCATTTGTTTATAGCAACAAGATCAATATCCTTGACACAATTCCCAAAGATGAGAAAAAACGTTTAATAACTGAATTACAGAATTATTGGGAAGATAGTTTACAGGTCAGGATTGTTCAGAAATATGCAGGTCTAAGAAACTACCTATATAATCCGCCAGTTTTTGATAGCAGCAACCTCCCCCGCTCCATCAATTTCATGAATGCTTACCTGAATAGTCAGGGATATTTTTATAGTGACCTAAAGGATTCTGTAGTGATTGATACCGTTAAAAAACAAATCCGGGCCAATGTAATCATGAATATAAAGGCAGGAAAAAATATTCATATCGATTCGGTTTCTTACGATTTCTCAGATTCTACCCTTCAGGCGCTTGTAATGGCCAATAAAAGTGCTCAACTATTAAAAAAGGGTATTCCTTATACAAAACAGGTAATCAGCGACGAAATGGATCGCCTCACGAATTTATTTCGCCAGAACGGGTACTATAATTTTAACAGAGACGACCTTCTCGCTGTAGTTGATACGCTTGACACCAAATTACTGCCCCTCACATTAGACCCTTTTAAACAGGCCGAAATGATTGCAGAGGCGGACCGTAAAAGAAAAGAAAACCCCACCTGGGATATTAACCTCACGCATAGACCCATTGCAGATTCAAGCAAATTATTGCAATTCAGCATGGGCAATATTTATTATTATCCTGAAACCGGTATTGCAGATATACCAGATAGTGTTATTCAAAGGAAAGATTATAAGGTGGATACGTTCCGGAATGGCATCATGAAATACCACCAGGGTTTATTTCGGTTCCGTCCACTAAGAGAACATACTTTTCTCAGCAGAGGAAATAAATACAATGAAGCAGATTATTATAAAACCATTAACCGCCTCGGACAACTCGGTGCATGGCAACAGGCAGATGCCATTTTACGCGTTCGCGATAAAGACACTTTAGATATGCATATTCTGCTGGTACCTGCTGCAAGACAAACCATTGCCGCAGAACTGGAAGGAAGCAGAAACTCGGGAGATGTAATTACTGGTAATACACTGGGTATATCTACCAATCTTAGTTATATCAACAGAAACAGATGGAAGCAAGCCGTACAGCAACAAAGTGTGATCAGAACAGGGGTTGAATTAAACCTGTTGAGTCAGGGTAATAATCCATTGTTGCAAACTTTTCTATTAAATGGTAGTCATACATATGCATTACCTCGTTTATTAACCCCCTTCCGCAATTGGAGAGCACTGCGTAACCTGGAAAATAAAAGAACCTTATTTGCGCTCAGCAGTTCTTATATCGACAGAAAAAATTATTATAAAGTAACCTCACTTACAGGAAGCATCGGTTATGAATGGAGAAAGCCCAGGAAAAATGGAGATGAAGTTTGGTTATATAAACCACTCAATATAGAATTGTACGGCATTAAAAGATTACCTGGATTAGACACCTTAATAAAAAACAACCCCTTCCTTCAGGCTTCTTTTAATGAAGGCAATATCGTAAGTCAGAGCTTATCATTTGTAAGAACCACTACAAGTCCAAAGAACAGGAATAAAAGTCATTACCTGAGAATTGGTATTGAAGAAGCAGGTGGCTTATTTGGATTACTACCTGGTTTGAAAAATAATATTTACAGGTATATTAAAACAGAAGCAGAATACAGACAAAGGATACTTTTTCCAAAAGCTGAACTTGCTTATAGGGCTTTTGCAGGTTTGGGTTATAATTATAGCGACAATGCATCAATCGGTCAAACGCTACCATTCTTTAAGCAGTTTATCGTTGGCGGACCTTATAGCATGCGTGCATGGGGATTGCGGCAATTAGGATTGGGTAGTTCTGTATTTAGTGATACCGTTAACAGCAGTTACCGTGATAGGTTTGGTGACATGCAGCTTGAAACCAATCTCGAATATCGTTTCCAACTGGCATCACTTGGTTCTTTTAAAATTGGTAGTGCTGTTTTTGCGGATATTGGCAATATCTGGAACATTAAAAGAAACGATAAGGATCCTACTTCAAGGTTTTCATTAAGTAACCTCGGCAGAGATCTTGCCATAGGCATTGGTACTGGTTTGCGTTTCGACTTTTCCTATTTTCTTATTCGTTTTGACGTAGCCTATAGAGTAAAAGACCCCGCCCGCCCTACCAATGGAGGCTGGATGAGTATCAAAAATTTTGTATGGTCTGAAACAAGACCATCTGGTTTAAAAATTAATAATGCAGCATTGCAATTTGGTATTGGTTTGCCTTTTTAGTTTGAAGCTATTGCTGTTGGGGGAAAAAATAGCTTCTAGCCACTAGCTGCTAGCTGCTAGCTACTAGCTTTTTTTTGCTATTAATTTAACCATCCACAAGTGTAAATAGGGTAATTATATGTTTATTATAAGTAGGATTTTTACAAAACAAATTTGCAAGCCCACTCATTTATTCAAATAATAGCAGAAAATCTAAAACAAGCACCCATCAAGGCTAGTAGCTAGAAGCTAGTAGCCAATTTTCCCCGGACAGCAATGGCTTGCAGCTTGAAGCCAAAAAAACTACTCCCCTTTCAATTCAGCAATCCTCGATTCAAAAACTGCCAGACTATCTGCTTCTTCAACACTAAAGTTGCCGATGCGTGTTCTGCGAAGACTGCTCATGTATCCACCTACGCCAAGTGCTGCACCGAAATCGTGGGCGAGGCTTCTGATATAAGTGCCTGTTGAACAAACTACCCTGAAATGTAGAATGGGTAATTCAATTTTCTCAATTACGAATTTGAAAATGGTAACCGGGCGTGGTTCTAATTTTACTTCTATTCCTTTTCTTGCAGCGAGGTAAACGGGCTTGCCATCTTTTTTAATGGCTGAATGCGCGGGTGGTACCTGCATAATTGGACCAGTAAACTGTTCTGTTGCAGTATGTATCTGTTCTGTGGTAAGATGTGTGTAATCGCAAATATTTTCAGGTGCAGATTCAAGATCATAGGTTGGGGTTGTAGCACCTAAAGTAAAAGTACCCGTGTATTCTTTTTCCATACCCATGTACTCGTTGATCTTTTTGGTAAACTTCCCTGTACACACAATTAACAACCCAGTAGCCAAAGGATCTAAAGTACCTGCGTGTCCAACCTTCGATATCCTCGTGAGGATACGCACTTTTTTAACCACGTCGAATGAGGTCCAGTCGATGGGCTTATCTAATAGAATCACTTTACCATCCAGGTATGGTTGCAGTGCGGGATGTATTTCTTTCTGCTTCATGAAGGATCTGCGAATGCAAGTTTTAATATGCTCTTGCAAACAGTACCCGCTGAACAGAGGGTTTACCTGTTAAAATACAAGTGCCTTCTTCCTGCGGATTATTTAAAGGAATACAACGTATGGTTGCTTTGGTGAGTTCTTTGATTTTATCTTCTGTTTCTGGAGTACCATCCCAATGTGCAGCAATAAATCCGCCTTTCGTATCAAGCAGTTCAACGAATTCATCCCAACTGTTAGCGGGTGTAAGATGTTCGTCGCGGTATTTTTTTGCTTTGTCATACATCTGCTGCTGAATATCATCCAGCAATTGCTTCACCATAGTGGAGAGTCCATCAAGCGATACAGCACTTTTTTCTTTGGTATCTCTTCTGGCTAATTCTACCTGGTTATTTTCAAGGTCTCTTGCACCAAGTGTAATACGCACGGGTACGCCCTTCATTTCATATTCGGCAAATTTCCAACCTGGTCTTGTATTGTCGTTGTCATCGTATTTAACCGTGATGCCCATTGCCTTTAATTCATGGACGAGTCGGTGGGCATGTTCATCAATTTTAGCCTTCTGCTCCTCTCCTTTGTAAATAGGTACAATAACAACCTGTATAGGTGCAATTTTAGGAGGAAGTATTAAACCATCGTCGTCGCTATGCGCCATTACCAGCGCACCTATCAGCCTTGTGCTTACGCCCCAACTGGTTGCCCATACATATTCGAGTTTATTATTCTTATCGCTGAACTTCACATCAAATGCTTTGGCAAAGTTCTGACCCAGAAAGTGTGAGGTACCTGCCTGTAATGCTTTACCATCCTGCATCATTGCTTCAATACAATAAGTATCTTCTGCACCTGCAAAACGTTCATTCGGAGTCTTCACACCTTTTATTACGGGTACTGCCATCCAGTTTTCAACAAAATCGGCATATACATCCAGCATTTTGGTGGTCTCTTCAATCGCTTCTTCTTTGGTCGCATGTGCGGTATGCCCTTCCTGCCATAAAAACTCTGCGGTACGCAAGAATAACCTCGTACGCATTTCCCAACGAACCACATTGGCCCACTGGTTTACCAGGATGGGAAGGTCACGGTACGACTGTATCCAGCCTTTATACGTATTCCAGATGATGGCTTCGCTTGTTGGACGAACCACCAGTTCTTCTTCCAGTCTGGCTTCAGGATCAACGATGAGTTTGCCTTTATTTGCCGGATCTGTTTTTAAACGGTAATGGGTAACAACCGCGCATTCTTTGGCAAAGCCTTCCGCATTCTTTTCTTCCGCCTCAAACAGGCTTTTAGGGATGAATAAGGGGAAATAAGCATTCTGGTGGCCGGTATCCTTAAACATCCTGTCTAATACATCACGCATATTCTCCCATAAACCATAGCCATAGGGCTTGATTACCATACAGCCACGAACGGCACTATAATCAGCCAATCCACCCTTTAAAATCAGGTCATTATACCATTGTGAATAGTCTTGCTCACGGGATGTTATTTCCTTACTCATAAAAAATTATAATTCTCTTAACAAAATACATTGCTTACAGATGTTAGTTGGCAAAATAATTGCCGCTAAACCATGAAGCCAACAACAGCGCAAATGTATGTAACTTCACATTATATAACCTAGTCAATCCTCCTATCATGAAAACAATACTACTCGGTTCATTACTCGCCATAGGACTCCTTTCCGGGTGTTCTACTGCCTATCAGTCTGGGCAAACGCCTGATGATGTGTATTATTCACCTGCCCGTGAAGGGTTGAACAGAAAAGAGGAAGAGAAGGCCAAAGAGCAACAGGAGCGATATGAAGAATATATCAGCAGTCAGGACGACCGTTACCTGCGCATGAAAGTTGCCAACAGGTACCGTTGGTCTGGAATCGATGATTTTGGATATTGGTACGATAGTCGTTACGATTTTAACCGCATCAACCCATATAGCAACTGGAATACCTACAACTGGAACCACCAATGGAACCTGGGATTAGGTTATGGAGGATGGAGACCTCAGTTGGGACTAGGTTATGGATATTATAACTGGGGTTGGAATAACCCACTTTATACAGTTATAGTATATGCTTCACCTAAATTTTATGCCGGAAGCACTTCAGGTAGTAATCTGTCTGCCTACAGAAATACAAAAGGCTTCAACAACAATAACCAGGGATATTATAATCCTAAAACCGGTGCATTTGTTAGCACAGGAAGCAACAATAACAGTTTCGGAAGCCTGCTGAAAAGGGTATTTACCGGAAGCAGCAATGGTTCATCGGGAACTACTGTTGACAGGGCCGTAAGAAGTTTCCCTAGCAACAGCAATGGCTCTACTGCAACACCAAGCAGTAATGCAGGTGGTAACAGCGGGGGTGTTAAGAGTACCGGAAGCAGTTCGAGCTCAGGACGTGGTGGCAGGGGCAATTAATCATCAACCTCAAATTGGAAGCAATTAATAACCATTCAGTGCCTGGCACTTATTACTAAACCTATATCCAAACGCATTGTAATATGAAATCATATTTACCCATCATAGCAGTTCTACTTACCCTTACAACGGCTGCACAAAACCCTGATTATTCCCTGAGAATGGCCTGGTTCAACCAAAATGGTTCAGCAAGAAACATTGCAACAGGCGGCGTAATGGGATCACTCGGTGGTGAGATCACTGCCAATCACGTAAACCCTGCCGGACTTGGCCTATTCAAAACCAATGAATTTGTTTTGTCGCCAGGTTTCTTTTTAAACAACAATAAATTCAATTACCGGGGAACAGATACACTCAATAGTAAAAACAATTTTGGTTATGGTGCTTCAGGACTTATCCTAAGCAGTAACTATAAGCGTAACAGTAAATGGACAAGTAGTGCATTTGCCATTTCTGTTAACCAGTTGGCGAGTTATAACAATCGTATTCAGTTTAAGGGCTTTAATAACATGAGCTCTTTTTCTGAACAATACCTTGAAGAACTTACCCGTGATCTTGCAGATACCAATGCTGCACTCAGTAATTATATTTTTGGTTCTTCACTGGCTTTCAGAACATTCCTGATTGATACAGCCAACAACGCTTCCGGTAATTTCATAGGCTACCAGAGCCTTGTGCCACTTTCAACTGGTGTTAACCAGCATTATGATGCCATTACGCGAGGCGGTTACCATGAAATAGCTTTAGGCATGGCCGGGAACATGGAAGATAAGTTATACGTAGGTGGAAGTCTTACCATACCTGTAATTCACTACACCCGCGACCTTGTGTACAGAGAAACAGATCCTACCAACGATCCGAATAACCAGTTTAGTTATTTTGAATTCAAAGAACAGTTTACATCAAATGGTTTAGGTGTGGGTGCAAAAATTGGTACCATTTACAAACCAAAAGAATACTGGCGCATAGGTTTCGCTTTTCATACTCCACAGTTCATCACTTTTAAAGATCGTGTAAGGGCTTCTATGACTGCCAATACTGAATCTTATGCCGGACTCAGATCTGAGAATAGTGATAACCTGAACAGTGGCAACCCAGGTAACAGTAATTACAATCTCGTAACTCCATGGCGCGCCATCATCAGTGCGAGTTATGTGTTCCGTGAAATTAAGGATACACGTCGTCAGAGAGCATTCATCAGTGCCGATCTTGAATATGTGAACTACAGGGGTTCCAGATTTTCTGCAGAAGATAAAAACGATCAGGCACTCGTGAACTATTATAATTTGCTGAATAATGTGGTTAAAGACACTTATAAAGGCAATATCAATTTCAGGTTAGGTGGTGAATTGAAATTACACACTATTATGTTCCGCCTCGGTGGTGCTTATTATGGAAGTCCTTATAAGGAAAGTGAATTAAAAGCGCATCGCATCCTGGCAACCGGTGGTATCGGCTACCGTGATAAAGGAATATTTATTGATCTGAGCTATGCACATGCTTTTAATCGCGATGTACAGTTTGCTTACAGATTGAATGATAAGCCTAATACATTTGCAGACCAGAGAGGTTCAAGAGGAACTGTGATGATGACTTTTGGTTTCAAATTCTAAGATCATAAATCTGCAGATCGTAGCAGTGCTGCGATCTGTTCCTGAATATTTTCTTCAGCAGCATTCACCCAATGGATGCTGCTGTTTTTTTTGAACCAGGTCATTTGTCTTTTTGCATATTGTCTGGTATGTTGTTTAATCAACTCTACAGCTTTCGACAAACTTGTTTTTCCTTCGAAGTGATCGAATAATTCCTGGTAGCCTACTGTTTGTAATGCATTGAGGTGGCGCGAGGAAAAGAGTCTCTTTGCTTCTTCCAATTGTCCGGCTTCCATCATCGTATCTACCCTGCTGTTGATTCTTTCATTTAGTAATTCGCGTGGCATTTCAAGTCCGATGGTAATTACTTTAAATGGCCTCTCTTCTTTCTTTCCTGATCGATACGTAGTAATGGATTGCCCTGTAGCTTCTACAAATTCAAGTGCCCTCATCAGGCGCTGGGGGTTTTGTTGTTCCGCAATTTCCCAGAATGCGGGGTCTTTTTGTTGTATGGTTTCCTGCAACCAGGCGAGTCCCTTTTCCTGGTAAGTTCGGATAATATTTTCCCTGATTGTCTGAGGTATAGATGGCATAACATCAATACCTTCTACAAATGCGTTGATATAAAGTCCTGTTCCACCCGTCATCACAATTACCGGATGCTGCTGAAACAATTCGTTTGCTTTGGCAAGTGCATACTGCTCAAAAACACCTGCATTTACATCATCCGTTATGCTGTGCGATGCAATAAAATGGTGTGGTACTGCTGCCAGTTCTGCTGTTGATGGTCTGGCAACACCGATATTCATTTCACGATAACATTGACGTGAGTCGGCAGAAATAATTTCCGTGTGAAACTGTTTAGCGAGTTGCACGGCAACGGCTGTTTTTCCAACGGCGGTTGGACCTACAATAAGTATAACAGTATGTTGGTGCAAACTAAAGGATTAGCAATTGGGGGACATTAAAAATCTTCTTCACTGGATTCTTCGGCACCAAATTCATCTGTATCCTGATCGCCATCTTCTCCTTCTTCTCCAAATCCATCTGCTGCTTCGGTGAGATCGTATTTTTCTTCTATGTCGGCAAATTTATCCCCTAACAGACTTTTGGTACCATACTGTTGGGGTCCGATTCCTTCGGTGCGTGATATGGCAGGATAGCTAAGCTTGGGATTTTCTTCCTTGCTTACATTAATCAGTTCAACAAGAAAGGTCCAGTTTTTTGCGAAATCATATACGTATACAAATTTCTGGTTTGTATCTCTTATTTCACTTCCGATTGTTGTTTCAGACATCAGGAGTGGTTCTGCCACATAGGGCTTATCGTATTTCTCAAAACTGATTTCTCTTCCCCGTTGCCAGTTATCGTTACTCCGGAAGAAAGTTGCCTGATGCTTCTGATCAAATTCATAGGCTTTCAGGATCACAAAATGCAGGTCCAAAAAATGCTGTGTGTGTTTAATCACCACATCGCGATAAACTGCATCATCTTCTTCAAGGTAAATCCGAAATTTTAATACCGCCATCCTCTTAACTTAAACTTTTGTTGAATCAATAGTTGGGTAATAATTACCAATTATCTGCTAAAATACAATTTATTCCACCGCCCGCAAGTTCAGTTCTGCAGCTTTTGCCAGCATAAAGGTCCTGGCTGCTTCATAATCATTCGGAATTTCCCCATCTAAAATGGCTTCCCTTATGGCATCTTTAATAATACCTACTTGTCGGCCAGGGGTAAGTCCAAATGTCTGCATAATAATTTCCCCGGTAATAGGTGGCTGCCAATTCCTTATTCTGTCTGCATCTTCTACAGTTGCGAGGCGTTGTTTTACCAATTCAAAATTCGACAGGAATCGTTTCACCTTCATTTTGTTCTTACTGGTAATATCTGCCGAACACAACATCATCAATGCATCAATATCTTCTCCGGCATCAAATAACAGCCTGCGAACTGCGCTATCAGTAATATTTTCTTTGGTAAGACTAATAGGCCTCAGGTGAAGAAGTACCAGTTTCTGCACAAACTTCATCTTTTCATTCAGTGGCAATTTCAGCCTGGTAAAAATCTTAGGTACCATTCTGGCGCCAACCACTTCATGTCCGTGGAAGGTCCAGCCATGTCCCTCTTCAAATCTTTTCGTTGCCGGCTTACCGATATCATGCAATAATGCTGCCCATCTAAGCCAGAGATCATCTGTGTGTGCTGAAATATTATCCAATACCTGCAGGGTATGGTAAAAATTATCTTTGTGTCCGATTCCATCAATATATGCAGCCCCATAGAGGTCTACCATCTGGGGGAAAATTTTATGTAATAAGCCAGACCGGAACAAAAGATCCCATCCTACGGATGGTTTTTCGCACATCATTATTTTATTCAGTTCATCCGTAATTCTTTCCTGTGAAACAATACTGATGCGATCAACATTTGCGGTGATGGCAGCAAATGTTTCAGGTACTATTGTGTAGTTTAATTGTGCTGCAAAACGTATGGCCCTCATCATACGCAATGGATCATCGCTGAATGTTTGCGATGGCTCCATAGGAGTTACGATGATCTTATCATTGAGTGCCTGTTGACCATTAAAAGGATCAATTAATTTTCCATAGTCTGCTTCATTCAAACTGATTGCCAGTGCATTAATGGTAAAGTCGCGTCTGTTCTGATCATCTTCAATAGTTCCGGGTAATACATCGGGTTTACGGCTATGTCGGGCATAACTTTCTTTTCGAGCTCCTACAAATTCAATTTCCAGGTCGCCGATTTTTATTTGTGCCGTACCAAATGTTTTAAAAAAGGAAACATAAGGTTTGGGGTTAAACTGTTCTGCCACTTTATGTGCCAATGCTATGCCATCACCTATACATACGATATCGATATCTTTTGTAGGTCTTCCAATCAGTTTATCGCGCACGAAACCTCCAATAAGGTAACATTGCATATTCAACGATGCTCCGGCCTGTGCAATAGTCTTAAAAATCTTTAGTTCTGTATCAGTACAAAGGATGTCCATGTGCGGCAAAGTTAATCTGTTTCTGTATGTTTTGAGCTTCAGGATTCAAGCTACAAACCTGAACTGTTAGGGGAAAATAAGCCGCTAGCTTCCAGCTTCTAGCTGCTAGCCTTGATTGGGGCTTGTTTTAGGTATTCTGCTATTATTTGAATAAATGACAGGGCTTGCGAATTTGTTTTGTAAAACCCTACTTAAATTAAAAATTTAATTACCCTATTTACGCATGTGGATGGCTAGATTAATAGCAAAAAAACTAGCAGCTAGAAGCTAGTGGCTAGAAGCTTTTTTCCCCTAGACAGCAATAGCTATAAGCTGCATGTCTTGATTGATGCTTTTTCTCATTAATTATTCAATCTTGAGCGAGTTTATTATCAATGATAAAATTGAGGAATAAATATGCGAGAAGGATTAATAGGACACGGATTTTCATGATTTTCAGGATTTATCATGATAGATCTTGAAAATCATGAAAATCCGTGTCCTATCCTACCCTTGGCTTGCAGCTAAATGTTTTCCAGCAATTGGGAGATTTCAATTTTTTGGGCGCAGTTGAAATGTCCTTCGGGACATTGTGGGTGACCATGGAGTCCGCAGGGGCGACAAGATAGTGGAACAGTGGTTTGTACAATGAAGGAATGATCAGAAAGTGGCCCATATCCGAAGGATGGAACAGTTGAACAATAGATGGCCGTTACCGGTGCATTTACGGCTGATGCAAAGTGCATGGGTGCTGAATCATTTACATAGTTCATTGTAGCTCCCTGCATCAGGGCTGCTGATGATAGAAAAGAAAGTTTTCCTGCAAGGTTGATGACCGATTTATGTGTTGCTTTTTGGATCGTTTCACAAAGAGTAGAATCACCAGGTGCACCCAATAAATAGATGGTATAGGTTTCTGGCAGGTTTGTAATTAATTCGATCCATTTATTTGCAGGAAACTGTTTAGTAAACCATACCGATGCAGGGGCAATACAGATATATGGTTGCGTCTGATAGAGCTCAATATTTGCAAAATCTGTTTTGGATGGATACAATTTAGGCTTAGCTGCAATTAAATCAGTAATATTTCTGATGAGGGCATGATTACGTTGTATTTCATGGAACGAATCACCTTCCCCTGAGAAATCGTGTAGAATTTTATCGGTAAATAAAAAGGCAAATGGATTTTTATTAAACCCAATCGTTCTTTTTGCGCCGGAAAAAGCAGTTAGCAATCCAGTAGCCATGTAGCGCTGTACATTTATTACGAGGTCGTATTTGTTGCGGCGGATACGATTCAGCAGTTGAAAAAGATGACGGTATTTGTGTTGCTTTTTATCCCAGATTAATACTTCATGCAGAAAAGGGTGTGCGGTAAAAAGGGTTTCATTCCCTTTGCGTACAACAATATCAAGCTGACTATCCGGAAAATGCTGGTGCAATTTTTCCAATAATCCAGTTGCCAGAACAACATCGCCAATAAAAGCTGTTTGAATAACCAGGATGCGCTGCATCGGGCAAAATTAGGATAAAGCTGGGAGCTTTGGTTTGGACCATGGACTTTAGTCCATGGTAGGAAATTAGTTGCTTTATTAAGGAGAGTAGAAAAGTACCGGCTCTAACCATGGACCATGGACTATGGACCATGGACTACTCTACTCATACTCCAGTTCATTGCTAAAAAATTCCCAATCGAATAGTAAAAAATCGGGAGAGAAATGTTTGCGTCCAATTTTGCGGTTGCGGGATACTAAGCTACGGCGGCTGGGCTTATTGGAACTTATGGCATGCCTGTCTAACCCCAATTCAAGGATAGCTTTTAAAAATGATTGCATTTTATCGTTGGGTACATCTAGTATTACACGTGCCATAGGATATTTGCTTACTTTAAGTTTGCATTTTATTACTAGAAATGCAACTAAAATCTAAACAAAATTCCTGCCAATCCATCCCTATTTGGGTCTAAATAACTGATTTATAAGCTATTAACAGAAATTTCGACTTTCACACAGGGTTATGCACATTTTGGGGTGGTTTTTTTTTTTGGGGTATTAGCTATTAGCCCTTAATGCGCATCGAGTGCTGAAATTCCATTAGAGCGGGAAATGGAACGCAGATTTATCATGATGATCATGATAGATCATGATAAATCCGTGTTCTATCTAAGCAGCCAAAAAAACAGCAACTCAATTCCTGATAATCGTCAAAACCCCATTCCTGTCCCATTTAACAACAGAGGAAGGTTTATAGTAGTTTTCGTCTGCCTGGCGGTACCTGACTACGTAGTCTACACCTTCTTTGATAACAGGTTCTATATCCTGGAACGACTGCGGAGCCGGATATCCTGATAGGTTAGCTGATGTGCTTACCAGAGGCTTGCGGAATCTTTTGATCAGGTGTTTGCAAAATGGGTCGGTTGTTATGCGAATACCGACTGAGCCGTCATCACCTAATATGGCGTCTGATAGTCCGATAGCACCATCATAAATAACAGTAATGGGTCTCGACACCCCTTTTATATAATCAAATACCTGTAAGTCGGGCTGGGTGATATATTGTAATATTTCTCTTTCATCTGCCACCAAAACAATCATGGCCTTATGTTCCGGTCTTTTCTTGAGCTGAATAATTTTTTCCACTGCATCGGGATTGGTTGCATCGCATCCTATACCCCAGATAGTATCTGTTGGATATAGTATTAATCCGCCCTTTTCCAGTGCTTCCAGGCAGGCATCGATATCATTTTGAAATGGTAGCATGGCTATGCAATGTACAAATTGTGTTGAATATGCGATTATCCTACAAGCAACCTGTATGTTTGCAAAAATTTTTGCTATGGAACTAAAATCATTGATCCAGGAAGCCTGGTCTGACAGAACATTATTACAGGCAAATCAGCATAGTGACGCAGTAAGAGCAGTTATCGAAGAAGTAGATAAAGGTCGCTTACGTGTAGCCGAACCCATCGATGGAAATTGGGTGGTGAATGAGTGGGTTAAGCAAGCCATACTGATGTATTTCGGTATTCAGCAAATGCAAACCTGGAACCTCCCTCCTTTTGAGTTTTATGATAAAATGTTGTTGAAATCAAATTATAAAGAACTGGGTGTAAGGGCCGTTCCGCATGCAGTAGCACGTTATGGTGCTTATATAGCAAAGAATGTGGTACTCATGCCGAGTTATGTAAACATCGGTGCATTTGTAGACGAAGGTACCATGGTTGATACCTGGGCAACTGTAGGTAGCTGTGCGCAGATCGGCAAAGGTGTACACCTGAGTGGCGGTGTTGGAATCGGAGGTGTATTGGAACCACTGCAGGCTAGTCCGGTTATCATTGAAGACGGATGTTTTATTGGCAGCAGATGTATAGTAGTAGAAGGTGTTGTAGTGGAAAAAGAAGCCGTATTAGGAGCAAATGTGGTACTCACCCAATCCACCAAAATCATTGATGTAAGTGGAAATGAACCAGTAGAATACAAAGGAAGGGTACCAGCCAGAAGCGTTGTAATACCAGGCAGCTACACGAAGAAATTCAATGCAGGAGAATACCAGGTAAGTTGCGCCCTCATCATTGGTCAGCGTAAAGCTAGTACCGATCTGAAAACAAGCTTAAATGACGCATTGAGAGATTTTAATGTGAGCGTGTAGGGGAAGGTCCATAGTCCATGGTCCATGGTAAGAAAGTTTTGCTTTAACTATGGACTATGGTCTATGGACCATGGACTAAAAACTACGCCCCCCGCAAAAAACGAACTGTGAATACCCAGGCACAAAAAATAAATCTTGTTGGTTTCCTCATCACTATTGCGGGTGCTATCTTTTTTTCTACTAAAGCTATATTTGTTAAGCTCGCATTTCAGGAAACAAAAGTTGATGCTCTTACACTACTGAGTCTGCGGATGCTTTTCTCATTGCCTTTTTATGTTGGAGCAGTTTGGTTTGCGAGTAGAAAGGAGAATAGCTCAAGCATTACAAAAAGACAATGGTTGCTCATTATGCTCATGGGTATTTTTGGTTATTACCTGAGCAGCCTTTTTGATTTTATCGGATTACAATATGTATCTGCTGGCCTGGAAAGACTGATCCTGTTTTTGTATCCCACTTTTGCGGTGCTTATTAATACCTTTTATTTTAAGACTGCACTTTCTAAAAGGCAAATCATTGCATTAATCCTTACTTATATTGGTATAGGTACCGCTTATTGGGGTGAAATACATGCAGCGCATTATGGACCACAATTTTACTATGGTTCTTTTATGATCTTTCTCTGCGCTGTTACTTATTCCTTTTATCTTGTCGGAACTGGCAGACTGGTTAAAGCAGTTGGTGCTACACGTTATACCGCTTATGCGATGCTTACTGCTACGGCCGGTATTTTTATTCATTACCTTATTCAAAAACCAATTCCATCATTTACACTTGATGCAACCCTTACCAGTTATGGCATTGCACTCGCTATTGTGGCAACTGTTTTACCATCTTTTATGATGAGTGTGGGTATGAAAAAAATTGGCAGTAATAATGTTGCCATTATTACCAGCATCGGACCTGTATCGACCATTCTTCAAGCCCATTTTTTTCTGGGCGAAACCATTATCAGGGAACAAATCATTGGTACCATACTGGTTATTATTGGCGTTATTTTGATTGGCTGGCAGAGTAGGGATATTGATGGAAAGTGAAATTGGCTGCAAGCTGCAGGCTGCAGGCTACAAGCTTTGATGGGTGCTTATTATAGTCTTTCTGCTTTTAATGGAATTAAAGAGGAGGAGAAAGTTTAAAGTCAGTTGCTTAAAGAAATATTTGGTTACCTCAATTGCACTACCCGCTATTAATAGAACATGGATTTTCATGATTTTGAGGATTTATCATGATAGGTCTTGAAAATCATGAAAATCCGTGTTCTATCCTATGCTTGACTTGCTCAAAGGACTCCTTTGAGATGCCCGTTTCCCCGCTGCAATAATCAAAAACTGCCGGTAAACCCACCTGGTCTGTTTGATGCAATTCCATTTACCGCCAATTTCCCGTCGTTTACCGCCTTTCTTATTCCTGTAACCTAATTCCACTTTGTATGCAGTATCCACACAAATAGCTTTGCATTAAATAAAATACTATGAGACAAAGAGGATATGGTTTACGCAATAATAATGACCGCTTTTATACCGGCATTATACTGATTCTTGTTGGTGCAGTTATTCTGTTGCGCCGGGTGGGTGTTTATATTCCATCCTGGTTATACGATTGGTCAGCAATTATTGTGCTGGTTGGAATAATATCTGGTATCAAAGTAAAATTCAGGGGAGTATCCTGGATGATTATGATCGCGGTTGGTTTATTCTTCATGTCGGATGAACTGATCAAAGACGTTGAAATTCGCCGCTTTCTATGGCCTTCACTGATCATTCTGGTGGGTATTCTATTCATCTTCCGTCCTAAAGTAAGTTCGCTTAGTCAGGATCCACTACTTGGCTTTAAACCAAAACAGCAGAACAACGACGACCCAGAATTTCCACCATCTTCGGAAGACAGGATCGACACTACTTCTGTATTCGGCGAGGTTAAGAGAATGGTTACTTCTAAAAATTTCAAAGGAGGCGAAATTGTATGTTTCATGGGTGGATCGCAGATAAACCTTTCACAAGCTGATATACAGGGACCCGTATTCCTGGATGTAACCATTGTTTTTGGTGGAACGAAACTGGTCATTCCGCCAAACTGGGAAGTGCGTACTGAAACCGTAGCTGTTTTTGCAGGCATCGAAGATAAACGCAACCTGCTACCAGGCAGCAAATTCGATCCGGATAAAATATTGATCCTAAAAGGTACATCTGTTTTTGGGGGCATTGAAATAAAAAGCTATTAATAATAGCTGCTAGCCTCTAGCTGGCAGAAGATGTGGGGACAGCGAAATCACTCATCAGCTAATAGTCCAAAACGCAAAAATATTTATTCACCCAACGCAACACAGTTATGGAATGGTTTCTTGCAAAACTTGTTTATCGGTTCCAGACAGCTAGCAATGAGTCTCAGACCCAGTTTGATGAACAATTGAGACTGGTTTTGGCGGAAGACAATTTGCATGCTTTCCATAAAGCTCAGTTAATTGGCCAGCAGGAGCAGCTTGTTGCGGAAGAGCATTCCCCACATCAGGTAAACTGGATTTTCATGGATGTTATTGAAATATATCCCTTACATAAGATGATGGATGGTGCTGAAGTGTTGTCGCAGATTAGCCAGCCTGCAGACAAAGACCGTTACCAACTTGAGGTTCGGTTAAAAGCCGGATATTTGTTATCGAGCTGTACTGAACGGTTTCTTCAAGCACTTTAAGCATGATAACACCCATAACAAAAGGACGAAGTTTTTATGTAGCATTTATTACCTGGTGGCTGGCCTGGACGGTAGTGCATATCTGGGTGATGGGTGAATACAGGGTTAGTTTTGTGGAAACATTAGCAGATGCTTTTATCTCCAACTTTTTACTGGCATCCTTCTGTTTACTGGTGGTTAACAATATGAAATATTATCTTCCCCGTAAGGAAAGGTATTGGTATATATTAATCATCAGTCTTGTACTCAGCAGTATATATCTATTTCTGGTAAGGGTGATTCTTCGATATTTATTTAAGGCAGATGATGGTTACCAACTCTTGCTGAGCCAATCTTTTTATATCCGGTATATTACCGGTTTTCTGATGATCGGATGTATGTCGATGATCAGTTTGCTCTGGTACACTTTACTGGAACAACAGGAAAATGAAAGAAGAAAAGAAGAAGCAGAAAAAGTATCCAAGGATGCTGAGTTATTAAAATTAAGACAGCAACTACAACCACATTTTCTTTTTAACAGTCTTAATTCGATCAGCGCCCTTGCGGGAAGTCAGCCGGAGAAAGCCAGACATATGATTCAGCAACTGTCGGATTTTCTAAGGGGTACTTTAAAAAAAGAAGAACACCAGTTGGTTGATTTGCAGGAAGAAATCAATCATTTACAACTATACCTTGAAATTGAAAAAGTGCGTTTTGGTCATCGTTTGCAAACGGCATTAGACATCGATCAACAGGCTTCAACCATGCGTATACCTGCTTTATTGTTGCAGCCGGTGGTTGAAAACGCCATTAAGTTTGGTTTGTACGATACCACTGATGATGTATTGATTAGCATTAGGGCGAATGGTTCAACAAAGGAAATGCTGGAGATTGTGGTTGAAAACCCTTACGATCCGGATACAACGGTTGCCATACATGGTACAGGTTTTGGATTGGCATCCATTGCCCGAAGATTGTATTTGCTTTATGCAAGACAAGATCTCATTCGTACTAGTAAAACTGATAAACAATTTACCACTACCATACTTATTCCCCAATACAACCAGGAAACAAGTGGACAATAAAAATGGTATTAAAATAATGATCAAAGAACGAACTGCTTAAAAGAAACCAGCATGAAACTAATCATCATCGATGACGAGCCACTGGCAAGGAGTATTGTGAAAGAATACCTTCAATCCTTTCCCGACCTTGAACTGGTGCAGGAATGTGGCGACGGATTTGAGGGTGTAAAAGCCATTCAACAACACCAGCCTGATCTGATAATATTGGATGTACAAATGCCCAAGATCAATGGGTTTGAGATGCTGGAACTAATTGAAAATCCACCAGCCGTAATTTTTGCCACTGCATTTGAGGAATTTGCCATCAAAGCATTTGAAGCACATGCGGTTGATTATTTGCTCAAACCATTTAGCAAAGAAAGATTCACAAAGGCCATTGAAAAATGGAGGGCCACTGAAACACAGGTTCAACAAAATAATACATCGGCCCTACTGAATACAGTCGCCTCAACGGCTCAGCAGCAGAACAGGATTGTATTGAAGGATAATGGGAAGATTAAAATTATTCCTACAGCCCAGGTACAATATTTTGAAGCAGCAGATGATTATGTAAAAATTTATACGAGTGAGGGGGTATTCCTGAAACATAAAACCATGCAGTTTTTTGAGCAGAAAATGGATCCTGCTTTATTTATACGCATTCACAGGTCTTATCTTGTAAATGTGCACCTGATTGCGAGGATTGATCCATATGAAAAAGATGGACACCTTGCTATACTTAGTATTGGGGTTAGACTACCCGTAAGTAAATCGGGGTATTCCAGGTTAAAAGCAGCCCTGGGTATTTAGCGCAACAATTAATGCGAACGCAGGGGCGGATGATGGAACACAGATTATCATGATTTTCAAGATCTATCATGATAAATCTTGAAAATCATGATAATCTGTGTTCTATTAATAGCTGGTATTGCATTAATAGCAGAAAGCCTAAAATAAGCACCATCGCGCCTAAACTAGACTAGCCGCTAGCCTTGATTGGTGCTTGTTTTAGGCTATCTGCTTCTATTTGAATAACTGACAGGGCTTGCGAATTTGTTTTGTAAAAATCCTATTTAAAATAAATATTCAACTACCATATTTACGCTTGCGGATGGTTAAATTAATAGCAAAAAAAGGCTAGAAGCCAGCAGCTAGTGGCTAGAAGCTAGAAGCCAAATTTCCCTGAATAGTAATGACTATAAGCACCCATCTAATGTGCTTCAACCTTTGATTCACATAATTAATTGAAGCGGGTATCGGAAGCTATTTTTTCCGCAGTTTGCCGGATAATATCCGGAATAATGGCAAAGTCTTTTGCTTTATCGAGGAAGTAATCGGCGCCAGCCTGCATACATTCTGATTTATAGCCAGATAAGGTATTGTTGGTAAGGATAACAATGATAGGATCAATGGTATTACTTCTGCGAATATCTTTTAACATTTGAAGCCCATTTTTTCCTGGGAGGTTGATATCGAGAAAAATAAGGGTGGGATTAAACGTATTGATCCAATTCTCTGCCTCTTCCGCACTGGTAGCCGTTCGTATTTCCTGTACGTTTTTTATTCCTTCCAGCAAATGCTTTACCCGCTGCAGAATAAACTCTGAGTCGTCGACCAGTAATATTTTCAGTGCTTTGTCCACCATAATGGGAAATGGCATCATTAGAATATTGGTTTTAAAAGAGCTTTGCAGGTCTAACCCTGCAAAGCTCATATAGCTTTTGGCTATAAGGTTTTCCTAGGATAAATAAGTTATAGTACCGGTAATCCCAATACGAATTGGATTTTAATAAAGGATAGTGGAATATTTAAAAACAATAGTCAGCTAGTAAATGGGGGGGCTTTATAGCTACAACAAAATACCCTCATTTTTAGAAATGCTGCAATAATGCAACCCTTGAAATAAATGTAGTGATATTACTACACAAAAGCCGCTATTTTTTAAACCAGGTTGTTTTGGATGGCATATTTAACCAAATCTGCATTGTTATGCAGTTTCATTTTATCCATAATCCTGGCTCTGTATGTACTAATTGTATTTACATTAAGCGAAAGTATTTCACCAATTTCTGAAATACTTTTTCCCATAACAATCATTTTAAACACTTCAAATTCGCGATCTGATAATTGTTCGTGGGGAGCACGCTGGTCTTTTTGTTCGAGAGAACCTGCCAGCACTTCTGCTACTTCACTTGTTATATATTTTCTTCCGCTTAGAATTTGTTGTACTGCTTTTACCAATTCATAAGGAGCACTTTCTTTGGTAAGATAACCGGAAGCACCAGCTTTAATAGCCCGCACTGCATATTGTTCGGGGGTGTGCATGCTAAGCATTAATACAGGTGTATTAGGTGCGTGTTCCTTTATCTGCTTGAGTATTTCAATGCCGGAGTAGCCTGGCATACTGATATCAGAGATAATGATATCCCATTTTTCGCTGATCGCTTTTTTAAAGAGGTCCGCTGAATCTGCAACATCATGCACTTCAGCAAATGGAAGTGATTCTAACAAAATTTTCCGTAGTCCCTCTCGAATCAAGCTATGATCGTCTGCTATCAGTATTCTCATTTATTATCCTTTAGTCAGTCAGTTTATGTAGAAATCAGTAATGCAATATCCGGCACTAATATATGCTATACACGCAATTATATGTTGCTTTATTGTATCAACACCGATAATTTTTAAAATAGTAATGCTGCAAAAAAACTATTTCCGATTAACTCGTTCAAAAGAAAAATAATTACAAAGAACCTTCATATGAAAGTTAGTAATTTTTTTTGATATAAAACAGGGAAGAAGATTTGGTAGCAGGTATAAAAAGAGAATGGGGCAACTGATTGCCCCATTCTCTTAGTCTTTACATTAGAATATAGGATTCGTTATATTAAAGGAAATTGGATCGAGGGAAAAAATGTAATAAGATTCTTATTACATTTTTCTTGGTCTTTTAGGATATAGGCGAAACGATTCGATAGAATCATTTACTGAGTGCAAGATACATCGCTGAAGCAGGTATATCCTAGTTTTATTCACTGAATTATGCGGTTGAAAACACTGAATTTTGAAACAGCATAATTGGCATTCACGCTAAATATAGCTTTTATAGTATTGATTATCATTAATTTGTGTATACACTATTTTCAAATACACAAATTTGGCAGATGGGTAATGGCTTTTAGCATTTTGCCTTTAGGTGCTGGGTGCTAGGCGCTAGGTATTAGGTGTTAAGTGTTAGGAAGTTTTTTTCCTCATACCTAACACCTAATACCTAAAAGCTAACGGCTATCAACCACAAGCCTGAACAATCTCCCTGATCTTCCCTTCATCCAGTGGCTTGGAGTAAATATCTTTTACTGTTGGGTAGGTTTTAGCACGTTCAATATCTTCAAAGTAAACAGAAGAAGTGAGCATGATGATGGTGATATTTTCAAAACCTGGTTGTTTGATACGGTTGAATTCAGCGAGAAAATCCCAGCCATCCATGATGGGCATATTGATATCCAGCAATATCAGGTCGGGTAACACTTCTCCAGTGTTACTATGCGCTACCAGGTAATCAATGGCTTCTTGTCCATTTAAGGCTATATCAACCTTTGGTCCACCCATAAATAACCGCAGCATTTCTTTACTAAGAAAATTCGTCACATCATCATCATCTACCAATAAAACATGCATTGGTGCTTTAGTCATATAACCCCTTTTTTTTCTTTAGGAATACATGAAACATGGTTCCTTTATTCACGATACTCTCCACGGCAATCTTTCCTTCAAGGGCTTCTATCTGGTTCTTGATGATGTACAAACCAAGCCCTTTTCCATCTTTGTTATCATGAAAACGCTGATATAGACCAAATATTTTGTTGCCAAATTTTTCCATGTTAATACCGAGTCCATTATCCTTTACATAAAGGATAATAAATTCCCCATCTTCCTCTGTACTTATCTGCACTTTAGGCAATCTGCCCTCCTTTCGGTACTTAATCGCATTCGTCAATAAATTCAATAATACGCTGTGAATGATCTTCCTCGAAAAATACATTCCAGGGGCTTTTGAAAAGTCTGATTCGATGGTTACTTCATTGAGACGGATATCTTCCGAAATTAAATCCTGCACTTTTTTCAGCTCTTCCTCAAATTGCAGGTATTCTTCTCTATCCGCCTTATTACTTCTGGAGGAAAGAATTTCATTGAGGTCATTCAAAGTGGCGTGTAATCGGTTAACACTGGTTTCCATTTTATCCAGGAAAATAGTATTACGTTCAGACAAATTACCACGGTCGAATAAATCGAGCAGGTTGATCAGGTTGGCGACAGGTGCACGCAAATTATGCGATGTGATATAAGCAAATTGTTGTAATTCGCTGTTACTGTGCATCAGTTCCTGTGTAAGTTCTTTTAGTTCAATTTCTTTTTGTTTGATTTCATCTACATCTAAATGAATACCCGACAAACGTATGGCGTTATTGTTTTCATCGCGCATAGATGCCTTACTCATGGTTAAGATCCATTTCCACCTTTTATCTTTCGTGCGCAGGCGGATCATGGCCTGGTATGAATTGGTTTCACCATTCAAATGTTGCTGCAACAGTTGCATGATGGTTTCTTTCTCATTGGGATGAAGCAGGCTTTCAAATGTTTCAATGGTATCTGGCAATCCATCGGGTTCATAACCGAGCATTAATTTCCACTGGTTATTATAATAAACTTCCCCGGTTTTGATATTCCAATCCCATATACCCAACCCAGCCGCCTCGGTGGCCATTTCCAAACGCTCTTCGCTAATCTTTAATAATTGCTGGGCATTGGCTCGTTCCGCTATTTCTTTTTCCAGTTCCCTGGTACGTTTGCGTACTGCATTACGTAAAGAGAAACCGTAGAGGATCGACAAAAGTAATAAAGTGAGTACGGCTATGATTACATAAATAATATTGCGTAAATACCTGGAAGTAACTTTTTTGGTACCATCATAAAGAAATCCATTCAAGTCAGGTTGTTTTTTTATGATGCCCAATTTTTCATGTACATCTACAATATGTCTCCACCTGCCCTCGTTCATATGACCTATTTCAACCAGGTCGGGAAGAATCAGTTTGCGCATGGCTTCTGCTTCCACCAATAAATCATCTTTGGTTACACCTCTTTCTTTAACACCGGGTAATGTTAAAATATAATCGGCGATTTCGCTTGTATGACTCATCGCATATTCCCATCCTTTAAAAGTGGCATTACGAAAACCGGCAATTGTTTGGGGATCGGAGTCGGCTATTTTTTTTCTCGTGAAAAGAATATCACCATAAAAATCGATCCCATAATTTATGGGTAATATAAAAGAAGGTTCAACCCCCATTTTAAGCAGTTGATTAACTTCAACCGTTATGTATGCGGAAATTGCATCGGCTTTACCATTAACCAGATCGGTATTGTTCCAGGTATGAGATAGTACATGTAATGAATCGGGATTGATCCCTTCTTTCAGGAAAACCGCTTTTAATTCTGTCCAGCCCTGGTCCTCAGAAGCCATCAACCTTTTGCCAATTAAATCCGATGGTAAATTGATATTTCTTTCTTTGACCGAAAGAATAGTGTAAGGTGAATGCTGAAATATGGCCCCCAGGGCAACCACAGGCTCGCCTTTGGCATATTGAACCACCAGGTCGGACCCAGTAATGCCAAAATCAGCCCTTCCTGCCAATACTTCCGGCACAGCCGCATGAGTAGGATCACCGGGTATCAATTTAACTTTCAACCCTTCCTCTTTATAATACCCTTTATATTCTGCTGCATAATAGCCAGCAAACTGAAACTGATGCCACCATTTAAGCTGCACACGCAAAGAATCATCAGCGGCCAATGTTTTGCCACAGAAACACAGAATCACTAGTACAAGTATGTAGTATCTACTTAATTTCATGCAGGTACTCAAAGATTAGCTTATCTCAATATACAGGATTCTGGCTGTAATTGCAGCTTTTGTTGAGGGGGGGGGTGAATTGTCAATTGTGAATTGTGAATGGGAGGCGTGAATTGTGAATTGTGAATTGTGAAAATAGAAACCCCTTTATTGACCATTGACAATTGACAATTCACACCCCCCATTCACCATTGACCATTCAACAATTCACACCTCACACCCATATTGACCATTCACAATTCACACCTCACACCTCAATCCCCCACCCCACATCTCAGCCATTCCAAATACTGCCCGGCATTGGGGGTGTAGCCGATGGGGTGGGTTAATAATTTTCCTTCGGGGGTGATTGCTACGTAAAGGGGTTGGGTTACCTGCTTGAAATAGGTAGACTGAAAGTTGGCCCACTTATCTCCGATTGTTCGGATGGATGTTGATCTTTCTGATACGGGTAGTGGCGCTTTATCATCTACATAGAGTGAGAGTAGTATATATTTTTCTTTGAGCATGTTTGCGATGGCTGGTTTGCTCCAAACATTTTCTTCCATCTTCCGACAGTTGACACATGCCCAACCCGTAAAATCGATCAGGATGGGTTTATTGGTTGCTTTTGCTTTTTGAATGGCCACTTCGAAATCATTTATTATTGGAGAGAGCTGTTGATTCGTTGTGTTTTCATTTTGTTTGTATACACTATAATGTGTGGGTGGTGGGAAGCCACTCAGAAAAGATAAACCATTATGACCTTTTGGACCCAATGCAGGAAGCAGGTAAAGCGCGAACAATATTATACCTATCGCTAATCCAAACCTAAACTTACTGATCTTCCTTTTCCCTTGCCTATACCATTCGCCCATATTCAACAGGTAAATACCCATGGCGATAAATATCAATACCCATATCCCGATAAAAACCTCCCGCTTTAAAATACCCCAGTGCATGACCAGGTCTGCATTGGATAAAAATTTAAAGGCAAGTGCCAGTTCAATAAATGCCAGTGATTTTTTAAATGTCTCCAGCCAGCCTCCCGATTTAGGAAGTTTCTTTAACCATTGCGGAAAGATGGCGAATAGTCCGAAGGGCAGTCCCAACGCGACGCCAAATCCTGCTAGTCCTGCCGTGAGTAACCATGCCCCACCAGATAAAGTGCCCACCAGCAACGAGCCCAAAATCGGGCCTGTACAGGAAAAAGAAACAATCACCAGTGTGAGCGACATAAAAAATATCCCAGTTTGCTTGGATGCTCCAGTTGCCAGAGAACTGGGCAATGAAATGGTAAAGAGTCCAAAGAAAGAGAGTGCAAAAAACAAAAAGACCAGAAAGAAAATCAGGTTGAGGGGAACGCTGGTTGCGATATTATTGAGTAGCTCTGGTTTTAATCCTTTTACCAGATGGAAGGGAAGTGATGCGGCAATATAAATCAGGAAAATAAATCCACCATACAACACCCCATTTTTTATCGCCTGTTTTCTGTTTGATGCCCGATGCGTAAAAAAAGAAACCGTAACAGGTATCATCGGAAAAACGCAGGGCGTTAATAAAGCGAGTAGTCCACCGGCAAGTCCAAGTAAAAATATCTTCCATGCAGAGGAAGCCTTTGTTCCCTGGCTTGCTGAACCACAATCATACAACGGATTTAACAAATCCAGGTTAGTCAAGTCAATAACGTTTGCAGCATCTACCTCTCCTCCTTCCAACGCTACTTCAAATGGAAATTCAAAAGAAAGAAACTGATCATCTTCTCTATAAAAACCATTCATACGTCCTTTTAAAACTTTGGGGACTTTACTATTAAAAACGAGTTCCGCGCTTAAGTTTGTTCCTGTTTTGTAAACCCTGCTTTTGTCGGGCGGGAAAATGGGATCAATTTCTTCGATACTCGTTCCTGTTATTTCAGAAAGTTTGCCTGTTGCATTCAGCAGTTCTATTATCGGTCCGGTTAATGCCAATTTTTTATTAGTGGCATAAACAACGGTTGATTTGCTTCCTTTTATTTCAATGGATAGTGTATATTCTTTCTCCGACTTTGCTTTTGCCTGTACGTTAAACGATAATTGCGCTTGCGCAGAAAATGCTGCGGTTTGTAACAGCAGCATTACAAGAATTCCTTTGTTCATCCTATTTTGCTTTTTTTGCCAGTCTGTAAATAGCGCCAATACTCAGGGTGCTGAATTTTCCCTGCAGTGCATTATTTGATGGATCTCCGATTCGTGAAAGTCCATGGCGATAACGTGCTGACAGACCGAAACGGTTGGGAAGGTATTCAAGGGTTGTTTGAAGGAACCATTGTGTTTGATTAGTGTGCTGGTAAATATCCTGTTCTACCCCATTCGTTTTTTGATACCCATTAAGTGCCAAGGATAATTCCGGGCCTGCTTTCATCATCCATTGTCTTTTTTTACCCAGGTGCAGTCCAAACTGTAACGGCAAATCCAATGTTGCCATCCTTATACCATTAGCAGTATTACCTGTTCTTAATTGGGACAATGCTATCTCTGGATGAATAAAAAAAGCTTTACTAACCGGCACACCAACGACAAAATGAATTCTCCAGCCCTGTGCGGCGGATAAATATCCCGGGGCATTTGCTGCCCTTAAAATGGCATACTGACCTGAAGCTCCTATTGCAAATACAGAAGCAATACCATTGCCTTTTGCATCACCGGCCCAGTTAAAACTGAATTCATTTCTTTCTCTTTGTGCATGGATATTGCTAACCACTGCAAGAAAAAACAAAGTTGTGTATAGCTGTTTCATTGGTTTAGTTTTTAAAAAGTAAATGCAGGGTATAGAAATACCCCGCTTATGAGTGACCTGCATGAATCACTCATGGCTCAGATTGTTGTCAGACATGTCTGGTTTTGCTGCTTTTATGTTTTTAATTTTTATATGCGTAAGTAACCAGCCATTTTTACCTTCAGCAAATGGCGGTCTGCCAAATTTGAATGCGCTATCAGCTAAAACACGGAAGATGATACTATCGCCTGCTTTACAATTTTTGAAAATCGGGAATGCATCAGCAGACAACTGAGTAGAATCAAAATGCATCCACTCTGTATGTCCGTTTGCCCTACTATCCCTTAACAAGGAATCATTGAAATACTGTTGTACATCTATTTCTATCCACTGTCCATATTGCACTGTACTCCCTTTTCCTTTCGCTACAATACGGTATTCCATGCCTGCTTTTCCTTTGGTAAAAGCATTGTTATCGCATGCTGTACAAAAAATAAAAGCCAATAGAAATACCCGATAAATGATTTTCATGATCCTGCTTTTTTAAAGTTCCAGACAAAACTTAAAAGCCATAATTGCTGTTGCATATTCACATTCGATTGTTCAATGTATTGTTCGCCTGCATACTGTTGCACTCCTTTGTTCTGGTCCAATAAATCAAAAGCACTTAACCTTATTTCTGCCTGACGGTTTGCTAAAAAATATTTTGACAAAGCACTGTTCCAGACTGTTACCTGGTTTGCCTGTAATCCGGACTGTGCAGGGTTGTTTGCAATAGAGAGATCACTGTTAATTAATAAACCGCCTGGTAATTCGTACCGAAGGTTCATACCATAATTTGAGCATAACAATTCAATTTTCCGGTTACCGATGGTGTAGTGCGTGCTGGAATAATCAATGTTTGCCTCTCCTTCAATGGAAAGCCCGGCCAGCGGCTCACAACGCAGACTTACAAATGGAGTAAGTGCAATTTGCTCCTGCACATTTTCTAGTTGATTGATGATACTTTTATCTCTTTGTGCCCTTATTCTTTGACCAAGGCGAAGCATTCCTGATTTTTCAAAAACGGGTATACTATAATTGATTGAAGCATTGACATCATATATCCCATTGATGTTGACCATCTGCTGTTCCTGCACACCTCCTTGCAGTAGTTGTGTGGAGGGTGTTATTTTATTGGTGGTAAGGTTAAGTCCAAGATCCAACATCAGGTACCTGGCGGTTTTTCTGTCGGCTTTTACATAGGAGATATTCCAGCTATGGTTAAAAGAGGGACGTAATGCAGTGTTCCCTTTTTTTATGAGCAGGGGATTTGTAGGATCAATCAATGGTTGTAGCTGATCTGCACTTGGCTGCTGGCTCCTGCCTGTATAACGAATGAAGAGTTGGGTCTGTGTATTTATTTCAACCTGCATAGAAGCCCTTGGCATCCAGTTAACCGTTGTTTGGTTCACACTATTTCCTTTACCACTGAGTACTTCGTTTTGCTGTAAAGTGTAAAGGCTCGCCAATCCTGCCTGGTAACGAATTTTTTGGTGGGAAATATTTATACCCATGGCTGCCCGATGTGAGCTATTGGACGACAGAAATTGATTACTCGTGAGTGAATCATACTGGTCATAAAATCCTGTTGCCGCATTATAATTATAACTAGCCCTTGTTGCCTGGCTATTTTGTTGTTGATAGGTATATTGAAAGTCGAGGATTTTACCCTTTGCGATGGGCTCTGTATAAAATGCCTGAATACCGATATTATTTCCATCAAGGGTTCTGGCAGATTGCTGGTCTAACTGTTGGAAACTGCTACTGGTTTGCAATGCCCGATCTTCATCAGTGTTGCTGTCATTATAGCTAAACCCAATCACGGCACTCCTGCCCGGTTTCTGAAAACGCCGGCGATAGGAAACTGATCCGCCCAATTGTAACTGGGTAGCGCTTTCTGATTGTCTCCGGTGCACCTGATTAATCAGTGATTGCATACCATTTTTTTCAGAACGCAGCACGGAACTATCGATCGTATGTTCATCCGATTTTTGAAGAGATATATTGGGACGGAAAACAATGGATTGCATACTATCTGTCTGCCATACCAGGTCACCCCGGAACTGATGTTGTAATTGTGCAGTTTGTTGTGTTTGGCTACTCGCTTTATTTAGGATTGAGTCTGTTAAAAAATCTCTCCGTATGCTGTTTCTTCGTATTCTATTATCGATATCACTCATACGGTAACTAAATCCGCCGGATATTTTATTTGAAAAGCGGTTACGGTAATTGATCATCGCTTCCCTGCTCTTTTTATCCCCTGCCGAACCTCCCATCCTGGGTAATTCGTTGTAGCCCTTGAAAAGATCGTTTAGGGTATTTTCATTTATGCTCAGGTTTAACCACTCGTTGGGAGATAATTTTTGCAGGCTACCGCCTACACTATACTTTCCACCGAGTGCCTGGGCACCATATGCTTTCCCTACGAGCATATTGCGCATATCTTTTTTCATCCTGAAATTCAATGCTTTTGTGCCACTGAAATCTTTGATTCCGGAGAATCTGCTTTCGTCACTTTGCTGATCAAAGGCCTCGACTGCTGCGAGCATATCAGCGGGGAAATCTTTGGTGAGCAACTTGGGGTCACTGAGTAAAAATTCTTTCCCATCTACATATATCTTTTCTACTTTTTGTCCTTGTACGGTCACATTACCATCTTTATCCACCTGCACACCCGGTAATTTTTTCAGGAGTTCCTGTACAGATGCATTGGGACCAAGTTTATAGGCAGCTGCATTGTATACAATCGTATCTTTTTTTACCAGCACAGGAGGTATAGATGCTTTTACTACGACGCCTATTAATGAAGTGTCTGGGGCAGTTTCCATTACAATTGCATCCAATATCAATAAGGTATCTGTTGATCTTACGACTAATTTTTTTTCTACTGTTGCGAAACCGAGGAATTGAAGTTGCAGTATATAGTTCCCGGCGATAACCCTTCGTAACTGAAAACCCTGGCGGGTGCTTCTTGTCTGTCGCAGAACCGCGCTATCTTTTGCTCTTTTTAATTGAACGGTGGCACCTTCCAGTGGTTGTCCCGCAGCATCTTTCACACCTGCCTTAATAACAGCCTGCGCTGAAAGCTGATTCAGGGAAAAAGTGAAAAGTAGTAGTATGAAAAATATATACTTCATCATTGTTTTTATAATAATCGGCGGGTAATGAAAATTACCCGCCTTTGGGTGGCCGAGACCGCCCAGAGGGTACTTGTAATACCATGCCCCTGTGCTGCTCAGGTATTCACAGGCTGAGTTGCTACTCCCTGCAGGTGCATGTTGATTACAGGAAATTTTTCTTTCCTCTTACGGTAGGCATTTGTTTCGATATATCTGGCTACTACCTTGATCCGATAATGGTCTTTTATAAAATAACCGTTGCTGATGCTGTCCAGGTGTTTTTTGGCCACCAGTATATTATCACCGATACGTTCGAATAGTTCTGTACAATGCAGACTTCTTTCCCATGCTGTCAGGATGCCGAAAACAACCACTACATTTCTTCCATAACATATCCTTGTATAACCCGGCACTTTATCACACGCTAAAAAATCAATCTGCTCCAATGGAATTTTATGATAATGCCATTGTGATTTAACGATCATACAATCTGCCAGTAATATATTGTTGACAGATCTTAACCCTTTTTCCAATCGTTGAAACTGAGATGGACGAAGGGGCTCCCGTACATGTATTGCCACCTGGTGATCGAGGTATTCCGGAAAGCAATCTCTTCGGCCACTGATCAGACCAAATGAATGCAGCACCATGAATTGTTGCAACAAATGCAACTGCCATTGACCGGGGTGTAACAATACCACGTCGTAAGGCTGTGCTGCTGCTTTTTTTATGATCTCGGTTTCCGTTTTAGCGAACTGTACCTCATAATCGTTCCCGGCAAGCCATTCTCCCAGTCTTATATAATCTGTAAGCTGGATGGTGATGATCAGACACTGTTTTTTAAGGTTCATGTTTTTATTTTAAAAGACCGGGCATCCTGGAAAGGAACCCGGGCATGTGATTTCCCAAACCACATGAGAAAACTACTCTTCTTTAATTAGTATGAAACTGTAATGCCTCCCTTGGTAATAAAGGTTTACGCCAGTTATTTTCAGCAGAACGGATCGCGATGCTCCATTCTTCATAGCTGGCATTTGCATACAATGGTTTTAATGTTTCAATGGTTGGTTTTTTCATTCCCATCAGGTCATGTATTTCAAATTCGAAATACACGATATAGTGAAGTATACGCTTGCGTACAGACATCAACTGTACCCTTTCGGCATCATCCAGTTGCGGGAATACATTTTCAAGCACTTTAATACCTACTGCAGCTTCCATCACCAATTCTTTCATAGCATGGAGCAGCTCAAGTTCTCTAACCGCAGGGTCAGATGCCATATTCACTAACTGGGCCTCCAGTTTGTATAAAATATTGCGGATCATACTAAAGGATTTTCAGCGGTGATAGATTCGCCGATCAGTTGGTATTGAATAATATCCAATACACGGTTTATCTGCGGCAATTGATTGTATCGTGAAAAGGAAAAACGGATGTTAATCATTTGATCTGCATGAATGGCCGCCATCACTTTAGATGTTTTACCACTATTGCAGGCGGAGCCAGCACTCACAGAAATTCCGGCGATATCCAGTTCAAGTAATAAATGCTTACTTCTTTCAATATCCGGCAAACCCATATTCAATACGGTGTATAAACGTTGATCGTTTTTACTGCCATGCCTGATAGCACCCAGTTTTTCGAGTCCTTTCTGTAACAGGTTACTTAGCTGCTGAATATGATGGCTATCCTGCTGGTAATACTGCATGGCCATTTCAAAGGCTTTGGCCATTCCAACAATACCTGCTACATTTTCTGTTCCTGCACGCATACCATTTTCATGCGAACCACCTGTTTGTATAACCTGCAGGCCGAGGTCCTTGCGCATCCATAACATACCTACTCCTTTCGGACCATGGAATTTATGTGCCGACATGGTCATCAGGTCCACAGGTATTTCAGACAGGTTCATTGGAAAATGCCCCATTGTTTGTACGGTGTCGCTGTGAAAAAAAGTTTTGTATCGTGAACAGATCGTACCTACTTCCCATAAATCGATCATGGTGCCGATTTCATTGTTGGCATGCATGAGTGATACCATTGTATGACCATGACCATCTGCCAGATAAGATTCCAGTTCTTTCAAATCCGGGCGACCTTCCCTATCAACATTGAGTTGTACGAATTCTATCTGCCCTTGCCAGGTCAAATCACAAAGTGTATTGTACACACTGGAATGTTCGATACGTGTACTGATGACCCTGGTTATTTTTTTTGCTTTGATCAATCCGCGTAAAGCCAGGTTATTTGCTTCAGTACCACAGGATGTAAACACCAGTTGTGATGGACTGGTATGCAATAAGCCTGCAATTTTTTTGCGTGCATTTTCAACCGCCAGTCTGGCAATACGCCCTTCCTGTCCTGGTGAAGAGGGATTACCAAATTGCTCAGTCAGGTAAGGCATCATGGCTTCCAGCACTTCCGGAGCAATAGGTGTAGTGGCTGCATTATCGAGATAAATTCTTTTCATCATTTTGTTATTTAAAGAGCGCCATTCCTGGATGCTAGTTGCTCAAAAAAGCATTCCGTTAAGACTGCCCTAAATAAGTTCTTCATTATAGGTTTTCTTTCTTGTTTTTAAATACCTGTCACGAATAGGAATAAATCCGCCCCTGAATGCAAACCCTTTGTAAGTAATATTATGTACCATGTGAACAGGTACGGCCAACTGATCGCTAATTCTATCCATGCAATTATCCGGTAACAATTGCAGTATGGTAGTTAGGTTTGCATTGACCAGGTGATCCCCTTCTGTGGTATGAATTATTACCTGACCTGGCGGTATTTTTTTTATCAGTAAAATAGTATGTACCCGTATAATCTGCAGCCTTCTGTTTTCCATTACGTGGATGCGTTGCAGATCCTCCTGACTTTGTGGTTTTATAGTTGTTATTATTGACTGTAATACCTTGACTGAATATGGCAGGTTCCAGTAAGGAATATTATCATCGTTTAAATGTTCCAGTTTATCCAGTTGTGTTCTTACCAATACCAGTTTAGGCGGTTGTTTTGTAGCAAGTAATAGTTCAGCGATTTTTGGATGATAGAGACGTACCGGACAAAAAACCAAAAGGAATCTGTCTTGCTGTAATGCTGCTCTTAGTTCATACAAATGAACTACCCTTTGCACCCGAAAATATTTTTCAAGTGCCTTGACTGCCAAATCAGGAAAGGGTTCTATAATGAGCATTTTATCCATTCAATTCAGGTTCCGATATTTTTAATAGCCGGGTCTGTGGAAACAGACCCGGGAGTGCACTTCTTTTTTTAAACCTAATGCACATGAGAAAATGATTATTGCATCCTGCTGTGTACCGGTTTCAAATGCACACATTGCAGGTTGAGTTTTGTTGTCAGTTGTTTTATCCTTTCCGCATCCATCGGTGCATAAAATGCCGTTATCTGGCGCTGATCGGATCTTATGTTCACCCTATGCGCTCCCTCCTTCATTAATATCCCAATCAGCACTCCCTCATTACAACAAGTATCGGTGTTGATACAGATCTGCTCATTTGCTACCGTAGGATAGCGCAACCCATAGGGCATCAGGTATGCTTTATGGGGCGACTTGCAAGACAGCAATCCGGCAAGTCCTGCAAGTATCCATTTATTGTACCGCAAGGGAAAAGCTTTGTTTTTTGGGTGGCAAACATTCACTGTCGTTACAAACCATGTATTCGATAGTTCCGCTGATATTGGTTTTAATTTTTCGCTTTAGTTTAAATACCTGTACAAACTCTACTGTACCGTCGTAGTATTTTACATCCACCCCAAACACTTCTTCTCTTTTGGTAATCATTTTACCCTGTTCTTTTACCTGCTCCTCCAAATCAATCATCGGATTCTTATTGAATGCTATGGAGGTAGGAATAGGTCCACCCTCTGGTGTTGACTGTGAATAAATATGCCAGGGCTTATTCACAGCAGCTTTAGCCGACCAGGAATACAGCCCCTCACTTATTTTTTTTACACTAAACTGCCATTGCACCGGGTTTTGCGCATTGCTATAATACGCGAGCAATAAGCATAAGCTGATGAATAATTTTCTCATACTTAAGGTTTAAAAAAGGGGACTCGCCTGCCCATATTATTGTTTGGGTTCGCCCCCTGGTTCGACCAAGAACCGATTAAAAGATTAACACAACCGTTCCCAAAATGGGAGCTGTTTGATAATGTATAGACGCTTGAGAATGGGAAAGGGAGTATTGAGGGAGGGGATTTTTTTTGGGGGGCTAGAGGTTAGGTGCTGGGTACTGGGAAAAACCTATCTAATCGCACGGGATTGTTCAATTAGGGAGTGTTCAATTAGGGAGTGTTCAATTAAATGTGTCAGTTAATGGCTAATAGCAAACCCCTAATACCTGGCACCCAGCACCCAGTACCAAAAAACCGGGCATCCTTAAAAGGAGCCCGGCTCATGCAACTAACGATTACAAGCATGAAGAAAACTAACATTTTATATATGACTGATGGCAACTGAATTTGTACACCCTGCTCCATCAATTCATTCTCATTTCTCATAAGGAAAATTCCGCGACACTTTGCGCATCATTCTTTCCATCAACTCATTGGCATTAGAGAAAACACCCTCATTCATTTCTTTATAAAAACGCCAGAGCAGCATACCATCTGCTCCATTGTTTACCTGCATGGTTAATGCACCCGATCCAGTCTTGGCGCCGATTCCTCCGAAGAGTAAAGTTTTAACGATTGCCCCTCCTTCACTACCTGTTTTCTCATATGCATAACTGCATTTGATAACCGCATCCACTCCCAATACATTGGCAATGGAATCCGGAAGCACTTCATCGAGCCGCTCATAGAGTCCTGCTTTTTTTAAGAGTACATTGGTACGCTCTGTTTCCTGGAAACTCACGGAATAATTTTTCGATTTCCTAAGCAGATAAGTATACATACCCTGTTGCATATTCACTCCCTGACTCGCTTCATCCGCTTTGTTTGCAGATGCATCGTAGCCCTTGGGAATTTTCTTATAGGTGATGGTCACGCGGAAAGGAAGAATAGCCACTGTTTTATGTTTGGTAATTATGCTCTTTAACTGGGGTGATTCAAAAATTTGTTTATTGGTTTCCTGTGCAAAACAGGAAAGAGAAATAATCAGGACAAAACACAGTAAGATAGTTTTCATATAGCCAGGGTTTGGTTGCACGTATATTATTTGTTGGAATTACCTGAACCAGCAATTCAGTAACAGGGTTAACACAATCATCAGTAGGCCAAGCCAGAGTGGATTTTTGTACCAGTGTTTCTCCACAACTGTTTCTTTGGGTGTGAGACTGTAAACCAATCCCACCAGTGCTTCATTTGATTTTGGACGGGTACAAAGACTAACTACTACCGTAATCGCAAAACAGATGATAAAAGCAATCGAAGCCATCCAGAAAGCCTGTCCGGTACCGGAATAAAAATGATGCAGTTCAGTAATCCAACCACCCTTTCCCTCTGCGGTACTTAACCCATGGATCAATGCGGCGGAAAAAGTACCACTCACCAGTCCATAAAACGCACCATGACCCGTAGTTCTTCTCCAGAACATACCCAGAAAAAAAGTGGCGAACAGCGGCGCATTGACAAAAGAAAAAACCAGTTGTAATAAGTCCATGATAGAATTAAAGCTGCGAGCTACATAAGCCGTAGCGATGGAAATCAAAATACCCACAACAGTAGTGATCTTTCCTACATAGAGATAATGCTTGTCGGATGCCTGTGGGCGGATATGGGTCTGGTAAATATCAAAAGTAAAAACGGTATTAAATGCTGTTACGTTTCCTGCCATACCACTCATAAAAGAGGCGATGAGTGCAGTTACTCCAAGACCCAACAGTCCGGATGGATAGAGCTTTTGTAAAAGCAGAGGAAGCACCATATTATAATCCGTATCACCACCTGCATTTTTCGGAAGATCAAATTCAGCGAACTGATCCTGCAAAGCAAGCAGTATGATACCCGGCAAGATCACAATCACCGGCATGAGTATTTTTGGGAAACTCGCGATGATCGGTGTAAGCCTTGCCTCACGTTGGTTACGCGCAATCATTGCTCTTTGCACTACCAGAAAATCCGTGCACCAGTAACCAAAAGCAAGTACAAAGCCAAGACCAAAAATCATACTAAAAGCGTCTACTCCCATGGGGTTATTGGCCGCATTGCCCATCCCCTTCCACAGATGCAGTTTTGCATCACCCACGTGCTGTATGATACCATTGATACCACCTGCTTTTTCCAGTCCTATAAATACAAGCGGCGCAATTCCTATCACAATCAGAAAAAACTGCAACACTTCGTTGTAGATGGCACTGGTAAGTCCACCCAGAAAAATATAGACCAAAACAATCAATGCTGCAATCCAGATAGTAGTATCAAAGTTCCATCCAAGAATCACTTCCATCAGCATGGCAAGTGCATAGAGTGAGATACCCGAGGAAAAAACCGTCATGCCTGCAAAGGAAAATGCATTGAATGTTCTTGTCTTTTCATCAAAGCGAAGCTTAAGGTATTCAGGTACACTACGCGCTTTACTTCCATAATAAAAAGGCATCATGTAGATACCCAGGAAAACCATTGCAAATGCCGCACCCAGCCAGTAAAAATGGGTGGTATACAAACCATATTTGGCACCACTGGCCGCCATACCCAACACTTCCTGTGCTCCGAGATTAGCGGAGATGAATGCTAGTGATGTTGCCCAGAGTGGAATGGTTTTATTACTCATCAGAAAATCATTTCCACTCTTAACTCTTCGCTTCAGGTATAACCCTATACCCACTACAATTAAAAAGTAGATTGCTATGATGAGGTAATCAATAAATGCTAATTGCATAGAACTCTTTTTTTATAATGAATACCAGATAAAGCGCTTAGTTGCGCAGCGGCTGTTTCCGGACTGATATCCCTTTGTGCTTCGGCCAGCATTTCATAACCTACCATAAATTTTTTCACGGTAGCACTCCGAAGTAGTGGCGGATAAAAATGTACATGCCAGTGCCACCAGTTTCTCTTGATACCATTGACAGGCGACTGATGAATCCCTGAAGAATAAGGGAAAGAAATGCCAAAGAGGTTGTCGTAGCGTGTGGTTATTTCTTTTAGTATGGCAGCGAATGATGCCTGTTCGGCCCTGGTCATGGCTTCAATAGTTGCTGCCTGATTATGTGGTATCACCAAAGTCTCATAAGGCCATACCGCCCAGAAAGGAACCACAACGGTAAAATGTTCATTCGAACAAACGATGCGTTCTCCTGCTTTTTGTTCCTGTTTTAGATAGTCCGACAACAAACTGCGACCACAATTCTCAAAATAATTACGCTGCATTTTATCCTCTGTGGTTATTTCAACAGGAATAAAATCTCCTGCCCATATCTGTCCGTGCGGATGTGGGTTGGAGCATCCCATTATCGCTCCCTTGTTTTCAAAAATTTGTATATAACGGATCTGGGGTATCTCACGCAAAGATTTGTGTTCTGCTATCCATACAGCCACCAGTTCATTCAACTGTTGTAAGTCGAGCTCGGGTAAACTCAAATCGTGCCTGGGAGAAAATAAAACAACACGACATCTTCCGCTGACCAGTTCGAAATTAAACAGAGACTGAGGTTCGGGAAATAATGTCTCCGAACTGTTTAATATGGCAGCAAAATCATTATCAAAAACATAGACACCGGGATAAGCAGGGTTTTGTACCCCACTGGTTCTGGTATTACCAGGACAGAGATAACAATCGTTTTGATAAGCCGGAATAGCTGGTTCATCCAGTGATTCGGTTTTTCCCAGCCAGGGTCTTTTAGACCTGTGTGGCGAAACAAGTACCCATTCACCAGTCAGTTGATTCAGTCTTCTGTGTGGATGGGAGGCTAATAATGCAGCAGTCATGAAAATATTATTGCGTCGAAAATTGATAACTGGATACGGTTCGGTAAACTTCTCCGGGTTTTAATAGGGTTGATGGAAATGAGGGTTGATTCGGACTATCAGGATAATGCTGTGTCTCCAGACAAAAGGCTGTCCTGAAATCATCCATACCCTTACGTAGTTTGTTCTTTGATTGCATAAAATTGCCAGAGTAAAACTGTAGTCCTGGTTCTTCGGTATAGATATCCATAACGATACCAGAGAGATCACCCACTACTTTTGCAGCATGTCGCATACCATCTCCATCAAGCACATAATTATGATCATAACCAAGGCCATAGATAAGCTGGCTATCCGTTTCATGAATACGACTGCCAATGTTTTGAAGCATCGTAAAATCAAATACCGTATTAGCCACGGGTGCGATCAATCCTGTTGGAATCAGTGTTGAATCTACCGGTGTATAATGCGAAGCATTGATTTGTAATAAGTGGTTTTCAATAGTACCACTACCTTCTCCGTTTAAATTAAAGAAAGCATGGTTGGTAAGGTTCACAATTGTAGGTTGATCTGTGGTTGCTTCATAAGCCATTCGTAACTGGTTATCATAAGTAACGGTATAAGTAACTTTCACGTTCAGGTTACCGGGAAAACCTTCCTCTCCCTCTTTGGATAGATAGGTAAAAATGAGTGTGGAATCTCCCTCCTGTTCTACCTGCCATTTTTGGTACTGAAACCCATTTTTACCGCCATGAAGCGTATTGGGGCCGTTATTCACAGAGAGCTGGTAAGCATTCTTGTCAATGGAGAACTTTCCATTCGCAATGCGGTTACCATAACGGCCGATGGTTGCGCCAAAATAAGGTTCTGTGCTTTTGGCATATTGCGCAATACTGTCAAAACCCACCACTACATCCGTGGGTCGGCCATTTTTATCCGGTACTACAAGACGCATCAGCCTGGCACCTTCTGCGCAAAAGAAAGCTTCCATACCCCTTTTATTGCAAATGGTATATACGCCTTCTTCCATCGTTTTTTCCTGGTTGCAACTGTATACAGTCACCACTGCCATCAGCAGGATCAATAGATTACGCATAGACATGTTTTATGGGTGAAGCACCATCTGAGGTTTCTGCGATATAAGCGGTTAATTTCCTGCCCATTGCTTTTTCATAAGCCGGTGCGAGTTTTTCCCAGAGTGGTTCAATCATTTCATCTTTGATGATATTGATGGTACATCCGCCAAAGCCGCCACCCATCATCCTGGCTCCAAGCACACCGGGCTCTGCAAGTGCCGCATCTACTAACCAGTCTAATTCCACACAGCTTACTTCATAATCATCCCGAAGACCCTTATGGGTTTCCGTCATTTTTTTTCCGAAAGCTTCGAGATCACCGATTTGTAAATCCACACAGGCCGATTGCAGTCTGGCATTTTCACGGATCACATAAGCGGCTCTTTTGCGAAGTGTTGGATCATCAACAAAATCATACAATATGGGTAATGTAATATCACGTAAGGAGCGGATATTGTCTGTATGCTTTTGTACTTTCTCTACCACTGCTTCACATTCTTCCCTGCGTTGGTTATAAGCGGTAGAAGCGAGGGAATGTTTGACATTGGTATTTAACAACACCATTTTATAACCCTGTAAGTGGAGTGGCACATAGCTATGGGTATGCATGGCGCAATCCAGTTTCAGCGCCATGCCTTTTTTTCCAAAAATACTGGCATAAGGATCCATGATACCACATTTCACCCCGGCAAATTTGTGTTCAGCCGCCTGAGCAATAAAAGGCATACTGAACCTTGAAAGCTGTAAGGCAAATAATTGATCGAGTGCCAGCAATACGGCACATTCCATGGCAGCAGAGGAAGACATACCTGCTCCTACTGGAACATCTCCTTCAATGAACATATTAAATCCTGTAATGGATAAATGTTTTTGGAAAAGCTGATCCACAATACCTAAGACATAATTAGACCAGTGTTTTTTTTGTGGACTGATTCCACTCATGCTAAATTCCAGTTGTTCATCAAACTGGCTTGCATAAAGTGATATTTGATCATCAGATCTTTTGCTGATATGCACCTGTACATATTTATTGATCGCAGCAGGCAATACAAATCCATTGTTATAATCCGTGTGTTCACCAATCAGGTTGATGCGGCCGGGTGCACGAACCGATAGATAATCAGTCCCAACTATATTTTCTATTATAGTGTTCATTATTGATGCTGAGCTATTGCTTCTTTAAATTGTTTTAACTCTTCCGGTTTTAAATTGCTGCCATATTTTTCAGTATAGGCTTTAGCCGTCGGTACAAAAGCAGCCCAGTCTTTCTGGTTATAGGTATGTACGGTTTTGGCACGCAGTAACATTTCTTCCCCAACAGCACCATAAGGTTTTACCTTCTCAGCAATTTCATCCCAATTGGGTTTGGCCTGTGCATTGGGAACAGCCGGAGCTATCAGGTCTGCATATACCATATTCATCAGTTTAACATGCAGTGGCCTGTTAGTATTCTGCTGTAAATGCTGGATCAATGGTTGAAAACCGGGGTCAGTTACTTTTTTAGTGCTCCCTTCCAGAAAGGCGAGATCATCCGCACTATAAGGTTTTGAAAGCATGGATATATAAGCCTGCCCGAATCTTTGTTTGCCTGCTGCATCGTTGTTTTGAATCGCCAGTTGTGTAAGTACTTTCAATGTCTGGTCATCACGTTTACCATTCAGGTAAGACTGCATAAGGTTCGCATATACCTGTGTGGGTTCTGTGAGGTCTGCATTGTCTGCACTTACTGCAGGCAGGCTGCCTGTAATACTATAAAGTGGCCGATGAATTTTTCTTAAATCTTCAAACGGTATTTTGATGACCTCCCGGTCATAAGTCATCAGTCCGTTTTGCTCACCTTCCACATCAAATGGCTGTGTATAGATAGAAGCCGAGAGCCCTTCTTTCTCCAGTAGTTGTAAGTGCTGGTTCATCATCTGGTATTTGGCTTTGAGTGCGGCTGGTGTTACATTGATATAACCCCAGGCGCTATTCGTGTTCCACTGGTGACCGGGAATGAATACACCAATACCACCGAACTCACCAAGCACTCTTGCTTTGCCCGGCATAGCTAGTGAATTCTTCGGATCAGGATAAGAATGCACATCGGTGATATCAGCAGATACATAAGCGTTTGGTGAAGGGCTTCTCAATTTTTCATTTACGTAGAGTATCTCACCGCTATGACCATTCACCAGTCTGGTAGGGTCCGTTTGTTTTACCCATTCGGTGAGTCTTTGCTGATCATAGGCACCCCATTTTTCATTGAAGAGTACCCATGTTGTAATGGAGGGATGATTATTCAATTGGGCCATCATTTCAGCACCTTGTTTCTCGAATATTTCTTTTGCTCCTTGCGGTAATCTTGGATTGGGTTGCACAAAATCCTGCCATACCAGCATCCCAATTTTATCGGCATGGTAGTACCAGCGTGCGGGTTCTATTTTAATATGTTTACGAATGGTATTAAAGCCCATGGCTTTGATGGCTTCGATATCAAACCGCAATGCTTCATCTGTAGGTGCTGTGTGCAAACCATCGGGCCAGAAACCCTGATCAAGTACACCGAGGTTAAAATAGGGTTGGTTATTCAGAAAAATCCGTTCATGCCCCTGTACATCTTTCTGCACGGAAACTTTGCGCATGCCGAAATAAGACTTCACCTGGTCATTACCCATTTTGATGTCCAGGTCGTAGAGGTAAGGATCGGCAGGTGACCAGAGTCTTGCTTTTTTAATAGGGATATTGATGAGCTGATTAGAATTACCTGTTGTGGTTTTACCATCAAGGGTAATAGTAATAGGTTCATCTGTAGCAGCACCTACTTTTATGGCTACAGATGACTTATCAATATTGGGGGTTATGGTTATTTGTGTGATGTATTTTTCCGGAACACTTTCCAGCCAAACTGTCTGCCAGATACCCGATGATGGTGTATAATATATACCAGATGGATTTAATACCTGTTTACCTCTTGGACCGATACCAGCATCAGAGGGGTCATACACTTTTACAACCAGTTCGTTTTCGCCTGCCTGTATATATGGCGTGATATCAAAACTAAAAGCGGTATATCCACCTTCGTGACCACCAATGGCTTTTCCATTTAAATAGATCCAGCATTGGTAATCTACCGCACCAAAATGAAGAATGGTCTTTTCACCGGTATTGGATTTAAGAGAGAATACTTTTTTATACCAGAGTCTTTCTGCTGGCTTAAGTGATTTTTTAACACCCGAAAGCGATGATTCCAGTGGATAGGGCACCAGTATTTTGCCTGCATAAGCAGGTGTAGTTGTAACTGAATCTGAAATAGCATAATCCCAGAGTCCGTTTAAATTAACCCAGCTTGCCTGTCCGTTAGGTAGGTTGTTTCTGGTTAATTGTGGACGAGGATATTCATTTAAGGCATTGGTGGGTGATACCTGTTTTGCCCATCGGGTGGCGATGGGGATGGTTGGTTGTTGGTAGGTTTGGGCAGTTACACAAAAAGGTAAAAGACTCAACAAGAGCCATCGACGAATAAGATACATAGTGCTGTTTTATGAGAAAAAATGCATCCACCCGTTTGGTTTATGAACGAGTGGATGAGAATAAGACGCTTGGGATGGGGGTTGGGAGTATTAGAAGGAAAGATTATTTGATTTTAGCAATAGTTGAATCCAACTTCAACAGAATGCTTGGTATATTTGCGCGGAATACTCATGTACCATCCCTCAACCGTACATTCATAAATCCGCCGTCTCCAAGGTTACCTGCTGCAAGGTGAACAACAGCCAGAACCAACTGCATGGCAATTGCTGAGTCTACAGCATTACCTCCTTTTCAGGATATATACACCTGCTTTGCTGGCTATTGGGTGTATTGATGACACAGCACCATTCTCGGCTAACACTGGTTTCTGCCTATTCCGATCATACAACCAATACTGGTCTTTGATCAGTGTTTGAGTATTGTAGGAAATAATAATCAGACAACTATGGCACATGTATGTTTCCGCATAAGTTCTTTTTACGATCCCGTTCAAAGTTTAATCTGCTGTTGAGTAACACCGCCGCGAATACTCTTTACAGAAATCAGATAGTCTCCCTTCCCTTCCACTACCCAGGTAATCTTAACTTCTCCACTCCCAGGTATATTGGTGATCTTTATTATTGCCGCATTTTCATTAGCTGTTTTGGGAATAGATGACGTGGATATGACTTGAAGCACTTTGCTCGCATTATTTATAGTAACCAAATCTGGAGGAATAATGCCGTGCTTCAGATCTGGCGAACTGTGTGTAGGTAACAATCCGCTATTGCGAACTACAACACTGACTTCCTGTGTATTCTTGTCGATAGGCTTAATTGTAGAATTGATAATTTCTACCTTGGCAGTCCTAAGTGCCATATAAAGTGTAAAAGCCATTTGACAGTGGGCATCTTCAAGAATTTGGAAACCAGGCTGTATTCGTCCATAAGTTTTTTTTGTTCCTCCAATTTCCACTTCGCCTAGGGTTGGATGCATAACCTTATGCCAAGGTAAAAAACCATCTCCAAATAAAATTTCATCTTGAAATTTACCATGTATTTCCATTGTAGAATCCCCAAACCAGTGCGATCCATGGAATTTTGAATAAAGTCTTGTAAAAAGCTCTGGTAGAAATGCATACGCCCCCCGGGCACCGTACATCCAATCTATCGATCTATACAATGTAAGCTTTTGCGGAGTTTCATTATACTCAAATCCCTGACAAATTTCAATTGCCTTTTCGCCAAACGTTTTATATATTAATTCATCCGCTTTATCAGCATTTGTGCTATCAACTGGTAAAAATTGTAAGCCTCTTGCACGAAAAAAAGCACCTGTAGCATTATGAAATGATTCTGCTACTGAAATGTTAGGATGAGTTATAAAGAAATCTCGAACAACTTGTTGTTCTTTTTGTGGAAATGCACCAAATTTTCTAAAGTCAGCACGCTTGGAAATTTCAACACTATCTCTTGCATTAAACCACCAATACCAATTTCTATTTAAATCATATTTCGACACTGACAAATCATTCTTCTGTACAATCCCCTCGCTGATTACTTCATATTTGATTCTTCCTTCAACTGGTTTCGATTCATTAAATAATATCATTTGCCATGGTCTCTGTGGGCTTTCAATATATCTTCCTTTCGAGGAGGGAATTCTGATTTCTGTCAAGTGCTTATCTCCATCTAAATCCATAGCCCAATTATGATATCGATCATTAGTAAGACTTTGCGAGACCAAAGCATCATCATTTATTTTCATATTAAATCTCGGACTCGATTCACTACCAGCTACATGTATAAAATGATCACGGGCATCAGGATTGATTGATGGAAGGATGTAAAAAACTTTTTCACGCAACAACTTTTTGATAACTGGATTTTCTAATGTCATTTCAGTTAAATACCATGCAGTATAGAGAGAAAATTCTGCCCCCTGTATTTCATTACCATGAATATTTCCCTCAAGGTATATACCAGGTTTTTCATCTGGTTGACCCACCGAAAAATCTGTGATAGTCAAACACCAAATATCTCTTCCAAGGTAAGACTTTCCAATTGAACTAACCTTAGCCAATTTAGGATAGGCTTTTTCAATTTTTCTCATAATATCGTATAACCCCTTACTATCGTAATATCGATACCATAGAAAAGGAACCCTTGGATTTGACGGCATTCCGTCTGCCTTAAGTATATTACTAGCAGACTGTCCATATGATAATGAAACAAAGCTTCCTATTGCTAAAAAAATAAAAATTATAAACAATATTTTAATTCGCATATGATTTCCTCTTTTCATACTTATTTATATTAATATAATTATTCTCGAAATAGTTGATATAGGTTACCAGATTGAGCAGTTTTGGGATTTTCAGACTTGTTTAACTAGTTACTCCTAATGTTCAATAAAAAATTAAACCAGCTACCCTTTCATATTTTTACTCGTTTATATAATAGCACATTTTGAATTAAGTAAATTGCATATGATCATTCCCACTGAACACTCTACTACATCTGGAATTATTTTTATCGGCATTTTTTAATTTAGCACATGCAAAAAGGGGTAAAATGACCTAGCACTTCTTTTTTGCAATAATGCAAGTAAACACTTGCCAGCTATTATTCGTCAATACCCCTCAGCACAACCAATCTGTGAAACAACCTCCAAATATTTGTAATCTGAAATTTTGATGACTTCCAGCGCAGCCCCCACAGATCTACCATTTAATTGATAGCCGATTTTTTTCAAAGCTTTTGCAGTATCTGGATTAAATTTTCCAGCGAGTATATCTGGTATCCACTTATGATGAAATTTTGTGCTTTTGACGGCATCAGTTGCCGACATCTTAAAATCAATTACGTTCACTATCGTCTGGAATACTGATAGTGGAATATTAGTGCCACCAGGTGTTCCCAATACCATGAATAAATTATTGTCTTTAGTGATGATCGTAGGACTCATGGAACTGAGCATACGTTTCCGAGGTTCAATCTGATTTGCTTTACCGCCACCACCTGGATAATTGCCCTTTCCGGGATTCGTAAGAAAGTCAAACATTTCATTGTTAAGAAAAAAACCTGCCCCACCTACTATCACTCCACTCCCAAAAGCACCGTTTAGTGTTGTTGTTACTGAAACAGCATTTCCTTGGGCATCGACCACTGAGAAATGAGTGGTTTCCTTACTTTCATTAGAATTTGAAAAAAATTCCAAAGGTGTACTCTCCCCTGCTTTTCCAGGTATAAAATCGCTCATAACCTCTTTTAAATGTTGCGCACTTACAAGCAAATCAACAGGAACTTCTGAAAAATCGCCATCTCCTAAATAAAGAGACCTTTCCTTGTATGCTCTTCGTTCAGCCTCTGCCATCAGATTGATGGCAGCAACAGAACCAAACCCGTAAGTGGAAACCGGATAAGGCTCAATCATTTTTAGCATTTGGTTTAAAAGGATGCCACCTCCACTTGGAAGTCCCATCGAAATCACTTCATAGCCCCGGTAAAAAAAACGATGCGGTTTTCTCCATATGGCTTTGTACTGTTTTAGATCTGCCATTGATATAATTCCGCCACCTCTTTGCATCTCGTCAACAATAAGATTTGCTGTATATCCTTCATAAAACTCTTTTCTTCCATTGTCTCTAATCCGCTTTAATGTGGCAGCCAACTCAGGCTGCACAAAACTTTCGCCTAGCTTTCTTTTAAGTTTACCGTCAAAGACATTAGGCATCGTATTTCGTTCTTGAGATACAACTGTGTACTGTATTTTAAAAGAATACCCTTTTTCTGCGAGATCAATTGCTGGTTGAATTAAATCCTTAAATGGCAGTTTCGCATAAGGCAGGCATTCAAAAATTCCAGCAATTGTACCTGGAATACCTGACGACAAATGTGCAGTTCTTCTAAGATCTTTTTTCCCTAATTCGCCTTTTTTTTGCCAAAACATATCTCTCGTTGCAAGAGCCGGGGCTGTCTCTCTGAAATCAAGCGTTTTAACCGTTCCATCTGCCATTCGAAGTGTAAGAAATCCGCCACCGCCAAGATTCCCTGCTTGAGGGTAAACAACTGCTAATGCCAACTGCATAGCAATGGCTGCATCAATAGCATTTCCCCCCTTTTGAAGTATGTTTAACCCAACTTTACTGGCAAGAGGATGAGCACTGGAAACCCCCGCATGCTCAGCCATCACTGTCCGTTGAGTGCTATGATCATATAAGTATGAAGGCCAAGTGGTATATTTTCTACTGATGCAACCCGGACTAAGTGCAATTAGTAAGGTTGAAAAAAAAATGATCTGTCTTTTATTATTCCTAATACACATAAGCTATTGATTCTTATCTTTTAAAACTATGTTGATATAATATCTACTCGCTACCCTCCTTCGCAAGTTTAATCTCTGGATAATTTGGTTTTACCCAACCTGGTACAACTTCATCGGCCGCATCTTCAACCTGAAATATTTGCGAATATTCTCTTCCTCCTATCGTTAATATAAGCTTGTATTCCCCTGGCTTTTTTATAATCCCACTATAATCTTTCCATTTAAAAAAATTTACGCCAGCTTTTAAGGGATAATTAGTCGAAATATGTTTCCCTCCACCTGGGTTCAAAAGAATACGTCCCATATGATCCTCAATCCGAACACTTGCCTTCCCTTTAATTTCCTTCTTTAAATAATAACTGATTGAGGTGCCCGGTTGTGTATTTTGAGTAATAAATAGTTCATTATTGTTCCCTAAAAAGCGAAATTGATAATCAGGTGGGATTAAGTAATAATTGGCAGGTTTCATAAAATGAACATCTTTCATACGGTTCACTTTTGTGAGCTCCTCCAAGTTACCAATGGGCAACACCCAAATGCTTCTTCCATGAGTGCCGATGATAAGATCTTGCTCTCTTGGATGAATCTCCATATCGAAAATTGCAACATCAGGAAGATATCCTGCTAATTTCGATATTCCTTTCCCCCTATATTTTGTCCAAGTTACACCTCTGTCAAGAGAGATAAAAAGCGAAAATTCTGTTCCTGCGAATAAAAGATCTTGGTTTTTCAATCCTTCCTTAATCACATAGCTAGATTCATTTTCAGGAAACTGTTCGCTAATCTTTTTCCATGTTTTCCCGTAATCTTCAGTTACGTAGAAGTAAGACTTTAAATCCTGATTGCGGTGACCGTCAAAGCTCGCATATGCACGCCCTGGAGAATGGTTAGAAGCATAAATATGAGAAACCCATGTATATTTAGGCAAACCTGTAATATTTGCTGTTATATTATTCCATGTTTTCCCGTCATCCATTGAAAGCTGAACATTACCACAATCAGTACCTACCCAAAGGACCCCTTTTATTAAGGGAGACTCAGAAATTGTCGTTATAGTTTGAAATACCTCCGCCCCGGATTCACCAGCCGGTCTTCCATTTATATCTAATAAAGGTTGATTCCATTCTTGCTTATTATGTGTAAGATCAGGGCTTATCATCGTCCAGGAATCTCCCCTGTTTGTACTTTTAAATAAATGATTAGCCCCATAATAGATAGTTTTGGAGTCCCAAGGAGAAAGTATAAACTTAGAATACCATCCGCCACGAAATCTATTTCTCCTTTTTCCACCCACACCTTCTGGAGTAATATTTTTTTGTTGACCCCAGCGTATATTATGACGAAATAATTCCCCTCCTCTTCCACCTGCGTAAACTGTTGACCAATCTTTTGGATCTACTTTACAGGTACCTCCTTCTGATGCCCCCCGCAACCATTGATTGTGCCTTGCTCCAACATATCCATTATTTGTTTGTGTCGGAATCATTACAGTAGGATTATCTTGTGGTGATGTAACTACATGATATAGCTTACGCATATCGTAACCTATTCCATAAGATTGACCTAATGGTAGCAATTGAAGATAGTCACAAAGACTATTTTCTCCATAACCAGTACTCCAACATTGTTTTACGCCAAGATCATCACCTGCAATGCTATGCCGCGGATTTGATGGATTGATCCACAATGCATGATCGTCACCAACAGTACCTCGGAATGTTTCGCCACGATCAGTTGTAAAATGTTTAGGATTTGCGTGATAAATTTTATTAACATCGACAGGGTCATAACGAAGGAGATTATTATAAAAGGGGCGTCCCCACTGGTCTGAATTTTTTGAATTGAAAGCTGCCATCTTTTTCCAACTCTCGCCACCGTCATCTGAAGTATAGAACCCACTTTCCGGTGCTTGTTCTGCACATGCGGCGGCATAGCGTCCATCCCTTCGGAAAATATCTATTGATATTCGACCAAAATGCACTGGATCAAGTCCTTTTGTTACTCTATACCAGTTTTCACCTTCATCTGTGCTACGATATATTCCACTTCCAGGTCCATTGTAACGGTACATGAAAGGAAGCCTTTGATGATCCCACGAGGTGGCAAGCAAATTCTTAGGATCCTTGTAATCAATTGCAATGTCTGCTATTCCAGAATTTTCATCCACATATAACACCTTTTTCCAGTTTATACCCCCATCAATTGTTTTATAAAGTCCGCGTTCATTACCAGGTCCCCAAGCGCTACCTGTAACTGCAACAAATACTATGTTTTTATCTTTTGGGTGAATGATAATTTTGCTGATACTATTGGAATTGTGAAGGCCCATATTCCGCCATGTTTTCCCTCCGTCAGTGGTTTTATACACCCCCCGACCCCAGCCGACACTATTTCGATGCCAGCTTTCGCCTGTACCAATCCAAAAAACATCTGGATCAGATTGAGAAAGAGCAATTGCCCCTACACTACCTCCACCATCCTTATCAAAAAAAACTTGATAAGATCGCCCTCCGTCAACTGTTTTAAATAATCCTCCTGAAGCCGACGCAACATAGAATATCATTGGATCTTTTTCTAAAACAGCTAAATCACTAATTCTCGATGGAATAAAAGGGCCAACGCATCGAATCGGCAAACTATTTATTATGTCAGAATCAGAAATGCCATTGCTATTGCTTAGTGATTGTGTAACAGAATTAAAATGAGTAGTGAAAACCAAACTGAAAAAACAATAAATAAAAGGCTTTTTGATCATGTCATTTTTTTGAGTTCATGCAAATAACTTTTAATTAGCTCAACAGAGTTAACAAGTAATTCTCCAAAAACTAATTGTACCTGAAATTGAAAATTATTTAGTAATAATTTACCCTGGTAATACCTGGGGCAGAAGCTCCTGATCCTCCAATATTTCCTCTGAAAACCAATGTCACATTTCTAAATCGTGGAACATAAGTTGTTGCTGATGTACCACTCATGCTTACAGAGGCAAGTACAGTTCCCGGGTTAGCAACACTCCTTACCTGGAAAGTATATGTTATATTATTGCTTTTTGCAGGAAATAACTTAAAATCTGTTACCTGTTTATAGGCAATATTAGAAAATTCATTTATGCTCGCGGAGGTTGAGAGTGTTACATTAACGGGATTGCTGTTTGGAGACATATTAACAAACCGAATACCAGCTACACTATCTGAATAATTCTTCCAGTTTTCTTTCACTAAAAGCCCCTCACTGGTAGTAGGTGTCCCACCCAGAAAAAGTGTATAGTACTCGTTCTCACCCATAACTACACTTTTGTGCGAACTGTAATAAGGTTTTAACGAATCATTTGTAGGCCATACATAAATATCAGGCGCGCCTGCAAACAATGTAAAGTTGGAACCTCCCGTTGTTCCTCCATTTGAAATATTAGTCGTCAACCCATTTAATCTCGCAGTTGTTCCTCCAGTCACAACATTTACAACTTTTAGTGATACAAGTCCCACAGTTTCAAAATTGGATTTTTTACAAGCTACTAAGCCGATTACTGTGAACGATATTAATAGCAAATGGTTGATTTTTATACTCATTTTAATCTCTTTTATGTTTTATACTTTCTTTAATCGTCAATAACGTGGAGTTTGTTAAATAAAAGATATTGACAACTTTTGCATAGCGAATTAACTTTTAAATTTCAATGACAAAATATCATGTATTTCATGTTCAACTAACTATAACATTTAAAATCTCTATAGCTATTTTTACAAACTCCTTCATATTTATCGATTAGTGTTTGATCATGATTTGTTGAATAATTAATTTAATAAATCAATTATTTTTTTATTGGCCAAGTCGGTATTCCTGCTAATATTTTATCTATTATTTCTCTGTATAGTTTCATTTTACGCTGATTATCATTCTTAGTCACAAAATCCAAAGCTTTACGTTCCCACTCAATCGCTAATTCATTTCGCCCTACCTTATATAACAGGTTAGCATATGTGTCAATAAAATAGACATTATTGGGGTTTGCATCAACCACTTTTGCCATATATTTAACCGCACGTTCCAACAGTGACTGGTCTTGCTCGCTAAGAAATATTCCCCAGCAATGGAAATTCACCATGCTATATGATGTATTGCTATTCTCGTCACCATTATAAAAGCCATATTTGTCCAGTTTATCTAAATAAAACCTCACAAATTTTGGGTTATTCTTCTGCTGGTACCATGTAAGTTTACCATCAAGGAGTGCTATATCAGCATATTTTTTTGGCCACTTTTTCAGAAGTATTGCATATAACTTATCCCAATCAGCTTCTTCTAACTTAATGGGGCCACCCAGCATGTTGCCCGGTTTAATCCCCAAAAAAGGAAATACAGTCTCTCTGAGAATAATGCTATTGACTACATATATTGAAAGATTACTTATTCCTGATACTTTATCAGCCCTCTTACCATTTGGAAAAAATAGGGCAAATAGTTTTGAGTTAGAATGTACTACTCCGTAGGTGCTCAGAAATTCTATATTCTCTTTTGTATACAAATTCTTTCCCTTTAGAGTTTCTAAATATTTCCGGTAATCTTTTACTAAAGCACTAAATATCTCCTGCTTTCGCAATTCTCGGGAACACCTAATCATATATAACATTTGTGAATAATCCTTTTTCCCGTTTGTATAATCAACCTCCAACTTGTCAAACTTTGCATACTTATCAACAAACACTTGACCAGGCTTCATTGCCAACGCCGCCTCTGATATGAATTTTGCTACAGCCATATAACCTTTTGCAACATGAGTAGTTCTGCCATCAGGAGCAATGAAAATATATGTAGGGTATGAGCTTATACGGTATTGCTTCTGGATCTTTTGAGCGTCAGCATACCAGAATCTCACATTTTCATTATCTTTTTTTGTTTTGTCCATCTGTACTTTCACTGATATAAACTGATCATTAAAGTAATCACCGACGGTATCGTTAGTATATACATACTTATCCATCTGCTTACATGGGCCGCACCAAGTGGCATAGATGTCTAAGAAAATATACTTACTTTCCTGCTTTGCTTTTTCTATTACCTCTTTCCAACTAAGTCCTGTGGTCCATTGAATACCTGTGCCACGTTCTGTTGCAACAGTCTGACTCATCTGCGCCTGTGTAAAAACCGGCAGCAAAAAAAGGAGGTTAACAACATATTTTATTTTGTTCATAGCTTAATTTATTGTCAAGTTCGATTCAATACTCTTTCATCGTGTTGCTAATACCCTGGGTTCTGAAACAGATTTGGTGCCCGCTGTATGTCCGTTGGCGAAATAGGATATAACTTTTGATAAGACTGCCACAAGGTTGCTCCTTTTGATTTGATTGGCGTTACAACTGTCATCACTTCATCAACTTTATTTGTTCTTTTTAAGTCAAACCACCGATGGCCCCATTCAGTAAATAATTCTACTTGCCGCTCATGAGCAATAGCAGATAATAAAGATGATTGATCATTTGCTGTGAGTGTAGCAGAGGATAATCCGGCTCTGTTACGAATCGCAAGTAAATCTTGTCGGGAGCCATCAATATTGCTCAGCATAGCTCGTGCTTCTGCTCTTATCAAATATTGCTCAGCCAATCTTAATACTATTTGGTATTCTGTCATTGCAGATGAAGCAGTATTTCCTGAAATTGCAGAATCAAGAGAACTCTTTTTATACTTGTATGGATAATAAACAGTATCCCGAATAGATCCTGAAACAGTGTAAATAGTACTATCTATCCAGTTGCCCATGACAGCCCGTTTGTCTCCCTGTTCAAATGCATTTAATAACTGGTCACTCAAGTATGCGAAATTTGTACCGTTAGGGCCGTTTGCTGTAATCACGAAAAACCGGGAATCTTCTGTATTATAATAGGTAGTGGTGGGCTGTAATTGCCATATAGCTTCCTTGCTTGTTTTTAAAAAAGCATTATTTAATGAAGGCAACCCGAACAACGTAACATTTTCAATAAGTTGTGTGCTAACACTTTCGGCTTGTTGATATTCCTTTAGATATAAATGTACTCTAGCGAGTAAAGCTAAGGCTGCCCATTTCGTTGGTCTTACTCGATCAGCTGAATTACTCAACAAATTAGAAGCAAGATAGTTTTCAGAAATCAAACTCGTAGCTTCGATTAAGTCACTTTTTATTTGTTTCAGAACTTCATTTACTGACGATCGAAATAATAAGGTATTTATATTATAATCAGTGCTGAGAGCAAGTGGCACATCACCATAAAGGTTTACAAGGTGAAAGTAAAAAAAAGCTCGCATAAATTTTACTTCCCCCAATAATTGCTGCCGAACAGATGGAGTTAACGCTGCTACTGCCTTTTCTTCAATTAAGCCTTCAAGCGCAGTATTACATTGATAAACATAATTGTACAGTGGAGACCAATGTTCAAAGCCGAAATTGAATACCTGCCCCTCTGCAGATAAAGCATTGGTATAGTAGGCATTGTTACGACCTGTATTTAGTGGGTCGAAAAAAACCAACTCATCTGCTGAAAGTCCAGTCAAAACTCCGATGCTGCTTGCCCCTGAAAAACCGCCTATGGTTGAAGAAGTTGACTTACTCATTTCGGCATAAATCCCTGTTACTGCAGCAATTGCGGTCTCATCAATTGTAAACACGTTTTCGTTGGAAATAGAGTCAATGGGTGCAGGAATCTCAACCAGTTTTTTACAGGAAACCAGAAACATAAACAAGAATATTGCCAAGTTTCTTATGTAAATTTTATAGGAGAATATCCACTTCCAATTATATAAATAGTTTGTCATAACTTCCTTTTAATTGTTTTTATTTAAATACAACATTGAGACCTAGTGTCCATACCTGTAAAGGAGGCAAGGATACACTCCCAGTCTCTGGATCAAGTCCACCATATTTAGTAATAGTTGCCAAGTTTTGACCTCTAAAAAACATTGTAGCATTTTGCAGTTGAATGTTCTTAAGCCAACTAGGGGGGAATTGCCAGGATAATGAAACGTTCTTAAGACGGATGAATGAAGCATCATAATTATAGGACGCGTCAGAAGTTCTCATTCTTTGTGAAGTATTTGCTGTGCTGAATCTTGGATTAGTGGCTATGTCACCAGGATATTGCCATCGATTTGATAAAACATTTTTAGTTTGATTACCTGCTCCTCTAGAAAATTGGCCTGGTGTGTAGGGCCCAGTCACTCCATCAAGGAAAAAATTTGGCTGTCGAATAAATTGAAAAATGAAGTCAAGTGAAATCCCTTTATATGAAAAAGTATTAACCCAACCACCATAAAATTGAGTTTGCAACGACAACACTGTTTTACCCTCAGTTACACTGGCACTGGGCGTAAAACTAGGATTGCCCTGACCATCGCTAAATGTGTAATTCCCTGTTGCTGGGTCCATACCAAGATAATGATAGTAATAATTACTCCCCAATGGCTGTCCTAAAATTATACCAGAAGTACCATTAGCATAGGAAGTATTCTCTATGTTAGGAAACTTAATTACTTTATTTCTCGGTATTGTTAGATTAAAGCTTGTTGTCCAACTAAGACTTTTCTGCTTAATAATGGAAGCGGATACAAGGAACTCCCAACTTATATTTTGAACAGTGGCTGGAAAATTTTGAGCAACACCTGATACTCCTGTGGTTGTAGGCAGCCTATAACTCATTAACTGATTTGAACTACTGTTACGAACATAGGTAAGATTCAACATAATTCTGTCTTTCAAAAAACCTAAATCTAACCCTACTTGTAACTTTCTGGTCTCCTCCCATTGAATATATGAATTTTTAATCCCGGTTGACCTAAGTGATGCTACTCCTTGATAAGGAATGCCTACCGAAACATTCGAATAGCTAGCAAGAAAACTATAATCTGGGATCCCATCATTGCCAGTTGTACCATAGCTAGTCCTTAACTTTCCGAAGCTGATTATTTTAGTTAACGGCTTCAAAAAAGGCTCTTCGCTGAATATCCACCCCGAACCTATACTCCAAAAATTGTTGAATAAATTGTTTTCTCCAAACCGACTACTGCCATCACGACGTGTGGTAAAATTCAGTAAGTATTTTTTTTTCCAGTTCAACCCTAATCTTCCAAAGGCAGCATTATATCGGTAGATATATTGCCTATGATCTATTATAGAACTTGTTGCAGATGCCAAATCTTGGGTAAGAAGGTCACTTGGAAACCCTGATGCTTGTATATATGTATTAACGCCGAGATTTTTCTGGACGGTAGCTCCAGTTATTACATCGATTCCTAAATCACCTATGACTTTGTTGAAAGTGATTTGCGGTTCTACTTGCCACGTACTGATTGTTGAATAGCTCAAAGTAGAATTTCTTTGTAAGAATGCACGTACTTCCGGCCGTAAAGATGCTATTGGAGCTTTTGTAAAAGAATTTACATTTATATTGTTATACCCAAAATTACTTTTGATGATTAATCCTGGAAGTAGGCTATAGCTTACCTGTGCGCTGCTAGTCAGCGCTTTGGCTACGTGGTCATAAGTCCTGAAAGCAGTAGCTGTTAATGGATTATCCCAAGTAGAACTTCCTGCCGCGTTGGGTTCCCAGTTCAAAGTACCATCAGTATTGTAAAGTTTGGGGGCTACTGGCACTATTGTCAATGCATCCTCTGTAAGGTCGGATCCTGGAATAGCATTACTACTTACGTTGTAGCTACCCGTAATATTTAATTTGAATTTTTGATTCGCACTAGAAGTATTAATATTGAAATGAATTGAACCACTAGTATTTTCAAAATCACCGGGAAAAACAGTTGTCGATCTATTATATGTACCTCCTATGAGATATTGAGCGGTTTGAGTACCTCCAGAAATTGACACATTAGCATTAGTATATGTCGCTGTCTTACCAATTAGTTCTTCTTGCCAATCAGTATAGCGAGTAGTGTCCCATAAGTTTAAATCATTAAAAGTCGCAGTTGTACCGATTATTAGTCCATCGTTTTTGATTGCTTCATACCGCATATCAAGGTATTCCCTAGTATTTAGAAGATTTAATTTACGTCCAACTCGACTCCAGCCATGTTGAAGTCCAACATTAACCTTTGTATTACCAGATTTCCCACGCTTTGTTGTAATAATAATTGCGCCATTGGCGGCACGGGATCCATAAATAGCCGTTGCATCCGCATCTTTTAATATATCAATAGACTCAATATCTGCTGGATTGATAAAACTAATAGGATTATTACCATTATTTGAAGCTCCACCACCTGCAGGATTTAAAGGGCCTAACATCCTGCCACTACCAGATGGAAGCCCATAAGAAAGCGGTACACCATCCACAACAATAAAAGGATCATTCCCATAACCTATACTATTTTGCCCCTGAATTCGTGCGGTAAATGCTCCATTCGCCAGCCCAGTATTCTGAGTAATCAGCAATCCCGGCACCCGACCTTGTAACGCAAATAATGGATTGGTTACAGGCTGTTTCTCAATATCCTTTGCTGTTATTCTCACCGTATTCCCCACCGTAAATCGCTGCTTCTCCTCATAATACCCCTTCCCCACAATCACCTCCTCCAACTCTGACACCTTCATCTTCGTCACAATACTCAACTCCGTCCTCCCCTGCACTCTCATCTCCACCGTTTCAATATTTGTCCCCGAAACAACTAGTGTTGCATTATCCGGTACATTGGTTAAAGTGAAGCGACCATTCACATCTGCGCTGGTACCTCTCTTGGTTCCTTTGATCAATACAGAAGCGCCGGGAACCGGCTCTCCATTTTCATTAGTCACCCTTCCATTAACTGTAATATCAGGTGGCGTTAATTCCTTTTCTTCACCACCTGCTTCCGATTTTTTTTCTGATGAAACTTTTTTAATTTCCTTCGGACTAATCACAATATATTTTTCCTGCACTTCATACTGTAGCCCTTTACCCGCCACAATCTGATCCAACACTTTCTCCAGCGCCTCATCCTTTACCTGGATGGACACTTTTTCCTGGTCATTTAATATGGTGTTAGAATAAAACACAATCAAATTGGTTTGTTTTTGGATGGTCTTAAATACATCCAGCAGGCGTTGTTCTTTTGCCTTGATCGTAACCTTGTACTTCTGTGATCGCGCCATAGTTTGCGAAACACAGACAAGGGTCAGGATAAGCAGCGCACTGCGTAGAAGAATCGCTAATCTTGTCATAAAGCGTCTAAGTTTTGGGTTATTACTTAGTCGCCGGATGATTGACAAATGGGTGACAGGAATTAACCATTTTTTTACGCAGACTTCATATTGGAGAAATATGGTAGTCATAAGGGTAGGTTTAGGGAGATATAAATAATAAAAAAAGGCGGCTTTTGCAAGCTTTGGCTTCAAGACTTGCAGTTCAGTAAAAAACAGCTACGAGTTGTGCGGAGTGACTGTTAATGATTTAAGCGAAGGATGATGTGCGCGAGTATTAATAGAACACAGATTTTCATGATTTTCAAGATTTATCATGATAAATCTTGAAAATCATGAAAAATCATACATTGCTGTCCGGTAAAAAAAGCGCACTACTCTGAAATGCTTCTACAGCAATCATTTTGTCATAAGTAGGAAACAGTACCCTTACTTTTTTTTAATTGGCCGAAACTAAGGCTAAAGCAATCTTTATTATATTTTAGCAATGAATAAAACCGATCACGCTGCTGTTCGAAATTGAATGTTACTCCTGGTTCCCTACCTGTTCCCATCAGCCTCAGGCGGAATTGGCCTCTGATTTAGCTGTCGTAGTTGTACTAAACCTAAACCAATTATGGTCTGTAAACAGGCTGACTGATTGTATTTAATCTTTTTTAACTTCCCTAAATACCAAGCTTCTATTTATTGCCCTACTAAACAATTTCTTGCACCCAAATTTCCGCGGACAACAATGAAAAAACATACGCAATACTTACTGATCTTTTAACTATTTCTTACTTAGAACGATCTTATTTCCGTCAACCTTATAACTAAGATTGGCAGCAGCGCAAACACGGGTTAAAAACTCTATAAGGTTTTGCTTTTTCTCTAATGCACCACTAAAATCTATTTGTCCGATGGCAGCATCTTCAAATACAAAACTCAAACCAAACCATCTCTCCACCGTATAATTAATCTGTTTCAGTGATTCGCTGTTGAAATAATAATAGCCCTTGATCCAGGCCAGCGTATAATTTTCATCGAAACTTTTCTCAATTAGTTTATCTGCTTCTATCCTTGCGGCTTTACCGGGATTAAGCGTTACATGTTGATTGCTTTGATCAATACTCGCTTCCACCCTACCTGTTACCAGCGATGCCTGCACCGGTTCATTTGCATATGCTTTGATATTAAAACTGGTGCCGAGTACTTTCACTGCCAGTTGACCACTGTGCACAATAAATGGTTTACGGGCATCATGCTTCACTTCAAAATAAGCTTCGCCGGTGAGTTTTACTTCTCTTGTATTGCCAGTAAATGCAAGCGGAAATTCCAGTTTGGTTGCCGCATTGATCCACACTTTCGTGCTATCGCTTAACGTGAGCTGGTAATCGAGCCCCTGTGGCACTTCAATGGTGGCTGTTTTAGCTAATGTAGTCAAGGCATCGTATTGCAGGGCACCACCATCGTTGGTGAGCTTAACATCACCCGCCATAAAACTACCCTGCTGGTTCTTTTCAAAGCTGGCCCTTCCATTGTCGGTTGAAAAAGTAATGCCTTTTTTCAGGGTATTGGCTGTAACGTCTGCGATATTGTTTTGATCGCTGTTATTATAAAAACCAAAATAGAAAATACCCGCACCAGCCATCACCAGCAACAGTATGGGGAGCACCAGTAAATACCTTCTTCTTTTCTGTCTTGCTCTGGATTGTTCATTGATTCCAAAAAGCACATTATTCCATGCTTTCTCTCTATCTAAATCCTGGCGCAACTGCGCATGTACCTGTTGTAGCTCTGTCCACCTGGACCTTACATCTGCATCCGCTGCTATCATTTCGTCGAGGAATGCATCTGTTTCCGGTTCAGCATTACCTGAAAGACGTGCAATGATTAAATGATCAATATACTCCATATCTGCTTGCATACACTATAATAAGCTTAGTCGTTTAATAACCGGATGATGGGTGACAGCAATAGCCATAAATATAATTTTCCGTTCATTTTATCTTTCAGTTCCAGCATTACCCGCCTCAATTGCTCCTTTACGGTATTGATGCTGATGCCCAGTTCATCTGCCACAGCCTGGTATTTTTTCTTCTTAAAATACACCTGCACAAATATCTCCCGGCGCTGTGCTGGCAGTTGTTCGATGATGGCATGTAAGGCTTTTTCCATCTCTTCCCTTTGCTCCAGCGTTGACTCTTCAACAGCCAGTTGCTCCTCACGGTTACGGTAAGCTTCGAGATGATGGCGGCGCGATACATCGGAACGAATAAAACTTACACACTGGTATAATACCATGCGACTGAGATAGGCAGAGAGCGACTGGTCTATGTTTTTGTAGCGCTCTTTGGTCCAGAAGTCTATAAAAACCTGTTGTACAATGTCTTCCGCCGTTTCCATATCACCCCCCAATTTCAGTGCGGCCTGCTTGCACAAATGAACATAGTACCGGTCGAAGAGATTACGGTAAGCCTGCATATCGCCGGCTTTTAAACGGGATAATATTTCTTCAGTGTCGGGGGTCATGGGGTTAAAAAAGAAATGACTGTCACCCAAACGAAAAAGTTAAACGACAGTATCATACTAACGCCTGTTAGACAAACAAATATAACAGACGCTGCATCAACAATATACAAAAAATTTCGCAAAACTGAAAACCTTGCGAAGCGGTAAATCCATGCCTGTAAATGTTTGCAGCAGATTGTTTCACGACCAAGCACTTTACCTCATGACCAACTGGACCGATATCTACGACCGCTGGCACCTGCCCATGCAACGCATAGCAACCTCCTATTTACAGGATGCTTTTTTTGCCCAGGACATAGTACACGATATTTTTCTCCGACTACTTGAGAAGCAACTTTCCCCTCAGTTTATGGAACATGCAGAAGCTTATCTGCGCACGGCAGTGTATCATAGGTGCATTTCTTTGTTGCGTAAAAAAAAGGAAACTATTTCTATTGATGCATTCATTTCAAACACCACCGAAGAAACCGTTTACTTCCGTGAATTAACCATACTACACAACCAGGCCATACAAAGCTTACCCCTCCGCGAAAAAGAAGTATACATTCTCTCTGATATCGCTGGCTATAAAAAAGATGAACTGGCTTTGCTGTTTGGGTCTTCTGCTAAAACGGTGAAGAAACAGTTGCAGGTTTCGAGGAAGAGAGTGAGGGAGAGATTAGGGAGGATGGTGGCGTAGGGGTTAGGGGTTAGGTGTTAGGTGTTAGGTGTTAGCCATTAGCATTTAGCTGTTAGTCTCGCCTGGGGTAAGATGGTCGTTATTGTATGTTTACTGCTTTTAATGGAATAAATGAGGGGGAACTGCGAATTAGATAATTTAAGATGGGCTGGCTTAATAAATATTTGATTGTTGTTAAATCACTACCTGTTATTAATAGAACACAGATTATCATGATTGTCATGATTTTTCATGTTGGATCTTGATGATCTGTGTTTATCATGATCTTGATGGATCATGAAGATCATGAAAATCTGTGTTCCATTATTCTTCAAAATAAACAAGACTTCCACCCACCCACTCTTTATCCTTATTATATCGCACGCCAATCATTTTACCTTTGCTTAGTCTTGCAAGGTTATTAGTGGCAATGGGTCTGGCATCACCTTCTTTCCAGAAATAAAAAATACGTATCTCCGCTTTAGCAGGATCATCGGGGGTTTGAATGATATCGGCATATTTTACTTTACGCTGCAGTATCCAGTTCTCCGGGTCTTTTACTTTTTCAATATCCTCTTTTGTAACATCGATGATTACTCCTTGTCCGGCGAAAGAAAACAATGGTTTTAAAACATATTGATCCAGGTCGGCAGGTATTTCTTGTAATTCGCTCAGAAACCATGTTTTAGGCACATAAGGATGATCTATAAAAGGCAATGTGTATTTACTGATACGGTAAAACCAGTTCGGATGTGGCACCCATTCTACATCCAGTTCTTCCAACAATAATTTTCCTTTATCCTGTATTGCTGCTGATTGTTGTTGGAGATCATCGAAGATGATGCGGTTGTAGATGCGTTTAACCTGTATTTTTTTTCCTGATGCATCCTGGTAGAATAACTGTTTGCCTTCTTGTATTAATTCGGTCAAGCAAACAACCGGAATACCGGTGTACATACTGGTACAATAAAAATCGATTTTGGTTTTTTGCTGATGAGGTAGGATTTCCAGCAGAATGACGTTTTCAGCTTCATGCGTTCCTAAAAGAATTTCTCTTAAAAGTTTTGTATAACTGTCTTTTGTAAAGCCGCTGAGGTAGGTACTGTATCCATCCGGAACAGGAAAGTGTCGGCGGGTAACTTCATCCTGCCAAACCTGGTATCCAAACAATGTTGGGAAACCCTGCATTTCAATAAGCTGTGGTTCATATTCCCCTTTTTCATTTTCACAGATGCCAAAATCGAAAGCAATAAAATGGGTATGTGCATTTTCATTGGGTACGCGTACATTCTCCGGTATGGCATGAGAAGTGAGTGTGTTGAAGTTGAATTGCGTAATTACATCCACAATACTTTCACAGGCAGCCAGTATTTTTTCTTTAAATGCCTTATCGATGAATACAGGTGTTTCTGCCACCCTGAATTCAATTGCTCCCGGAAAAAGACTGTTCAGGTCATTTAAATAATCCTGGTATTTTTCAACACTGAATTGTTCATTAAACGCTTTTCTAATCGCTGGTACCATATATACATCATGTTAGGTCTTTGAAAATATAAAAACCTTTTGATACGGAGAAGGTAATTATGAGGGGGGGAGGTGCTGGGTGCTAGGTGTTAGGCTTTATGGTCTGGTAAAGAAGATTTTTAAGTGTTTAAATTTTAGTAGGTCCTTCGTCGCAATTTCCGGCTTATGGCCGGAATGCTCCTCAGGATGACGATCAAAGAGGATAATAAAGCTGTTGTGATTGGCAAAGCCAATCACAACAGCAAGTTCTCCCAACTTGCATTTGTCATCCTGAGGAGCATTCCGATCGTAGATCGGAAATTGCGACGAAGGAACTATATGTTACACCCGGAAGTATTCTACTGAAAATAGGATGGTATCCATTAGAGTTTAGGTGCTAACTGCTATTAGGTGTTAGGTTTTACGGTCTGGTAAAGAAGATTTTTAAATGTTTAAATTTTAGTAGGTCCTTCGTCGCAATTTCCGGCTTAAGGCCGGAATGCTCCTCAGGATGACGATCAAAGAGGATAATAAAGCTGTTATGATTGGCTTTGCCAATCACATCAGCAAGTTCTCCCAACTTGCATTTGTCATCCTGAGGAGCATTCCGATCGTAGATCGGAAATTGCGACGAAAGAACTATAAGTTACACCCGGATGTATTCTACTAAAAATAGGATGGTATCCATTAGAGTATAGAAACTAACGGCTAATCCCTAACACCTAAAACCTAACACCTAATACCTAACACCTAATACCCAGTACCCAGCACCCAGCACCTAGCCCCCCACAGCCAGCATCAAAAAATTAGGCAACACCGTCTGATAAGTATACAGGATTTTCCCTGGGTCCTGGAGTTGGTCGACCATGCTTTGCCATTTGGCTTCTCCATGGTTTTCTATGACGGTTTGTTTTTTGTCGTCGCGCGTGAGGTACATGTGCATGCCCGTTGCATCGGCTTCGGGGTGAAATTGTGTTCCGATGAAGTGATCGTTGAAGCGTATGGCCATTACTGCCCTTTCATAGGGCACATGTGGTCTGTTTTTTTCGATGGCAAGTATACTTGCCCCCATTTGATGCAGTTTATGAATATCGGGTTCTATTACCTGGTAATCGCGACTATCAACGGTATAAAAAGGATCTTTTAATCCATCAAATACTGGTTCGGTATTTCCCGCATCCAGCATATGAACGGGAAAAACCCCAAATGCGGTTGATTTTCGTTTGCAAACATTACCAATTTTGTAATGCCTGCATACTAATTGAAAACTGTGACAAATAAAGAATACATGCTTTTTATCTGCGTCTTGAGCGCTATGATTCCAGGATTCAATATTATTCAACCATGTAAAGTAAGCCGCTTCCCATTCACTGCCTTCTGTTTCCAACGGTGAACCAGGACCGCCACTTGAAATATACACATCAAATGAAAGATCTGGCACAGCCAGTTCTTGCCTCACATCAAATGTTTCATAATACAATTCAATCCCCCTCTCCTCGCACCATTGGTGCACAATTTCACTGATACAACGCATACCCTGGTTAGCATGACCCTCATAGAGATCAAGTACAGCGATGCGGATATTTTTAGGGTTAAGATGCATTTGGGGGGCAAACATAAGAATCTTTGGATAATGTCAGATGGCAGATGGCAGATGGCAGATTTGTTTTATTCTGGGCGTGTTAAAATTCTCTAACATTCCAAATTTCAAATCTGCCTTCTGACATCTGACATCTGCTATCCCCTCAGAGGTAGCTGAGATTCGTTTTCGGTGTCAAAGCCAGTAAACTCTGGTACATCAATTTTATCGTTTCTTCTATATCAGATTTATGCAGCATTTCTACGGTGGTGTGCATATATCTCAATGGTATAGAGATGAGTACCGATGGACATCCATCATTTGCATAGGCAAAGCTGTCGGTGTCGGTGCCGGTGCTTCTGCTGAGGGTTCTGAACTGAACCGGTATTTTGTTTTTCTCTGCAACATCTTCTACCAGCTTCAGGAGTTTATTGTGAATGGCGGGGGCATAAGCTAACGATGGACCTTTACCACATTGAATATCTCCTTCAATGATTTTGCTGATCATGGGTGTGCTTGTATCGTGGGTAACATCGGTGATGAAAGCTACATCGGGTTTAATACGGCGGGCAATCATTTCAGCACCTCTTAAACCAATTTCTTCCTGCACGGCATTCACAACATATAATGCAAAAGGCAACTGCTTTTTATTTTCTTTAATCAGTCTGGCTACTTCCGCAATCATAAATCCACCAATGCGGTTATCGAATGCACGACCGATATAGAAATCATTGGCCAGTTCATCAAAGCCTTCCTGGTAAGTAACGACGGCGCCGATATGGATACCTAAAGCTTCCACTTCTTTTCTGCTTCTTGCGCCGCAATCCAGACAAAGATTATCCACTTTAGGTTGAGGCTCTTTTGCTTCAGGATTACTTAAACGGGTATGAATAGCGGGCCATCCGAATACTGCTTTTACTGGTCCTTTTTTACCATGAATCCAAACACGCATGGCTGGTGCAATCTGGTGATCTACGCCACCATTTCTTTTCAGGTAGATAAGTCCTTGTTCGTTGATATAATTTACAAACCAGCTAATTTCATCTGCATGTGCCTCTATCACTACTTTGAAGGGGGCAGTTGGGTTAATTACGCCAACAGCAGTACCATAAGGATCAGAGAAAAAACTGTCGGTATATGGTTTAATATATTCCATCCACACTTTCTGTCCACCGCTTTCAAAACCAACGGGAGAAGGTGTATTGATATAATTTTTTAAGAAACTGAGCGATTTTTCGGTAAGGATTGATTTCGATTTCGCCTTGGTTGTGCTCTTTGACTTAGCCATACTATCTTTTTTTAGAATGAGTAGAAAGGGTTTATCCCTCTGTTTATGCAGCAATAAAACTACCTGCAATGCCACAGAGGGCCTTTAACAGCATCATGCCGTCGATGATTGCAAGATAATAGAGAATGCTTTTACGACGGTGCATATAATAGGTGACAATTATCAACATTAAAAAGGGAATGGTGTTAACTGCTATCCGCAGCGGGGGAAATCCGTTTGAAATGCCATAGGTTAATAAGGTTGCCAGTCCAACAATAGTGAGCGGCATAATGATATAAAAAAGCGTTTTCCGAAGTCCATACCGCACTACAAATGTCTTAAGCTGAAGGTTATGGTCTGTTGCATAGTCTTTGATATCGAACAGTATACATAACATCGTTATATACATGCCATTTTTTACAAATAGGAGGAAGGAAAAGAAGGCAGGCTCATAAGATTGGTTCTTTTCCAGTGCCGCAAAAAAAGAAGGGTAAATGGTAACAACGCCTGCCCAAATAAATCCAATCACAAAGGGTTTTATCCATCCTTTGGAACGTAGACTCGATTTTTTGATAAAGGGGAGATGATCGCCGTAGTACCAGATAGCAAGTATGGGGAAGCTTGCGAGCAGTAGCCACTCCCATGGATTGATCTTAAGCAGTTGTGATTGCCATTGGAAGAGTTGGTAGATACCAATCGTAAGGCAGGTTATGGTAAGTATGATTTGTGAATACCGTATCTTTTTTTTGTTGGCATTATACCATTCACTTCGAAGATTACTTACACTGGGGTTTTCTCTGAGGTAGGCATAAGTATAATACAGTACTGTGGAGGAGAAAAGAAGAATATAGAATAATAGATTGTTTAGTGGGAACCCTTGTTGCAGGTTTGCTTCAATGGCAAGTGCCACCACGCAGCAGCCATAGAAATAGTTGCCAAAAAAGAAATGCTGAAAAAATCGCTCCGTTATTTTCAATAACCACACATTTTGGACAGTCATGCCCCGTTAGCATACCGTCTATTTCACGATGATGATATCAGGAGAAACAACAGTGTCGCTCACATTTTTGGCTTTATCTCTTGTCCAGAAACGGAAATAACAGGTGTCGGTTTTAGAGCAGGACGGTAAAACGGTATAATTGCTTCCTGGTACAAAACCGGTACTGTAGCCAATTTCAAAAACTCCTTTCAGGTTGCTGGTAGCGGTGAAATTGGGTATTTTGGCGCGGTCGCCGAAGCTGGCACAACCATTCACCCGGGTAATTTTCTGAACCCAGATACTGTCTTGCAGATCGCCTTCTTTGTCGGTAAATTCAATGGAAAAAATGATAGCCGAGTTACTACCAAATGTTTTCCCGTTTACGCTTTTAAACGTCAACTGTGGACGGGTAGTATAAGTATCTTTTTTGCAAGCGGTAATACCGAGTATAATTGCGCTGAATATCAATAATTTTGCCTTCATTCGTTCTACTTTCTTATCAAATTTAGTTAAAACATTACAATACATGGGTGGGTTGCCTTTTGATGTTAACAATATTTTCTCTGTTTCGGCAGATAGTTTCGATGCAACCTGTATGGAATTGTACCAATACCAGTACCGGCAGAACCCTGTTTATCGCAAATGGTGTGATATGATCGGGAAATCACCGGCTACTATTCAGACACCCATGAACATTCCGGCGTTGCCTGTATCTTTTTTTAAGCAGGAAACCATTCTTACCGGTGTGCCGGCTTCACATTATTTTGAAAGCAGCGGCACCACACAAACAATCAACAGCAGGCACTGGGTGCCCGATTTAGAAATATACCGGAAAAGTTTTCTCCAGGCTTTTGAGCTGTTTTATGGTTCGGTGAAAGACTGGTGCATACTGGCTTTATTACCTGCCTATCTTGAGCGACAGCATTCTTCGCTGGTAATGATGGCAGATGAACTGATCGCATTAAGTGAACATGAACATAGCGGGTTTTACCTGTATAATCATGCTGAGTTGAATGAAACACTAAAGATGCTGGAGCTGAGGGGACAAAAAACTTTATTATTAGGTGTAACATTCGCCCTGCTTGATTTTGCGGAGCATTATCCGCAGCAACTGAAGCATACGGTTGTGATGGAAACCGGTGGTATGAAAGGAAGGCGACAGGAAATGACCAGGGTGGAAGTGCATGAGATACTTCAAAAACAACTGGGCATAAACCAGATTCATTCCGAATATGGCATGACAGAATTATTAAGCCAGGCCTATTCCAAAGGGAATGGATTGTTTGCCTGTCCACCCTGGATGAAAGTATTTGTGCGTGATGAAGAAGACCCACTTAGTTCAGCTACTACTGGCAGAGGTGTGATACAGGTGATAGACCTGGCCAATATCTACAGTTGTGCCTTTATTGCCACCGAAGATCTGGGTATGGTATATCCAGACGGCTCCTTTGAAGTATGGGGAAGATTGGATAATAGTGATATAAGGGGGTGTAGTTTGATGGTGGTTTGAGTTGAGCTGCTAGCTGCTGGCTTCTAGCTTCTAGCCTTGATTGACAGTTATTTTAGGCTTTCAACTTTAAATAGAATAAATGTGCAGGCACGTGTATGATGGGACACAGATTTTCATGATTTTCAGGATTTATCATGATAGATCTTGAAAATCATGAAAATCCGTGTTCGATAAGAGACAATGCATTTACAGCAATCTAATATTTCTTCAACAAGCTGATTTTAAATTATCTCCTCCTCTTTTATCCCATTAATAGAATAAATAGGTGGGAACCGAATTAATTTTGTAAAACACCTGCTAAAGAAATATTCCGTTGCACTTCTTACCCCGGAGGGGTTACACATTCCCGCATAGAGGACGATAATGATTTTATTGTAGTTAACAGATACGGCTATATAATAGGGTTTTGCTAACGTCATCCTCAATATATCTATACGACACTAACATTACTCCAACACTTCAAAACACTAATTCGTGTTGTGGTGTGTTGTTGATGTGTTGATGATGTGTTGATGGTACGAGTAAATCATTGATAATGAGCGAATTAGAATTTCGTGTTTTGTACTGAAAAATTGAGCTGATTGGCCGCAAGCTGCGGGCCTTGATTTGTGCTTGTTATACGCTTTTAAGGGGAAAAATAGGGGCCTGCGAATGTGATAATTTAAAATGAGCTGCTCAATAAAATATTTGATTGCTGCTAACGCAATGCCTGATATTAATAGGACACAGATTTTCATAATCTATCATGATAAATCATGAAAATCTGTGTCCTATCCTACGCGCGACATCCAACTCGTGGCTAAAAGCTAATGACTAACAGCTGTATTCTCCCCTGGCAGCCATATCTCTCACCTCTATATTTCCCAACTAAAATTTACTTTGGCAGATAGCGGCGTCGCTATTATATTTGCAGCCCTGAATCAGATAGTTCGCCTTTGGCGGACATCCTTTCCACTGCCCAGGTGGCGAAATTGGTAGACGCACTGTGTTCAGGTCGCAGCGCCTTCACGGGTGTGCTGGTTCGAATCCAGTCCTGGGCACTTTTTTTAGCTTTTTGGTGTTAGGTATTAGGTGCTAGGTATTAGGTCAAAACACAAAAAGCTAATTGCTAAAAGCTAAAGGCTAATAGCCCCTAACGCCTCTTACTCCCCAGGTATTTATCATGAATAATCGTACTCATCGATTTTCCATAGACTTTACTTTCTACCCATGAAATCACATCGAGGTAAGCGAAGGCCCTGGTTTCGAAGCGACTCTTTTCGTAGTGTTTTATCTTTTTCAGAAAATCTTTCAGGGCTGTTTTTACTTCTTTAGCCGGCATCTGGAAGGAGTTACGAAGGAATCGGAACATTTCTTCTTCTACCACCGTCAGGTTCTCCATTTTGGCCATAAAGCGATAGACAGATTTTATCAGAGAAGTTTCAATCAGTTCAGCATTTCCTAATTCATAGTGTGCAATAAGGTGCAGCAGACGGGCATAACATTGTAAATCGTTGCGGAGGTCTACATGATCGTTGATGATACGTCGCAAATAATCGATACAGGTATCATAATCGCCACTACCAAAATACAGTGTGGCAATTTTATAGTTAAACACCAATATCCGATGCTGATCTATAAACAGCATATTCTCCGCAATCTGCGCTTCAATCTGAGGAACCAGTTTTAGTCCTTCAGCGAAACTTCCCTGCATTAGGTGCTGATTAAGTTTTGCACTAGTGATATAGATAAAACTATGTACCCGGAAAATATCGTGCTGGTTGGGTAAATCGGTATCGGCGAATGACTCAAATTTTGCCAGTGTTTCTCTGAACTTTTTATAATTGCGAAGATCAAAATGTGCATTCAGCAAATTGTGTAGTCCTTTGATGTAATGCCCTGTCTCAACTTCAATCATAGCCGGTTCTTTCTCAAAGAGATTTAGCCATTGTTCGCTGTAGCGATAATACATCAGGAAATCCTGGCGAATAAATGCATACCAGCAATAGCTTTGGTAGAGGTACAGTTTTTCATAGAAGCCATCCATCTGCCATACATCTGGTGGCAACTGTGATTTAAAAAACTCTTTGATACCTTTTTCTTCTGCTTCATTTCTTGCATGTCCATTTTTCACGTACCAACTATACAATTGCAAAGCCAGGTTTGATAACTGGGTAATTACCCGTCGTTTTTCATTTACCTGGTTCGCTTCAAGGGTCAGTTGTTCTGCCCTATCCTGCATACTGCGGGTAATATGCAAGGTTTCTATTTTCTTTTCGAGGGAAATGATCTGTATCAAAAAACTATCCTGGTGATACTGATGGGCCATATCTTTTGCCCGATCGAGTATTTTAAGGCTCTGGTGGTATAAACCCTTATTGTACAGAATACGGGCATAATCGAGCTGTTCATGCAACTGCATATCAATACTCTCGGCACTTTTCAGCAAGCGGAGGCTCGAAAGCAGTTGTTTGTATAAATGGGTCTTCAGATTCGCCAACTGTGGCTTTTCAATTCCTGCCAGTTTTTTGAGGAGTATTTTTTCATCAAACTCAACCATTTTCTCCAGCGCATCAAAAAGCTGGATGATTTTAAGGTCGTCTTTGGCCGAATTTCGTTTGATATATAGTTTGAAATGTCGTTTTTCCGATTTCTGGAGCGACTTTATAAGCTGAAACAAAGGATCCTGCGAACGGTTGGGCATCATATCAATTTTAACCGGAAACCCAATAAAATCGGGCATTCCAGACAAGAAAAACCATTTTTAACGTAAAAAAACAAGGTTAAACTTGTCTTTTTTACATTTATTCTTCATGTTACTTTTACATCAGATAAGCAATCGTATTTCATACGGCAAGGCAATCGAAGAGAAAAGACAAACAATCGCAATCAACGCATAAAGCGTTCAAAATACCGGGAATAAAATCCCCAAAGAGTTTTCGTATGGCAAGCAATCGTAGAGGTCGTTCCGTTTCCACGGAGGGACCCTTTTTTTTGCAATATAGGGAATTTTGGGGAAATGGAGCGAGGAGCGAAGTCTGAAGTCCGAAGTCCGAAGTCCGAGGACCGTGGACCATAGACCATAGACCTTATACTATAGACAATATTCCACAGACGATAGACCATGGACTTATGGACCATGGACTATGGTCCTATTTTTTCCCTGGCCCATTTCAGGGCGATTTCAAGTTGTTCCTCGCGGGTAAGCTCACTATTATCTAATACCACGGCATCTTCGGCTTGTCTGAGTGGACTAAACTCCCGGTTGCTATCCACATAATCCCTCATTTCCAGGTTTCGCTTCACTTCCTCAATGGTTATGGCCGGATTTTTCTCGTAGAGCTCCTTGAACCTCCTTTCTACCCTAACAGCGGGGTCGGCGGTAACGAATATTTTCAGTTCAGCATTGGGAAATACGGTGGTTCCGATATCACGTCCATCCATCACGATCCCCTTTTTGGTACCCATCAATTGCTGCTGCGCAACACCGAATTCCCGTACTTCTTTCAAAGCGGCCACTTCACTTACCCTTTCACTCACTACCATCTCACGAATAAGCAACTCTACATCTTCATCATTCAAATACATATCACTCTGTCCGGTACGCGGATTGTATTCAAATGAGAGGTTTATTTCAGACAATGCCTGCTTCACCTGTTCAGTATTATTGCAGTCAATATGCTGCCTGATAAAATACAAAGTGATGGCTCTATACATTGCACCACTGTCGATAAACACATAATTCAGTTCTTTAGCAAGCTGCCTTGCCAATGTGCTTTTACCGCAGGAAGAAAAGCCATCTAATGTGATAATAATTTTTTTCATACCCTAGCGGCAAAGTTGCAATAAATTGGCGGAGTTTCAAATAGAAAAGCAGTTGCAAGTCACAGGCTGCAAGCTGCAAGCTACAAGCCTTGATGGGTGCTTATTTTAAGCTTTCTGCTATATTGGAATTAAAAAAAGGGGGGAAACCTAAAGTTAGTTGCTTATAGGAATATTTGGTTGCGGTAAATGCACTACCTGCTATTAATAGAACACAGATCTTCATGATTTTCAAGATCTATCATGATAAATCCTGAAAATCATGAAGATCTGTGTTCCATCATACGCGTGCCTACACATTTATTCCATTTATAGCAGAAAGTCTATAATAAGCACCATCTCGCCCAAGACAAGACTAGCAGCTAGAAGCTAAATTTAAGTCCGGATAGAATCCATATTATTGCGCCATCAATACCTTATCAATCACATGAATTATCCCATTCGACTGCTCAATATCTGCAGATTGAATGGTTGCTTTTAAATTTTTACCATCTGATATAACCAACTTTTTACCTTTTTTGGTAACGGTAAGCGGTATTCCTGCAAGTGTTGTAAGCGTGGCTGTTCCGTCGGCATCTTTTACCATCGCTGAAAGACTTGCAGCATCCAAACGGCCCGCAACGATGTGGAAATTCAGTAAGTCTGTAAGCTTCTTTTTATTCTCCGTTTCTGTGAGCGAGCTAATACTAGCTGAGGGAATTTTTGCAAAAGCATCTGAAGATGGCATAAAAACGGTGTAAGGCCCTGGTCCGGATAACTTTTCCGTTAGTCCACCAGACTGTAACAACATTAAAAAATTGGTATTGCTTCCTGATGCCGCAATATTTTCAACGATATTTTTCGAGGGCGACATACCCGCGGATCCTCCGTCTTTTGGATTAGCGGTTCTCACTTCCCTCCCACCAACAAGTCCAACTAATTGGGCATCTGCATTTATGAAATAACAGGCGACGATTAATAGCAGGAATAGCTTTCTCATGATACTGGCTTTTTACTAAAATAGTTTTTTCCCAGTATAAGAGCCTGTTTAAAACCTAAAATACCTTAAAATAGGGATGGCTGTATTTTCTTCATTTCTTCCGCAACTTTTTGTGCGTCGCAGTCACCGGTTTGCAGCTTTTGAATGATTTGTCCGAAACTTTTTTCATCCCTGTTCTGACTCAGCTTAAAAATGGCATCGGCTTTTTCAACTTTAATCTCAAAAGCAACAATAGCTTTCATGAGTCTTTGGAGATATTCTGCTGGTAATTCCTTGTAAAGTGATGGCGAATTGGGATTGTTTTCAAAATGAGCAGTGAGTTCATCCAGTATTGCCGGCAAGGCTTCATCCGGCAGATAATGCATAACACCTCTGGCATGAACGGTCATATAGTTCCAGGTAGAAGCCTGCTGCTTATTTTCATACCAACTGGCACTTACATAAGTATGAGGTCCATTAAACAAAACCAATGCCTGACTATTTTCCAGAAAAGCTTTGTGATGGTCTGTTTGTTTCATTATATGACCAGTCAGAAATAGTTGCCCATCTCTTTCCTTTACCAATATGGGTATTTGCGTAGCAACAGGTTGTTGCTCTGAAGAAACACCCATTAATGTTGCAAATGGATATTCCCGCATAAATGCTACAATACGTGCATGGTCTTTTTCCTGGTAAGTAGGAAGATGGTACATCTGCTTGAATTTTTAAGATGCCAAAGCTATTAAAGTAAGGCATTATCAAAGCACCGTTTATACCAAATTCATGTATCCGTTTATTACATTACCTGAACCGGCTTTGTTTGCGGTATGCTGGCATTGCGGATGGCAATATTTCTCACCGCATTGGCCGCAAAACCACGCAATGCTGCCTTGCTCAGTTCATCTGTACCGGCCATGGCTGGAATGCCTGCATCGCCCCCTTCACGGATATTTTGCACCAAAGGAATTTGTCCAAGGAAAGGAAGATCATATTCTTCCGCGAGGTTTTTACCACCATCTTTTCCAAAGAGGTAGTATTTATTATCCGGCAGTTCGGCCGGAGTGAAATAGGCCATATTTTCAACAAGACCAATAATAGGTACATTGATCTGTGCCTGTCCAAACATAGCGATACCTTTTTTGGCATCGGCCAATGCTACATTTTGCGGAGTAGTAACTATTACCACGCCTGTAACGGGTACAGTTTGCATGAGGGTAAGATGAATATCACCGGTACCGGGAGGCATATCAATTACGAGATAATCAAGTTCGCCCCAATCTACATCAGTAACAAATTGTCTGATGGCACTGCTAGCCATTGGGCCGCGCCATACCACTGCATTTTTTTCATCAACCAGCAGTCCGATACTCATTAATTTAATCCCATACTTTTCAAGAGGTACAATCATGCCCTTTCCATTCACCTCTTTCATCATAGGTCTTTCTCCCCTAACACCAAACATAATGGGTACACTTGGACCATAAATATCTGCGTCCATCAATCCAACAGTTGCGCCACCTTCTGCCAATGCAAGTGCGAGGTTGGCGGAAACGGTACTTTTTCCAACACCACCTTTACCACTTACTACTGCAATGATATTTTTAACACCAGATAAAACCTGCTGGTTATCTTTTCGGGTAGTTGATGTATTTGAAGTGAAATTCACGGTAACATTTGCCTCTTTATTCACCAATAATTTAACGGCATTTTCACTGGCCGTGCGCATCATATCTTTCATGGGGCAGGCAGGTGTGGTGAGTACAATGGTGAAACTTACATTATTATCATTTATCTGAATATCTTTCACCATATTCAGTGTTACTAAATCCTTTCCTAAATCTGGCTCTTGTACATTACTCAGGGCATTCAGAATTGCAGCTTCGGTCATCACGCAAGTTTTTGTTAAAAAAATCAATGAGGATGCAAAGTTAACCGCTCGCTGCCTTACTTTGTCAGAATTCATGTTGTTTTCAGCAATATGAAAAGCCAGTTGTTGTCGATTTTGGGAAAACCCTTTGTATTTTTGTAAAGAAGAAACGCTCATGCAAGATTATCCTCATAAGGATCAGCATCAATTCAGCGTTATATCTGACCAAAAAACAATAAAAATGAACGGATGAAAGTATTGCTACGCATTTCTTTTTGTTGTATTGTCGGATTAATAGCCAGTTATAAAGCCACTGCGCAGCAAACTCCGAATGCATATAGGGATTCTGTAATACAATTATATGGTGTGGTGATGACTGCTGATAGTCTTCGCGCCATTCCATCTGCCAGCATTATTGTGGAAGGAAAAGGAAGGGGTACCATTACCAATCCGGATGGTGTTTTCTCCATTGCAGTGCTCAAAGGCGATAGAATTACTTTTTCCTGTATCGGCTTTAAAAACAGGAGCATAGAAATACCATTAAACCTGACTGATAATCAATACAGTGTTATCCAGTTACTGGTTAGTGATACGGCCTATCTCCCCGCAACTATCTTAAAACCAAGACCCACAAGGGAACAATTTGAGCGTGATTTTGTGAATAATAAAATACCGGACGACTCTTACGAAATAGCCCGTAAAAATACCGACGAAGCCCAACGCAGAATATTGATCAATAGTTTACCTGCTGATGGAAGAGAAGCCATCAACTACCAATTACGCCAACAAGCCAATAAATACTATTATTCTGGCCAGCTACCTCCCATGAATATCCTGAACCCCGCTGCCTGGGCTGATTTCATTAAAGCATGGAAAAGAGGTGATTTTAAGCGGAAGAATTAGCGGCTGTTAGCTATTAGGCATTAGGTTTTAGGTGTTAGGTCTTAGGTGTCGGGAGCGTGTTAGTCTTTAAACATCCTACCTAGTACCCAGCACCCCTAATACTAACACCTAACGCCTAACACCTAACCCCTATCTTCCAATTACTAACCTTTTTTAATTTTTCCGGAATAAGTCCCGCCGGGTTTACCTTTGCGTTTCTAAACGATTGATTATGTCTATAAAAAATGTAAGTGTAATTGGTGCAGGCACCATGGGTAATGGTATTGCACATGTATTTGCTCAAAGTGGTTTTACTGTTCAACTCATAGACCTGAATGCCGCTCAACTGGAGAAAGCTTTACAAACGATTGCTAAGAACCTCGACAGACAGGTTAGCAAAGGCGTACTTACAGAGGATCAGAAAGCATCTGCCTTATCACTGCTAAAAACTGAAACCGATATTGCAAAAGGTGTGGCTGATGCCGACCTTGTTGTTGAAGCTGCTACTGAAAATGTGGCACTTAAATTAAACATCTTTAAACAACTGGATGCTGCTGCACCTGCGCATGCTATACTTGCTTCTAATACTTCGTCTATTTCTATCACTAAAATTGCCGCTGCTACCAACAGACCTGAAAAAGTAATCGGCATGCATTTCATGAATCCGGTTCCGGTAATGAAACTGGTAGAAATAATCAATGGCTATGGCACCAGTAAAGAAGTAAGTGATATAATTGTAGCACTTAGTAAAACACTGGGTAAAGTACCCTGTGTAGTAAATGATTATCCCGGTTTCATCGCCAACAAAATACTGATGCCCATGATCAATGAAGCCATCTGTAGTTTGTATGAAGGCATTGCCGATGTGGAAGCCATCGACACCATCATGAAACTAGGCATGGCTCACCCAATGGGCCCACTGCAACTGGCAGATTTTATTGGACTTGATGTTTGCCTGAGTATTTTACAGGTTCTACACGAAGGATTCGGCAATCCGAAATACGCCCCTTGCCCATTACTCGTAAATATGGTAACCGCCGGCAAACTTGGTGTAAAATCAGGAGAAGGCTTCTATACCTACAGCCAGGGAAGCAAGGAGCTGGTTGTAAGTGAGAGGTTTAGGAAATAAGGAATAAGAAATAAGAAATAAGGAATAAGAAATAAGGAATTAGGTATTAGGTATTAGGTTTTAGGTTTTAGGTACTAGTACTAGGTACTAGGTTTTAGTGTTGGGTATTATAAAAAAATCATTTCTTATTTCTTATTCCTTATTTCTTATTTCTTATTTCTTATTTTCATCCCCTATGTTTTTCATTCTATCGAAATTATTATACTTTCTGCTGATTCCATTTACTTGGGTGATGTTGTTATTGGTATGGATTGCTTTTGCTAAATCAGCGATATTGAAAAGGCGATTAATCATTATTACCATTGTAATAACACTGGTGTTTACCAACCCATGGCTCTACAAACAAGCTAATCTGGCCTGGCAGCCTGCTAAAACTGTGCTTAATGCACAGGATACATTTGATGTTGGAATACTCTTAACAGGAATGATTCAATTTGATCATGCAGATGAAGGATATTTTGGTACTGCATCAGACAGATTCATACAAACAGCTAATTTATACCATACCGGAAAAATTAAAAAGATATTGGTTACCGGAGGAAGTGGTTCTTTGTTGTATGATTATCCTGCTGAAGCTGTATTCCTTAAAAAAGCATTCCTCGACAATGCCATTCCTGAAAAGGACATCATTATAGAACCTGCCTCCAGGAATACTTATGAGAATGCAATTTTCAGTAAAAAAATAATAGACTCGCTCAACCTAAAAGGCCCTTTTCTCCTGATTACCTCTGCACAACATATCCGCAGATCAGCAGCAGTATTTAAAAAAGCGGGAATTTCATTTGAAGCATTTCCTGCAAATTTCAGAGTGGTGCATGATAAATTTTCACCGGATGATGTGTTTATGCCTGATGCCAAACTGCTGAAAGACTGGTCGGACTTACTAAAAGAAATAATTGGTCTGCTAGCGTATAAACTTACCGGGAAAGCTTAGTTTTTGTTACTTCTACCGTATGCAACTCTTTTAGTTTGTAGAGGATATCTTCAAGTCTTGCTTTTGGTATTCCAATGCGGAGATGACAAAACAATTGCATTTCCTGTAATAAAACCGAGCAGTTATACTGCTTAACCAATACCATCACTTCATTCATTCTTGTATAATCGAACTGCAGGTCGTATAATACTTCAATTGGTTTTTGAATAACTGGTACAAGCTGCAATGCCATTGCTGCGGCCGATTTATAGGCATTGATTAATCCGGGTACGCCAAGCAATGTACCACCAAAATAACGAACCACTATTATTCCCAGATCGGTAAGTTCTTTGCTGTCTATTTGACCAAGTATAGGTCTACCAGCAGAACCAGCAGGTTCTCCATCATCACCCACCCTGAACAAATTGCCATCAATTCCTATGCGGTATGCAAAACAATGGTGTACTGCTTTGGGATGTTCTTTCTTCAGGACTTGCATTTGTTGTTTAAAATCATCCACCCCTGATATGGGAAATGCATAAGCCATGAAACGGCTTCCGCGGTCCTTAAACTCTGCAAAGCCAGGTTTATCAATGGTTTGGTAATAGTCTTGTGTTGTCATAATTGATCTCCAAATGCGATCAGGTAAATTGCCAGTAATGACAATGCTACGCCCAACCAGTTAATCTTTGATAAACGTTCTTTGAATAATACCCATGCAACTACTGCACTGAATAAAACAATCCCCATATTGTTTACCGGTATGCTGGAACTTGTTTGCCAGGGACTTTCTTTCAGGTAATGCATGAGGCACCAGATAGAAAAGTAATTGGGTATCCCAATCATCACACCGGCCAACAGGTTCTTCCATTGAAATACTTGTTTCTTCCTGATATACTGAATGCATAAAATTGATGACCCGATGGTGGCTGCTGAGAAGAAGGAGCTCACCAGGTAATCATTATTGTTTGCCTCATTTATATAAGTAATCTGAACATGGTTAATCAGCGCATCAAGCAATCCACTACTCAAAAATAAAATGAGTGGCCATATATATACCATCAAATCCAGACCTGGCTTATTTGCATCTTTTTTCTTTTCTGCATAACAGGTAAATACCACTGCGATCAAAGCGAGTATTACGCCAGCAGCTTTCCAGCCGGCAACGGTTTCGTTATACAGATAAACAGATAAAATAACCGGTATGATCAGCGACAGTTTATTGGCAACAGATGCAACAGCCACGCCGTTTTTCTGTGCCGTAAGTGCAACCACATTGAAGATACTTACAAACATTGCCCCCATAATACAGGCCCATTTAAACCAGGGCATAGCAATGTTTGCTGCATGAACTGGAAAGGAGCCGTTTACAAAAGAACCTGTTATAACACAGGTGATATAATTGAACACAATCGCCTGGAATACATTCACCCGGAACTTCTCACAAGCTTTGAAGGATAAAGTAAGATAGCTTGTTAATACAATACTGCCAATCAGGTACGCGATCATAATGTAAGCGATTGATCATTGTGATAAAACCTTATTTCATCGTTGCCCATGCGTATAAATTCATTTGAGGTTAATTCTTCTATTTCAGGTGCTTTCAGACCCTCTCCTATTGTTAATGCCTGATTGGTAATGGTACGTATTTCATCCCAAATATCTTCTTCCAGGAAAGACTGTAATAAGGAAGCTCCGCCCTCTACTAAAATACTTTGTAGTTTATGTTCATAACAATATGTCAGTATTTGTGACACCCAGGATTTATCTGTATTCAGTTTTACATAATGAATCTGGTTAACCTTTTCTTCTTTTATTTCATTGAAAACAATCACCGGATTGTCATCCTTAAATAGCTTTAAATCCGATCTCAATTTGAGTTGTCGGTCGATAACCATACGCATTGGATCGAGACCATACCAATATCGGTTATTCAGTTCCGGATCATCTTTTGCAGCAGTGGCTGTTCCAACCAGTATTGCCGCTTCTTCTGCACGCCATTGGTGTACAATCCGGTTGGTATCTGAATGAGTGATTAAAAGTCTTTTTTCAGAAGCTGCCGCCATGAAACCATCGGCAGTTTGTGCCCATTTCAACAGAACATAGGGTCGCTTCAATAAATGAAAACTGAAAAATCGTTTATTGAGTTTAGTACAAGCTTCTTCAAGCACTGGAACAATCACTTCCACCCCTGCTTTGCGCAATTGTTCTATGCCTTTTCCATTAACTGCTTCAAATGGATCCCTGCATCCTACCACTACCCTTTTAATCTTGTTTTCAAGTATCAGGTTTGTACAGGGAGGTGTTTTACCAAAATGAGCACAGGGCTCGAGAGAAACGTATAAAGTAGATAAGGGAATAAGATGGCGATCGGCTTCTGCTACATTTTGCAAACAATTTACTTCTGCATGCGGACCACCATATTGCTTATGCCAGCCTTCGCCAATGATCCTGTTCTCATACACAAGCACCGCACCTACCATCGGATTGGGTGCAACAAAGCCTGCACCCAGTTGGGCAAGGGCAATACAGCGATGCATATATACTTCGTGAAGATCGGTCATCTGAATAGACAAAAATAGCCAAATGCTGCTTAACATTGCAGCATGACAGTTTCTGAGGCCAAAGACCTTTTGCAGAACACCCTTCAATCACTGTACGACAGCAGGGAGGCAGCACAGATTTGTAATATGGTGCTGGAACACCTGACAGGCATGAACCGTACCGAAAGAGCTATTGCTAAACAGCAATTATTGAGCGACACACAAAAAGCGCAATTTACTGCATTTACAAGTGCCTTGTCTGAAGGTAAACCGGTTCAGTATGTATTGGGTGAAGCATGGTTTGCCGGACTTAGGTTCTCAGTAAATGAACATACACTGATTCCCCGGCCAGAAACAGAAGAACTAATTGAATGGATCAAAGCAGTGGCTAATTCAGAGCCGCAACGGGTAATTGATATAGGAACAGGATCGGGATGTATACCCATCGTATTAAAAAAGGAATTCCCCCTCTGGCAGGTTGAAGCGATCGATGTAAGTGACGAAGCCCTCAGTATTGCCCATCAAAATGCCCATGAACTTGATGCAGGCATTACATTTAAACAGGTAGACTTTCTTGATGAAGCTAACTGGTCTACTTTATCCAATTACGATATCATTGTAAGTAATCCCCCCTATATCAAACAATCGGAACAAAATTCCATGGCGAAGCATGTAGTGAATCACGAACCTCATTTAGCATTATTTGTACCAGATGATGATGCCTTGATATTCTACAAAAAAATTGCAGCATTCGGAAAGCAACACCTCAGCAAAAAAGGCAAAATATTTCTTGAGATAAACCAGGTATTAGGCAAGGAAGTATGCCAACTATTTGAATCATACGGATATCAAACAAGACTCAGAAAAGACTTGCATGAGAATGATAGGATGGTGATGGTAACTTTTTGAGCTGCAAGCTACAGGCTGCAGGCTACAAGCTTAGATTGGTGCTTGTTATGGGCTTTCTGCATTTAATGGAAATAAAGTGGGGGGCTTGCGAATTAGAAAATTTAAAGTCAGTTGCTTAAAGAAAAATTTGGTTGCCGTAAATGCACTATCTGCTATTAATAGAACACGGATCATCATGATTTTCATGATTTATCATGATAGATCTTGAAAATCATGAAGATCAGTGTTCCATCAAAGCTTGCAGCCTGCAGCTTGCGGCTTGCAGCCCTCCCCCCTATTGCCCCGAATTATCTACCGCCATTACCGGCGTTGCTCCTAGTTTTTTGATGATCTGCATTACTTTGATGGCTGTGCCTAAATGGGAAGTACTGTCGCCATTAATAACTACTGATGGCTTTTCTGTTTCTTTTGAAAGGAATGCTTTTAATTCAGGTTCCAGTTGTTCCAGTGTTGTGCGCTGAGAGCCTATGTAGAGGTTTTGGTCCTTATCAACGGTAACCACCACTGTTTGTTTTGCGCGTGTATCGCTTTTTGCTTTGGGGTTGGAAACCTTGATAACATTGGGGTTTGCAAGTGTAGAAACGATCAGAAAGAACAATAAGAGAATGAACAGGATGTCGTTCAAAGCACCTGTATGCATTTCCGGATGGGTTCTTAATCGCTTTCTGATATTCATATTATCTGTTTAGATAGGTAAGATTAACGGGTAGGTTCCTGGAGTATATCAATGAATTCAGCACTGGCTGCTTCCATTTTATTGGCCGTTTTATCGATTTGTGTACTCAGGAAATTATGACCTACATAGGCAATCAGACCAATAATTAAACCGGTTGCTGAGGTAATCATTTTGGTATAGATACCTCCGGCGATGGTATTAAGTGTGTATTCACCTGTTGAAGCGATCCCATAAAACAACTGCACCATACCAACAATGGTACCCAGGAACCCGAACATAGGGGCAATACCGGCTATAAGAGAAAGTATATTCAGGTTTCTTTCCATTGTGTACATTTCGAGCTTACCTACATTCTCCATGCTCTTTTCTATTGCATCCAGGGGCTTTCCGATTCGTTGAATACCTTTATCAATCATCCTCGCAACTGGGTTATTGGTGTTGCGAGCCAGGTTTCTTGCGGCCTGTACATTGCCAGACATAATATTATCGCGGATAATATTCATAAAATTCGGCTCTATTCTCGATGCTTTGCGGATAGCCATCAGTCTTTCCACAAATACAAAAATGGCCGCTACAAGCAAGGCATACAAGGGATACATGATCCAGCCACCTTTTTGAAGGAGGCTCCACATAGATATTTTTTCTGCTGTTGCGGCAACACTACCTGCTACCTGTTGTAAAGTGTCTGACTGCAGTAATTGAAACATACCGGGTAATTTGGGTTAGGTTAAAATTAGACCCTAACGCAAAAGAAAGACGTGCATGTGAATAAAATTACCCCAAGCAAGCTTTTTATGAAAGCTTTTGCACATAAGTGACACCAGTGCCCGGATTTTCACGAGGCGTTAACAATGGCAGATCGCAGATGGCAGATGTCAGATGTCAGATTTTTGATTCTTTGATCTTTGATTTGGGAAAGTAGATTACTGATTTGTGATTGTTGATCCTTTTTAATTCGAAAGCTTCCAATAACCAGAAACCAAAGAATCAAAGATCAAAAACTTAAAGATCAAAAATCTGACATCTGACATCTGCCATCTGCCATCAGCTTTTGGTTTTCATCATCGCCATAATCTGTTGCATCGTTCTGTCCATGCCTTGGGCGCTGCCATCGAGGAAGATGACATTGCCTTTGCCGTATTCTGCGAAGTTTTTCACGGCTTCTGTCCACATACTGAATAGAATAACATTGGTATCGAGATTGGCTTGTTTCATTTGTTCTGCTGCCTGACTCATACCACGTGCCACTTCTTCGCGGAATAATGCTACGCCCTGTCCACGAAGTCTGGCAGCTTCTCTTTCTGCTTCAGCGGCTATTTTGATGGCATTACCTTCAGCTTCTGCTGCTTTTGTTTTTGTAATGAGTAATGCTTGTCCTTCGTTTTCTGCGGCTGCTTTGAGGTTATTACTAGCCACCACTTTGCTCATACTTTCCATGATACGTGCATCGAAAGTGATATCATTGATTTGCAGATCCTGCAAATGGTAACCCCAGCTTTCTAAGGAGATATCGATTTGTTCTTTTACGAATTCCACTATTTCTCTACGGAGCAGTAGTATTTCAGCCTGGCGCTTTGTGGCCACAAAGGAACGAATACTACCTTCTACTGTTCTGATCAATGCCTGCATCAGGTCTCTGTCGCTGATGAATTTGAATGCAACATTTTTAATTGATTCCTCATCCTGGTTAATCACAGAATAAAGCAGCATACTTTTAAAATTCACATTGGCCTGGTCGATGGTAACTGCCTGGAACTCCAATTCGACAGAACGGTTTTGAATACTCACAGTTTTGAACACCTGTTCAAGTACCGGTATTTTGAAGTTAAGACCCGGGCGCAATATCCTACGGTATTTACCAAACATGGTAATTACGGCAATGGTTCCCTGGTTCACGGTTACAAGTGATAGCAGGAACAATAATACAACAACTAATATCCATCCATAGCTGGCAAGAAAGTTCATGGCTGATTGTTTTAATTTGTAATGCACAATAGATGCACTACCCTAATTTACTAATTAGTAGGTTCCTCAGCCTATTTATTACATTAAAAACGGTGAATTATTTCGAAAAGGAAAGCTCGGCCAGAACGGGAAAGTGGTCTGAGGGGAATTTTCCATTATAGGAATCGGTAAGCACCCCCCATCTTTTTACGGAAAACTGGCTGCTGATGAAAATATGATCAATAATATCTGCTTTGGTAAAATTTCTACCGAAGTTTTGAAAGCTTCCATTATTAACATAAGGATATTTCACTTCGCGGTAGGTATCGCGTAAAGTAGTTGAATTGGCAATAAGCTGGTACCATTCGCTGCTATGATTGCCATTAAAATCGCCGGTTAAAATTACCGGAGCATTCCCTGCGATGGTTTTAATTTTATCCAATAATAATTTACTGCTTTCTCTTCTCGCTACCATACCCTGGTGGTCGTAATGCACATTAAAGCAATAAAAAGTTTTCTTCGATTTCTTTTCTTTCAGCATTACCCAGGAGCAAATGCGGTTGATGCGTGCGTCCCAGCCAAAGCCTGGTTTCTCTGGTGTTTCTGAAAGCCAGAAATCACCTCCTTTAATAAAATCAAAGCGGTCTTTTTTATAGAATATAGCCGAATGTTCTCCTTTTTCCTTTCCATCATCTCTGCCAATACCGTAGCGCTCGTATTCTGGCAGTTGCAACTGTATATCATCTAACTGGTTTTTAAATCCTTCTTGGGTACCGAATATATCAAAGCCATGAAAACGAATCAAACTGGCTACATAAACTTTCCTGTCGGTCCAAAGGTTTCCGGTATCTCTGGAAGTTTCCAGTCTCACATTAAAAGTACCCACATTAAGTGTCTGTGCCTGAGTGGTAAAAACTTGCAGGAGGAAAATGATTGCGAAGAATGATTTTATTTTCATAATCGTTAATATGAGAGAAAGGTATTCTTTTTTTAAATACTTTGATAGTATCAAATGATACTATCAAACAATCATAAAGATTGTTTGATCTGCTAACATCATTCTTAGAGTTTAATGCTCAATTGCAAATGTCCACCTAATCCAAGTTCAACAATTCGTTGAAGTGTAGATATCCTTACTTCTTTGATATCATTTTCAATTTTAGAGATATAAGATTTTGTGGTACCTACTTTCAAAGCTAGTTCTTCCTGAGTCAGTCCCTTTTCAAGTCTTGCCTCAAGAATAAGCGCCCCAATTTTAAAATTATCATAGCCTGATTCAAGTTCTTCACGTTTCGAAGTACCCCGTTTTCCATAATTCTTTTCCTTAAACTGTTCAAGCGTTGATGTGTTTTTCTTTTTCATATTCTTTTTTAATTTTTAACGCTTTTTCAATTTCCTTTTTGGGAGTCTTTTGTTCTTTTTTTTGAAATCCACTGGTTATAACTACAAGTTGCCCTTCATCGAAAAAACAAAAGATTCTGAAAATATCGCTACCCTGTTGAACTCTTATCTCGTAAAGACCTTCTGTGGTTTCCAAATGTTTTAAATATGTTTCAGGCACCCTTTTCAATTCTTCAATTAACTCAAAAGTCCAGATTATTTTATCTTTTACCTTTTTACGTTGTTTTTCAAAAAATGCTGAAAATATTCTTTATAAAAAATGATGTTCCGGTGTTTAAGTTTTTCATTCACCATGCAAAGTTAATAAAGTTTCACTAAAGTGCAACTTTAACTAATTTATTCTTGCCTCCAATTGTAGCCTATAAAGCTAATCAGTGGAATTAACACAAATCATTCGATTTAGGATTTTTAGCTAAACCATATTAGCATTATTTCAAAGCTCGAATATTTTATAAACTATCTTTCTTAACCGGTACAATCCTGTAATCATCCGTTCCAATTCCTTTTACCCCTCTCCCTTTTTTAGCACCGGAATCCTGAATGGGTGATAAATTTTTTGGTATGATGGATTGGCCGATGGTTATTACCGGTGCAGACTTAGGTAAAGTAGCTTTTTCATTGATAATGCTGATTGGTTCGGTAGACGAGGCAGGAATTTGCGTATCAAAGCTATCGCCCTTGCTATACTGGATGGGCAGATCTGCTTTGTCGGTATACATGCTTTCAGCAGGTTGCACGGCGGATTTTTCTTCCGGGGTTTTGTAAATGTCCTGAACTGGGATACTGATGATATTCGTGTTTGAAGGGGTATGATTTTTTTGACCCTGTTTTGTTGGGCGATAGTTGAGGTAAAAGAGTACACTCACTAACGCTGCCAGGAAAAGGAAAACAATGCCTTTTCCGGGGAACTGAAAACCAGGAAGTGAACTGCTTCCGGTATTGTTGCCGCCATCTTCAAGCGGCATCTCCACATTGAGGCGCTGCTCTATTCTTGCCCAGATGGCATCTGCCATATCAGGAACAGGCAGTTGTTGCAGTTTATCTGCAATCAGTTGCTCGTATGTGGTTAAATTATTCATGGTTTAATAATGCTTGTTGTAATTTTTTTCTGGCTTCACTCAAATGCCATTTCGATGTACCCTCGCTAATCTGTAACTGATCGGCTATTTCTTTATGGGTAAACCCTTCTACCACATACAACACAAAAACAGCATGTGTAGCAGGAGGTAGCTTTTGTACCAGTTTCATAACTTCATCGGCACCCATTTTTTGCAACACTTTATTATCGATTGCAGGCTCTTCGATGGTTTCCAACTCAACATTTTCACTAAAACGTTCGCGTGATTTAATGTGATCTAATCCCTCGTTTACAACAATTCTTTTTATCCATGCATGCAGCGAACCTTTTGCGGGATCGAATTGATGGATATACTTAAACACCCGTACAAATGCACTACTCAATATATCTGCTGAATCAAATTCATCACGCGAATAACGCAAGGCTACTTTCATGGCGAAGGCATAGAACTCCCGATACAACGCTTCCTGCGCCGACCGCTTGTTCGCTATGCATTCCTGCACCATTAAAGTTGTATCGTAACCTGTTGTTGTCATTCAATGTTGTTTCGGCTGTAGGGGCTAGATGTTAGGTGTTAGGTATTAGGTATTAGGTTTTAGTTAAAAAAGTTTCTTCACCATGGACTATGGACTATGGACTATGGACCATGGACTACTACCCATTACTCCATTCACTATAAACATCCTGTTTTCGTTTCAATAATATTGCTGAGGCCACTGCGGAGAGTACCATTTTTTCTTTTGGATCAAGGTCATTTACGATCCATATTTTATGATCTAGTATGTCGACCACGCCTACCAGTCCGTCATCCCAACGCAATTCATAACCGGTGAGTATTGGTCCACCAACCAATTTACCTTCTTTACCAGATGCGTTTACATGTTTAGAGAGCATCAATGGTTTAATTTCTATCTTCTCCGTTCCATTGGTCACGAATCCGATGTCTTTTGTCTGTGGACGTTCAAATAATTTTTGTTTGGTGGTCTTTGCATCAAACTCATTCACCATGGTGAGTGTCCATACTTCTCCCTTATTAAAATTGAGGGGCACAATGGTTGCTGAGAATGCATATTGGTATTTATCGGTCCGCTTAATTTCATTCAACCAGGCGATATTGGATTTGTACACAATCTGATTTTCAGAAAAGCTTTCCTGCGCCAGCACTTCTGTTACAAGGCTCGCATCCTGGATAGAATATTGAAAGCGATTTTTTTCATTGTACTTTTCTCGGTCTGAATGAATATTAAACCCACTCAACAATATATCTTCTGGTTTTAAACTGAAGCGACTAAAGCGGCTGCCATTAGAGAAATCCCATCCTCTCTTAACCGAGGAGGTAACGTAAGTACCAAAACTCAGTTGTTCATTAAATTTCCAGCCATTGATGCCTTTTACTTTCATGGCTGTTGCCTGTGAACCAAATTGCTCAGGTACAGCTACTTTTACTGCTGTGCAGGATGCCAGTGTAATGAGGCTTACTGCTATGGTTATTATTGCTTTCATTTTTTTAGTTTGCGAAATTATTCCTGCTGAGATGAACATTGAACTGCTTCACTGTTCATGGGTAATTAATAATGATAAGTGGTTTTTGTTGTATTTAAAATACTGCCTGTTTGTGCGGATCTGAACACTTTTACCAGACTTACAGGGTAGCCTTCTGCATCATAGGTATAATTATATTCCACCGGATCAAGTGTAAGATTCCCTGAAAAATAGGATTTACCGGTCCAGCTAACGTTATTCTTTGAGTTGCGCGACATAAGCATATCGGGCCAGTTGATATGAATATATGGATTAATATTTGTATCATATCCATACTCAGACCACTCATTAATATTATTAGAAGCAACTGATGAACGTTTGATCTGATTGCCCTTTTTCATCAGTATAAAATGGTCTACCGAACTTTGACTACCAACATGTTTCAGCAAAGTTTCGACGCCTGCATCTGTAATATTATAGCTAACTGTTGCATCTGTAGTTGACCCGGCTTTATCTTGTTTCATTGAATGGATCTTACCTTGCTGGTCATAACTGATATAAAGTTTACTTACTTCAATACCGGTTTCTTCTTTTCTGGAGGCTTCAACTACTTTTCCTCCCTGGTAAAATAAGTCTTCCGTTAAGGCAGTATAAATATCTCCATTGCTTCTCTTTTTAAGTAGTGTTACTTTGACCAGTCTACCTTGTACATCGTATTGGTAGAGGGTTTTACTATCTGCACGATAGGTTCCATTTACCAAAACAGCGTTCACTTCATATTGCAACTTTTTTGCTGCCCTGCTTCCACCAAGGGTATAGATTACATCTTCCTGAATATTGTTCCTGTCTAGCGTCATCTCATCAGTCTGGTTCCATTCTTTTACAGCCAATCTATACCTGATATGGTTTGCCGGAATATTAACTTCATTAACTCCTGGTTTTAGTCTAACCATTAACATGTGTGGTTGGTTAGCACTATCATAACTGGTGAGTGTAAAACTGGCGGGTATACTGTCGTATATAATATCTCCAATCTTAATTACAGCCTGTACCTTAATTGTTAATCGAAGAGGTTGGTTCTGTCCACCTCCTGGTTGAGGCGTATTCGGAACAGGATTATTAACAGGCCCTTGATTAACAGGTACAGGTATTTCTTTTTTTGAACAAGAAGCTAATAAAGTTATCACCACAAGTATTAACCAGCTTCCGTTGATCAGTTTGTTTTTCATGCTATTTTGTTTTGTTTGCTTGTTACAATATGAATACCCTCATACAATTAAAAAGCGTTGGGTATCAATTGTCGCATTAACAATATCTTAACATTTATAGATAGAGAGCCCCATTTTCCTCCATAAAAAAAGTGCAGCTTTTGCTGCACTTTTCGCCAAAAGAGTATTTAAACTGCGTTTATTGTACCAGTTTCATCCTGGAAAACGGAAAACCATTGCACCCTTTCTTTGGATTTACCCGATCTGTATTATTAGGCCCGAATTCAGCTATTGAATCAGTTGCCGCCTTGTATACACTCAGACAAAATCCCCAGGTATATGGGGCCATACCAGAGAATCGCATATAATCTATACGGGTATACAGACCTGCATCGGATTTATTCTGATGATCATTTTTTGCAATTAGGTATTGCTGATCTTTGTTCCATCGCAAAATATGGTACTTAGTTGATGGTTCCTGTATCCAAATCTGGTCATTGATGACATACCTGATACCATAATCATCTTCAAATTTAGCAGGTATTATAACCGGGATTGTGTCACACCAGGATCTTTTCAGTTTCTCTCCATCAAATTGATTACCATAGGATAGCGAACCAACTACTACCAGCAACAATAATAAGACCATCTGTTTCATCGTATTTATTTTTGATTATGATCCACAACTGATACATCCATCCTGCATAGAACAACTGCCACCTTGCGACTGAACGGGATCAATTTGTTCTTGCACTGCTTTCACCTCTGCTGCTTGTGTTACAATATTCATTTGTTGCTCTACCGTAAACTGTACAGCCTGAGTTGCTGCCTGAGTCCGCAGATAATACATGCCGGTTTTAAGTCCCTTTTTCCATCCATAAAAATGCATGGATGTGAGTTTGGAAATAGTGGGTGTATCTACGAAAACATTTAGTGATTGAGACTGGCAAATGTAAGCTCCGCGATCGGCAGCCATATCAATAATACTGCGTTGTTTTATTTCCCAAACTGTTTTGTACAACTCTTTTATATCTGCGGGAATTTCTGGTATCTGCTGAATAGACCCGTTAGCTGCTATAATTTTTTGCTTCATGGTATTATTCCACAAACCCAATTGTACAAGGTCTTTGAGCAGGTGCTTATTTACAATAATAAATTCCCCGCTTAAAACACGACGCGTATAAATATTTGATGTATATGGCTCAAAGCACTCATTATTACCAAATATCTGTGAAGTTGACGCTGTTGGCATTGGCGCTACCAGCAAGGAATTTCGAACACCAGATTGCATTACTTCTGCACGCAGGTTTTCCCAGTTCCACCTGTCGCTGGGCTGTACATTCCACATATCAAACTGGAATATGCCTTTTGAGAGTGGCGATCCGCTAAAGCTTTCGTAGGCGCCCTGTTCCTTTGCCAGATCTTTACTTGCTGTCATGGCAGCAAAATAAATGGTCTCAAAAATATTCTTGTTCAGTAATCGTGCCAGCTCACTTTCAAATGGAAGTCGTAACATTATAAAAACATCTGCCAGCCCCTGCACACCAATTCCAATGGGACGATGTTTTTTGTTAGAATATTCCGCTTCTGGAACAGGATAATAATTTCCATCGATCACCGCGTTCAGGTTCTTAGTAACCTGATAGGTTACTTCATATAATTTCTCGTGATCAAATTTACCCTCTGATACAAAACGCGGAAGCGCCAGTGAAGCAAGGTTACATACGGCCACTTCTTCCGGAGAGGTATATTCCAGTATTTCTGTACAGAGATTACTGCTTTTTATGGTACCCAGGTTTTGCTGGTTGCTTTTGCTATTGGCAGCATCTTTATACAACATATAGGGTGTGCCTGTTTCAATCTGCGATTCCAGTATTTTAAACCACAGGTCCTGGGCTTTTACTGTTTTTCGTGCCTTACCCTGCTGCTCGTAAGCTGTATATAGCGCATCGAATTCAGTACCCCAACACTCACTTAACCCAGGTGCTTCATTCGGACAAAACAGGCTCCAGTCTTCATTTGCTTCTACCCGTTTCATAAATAGATCTGATATCCAAAGTGCGAAGAAAAGATCCCTTGCCCGTAGTTCTTCTTTACCATGATTCTTACGCAGATCGAGAAATTCAAAAATATCTGCATGCCATGGTTCCAGGTAAATAGCAAATGCACCCTTTCTTTTGCCACCCCCCTGGTCTACATATCGTGCTGTATCGTTAAAAACCCGAAGCATCGGTATAATACCATTACTTGTTCCATTCGTTCCACCAATATAACTACCTGTTGCCCTGATATTATGGATGGCCAATCCAATACCACCTGCACTCTGCGAAATTTTTGCCGTTTGCTTTAAAGTATCATAAATACCATCTATGCTGTCGTCTTTCATCGTTAGTAAAAAACAACTGCTCATTTGTGGCTTTGGGGTACCGGCATTAAAAAGAGTTGGCGTTGCGTGTGTAAACCAACGCTCACTCATCAGGTGATATGTTTTAATAACCTCATCTATATTTTGCTTGTGAATGCCTACGGCAACCCTCATATACATATGTTGCGGGCGTTCAGCCACTTTCCCATTGATGCGTAGTAAATAGGACTTTTCAAGTGTTTTAAATCCGAAATAATCGAATGCATAATCACGGTCATAAATAATTGTACTATCCAGTAAATCCGCATTGTCTTCAATAACCTGCATTATATCATCAGCAATCAGTGGCAGTTTCTTTCCGGTTGTAGCATCAGTATACTGGTGCAGTTTTCGCATGGTTCCAGAAAACGATTTAATTGTACTCTTATGAAGGTTACTAACCGCTATACGCGATGCCAGTATTGCATAGTCGGGATGTGTTATGGTTAATGAAGCAGCAGTTTCTGCTGCAAGGTTATCAAGATCTGTGGTAGCAACACCTTCATAAATTCCTTCAATGGTTTTTTTTGCTACGTCAATCACGTTAACCATTGGACTAAGGCTGTATGATAATTTTTCAATACGTGCTGTTACCTTATCAAATTTTACGGATTCACGTTTGCCGTTTCGTTTTATTACATACATAAAAAGCTATTTAGCGTTATTATTTTATTCTTTTTAAAAATCTTCTTCAGTAGAAAACACTTGTGTGTCTTTATTTCCCATTACCCCTGCTTTCTGATAATCACCAACCCGTTTTTCGAAGAAATTGGTTTTACCCTGCAATGAAATCATTTCCATAAAGTCGAATGGATTACTGGTATGGTATTTTTTCTGATAGCCCAGCTCATGCAACCAGCGATCGGCGACAAACTCAATATATTGTTGCATTAGCTGCGCATTCATACCAATAAGGTTAACAGGTAATGCTTCTGTAATAAATTGTTTTTCGATACTTACTGCATCTGTAATGATTGCATACACTTCTTCCTGCGATAATTTTTTTTGAAGCATACCATACAATAAACAGGCAAACTCGCAGTGCAGACCTTCATCGCGACTAATCAATTCATTACTAAAAGTTAATCCTGGCATTAGTCCACGTTTTTTAAGCCAGAAAATGGAACAAAAACTTCCGCTAAAGAAAATACCTTCCACTGCTGCAAATGCTACCAGCCTTTCTGCAAAGTTTCCATTCTCAATCCAACGGAGAGCCCATTCTGCCTTCTTTTTAACGGCAGGTATTGTTTCAATAGCATGAAATAGTTTATCCTTTTCAATCGGGTCTTTGATATAGGTATCGATCAGCAACGCATAGGTTTCGCTATGAATATTTTCCATCATTATCTGGAAACCATAGAAACACCGGGCTTCAGGCAATTGCACTTCACTCATGAAGTTTACTGCAAGATTTTCATTTACTATACCATCACTTGCTGCAAAAAAAGCGAGTACATGACTTATAAAATGTCGCTCTCCGTCATTTAATGATGCCCAGTCTTTCAGGTCGTTACTCAGGTCTATTTCCTCTGCTGTCCAGAAGCTGGCTTCATGTCTTTTGTAATGCTCCCAGATAACGGGATAGTTAATCGGTAGGATCACAAAACGATCCTTGTTCTCCCTTAGGAGAATTTCATTGTTAGGTTCCATAGCATACTTTTTTGTGTATGCTCACGGCAGTGCAAATACTGATAGCTGAAAAAAAGTACACAATGTGCAACAGTCATTTCAGTACCGGCTTTTCCTCCGAAAGCTTACGTTACTAATTAAATTTGATGTTGGCAGGTCTTCTGACTTACTTCCCTGTTGTCTGCCTTCCCGTGCCGTTATATCGGAACAGTGACTTGTAGATGAAACAGGTTAATGAAGCTAACAGCTACGGGGATAGTTCCCGATTTTCACGGGATTCCCTTTTAATCCCGCAGAGCGGGAACCAAATCCGGATGTAAAGTAGTATGCAATAGTTAAAACGAGGGTAACTCTTATACACGGAATGTTGAAAACCTCTGCAATGCCCGAAGTGATTCATCCATAGCTTGTTTTACGATAATTATTCAATCGTACACGCTAATCTTTACAAAAAAATATGCCGGATGATTTCCGGCATATTTTGATTACAATAGTTTTTCGGGTTACTGATAACCTGAATATCGCTAGTTATTATGTTGCTTTACTTTTATTCTGCATGATTACAGCATCAGCTGAAAATCTTCCTCCCCCAGATATAACCAACGAAAGTGCTATACCGATGGCAAGTAGAAAAAATTCATACCCTTCCTGTGGTTGTGTACCAAACCAGTTCATAAAAAAGTATGTATGGAAATTAGTAACGATTATTCCAAACATCACTGTTGCAATAGCAAAACTCCAAAACCGGGTTGCTAAACCAAATAAAATAAATAAAGGCCCGAAGCATTCAATAATGATAACCAGAAAACCTATGACAGGTGGAAGTCCGACGGATTCTGTAAAATATTTCATACTGTTTGTAAATCCAAAACCACCATACCACCCCAGTAATTTCTGTGCACCGTGCGGAAATAATGTCCAGGCAAGAAATATTCTGGCCACTATGGGAGCATAAGAATTGTTTGTGCGAAAAAACCATGTTTTCATATTGCTAATTTTTAGGTTGAAGATTTATTTGATTGAATTGTGTGGCTACGTTTAGCAGTCTTGCAGCAAATAATTCAGCTGTTAGCTGATCACCAGGATGTAATGGCAAAACTTTATCCATGGCATTTTCGGATTGTGCCATCAGGCCAATATAAGCGCCCATCCTGTTTTGTCCATCCGTTTGTATATCATTAATGTATCTGGGTAGTACACCCAGACTTATCCAATGCATGCTATGCTGGGCTGCAAACAGAAAAAGAGAATTCAGTGTATTTAGCTTATCGCCATTGGTTGTTGAGGATATCGTGAATGCTGCTGCAAGTTTATCTTTCCAACTTTGTTTATACCAGAAGCTGCCTGTTGCTTCCATAAATTTTTTGAATGCAGCCGGAATATTTCCAAAATAGGTTGGACAGCCAAAAACAATAAGATGGGAGGTATGCAGTAACTCGAAATTATTCGTTGCTGCCTGAGCATCCATCAGGTGTACTGTTGTATAATTCGTTTCGAGTTGTTTCGCAAGAAATGCTGCCAACTGTTTAGTATGGCCACTTTGACTGTGATAAATAACACTGATGATTAGTCGATTCATTTTGTACCTTTTTAGTGTACAAAATTGTTTACCGGCGTGGCGACCAACAATCACAAAGGTTAAAAAAAAGCATTACCGTATGGTAATAATTGGCCAGGCTAGCTTTCTTTTCTGCCAGCGCGAATACGACTAAGACTTTGTGGTGTAATACCTAAATAAGAAGCTATTTGATGATCTGGCACACGTTGTTCGATATCCGGATAACGTTCTATAAATTCAGCATACCGTTCCGTAGCAGATTTGATCAGGGAAGAAGTTACGCGTGCGGTAGAAGCGATATAGGCATTTTGTAATAAAATTCGAAAATGTCTTTCCATCTTAGGAACCCTGCTATATAGCGTCTCCAGGTTTTCTTTTGAAATTTGCATCACTTCTGTGTCTTCCAAACAATCAATATTGAATCTGGAAGGCGTTTCAGCAAAAAAACTGTACAAATCACCTACCCACCAACCTTCAGGCCCAAACATTACGATATGCTCATGTCCTTTTTCATCCACTTCATACAAGCGGGTAAGTCCACTTAACACAAAACTATCGAAACGCATTACTTCTCCTTCCTGCAATATATATTGTCGTTTTCTGTACTTCCTGGTATTGAACAGTTCTTCAATAACCGCCAGCTCCTGTTCGGTTAAAGTTACATGTTGCTGCAAACTTTGAATAAAGTTATCCTTCATGTAAGATAGGTTTGATAACCAAATGTAATAAATGAAACAAAAAAGAGGCTGTATTAAGTCAGCCTCTTTGATTTTCAAATTGAATATAAAGCACCACTAACAATTCTGCCAGCTAATACTTTGGTTAATTTACTTCAGCATCAATAATTGCCCGGTATGGTAGGTAAGATGGGTTGTTCTGGTTAAAATGATATTTAATTTATTACGATGAGGTTCTTTACTGAAATCCTCTGCAGAAACTGCTGTATGTTTTTCAAACCATTCTTCAGGGGCTACGCTATCCATTTTTTGCTTCAACACTTCGCATTGGTTGGTCCAATAAGCCCTTAGTTCCTGTGCTGAGGGTATATCAGCAATTGCTTTATCGGGAGAACTAAGGAATGGTTCCCGCAAAGCGGGATATAATTTATCTCCTAAGTCTAATAGGGTCAGCATATCATCATGTACTGCAATCATGTGCCCTAATAGGTAAATACCTCTGTTTTTACCTGGCGCGATTTCTTGTTGCAATTGTTCATCACTAATTGCATTAAGTGCATCATTCCAGTTTTTCAGGCTACCATACCACCTGTCGAAAATCATTTTTAAGATTGTTTGGTTGATATTCATTTGATTTACTTTTTAGATTATGATCAGTTCCAGGTACAAATGTATTGTCTAAATATGTTAAGAGGGGTATGTAAAATAGACAATATGAAGGGGCAATCTGACAACTCAGATAATTCAATGAAAGAAAAAAGGCTACAAAATTTGTAGCCTCTTGGACTTTAGTCCACCTTCGCTAAAGCTTGTGCCTCCGCTAAAGCTTCAGCGACACGCGGACGGTGGACAAGTGGAGAATACCGGATTCGAACCGGTGGCCTTCCTGATGGTACCATCGGGACGCTCTAACAACTCAGATAATTCAAAAAAGAAAAGAGGCTACAAAATTTGTAGCCTCTTGGAGCTTTAGTCCACCTTCGCTAAAGCTTCAGCGACACGCGGACGGTGGACAAGTGGAGAATACCGGATTCGAACCGGTGGCCTCTTGCATGCCATGCAAGCGCTCTAGCCAACTGAGCTAATTCCCCATTATAGGAATGCAAATGTATGGGCTGGTCATATTCTTGCAAAATTTTAGTTTTTGAAATAACCCAAAATCTTAAAAGCCATCCCAAAACCTGATCTGGCAACTAAAAAAAACCGCTATTTTATACTCTGTAATGGAATAATATACCTGCGTATTCAGATGGTCATTCAGTTTTAAACCATTATCGGTTAAATCATTAATACTGGCTAACTGATTGATACACTGAAGTGATTCTGTGAGTTCAAGAAGTTTCTGGAATTTTCTGTAACATCTAATTCAAAAAAGCGATAGGTTAATAAACCTTTATATGTTATTTATTCGCCGGTGTATAGTATTGTGTTTTGCATTAACTCCTATAACTATTTTTTCACAAAAAAGTGATGAATTATTACTGAAACAAAAAAAGGCCGATAGTATTCTTGCAGCCTGGAACGATAAAACACCAGGCATATCTGTAGCGGTAGTTAAAGAAGGGCAAATAGTTTATCACAAGTCTAAAGGCCTTGCCAATCTTGAATACGATATACCTGTATCAGATATTACCCCATTTCATGCAGCATCCCTTTCAAAACAATTCACAGCCTTTTGCATTCTGTTACTTCAGGAGAAAGGACTGGTTTCATTGGATGATGATATCCGTAAGTATATTCCGGAACTTCCCATGTATCCCAAAACAATCACGTTGCGACACCTGGCTACCCATACCAGCGGACTGCGTGAACAATGGCGCCTGCTAGAAATGGGCGGCTGGAGGCTGGATGATGTTATCACAAAAACACAAATACTCTCACTTGTATACCGTCAGCAAAGTTTGAATTTTATGCCCGGCGAAAAATTCATGTATTGTAATACTGGTTTTACTTTACTGGCTGAAGTAGTAGAAAGAGTTACCGGCATTTCATTTTCAAAATTTACACAGGATAATATTTTCACAAAACTCGGCATGGATCATTCGTTCTTCTACGATGATTTTGAAAAACTGGTAAAACAAAGAGCTTATTCATATTATAAATCAGGGACTCAGTATAAAAAAAGTGTACTCAACTATTCAATTGTTGGGCCAACCAGTTTATTTACTACTGCATTTGATTTGAGCAAATGGGCAAGTTTTCTAAATGCACCGGATAACTCATTTAAGAAAGTGGTTGAACTTTTGAACCAACGGGCAAAACTGAATGATGGTAGTATTTCAGAATCCGCCCTGGGTCAATTTACAGGCTTTACCTTACATGGTCTTGAATGGTTTGATCATAGCGGCTCCGATGCCGGATTCAGAAGTCATCTTGCACGCTTTCCGAAATACAATGCCTCGGTAGCTGTTCTTTCAAATGCTACACCTTTTAATGCAAGTACTTTGGCTATTTCACTCGCAGATATTTTTTTGAGCGATTTGTACCAGAATAACCCTAAATCGCCACAGAAACCAGTATTTACCCATAACTCAAGTAAATTTATTTCGCTGTCTAAAGAACAACTTGCTATTTTTTGTGGCAAATACTGGCATCCCGATGAATGGTACGACCGTGAGATAAAACTTGTGAATGATACACTTGTATATATCAGACCCGGAGGTGCAACATCCAGGCTTGTTCCGGTATCAGCAAATGAGTTCAAAATGCTGGCTGACAAAGAAGATGTAAGTGTTTTCTTTGAAAATAGCAGCTCAAATAATGCCATACTGAAAATGGTTATTAATAAGCAGAGGACAATAGAATTTGTTAAATATCAGCAGACTACCCCTGAGATGTTTACTGGTAATTTTTTCAGTGATGAGCTGGCTAGTCTTTTCAGTTTTTCGGCAAGGCAGGGGAAACTGTACGCTTTTCATACAAGATTGGGAGAATTTGAACTAACACCCATCAATTCCTCCTTATTAACATCGAATAACAGGAATTTCAAAAAGATCAAACTGGTGCGCAATAGGCAAAAAAAAATTATTGCAATAGAAGTTAGTAATGATGGCGTATCAGGAATGTTATTCAAGGCTAAATAACAGCAATAGTTCAAAAGAAAAAGAGCTTGCTTTTCAAAGCTCTTTTTACAACATACTAAATTGCATAAATTGTCTTAGGTATATCTATACTGATAATGTCGAAAATGCTGAATTTCCCTACAACCATCCCCTCTCTTTATACATCGTATAACCAACTTTCAGCGATTCTTTAATTTGTTTCATAATAACCGGATCATTCTTTTTAATATGAAAACAACTTTTCCCTTTTAAACATTTAAGTAGCTCCGGTTTAAACACCTGCTTCAATTCAGGTTGCGCATATACCGGCATGTAATAAAAACCAACATATCCCTTTTGAACCAGGATACCAGCAAACCAAAGTTCATCTCTTTTTCTACCGTATATTTCTACGGGCTTTTGGCTTACCAGGCATAACATACCACCATTTCCACCTACTAATTGCAAACTGCCTTTTACATAGGGCAAAAGCATTGCTTTTATTTGTTCGAAAATGGGAACAAGTTCTGGCTGACCGGCAGACTTATCCGAATACTTGATCTTGATTTCTTTTTTCTTTTTTTCGGGAGCGGCTTTCTTTGTTGCTGTTTTAGTAGCAGCTTTCTTCACCGCTTTCTTTGCAACTTTTTTTACTGCTGCTTTTTTTACTGCTGCTTTTTTGGTGGTAGATGTGGCCATAAGTTAAGGGTTCGGTTACCCAAATTAAGACAAGCATGGCATAAAAAAAAGTGGTCCGGCATTTTTCGCCGGACCACTTATGATAATTAAAGACCTTACTATTCCCAGATTTCTCCATTTCCTTCCAGCCATTGTTTAACAGCTTCTGTTGTAACAGATTTCGGACGTTCAATTGGAAGACCGAGGGCTCTGTCCCAACAAAGACTCGACAAAACACCCAATGCACGGCTCACTGCAAACAATACGGTATAGAATTCATATTCTACCAACCCATAATGCACCAGTAAAGCTCCACTATGGGCATCTACATTCGGCCATGGATTTTTTACCTTACCCAGTGATTCCAGGATTGGTGGAACAGTTTCATAAACTTTCCAAACAGTATTTACCAGTTTATCATCGGCCATATGCTTTTTACCAAATTCCATTTGTGCAGTAAAACGTGGGTCTGTTTTACGCAACACTGCATGACCATACCCAGGTACTACTTTTCCGGATGCAAGAGTTTTCTGTACATAATCTGCTATCTGTTCTTTGCTAGGATCATCCGTACCCAGTTGTTCCTGCATTTCAAAAATCCACTTGATTACTTCCTGGTTGGCGAGGCCGTGTAAGGGGCCTGCAAGTCCATTCATACCTGCAGCATAACTGAGGTAAGGATCGCTTAATGCTGAGCCTACCAGATGGGTAGTATGTGCTGATACATTACCGCCTTCATGGTCTGCATGTATGGTCATATATAAACGCATCAGTTCTTTAAAACTTTCGTCGTTATAGCCCATCATGTGTGCCAGGTTTCCGGCCCAGTCTAATAATCCGTTAGGATGAATATGTTCGTTGTTCTTGTATTTACGGCGATAGATATAAGCTGCGATGCGTGGCAAACGTGCAATAAGATCCATTGCATCATCATATATCGGGTTCCAGTATTCCTTTTTGTTGATGCCTTTTGCATATTCTTTTGCAAAATTACTCTCTGTTTGAAGGGCCATTACTCCCGTTACAAACATGGTCATAGGATGCGTATTCAGCGGCAAAGCATCTATTGTATGGAACACATGGTTCGGCACATGACTGCGACGCTGCCATACACTGGTGATATGATTTGCATCTTCTTCCGTAGGCATTTCACCTACCAGCATCAGGTAAAACAAACCTTCAGGAAGAGGCTCTCCACCACCAGGTGCTTTTGGTAAAAGTTGTTGTAATTCCGGAATAGAATAACCCCTAAAGCGGATACCTTCCTGTGCATCCAGTAAACTGGTTTCAGTTACCAGTCCGGTAATACCCCTCATTCCCTGATAGGCCTGAGAAAGGGTAACTTCTCCGATCTTTTTATTTCCGTGTGTTTTAAGAATGTCTTTGATCTCAGCATTAGCAATATCAGCTTTTTGCTTGAACCTTTCTTTGATGATTCCCATTTCGTAAAATTTTAGCTATGGCGTTCGTTATAAAAGAGATTAAAAGTCGTGCTCCGGGTGCTTTTCAGGCCGCTAAAGGTAACACAAGTTGCCTTGTACAACAAAACTAAAACGATGAAGGTTGTGTAAACTCCGTTAAAATCATTTAGGAGCCTTTCGATAGAGATAAACCACTACAAAAACGAAGATTAAATTGGGTATCCAGGCGGCCAAAAGCGGGGGCAGATCACCTTTTGTAGAAAATATGGTAGAAAATCTATCCGTCAGGATGAACAATGCCGCCGTAACAAAACCCACAGCCAAATGTACCCCACTCCCTCCCCTTACTTTCCTTCCCGCTACAATAGCACCAATAAGGGTTAAAAGCAGCACTGTTACACAGGTTGCATCACGTCTGTATCTTTCTACTTTGAGACTATTCAATCCCTCTGACCCCCTCAATTCTTCCAGGGCAATAAAACGGTCTAATTCAGGGGTTGTTAATTTGTCTTTGGTGTATTTATCACGACTAAGGTCAAGGGGTTTGAAATTAAAGTTCATTTGTTTCTCCTGCACCATCGCCACAATTTCTCCCTGGTCTGAAATATTACGTTCTATAATAGATTCCATCTTCCATTTGCGGGTTGTGGTATCCCATATAATCTGGTCGGCCCGCATATTTTGCACTACTTTATTCTTACGAATGGTATAGGAAAAATATGGACCTCCCCTTTTAGTTAAAGTATCATAGGCATATATACCCGCATAGGTAAATGAGTCAACCCTCAAATAAATATAGTTACTAGAGCTAAGCAGGGCATTGTAACTGTTATTCTTGTCAATATAATTGGCCTCAAAAGTTCCCCTGATCTGGTTTGCCCTTGGTACTACATACTGGTTGGCAAACCATAATAATCCTGCTAATAATACACCACCAATCCAATAAGGTCTTAACCATCGTTGGTAACTGGTTCCGCTTGCCAGAATAGCAATAATTTCACTTCTTCCAGCCATTTTCGAGGTGAAAAATATAACGGCTATAAACACAAATAAAGGCAGGAGCAAGGCAATGATATGGGGTACAAAGCCATAGTAATATTGTGTGATTATTTCTTTCAGTGACAACCCGGACCTAACAAAATCATCCGTCTTCTCACTAACATCCACCACAATAGCAATAACCGCAAACAGGAAAATGGAAAAAAAGAAAGTGGTTAAAAATTTCTTTAGTATGTACCAGTCTAATTTTTTCATAGCGGCTTATCCGGTCAAAGATACAGGCTAATGTCTGATCGCTGATTTCTGATGTCTGATTTGTTTTGTTTTGCTCAATATTAACATATATCCCAAATCAGAGATCAGCGATCAGACATCAGCGATCTACTCTCTGCAATACTAAAGTCTTCTTTTCACACGCTCAGCCATTGCTGTTTTCCATGAGCTAAAATCGCCGGACAGGATATGTTGGCGGGCTTCGCCTACGAGCCAGAGGTAGAATGATAGGTTTTGGATACTTGCCAGTTGCATACCCAGTATTTCATCTGCCGCAAAAAGGTGGCGGAGGTAAGCTTTGGTGTAATACTGACTCATTTCATTATCCAAACCAGGGTCTATCGGAGAAAAATCAGTGGCCCATTTTTTATTTTTGATATTCACTACTCCATCTGTCGTAAAGATCATCCCATTTCTTCCATTACGGGTAGGCATAACACAGTCGAACATATCAATACCTCTGTCTATACATTCCAGTATATTCCAGGGTGTGCCTACACCCATCAGGTAACGTGGTTTATCGATAGGAAGGTATTCCGTACATAGTTCTGTAAACTCATACATCATGTCTTCCGGCTCACCTACACTTAATCCTCCAATGGCATTTCCCACCGCACCTTTTGATGCCACATATTCGCAGGATGCTTTCCGGAGGTCTTTATAAGTACTCCCCTGAACTATAGGAAACAGATTTTGTGTATACCCATATTTATCAGGTGTTTCAGCCAATCTTTGAATACACCGATCCAACCAGCGATGAGTAAGTTCCATACTTGTTTTAGCATACCCGTATTCGCTGGGGTATGGAGGGCATTCATCGAATGCCATGATGATATCGGCACCAATACTACGTTGAATATCCATCACAGATTCCGGAGAGAACATGTGTTTGCTTCCATCAATATGCGATTGAAACAATACACCTTCTTCTTTTATTTTCCGATTAGCAGCCAGAGAAAACACCTGATACCCGCCGCTGTCTGTCAGGATAGGTCTGTCCCACCCATTAAAACGATGCAACCCACCCGCTGCTTCAAGCACTTCAATCCCTGGTCTCAGGTATAAATGATAGGTATTGCCTAAAATAATTTGCGCTTCCACATCATCTTTCAGTTGCTGTTGGGTAACCGCCTTTACCGTTCCCACCGTGCCAACGGGCATAAAAATAGGTGTCTGAATTTCTCCATGATCCGTAGTTATCTTACCCGCCCTGGCCCTGCTGCCAGTCGCTGTAGTTTCCAATTCAAATTTGAGTGAAGCCATTGGGCAAAAGTAGAGGTTAAGTCGGAAAGTCCGTGAGTCCGGAAGTTGGAAAGATGGAGTATTAGTCCAGATGATACACTCTCAACCTCTGTCTCTCGGACTTCCGGACTTTCGGACTTTCGGACTGTCGCACTCCCCGTCTTTCACCCCCCAGACTTTTCCACATCTCCACAGTTCACTCAAACATAGCAGGTTCAAGCCCTATTTTTGCGGAATGACTATACCAACTCTGCTCTGGGATATTTGTTTTTATGCCTTTTGTGCGATTATAGGCATTCAATTGTTTTACTACCTGTATTTTTTTCAAAGACTGGCCTTCTTTAAAACACCCCCGAAAGAAACTTCTATTGAACATGCGGTATCAGTTGTTATCTGCGCAAGAGATGAAGCGCATAACCTAGTGAAAACACTTCCGGGAGTTTTGGTTCAGCAGTATCAGACAACACATGAAGTGGTATTAGTAAACGATAATTCTACCGACGATACCAAATACCTGGTTGATGAGTTCAAAAAAATGTTTAAAAACATCAATTACATTGAACTCACGCAGGAAGCAAAAATGATTAGTGGTAAAAAATTCCCCTTGTCAATGGGTATCAAAAGTGCGCGTCATGAAATTTTACTATTAACTGATGCCGATTGCGTGCCAGCTTCCGAACATTGGATCCAACGTATGCAGGAATGCTATACCGATGGTACGGAGATTGTACTCGGTTATGGAGCTTATCATAAGAAACCCGGCTTGTTGAATAAACTGATTCGTTTTGAAACCTTTCATACAGCTGTTCAGTATTTGTCTTATGCCATTGCAGGTATACCTTATATGGGTGTAGGCAGAAACCTGAGTTATAAAAAGGATGTCTTTTTACGCAATAAAGGTTTTTCATCGATCAACCAGATTCCGAGTGGCGATGATGACCTTTTTATTAACCAGGTTGCCCGTCCAGATAACACCAGTATTTGTATAGATCATGATGCCCATACACTTAGTGAACCTAAAACAAGATGGTCGGATTGGATGACACAGAAATACCGTCATTATACCACCAGTAACTACTACAAAGGCTCACATAAATTTTTACTGGGATTGTACTCATTCTCCTTGTTTTGGGTATATCCATTATTAGCTGTCAGCATTATCTTTTATAACTGGTGGATGGCCCTTGCGGTGTTTGGGGTACGTTTTCTGCTTCAGGCAATTGTATATTATAAGGCCATGAAAAAATTAAATGAAAAGGATTTATGGCCCTGGTTTCTTTTCTTTGATATCTGGATGTTCTTTTATTTCATTTTTACAGTACCCGCAATATGGAAAGCACCCCGCAAAAACTGGGATTAGTTCTGAAATATTTCAGTGATTTTACCCCACAACAAATAAAACAGTTTGAGGCGCTAGAGGGTTTGTATAAAGAGTGGAATGCCCAGATCAATGTTATTTCAAGAAAAGACATCGAAAGCATTTACCTGCATCATGTACTTCACTCATTAAGCATAGCTGCCATAGCCGATTTTCAGCCTGGCACACAAGTAATCGATATAGGCTGTGGAGGTGGGTTTCCAGGAGTTCCTCTGGCAATTTTCTTTCCTGAAGTAAAGTTTCACCTAGTTGATAGCATTGCAAAAAAACTGAAAGTAGTTAATGCCGTAGCAGAAGGTGCCGGCATAAAAAATATTACCACTCAACACTCAAGGGCCGAAGATATAAAAAACAGGAAATTCGATTTTGCAGTCTCACGCGCAGTAGCTCCACTAAAAGATCTTTGGCAATGGGCCGGGCCTCTATTAAAAAAAGGCCACCAGCAAGAAATTGCCAATGGCTTAATCTGTTTAAAAGGCGGCGACCTTGCCCAGGAAATATTTGAAAGTGGACTTCGCCCAAGAATGATGCCAGTAGATAAAATTTTTCCAGAAGAATATTTTGCGGAAAAATTTATTCTTCATGTTGCTAAATAATATTGATAGTCATAAATCCGCAACCTGTTATTAATAGAACGCAGATTATCATGATTTTCAGTATCTATCATGATAAATCTTGAAAATCATGATAATCCGTGTCCCATCCTGCATTTGTGGATATTTATGGATGATAGAGTTGCTGAATTTTCTTCCTGTTTCCAACGATCCATACAATATCATCCCATTCTAGCTGGGTAAAGGAAGATGGGTTCAGTATTCGTTCACCCTTGCGTTCAATACCCACAACAAGGCCATTTGTTTTTTCCCTGATACCCGATTCGCGGATGGTTAATCCTTTTAAACGGGTATGCTCATCTACGACAATTTTTTCCAGTTCTACCAATTCTTTTTCACCATCTACTTCTTCCGAAAAAGGCAGCATGATTTTTCCAAACTCAAGCATTTGCTGATCCGTTCCGATAACACCAATATTGTCGAAGGGGAAAATCTTCTCTGTTCTCGCCGGTGCGAACATCACTTTATTGCCCCTTTCTATAAAAGCCACATTGATACCAAAAGATTCCCGCCACTGTAATTCTTCCAGTGTTTTTCCAATATAACCTGCATGTGGACTAATCTTATAATGCGTAAGGTGAGCATCCCAGGGGGAGAGATGGCTCTGAGTTTTATTTTGTTCCAATAATTCTTTCTCATGCAGGTTTTGCAGGAAACGATCTTCCAGTCGCTGGTAAAATTTTTGAAGTCTTTGCCGGAACAATAAACCAATTACAAGCATTACTAACAGTGTACCAGCAATGGTTATCCAAAAACCAAATAATTGTTTCAGTAAAAATCCAACAAGTATTACGGCGATGGCATTTCTTGCAACTTCAAGCATCACCAGTGGACCATGACTATATTTTCTATCCAGCCATAAGGCGGCATAGGCACTTTTGCTCATTTTTTTCACCGTGAGTGCCCATATAAATGGTGCCATTGCTATTAAGCCAAGCAGTGCTGAAATTATTTTTACCGTTATAGGTTCGTCAATCAGTTTTAATAAGAAAGGCTGCAGAAAATAAGCCACCATCAATGAAAGGGCTATCATTATTACACCATTCAGTATAATAATCTGTATATAAAAACGGAGAAGTCGTTTCCAGTTGCTTTCGCTTTCGATGATTTGAGAACTACTACTATATTTTTCCAGGGCCGTGATCCATTTACCGGGCAATGCTTTTAATAAAAACTGGTACAGTGGTTCGGCCAGTTTAATGGTATAGGGGGTAGTAAAAGTTGTGATCACCGAAACCCCAACTGCAATAGGATACAGATAAGAACTGGTAACATTCAGTGTAACCCCAAGGGTTGCAATAATAAAGGAAAACTCACCTATCTGCGACATGCTTGTACCAGCCTGTACCGCCTGTTTGAGTGGCCGGCCAGCCAGTAAGGCGCCGATGGTTACAAAAATAATTTTACCTAACATTACTGCCAGTGTTAGCGCAAATACGGGCAATGCATACTCAATTAAAATTTTCGGGTCAATCAGCATACCAACTGATACAAAGAAAATAGCGCCGAATAAGTCTTTTACAGAAGTAATCAGGTGTTCTATTTTATGCGCCTGCGTGGTTTCTGCTAAAATAGAACCCATAATAAATGCCCCTAATGCTGCAGAAAAGCCAACCTGGTCGGCCAATACCACCATTCCTAAACAAAGTGCCAATGAAACTATGAGCAGGGTTTCACTGGAAAGCCATTTTTGCATCCTTTTGAAAAAAGTGGGCAATAAAAAAATACCCATCAGGAACCATAAACAAAGGAAGAAAAGCAATTTACCAATCGATAAAAACATTTGGGTTCCTTCAAATTGCTTACTAACCGCTACCGTTGACAGTAATACCATTAGCAAGATGGCGACAAGATCCTCAATAACCAAGACGCCTAATACCAGTCCGGTAAACTGCTTTGTTTTCAAGCCAAGTTCATCAAAAGCGCGGAATATAATAGTGGTAGAAGATATAGCAATAATACCACCGAGAAACATACTATCCATGGTTGACCATCCGAGTAATTGTCCCATGCCATAACCCAGCAACATCATACAAAGTAATTCTGTGATACCCGTAATAGCTGCGGAGCCGCCAACTTTAACCAGCTTCTTAAAACTGAATTCCAAACCAAGTGCGAATAATAAAAAGACCACGCCTATTTCTGCCCAAATCTTGATACCGTCTATATCACCAATGGTTGGAAATAATTTGAAATTAGGCCCTACTATTAAACCAGCAATGATATATCCAAGTACAACTGGCTGCTTTATTTTTTTAAAAAAAAGGGTAATAACAGCCGCTGCACCGAGAATCAGTGCCAGATCTTTGATCAATACCGGTAAATGTGCCATAGTCCATGCTTTAGAAACAAATATTAACCCCAGGGATTGGCGAGAATATACAAAAAAAAATGAAACCTGCTATGTCTTCAATAAATGTTCGAGTACAAAATGTACTGCCGGACAAAAACTTGAATTTTTTAGGGTGATTGCGGGGCGTTTTATTAATACATCTTCATCTGTATAGGGAAACCTTTTACAGTCGGATGGACGATCTTCATAAATGCTGCAGTAATTATCTGATCCGAGAAAAGGACAGGGTTTTGTTTTGCTTACATAATCTCCTTCAGTATCCAGTTCCAGGTAAGTGTCAATGAAAACACTTTCTTTTAAACGCAACAATTTACTGATGCGTTTAATATCTGGGGTTTTAAATCTTGGTGAATAATTTTTACAGCAATTGGCACAGGTTAGGCAATCTACTTCGGTAAACGCTTTTTCATGCAGATCAGGTAATTGCTTGAGTACTTTATTTTTATCTGCACGTTGCAGAAATTGCTTGTACTGTTTTTGGTGATCAGCACTTAGTTTTTCCCATTGCTCCATGCAAATAATTTATACAAAGATAATAGTATGGTTCTGACTCATCCTACCAGGTTAACAGAAAGTAAACCATGGTAACAACCATTACCAATGTCATTGTGAAAATCATTCCAAGGATATTTGCACCTGCTACCATGATAATTTCACCAAAACCTTTTAATTGCAGGAGCTTTGCATAGGCAATACTGGTATAAACAATCTGCACCACCAAATTACCTCCTACCAGTAAGAAAATCAAGTGCTGTGGTACTATATTCATTAAAGGAACAAAGGTAAGCGTGCTGATCAGTGAAAGAATACAGTTAAGTATCAGATAGGCAACCAGGTGTTCGGCGTATTTGAGTCTTTTCCCCTTAAATACCAGCCAGAAGCCAAGCGCCATTAAAGGGGCTGTTATAAAGGTCATAATATTGGTACGCTTCTCCATAAAACCATTTACTTTCTCTTGCATATCAACTATACGCTGGTATGTTGCTTTTTTAGCCGCTGTCTTTGCCGTTGCTAATTGTTGCTTAGTAACGTATTGGTTTTTTTGAAAAGGATGGAAAATTGAATTCATGAATACGGAAAAGCCAAGCACGATCAATAATAATGTGAAAGGATTAAAGTACTTTTTTCTCTTTCCTTCAACAATATATTCCTGTAAAACGACTCCTGGTCTGCAAGCCAGTTCTTTCAGCAAGTGAAACGCACCTTTATCGGCATGTGTAAATGCGTGTAAGAGTTCATGAAGAATATGGGGGATAGTAAAACGGTGGATACTAACTTTTTGGCCACACTCCGGGCAAACTTTAAAATCGGGCATAAGGGTTTTGCCACAGTTAACACAATGCGTTGATTCCATGTGCAATATTATGATTTTAAAAATATTGAAATAATTTGATCCACAGCTTATTAACCGCTTAAACAAAAGATGATTTTTCACGTTGTGATAACTTACCTTTGCGGCGTTTAAAATCCCGGGCATTAAGCCGGATTTCTACTACCATATTAATCCTTTCCAGAATATGAATCTTTTTGAACAGCAATCTTCCGAGTTTCAAATGCGTCATATCGGACCCAATGAATCCGATACACAAAACATGTTATCTGTTATTGGCGCCAATTCACTGGATGAACTGATCAGTAAAACAGTTCCTGACAGTATCCGTATTAAAAAGCCTTTGGGTATACCGGCGGCTATCAGTGAGTTCAAGTATTTAACTGAGTTAAAGAAGATTGCTTCCAAAAACAAGGTTTTCAAAAACTATATCGGTCAGGGTTATTATGGCACTATCACGCCAAGTGTGATATTGAGGAATATTTTTGAAAATCCAGGATGGTATACCCAATACACGCCATACCAGGCTGAAATTTCTCAGGGCAGGTTGGAAAGTTTATTAAACTTCCAAACCATGGTTGCAGATTTAACCGGTCTGCCAATTTCAAATGCCTCCCTGCTTGATGAAGCCACCGCTGCTGCGGAAGCAATGGCGATGATTTTCCATCATGTGAATAAAACAGATGTAATCACCAAACCCAAATTATTTGTTGACCAGCATACTTTCCAGCAAACTATCGATGTATTGGTTACCCGTGCTGAGCCAATTGGCATTGAAGTAGTGGTAGGCGATTTCAATACTGCGGTTATTGATAACAGTTATTTTGGTGCATTGATTCAATACCCGAACAGTATTGGTAATGCAACCAATTACCGTTCTTTTATTGATAAAGTGCATGCTGCGGAAGGATTTGTGATCATGGCCACCGATCTTTTAGCGCTTACCCTCTTAACTCCTCCGGGTGAACTCGGTGCGGATGTTGCGATTGGCAGTGCACAACGTTTTGGTGTTCCAATGGGCTTCGGAGGCCCGCATGCTGCATTCTTCGCTACAAAAGATGATTTCAAAAGAGGTATTCCAGGCAGATTGATTGGTGTAAGTATTGATGCACAGGGTAATCGTGCACTTCGTATGGCTCTACAAACCAGGGAGCAGCACATTAAAAGAGAAAAAGCCACTTCTAATATATGTACGGCTCAGGCCTTACTGGCAAATATGGCCGCCATGTATGCTGTATTTCATGGTCCAGCAGGTCTGCAAAAAATAGCTACCCGTGTTCACTTACTTGCCAAAGCAATGTCGAACGGTCTGGCAAAAATGGGCATCAGTCAGGATAACAAAACCTATTTCGATACACTTTCTGTTTCAGGAGTGGATCTTGAAGCTGTTAAAAAAGCAGCAGAAGCAGCTTCTTCTAATTTCTTCTATCAACAAAACAGCATCATCATCAGTCTGGATGAAACAACTTCTGTTGATGATGTAAATACTGTACTGGAAATTTTTGCAAAAGTAACCGGTAAAACATCGGTAACTGTTTCAGAAAAAGAACTTACAGATACCCAATACCAGATTGAAAAAGAATTAATACGCAGCTCTGCCTACCTCACTCACCCGGTATTTAATACACACCGCAGTGAAAGTCAGATGATGCGTTATATTAAACAGTTGGAAAACAAGGATCTTTCCTTGAATACCAGCATGATTAGTTTAGGTAGCTGTACCATGAAACTGAATGCAGCAACCGAAATGATTCCGGTGAGCTGGCCTGAATTTGGCGGTTTACATCCATTCGCACCTGCTTCACAAACACAGGGTTATCAGCAAATCATTGATGAGTTGAACGATTACCTCTGTAAAATTACCGGATTTACTGCTTGTAGTCTACAGCCAAACAGTGGTGCTCAGGGTGAGTATGCAGGATTGTTGACCATCCGCGCCTATCATGCAGCAAGAAATGAATCGCATAGAAATGTTGTACTTATTCCGATAAGTGCACACGGAACAAACCCTGCAAGTGCTGTAATGGCTGGCTTTAAAGTTGTGGTAGTTAAGTGTGATGAAGCAGGTAATATTGATGTAGCAGATTTAAAAGCGAAAGCTGAGCAATATAAAGACAGCCTGGGTGCTTTAATGGTTACCTATCCATCTACCCATGGTGTGTTTGAAGAAACCATCAAGGATATTTGTCAAATCATTCACGATAATGGTGGACTTGTTTACATGGACGGTGCAAATATGAATGCTCAGGTTGGTTTAACAAGTCCGGGTATGATTGGTGCCGATGTTTGTCACCTTAACCTGCATAAAACATTTGCTATTCCGCACGGTGGCGGCGGTCCAGGCATGGGCCCTATTTGTGTAAATGATAAACTGGCGCCTTACTTACCTGGACATACTGCTTTAGGTAATGCTACGCTGGCTGTAAGTGCCGCACAGTATGGTTCGGCAAGTATTTTGTTGATCAGTTATGGTTATATTAAAATGCTTGGTGAAACAGGCATCAGACAATCAACAGAGTATGCGATCCTGAATGCGAATTACATGAAAGCGCGTTTAGAGAAATACTATAAAATACTTTATACAGGAAGCAATGGCACATGTGCGCATGAGTTTATTGTTGATTTACGTCCATTTAAGCAGAGTGTTGGTATTGAGGCGGAAGATGTTGCTAAACGTTTGATTGATTATGGTTTTCATGCTCCTACCATGAGTTTCCCTGTACCGGGTACGATTATGATAGAGCCAACTGAAAGTGAAGATAAAGGTGAATTAGATCGTTTCTGTGATGCGTTGATTTCAATATTTGAAGAAATCAAAGCGATTGAGGAAGGCAAGGCGGACAAAACAGATAACCCATTAAAGAATGCGCCGCATACACAGGCAGTTGTTTGTGCCGATGAATGGAATCATGCATATAGCAGGCAGCAAGCGGCGTTTCCGCTTTATTATGTTACACAGCAAAAATTCTGGCCAAGTGTTGCGCGGGTAAATAATACACATGGTGATAGAAATTTGATTTGTACCTGCGAACCAGTTTCTTCTTATGTGACTGAATAATATAGCAAACTAGTTGAAAAGAAAAGGCTTCCCAGTTCGGGAAGCCTTTTCTTTTTTGGGTTGAAATATGGGGCTTAATTAAATGGTTAAATCATTCCAGTTGTTTTAACTGGTTTTCCAGTATGTTGATTAGTTTTTGTTTATCCTGCAGGGCAGACTCCATATTGCTGATTTGTTGTTTCAGGAGTGGCACTATTTCCTGTACAACCAATCCGTATGAGGAAGACTCCTCCTCTACTGTACTAAATGTTTTTGTAATTAACCCGCGGTAGTTTGTAGTGATCATATCACCTTCACCGGAAATTAGCCAGGTAATATTTAATTCAGGAAAGCGCTTTTCAATTTTCCGCAGAATATTTCCTCCAAATGAGCCGTTATTCTTGCGTTGTTTGCCTAAATATCCATTTGATATACCACATTCCATTTCAACCCATCGGGGTCGGATCTTTTTAAATGCCATGAACTGGTAGAATCTTTCAGGTACTGTCATGTGTATAATTGTTTAGAAAATGAACGAATACGAATAGAATACCATAGAAAAAACAACTGTATTTTTGTGGTATTCATTCCTTACGAAGAAAATGATAAACAATAGATACTGCAATACGTATTTATACCTGATTTGTCCTGTTATAAACCGCAGAAACACCCCAATACAGGCCAATAGCTAGCAATTAAAGATTTCGTAAGTATTATATCTGCCGCAACGCTTCGCGTTAGAAGTATTGAAAGATTTCTAAACAAAACTTATGGAACAAGCATTCTATCATCAGAGCGCCAATTTTTCTGAATTACCACAAGATGAACCTATTGATCCACAACAGGTATTAACAGAGTTATTTGATTTTGCACATTTACCGGAACTAAAATCGGTATTATGGGAATGGCTGAAAGCCACTGTTTCTGGTAGTTATAATAAAACAATGAAAACAAGTGAGCGCGAAAACATTTTAGTGCTTTATGAACATTTGCAAAAATTACTGGAAGCAAGTCATATTATTTACCAAGAACAACAGAAACTGAATGCTTTCAGAAAGGATATACAAAGACATATTTTTTGAAGGCCCTCAACTCACATATTCATGTGATAAAATTTCTAACTAGTTGTAATTCAACACTTGTCGATGATACAATCGGTCAAATGAAATCATGAGTGGTTTGCAATAGCATAACCATGGTTATAGTTTTGCTTCCTGAAAATAACAACATGAAACAAATACTATTAACTGCACTGTTGCTTTGCATATCGCTGGCATTTCAACAGGAAGTAAATGCACAGGGTTTTTTAAAAAAATTGAAAGACAAAGTTGAAAAGAAAGCGGAGGAAGCAATTGATAAAAAGATTGCCGACAAAACAGGTGGTTCAACAAATAACGGCGGCAGTAACAATACTGTTAACCAATCTACATCTAAAAACGGAAAGCCTGTAAATAATACTGGTGAAGGGTTAAAAAACACCACCCCACCGGATGTATTACAGCAGATAACAGATGCAGATCTGGCATTTAATAAACAACAATACGGCGAAGCCCGTTTTTCTATACAACAGGCTTTACTTGGTGTTGAATTGCAAATAGGCAAACAATTGTTGCAGTCTCTCCCTGAATCAGTTGCCGGATTACCAAAAGACTCTACGGAAGACAGGGTTATGAGTACCCGTTATGGCTGGGCAAATCTTACCATCCAAAGGGTTTACCAGAAAGATGATCAGCAACTTTCGATGCTGGTAGGAAATAATGCTATGTATGCCGGTATGCTTGATATGTATTTTGGCTTCGCTGCTACACAATCGAACGGCGAAACACAAAACACCAAACAAATCAGGATCAAAAACAATAAAGCCATTATTCAGTTTGATGCAAGAGAGGGCTATACCGTATTAATGCAATTAGGTACATCCGGAATGGTTACCTGGAAAGGCATCAACTTCGCTACTGAAAAAGATATGATGGATGCCGTGCAACAATTCGATATAGATGCTATTAAAAAAACAATGGGAGAACAATAATCAACTTATTACCATGAAAAAAACATTTATCATCCTGACTACTACACTCATTTGCAGTTTTACTATGGCACAGGATTTCAAAAAAAATATCACCACTGCTCAAAACAGTTATAAAGCCGGTGAATTACAAGATGCTCATTTCGCTTTATTACAAATGATGCAAGACCTCGACATAACCATTGGCAAAGAAGTATTAAAACTGTTTCCTGCTTCTATGGATAGCTTACAGGCCGTTCCTAAAGAAGAAAATGTATTTGGCAGTAACCACCTTGCCGGTGTTACTATTGAAAAGAAATATGGATTGTACGCCAAAAAGGGTGAACTAAGTATTGTTATCAATTCGCCGCTGCTTAATACCATCAATACCTATATCAATTCACCACTAATGGCCGGTTTTAGCAGCGACCCTAACACTAAAATTGTAAAAGTAGGTAACTACAAAGCAAAGCTCATTAAAGAAAACGACGAACAAAACAACTATGCCCTGGAAATTCCATTGAGCAACGCTTTACTTACCCTAAAAATTACCAATAGTTCCGAAAATGAACTGCTCTCTATGGCTTCAACTATCCCAATTGCTAAAATGGCAAGTTTGGTGCAGTAGGTTTTTGGGCCATAAAATAGGAGCTTCGAGTCTCACATTGGATGGAACGCAGTTCCTCATGATTTTCAGGATTTATCCTGATAGATCCTGAAAATCATGAGTATCCGTGTTCTATTAATAGCAGATTGTGCATTTTCGGCAACCAACTATTTCTTTAAGCAACTCACTTTAAATTTTCTCCCACCTTTAATCCCATTAAAAGCAGAAAGCTTAGAATAAGCATCAATCAAGGCTTGCAGCTTGCAGCCAATTTTCCCCGGACAGCAACGTCTAGCAGCTCTTCTCTCTCGGCAAACAGCTTTTTTTACCCGGTAAAAGGCTTTCATCTCAAAAGCTTTAATGGTATATTTATACAAAACACAACTGTATGAACCAAGCCATTATAAACCTCTACGACGAGTATACGCATAAACCTCTGCCCAGAGAAGTCTTTTTGAAAAGACTGGCTATTCTTGCAGGTAGCACTACTGCAGCTTTAGCCATCTTACCGATGCTTGAAAATAATTATGCTATAGCAGCTACCATTCCTGAGCAAGACATTGATTTATATACAGAAGATATCACCTACGATGCAGATGGTATTACCATGAAAGCTTATCTCGCTAAACCCAAAAAAGAGGGAAAATATGGCGGCATAATGGTGATACATGAAAACAGAGGACTCAACGACCATATACGTGATGTAGCCAGAAGAGCTGCAAAAGCTGGTTATGTAGTTATTGCCCCTGATGCTTTAGCACCTGAAGGCGGCACACCCACAGATCAGGATAAAGCAAGAGAACTGTTTAGTAAAATCGATGCTAAACAAAACCTCAACAATTTTGCCAAAGGGTTCGACTATTTAAAGAGCCGTAAAGATTGTAACGGACTCACCGGATGCGTTGGTTTTTGCTGGGGCGGTGCTTTGGTTAACCAATTAGCCGTAAACGTACCCGATCTTAAAGCTGCTGTTGCCTTTTATGGCAGACAAGCAGATGCCGCCGATGTTCCTAAAATAAAAGCAGCCCTTCAATTACATTATGGCGGATTAGATGAACGGATCAATGCAGGGATACCCGCCTATGAAGAAGCACTGAAAAAAAATAAGGTGAAATATGAAGTATATATCTATGAAGGTGTTAACCACGCTTTCCATAACGATACTTCCGGTGCAAGGTATAATGAACCAGCCGCTAAACTGGCATGGCAACGTACATTGGCTTTTTGGGCTGCAAATATGAAATAGTTTCAAGGGAATTGGTTTCAGGCTGCAAGCCGCAAGCTGCAAGCTACATGCCTTGATGGGTGCTTATTTTTGACTTTTTGCTTTTAATGGAATTAGAAGACTGCTTGCGAAATAGAAAATTTAAAGTCAGTTGCTTAAGGAAATATTTGGTTGCCGTAAATGCATTATCTGCTATTAATAGAACACGGATCTTCATGATTGTCATGATAAATCCTGAAAATCATGAAAATCTGTGTTCCATCATACGCGACACCTACAGCTCGCGGCCAAATTTCCCAGAACAGCACTGGAATAGATCCTTGAATTTATAATTTTTAAATCAACCTGTAAACAATAGGGCAGAACAACTGTTACCTTTGTTCAAATATTTAAACATGATAGCAACCAAAGCCTATGCAGCACATACTCCGAAAGCTGCTCTTGCACCTTTTGAATTGGAAAGAAGAACCCCAGGACCCTTAGATATCCATATTGAAATATTGTATTGTGGCGTATGCCATTCCGATATTCACCAGGCCCGTGAAGAATGGGGCAAAGCAATTTTTCCAATGGTTCCCGGACACGAAATAGTTGGAAAAGTAGTTCAGGTGGGCGATAAAGTAACCAAGTTTAAAGTAGGAGACCTGGCTGGAGTGGGTTGTTTTGTTGACTCCTGTCGCACTTGCGAAAACTGTAAAAATGATCTTGAACAATATTGCGATGATGGTATGGTAGGTACTTATAATGGCCTGGAAAGAGTTACCAACGCACCTACCTATGGTGGTTATTCTACCAATATAGTTGTAGATGAACACTACGCCCTGCATATTTCAGATAAACTTCCACTTGCTGGTGTAGCCCCATTGCTTTGTGCTGGCATTACCACCTATTCACCACTGCGCTATGTAGGCGTTAAAAAAGGACACAAAGTTGCCGTATTAGGGTTAGGTGGACTAGGACACATGGGTGTAAAGTTTGCTGCTGCTTTCGGAGCAGAAGTTACCATGCTCAGCACATCACCATCTAAGGAAGCCGATGCAAAAAAATTAGGCGCTCATCATTTTGCCCTGATCACCGATAAAGAAGCCATGAAAAAACTGGCCAATTCTTTCGATTTTATCCTTAATACCGTTTCTGCAGACCATGAATATGGAACTTACCTGAACCTGTTGAAAACAAATGGTGTTATGATTATTGTCGGTCTTCCAGAATCTCCATCTAAAGTACCCGCTTTCGATCTGATTCCAAAACGCAGAAGCATCTTGGGATCCATGATCGGCGGCATTAAAGAAACACAGGAAATGCTTGATTTCTGCGCAGAACATAATATCGTTTCAGACGTTGAAGTAATCTCCATAGAACAAATAAATGAAGCTTATGAAAGAATGATCAAAGCCGATGTGCGTTATAGATTTGTGATTGATCTGGCCTCACTGAAATAAATACATCTTTACAAAAAAACACCCCGATATATCGGGGTGTTTTTTTGTAATTATTTTCCTCCTGTTAATCTATTGTGCAACTCTTTCCGTTTTGGCATAATTGATATACCTGTTTTTTTCAACCACACTAATATCCAATATTAGTTTATACTTTATTCCCCCAACGAGTGTACTGGTTTCAACTCGTTCTTGTTTAACACTGGGGGCACTTTCTTTCGTTTGTTTCAGCAACTCTTTAAATGCTCTGCCTTCCATTGTCTTAGGTGCTGGTATTTTATAGATAGATAATACAGTAGGTGCAATATCAACATTTGAAGTTGGCAGGTTACTTTCAAACAACTCCTTAAAAGACGGACCTTTTGCGAGTAAAGCAATATGAACTTCATATGGACTAAACCCGCCGTGTCCGGCCACCCCACGTGCAAAACTTGCACCTGCGTAGCCTGCTTCGTTTTTATCATCGTTCCAGTTTTCGTCAACCAGTATATCAGCGGCTCTTTCGGGATGGTTCCAGTGTATTGATTCGAACGATAAAGTTCCAGGCACCCAACCTTTCTGATCGCCCCTTTTAGTTCCTTTTGTAAAAATGGCCCCAACCCAATTCTCTTGTTGTAATGCCTCTACCACTTTTCTAATGAGAGCAGTATCCTTATGTTTAATATACAAAGCACCTTCCGCTGCAACAATATCGTCAGACTCTTTAGATTGCTTCAGGCCTTTTTGTATCAAGAAATCTGCAATACCTAATTTTCCCTTTTTTGTTACAAATCCATGATCCGTAGAGATGATGATGTTTACTCTTTTACTCATCCCTTTTTCTTCAAGTGCCTTAATAATTCTTCCAAACTGTTCATCAACAGATCTGATGGAAGCATTTGCATTTGGTGAACCTATTCCATCACTATGCGCAGCACCGTCCGGGTCAGAAAACCAGATTGCATTAACAAGAGGTCCATCGGATGCAAATCCAAATTGAATCAATGCATCCGTTACCCATTTATGTTGCGCACTATTGGGCTTACCATGGGCAGGAATTGGCCCCAATACTTTAACAAGCGTCTCTTTAAATTCTGCCGGAAGTATCATAGATGTATTTACAATCGCACCTCTTCCAACTTTATGGTTTTGAAGCAGCGCTTGTCCACTTGATCCCGAACTGAATACCATCATCCTTTGCCCTGCTTTTTCCAAAGCTTCACCCAGAGAAATTGCAGTCAATAAATTACCATGTGTCGCTTCAGTGATACGGTTTAATTCATTTGCTTCTCCTGTATTAAGTCCTTTTAAAGGTTCTACCTGAGGAAAATAAACTGTATTACCCATAATACCATTAGTACCAGGATAGCTTCCTGTTGAATAACTGGAAGAATTCACCCGTGTTACTGTTGGAAAAACACTGTGGTGTTGTTTTCCATAAGACCCTTGTTTACTGAATGCATATACATTCGGCATTAACTCAGGCGTTATATAATCAGGTCGCAATCCATCAAAGAATACAATCAGTGTTTTAATAGATGTATCTACCTGAGCGGTTAATTGCAAACCAATGCCTAAAGTCAAAATGATCAGGCTATATTTTTTCATAAACTAATTTTTACTGTTGATTATTTTTCCCACCATACTTTAATATCGCTGTTATCGCCACCCATTGATGTCACAGCTTTTGCCAGGTTCTCTGCATTTAATGACTGCAGGTAACTCGGATAAGGCACTCTGCTTGGAAATTTATTCTCAGCCGGTATACCAGTGCCCCTTGGTAAAACAGGATATCCCGTTCTTCTCTTTTCAAACCATGATTGATAGTCTACAAAGAAATATGCGTAGTATTTTTGGAGCATAATTTGCTCTAATTGCTTTTCTGAACTGGCTGCTACATCATACAGTACTCCTGGCTGGTTTACATAGCCTGTTGGCACCGTTAATCCCCATTGAACCATGGATGCAGTGATGCCTGCTTCATAGTGTTGTTTGGGAGTTTTCCCGGTATTGAACCCTTTTAGTGAAAGTTCTGATTTGATGAATTCCAATTCAGATAAGGTCATCATAATACCCATTGGCACATAAGTTTTCAAAACATCATTGTAGCTTGAATTACGACCAACCTGGTATTCAGTAGTTGTTGGATATCCACTTTCAATACCTACATAAGTTGGCACACCCCCTACTGTAACAGTGGTACACCATAATGTTCTTCTTGGATCATTGTCGGCATTCATTTTATCCATGAAAAATTTGGTGAAATAAACTCCATCGCGCCAATCCAGTTGTCTTGCATTATAATATGGGTTGAAATAAGGATAAGACCCTGTAAAGCGAAAAATGGCTTCGTCTGCATTCGTAGTAAACAAAGGATATTTTACCTGATCTGTGAGCATTGCACTGATCTGGTTATTTACACTTATCTCATCGTTACGCTTTGATATTCTCAACAGTAAGCGAAGTCTTAAAGAGTTACAAAACTTTTTCCACTTCACCATTCCAGGATTGATGGTACCTGATAATGTATTGGCATTGTACAGTACATCGCCACCATAAGTCAAAGCTTTACTGGTATTAATCATGTTATTAGCTGTTTCAAGGTCTGCCAATATCTTCGTATAAATATCTTTTTGCTTATCGAATGCAGGCTGAAAATTTCCTTTGGTTGCTTTAATGGCTTCACTATAAGGAACATCACCATATAAATCAGTCAATATGGAATAAGCCCATGATTTGTAGATAAGTGCAATGGCTTTATAGTTTGGTTCATTTAATTCATCCGAAATTTGATATATATCTTCAATATCGGTGAGATAGGAATAAAAATTACTCCAAACACCCGCTCCGGGGTTAACAACATAACGGTGTAACCCGGTTCCACCCGGACTAGAACGTGGCGCATCTACCTGCATTAGTTCGTGCGTAAAATTTCTGGAAGCTGTAACAGCGGAGCTAACTATCCGGTATTGAAGTTGGCTAAGCATTACACCGGGGTTTACTTGTTTTGGCCTGTTTGGATCTGTATTCAGTGCCTCAAAATTTTTGGCACAGCCCGATAAAAAAACAATGAGGAGCAGTGCAATGTATGGTGATGATAAATACTTTTTCATGATTACTGTTTTGCTTGGTTAGAATTTGAATGTGAGGTTAATACCCATATTCCTGGTAGACGGAAACTGTGTTAATTCAACACCAGGTGTTAAGGTTCCACTATTCAGGTTCCCTCCTTCGGGATCAAAACCAGGGAAGCTGGTAATATTAAACAGATCGCGGCCATAGATGGCGATGCTGGTTTGTCTTATTCCGATCTTAGCCAATGTCTTTTTAGGTAAACTAAACTCAACACGTGCTTCACGTAATTTCAGGTATGAAGCATCAAAGATGTTCATTTCAGCATTGCCTATTGCGTAGATATTATCATAGTATGAGCTGGCTGGAACATTTACGGTATTCTTTTCATATTTACCAGTTCCGTTATTATATACAACCCCATCTCCAACTATTCCATTATCTCTGCCAGGTAAAGTGACTTTTGTTTTACCCAGTGTATTGTTTTTATGGTTGGTTTGAGAATACATGCTGCCTCCTTTCTGTCCATCTAACAGGATATTAATCCTGAAATTGCCGATGGTGAATTCATTCATCAATCCAGCTTTCCAATCAGCAAAAGCATTACCCCATTTCTTCACAACCGGATCAAGTGGTGCAGGAAGTCCGTTTGTAGAATAGATGATTTGTCCATCTGCTGTACGCTGAAAACCCTTACCATACATATCTCCCATCCTACCGCCAACGCGTGCTTCGATGCTCACGTTACTACCATGACTATAAATAACCTGGTTTGTAATACCTGCCGCCAATTCACGAACATAACTTCTGTTTCTGCTCCAGGTAAGTGTGCTTGTCCAGGAGAAATGTTTATTGACAATCGGTTTTCCTGTTAATGTTAACTCAATACCCTTACTGTTAATTAATCCGGCATTAACTAATGCATTTGAGTAGCCGGATACTGGATCTAATGGAATGGCCAGAATCTGGTTTTTACTTTTATTATTATATACAGCCAGATCAACTCCTATCCTTCCTTTATAAAAACGCATATCTAATCCCGCCTCATAACTGGTTGTTATCTCTGGTTTGAGGTCAGTATTAAATAAGGTTGATGGATTGGTGAAGCTATTACCATAAATACGGTCATAATATTTATCGGTTTGGTATGGTCTTGTATCATTACCAACCTGTGCCCATGAAGCCCTGAATTTTGCAAAGGAAATAAGTTCAGGCAAGGTGAACATATCACTCAATAAAAAACTGGTACTTACTGAAGGATAGAAAAATGAATTATTTTTAAAAGGCAATGTGCTCGACCAGTCGTTCCTTCCGGTAAGGTCAACAAATATTTGGTCCTTGTAAGAGAATTGTGCAGATCCATAAACACTATTGATGGCTTTCTTTGTTTTAACCGCATCAACAACTGCAGGATCAAGGCTATTGGATACCTGATATATTCCGGGCTGTGATAACTGATCGGCATAAGCTCCTGAGAAATCATAGGTTTGTCTCATGGCATTTGCACCTCCGGAAATAGTATAATTAATATTGTCACCGAATTTGTCTTTATAGGTGAGCAAGAAATCACTATTCATTTCATAATTGAATACATTCTGCTCGCGATACATTCCACGCGGGTATTTTGTCATGCTGTACGGACGTTGTTGCGAACGAAATTCAAAAGACAAATCCGTACCTGTACGCAGCATTAGTTCCAACTTTTTATTGATGGTATAAGTAGCTGAGATATTTCCGATCACACCATGTTTATTCATTTTGTTCAGCATTTCATACAAATCAAGGTATGGGTTATCGGGCCCGGGGTTAAATGGATTTCTTTGTTTAACGCCAACAAGTCCTGGCTCCCAATAAGGTTTAAACCATTCGGGCCTGATATTTGGTGCAGTACCGATAATCAGGAAATACATGATGGTTTGGTTATTATATCCTGCAGTTGGAAGGTTATCGCTGTGTTTATTGGTATAATTTACTTTACCGTTGATTTTGAGTCGATCCGAAACTTTTTGAGAAACAGACAATGCTGCGTTTATTCTTTCAAAACCAGTATTCGGTAAAATCCATTCATTTTTAAGATGGGTAACAGATAAACGAGCAGAACCCTTATCGTTTCCACCTTCCATAGAAATACTATTGGAAATGGTAAGTCCGGTTTTAAAATACCCGGATATATAATCCTTATGCGCAACCCATGGTGTTCTTACTGTTGGTCTTCCATCGGGAGCAGCTGGATTAAACTGGAAATATTGCTGACCATTGAATCTTGGTCCCCATGCCCTACCTGCAGCAACACCGGTGCTGGTATTTGGACCATCAGGACTATCGAGATAAGAATAATAAAGATTAGTTCTTCCTTCGCCATATTCAAATTGATAATCCGGCCATCTGTTTACTTGATCGATACTGATATTTGAATTGAAGGTTACACCAATTCCTTTATCACTGCGTTGCCCTGTTTTTGTAGTGATGATGATTGCACCACCTGCTGCGCGGCTTCCGTATAAAGCGGTTGCACCCGGACCTTTCAACACAGTAATTTTATCGATATCATCTGGGTTAATGTCTGATAGTCCTGAACCAAAATCAACAGGTCCGTCTGAAGAAAGGTGAGCACTATAACCAGTACCTGTTATTCTGCTGTTAACCGGTACACCATCAATAATAATGAGTGCCTGGTTATTATCAAGATTAAGTGAATTTTCTCCACGCAGGGTAACGCGTGATGATCCCATCGGACCAGAGCCTGTTCCCTGAATATTTAAGCCCGCTACTTTTCCTGAAAGGGTATTTACCCAGTTATTGGTTTTTGCATCTTTAACTGCATTTTCTTTTACCGTTTGTGCGGCATATCCAAGCGATTTCTCTTCTCTGCGGATACCAAGAGCTGTTACTACAACTTCCTGTAACACTTCTTTTTTCTCCTCCAGAAAAATCATCAACTCTTTCGTATTCTTTACGGTAATTTCTTTATCCTGGTAACCGGTATAACTGATAACCAAAATTGAATTAGATAAAGATTTACCCTGCAGGTTCAATGTAAAAGAACCATCTGTTTGCGTAGCAGTTTTTATATCAGCGCCTTTTAACTGCACGGAAGCACCTGCCAGCGGATTAGATGCTGTATCTTTTACAAAACCTTTGATCGTTTGTGCATTAGAGATAGCTGCCAGCATTACCAGGCAAAGCATTAATAATAGTTTTCGGGGGAATGGGGTAGGTACAGATTTCATAAACAGTTTTTAAGACTGCAAATGTTTCTGTTTTAAAAGCAAGGAGGAACAATAGAAAGTAAACTTAATGATTCAATGAAGATTTGTTCACAGTATAGTAAGAGATCGCTAACAATTTGGTAACTGTTAGGTGTTAGGTGTGAGGTATTAGGTGTTAGGTGTGAGAAATTGCTAAAGGCTAATTGCTTAAAAACCTACACTGCTATTGCATTGCGATGTGATAACTGAAGAAATTGTTCGAATGCTTCATCCGACCATTTGTTTTTTTCTTCCACCCACATACAAAGATGATTTTTTACGCCTGTTAATTTTGCCCATGCCTGTTTGAGAATTGCCGGTTCATTTGATGGGCGTTCGGAAGAAGTTTCTGATCCAAGTTCAGCGATAATTTCACCATTCATTCCCCTGAAACTGTCTTTAAAGAATTTACCAACCGGTGCTTCTGTTTCGCCGAAAACACAATTACCGAGAATCAATCCCCATACCGTATCTCTTTCTGGATTAAGAATAATATTGAGATGCAGGTATGCAATCGTTTCTCCCTGTTGATTGGTTATGGCGGTCATATCGGTTGTTTTGGGAGGCCAATGTTAAGTATATGAAATTACATTGGCCAGTATTAGAAAAGAATTAATGGTAAGTTTACAATAACATAACATGAGATAATCCAAATCTCCTTTGTTTTCTCAAGATAAAATCGTATATAAATTAGTTGTTTCCGAAAAAGAAAATATCAATTTGAATATTGTCTTTTTTTTTTGTTGTTAACCATACAATCGGCTTAACTTAAGCATACAGTTTTATCATTTCTTCAGCAAGGCCAAAGGAAAGGGTCATTCCGGCACCACCAAGGCCATTAAGAATGAATACATTATTGACAGGCGACAAACAGATTTCAGTTGCCCCATTTTGCATTTTTGGATAAATACCATTCCAGCTTTGCTCCAATTGCCAGTCGGAATAATTTAACATCTGCCCTAAATACGATAAGATCAATTGATTAATATGTGCTGAATCAAATGGTTCAAAACTATGACCATATTCATGAGAGTCTCCCACTGTTAGTTGCCCACTTTCATTTTGTGAGACCATAACATGTATCCCTTTATCAATATACTCCTTCATCTCTGCCTCATAACGTTGTGCTAGCTTTGATATGCCATTTGCTTTTGCAAAAGACTTATAATGAACCAACGATAATCCTCCACAAACTGATGTTCCAATTTTAAATTTTTGATCAGCGGATTTAAAACGCATCATTTGCAGTTTACAACGGGTAATCGGCTGATTGGAGAAAACAAGGGGAAATAAAGTTTCGAAATCCTGCCCGCTACAAACCCAAACCTGATCGGCTTCCAATTTTTGATCTCCAATATATACTGCACCCGCTTCTACTTGGGTAACCTGTGTCTTAAACATGAATTCAACATCAAGAAAATTTTCGAGGTAAGTTACTACAGTAGGAATGGCAATGCGTGGGTCTACTATCATTTCTGTAGTGCTAAACAATCCACCCAACAACCCTTTTTGTTTAATATGAGGAAATCGTGCCGCTATTGTAGAAGCACTAATTAAATACACCGGCCTTCCTTCTGCCTGAAATAATTCAGCTAATTCTTCTAAAACCTGCCATTCATCGATATGATAGGCGAGATGTATACTCCCGGTTTCGCTATACCACATACCCGTACTCTCACTAATATCTTTCCATATTTGTCGGGTTCTCATGGCCCTGTTTAATAGCAAGCCATCTGGCTGACCAATTGGCCAGATCATCCCAAAGTTTCGGATTGAAGCTCCAACAGCTTTTTCAGATTTTTCTATCACTGTAACGCTATAGCCTGCCAATGATAATGCTCTTGCTGTTGCAAGACCTACTATACCTGCTCCAATTACAATAGCGGTTTTATGACTCATATACAACTGTTGATTTGAATTTCCTAATAAAATAAACCATTGCTGCCACTGTTAGTGATATTCCAATCACTGACAGGTAGATTACTCCGGTACTATATATTTCAATCCATTGGGTTTTAATTTTAAGGATTGTTTTCATAACAATTACACCAACACTTCCCATGTATCCAAAAGAGTCGGCCACATACATTAAAAAACCAACATTACCTGCAGTTCCGAAAGCCGCTATCATTCTGTCGAACAAAATACAATTGAATGGAATATAGCCCATGTATAAACCCAACCCCACAATACTCATCCACAAAAAAGGATCAAGCATTCCAAATGAAAACATAACCGAACTTATTCCTGCTAATAAAAAACCTGCAATAATGAGGTAGTGGGTAACAATAAATGCCTGCTTATTACTTCGAATCAGCATCATTGCACTTATTATTAATAACACAAAAATTGTTACGGGAATTTCGGTATTGGTAAATACGCCCGGATCATTCCCATAGCCAAGTTCATTCCACATATCTGCTGCAAAATTATCCCGGATATCCCTGAAAATGGTTAGAAAAACATATACTACAATAAGCAGTACAATCCCGATACTAAACTTCTTAAAGAATGCTTTTCGTTGGAGTTTGTCCATTGGAACGCGCACTACCTTATGCTTTTGGTCATCTAATGATGGCGGAGGAATTTGTTCCAGTAAATAGACCAGTATCAGTACTGGAAGCATAAATACCAATCCTGTTATGAATGGTAACCATTTCTCTGCTATATTAAAATTCAATAACAACCATTTCGCAACTGACTTAACAAAGCCTGATGAAAAAATAAAACTAACGGCTAATGCAGCTCCAATAAAGTCGGTCGCTTTTCGTCCTTCTGCAAAAGAGAAAATAATACCCCAAATAATTCCTAAAGGGAAGCCATTAACAAAAAGAAACAGTATATTATAAGGTGAAGGCACCAATGCAAACAACAATAAAGCAGACCATGATATGGCTAATAACAATAGCACCAGTTTTCCTCTGCCAATATGCGCTAATTCAGCAATAAATTTTATTCCATAAAACTTACTGAACATGTAACCTAACACCTGACAAATTACCAATGCATCTTTGTAGGCGAGACCGAATATATGACGCTCTTCGCTAAATGCTCCTACGGTAAAAGGTTTTCGGAATGCATATACGGATGCATAAGTTAAAAAGCAGATAAGTGCTGCATATATAGCAACCTGGATATCCTTTTTTTGTGTTCCCTTCTGGTTAAACTGCATACTTATGTATTAGAGTATTGCTGTTAATTCCATCAGTGAGTCAATGATAAAATCAGGATTATATTGCATCAATTGTTCTTTATGATACGCTCCTGAGGTTACAGCTATTACCAAACCGCAATGTGCATTCCTGCCTTCTTTGATATCAACTTCGGTATCACCTATTTTAGCAACTGCTGCCGCATCACTGATATTCAGTTCATTCATAAGGTATTCAATCATATAAGGAGCTGGCCTCCCTTCAGCGACCTGGTCGCTACAAATTACTTTGTTTATATATGGATGATTATTCCATCCGATATTTGCCAAGAGCGCATCTGTAATAATGCTTGTAAACCCTGTATTTAACGCCACTTTAATATTCTTTTCCTGTAACCATCTAAATATCTCTTCGGCATACGGAAGTGGTTTCAGGGTTTTCGTTTCCTGGTAAAAACCAACCATCAAATCATTAAACCGAGTGTGAATAGTCTCAATTAGCATTTCATTGTCTGAAGCAGAATGCTTGCTGAATTTTTCAACAATAATCTTTACAGCATCGATTTTACGATACCCCATAACCTGATTAACTTCAGTTGGCTCAACATCAATTCCTGATTCGGAGAAAGCAACCCGAAAGCAATCATTGATATTTCCCTCATCACTTACCGTTGTGCCGGCTATATCAAATACTGCTAAAGCTATTTTTTTCATATCGAAAGATTATTTTGTTCTAAAAGGTGTTTCTTCATCTTATCTGCAAAAGTTTTAAGATCAGGCAAGGGTATATTTTCAACTTTAGCTTGTTCATCCCATTTACGCAAGGCTATATACAAATCAAACAAGGGATCTTCTTCAAATGCTGCTGCTTCTTCAGCAGACATTATACCTCCCTGAAATTGCAAAGTTTCCAAACTGGCTTTTGAAAGATTTCTGAGATAATCAGGATATCTATAAGTCAGATATCGTTTTGCTTCAACATGCGATGCCACGAGTTGTGCGATTTTCGTAGAGAATCCTTTATCCGAAAGATATCCAGCACCAATTCTTTCATGATCTGCAACTCCATATTCATCCATATAGCGGACATCCATAATGTGCTCACATAAATGACCGATATCATGAAAAAATGCTGCTAGAATTACCTCATCGTCATAACCTTCTGTTTCTGCCAACTGTGCGCATTGACACATGTGTTCTACCTGAGATACTTTTTCGCCTATATAATTTTCATTCCCATAAGCATTATATAGCGCAAGAATATTTTCTATATGTTTATCGATCATTTCTAAAGTCATAAATCATGTATAATATTTTCCACAGATGGAGATAAATCTTGAAGCAATGGCGTAACCAATCAGTTACGCCATATACTACTAACAATAAACCTACCGAGCTCTTTCTTATTATTTAATGATCCACATTGAGGTATTGAGATCGTCAGCCCCTTGTCTGCTTACTGCTTCTGCTCTGTTTGCTTTGTTTAATGATTGTTCAGAAAGTGGATAGATATATCTAAGCGGCACTTTATTATTATTTAAGTTGTCTGCACCTGGAATAATCTCCGGCATGCCAGTTCTACGCCAGTCGAACCAGGCTTCCAAACCGTTAAAAAACAGGGCAATCCATTTTTGCAAAGCAATCTTTTGTAATTTTTCTGTTTGCGTTCCTGTATAAGCTACTCCCTGCTGTGTGTAATAGCCTGCCGGTGCCGTAATATTGATTCCATATTGTGATGGTACCATTCCATTGTAAAAACTAATATTCGCCTGTATACCACGCAGGTAATAATCTTCAGGGGTGCTTGCAGAAGTGATCATACCTTTCTCGGCTGCCTCTGCAAGTATAAACTGTAATTCAGCGTAGGTCATAATTAAACCTCTGGCTACATTGGGCAATGGAGCAGCCTGACCACCATCGTTACATACCAGGCATGCATAGCTGTAACCAACTCGTGACACGCCTTGTGGTCCGCCATTGTAATTAAGTGCAGCAACATCACCTAGTCCATTAGGAATTCCTTCTATTTTAGGATTACCTGCTGCAACCGATTTTTGTGATGGTCTTCCAAATACTGCTAAGCGGGGATCATTTATAGCGGTTAGCCTGTCACTTAATGTTTTGCTTACCCTGAATTCATCAAATGAGCCCACTCTCGCACTATATAAGGGCCACTGATTAGCAGGAACATCAGCGAGATACTTTAGTTCGGCATTATCACTATTACTTGTAAAAATTGGATTTGCAGTAGGATTTGCAATAATTGCCTGCATATCCGCATTTACATTTTTTTTCTTTGAAAGGCGCATTAATAGACGAAGACGAAGTGAATTAGCCAATCTTTTCCATTTGTCAATTGAGCCATTGTAAAGAATATCTCCGCTAACTGCTTCGCTACTTGTACCGAGGATATCATTTGCTTTTTTCAAGTCTGCCAGGAGTCCGGTATAAATATCTTCCTGTTTGTCATATTTAGGAGTATAGATACCTTCTGCTTTTGCTTTAGTGGCTTCAGTATAAGGTATATCACCATAAGCATCTGTTGCTAAAGAAAACATCCATGACTTCAGAATCAATGCAACGCCCAGGTAATTATTTTGAACAGGTGTTGAAGCATTGGCCAGGTCTATCATGTTTTGCACATTGCGCATATTACCGTATACACTGTTCCATACACCATTTTTCTCTCCCCATAAATACCGGTCTTCATTTACAAATTGAATCTTAGCGGTATGCTGGGCAACAATATTTCCGATACCCCAGGCTTCATTAACCTGGTCGTTTATTGTATTTTTGATAACACCAGACAATAACAGATCAGGGGTTACTGTTCCTGGCACATTTGGATTGGTATTGATCTTTTCAAAATCCTTTGTGCATGAACCAAGTGCGAATAATGAAAATGAACCTATTATTAGAAATTTATTTTTCATTTCAGTAAAGTTTTCAGGTTATAATTTAAAGCTGAGATTTACGCCAAAGCTTCTGGATGATGGAATAGACATATATTCGATACCTGGCAAAGCAGTACCTCCTGAAAACGACATTACTTCAGGATCTACATGCGGTACTTTTGTCCATAGTGCAAGATTTCTTCCTACCAGACTAATTGTTGCGCCTCTAAAAGGAGTACCTCTGAATAATTTATCAGGAATGGTGAATCCAAACTGTACCTCTCTCAGTTTTACAAAGCTTGCATCGTACATAACCCCTTCTGCAATACTTCTTCCACCAGTCCAGGCAGTATGCCATTCGCGTGCAGTTCTTTTAACAGTGTTCGGACTAAAAGACCCGTCTGTATTAAGCACTACTCCCTGACCAATAACACCATTGCCCGGTTTTGTGAGATCATAACCATCAGCCCGGCCTTCAAGCGTTTCAATAATAATTCCTCCTTCACGTCCAACTGTTTGTGTTTCAGAATATACTTTACCGCCATGTCTTATATCAAACAGGAAGCTTAACCTGAAATTTTTGTAGGTAAACGTATTGTTGATACCTGCTAACCAGTCTGGATTGTAATTTCCCAGTTTAATTCGCTGTGTAGTTGGAATGGGTCGTCCATTGTTAAATACCATCTGGCCAGTATATTTACCAGACCCATCGTAATATGGAGCTGTTTTGTCTGTGCTTTGAACACGTGCAAAGCCAATACCATACATATCTCCCATTCTCTCACCAACACGTGCCTCAATACTTACTCTTCTGCTTGCCATAACAAGATTTGTCAAACCATCAGAAAGTGATACTACTTTACTTCTGTTTGTTGAGAAGTTGATATCTGCTGACCACTTGAACCCTTTTTTAGTAATTACTGGCACCACATTCAACATGGCTTCAAAACCATAGTTTTTTATCTTACCAGCGTTGATGGCCCTGCTGCTGTATCCTGTTGTATTAGATAAAGGAATATTAATGATCTGGTTCTTGGTATTACTGTTATAATAAGTAAGATCAAGACCAATCCTGTTTTTCAGAAATTTAATTTCTGTGCCAATCTCAAATGCAGTACTGATTTCAGGTTTCAGGCTAAGGTTTGCCAAACGATCGGTTTCACCATATATCTGAGCTGTACCAAAAGCAGTACCTGGATTAAATGCCTGCGTAAATGTAAACGGATCGGTATCATTACCTACCTGTGCCACACTTGCCCTTACTTTAGCAAAACTGATATAAGATGGCAATTTTGCTATATCGCTTACAATGGCACTCAAAGCAGCAGATGGATAGAAGAACGAGTTTTGTTCGTTTCCTAATAATTTTAAACTACTGGGTAATGTAAGCGCGCTGGACCAGTCGTTACGTGCTGTAATATCCAGGAAAAGATAATTTTTATACCCTAGTTGAGCTGATCCATAAAGACTGTTTACTCTTTTTTCGGAGGTAGATTGGCTTACATCAAGCGGAACACGATTATTGCTGAGTTTATAAATGCCTGGAATGTTCAATTGACCGGCATTCAATTCATTATAATCACTTTTCTGGATAGTCTGGTTACCGCCAAATGTTCCTGAGATAACCAAATCGCTGTTAAGTTGTTTATTAGCGCTAAAAAGGAAATCACTGTTCCTTTCCTCCGCAATCACACGTGCCTCGCGATACTGGCCAAAAGGAAAGCGTTGTGTGCTGAATCCTCTTTTGTACATTCTCACTTCACTTGAATAGTCAGTAGCTGTTCTGAATTGAACACTCAGCCAATTCAACAAATCATATTTAAGTGTAACATTACCAATAATACGATCCAGGTTCTGGCCATTTGTATTTTCATATACAGTTAAATATGGATTGTCGTGGTAGTTATAGTTCCAACTGAATTGCTTTCTGTTTTCCAGTCCTGGCTGCCACAGGCGTTTCATTTCATCAAGTTTTACAGACCTGGGTAACCAGCAGTTAAACAGATACATGATATTCTCGGTACCATAGCTGATAGATGGTCTGTTTCCGCTGTTACTCTTGATATAACTTACAAATGCCTTTGCAGAAAATTTGTCTGTAAGATTATATCCGCCACTGAAAGAAACTGTATTTCTTTTGAGATCCGTATTCGGTACAATTCCTTTCTGATCTAGATTGGTGTATGATAACCTGAAATCACCAAACTCATTACCACCTACTAGCGCTACATTATTGGTTAGGGTAGTTCCGGTCTGAAAGAAATTCTTTACCCCATCTGCATCGTTTAACCATGGGGTAGCTGTTATTACACTGCCCGCAGGAGCATTAAGGTCACCACCAAGGAATGGAATAGTTTGACCATTCAAAGTACGGGGCGAATTAAACTGCGGATATGACTGGCCTGTAAATGCAGGGCCCCATGATTCATCTGTACCGTCAGTAAGACCTGCACCACCACCATTTACAAAAGCAAAAGCACCACCGTTACCATTTCCTTGTCCATATTTATTCTGATACTCTGGCAGGCGCAGTGCTTTTTCCATGGTAAAGTTGGAGTTTACTTCCACGCCAATTCCTTTCGCATTTTTTCCTGACTTGGTTTTAATAACAATTACACCATTGGCTGCTCTTGAGCCATACAATGCAGATGCAGCAGGTCCTTTTAATACGTTAATTGATTCAATATCATCCGGGTTCAGGAAGCTGGCTCCATTACCGAAATCTACTTCCAGATTATTTCTTCCGGATCCTCCGGTAAGGGAGTTATTTATAGGTACGCCGTCGATAACATATAAAGGCTGGTTTTTATTCAGATCAATTGATCTTTCACCACGAATGGTTACACGGGCAGAACCACCGATACCTGAATTACTACCAACAACAGTAACACCGGCAATTTTACCGGCAAGCTGATTTACCACATTGGTTTCTCTTGCAGTGGTTAAAGCTTCACCCTTTAATTCCTGTGAAGCATACCCCAGCTTCTTTCTTTCTTTTCTGATACCCAAGGCAGTAACCACCACATCTTCTAACTGCTGAACAGCGGGAGATAATAAAATATTGAGATACTCACCGGATACATTTTTTTGGATAGTTGTATACCCAACAGAACTGATGGTTATTTGAGAACCATTTGCAGCTAGAATTGAAAATTCTCCCTCCGCATTTGTAAATGTACCATTGCCATTATTGGATATACTGGCACCTTCAATCGGCTTCTTTGTAATTGCATCAGCTACTTTTCCCCTGATGGTAATATTCGTTTGAGCCAAGGTGCAGAAACTAATGAGCTGAGCCATTAAGAAAAAGGCCAAACTCACACTGCGCCATACAGTTTTTTGCGCTTTCATAAGCAGGTTGTGTTTTTTTAAGACACAAACTTATCTGCGGAATGTTACGGCAAAATGTGCTCTAGGTTAAGGAAAAGTAAAGTAATACTTTACAATATTGGGTAAAAAGTGGAAGTAATTAATAAATATTAAACTTTTGTAAATAAATTGTTAAGCCTCACACAGGGTTATTCTTAAAGATATAAACCACCAGCATCAGTGCTTCTTCATTTCCGCGATTGATAGGATTATGTAATTCACCTGCATCAAAAAAAAGAGAATCGCCTTCTTCCATATCAAAAGACTCTTCGCCAATGAAATAAGTTATTTTGCCACTGATCAGGTATTTAAATTCAAATGCATCTGTTCGCACCATCGGGCGTTTAGCATTGGCCGATAAGCGCAACAAAACAAAATCAGTGTGAAAATCCTGTACAGTTGTTGAGAATAATCGCTGATAGTAAAACCCAACTGCGTTTTCTTTTTCAAATGGTTGATATTGTTCCTTTTTTCGGAAAATAACCTTGCTATCTGGCGCAAGCAAATTGATGTCTTTAAAGAAATCATTAAAGTCTATATTCAACGATTTAATCAGGTTCAGTAAAACAGTCAGAGAGGGAATTGTCCGGTTATTTTCAACCTGACTCAACATTGCTTTCGATACACCGGCTGCTTCTGCCAATTCCTGCAGTGTAATATTTTTTTCTTTTCGCAAATCGCGCAGCCGATTACTGATCTGAATAATGATATCTTCCTGCATAACCTGATTTTATCTGTAATATAAACGGTTTCTGTCGTTTATAAACGTTCATAAATAAAGAGGTTCCCTTAGTTTTGTAAAAAGTAATTTTATGGGAGTAGCAGATCAGTTAGCGCAACTAAAGGCAGAAAAAGCTGCCGCCAATTTAAAAGCAGGTCAGGATTTTTTAGCCACCAATAAACAAAGGCCGGAAGTAACTGAACTTGAGAGTGGTCTTCAATATGAAATATTAACCACTGGTACGGGTGAAAAGCCTAAAGCTCATAATGAAGTAACCTGTCATTATCACGGCACTTTAATCGACGGAACTATTTTTGACAGTTCAGTACAACGTGGCCGTCCGGCAGCCTTTCCATTGAACATGGTAATTAAGGGTTGGACCGAAGGCTTACAACTCATGCCGGTTGGCAGTAAATGGCGTTTCTTTATTCCTCCTCATCTTGGATATGGTGAACGTCAGGTAAGCGCGCAGATCGGCGCCAACAGTACTTTGATATTTGATGTAGAATTAATCAGCTTCAGATAATTCATTTTACCTGCAATCTTCAATACCCTTTTTACTGTTGCAAATCGCTTACTATAAGTAAAGGGGGTGTTGAATTTTGATTTTATCTCGACAGGTATGGTCCGTGTTCTGAAACAATATATTTATCCGCACTGGAATCATTCAGCACATATACTGTATAACGATCGCCTCCAGGGTGTACACGTACAACAATATGTCCCTTTTTTGCTTTATAAGCCCTGTTCACAAATGAATCTCCAATTACATTAATATTAGATTCAAGCATATCCGTTGCAAACAAGTCTCTTGGGCCGGGATATATACTCGCAGACATAATACGTCTCAACACATCATGTCCCGGATGATCCGATGACCATGTTTGCTGTATCCAAACCCTGGGGCGTAAGGTTCTTAAATAAACCCCCTGTTGAGAATCGCGGTTACCATGATGATTCAAAGTGGCTACATCCACAGCGCCGATTAATGATGCAATTTGTGCCTCCATCGAGTGAAAATCGGGTGCACCAAATTCATCAATACCCGAAACATCACCGCCGGTGAAATAATCAAATTTACCATAGCGGATTTTCAAACAAACACTCAGCGGATTTTCTCCGGGATAATATGCTTCCGGAAACACATTTACAGACTCCCTGTTTTTAAATCCTGTTGCTACCCTACCACCTGCGGCTATATTTTTTATCTCCCACCCGGGGAAGCTACCTGGCTCGTGTGTTAGTACGAACTGATCATTTGCTCCTGCAACAACAGAATCGTATTGCATTCCTTTCTTCTTATGTGTATCCAGGAAAGAAAAGTAGTTGTTTAGTGTTTGTACAATATGATATTCATCTTTAGCATATCGTTGCTGAAATGCTTCCGAACGCAGATTGACTGGCGCAAGATGTCCCCTGTCGAGCATAACTTTAATTGGAACAATATCGCCAACACCCGTAAATCCTGTTAACACATAATCACCATAGACTGATTTCTTTTTTAGTGTATCCCATTCACCAAAATGATCATCATGAAAATGAGATATAACACCATAATCTATCTGAGGTTTTTTAAACGGCGAAAACTCGGTAATATATTGACTAAGCCATTCATAAGCCTGTTTTGAACTGTCTGGATGTAACCTGCTGTTCCTGTCAGATCCGGTGCGGGGATGTGTATCGGAAATTTCTCCGGCATCAAATAGCATGGTGGTTCCATCCGGAAATACCATAAAAGTGGCGTTTCCCCTGCCGGTGCTGATGTGATGGATATCGAACATACCCCTCGACCAGGGTGCCAGTTTAGTTTTTTGTGCTTTTGCTGATGTTATTAAAAGTAAAAGCAGTATAACAGGTGCAACTATTTTAAACGTTCTGTGCTTCATTATTTTTGTTCTGTTTCAACAGCTTTGGCTACTTCATGTTCTGCAGTATAGTTGAAACCTGCTAATTGTGCCACAGTAGCTGCTAATTGTTTTTGATAGAGCTGCTGAGCCTTCTTAATTTCCCCTGATGGTTTTACTTTAGGGCCAATTACAGTGAACCATATCTGCGAAGCATCCAATACTTTCTGCCCGTGTGAGGTCCATTCAGTTTTTACCAGATCCCCTCTTCCATGATCCGTTGTAATAAGTAAAGTAGTTTTATCCTTATAATCGGGATCGTGCTGTATCCAGTTCCAGATTTGTCCAACCCACTCATCAAACTGATGTGTTGCTTCGAGATAGTATTTGTAATCGCCATGATGTGCAAACTCATCTGTATCACCGTAAGAGATATAAAATACTTTTGGTTTTTTTACCTGCAAATAATGAAAGGCCTGAAAATGTGTAAATACATCAAGGGTTTCTCCCGTACCAAAAGGCTTAAACCCAGTCTGGTTCATTTCATTCAGCATTTTCATAATTGGATCTGACAGTACTGCCGTATTATCATCGTAAGCATTCAGCACAGGAAAACCTGCTCGTTTTTCGTTGATGATCCTGTCAAAAGCTCCCCAAGCACCAAATGCTGCAACCCTGTTTTTATAGGCAGGTATTTTATTGAAGAATTCCAGGATATTGGTATGCGGATTGGGCGGATATTCATTTGAGTTGATCAGTGTATCAACATGCCCGGTAAGAATTTCGCTATATCCGGGATAAGAGAACCAATAAGGATTTGCATTATCTACCTTGTTATTATAAACCCTGTTTCCATATAACTGCCCCTGTTTTGCAAGAGTTCCCCAAAAAAAAGGCATCAGTTTTTGCCTTCTACCAGCTTCTGTTTTATCCCAATATTTTTTGAATATTCCGAGGCTGTCTTCCTGGTTAAATTTTGGGTTTCGAGCAATTTCGGCATCCATTCCTTTGAATACTTCCTGCCATCTTAAACCATCTGTTGTGATGATGATAATTTTCTGATCCTTATCTTGTGCCATTGCAACAACGGAAATGAGCGTAGCAATAAGGGTTGATAACAAACGCATAATCATTAAATTTTGAGAGCGTGAAGTTATCGCCTTGCCTTCTGCTGTATATTACCGTTGCGTGAAGAAATTATTGTCTTTTTGCAGGAGTAATTTTCTTTCTCTGCAAAGAACGAGTGAAATGAAAAGATAGGGCAACGGTATTTATCCAGATAAAACAAATACTGTAGCAGGTTTTGCATTCATAACCCCTTCAATGCTTTCGCATAAACTTCAAGCACACGTTTTCTTGCCAATTCATGTTGCACGATGGGTTGAGGATAATTGAACTCATTTAATTCAGGTACCCACTTTCGAATATAAGTGAGGTCTTTATCAAATTTTTCTGTTTGTAGTCTAGGATTAAATACCCTGAAATAAGGCGCAGCATCGCAGCCACTACTGCTGGCCCATTGCCATCCACCGTTATTGGCAGCCAAATCGAAATCGAGTAGCTTTTGTGCAAAATAAGCTTCACCCCAACGCCAATCGATTAGTAAGTGCTTGGTTAAAAACGATGCAACAATCATGCGTACCCGATTATGCATATAACCTGTTGCATTTAATTCACGCATACCTGCATCAACAATTGGGTATCCGGTAGTACCATTGCACCAATGTTCAAATTCAGCTTCATTATTGCGCCATTCAATTTTATCATATTCGGGTTTGAAAGAAGCTCCTTTTCCAACATGAGGAAAATGGAAAAGAATGGCATGGTAGAAATCCCGCCAGATCAATTCATTCAGGTAAACTTCATTCAATGCCTGGGCTTGTTTTGCCAGGTAACGGATACTCACTGTTCCGAAACGAAGGTGAACACCCATTTTTGAGGTTCCGTTTGGCAGATGTGGGAAATCACGGTTTTTACCATATTGCCTGATTACTTGTTCCTCTAATTGTTTTGAGGGAAATACTTTGGATGCTTCATTAAACCCGATTGCAGCAAGTGTAGGAATTGATTGAACCCGTTGTTTGAAAAAATTACTGAAATATTTTTCAGTTGGATAGGCTTTCAGGTAAAAATCATTCAGCCTGGCCTTCCATTTACGGGAATAGGGTGTGAAAACAGTATATGGTTTACCATCATCTTTTACCACTTCATTTTTCTCAAAAATCACCTGATCCTTATAAGTATTGAAACCGACACCCTGTTCCTTTAAAAATTTGGCTATAGCTTCATCTCTCTCAAGGGCATAAGGTTCATAGTCGTGGTTAGTAAACACATTTTGAATGGCATATTTGTTGACCAGTTCTTTATATACTTCCAATGGACTCCCATAATAAACTTCCAGTGATGAACCTAATGACGCAAGCAATGTTTGCATTTCATTCAGGGCTTCATGTATAAAAGAAACCCTTCTATCTGACTTGTCTTCCAGTTTATCCAGTATGTTTTTATCGAAAATAAATATGGGCACAACCGGCACACCTGTTCGCAACGCATAATATAGGGCTGCGTTGTCAGTCAAGCGTAGATCTCTTCGAAACCACATAACCTGAACAGATAATCTCATGAAATCATTTTTCAGGGTTAACAGTTTTTGCCATAAATGGTTCAAAGATTCAAATGAAAATCCGTTTAAACCGACTGAACCAGGAGCTTATATAAATGGCTTGCGAATGTATTTGTATAGTTATTATTCCCAAGTTGTCTCACCCATCTGATGCCATGTATGGCGTTGGTTAAAAATATTTCAGATGCTTCAGTTAATTCTTCGGCATTAATCATCCCTTCTTCTACAGGTATACCTTCATCACGCATCAACTTTAATAATTTCCTGCGCATCACGCCATTTACCGGACCTTCCGTTAGTGCCGGGGTTTTTACTTTACCATTACCGGCAACAATAAATACATTAGCAATGGTTGCATCAGCTAATCGGTCTTGGGCATTTAACAGAATTGCATCGTTTAGTTGATTTTCCTTTGCCCATAAAGCTCCCATTACATAAGGAAGGTAGCTATTGCTTTTTATGGCTGAAAAACGATCGATCGTTTTACGAGCATCTTTGTATAAATCAATCACCAACCCATTTTCATTAAGCTCATATTTACCATGTGCCAGCGGCCAGCTTTGTATCAGTAAATAAGGAAACTGATTTTGTTCATCATACACACCGCCCTCTCCCCTGGTTACAGTAAGCCTGATTCGACCACTTTTACTATGGCCATTTTTTTCGGCAACAGCCATCACCTGTTTTTCTAACCAGGAAGCGGTAAAATAACCCGACTTTTTAAAATGCAAAAGCTCCAGTGAGCTGATCAGTCTTTCAAAATGGTAATCGGCCAGCAAAATTCTGCCATCCAGTATTTTAATCGTCTCAAAACAGCCATCGCCATACCTGTACGACCTGTTATTAGGCGAAATCAATAGTTTATCCGACCTTAACATTTGTCCATCGTAAAAAAGAAAATCTCCTTCCTGCATACCTATAATTATAGAATGAAGGTAACTTGCCTGCAGCAATCAACAAATATGAAATCAGCCAAACTAAAATTTTACATCAGCAGAAATGTTCATTGGCGAATTCTTTGTGACTAAATTCAATAAAATAAACACATGAAGATCAATCATATTATACAGGCACTTGAACAATTGGCGCCACCTGCTTTGCAGGAGTCTTACGATAATGCAGGATTAATTACCGGCTCTCCTTCCTGGGAGTGCACAGGTATTGTTTGCACACTGGATGCAACGGAAGCAGTGATATTGGATGCAAAAGCCAAAGGATGTAACCTGGTAGTGGCGCATCACCCGATAATTTTCAGTGGACTTAAAAAAATTAATGGGAAGAATTATGTAGAAAAAGCAGTGATTTCAGCCATTAAGGAAGATGTGGCGATTTATGCTATTCATACCAATCTTGATAATGTTATTCATGGGGTAAATAATAAAATGGCCGATAGATTAGGCCTCATAAACAGAAAAATACTTGCGCCGAAAGCAGGTTTGCTCATGAAACTTTTCAGCTTTGTGCCTCATGCTGATGCCGAAAAACTCAGAAATGCCCTTTTTGCAGCAGGGGCCGGTGATATTGGAAAATATAGTCATTGCAGTTTTTCAACCGATGGAACGGGAAGTTTCAGGGCTGGGGAAGGAACGAATCCGCATGTAGGAGAGATCGGTAAGACCCATTTTGAAGGGGAAACCAAAATAGAAGTGATTTTTCCGGCCTGGCGACAGCAGGCAGTGCTGGCCGCCCTTTTTGAAGCACACCCTTATGAGGAAGTAGCTTATGATCTTGTGAGTTTATCGAATGATTATCAGGAAGTTGGAAGTGGTTTAATAGCAGAATTACCCGAACCTATGGAGGAGCTTTTCTTTTTCCAGATGCTGAAAACGGCTTTTGACCTGAAAATGGTTAAACACACCCCATTTTTGGGCAAAAAGATCAAAAAAGTAGCCCTTTGTGGTGGTTCTGGCAGCTTTTTAACCGGAAAAGCCCTTTCGAAGGGGGCAGATATCTATATTTCCGCCGATTTTAAATACCACGAGTTTTTTGATGCCAATGACAGAATGGTCATAGCCGATATAGGGCATTGGGAAAGTGAACAATATACAATCGACCTGCTGCTTGATGTTTTACAGGCTAAATTCCCTACCTTTGCCGTCCTCAAATCCGGGGTAAAAACCAATGTGGTGAACTACTTCACAGGAGAGGAAAATAACTAGATCTGAGGATCAAAGTACAGGAATCAAGTATTTACAATAAACCACTTATACAATATGGCTTCCGTTAAAGACTTTTCGGTTGAAGAAAAACTGGTTAACCTGCTCAAGTTGCAGAAGATTGACAGCAAGCTGGATGAAATCCAAATTCTTAAGGGTGAACTTCCGATGGAAGTAAGCGACCTGGAAGATGAGATCCAGGGTTTACAGAGCCGTCAGACCCGCATTGAAGAAGAGATCAACGGTATCACTGAATTCATCGAAAGCAAAAAGAATACGATGAAAGAAAGTGAGGCTTTGATTGCTAAATATGAAAAGCAGAGCGAGAACGTAAAGAACAATCGTGAGTTCGAAGCTATCAATAAGGAAATTGAAATGCAGCAGTTAGAAATTAAACTGGCTGAAAAACATATCCGCGATGCAAATGAAGAGCTTGCAGATAAAGTAAAAAGTCTGGAAGCTGCTAAAAAACAAATCGCTGTAAAAGATGGTGTATTGAACCATAAGAAAAGCGAACTGGAAAAAATCATCGCAGATACGGAAAAAGAAGAAACTCATTTTAATAAGCAAAGTGCAGAAGCCCGTGGTCATATTGATGAGCGCCTCCTGTACAGCTACGACCGTATCCGTAAGAGCTACCGCAATGGTTTATCAGTAGTACCGGTTGAGCGTGATGCTTGCGGTGGTTGTTTTAACTCTATCCCACCTCAGCGCCAGAGCGAGATCCGTTTACACAAAAAGATCATTGTTTGTGAAAACTGTGGTCGTATCCTGGTAGATGCTGACTTGAATGATAGCGTAGAAGTAAAATAAACACTTGTTATAAGATTCTTGAAAGGACAGCTATTTGGCTGTCCTTTCTTATTTTCGGGCTACATGAAACTATCTTTCCTCGTATTCCTTTTTTTATCCCTTTCGCTTTTGGGCAAGAGCCAAAAAGTGTATGATTTTAATGCAACCTGTCAACAGGCGTATTTTGAAATTACACGGTTGAAAATAGGGCAGGGACAAATATTGATTCAGAAAGCGCGCCAGCAAAATCCGGAGAACCTGATTCCGATAGTATTGGAAAGCTATATCGACTTCCTCATACTTTTTTTGAATGAAAACCCGGCAGACTATAAACTTCGGCAACCGAGGTTCAGCAATAGGATTGAATTATTGGAAGAAGGTCCTTCAAACTCCCCCTATTATCGATTCGCATTAAGCACAGTTCGAATTCATAAAGCAGCATCCGCTATTAAATTTGGTAAAATGTGGGAAGCAGGATGGGATATCCGGAGAGCCTGGAATTTATTAAAAGAAAACAGGAAAGCTTTTCCCAACTTTATACCTGATGATCTCATGTATGGTACTTTACAGGCCATGATTGGCACGATTCCAAAAGGTTATAAATGGCTTGCAAGTGTATTGGGCATGAGGGGCTCAGTTACGGATGGACTAAAAACAGTACACTCATTTGTGCATAGTAATGATCCGGTGGCTAAAATATTTGCCAATGAAGCGAATTTCATCTACCCGTATTTATTGTTTTATATGGACAATAAAAAAGATGAAGCATTGGCGTTTATACAGGAAAAGAAATTAGACCTTATCAATAATCACCTTCATGGCTGGATGGCTGCCAATCTTAGTTTAAACCATAAGCAGGCGCGGTTAACACAACAGATTGTACAGAACAGAAATCAATCACCCGAGTACCTTGATCTGGCCATCTGGGATTTTGAAATGGGATTTGTAAAAATGTACCAGCTTAAGCCTGAAGAAGCCATCCCCTATTTTGAAAAATTTCTACACAAATTCAAGGGCAATTTTTATGTGAAAGATGTGTATGATAAAATCAGGTTATGCCATTATTTATTGGGCGATAAAGCCGCTGCGGAAAATGCCAGACAATCCGTGCTTACGAAAGGGGCCACCGATTCAGATGCAGATAAAAAAGCACTCAAAGATGCAAAAGCGAATTACCAGCCGAATCTATTATTGCTAAAAGCACGCCTCCAAAACGACGGCGGTTACCACCGGGAAGCACTGGCTTTATTACATGGAAAAACAGAAGCCGATTTTGATACCGTTGAAGATAAACTTGAGTATGTTTACAGGGTTGCACGTATTTATGATGACCTGGGCAGAGAACCTGAAGCCATCAATGCTTATTTAGCGGCTATAAGACTGGGCGAATTCAGAAAAGAATATTATGCTGCAAGAGCGGCGGTTCAACTGGGACAACTTTATGAAGCCAAAGGACAAAAAGCGATAGCCATTCAATATTACCAGCGTTGTCTCGACATGGGTGATCACGAATACAAAAACTCCCTCGACCAACGCGCAAAATCGGGGATACTGAGGTGTAAAGGGGAATAGAATTTGAGATAACTTGCGGATGGCAGATGGCAGATGGCAGATGGCAGATGGCAGATGGCAGATGGCAGATGGCGGATGGCGGATGTCTGATGTCTGATGGAGGATGGAGGATTTGTGGGGTAGTGTTGTTCACTACTGACTATTGACAATTCACAATTCAAACTATGCTTACAAAGCTTTACATACAGAACTATGCAATCATTGATGAGATTGAGATTCAGTTTTCTGATAGGCTGAATATTATTACCGGGGAAACGGGGGCGGGTAAGAGTATTTTGATGGGGGCACTCAGTCTGATACTTGGAGAAAGGGCAGACAGTTCTGTATTGGTAAATAAGACTAAGAAATGTTTTATTGAGGGCGTTTTCAGTATACTGGACAAACCGGCTGTTTTATCTTTTTTACAGGAACAAGAATTTGATAATGATTCGGAACTAGTACTGCGCAGAGAGATTGCAGCAAATGGAAAATCTAGGGCTTTTATCAATGATACTCCGGCAACAGTTCAGCAATTAAAACAGTTGACTTCTTTGCTTGTAGACCTTCACCAGCAATTCGATACACTTGAACTGGGTGACAGCGATTTTCAACGGGAAGTATTGGATGCATTAGCAGGTAATGAAACAGTTTTACAGCAGTATAAAAAGATATTCCTGCAATGGCAACAGACTTCCAAAGAATTAACACAACTGCAGGAGCAAAAAAATGCTTTCACAAAAGAAGCGGACTACCATCAATTTTTATTGGATGAATTAAATGAGGTTTCCTTCAAAGAAAACGAACTGGAAGACCTCGACCAGGAGCTGAAAGTGTTAAGCAGTGCAGAAGGTATTAAATCGGCACTCAATAAAGTATTTTATGAACTAAGGGAAAGCGAACAACCGATTGTTACAACCATTAAGCAACTGTTACAACAGTTACAGCCCTTTGCAGAGCTGCAAAAAGACCTTGGCGGAATAATTACCCGATTACAAAGTACCCAGGTTGAGTTACAGGATATTGCAGGTGAAATTGACCATATAAATGATCAGATTCAATTTGATGAAAAAAGAATTGATTGGATCAACGAACGTTTAACACAGGGATACAAACTGCTGAAAAAACATTCACTGCAAAACACCCATGAATTGTTGACCCTTCAAGAAGAACTAGCAAAAAAGCTGGAAGCGGTTTTAAATATTGATGAGGCCATCAGTAATAAAGAAAAAGAAGCAAAAATTTTATACGAGGAGGCGGAGAAACTGGCGGAACAATTATCTGTGAGCAGACAGAAACAGTTGGAGCCTCTGGAGTTATCTGTAAACCGTTTACTGGTTCAGGTTGGTATGCCCAATGCACGTTTGAAAGTCGACATAAAAACAGTGGCACTACATTTATTTGGCAAGAACCAGATCGACTTTCTTTTTGATGCCAACCAGCCTGCCGGACAAGCAAGTAATAACAATCGCTTTGAACCCATTCGTAAGGTCGCCAGCGGTGGCGAACTGAGTAGGCTGATGTTGTGCATTAAATCGCTTGTAGCAGCCTCTATCGACCTGCCAACCATGATATTTGATGAAATAGATTCAGGCATATCAGGCGAAGCTGCAAAACAGGTTGGATTGATCATGAAAAACATGGCCAACAACAGGCAGATCATCTGTATTACCCACCAGCCGCAAATAGCAGGTAAAGCTGATGCACACTTCTTTGTTTACAAGGAAATTGTTGCCGATCAGGTAAAAACAAATATCCGCTTACTGGATACTGATGAACGCATAACAGCTATTGCCCGTATGCTCAGCGGAGAAAAACCTACCGCAGCAGCAATGGAAAATGCAAGGGAAATGATGCGGAATTAAAGGGTTTAACTGATATTCTATACTTTTACCCCTACTAAACCATTTTTAAACCAACCAATATGGCTTATAACCTGCTAAAAGGAAAACGCGGTATCATTACCGGTGCCCTCGATGAAAATTCTATTGCCTGGAAAGTGGCAGAAAAAGCACACGAAGAAGGTGCCACTTTTGTACTAACCAATGCCCCTATTGCCATGCGCATGGGTGAGATCAATAAATTGGCCGAAAAAACAAATTCCCAGATTATTCCTGCAGATGCAACCAGTGTAGAAGAACTAACCACCCTTTTTACCCAATCGCAGGAAGTTTTGGGCGGTAAAATCGATTTTGTGTTACACTCAATTGGTATGAGCGTTAACATCCGTAAAAAAATACCTTATACAGAATCTAATTACGATTACTTTATGAAGGGTATCGATGTATCTGCTATGTCGCTTCATAAAATGCTGGCAGTGGCAAAAAAACTCGATGCCATTAATGAATGGGGAAGTGTTGTTGCACTTACTTATATGGCGGCACAAAGAACTTATCCTTTCTATACAGACATGGCCGATATCAAAGCCATGCTGGAATCAATTGCCCGTAGTTTCGGATACCATTATGGTCTGGAGAAAAAGGTTCGTATCAACACCGTATCACAATCTCCTACCAAAACCACAGCAGGTACCGGAATCAAAGGTTTCGGCGATTTCTTTGATTATGCCAACGCCATTGCACCATTAGGAAACGCAAGCGCAGAAGATTGTGCCAACTACTGTATCACCCTCTTCTCCGACCTCACCCGTATGGTTACCATGCAAAACCTCTTCCACGATGGCGGTTATTCAACCACAGGGGTGAGTATGGATGTGATGACGAAATTGGGAGTAGAATAAGCATGTATTGATCGCTGATGGCTGATGTCGGATATATTTAAATAAGCCATCAGCGATTATCAAATAATAACACTATGAATTGGATCGAATTAATCGGCTACCTGGGCTCATTTCTTACTTCTATTACTTTTATTCCACAGGTATATAAATCCTGGCAGTCTAAAAGTGTGGGTGATTTGAGTATCTGGATGATTACCATTGTTGTTACCAGCACCATTGTATGGTTGGTATATGGTTTCGCCATAGAAAGCGGTCCGGTCATTGTAGCCAACTTTGTAGTGCTGACCCTGACGCTGGTACTGCTCTATTTTAAACTTACTTTTAAAAAGAAAAGCTAACAGCTAAAGGCTAATGGCTAAAAGCTATCAGCACAAAAAAATCCCGCCACAATGCTGTAGCGGGATTTTTTCTTGATCTATTCTTCCTGAAAGCGGGTATTAGTATTCGTCTTCATTGAACATGAAGTCTTCCTGGCTTGGATAGTCAGGCCAGATATCTTCTATGCTCTCGTACACTTCACCCTCATCTTCCAGCTCCTGGAGATTTTCTACCACTTCAATAGGCGCGCCACTACGGATTGAATAATCAATCAGTTCATCTTTGGTGGCTGGCCAGGGAGCTTCTTCCAGATAACTTGCCAATTCTAATGTCCAGAACATAACTTACCTTTTAATTTTTTGCAAATGTAACCGTATATATGATACTACCAAATGTGCCCGGCCCTCCTGTGTAAAGAAATGTTTAAAAAAAGCCCGATATAGGCTAAGTTTGAGCGTCTAAACAGGTTCAAAATATGCTAAAAGCGGTCAATATAACCCGGAAATACGGTCAACTGGAGGTACTGAAAGGTGTAAATATTGACGTGTCTAAAGGGGAAATGGTAAGTATTGTAGGCTCATCCGGAGCCGGCAAAAGCACCCTGTTGCATATCCTTGGAACCCTTGATAAGGCTGATAGCGGGTCTATCTGGCTCAATCAGCAGCAGGTTGATCTGTTAAAAGGTGAAAAATTATCTGCTTTCCGTAACCGGCATATTGGTTTTGTTTTTCAGTTTCACCATCTCTTACCCGAATTCTCTGCACTGGAAAATGTTTGCATACCCGGGTGGATCGCAGGCACACCTAAAAAAAATGTGGAAAAAAGAGCTATCGAACTACTTGAACTCCTGGGATTACAAGACCGGATGGAAAACAAACCTAACCAATTATCAGGAGGCGAACAACAACGCGTAGCCGTTGCAAGGGCACTGATAAACCAGCCCGATATCATTTTTGCGGATGAACCCACAGGTAACCTGGACAGCACCAATGCCCGCGAATTACATGCCTTATTCGGACAACTTCGCGAACAGTTTCAGCAAACTTTTTTAATCGTCACCCATAATGAGGAACTGGCAGCATTAAGCGATCGCGTGCTACATATGAAGGATGGGAGGATGAGCTGAAAGGGGTGAATTGTCAATGGTGAATTGTCAATTTGAATTTTGAATTTTGATTTTTGAATTTTGATTTTTGATTTTTGAATTGTACATTTTCATTCACCATTCACCATTGACAATTCACGTGAAATCAAACCCTCGGTTTCCACGCTACTTCTGCTACGCCCAGGTGGTGGGCTATGAAGCGGGCGAGGACGAATAAATAATCACTCAACCGATTGAGGTATTTGATTACCATTGGGTCTACAAAAATTTCCTGCTCCTGCATATTCACACAATTCCGTTCTGCCCTTCTGCAAACACAACGCGCTATATGCGCTGAAGAAACGGCTATATGTCCACCAGGAAGAATAAAGAATTTCATTGGCGCCAACACTTCATTCATTTTATCGATTTCCATTTCAAGCGCAGTAATATCGGCTTCCTTCAAATCTGGAAGTTTCATCAGTGGTTCTTTATCAGGGTCACAAGCTAAGGAAGATCCAATGGTAAATAAACGATCCTGTATTTCTTTCAGTACCGTGCGTGAATGGGTTTCATCGAAACAATCACTTACCATTCCTATATGTGAATTCAATTCATCTACTGTTCCGTAGGTTTCAATACGAATATGGTTCTTAGGCACTTTGGTACCTCCAATTAAGGATGTTTTACCCAGATCGCCGGTTTTTGTATAAATCTTTAATGCCATTGTTTAGAAATTCAGTTTGATATACAAAAACAGATTCAATTGGTTCAGATTTAAGCAACGAAAATTTAATGCGGTACTAAATATTTAGACTATGAGAATCCTGCCATTGAAGTATTCCTGGTTTTATCCGTTTCCACCAATCCATCGCGTAAACGTACTACCCTGTGTGCATAGGCTGCTATATCTTCTTCGTGGGTAACCAGTACCACGGTATTACCCGCTTCCTGTATTTTGCCAAATATCTCCATTACTTCCACCGATGTTTTTGAATCAAGGTTACCGGTAGGTTCATCTGCCAGCAAAATGGAAGGATTATTAACCAAGGCCCGCGCAATTGCCACACGCTGAATCTGTCCACCACTTAACTCATTCGATTTATGGTGACTTCTATCCGCAAGTCCTACTTTTTCTAATGCAGCCATTGCCCTTTCCATTCTTTCCTTTTTACTAACACCCGCATAAATTAAAGGCAATGCCACATTTTCAGCCGCGGTTAGTCTTGGTAAGAGATTAAATTGCTGGAATACAAAGCCGATTTCAGAATTACGCACTTCTGCCAGTTCATCATCAGACATCTTACTTACATCTTTCTGGTTCAGTATGTATTTCCCTCCAGTAGGTGAATCCAAACAACCCAGGATATTCATGAGGGTACTTTTACCACTACCAGATGGTCCCATTAATGCTACGTATTCATTTTTACGGATATCCAGAGATATGCCCTTGAGTACAGGAATGGCCTGGCTCCCCATAAAATAACTTTTCTGGATCTGTTCGAGTCGGATGATTACCTGGTTTGACATGTCTGAATGCGTATTTTATTAAACTATTTTCTGATCACTTTAGGCACCCTGAAAAATTGCTCGTCAGCGCCGGGTGCATTTTTTAATGCAAGTTCTCTCGTTACTGAACCGTTCAATTCATCTTCTCTCAGTACATTAAATGTTTGCCCCATGTGCAACATTGGTTGTACACCACTTGTGTCGAGCTCTGAAAGTTTCTCGACAAAAGCTACCATTTTCTGCATATCGGCCTGGATTTCCTTTTTCGCTTCATCAGAAAAATGCAGCCTGGATAAATGCGCGAGATGATCAACAAGTTCGGGTGTGAGCTCCATGTAAACAAAAATAACTGAAAGAAGCCCAAAATCAATCGAATATTGTTGAATGGCAGACAATTTGGGCTGCAAGCCATTGCTTTAAGGGGAAAATAGGCTGCGAGCTTCTAGCTACTAGCTGCTAGCCTTGATGGGTGCTTATTTTAGGTTTTCTGCTATTATTTGAATAAATGAGAAGTCTTGCGAATTTGTTTTGTAATAAACCCACTTAAAATAAATATTTAATTACTATTTCCACGCTTGTGGATGGTTAAATTAAAAGCAAAAAAAGCTAGTAGCTAGCAGCTAGTGGCTAGAAGCTGTTTTTCGCAGGTCAACAACGGCCTGCAGCTTGCAGCCAAAAAATACTACTTCAGATAAAACTTCAAAAGCTGTTTTGAAAAAACTTAACATACCCTAAGCCGCTATAAATCAGTTCATTCATTCGTCTATCCACATATAGTGAATAAAAGTACTGTTAAACCTCCCTGAAATATGCGCCATTCATCTTAAATTGTAGGAAACAAATCCCCCCCGATTATGTTAGTATACATTTTATTAATTGTTTACCTGGGTTGCCTCTACATGGCATACAAAGGTGCGGCTCCTTCGGAGGAATAAATAACATGATATAACTATTCTACTGAAGACCCATTGATATCCAACAATATCGTTCCCTTGCCAGAACCTATTGTTGGATATTTTTTGTCTATACCACAGATTCCCAACCCACTGTATTAAAAATAATTTCCCTTACCTTCGATACAAATAGTTGCATAACTAACTAATTTTACGGTAAAGCTTAATTTATGAAACGTTCCATCAAAAAAGTAGCGGTATTGGGTAGTGGTGTAATGGGGTCTCGTATCGCCTGTCATTTTGCAGGTATTGGGGTACAGGTACTCTTGTTAGACATGGTTACCAAAGGTGCTGAAGAAAGCACCAAACCAGCAGAACGTAACAAACTGGTGAATGATGCTTTACAATCTGCCATTAAAAGCAACCCCTCTCCTGTTTATAGCAAACAGGTAATCAAACATATCAAGACCGGCAATTTCGATGATAATATGAAAGATATTGCCACTTGCGACTGGATCATTGAAGTGGTTGTTGAAAGACTGGATATCAAACAATTGATTTATACAAAAGTGGAGGCATTTCGTAAACCGGGCACGCTGGTTACATCCAACACTTCAGGTATACCCATTCATTTGATGGCCGAGGGCAGATCGGATGATTTTAAAAAGCATTTCTGCGGATCACATTTCTTTAATCCCCCACGCTATTTGCGCTTGCTGGAAATTATTCCAACACCATACACAGATCCTGAGATAGTTGATTTTCTAATGGAATATGGTGACCTGCACCTTGGTAAAACAACGGTGCTTTGTAAAGATACACCTGCCTTTATCGCCAACAGAATTGGTGTATTCAGCATCATGAGTATTTTTCATATCATGGATAAGCTGGGCTTAGGAATTGATGATATAGATGCGCTTACCGGTCCAATTATCGGCAGACCCAAATCAGCAACTTTCAGAACCGCCGATGTGGTTGGCATCGACACTCTCGTTAAAGTAGCCAAAGGAGTGGCAGATAATTGTCCTACGGATGAAGCAAAAGATATTTTCACGATTCCTGCATGGCTTGATACTATTGTTGCCAACAACTGGTTAGGAGATAAAACGGGACAGGGCTTTTTCAAAAAAATAAAATCGGCTGAAGGCAAGGAAATACAAACTCTGAACCTCGCGACCATGGAATATGGTCCGAGAAACAAACCAAAATTTGCCAGCATCGAAGCAGCTAAACCTGTTGATGATCTGAAACAGCGAATTAAAATGCTCTCTGCTGCAACTGATAAAGCAGGTGAATTTTATCGTGCATTTCATTTCTCTCTTTTCTCTTATATCTCTCATCGCATCCCAGAAATAAGTGATGATATTTATCGCGTAGATGATGCCATGATGGCTGGTTTCGGATGGGAAATAGGTGCTTTTGAAAGCTGGGATACGGTTGGTGTTGAAACAACCGTAAAAGCCATGAAAGCCGCTGGTTATAGTGTTGCAGCCTGGATCGATGAAATGTTGGCATCTGGTGCTACCAGTTTCTATAAAGTAGAGCAGGGTAAAAGAATGTATTATGACCAGGCTTCAAAATCATACAAGACTATACCTGGAGGAGAATCATTCTTAGTACTCAATAATCATAAAGACAAACTCGTTTGGAAAAACAGTGCCTGCAGATTATACGATATCGGTGATGGTGTTGCCGGTTTAGAATGGAGCACAAAAATGAATAGTATCGGCGGCGAGGTTTTGGAAGGCATCAACAAATCTATCGGTATCGCTGAAGAAAAATTCAAAGGACTGATCATCGGAAACGAAGGCGCCAACTTCAGTGCCGGTGCAAATGTAGGCATGATCTTTATGCTGGCCATTGAACAGGAATATGATGAACTGGATATGGCTATACGCATGTTCCAAAATACTATGATGCGTGTGCGATATTCTTCTGTTCCGGTTGTTACGGCCCCTCACGGGCTTACCCTGGGCGGTGGTTGTGAAATGAACCTGCATGCCGATAAAATTTGTGCGGCTGCTGAAACTTATATTGGACTGGTTGAATTGGGCGTTGGATTGATACCCGGTGGTGGTGGAACAAAAGAATTTGTATTACGTGCTGCAGATGATATGCACGAAGATGAACCAGAAACCATCACTTTAAAGAATCGGTTTTTATCCATCGCAACCGCCAAGGTAGCTACCTCTGCACAGGAAGCTGTTGAAATGGGTATTCTGAGAAAGGGTGCTGATGAAATAGTGATGAACCTCGGCAGAAGACTCACCGAAGCAAAAAAATCTGTTATTGAATTATATGATAGTGGCTACACTACACCAATACAACGAAGCGATATTAAAGTGCTCGGCCGCTCCGCACTTGGTGCCCTCTACGCTGGCATAAATGGCATGTGGAGAGGCAACTACGCAACCGACCACGATGCATTAGTTGCGCGTAAACTGGCTTATGTAATGTGTGGAGGCGATCTTAGTGAACCAACCCTCGTAACCGAACAATATTTACTGGATCTTGAAAGAGAAGCCTTTTTAAGTCTTTGCGGAGAAAGAAAAACCCTCGAACGTATCCAAAGTGTTCTCAAAAGCGGGCGCCCGCTCAGGAATTAATCACCCCACTCTGCGAAGCCTCTGCTCACTTAGTGCCTCTGCGGTAAACAGACCTTTTACTCACCGCAGAGACAGAGAGAAAACGGAGGTTTCGCAGAGGGTTGGTGATATATTCGCCCTCCCCTTCTACCGCTGATACATGTAAAAAACAGATCATCCCATTTCTGGGAATCTGAAAATATTCTAAGTATCTTCGGAATTAAGGCATTAATATGCCTTGATTATTATTCATCGTTAACAACTGCTTATGCAACCTGTCCTCTCTATACAGGGAATATCTAAAAGATATGGATCTATCCAGGCATTGAACAATGTTTCTTTTGATGTTCCCCAAGGCTGTGTTTTCGGTATCCTGGGTCCAAATGGTAGTGGAAAAACAACCATGTTGAGTATTATCCTGGATATTTTACAATCGAATTCAGGCACTTATGCCTGGTTTGGAAAACCGGGTTCACCAGAAACAAGGAAACAGATTGGATCATTGCTTGAGACCCCCAATTTTTATCATTATCTCTCCGCTGTTGACAACCTCAATATTACCAAGGCAATCAGTGGGCGTGGTGATGCTGCAGATATAGACAGGGTTTTGGAAATTGTTAAACTGTCTGCACGTAAAAACAGCAAGTTCAAAACCTATAGCTTAGGTATGAAACAAAGGCTTGCAATAGGAGCCGCATTACTGGGTAATCCGGAAGTGCTGGTGTTTGATGAACCAACCAACGGACTCGATCCGGTTGGTATTGCGGAGATCAGGGAATTAATTAAGCAACTGGCAAGGGAAGGAAAAACCATCATCATGGCAAGTCACCTGCTCGATGAAGTTGAAAAAGTTTGCACCCATGTAGCCATCCTCAAAAAAGGCACATTAATTACTGCGGGAAAAGTTGATGAAGTATTGGCTAATGAAGATATCGTTGAAATTTCTGCCACAGATACAGATAAACTTAAAGCTGTATTAGAAAGCTATAACGGCCATTCGCACCTGAAGCAAGATGGCAAATTGTTTGAATTGTTTTTCCCACTCGGCACTGCCCGCATGGAAGACCTGAACCGCCATTGCTTCGAACATGGCGTTGTACTCAATCAATTATTGTTAAAGAAGAAGAGTCTTGAAACCAAGTTCTTCGAATTAACCAACGACTAATTCATCCTAAAAAAGAAACTATGCTTTCCCTTATAAAAATAGAATGGTTAAAAATTAAAAAATACCCGGCATTCTGGTGGATGTTAGGTATCGTTGCCTTAACCTATCCCAGCATTAACCTGATGTTCCTGAAGGTGTATGAAGATATTACCAAAGGAAAAGAAATGGGAGAAATAGCAAAAATGCTTCTGGGCAACCCCTATGCTTTTCCTGAAACATGGCATACTGTTGCATTCTTCTCCTCATTCTTTATTGTATTACCCGCAATACTTGTAATTATGCTGGTAACCAATGAATACAATTATAGAACACATCGACAGAATATCATTGATGGTTGGTCAAGAAAAGATTTCATAACGAGTAAGCTCTGCGATGTATTGATAGTAACATTCATCATCACATTATCTTATGCGATTGTTGCCATTGCTTATGGCGCATACACTGACGATAAAAATTTCTACCGCTGGTCAGAACAATTGCAATACATACCATTATTTTTTCTCCAGACATTTTCACAGTTATCTATTGCTTTTTTACTGGGGTATTTGATTAAAAAAGCCTTCATTGCACTCGGCCTATTTCTGTTTCATTACCTTATACTGGAAAACATTGCTGTATCCTGGTTTAAATACCAGGTAAAAACTGATATCGGAAAATTTTTCCCATTTGAAATATCAGACCGATTAATTCCTGTACCTGCGTTTATTGGCAAATTCGGGCAAGACATGAAAGCCGGATATCAAAAAGCACTTGATGCCATCCCAATGCATGTTGGCTTAACCCTTGTATTAACTGCACTAATCTGGTTTATTTGCTATAGAATACATAAGAGGAGAGACCTTTAGGATGGCAGATCGCTGATGGCGGATGTCTGATGTCTGATGTCTGATGTCTGATTTATGGGTGATTTATAAGTGATTTAAAAAACTTTAGGTTATGGTATTAGTGCTAATAGCTAATGGCTAATGGCTAACACCTAATACCTCATACCTAACCCCTAACCCCTTCCTCAATTCCCGGATAGTTAAAAACAAAACCTGTGGCCTGGATTTTCCGGCTGCTTACGGTTGTGCTTTTGAGGATTTCGATACTCATTTCTCCCAATAATAGTTTTAAAAAGAATGCAGGTATTGGAATTGGGATGGCCCATGACCTGCGCATAGTTTTTGCAAGGGCCTTCATCAGGTTTCTGCTTGATACCGGATTTGGAGACACTGCATTGTATACCCCTGCTATCTCCGGGTTTTCTATGGCATAGATAAAGAGCCTACACAGGTCTTCTATATGTATCCAGCTTACTACTTGTTTTCCTGTACCAAATATGGGTAAGATGCCTGCAGCAATTGGTTTTTTAAATTCAGCAATAGCACCTCCGGTCCCACTCAATACTATTCCAACACGCAAACGAACCAGTCGCTTATTACTGTCTGTAACTGGAGCTATGCTCTCCTCCCATGCTTTACAGGTATCGCCCAAAAAACCAGGATAAGCAGGCATGTCCTCGGTAAACGGCAATCGAACATCTTCCCGGTCTGGACCATACCAGCCAATTGCGGACGCACTTACAACAGTTTTAACTTTATTAGGCATCGTTTGAAGTGCCTGCACCAATAACTTACTGCTGTGAGTTCTGCTATCCAGTATTTCTTTTTTACGGGCTTCTGTCCACCTTTTATCTGCTACTCCTGCCCCAGCTAAATGGATGATATGATCAGCGCTACTGATTGCTGCTTCTTCAATGGTTTGCTCCTGAATATTCCATGAATAAATACTAATCTGTTTTCCGTCAACGTATGCTTCTCCAGCTTTTCTGCTTAGCCAGGTTACACGATAGCCCCTCTCCACCAGTAATTTGGTGAGGTAATGGCCTATCATACCCGTTCCACCAGTAATAAGTATTGTTTCCATGATTGTACAGGTATAACAAATATCCGACAATAATGTTCTAAAAAATAACCCCGACGCATAGGTCGGGGTCAACAACTAAAATCACCAGGCTAAAACGCTATGATAAGCAATCGTTAATCAGGCTTCTTACCATCCAAAAAAGTATTGATGGTAGAAATTTGGGTCTGATTATTTTCATCCTTACCTACTGTGTATTTACTATAAAAGTCTTCCACAGAAGTAAGTGTATTTCCAAAAAGTTCCATATTTCTTCTTACATATGCTGGCACATTGTCAAACTCATTATTTGCGTCCGTGCTGTTATTCATGTTAAAAGAAAGATTACGTAATTTCTGAATGCGCTCTGCTGCCCTTCTTTTCTGCTCTTCCGCATCATCTAATACCGAATCATCAATAAAGTTTGTTGGCGGAGCAACTGCAACTACAGGAGCTGGTTTTTCTTCTTTCTCTACCAGTTGCATCATCATATCTTCTTCCTGCGCTACTGGTTTTTCTTCTACAATCTGTTTTACAGGCTGCACCATTTCCTGTAAAGGAGCTGGTGCTTGTTTTTCAGGCTCAGCGTAAATATTCATGGGTTTGCTGAACATGGTAGTTACTGGTTGTTGAGGCTGTTCGTTTACTTTGAACTGCAGCATCTCATCCTGTACTATAGATTTAGTAACATGTACTTCTTCTTTAGGAACTTCAGGTACAGCTATTTCTTCCGTTATTTCAGTACTTAGTTCAAACTGTAGTGTGAAATTTTCTGCTGGTTCTTCAACCACTGGTTCCTCAGCTACAATAGGTGTAGCGGCAAAAATATTCAGCACCGGTGTTTCTTCAACCGCTTCTTCCATTCTTGGTGCAAATGGATCTTTATCTTCAAGGGGGAGTGTTTGTTGAACTGGTTGCTGTACCGGCTTTTGTTCTGCCTGTTCAACATCCAATGTCATAACAATCTTCTCCTGCTTGGGTTCTGGCTTTTTTTGCTCAACTGGTTTTGCGAAAGGGTCTTTGTGTTCGAATCCAGTTGCAATCAGTGTGATACCAATTTTTTTATCCAGTGTATTATCATAACCCATACCAACAATCACATCTGTGTCTTCGCCAGCCTGCATGCGCAGGTGATTATTGATGGTTTCCAATTCATCCATGGTACACTCATGATCACCTTCAGCACTGTTGATATTAATGAGTATCCATTTAGCTCCTCTGATATCATTATCATTCAGCAATGGAGAGGAAAGTGCTTCTTCAATGGCAAGTTGCGCACGGTTTTCACCTTCTACTTCTGCTTTACCGAGAATTGCTACACCGCCATTTTTCATCACCGTACATACATCCGCAAAATCGACGATGATATGTCCACGGCTGTTGATTACATCTGTAATACATTTCGCAGCAGTTGCCAAAACATTATCTGCTTTTGCAAATGCTTCTTTCATTTTGAGGTTACCATATTGGATCCTCAGTTTATCGTTGCTGATTACCAGCAATGTATCCACATAAGGCTTTAACTGGCGAATACCTTCGTCAGCCTGTAGCTGTCGGCGCGGGCCTTCAAATCCGAATGGCGTTGTTACTATACCAACGGTAAGTATGCCAAGTTCTTTACAGATTTGTGCAATAATTGGAGCTCCTCCTGTACCGGTACCACCACCCATACCTACAGTAATAAATGCCATTTTGGTATTTACTTCAAGTATGCGTTTGATTTCTTCGAGCGATTCCTCCGTTGCTTTTTTACCAACTTCAGGGTTGGCACCTGCGCCTAAACCTTGTGTAAGGTGTGGGCCTAATTGTATTTTATTCGGGATCTTGCTTTGTTCGATTGCTTTGGCGTCGGTATTACAGATAATAAAATCAACACCTTCGATATTCTGATCAAACATGAAGTTAACAGCGTTGCTCCCGCCGCCTCCAACACCAAGTACCTTGATGATGGAAGATTTCTGTTTGGGAAGATCAAAGTGAATCATAGAGAACGATTTATAGGGGTTAGTAGATTACTGTGTTTTCAATGGGACGATATATAGGAAACGTATGTTAACTGTATTTTATTTTATTACCTGGTCTTCCTCTTCTTTAAACAGATCTATCAGGTTGTTTTTAAACTTATCCCAGAACTTCTGTTTTCTTGCATTTCCGTCTACTTCCTGAGGTGCCGATGTTACTGGCATTTCTACCTCGGCTGCAGCTTCAACTTTCAGGTTCCTAGGCACTTCGATCTTCTTGAATTGTTCATTAAACTCTTTGTACTTATGATCGTAGTCGCTGTAACCTTTAAGTATCAACCCAAGACAGGTAGCATACATCGGCTTCTTCAACTCTTCAATATGGTTCGGAGCCAGGTGTTCGTTCGGCAACCCGATTCTTGCATTCAAGCCGGTAGTATATTCTGTTAATTGAATCAGGTGTTTCAACTGAGATCCGCCACCAGTAAGGATGATACCACCATTCAGCGCACGGCTGTCGAGACCCACTGTTTTAATATGGTAAGTAACAAAATCAAGTATTTCACTCATTCTCGCCTGGATAATTGCTGCCAGGTTTTTAACACTGATTTCTTTTGCAGGCATGCCTTTCAGTCCAGGAATGGTGATATAGGCATTAGCTTTGGCTTCATCAGCTAAAGCACTACCAAACTGCACTTTCATGGCTTCAGCCTGGCTTTTTAATACCCCTAATCCCATACGGATATCATTGGTAATATTTTCACCACCAAAAGGAATAACCGCTGTATGCTTCAGGATACCTTCATAAAAAACAGCCAGGTCACTGGTACCACCACCAATATCAAGGATGGCAACACCTGCTTCCATGTCGATCTCACTCATTACAGCACTTGCAGAAGCCAATGGTTGTAATACAAGGTCTTTAGTGCTTAAACCGCTTCTGTCAACAGCGCGGTGGATATTACGAATAGCGTTTCTGTCGCCGGTAATGATATGAAAATTGGCTCCTACTTTAACGCCATTATATCCAACGGGGTCCTTGATGTTCTGGATATTATCTACATGAAAATCCTGTGGTATCACATCAATAATCTGATCACCTGCAGGAATAAATGTTTTGCGCTGATTGTTCAGCAACTGGTCAATTTCCCAGCGTTGTATTTCGGTTTCCGGATCCTGGCGAACCATATCTCCCCTGGTTTGGAGACTTTTGATATGATGTCCGGCTATACCCACATATACTTCATTGATCTCCAGATCAGGATTACTTTCATAGCAGTTTAACAAAGCCTGTTGGATTGCTTTGATCGTTTGGTCGATATTCAACACTTGACCATGCTGCACGCCGCTGCTGTTGGCACGTCCAAACCCGAGTATCTCCAATTTGCCATACTCGTTTTTGCGACCTGCAATAGCTGCGATCTTTGTAGTTCCGATGTCCAGACCAACAATGATTGGTGATTCATTGTGATTCATAAGGTATGCGTTTTAGTTGTTTCCATTTTTTTGCGTGAATTGTCAATGGTGAATGGTCAATACATTCACAATTCACCATTGACAATTCACACTCATTACTCACTCTTCTTCATCACTGCTTTAGGCTTAGGCTTTATTGTCTTTTCCTCTTTTTTCTGCTCAGCCTTCTTCGATAACGGTTTCGTATTTGTTTTATTGTTGATGTTGGTAACAGTTTTTGGAGGAGGTGTTTCTTTAACAGGACTTTTAACCGGTGCCGATAATTTTACAACACTGTCTTTTACCGGAGTCTTTGTTGTTTCAACCGGCAAAACAGATCTGTCTGTAACCGGGGCTGTCATCTGCCTGATCAGTTCCAGTGCTGCGGTTGAATCTTGTTTAATACCACTCATGCCTCTTTTTACTGCCACCACCTGTTTATCATATTGTACATTGATTCGTTCATAATAATGGATACCATGCTGTAACCAGGCCTGCTTATAAAAAGTATACAGGCGGTTAAACTTGGCATCAAGATCAGTTGCCCCTCCGATGCTAACAATATGTTCACCAAATACCGGCACCAGTTCAAACTGGTTACCCGGTTCTATATCAATCTGTGCCACCTGCGCTATCCAAAAACTGTCTTCCAGTATATAACTGCCCAGTTTTACTATATCATTCAGTAATAAACTATCTGGTTTTGATAGCTTAATATTATCTGATGGAAACCCTGTGAACATTGGCACACGTGCGCTTAGTCTGTCACTCAGGGGGAGTCTTAGTCCGCCACTATCCACATAAAAGGAACCTCCCTGTGTTGTAAAAACCCTTGCTACTGGTTGCCTTTCATCGATCTGAACCTCCAGCACTTGTTGATTATTGATAAAAAGCTCTGCATTTCTTACCCAGGGATTTTTTTCCATAGCTGCTTCCATCGCTCTGAGATTAAGCTTTGCTATCGGTGTTCCGATGGTTTTCTGTTGCTGGTTGATCAATTCAAGAATATCTTTTTCATCGATAAACATATTTTCCTCTATCCCTGATATTTCAATCTTAATATCGCTACAGGCCTTTTGGCTTTTCTTTTGCATAGCAGCGCCCATCAGTACGATAGTACCAACCCCTGCCAAAATCCAGGCAGCCTGTACCAGTCTTTTTTTCCAATCCACTTTGCGCATCTGCTTATTATTGTTCCAGTATATTTTTAACCTGATTCACCAATGCATCTATATCACCTGCCCCGGCCATTACCACCAACGAAGGCCGTTGTTCTTTTACCCAAGCCAACATGGCTTCCTTTTCAAGTATTTGTTTGTCTGCCAACTTCATTTTATGAAGTAAGAGTTCACTTGTCACACCCGGCATGGGCAATTCGCGAGCCGGGTAGATTGGTAATAACACTACTTCATCAGCCATATCCAGGCTTTTTGCAAAATCATCGGCAAGGTCATTTGTCCTGCTGAATAAATGAGGCTGAAATACCAGGGTAAGCTTATGGTTCGGAAATATGCTCCTTACTCCAGTGATTAAAGCCCTTAACTCTTCCGGATGATGTGCATAGTCATCAATCACCACATGCTCATCTGTTTTTAACGCATATTCAAATCTTCTGCGAACACCTTTAAAATCTGCTACTGCCGCACGAATGGCATCATCTTCAATATTCAAATATTTAGCTACAGTAATAGCCGCTATTACATTTTCGATATTGTGAAACCCTCCCATTGTAAGGGTAATATTTTCAACCATCCAGCCCGGACCACTAGCATTAAAATGGTAGCTGCCATTTTTTACTTCCAGGTTTACTGCTTTAACATCTGCTTCGGGTGAATTATAGCTGTACCTGTAATTATGCGCGGCCATTAATTCAGCTTCCCTGCTTAATCCCTTTTTGGTTACAAGACATCCGCCTGGTTTTACTTTTTGCGCAAAAGCAACAAAGGCATTTTCTACTTCCTGCGGGGTACCATATATATCGAGGTGATCTGGATCAATTGCAGTTACCACAGCTATATCCGGCACTAATTTCAGAAAGCTTCGATCATATTCATCAGCTTCTACCACCACTACATTTCTTTCACTGCTCCAGAAATTGGTATTGTAGTTTGCAGCAATACCTCCGAGAAATGCGTTACACCCGTATCCTGAATGCCTTAATAAATGAGCAATCATAGAGGTTACCGTTGTTTTACCATGGGTACCTCCTACACAGATATTGAAAGAGCCTTCAGTGATCCATTGTAACACATCGCTTCTTTTAACCACAACATATCCCTGCTCCCTGTAATAAACCAGCTCAGCATGTGTTACAGGAATAGCGGGTGTGTATACAACTGCATCAACATCTTTAGGGGCAAGATCAACCCGCTCTTCATAATGAATATCAATACCTTGCTCGGCAAGTGCAGTGGTCAGCGGCGTAACGGTTTTATCATATCCACTTACGGCAACACCCCTCGATTTAAAATACCTAGCCAGTGCACTCATACCAATGCCACCGATGCCGATAAAATATATTTTCTGTATGTCGTTTAACTTAACCACGTATGTATTTTAGTATTTCTGTTGCCACCATTTCATCAGCATTTATAATAGCCAGCGGTGTGATTTTCGCTATCAATTCCATTTGCATTGCTTTATCTTTTGCGAGTTCCACCATTTTTGAATAGAGCTCTTTCGGTGCTTCATTATCTTTAACCAACCATGCCGCACCTTTTGAAACAAGGTGCATTGCATTTACTGTTTGATGATCTTCGGCCGCAAAAGGATAAGGAACAAAAATGGCCGGCTTTTTCACTACACATATTTCTGCTACCGACATAGCACCAGCGCGAGACACTACGATATCTGCCGCTGCATAAGCCATTTCCATATCCGTAATGAATGTATCTACCCACACGTTAGCATATGATTTTCCTCTTTCCTTATAAGCACCTGCATTATTTTTTCCGGTTTGCCATATCAGTTGAATATTCATGGAATGAAATTCATGAATATGCGCTGCGATTACATCATTAATACTCTTTGCTCCTAAGCTTCCCCCCATTACCAGAATTGTGGTAGCTCCATTTTTTAATCCAAATCTTTCCAGCGCCTTATCTTTAGCTACTGCATCAACACCTGTTATTGATTGTCTTACAGGATTCCCAGTAACCATAATTTTTTCAGGCGGGAAAAACTTTTCCATATCGGTAGTACCAACAAAAATTTTGGCAGCTCTGGCACCCAATAACATATTCGATTTACCTGCGAATGAATTGGCTTCATGGATAAAAGTTGGTAAGCCTTTTTGCTGTGCATATCTTAACACAGGAAAAGTGGAATAGCCCCCAACACCTATTACAGCATCTGGCTGAAACTGATTCACAAGTTTTCTCACTTTCCAAAAACTCCTGATCAGTTTAAGCGGAAGTGAAATATTTTTAAAGAGATTTGATCGGTTAAATCCGGCAATATCTAATCCTTCAATTTTATAACCAGCCTGCGGCACTTTTTCCATTTCCATTTTACCCTGCGCACCGATGAATAGAAATTCAGTATCAGGCGCCTGCTTTTTAATGGCATTTGCTATGGCTATTGCCGGGAAAATATGTCCGCCAGTACCTCCACCGGCTATGATGATTTTCTTTTTCATAGTCTAAGCAGGGGTATCTGTTAAAGGATGAACAACTATCGGTTCTGGCTCAGGCTTACCTTCTATTTGCTCCACATTTCTCGCCACACTTAATACAATTCCGATTGCGCAACAGGTAAACAGAAAAGAACTACCTCCCATACTTACCAATGGAAGGGTTACGCCCGTTACCGGTACGAGGTTTACATTAACAGCCATATTCGCAACAGCTTGTATTACCAATGTAAAGCTTAGTCCCAGTGCCAGAAATGCACCAAATGCATAAGGACATTTTCTGAATATCCTGATACACCGAAATAAGAAAACGAGATAAATAAATATCATAAATGCTCCTCCAATCAACCCATACTCTTCAATGATGATGGAATAAATAAAATCGTTATAGGCCTGTGGAAGAAAATTTCTTTGCTGACTATTACCTGGCCCTAATCCCATTAAAACACCACCATTAGCAATGGCAATTTTAGCTTGTTGAACCTGATAAGGCACTTCTGCTTCTTTTGCATAAATAAAATCCTGCACACGTTTTACCCAGGTACCGAAACGTCCGATCGATTTTGCTTTCTCTGCTACAACTGCATCACCATTTTTGGCTTTGCTCTGGTGTGTCATTACAGCTACCGATACAATAAATGCAACGGGTATCAAGGCCACACCGATGGTTAACAAAATATGTTTCAAGCTTACCCTGCCAATAAACATTAACAACAAAGAAGTTGCACCTGTTAACAATGCATTTGATAAGTTAGCCGGCATAATCAACGCACATATAATAAGTACAGGTGTTACAATTGGTATAAACCCTTTTTTAAAATCCTTGATCACTTCCTGCTTTTTACTCAGCAGTTTGGAGATATACATAAATAATGCCAGCTTAGCCAGATCACTTGTTTGTACAGTGAGGTGAATAATCGGCAGTTTAATCCAACGACTTCCTTCATTAATCTTTGCACCAAAAAACAGTGTATAAATCAGCAGCGGAATAGACAGCAGGAATAGAATTGTTGCTATTCTTGAAAACAGGGAGTAATTGATCCTGTGCAGAAAATATATCAGCATAAGTCCTACCAGTGTAAACGAAACCTGCTTAAAAAGGTACACATTGGTATTCCCTTTGTACATTTTATAAGCAAGTGATCCGGTTGCGCTATATACCACCAGTATAGAGATCAGGGATAATAGCAACACAATACCCCAGATATACTTATCACCTCTTGCCCTGTCAACAAGCTGGCTTCGTACACCTTGCACGCTGGGTATTTGTGAAAACAATTTATCGGTTACTTCTGGCATAATATCAATGTCAACAGTTCATTCTTCAATGAGTAACCCGCGGGCGGGTTATTACAATTCTTTTACGGCGTCTTTAAATTGCGTACCGCGATCCTCATAATTTTTAAACAGGTCGAAACTTGCACAAGCCGGACTCAGCAAAACCATATCACCTTTTGCCGCAAGTTTAAAAGAAGCATTCACCGCTTTTTTAGCGCTATCCGTTTCAACAATTACAGGTACGATATCTTTAAATGCCTCTATTATTTTACTATTGTCTATACCCATACAAACAATAGCTTTCACCTTTTCTTTTACCAATTCTTCCAGTAAGGAATAATCATTGCCTTTATCTGTCCCTCCTAGTATGAGTACGGTAGGCTTAGTCATACTTTCGAGGGCAAACCAGGTACTGTTTATGTTGGTTGCCTTACTATCGTTAATGAATTCAACACCACGTACCATGGCAACAAATTCCATCCTGTGTTCGAGGCTGTGAAAATCTTTCACTGCTTCACGGATTTTTTCCTTTCTGATACCCAAAGTGGTAGCGGCTATTCCTGCAGCCATAGTGTTGTAGTTGTTGTGTTTCCCCTTAAGGGCAAAATCGTAAATACTCATGCTTACTCTTTCTTCCTGGATTCTTAGCATCATCTGGTCGCCCTTGATGTAGCCGCCTTTTTTTACTTCGTGTTTCATAGAGAATGGTAATGGGTTAGTATGGATGGTTAGTAGTCTCAATTTTTCCATGATCACTTCATCATCTTCGCAGTAGATGAAATAATCGTCAGCCGTTTGGTTTTCAATGATCCTGAATTTGCTGTTGATATAGTTCTCGAACTTATAATCATACCTGTCGAGATGATCTTCCGTAATATTCAATAACACACTTACATCCGCACGGAAATCTTTTATATCATCCAGTTGAAAAGAACTCACTTCTGCCACATATATCTCTTTCGGATCTTCTGCTACCTGCCTGGCAAACGAATAACCAATATTGCCTACCAGTGCACAGTTTAATCCTGCTGTTTTACAGATATGATAAATCAAAGAAGTGGTTGTGCTTTTACCATTACTACCCGTAATGGCCACAATCTTTGAGTTCCCTTTAAACCTGTAAGCCAACTCAATCTCACTGATCACCGGAATACCTTTTGCACGTATGGCTTTCACCACTTCATTTTTTTCCGGTATGCCCGGACTCTTCATCACTTCATCTGCATTCAGTATCAGCTCAAGTGTATGTTTAGCCGATTCGAATTCGATATTATTTTCAATGAGCGTTTTTTCATACCCAGGTTTTATTACACCACCATCACTAAGGAACACATCGTATCCTTTTTGTTTGCCAAGAATAGCAGCTCCTACACCGCTTTCTCCCCCACCCAGTATAACAAGTCTGTGTTGCTTCATTTGCTCTATCTCATTTTCAGGGTCAGTATCGACATTACAACACATAACACCGTTACAATCCAGAACCTGATTGCTATTTTATTTTCATGAAAACCTTTCTTCTGGTAATGGTGGTGCAGGGGACTCATCAGGAATATTCTTCTTCCTTCACCGAATTTCTTTCTGGTATATTTGAAATAACTCACTTGCAACATCACACTCACCAGTTCTACCAGGAATACACCACAGAAAATTGGAATAAGTAATTCTTTTCGTACAATAATGGCCAGCGATGCGATGATACCACCCAATGCCAAGCTTCCTGTATCGCCCATAAATACCTGTGCAGGGTAAACATTGTACCAGAGAAATCCGATACAGGCTCCGACAAACGCACCTACAAAAATGGAGAGTTCACCAAGATTAGGGATATACATTACATTCAGGTAATCTGCCAATACATAGTTACCACTCACATATATAAACACACCAAGTGCTACGCCAATAATGGCACTCACACCTGCAGCCTGTCCGTCGATTCCATCGGTAATATTTGCGCCGTTAGATACTGCAGTTATAATAAAAGTGACAATCAATATATAGATGATCCAGGTGTACTTTTCTGCCCCCTCACCCATCCAGCTAATGAGTTTACTATAATTGAATTCATGGTTTTTTACAAACGGGATAGTTGTGATCGGTGTTTTCACTTTTACATACCTGCGCTCTACACCATTGATATTTCTGGTGATGATATTGGTATCTTTTGCCAGTCGTTCACCTTTTTGCAGTTCAACAACATTGGTAGATATGATTTCTCTTTCGACCGTTACGGCATTACTAAAATAAAGTGTAACACCTATGATGATACCTAATCCTACCTGACCAATAATTTTTGAAACGCCTGCCAGACCATCACTATCTTTCTTTTTATAAGATTCTCCTTTTTGCAAAGCGGCCCTTCTTGCTTTGATCTTGAAATAATCATCCAGAAAGCCAATAATGCCGAGCCATACCGTACAAAGCACCATCAAACGGATATATACTTTGTCGAGATTGGCAAAAAGCAATGTTGGGATCAATATGCTAAGTAAAATGATGATCCCACCCATGGTTGGGGTTCCCTTTTTCAGGTGTTCGCCCTGCAGACCAAGATCCCTTACAGTTTCACCAATCTGTTTCTTTTGCAGGAAAAGGATTAGTCGCTTACCATATACTGTAGCTATTACCAGCGATAGCAAAACAGCCATAGCTATCCTGAAAGTCAGGAACTGGAACATACCCGCACCTGGTACATTGAATTCCTGCTTTAGCCATGTAAATAATTGATACAGCATATTGGTGTTTGGTTTTGTAGGTTATTTTTTAAGCGCCGCAAACATTTCCAGTAAAACCTGCTTATCATCAAAAGCATGTTTTACTCCTTTTATATCCTGGTATTTCTCATGTCCCTTTCCTGCTACCAGTATAATATCTTCTGGTCCTGCATAACTTACCGCTGTTCTTATTGCTTCCTTTCTGTCTACTATACTGATATATTTTCTTTTTGCTGAACTGCCTAAACCCGTTTCCATATCTCTCAAAATAGCTTCCGGCTCTTCTGTTCTGGGATTATCGCTGGTAAGAATTACCCTGTCGCTTAAATCGCAGGCTGTTTGTGCCATAACAGGGCGCTTGGTTTTGTCTCTGTCGCCACCGCATCCGACTACAGTAATAACCTGCTCATGCCCCTTCCGCAATTTTTTAATAGTCATCAACACATTTTCCAATGCATCCGGCGTATGCGCATAATCTACAATACCGATGATTAATCCTCCGCTGATCACATAATCAAACCTTCCTTCAGCACCGCTTAACATGCTAAGTGCCGTAAGCACTTCTTCACTATCTTCTCCCAAACAAACCGCTGCACCGTATACTGCCAGGAGATTATATGCATTAAACTCTCCGATCAGTCTGAAATGCACTTCTTTATCGTTTATCGTCATTATAAGACCGGTGAGTGCATTCTCCAGTATTTTTCCTTTAAATGCTGCTACGGTTTTAAGGCTGTACATATATTTACTGGCCTGTGTATTCTGCAACATCACTTCTCCTCTTTTATCGTCTGCATTTGAAATAGCAAATGCAGTTGCAGGCAAATGATCGAAGAATGATTTTTTTACCCTGATGTATTCTTCAAAAGTTTTATGATAATCGAGGTGGTCATGGGTGATATTACTAAACAGTGCCCCGGTAAATTGTAATCCGGTGATTCTGTGCTGGTGTATAGCATGACTGCTGCACTCCATGAAAACATGACTGCATCCTGCATCTAACATCAGTTTCAATAAGGCATTAAGACTTACCGCATCTGGTGTTGTGTGAGTAGATGGAATGATTTCATCACCGATCTGGTTTTGTACCGTGCTAATTAATCCGCATTTATACCCAAGCTTATTAAACAATTTGAAAAGCACCGTAGCAATAGTAGTTTTCCCATTCGTACCAGTCACCCCAACCAATTTAAGCTTGAGGGATGGCTCATCATAAAACTGGTGTGCCATATATGCCACAGCTTCCTGCGTATCTGCCACTTCCAGGTAAGTGATCCCATCTTCAAACCTGGCAGGCATAGTATCGCATACTATAACACTGGCACCGTTTGCAATAGCTTTATCTATATATTCATGTCCATCAGAAACAACTCCCCTGATGGCCACAAAAACATTTCCCGCTTCCAGTTTTCTGGAATCAATCTGAATGCCTGAAACAGTTATATCAGTACTGCCATGCACCTGTTTGAGGTGAACCCGATATAATATGTCTTGCAGTTTTGTCATTTTAATTGAATGCTATTGTTACTAGTTGTCCTTTCGCTATTGCCTCACCTGCCTGTACCGATTGTGCAACTGCTTTTCCTTTGCCTTGCACATGAACTTTTAATCCAAGGTTTTCACACAGGTAAACCACATCTTTCAATCCCATCCCTTTAAGTTGTGGCATTGACTTATCTGAAACGGGTTTAGTATTGATGGATACCTGTTTATTTTTTCCATTAATAGCAACCCACTCATCAATGCGTTTACTTGAATCTTTATAGCTAATACTTAATTGTTTTACTACAGTCGCGAGATCACTTTTATAACCGGCATACGCGAAATAGCTGCTATCTAACCCACTCGATTTTTTTGCAAGATTGTTTACGCGTACATAAGTGCTGTACAGGCGATCGGCTATCTCTTTAAATACCGGACCAGCAACAGAGCCCCCATAATAAACCGCTGCATGTGGTTTATTTTTTATCACAACCAGACAAGTGTACTGTGGATCATTGGCAGGGAAATAACCTGCAAAAGAAGACTGGTAAACTTTATCTGCATAACCCCTGTTTCCATTTGCCACCAATGCTGTACCAGTTTTACCTGCTACTTTATAAGGTGTTTCTTTGAACAGTGAAGCGGCCGTTCCGGAAATACAAACACCTTCAAGACATTCACGCAGTTGGCGCAATGTTTCGTCACTGCAGATTTTTTCATCTACCACAACAGGCGAGAAACTTTTTTGTAAAACACCTTCTTCTTTTACCGCGCTAACCAGATAAGGTTTCATCATTCGTCCATTATTCGCCACAGCGTTATACAGTGAAACGGTTTGTAGCGGACTCACCAATAAATTATATCCAAAAGCCATCCATGGAAGCGTGGTGGGACCCCATAGTTTATGACCCGGTTTAAAAATGGTTGGTCTACGTTCGCCTGTCAGATCAATACCCGTTAAAGTATCCATCCGCATTTTCTTCAGGTGACTTATAAAACGGTTAGGGTTTGATGCATAATGCGCGACCGCAAGTTTGGCCATACCCACATTTGAGCTCAACTCGAATGCCTGTTTCACGGTAACCATATTACGACCATGCTTCTCACTATCGTATACTACCTGTCCGGCCACTTTCCAAGTACCGCCTTCCAGGTCAACGCCTTGATTGAGGTTTACTTTTTTATCTTCAAGTAAAGCAATCATGGTGGCCAGCTTGAAAGTGGAACCCGGCTCAGATGGACTAATCGCGTAATTAAAATCTTCCCAATATTCACCGGCACTTCTTTTGCCAAGATTTGCCACTGCTTTAATTTTTCCGGTTTTTGTTTCCATCACTATGGCAGTACCATATTCGGCTTCGTTCTTCACCATCATTTTCATCAGGGCATTCTCTGTAACTTCCTGGATGAACACATCAATGGTGCTAACAATATCTTTTCCTGTTTCAGGTTCAATTTCATAGGTATCTGCATCAACCGGAACATAAACACCTCCGGCAATTGAGCGCACCAACTGCTTACCGTTTCTTCCTTTCAGGATACTGTCGTAAGTCATTTCAAGTCCGACTTTATTCGCATCTCTTGCCAGTCCGATGGTTCTGAAAGCAAGCATTTTGTACGGATTGAGGCGAATGGTTTTTTCGTTTGCAATTAATCCGCTTTTGTATCGTCCAAATTTGAACAAAGGAAATTTCCTCAGCTCTTCATACTCACGAAAAGATATTTTTTTCTTTAGGAGGAAATAGGCATCGTTTTTCTTATAGCCCTGTTTTAATAATGTTTTGTAATCTTCTTTAGACTGATCGCCAAAAAGTTTAGAGAGATGATAACTTAAGGAATCAACATTTTCACGGAACAGGAGGCCATTTTTCGCGCGCAATGATTCAACGCGGAAATCCATATAAATATCAAATTGCGGAATACTGGTACTTAGCATTTGTCCGTCTTCACTATATATTGTACCTCGCTCTGCTTCTATTTCATCGATGCGTTGGTGAAGACTATCACTCATGCTTCTCCAGTAAGACCCTTCTACCTGCTGTATATAAACCGCTTTACCAAAAATGGCCACACATACAAGCACCACCAGTATATAACTGAGGTAGACTCTCCATAGTATGTCGCGTTTTACTTCCAAGTTGGTACGGTTATATATTTTCAACTCACCCTAACCCTCTCTGCTTCGCAAAGAGGGAATGCTGTTTGCCGATGGCAAACATTGAGCTAGTACAATTCTTTCACTTTTCACCCCTCTCTCACTTCTCACGCCCTATCTCTCACTCTTCAATCTCACCGGTGTTTCTTTAATCACTTTCAACCCGAGTGGTTCTGTTGCTTTGATCACCTGCTGCTCCTCACTCTTAAACATCACTTCACTTTTCAGTGTCTTATACTCGTATTGAAGTTCTTTTAGTTCTTTAGTTGTATTATTTATATTCCTGATTGTTTTATCCGCCAGGTGCCCATTGGCTATATATAATACCGCCAGCACAGATAAAAACAGGAAGAATGGAATATTCTTCAGTATCCACTGATAGTTGAATAAGCCTTTCAGTGGATTTTTGTTTTGTTGTATTTTTTCTGTCTCTGACATCTTTTTAACTCACCCTGGCCCTCTCTGCTTCGCAAAGAGGGGATTTTTTTCCAATCGTTCCGATAGCTTCTGCTTCGCAGAGAAGGAGAAATGTTTTTTCAACCGTTCCGCTAGCCCAAGCTTCGCAAAGAGGGGATTTATTTTCATTCGTTCCAGCAGCCTCTCCTTTGCAGAGAGAGAGGAATGCACTTTTCATGTTTCTTTTTACACCCGTTCCGCCACCCTAAGCTTCGCACTTCTGCTTCTTGTATTTTGTTTCAACTCTTCCTGCGCGGCTATTATTGGCTTCTTTGTGATCACTTTCAGCACCTGCTCTTTCACAACAGGCAAGAAGGGGTTATCAGGTGTTTCATCGAAACTCCCCTGCCGGAAAAAGTTTTTTACCAGCCTGTCTTCTATAGAATGAAAGGTGATGATGGCAACACGGCCACCTGTTTTAAGCACAGCAGGAATCTGCTGCAGCATTTCTTTCAAAGCCCCCATTTCATCGTTTACCTCCATTCGAAGCGCCTGGAATACCTGAGCCAAATACTTATTAGGATTTCCCTTAACCACCGGACTTATCATAGCCTTGAACTGTTCAATAGTTTGAACCTGCAGATGATTGCGTTGCTGTACAATATGATGCGCCAGCGTTTTTGAATTACTGACTTCACCGTATTGTTCAAACAATTTATGCAGTTGCTGTGCTGAATAATTACGCACTATTTCAACCGCACTTAAGGGTTGTCTTCTATCCATGCGCATATCCAGCGGACCAGAGAAACGAATAGAGAAACCGCGTTCTCCTTCATCGAACTGGTGACTACTAACGCCTAAGTCTGCCAAAACACCGTCCACCTTTTCAATTTCATGCAAGCGTAAAAAACGTTGCAGGTGACGGAAATTTTGTGGCACAAATAAGACGCGTTTATCATCAGGTAAATTCTGCTGTGCATCAGCATCCTGGTCAAAAGCAATCAATCTGCCTTTCGTACTAAGCTTTTCCAAAATACCCCTGCTATGTCCACCACCACCAAAAGTGCAATCCACATATACACCATCGGGGTTTATCGACAAAGCATCGAGCGTTTCGTTGTAGAGGACGGGGATGTGATACACTTTTTATTAATTTGAAAATTTGAAAATTTGGGAATTTGAAAATGCCTGCAACGGAGAAAAGTCGAAAACGAAGCAACATGCATGTGTCATTTTCAAATTTTCAAATTGCCTCATTTTCAAATTTTTTCAGTCATCACTTCCTGCGCCAGGCTACTGAAAGCTTCTGGTGAGAAATCCTCAAAGAGCTGTTTGTACTTACCTGCATCCCAGATTTCGAATCGATCAAGGGCTGCTGCCAGGATAATGTCCTTGCTTAAGCCGGCAAACTCCTTCAATGATCCGGGCAATAACATCCGACCAGCGCTATCCAGCTCTATTTCGGTTGCTCCACCCAAAAACTGACGACGGAATTGACGTACCTTGGGGTCGAAATCATTCAACTGGCTGATCTTTGCAATAATTATTTCCCAACTTTTCAAAGGATATAACGTGAGACATTTTTCGAAGCCACGGCTGAGGATGAAACGGTTCTCCCCTTCCGGCAACTGTTTTTTCAGTCCGCCAGGAATCAGGAAACGCCCTTTCGCGTCAACTGTAGCTTCATATTCTCCGTGAAATCCGGTCATTGGTGAATAAATATTTGTTTAGATTACCACTTGTTGACACAAAATAACACTTTTTCCCACTTTCTACCCGAATTTGGAGCGATTGTATTTATCCACAAACGAAAAATGCCTGCAATTCAATACCAGCTTGATTTACAGCGTGTTTTAGCAAAAGAAGATGTGAATTAGATGTGAATAGCTGTTAATAAGAAGTGCATAAGCCTGAAAGACCCTTACCCATAGCGCATTTAACTGATTATCAACTATAAAAGCATTCATGAAAACCACCGGATATTCTGGCAAACCCGTATGGCAAAAGCTCGGAATTGAGCCTGATTCCAGGATTCACCTGGTAGATGCTCCGGCTGATTATGCAGAATTGGTTGGCTGGACGGGCTCATTAACCACCACAGCGAAGGCTGCCGACATTATTCATTGTTTTGTGACCAGCCGGGCTTCTTTACAAAAGGTATTGCCTGCCCTAATACAAAAAGTGGCAGAAGGAGGTTGTATCTGGATTTCCTGGTATAAAAAATCTGCAGGCATACAAACCGATCTTACAGAAGACAGTATCAGGGAAATAATATTGCCCACCGGATGGGTAGATGTAAAAGTTTGTTCAGTGAGCGAACAATGGAGTGGATTGAAATTCTTACGCAGAAAGAAATGAACAATTGATATAGGATTAGGTAGAATAGTATCAAACCTCTTATTTTATTGGGTTTGCGATCGGCCTTAGAAAAAAAGCGTTAAGAAATTCATGTAATGGAGCGTTAAGCAATGGATGATGTTTGGCAATGTGCAATAGCTGAAGCACAGTTTCGACCCATCATTGAACTGAAAGCTTGGCTTTAGTCTTCATCCATTGTAGCGCAATGGAATGAATTTTAGCTTTTTTTCTGAAGCCTTGACTTTTTTTGTTACTTTTTTGTGTCAAGACAAAAAAGTAAACGGAGGGAAATGCTTTACTAGTAAGGAATTGGTATTATTCTACCTAATCCTACAATTGATAATCGCCCTGCGCTATTAACTTTGCCGCTTAAATTGATGTGATGCATCCGAAAGATATAGCCATACTGGATTTTACCTATGATTTACCAGTAGAAAAAATTGCACAATATCCCTTATCAGAAAGAGACCAAAGCAAGCTATTGGTTTTTCAGCAGGGAAAGATACAGGATACATTTTATCATCAGCTGCCTGCTTTATTATCACCACAAACATTACTGGTATTTAATAATACTAAAGTTGTAGAAGCACGTTTATTGTTCCAAAAGAGCAGTGGTAGTACCATTGAAGTATTTTGCCTCGAACCAGATGATCAATACCCAGACATCACCACCGCTATGTTACAAAAGGGAAAAGTATATTGGAAATGTTTAGTGGGGGGTGCAAAAAAATGGAAGGAACCTGTATTACAATTATCATTTACCTACCAGGGAAAAAATACCATACTTACTGCAAAAAAAATAAACCAGGCACTGGATTATTATATCATTTCACTTGAGTGGAACAATATTGATCTTTCATTTGCGGAAGTATTGCATGCTGCAGGCAATCTTCCATTACCGCCTTATATGAACAGGGCCGCAGAACCTGAAGATCATAAAAGATACCAAACAGTATATGCTAAACATGATGGTTCAGTTGCAGCCCCAACCGCTGGTTTGCATTTCACACCTGCATTACTTGAAAATCTTGCTGCTGCAAAAATTGATGCTGCATTTGTAACCTTACATGTTGGAGCAGGCACTTTCAAACCTGTTAAAGCTACCCGCATGCAGGATCATGATATGCATGCAGAATATATTGACCTGTCTATTGATATTATTGAACAACTAAGAAGCAGACTTAAGGATCCGATCATTGCAGTTGGCACAACTTCCCTGCGCACTTTAGAAAGTATTTATTGGTTAGGTGTTAAAACCTTACAAGACCCTTCTATAAAACCGGAAAACTTAACCGTTACCCAATGGGAGCCTTATGAAAGCAGCGTACTTCCAGAAAGTTCCGCTGCAATTGAAGCACTTTTGAACTGGATGAAGCAACATGAAATGAAAAGACTGATAACCAAAACAAGTATCATCATTGCCCCAGGTTATCAATTCAAAATGATACGCGGGTTAATTACCAATTTCCATCAACCTCAATCAACCTTATTATTATTAGTAGCCGCTATTACAGGACCTAAATGGAAGGATATCTATCATCATGCGCTGACGAATGGCTATCGCTTTCTAAGTTATGGCGATGGATGTCTGTTATGGTGCAATACAGATTAGCAGGAATATTTTAGCGGTATTAGTCCTCATGCTTTTTTAACGACATTTCCAGCGTAAATGTACTACCCTTACCTAATGTACTTTCTACTTTTATTCTTCCGCGATGGGCATCCATTACCGTCTTAACATAACTCATACCCAAACCAAATCCTTTTACATTATGTAGGTTGCCGGTATGAGCCCGGTAGAATTTTTCGAAAATTCGTTTCAATGTTTCTTTATTCATACCAATACCATTATCCTCGAGCCTGATAACAATATTTTTATTGGTACTATGGGTAGTGATGCGTAGCACTGGTTTGTCTTTCGAATATTTTATGGCATTATCCACCAGGTTAGAGATCATATTGGTGAAATGCACTTCATCTGCTTCAATCAGGTCATTGGCTGCATTGAGGTGAAGTTCTACCACCCCTTCTTTATCTTGTAATTGCAATTGGTGATTATCGAGTGCATGTTGTATCACATCGTGTACATGCAAAGGTTCAAGGTTTAACTTCAACTCCTGCTTCTCCATAAGTGCTGCTTGCAATATGGTTTCCACATGTTTGTTCATGCGAATATTTTCTTCTTTGATGATACCGCTGAAGTATTTCATCTTTGCCGGATCGGCCTGTACTTTTTCGTTTTTGATCGCATCAACAGCCAATGATATGGTAGCCAGTGGTGTTTTAAATTCATGCGTCATGTTGTTGATGAAATCACTTTTAATTTCACTCAGTTTTTTCTGATTCAACAAGGAGCGAATGGTTACATAAAAAGCAGCAATGATGATCAGCATAAATAATGCGGCACCAATTAATTCCCATTTAAGAGAGGCCCATACCTGTTTTTTGAAATCGGGCACTACTATTACCAAAGATTCAAGTGCGCTGATGCCCTCAAAATCTGAACCACTTTCCGGAACAATTGGAATATAATGACGGCGGTTTACGACAGTGTCCCAATATTCTTTTGAGAAGTTTCGTGTAGCCATTTCAATATCGTCATTCGGTGCTATGACTGCAAATTCAAAATTGATATCTTTTAATCCTTCCCCGTTTAATTCTGTACGGATCATCCGATAAACATCCTGCATACTGTAACGCTGATCGATGGTAGGAGGTTTTAGTACATGCAGATGGAAATCGGAATTAAAAGTGAGTCCACCCCGCTTTGGCAAACGCAATGATTGTGTGCTTTTTGCTGAACCATTCAACAGATTAGCTACCCTGAAGCCGGCATTGTCTACCTTATTCCTGAATTCTGAATTCCTTATCTCCATTAAATTATTCAACCAGGAGCTTTGTACAATAAAAAGCCCTAAAAGAGAGAGGGTAATCAGTATGACGATAACGGGGAAAGTTTTCTTCATTCTCACAAATATAATAGTATGCCCGCAGCAGCAAAATTGAAATGGCAGCTTTATCACCATTTTAACGCATGTTTTCGGGCTTGCCAAAATAAAATCTTTAGCTTAACTTTTCATTATGGATCAATTAAAGCCAGGTATTTTACTGATTTCAGATCCCTTTTTAAAGGATCCTAATTTTCTTCGAACAGTTGTGCTTTTATGTGAGCACCAGGATGAGGGGAGTTTTGGTTTTGTGTTAAACAAACCCTTGGATATCACTTTGGAAGATGTAATGCCCGAAGCTGTTGGTTTACCGATTCCGCTGCAAGATGGCGGGCCCGTTCAGAGAGACAGTCTGCATTTTTTACATCAGCGACCAGACCTGATCCCAAACGGGATACAGATTACGGACCATGTTTTCTGGGGTGGTGATTTTGATATAGTACTGTCTGCTTTACAAAACAAAACCTTACAATCGAATGATATCCGTTTGTTTGTGGGTTATAGTGGATGGGGTGAACAACAGTTGGCCGCTGAATTAACCGAGAAAAGCTGGATCACCCGCCCGGCAAACAAAAGCCTGGTATTCCATACAGATACAGGCATTATATGGAAAAAAGCCCTCGCCGATCTTGGGGGAGAATATAGCCAGATGATCAATTACCCCATAGACCCGCAATTGAATTAGCATTGGGTGGGGTGTTAGGTGTTAGGCTTTAGGTGTTAGGTATTAGGTACTGGGTACTAGGTATTTGGAACTTTTTTTAGTAGTTATCCAGCCTAACACCTAATTCCTAATTCCTAATTCCTAATTCCTAATACCTAACACCTATTACCTAGTACCTAGTACCCAGTACGCAGCACCTAACCCCACAAAAAAGCTCCTGCAATAATTTACAGGAGCTGGTTATTTTATCAGGATAAGTTTTTATAAAGCGGCTGCGCCTTCTACCAGAACGGTTACTTTATTATTCAGTACTTCCACAAATCCACTCTGAATACTGTACATCTCTGTGTTGGATTTATCCTTCAGTATTTTTACGTTCCCTTTACCCAAAGCACTTACCAATGGAGCGTGTTGGTCGAGTACTTCAAATAACCCAGTAATACCGGGTAATTGAATACCGTAAACTTCTCCGCTGTAAAGCTTTTTTTCTGGCGTTAATATTTCGAGCGTCATAGTAATTTGAAAATTTGGAAATTTGAAAATTTGGAAATTCTATAAGATTAGTTACCTCTATACTTATAATCACTTAATGGTTGTGAGAAAATCTGATGATTGAGGCCTGCCTCATTTTCAAATTTTCAAATTCCCAAATTTTCAAATTAATTAATTATCCCTTCGCTGCTTCCAACAGTTTTTTACCTTTTTCAATCGCATCTTCCAGTGTACCTACCAGGTTGAATGCTGCTTCAGGGTATTCATCCACTTCACCATCCATAATAGAGTTGAAACCACGGATGGTATCTTCAATACTTACGAATACACCTTTCAGACCTGTAAACTGCTCGGCAACGTGGAAAGGCTGACTAAGGAAACGCTGCACTTTACGCGCACGTTGTACGGTCATTTTATCTTCTTCACTCAATTCATCCATACCAAGGATGGCGATGATATCCTGAAGTTCTTTATAACGCTGAAGAATCAGTTTAACACGGTTTGCAGTTTCATAGTGTGCTTCACCTACGATAGCCGGGGTAAGGATCCTTGAAGTAGAATCCAATGGATCTACTGCCGGATAGATACCTAAGTCAGCAATCTTACGGCTTAATACCGTAGTTGCATCAAGGTGGGCAAAAGTTGTTGCCGGAGCCGGGTCAGTCAAGTCATCCGCAGGTACATATACCGCCTGTACGGAGGTAATTGAACCATTTTTGGTTGAAGTGATACGTTCCTGCATCAATCCCATTTCAGTGGCCAGTGTTGGCTGGTAACCTACCGCTGATGGCATACGTCCTAACAGGGCCGATACTTCAGAACCAGCCTGTGTAAAACGGAAGATATTATCAACGAAGAACAGGATATCTTTTCCTTTACCGGTACCATCTCCATCACGGAAATATTCAGCGATGGTCAGACCAGATAATGCCACACGTGCACGAGCTCCGGGAGGTTCATTCATCTGACCGAATACGAAAGTTGCTTTTGAATCTTTCAATCCTTCCATATCCACTTTACTCAAATCCCATCCACCTTCTTCCATGCTATGTTTAAAGGCATCACCATATTTCATGATGCCCGCTTCAATCATTTCACGCAGCAGGTCATTTCCCTCACGGGTACGCTCACCCACACCGGCAAATACCGACAAACCACCATAACCTTTTGCGATATTATTAATCAACTCCTGGATCAATACGGTTTTACCTACACCCGCACCACCAAACAAACCGATTTTACCACCTTTTGCATAAGGCTCAATCAGGTCAATTACTTTGATACCTGTAAACAGTACTTCAGTAGCGGTACTCAGGTTCTCAAACAATGGGGGCTTATTGTGAATAGGACGACCATTTGCCTTGCTTACCTGAGGCAGACCATCAATTGCATCACCTGTTACATTGAACAGACGACCATTGATACCGTCGCCGGTAGGCATGGCAATCGCTTTACCTGTATCGATCACATCCATTCCACGAACCAGACCCTCTGTACCGTCCATCGCGATGGTACGAACACTGTCTTCACCAAGGTGCTGCTGCACTTCAAGAACCAGTTTTTCACCACTTTCTTTGGAAATCTCAAGTGCATTGTAGATTTCAGGCAAAGTTTTATCAGGAAAATGAACGTCAACCACCGCACCGATGATCTGTTTGATCTTACCTTTTGTAGCCATATCAGGAGATATAATTAGGTTTTATAAATGTACCCTTTCGGGCCGGAAAACAGGTTTTCCGATTTGGCGGCAAAGGTAAGGGGATGTGCCCTAAAAAATGGCAAATTCTTCAACTAAATTTTAGCTGTTGAAAAAGATGGTGTCCATGGACCATAGACCATAGTCTATGGTCCAAAGGACATAAGCTACAAACCCTTATTGGCAGTTATTTTAGGCTATCTGCTAATAATAGAACACAGATTTTCATGATTTTCAAGATCTATCATGATAAATCCTGAAAATCCTGAAAATCCATGTTCAATCCTACGCTATACTTGCAGCTTGCGGCTTGCAGCTTGCAGCTCTAATTACGCTTTCCCCAGGAAATCACTGATAATTCAGTATTTTACTACTAAAAGCAATATTATATTATAATTTAGCTCTATGCAAAATACCCCTGACCATAAGGTTAATCGTTATATTTTTCTGGGATTCATTCTTTTGATTGCCATTTTCCTGATTTACAGTCTTATGGCATTTTTTACCGCTTTTCTTGGGGCCATCATGTTTTATGTGTTGAGCAAAAAACCAGTTGAATGGTTGATTAAACAAAAAAAGTGGCGTAAATCATGGACCGCAATACTCGTGATCCTGGTATCCTTTTTTATCATCCTGCTTCCCATCAGCATGCTCGGTACTATGATGTACCAGGAAATTTCGATGGCTACAAAGGATTTCCCTTCTGTTATTGAACCCCTCGCCCAAATCGACGCCTATTTGCAAAAAGAATTTCAGTTCAGTATTCTCTCCCCTGAAAACATCAACAAACTCCAATCATACGTAACCAACTTTGTTTCTTCTGCACTAACACAAGGCGTTAACCTATTCAGTTCTATCATCATGATGTATTTCTTTTTGTACTTCATGATCACCAATGGAAGCAGAATGGAAGCTTCTCTCTACCTGTTCTTACCTTTTAAGAGAAGCCAGATTGCCTTATTTGGAAAAGAACTCAGGGCACAAACACTCAGCAATGCATTAGGACTTCCACTGATTGCAGTGGTGCAGGGATTGATGGCCTACTTCGCATTTTTGATTACAGGTATGAAAGATCCGGGCTTCTGGGCACTCATTACCGGCTTTGCATCTGTAATACCAATTGTTGGAACAGGCCTGGTTTGGATACCCGCAGGAATTTACCTCCTCATTACAGGTAATAACTGGCAGGGAATATTTATGCTGCTTTGGGGTGCGATTGTATTAAGCAGCATGGATAATATTGTTCGCTTTCTGCTCGCTAAAAAAATGGCTGATGTTCATCCGGTTATTACTGTTCTTGGTATCATTGTGGGCTTAAACTACTTTGGCATCACCGGACTTATTTTCGGTCCCCTCTTAATTTCTTATTTCATTATACTGCTACGTATTTATTACAACGAATACCAAAAACCTACAAGACTAAGAAAACCCAAAGCCTCTCAGCCTGGCTACTTAAGCCTGCCTTTTATGCGGTCGGGGGGAAGAAAGGGGAGTAGCCATTAGCTGTTAGCCATTAGCTGTTAGCTATTAGCATTTAGCCAGTTGTTGGTGACTAATTGATTCTCTATTGAATAAAGTTGGTAGAAATGATATTTGAAGGCTTGATGGAACACTGATTTATCATGATGATCATGATAATCATGATAAATCTGCGTTCCATTTACTGCATAAATAGAATTTCAATACTTAGTTCGATTAAATTGCTAATGGCTAAAGGCTAACAGCTAAAGGCTAATAACCAAATACACCCAGGCTGCCAGCGAGCCGCCAAGCAATGGCCCCAATACCGGGATCCAGCTATACGACCAATCACTATTTCCTTTGTTTTTAATTGGCAATAAGGCATGCATGATTCTCGGCCCCAAATCACGTGCCGGATTAATTGCCCAGCCTGTCGGACCACCCAGTCCAAGGCCAATTGCCATTACCAGTAATGCTACAGGTAAAGCATCTAATGCACCAAGACTATGTTCCGCTCTGGTGATAAAAAGTACACCTATAATAAATACAAATGTGGCAATGGTTTCTGTAAACAGATTCTGTATAGGATTACGAATAGAAGGTCCGGTTGAAAAACAAGCCAGTTTAGCAGATGCGTTATCTTCCATATCAAAATGTTGGCGGTAGGTGGCCCATACTGCTAATGCTCCCAACATAGCACCAAGTAATTGAGCAGCTAAATACATCGGCACATCAGCCCAGGAAAACTTACCGGCAAATGCCAGGGCAAAAGTTACTGCCGGATTGAGATGCGCTCCGCTACTGGATGCAGTAACATATACACCAATAAATACGGCAAGTCCCCAACCAAAACAGATAGATAATAATCCTCCGTTATTTCCTTTTGTTTTAGGTAATACCACATTTGCTACTACGCCATTACCTATGATGATTAGAATTGCAGTGCCTATTAATTCGCTAAGGAATGTTGTCATATAGATGGATTCAATCGGATATAAATATATAGCATTAAAGGTATCCTTTCGCAAGCTCGTGAAAGTTCTCGCGCTGCTGATTTACCCAGGTTTCAGATTCATTCAGACATTCCCGCATTAATGACAACACAGTATCCAATGCGGTTATTGCTGCACTTGCGTTGAGAAAAAGAATCCTTGTTCTTCTTGCAAGCACATCTTCTGCAGTAATAGCCATTTCATGATTAACTGCATAAACAACATCTACCCATTTATAGGTAAATTCAGGATGCAGGTATTGATCAAGTTCCGGCCTTTCTTTAACCAGGGACTCTTTTTTATGCTTCACTGCAATCGGGTCTCCTATGGGCAGGTTTTTAGTAATACAAAGGCGCTTGTCTTGTTTGGAAATAAATACTGCATTATCAACAGCATCTTCAGCCATCTTACGATAGGTGGTCCATTTACCACCGGTAATAGTAACCAATCCACTTGCAGAAACCATAAGCACATGGTCTCTGGATAATAAGGCCGTACTTGTATTTTCCTTCGATTTAACCAACGGTCTTAAACCAGCAAATACAGATAAGATATCTGTTCGATCAATCGCAGGCTTTACATAACGGTTAATATGTGCGAGGATATAATCTACTTCGTCTTCTAAAACCAAAGGCTCTTCTGTAATTTCATCTACGGGTGTGTCTGTAGTACCAATAACAATTTTATTGAGCCAGGGTACCGCGAACAATACCCTTTTATCATCGGTTTTAGGAATCATCAATGCATGATGTCCGGGGAAACATTTTTTATCGACTACCAGGTGTATACCCTGTGAAGGTTCTACCAGGTTCTCAGCTTCGGGATCGTCCATTTTCAGGATATGATCTGTGAAAACACCTGTTGCATTGATCACAGATTTTGTGTGAATAGTAAACTCCTCTCCTGTTTGGGTTAATTGAATTTGAAGTCCCGTGATTTTTTTCTTCTCTTTTATCAGATCCGTAACCTTACAATAGTTAACCAGGGTAGCCCCATGTAATACTGCAGTGGCTGCCAGATCGATGCATAGACGGCTATCATCAAACTGTCCATCATAATATAAAATACCTCCTTTCACTCTCGCAGGATCAAGGGCAGGTAATAAATCGAGTGTTTGTTTTTTGGAGAGAAAAGCTGTTTTTCCCAGTGAAAGTTTTCCTGATAAAAAATCGTACAGACGTAATCCGATACCGTAATAAAACTTCTGAAAAAAACTCTTTACCGGAATAATAAATGGTTGTACAGAAGTTAGGTGCGGGGCATTTTTAAGTAGCCATCCACGTTCCCGTAATGCCTCTTTTACCAATTTCAGATTACCATGTTCCAGGTATCGAACACCTCCATGAACCAGTTTGGTGGACCTGCTGGAAGTTCCTTTCCCAAAATCATACTGCTCTACCAATAATATCTTATACCCCCTGGAAGCCGCATCCACCACAATCCCCAGCCCCGTCGCCCCTCCGCCAATTACCACCATATCCCAATTTTTTTCAGCACTGAGCCTTTCTATATGCAGAGATCTATTCATAAAGGAAAGTTAGGAAACAGGAGCTAGAAATAGGAAATGAAAAAAAGAAAAGGGTGGCTACCTACTTCATTTACCCCCCCCTTTCTCATTCCTTATTCCTTATTTCTTATTCCTTATTTCCCATCCCTACCGTCTCGGCTTAAGCCATTGCTCCGGGTTAAACAGCGTGCCTTTGTCGTTGTTGATCATGAAAATGATGGCGCCTTCGCCGTCGATGCTCTTGCCTGATCTGCCAATTACAGAGCCGGCTTTTACTTGTTGTCCAACTGCAACTGAAATTGATGATAATTGCGTATAGGTAGTAAAATATTTTCCATGACGTACAAATACCACCAGGTCTCCATTTACTTCACTGGCGTATGCCACTTCCCCATCTGCTACACTTTTTACGGAAGAGCCTTCTGGTAAAGCGATCTGTATGCCATCACTTTTCTGTGTAATTTTTGTTCCGGGTACGGTAGAGATACCAAATGGCACGTATACATTTCCTTTATCAACGGGCCAGGGAAGGCGACCTTTATTTTGTTCAAATTGAATGGATATCTCTCTTCCTTCGGGTGTGGTTTCAAAAACGGTATATGGCCTGTCTGCTACTACTTTTGTTTCTAGCGGTTCATTTACGGCCGGATTTTTAGCTGTGGTAGTATTGCCGGTGGCTGGTTTAGCCGTTCCGTCTGCTGGTTTGGTATTATTAGCAGCCGCTTTTTTAGCATCTTCTGCCGCTTTTAGTTTTGCCTTTCTCGCAGCTTCATCGGCTTCTCTTCTGATGATGGCCATCAATGCCTGCTGCATCTTCTGGCGTTGTCTTTCTTTATTCTGGATTTGGGTCGACAGTTCCTTTTCTTTTCCTTTTAGTTGCGCGACTACCTGGTCCTGCACTTTTTTATCATCCTGTAACACCTTGAGTTGTTCACTTTGTTTTTCCAGGGTGGTTACGCGTTCTTTTTTATTGCTGCTCAGGAGTTCAATTTTTGATTTGAGCAATTGCTCCGACTGTATAATTGCATCTGCCTGTGTTTCCCTGTTCTGGCGATAACTCTTGAGATAGGTTATTCTTTTGATGGCATCATTAAAACTTTTAGAAGAGAAGATGAAATTGAGGTATTCATAGCTGCTCCTGTTCTTGTAGGCAATCACAATGCTCTTCGCATATTTCACCCGAAGTGTATCCAGTTCACGCCTAAGCCGATAAATATCTCTTTCATTCAGGTAAATGGTATTGTCGAGATCCCTGATCTGTCTGTTGATAGAGTTTACCAATTGCTCGCGCATGGTAACTTTCCGTTTTATGATGGCGAGTTGACTAAGTGATAGTTTTTTGTTTTTCTGGGTTTGGGAAAGTAACTGGTTAAGTTCGGCCAGTTCTTTTTTAATATCCTGTTCCTGCTTTTGTAATTCTTCACGGGTTTGTTGGGCATAAGTAGTTATAACCAATAAAGAAGCTATCAGAAAACAAAAAAGCGGTTTGAACATGATGAAAATTTTAACCCTCAGGAGGATGATCAGTTATACAACGAATAAATTAGTCGTAAATTACTTACGCTTGTAGTTTTTTGGTGGTTCGAAGTTGTATTTTAACGGATCATTTAACGTAAACTCCTTAAAATCAAGGAAAATATTCAATTTAGACTTCTCCGCCATGGATATTTTTCTATTAGTGGCAAAGAGATAATCGCCCATGGGCTGGTAGTTTCCAAAGGTTATATCGCAGGTTCTGTTTCTTTGAACGTCAATATCATCCAGTTTGCTGTACAATACCCGATTATCGGTTTTATCCAGGTTAATCAGGTGTTTAAACAGGTCGCCCACCATTAGTACCAATAGCTGTGTATTACTGTTTTTATACGAAATAAGGTTATTGCTCATGAAAATAGGGTTACCGATGAGCATATCCTGTAGTGTAGCGAAATCGAAAGGTATTTCAGTTACTTCCTGTAAATAACTGATTGAGCGGTTCATCACGTATTTCTCCCCTACTTTTCGTACCAGTATCAGGCTGTCTTTATTGATTTTGAGTTGAAGTCCTTCAGCAGAAATCCCCAAAAATGAACCTTTAACGCGGATGATGATGATACTATCTTTACGCATACTCAGGTAAACAGTATAGTTATCATTTTTCTCCGGTCCTTCATAATCCACTTTAATTTTGGCATTAAAGGTGTTGAAGTCGATCTTATTCCTGGCCACTTTACTCATGATATCTGCAACAATTGCAGCAGAATCAACAACCGGCGTTTCTTTAATAACTACAACCTGGGCGGTATCTTTTTTAGTGATTGCTTCCTGGATCTGCTCTACTTTTTTAACGGTCTTGCAAGAGAACAGTAGTAATCCGCAAAGCAGCAGTGCTGTGCTTTTAGCTGCTAGCTTCGAGCTGCTAGCTACTAGAACCTTGTTTACGATTGCTACCCTCGATCTAATTAATGCTATACTTCTCAATTGAACTACTATTTAAAACGATTAAAAGCTATTAGCTATTAGCTGTTAGCTGTTAGCTGTTAGCCATTAGCAAAAGCTGACGGTTAATTACACGCTACTCTCAAAAATAATTTATACCTACCCCATACACCCAAATCTGAAATCTGCTATCTGACATCTAAATCCCTCTCAAATCCGACATCCGCCATCCGACATCAGCCATAAAATCTGCCATCTGCCATCTGCCATCCTCAAATCTTCCCCGTGCTTCCAAACCCACCTGTTCCTCTATCCGTATCATCCAGTGTTTCTGTGTGCTGCCATTCAATTCTTTCAACTTTCTGCAACACCATCTGGGCGATGCGATCACCGGGCTGAATGGTTTGCTCCTCGGAAGAAAGATTGATCAGTATTACTTTTATTTCACCACGGTAGTCTGCATCAATCGTGCCAGGTGTATTTAAACAAGTGATTCCTTGCTTAATGGCAAGTCCGCTACGCGGGCGGATCTGGATTTCATAGCCTTGTGGGATTGCTACAAAAAGTCCGGTGGGCAACAAAGCTCGTTCTAAAGGTTTTAATACCACTGCCTCTTCTATAGAAGCTCGTATATCCATACCTGATGCCCCTTGTGTAGCATAAGCCGGATGTTCATTAGCCGATTTATTAATGACAGGAATCCTGATCTGAGACATTAATGCAAAAATAACAATTATCCAATTAGATACCTCTGCAAAGTTGAAGTTGGTTACTTGTTAAATACTTTAAAAACAACCATTATTTTACCTTTTGAAGCCAGAATGAGGCAGGTTGTGATGCCTGGGTAACATTTTTCAGCATCTTAGACACTTCCTGAAAGTGATCATTCTTGATGAGATTTAAAGCAAAGACCACTGAAAATGATTGATTGTAATATAAAAATGCCTCCAGTAAATATTGTTCGTTCCATAACCTTATTTCGTCCGTAATCCAATCCTGACGATAGTTTCGAGGAGAAAAAATATCATGAACATGTATCAGAACTCCTTTTTTTAAGATTGGCAAAAGCCGTAGATATTCATATAGTACATCATTATCAGGGCGAATGATATGTGAAGAGTCTATGAATAAAATATCATTTTCTTCTAATTGTGAAAAAAATGAAAGATCAAGTTCCTCCAGTCTTTTTCTAATTAGTTCAATCTCATTGCAATTGTCGAGCCAGTTTCTTTCATAAGGCTCAACACATATGAGTTTTGTAGGTGCATTTTCTTCTGCATTCTTCCTAACTGCCTCCAATGCAAGTAAGGTGGAAAAACCTGACCCTATTTCAATGATACGTTTGGGTTTAATATTTCTAATCATCAAATAGTATAAATCGGCATCTCCCGGGCCAAACGAGTTATTATTGATGTAAAAAGAAGGAGTACCCGAGCTTTGATCTGATTGTTTCTCTAAATGAAGATTTTTCAGCTCTTCTGAATAATCAAAAGAGGCAAGTCGCACTAATTGTTCTTCAACTTTAAAATCAATATGCAATTCTCTTTTTAAAGAAGCATCGAATGATTCAGGAAACTCAAACTGGGGTTCATAATAATGACCCCAAATCGGGAAAACTCCTGTTCGCTTAAATGCTGTTTTATGCAGTGGGAAATGGTGAACCCCAAATTTTCTAACCTGTTTAAGCAAAGGAAGATATAGGTAACTGAAAGGAATCAGAAAAAGATCATAGACAGGAAAAAGTAGTCGCTTCAGTAAAGATTTCATTTCAAATTTTCAAGATGCAAATATATGAAAGTTTGTTTGGCGCACCTAACCCCCTTGGGGTTGTTAGAGAATAAGTTTCAGGAATCAGTAGAATGTGCTTTATGAACTGAGAATACTATACCTTTGAGATCATACATTAAGCAACTCATGAAGAGATTTTCATCCTTTTATGGCTGGATATATTTAGTCGCAATCCTATCTTATTTTGCATCTGGTTGCTTCAAAAATTTACCCTTAAAGCAAGTTGTCTACAATAATAATTTTGAAAATGACTCAACTGAAAACATTGTCATTTTCAACCATAGTGGAGTAGTGGATTCCACGAAGATATTTACATTTAATGGCAGCAAGGTATTGGGCAACTTTAATAATAACAGAATTGAATTAGAAATTGAAAAACTCCCGGAACACAATATTTTGCGAATTGAGTTCGATCTATATATCCACGATGAATGGACTGGCAATTACCTGATTCCCGGAGGATCAAATATTCCTGACGCATGGCAGATGACTATTGATGGGTATCCTTTTTACCTGACCACATTTTCAAATAGCATACATGGACAGGCTTTTCCTAATAATTATGCCCCGGGACAAGCATTACAACCTGCGGGAAGTAATTCATGGAACAAAAATCTACCTGGGCTTTGCTTGTTGAAACAATCGGCTAATGGCTCAAGCATGTATAAAATAGATATTACAACGTCTCATACCGCTAATAAGATAAAATTGGCCTGCAATGATGTTTTGCAGCCATTTAATAGCTTTTGTACTAAAAGCTGGTCAGTAGATAACATAAAAATAACTACCAGTCAGTACAAATAATATTGTCCTATAGTTAATTATGACGAAAAGACAATTTTATATTAATCTGGCCAAGCGAAATACAGGAGTCTTTTCGAATCTTTTTAATCTGGGTTTTATCCAGGCGTCCAATGCGCTTATTCAATTATTGTTATTCCCCATTATTATTCGCATTACAGGGTTTCAATCTTTTGGATACATAGCCCTTGGAAATGCTTATGCTGGCCTTATGGGAATGTTAGTGAATTACGGTACTAATTTATCCGGCATCAAAGAAGTTGCACTTTCAAAAAATAATAAGTCTCAGCTTTCAGCAACATTTTTTTCTATCTTATACACGAGGTCACTTATTTGTATCATAAGCTTTATTCCCCCATTAATATTATGGTTTATTGGAGATCCTCTTTTTCAGTACCTGCTATTTGCCACACCGATCATTCTGGCAGAAGCAATTAATCCCTTGTTTTTCTTTAATGGGATTGAAAAACTCAGCTTATACAACTACACTAACCTTCTTGCAAGAATATGCTCGGCCTTGTTGATTATTTTTTTAATCAAATCCACAACATCACCTGTTTGGGTTAATTTCTTTCTAGGTATCAGCAACCTATTCTTTTTTCTGGCTTTAACCGGCTTTGCAATCCATAAGTATAAACTTATTCATTCCTCAATTTCGAACTTGAATATTCGATCACTTTTAAAAACCAATTTCTTTCTCGTCTTTAATAATGTTGCGGCACACCTTCAACAATCATTTATAATTTTCTTGTTACCACTTGCAGCAAACCCGGCAGTACTAAGCGCCTACTCCCTTTGTGATAAAATTATATGGTCTTTCCGAATGATACTAATTGCTTTTTCCAGTGCCATCTATCCGAAAGCTACCCTAACCTACGAAAAGAACAATCAAAACTGGTATCAACAAAAAAGGAAGCTTAATTATTTCTTAGCAGTAATTTTTATTATGGCAGGGCTAACCCTCTTCTTTGCAAGTACACCAATTATTAAAATTTTTACCGGCGAATACAATGAACTCGCTTCACATTACCTGAAAATGGTTTGCATAGTGCCGTTTTTGGCAGCAATGAACAGTTTAAATGTTATAGAGTTACTTATCAGCAATAGGTATAGGACATTATTTCACACAACAATTGTTATATTTTCAGGAACCATTTTATTTGGATTATTGCTATTGTTAACCAACCAATCCAATTGGTTTGGTGCATACCCGGTTATTATTGAAACTTTATCACTTACTGCTACATTATATTTTATAAATAAAAAGTAAAGGATTTTATCCAATACAGCAATTACAAGTACAATTTCCAAGGTTAAATACACCGTACTTTTGCTTGGCATGAAAAGAATTAAATCATAGCTTGTCCGAAAATAAATTATTGGGCGAAATATCAGGATCTAGATACTGATATGTGAATTTCATCTTTATGGGTAATATTCAATTAAATAATACACTTCCTCCCGTAGCCATCATCTTAGTAAACTGGAATAGCTTCGAGTATACTAAACAATGTATTTTATCCTTACAAAAAATCCCATCAAATGAATACCACATTATTGTCGTGGATAATGGCTCCAAAGACAAATCCGGAGAAGCATTAAAATCATTATTTCCGGAGATTACCTTGATACCCTCTCCGGAAAACCTTGGCTTTACAGGAGGCAACAATTTAGGATTAGCATACTCACTTGAAAAAGGTTACCAGTATTCTATGTTGCTAAATAACGATACGGAAGTAGCACCCAACTTTCTCGAAATACTTATCAGGTATCTTGATAATCATCCAGAAGTTGGTGCTGTACAGCCAAAAATTTATTACCACCACGACAGATCCATACTTTGGGATGGCGGTTCCTATTTTAATCAGTTTTTTGGAATTACCTTTACGTCGGGCCATGGAAAGCCACCGAAGAAGAAACATGAAGAAATCAAAGAAGTAGACTGGATAACAGGATGCTGTTTTCTTACCCGGAATAGTATACTTCAACAAACAGGTTTACTTGCAAAAAACTTCTTTATTTACTACGAAGATGTTGACCTGTCGTTCAGGATCAAAAAAACAGGCGCTAAACTCATCTACCACCCTGGGTCAATAATATATCATATTGCAGGTGTTTCCAACAAAACAAAAAACAAGGGAAAAGAAGGTTTTGTAAACCCAATTGTACATTACCTTAACTTCAGGAACAGGATTTGGCTCCTTAAGCAATATACACCATTGATATTTGCCCCAACTGTTATAGTATATAATTTTTTTTATACCCTTGCTGTATTGTTTTATTTTGCACTGCGTTTTAGGTTCAAAAAACTGGCTTCAGTAGTCAAAGCTGTAAAAGATGGCCTGACGGGGAGCGTGCAATACAAATAATATTATGAAGGCAATACTGATTACAGGCGTTGGAGGTTTGATTGGTTCAAGGATGGCTGAATGGCTGGTAGAAAACCAACCCGATTATACCATTATCGGAATTGATAACCTCAGCGGTGGTTACCTCGAAAACATTCACCCTTCTGTTCAGTTTTTTAATCGCGACCTCGCTACCGATTCACTCGACGACATCTTTGAAGGCAATAATATCACTTATGTATACCATTTTGCCGCCTATGCCGCAGAAGGATTAAGTCCGTTTATAAGAAAATTCAACTATACTAATAATCTTGTTGCAACGGCTTCCGTTATCAATCTTTGTATTAAGTATGATGCGAAACGGCTCATATTTACTTCCAGCATGGCAGTTTATGGCAATGGTACCCCCCCTTTCGATGAGGCACATACACCTTGCCCGGTAGATCCTTATGGCGTTGCAAAATATGCCTGTGAAATGGATATTCAAATCGCTGGTGAACAACATGGGCTCGACTGGTGCATCATAAGACCACATAATGTTTATGGCCGCAATCAGAATATCTGGGATAAATACAGAAATGTACTGGGTATCTGGATGTACCAAAAACTCAATAACCAGCCTTTTACCATCTTTGGAGATGGACAACAACAACGGGCTTTCAGTTGTGTCGATGATTGCCTCAAACCACTCTGGTCAGCAGCAGTTGAAGCAGCCGCAGCAAAACAAATCATCAATGTGGGCAGCAGCGTGGAAACCAAAATAGTTGAAGCAGCCGAATTACTTCGTGGAGTAGTTGGTGGGGCCGAAATCGCCTTCCTGGAACAAAGACACGAAGTGCAAAACGCTTTTTCTACTTATCAAAAATCAGTATCCATTCTTGGATACCAGGATCAAACTAACCTAAAAGACGGACTCATACAAATGTGGGAATGGGCAAAACAACAACCCATGAGAGCAAGAATGGAATGGGGACAATATGAACTGGAAAAAGGAATATACCAATTCTGGAAAAAATAACCAGGCTTTATTGCTTATTGGGCATTAGCACTTTACTCTAAATCAAAAAAAACAACACTGTATATGTTTATTTTTCCATGCATATACATCGTTTCATTTTTAATTGCACTATATAAAGTTCTCCATAAGGAAACAGGTAAAATCCTGCTATTTTTTATATTCGGCCTTCCAATATATATAACTTCTCTATCCATTGCGGTAAACTACGGTTTTAAAAACACAGTTCCACTACTTCAGTCTTTTAAGGAAATCATCGTAGTCTGTGCCCTAACTGTATTGCTATTCTCAAGAAAGAAAAAAATCGTACTGCATACCATCGATTATCTGGTACTATCCTTTCTTTTCTTAAGTATAGTTTATATGGTTTTACCTCTGGGCGATTTTGGTATAATTGATAAACTATTGGCTTTTAAGAGTCTTTCTTTTTTTCCATTTATCTATTTTACCGGACGGTTAATGGATCCAAATGATGTGAGTCTTAAACGATATATGCATTATATCTGTCTAGTGGCTATTCTGGCAACCATAGTACTAATAGGTGAAGTCGTAACCGACCAGCATTTACAAACCCTAACCGGATATGCAGAATTTAACCGTTACTTCTTTGGGCAAGAACCTAGCGGGAGCTATGGACTCAGCTGGACATTTGAAACAGCAAACGGAATTAAACGTTTCGCCGGTTTTTTTGGTGGACCGCTGGAGCTTGGCACCAATACCCTATTTACTATTTCTATAATTATTGCACTTTTTACTACAGATAATAATAAAGTTAAGCTGAACTGGTTTATCATTTTTGTTTTCGCAATGACCTTATTATCTATCATTTTTGCTTTTTCCAGGGCTTCATTTGCCAGCTATTTCATTATTATTTACCTATATCTCTTCATCACTGATCGAAAACAAGCTTTACGCATGTTCCATTATGCACTGATAGGCGTTTGTCTCTTTGTTGCTTTTTGGCTAAGTGGTGATATTTATGATCTGATTATCACTACGCTTGATTTCAGTGATCCATCGAGCGCTTACCATGTTTACCAATGGCTGGATGGTCTTGAAGCAATTGGCAATCGTCCTTTAGGCTTAGGGCTGGGAATGGCCGGAAGGGTTTCCAATGAAACAGAATCCAATATTGGTGGTGAAAATCAACTTTTAATCATAGGTGTTCAAACGGGTATTATTGCCGTTTTAATATATATCCTCATCTATATCTTCACCATTACTACCTGTTTGCAAACATTTAAACAAAAAAAAGGAAAAGAAAAACAATTATCATTGGCATTACTCCTAACAAAAGCCGGATTGGTTATACCGATGCTTACTGCAAATATTGAATCCTATATTTACATCTCATATATTACGTGGTTTTGCACTGGCCTGTTGATTAGCCTAAAAAAATATCCGGTTGAAACATCGATACTTCCTAACTATGAAGCTTCCTAAAAAAATTAAAGTAGGCATCGACATTAGAGATCTTCGTGTAGCTAAAACGGGTCAGAAAACCGTAATGGAAGAACTGTGCAACTATCTTAACAAACAGGAGGATCCCGATTTTGAATTTGTTTTCCTCGACTCTTCCCTCCCCATTTACAGTGGTAAAAATAAAATAAGGCTAATGCTTGAACATATCCTGTTCCAATACTGGAAACAGGTAGCATTGCCCTTAAAAGCATTTATAAAAGGTTGTGACATCGTTTTCTGTGGCGATTATTTTGCGCCACTCATTCACCTGCGCTTTAAAACCCTCGTAACTTTTCACGATGCTTTCTTTTTTGAATACCCATCGCATTATAATAAACTATGGCTAAAAATATTTCACCTGTTTGCAGTATCCGCTGCACGTAAATGCCGCTATCTGGTAACAGTCAGTGATTTCGCCCGACAAAGCATTCACACCCATTCCGGTATACCACTGGAAAAAATTGTAACGATTTACAACAGTCCTAAACAACTACAGCAAACCTTATCCGATAATCCTATAACACCCGCTTTACAAACACTTACCAACTTCCCTTATATCCTTCATGTTGGTGTGCTTGAAAAAAGAAAAAATATACCCAGACTAATTGACGCCTTCCGGTTACTATGTGAAAATGGCAATACCACCTACCGACTTGTACTGGTGGGTAAAGGCAATGGTAAATTATATTCCGATGATACGGTACAGATTCAGGATGCCATTGAAAAGTCTGGCGTAAAAGACCGCATCATCTGTACAGGTTACCTTACTGATGCAGAACTGTCTTATGTTTACCAACATGCAAATATGTATGTATTCCCATCCTTCAATGAAGGATTCGGCATTCCGATACTTGAAGCTTTTCAATACAATCTTCCTGTTCTGGTAGCCAACAATACTGCTTTACCTGAAGTTGGAGGGGATGCCGTACTTTCTTTCGATCCCTATAACACCCATGAAATTTATCAAACCATCCATAAGTTGATACAAGATACCCAGCTTAGGGAATCACTGATTATAAAAGGAAAAGAAAGACTATCCCTTTTTTCAACAGTAAAAACAGCCAATGCATTTAAATCACTGTTTAAAAAAAGTGTAGCCGATGAGTAACCCATCAAAATCTAACTATATACCCTATATAGATGGCTGCAGAGGTATGGCAATTCTTATCGTTGTACTATCACATGCCGGGCTGGGAAATATTATTCCCGGCAAGTTTGGCGTTACCCTCTTTTTCTTTATCAGTGGATTCTTAATAACAAAATTATTACTGGAAGAAAGAATCGGGAAAGGTCATATTCAGATGAAAAACTTTTACCTGCGTCGTTTTTTCCGACTCTACCCTGCCCTGATCGCAATGATCTTAACAGGAATCTTATTTTCACGCATATTAGACTGTCCACTCCCTTTAAACGATGTTTTGAGTGCCCTGTTCTACTATACCAATTATTATGTAGGCTGGATAAGAGACCCCGTTACAGATTGTAAAAGAATGCTCGATATACTTTGGTCATTGTCTGTTGAAGAACATTTCTACCTCTTTTTCCCGTTATTACTCTCACTCTTTCTGAAAAAAGGATTAGCAAAACTTCAGTCATTCCTGCAATGCTTATTCCTTCTTTGCATTATAGCATTGTTGGCCAGGATACAATTATACATTTCTAATCCAACCGATATCTCTTACGTAACAGGTAGGGTTTACTTCTCTACGCACACACGTATGGACTCCATATTATGGGGATGTATTGCTTCCATTTTATATTATCACCTAAAACCAAGCTGGTACCTCCGTATACTACAAAACAAAAAAAGTATCTGGCTCGGACTGCTCTTGTTGTTTCTTTCTGTAGCTATAAGAAATAGCTTTTTCAGGGAAACTTTCATATTCAGTTTCCAGGGACTAGGACTTGCATTGGTTATCCCTGCACTTGGTTATCATGGTATAAAGCCAGCTTTAAAAGTACTCGAAAGCAAACCATTCATTTTCATAGGACATATAAGTTATAGCCTATACCTTTTTCATTGGATCGCCTCCAAATATGCCAACAGTTATGCTACTGAACATTCCTTTCAATGGCAACTGGTTTTTTGGCCGCTGACAATTATCATGACTCTCGCCTCCTATTATTTGGTAGAACGCACTTTTATCAGTTTACGTAAGAGGTTTGGGTCGCAGGTAGCAGGGAGGGGGTAAAATGGCTGCAAGCTGCAAGCCGCTAGCTACTAGCATTGATGGGTGCTTATTTTAGACTTTCTGCTTTTATGGAATTAATGATAAGGCTTTCGAAGTAATAATTAAAAAAGTTGGCTTTAAAAGTGCTTGTTTAGAAATAATGCATCCAGCTACCACTTAATAGATCCTTCGTCGCAATTTCCGATCTTCGATCGGAATGCTCCTCAGGATGACTTGGGCAAATAGAGTGAACCTGCTTTTGTGATTGGCAAAGCCAATCACAAAAGCACTATTACCCTCCATCAGAGTCATCCTGAGGAGTATTCCGGCTTTATGCCGGAAATTGCGACGAAGGATCTTATAAAACTAAGTAACTTAAAAATCTTCTTTTACAAATTGCTACGCTTAGGTTTGTGGATGGTAAATTCATAGCAAAAAGCCAGAAGCCTTTTTACCGAACAACAACAGCTTCCAGCAAAGCCTATATATGTTGATATATTCTATGGCAGTATATTAAACTAATCATATCTAACTTGTATCTTGCTTTTTCAAAAAAGTCAAAAGTCAAAAGTCAAAAGTCAAAAACTAGAAGCCGAAAGGTCAATGAATAAAGAAAGCATAAAACATAATATTCTATTCATCCATAATAAATACCTGCAGAAAGGAGGAGAAGACTCTGTTGTTGAGCATGAAATAGCTATCCTCAAAAGAAACGGATATACGGTTCATTTAAAAACATACACTAATGAACTACTCAATAAAAAGCCTCTTAACATTTTGCTGGCACCAGTTTTTCTCTTTTTTAATCCCTTCAGCTTTATTGAAATTTTTTTCCTGGTAAAGCGTAAAAAAATATCGGTAGTACATGTTCATAATTTTTTCTACACTGCCTCTCCTTCTATATTTTGGGCCGCTAAATTAGCGGGTGCTAACACCGTATTTACCTTACACAATTATCGCCTGTTTTGTTTAAATGGCATTTTCTTTCGCAACGGTCATATCTGCATGGAATGTCATACCAACAAACACTTTAATAAAGGGATTGCAGAAAAATGTTTTAAGTCGTCCAAACTTTCTTCTTATGCCTTAGCAAAAGCAACTTTTTTTCACCGGGCAACAGGTACCTGGACAAAAAAATTGGACAAATTTGTCGTTATCAATCCTTATCAGGCTATCCTGCTTAATGATATCGGTATTTCCAAAGAGAAAATTATTTATAAGCCCAATATCATCGGGCAAAATTTGCATACTACTAAAACAGATTACAGTAAAAGGGGCGACTTCTATTTGTATGTAGGCAGGTTAAGCAAAGAAAAAGGAATTGAACACCTTATTGAAGCTTTTAAAGAATCAGGTAAAAAGCTGGTTGTTGTAGGAAACGGAGAACTGGCCAATTTTGTACAAAAAAATAAAACAGCAAATATTGATTACAGGGGAGCACTATTACAGGAGGAAATTTTTCGCTTATATGCCCAATGCAAGGCACTGATCTTTCCCTCTTTATGGCTGGAAGGTATGCCTATGACCATCATTGAGGCCCAAAGTACCGGAACCATCACTATTGCAGCGGGTTCGGAAAATACAGCCAGGATGATTGAAAACGGCAAAACAGGCTATTTATACGAAGCCGGTAATATCAACAGTCTTTTAGCAGTTATTAATATATTTGAGGCGCAAAATACAGATGAACACAATCGTTTATCTGACAATGTTTACCGGCAATATCTCGATCAGTATTCTGAAAAAAAATACCTGGATACCGCTAAACAGTTGTACCAATTTTAAGCAGCCAGGATATTTTTCCGGCATAAATATTTTAGCATGGGGTTAATAGACAGGATACTTAGTTCAGAAGAATTTATACAATCCCCGCCCGTTCTAATAGACATCGGAGCTTCAGGAGCCATCCATAAAAAATGGAAGAAAATAGCTCCCTATGCCATCTGCATTGCATTCGATGCAGACGACCGCGATTTTGATCCGGCTTCCACAGAAAAAAGCAAATACAGGAAACTTCTTATCAAACAAAAACTTGTTAGCGATAAAGCAGGATCTGCCACTAATTTCTACCTAACAAATTCCCCTCACTGCTCCAGTTTACTGGAGCCAGATTTGGATGCGCTGAAAGATTGGGCCTACGCTCCAATTTTCACCGTTGAAAAAACCATCCAACTACCCACAACTGATATCAACACCACATTAACCGAATTTGGTATTTCGTATATCGATTGGTACAAATCTGATTCACAAGGTATCGACCTGCAACTTTTAAAAAGTATCCCGGACAATATCAGAAAAAATATCAGCATCGCTGAATTCGAACCCGGTATACTTGATGCCTATAAAGGAGAAGATAAACTAACCGGCATGCTTAGCTACCAGGATGAATACAATCATTTCTGGCTGGCTGAATTAATCGTAAAAGGTCCACTCAGAATTCCTCATGATAAACTCAGTGAAATAGTTCCGAATCAATTCCTGCAAAAACTTTTGGGAAAAGTAGGTCCAATTGCACCGGGATGGGCTGAAATGACTTACTGCAATACTTTCAAAAGCACAGAGATGCAAACCCGAAGGGCACTGATGATGGGATGGATAACTGCAACATTAATCGGTCAGCATAGCTTCGCTTATACTTTGGCTGATAAAGGCTATCAGCTTTTCGGCGACAAATTATTTAAAGCCATGCTGGGTTCCTCAAAAAGAAAACTATGGATGGGCTTTATTAGCTTCCGCTACTTTTCATTATTGTTTAAAAAGATCTTTTAAACATGATGAACGAAGCCACAGCTCCAAAAGTAAATATCGCCGGAACAGGTATCAGTAATTTATCGCTCACTGAAACCATGGATATCTTCGACAACTGGATTAACTCGGGCAAACAAAAAAGAGTTTGCGTTACACCAGTAAACTGTATAGTTTGGGCTAATAAAAATAAAAACCTCCAAGACTTATACAATACCGCCGATCTAACCCTTTGCGATGGCGTTCCACTGCTCTGGGCCGCTTCATTTCTGAATCAACCTTTGAAAGGAAGGGTTACCGGATTAGACCTCATGCCCCAATACATTGAACGTTGTGCAAAACATGGGCATTCCATGTTTTTTTTAGGGGCAAAAGAAGGTGTGGGAAATATACTTAAGCAGCAATACGAATCACAATATCCCGGCATTAAAATTTCAGGTGTTTATTCACCACCTTTTGCCGATGAATTTGCTGATGCAGAAAATGAAAAAATGATCCGGTTAATCAATGAGGCAAAACCCGATATACTATGGGTTAGCCTAACCGCCCCCAAACAGGATTACTGGATCGCTAAACACCTGCATCGCCTTGATGTTAAAATTGCCATAGGCGTAGGCGGTGCTTTTGAAGTGAGCGCCGGTCTCATACCCCGCGCCCCGAAATGGATGCAAAAAAATGGATTGGAATGGCTTTATCGCTTGTACTGCGAGCCTAAAAGAATGTATAGAAGGTACCTGGTTGAAGCTCCCGCTTTTATTCCGATGATTATCAGGCAGAAGATGCGGTAGGATTTAGGTGTTAGGTATTAGGGGTTAGGGGTTAGCTATTGAAGCGATTTGATTGGTTTTCCTAGTACCCAGCACCCAATCTAATATCTTATTCTCAACACTTAACTAAATGATACACTCCAGATGTGAAGCCTGCCGCAACGTCCCCATTCTTTCACCTTCGGTGATAGAGGGAGATGTCGCGGAGAACGAATGGCTAATACCTAACGCCTAACCCCTAACCCCTTTTTCCCCATCAGCATCAGCACCAACAATCCTGCGCAGATTCCGATAAATGCGCCAATTAATAATCCTTCCCACCAATAAAGGCGGTTATTGTTTAAGGGGTATATAGGTTCATCTACCAATTGAACGGTGGGCGTTTCCTGGATGAGGGAGGTTTTACTCATTTCGAGATTCTTGAGTATTTCACCGTAAATAGTGCTTTGTAAAAATTTATCACGAGAAGAAATTTCTGCAGATACCCCAGGAGTAGCATAAACCGGGTTCACATCTAATAACATCCTGTTTGCATCGGCCGCAGAATAAGTTTTTCGATTAAGTGCAGCTAATAAACTGTCCGCTTTCGCCTGTAACCGCTGGACATTGGTTAGAATTCTTTTTGTTTTTGTTTCAATATAAAAATCGGTGGTTGTTTTGAGCAGTCTTTTAGAAAGCAATACACTTAGTTCTTCACTTCTAAACCCTACACTTAATTCAAAGAATCCCAGTTTTTTATCCGGTTTGGCAACAAACAATTCTTTCTCCGTAATGCGGCTGATCATTTTTTGCAATAGACTATCTTCAACACGAGAAGGCTTCTTGCGTAAAACAGCAAATGATACGGGTAATTTCACTTTGCCTTCCCATTTTTTCTCTAGCTTATATACCCTTGCATATTCATCTGCGAGGGTAGTGTTTTTTGAACTGTCGTACCAGCTTAATAAAGTACTTCTAACCAGGTGTTGACTTTTCAATAATTGTAAGACATTGTCTCCTGCTAGTATGCCACTGGCACCAGATAAACTACCCATGTCAACACCAAATTGTCCTGCTAAAGCCGACATCAATGAACCGCCTCCTACTGTTTTGGATTCCTCTACAACGAATGTGGTTCTTGCGTAATAAACAATGGGTTTGAATATACTGAATGCTATACCTATCAATGCTCCTGCCAGCAGAAACAGGCTCCATTGTTTCCATTTACGTAATGCAGCAAGCAGACGCAAAAAAATATTGTTGATCTCATCTTTAAAAGAGAACTCCGCTTCTTCCTGTACAAGATTATTATTAGGTATTTCCTGTTGCATTTACTAAATATTTTAATTGCGAAGCACCGCTATCAAACTTATGAGTGCTGTAAGTGTACCCGTAAGCGAACTGATTTCAATGAATGAAAGTCCTTTTCGTTCATTAGGTGATTTTTCTGGCACTACAATTTTGCTACCCGGCTGTATTTTTGGATAGGTGCGGAAAAACAGGAATTTTTTTGTCTTTCTGCTTATACCATTGCTGTATTGCACATACGCTTTTTTCAGGTTACCATTATCGGTTACGCCACCTGCATTAGCTATATAAGTACGCAGACTACCTGATTCGAAACTTAATATCTGTGGGTTAAATACCGCTCCTTTTACTTCCACAAAATTGGTACTTCTCGGAATATGTATACTATCGTTGGGCAATAATACAAAGCGCTCTCCTTCTGCAAATAAATCTGTTGCCACACGCAGATTATTTCTGAATACCTGTATATCGCGCATGGATGCATAAGGACTAATTCCACCAGCTCTCTTCAATACCTCGGTTACCGTTTCATCTCTTCTTTCCAGGGCATAGTCGCCTTCGTATAAAATTTCTCCCCTCAGTTTTACACTACCGGGTAACTGGTAATTCAAGAGTTTGGGAACGAATATATAGTCGAGTGGTTCGAGGTTAATAGAGGCTGTGCGACTGTTCAATGCCGAATCTACTTTTACCGTTAACAGGGTAAGTAACCGATTCGCTAAAGTATCTGCATTGTTTTTTTGGAGGCGCGAAATCTCCACCTTATGTGTAGCCGCATCATTGGTAAAGCCTCCGGCCAGTAAAATGGCGTCTTCCAATGTCATACCCTTACGAAACAGGATGGTTCCGGGTTTTCGAACATTACCACCAACGGTTATACTCATTTGAGAAATGAGATCGCTGCGTGATTGTATTACCACTGAATCTTCCCTGAAGAGGGGAATATCTTTTTCGCTCCCCGATAATAAATCTTTTACATTGAAGGAAACCAATAATGGCTCTGATGTACCAGGTGCCTGTCGTTTGATATAGCCCCGATTGATAAATGCTTCTTCTGTTAAACCATTTGCTTTCTGTATCAGCTTGAGTAAGGTAAGTCCGTCAGACAGCTCATAATTACCAGGTCTGGTAACAGCTCCCGCTATGATTACCCTGTTTAGAAAACGCTCACGTATTTTATCTACAAATATAGAATCGGCATTTTTAGGAATAAAATAGTCAAAATCAGTATCTGCCACATCCCTGAATATCCTGTCTTGTTTACCAACCTGTGCTACTTTAACGGAGCCTTTGAATGCCATATCGCCCCATCCACCGGCAAAGCGAAGGAGGTCCGATAAGGTTTCTTTTTCCTGAAGCTCATAAATAGAAGGGCGCTTCACTTCTCCGCTTAAATTCACCCGCTTATGATAGAGAGGGTAACGAATGATGTCTTTGTCCTGCAGGCGGAAATCCTGGTCGAATAACCCTTTTTGCAAGAAAGTATAAAAATCTATCCGTTCAATTACTTTGTTGTTCCTGATCAGTTCAATAGCTCTCAATGAACCGGTTTCAGCAGGACCACCAGACAAATACAATACCTGGAAAAAACCTGCGAGTGATGAAACCGTATAATCACCGGGTCTGTCGGCCTCACCAATTACCGTTACTTTGATGCTTCTCACATTACCCAGTGTTACCAATAGTTGCGATTGTCCGCTGGTAATAGCCGGATAGGGTAATTTCAACTTATTCTTTATTCTTGCTGTTGCCTGTTCAATGGTTAGGCCACTCAGTTGTACCATTCCACCATGGGGCACTTCGAAAAAACCTTCGCGTGTTATGCGGCTGGTATGGGTTAGTTCATTTAATCCTGTAACAGATATATTTAGTTCATCCAATGGCCCCAGTATGTAGTTGACCGGAGTGGCCATATTCATATTAGGAATGAAATTCGATTGTGCATTGCTGAAAAAATCAAAACCATAATAGGGTGATTTGATTCGTACATCCGGAAGGTCGATGATCCAGGAACTATCGCGTACAAAAAAAGAAGTATCTTTTATCAGTGCTTCCTTACTAAAGGAAGTTTTATTTGATCCCTGCAGCTTCACCAATCTTTTCTTAAACATATCAACTTCCGAAGTACTCAATCCTCTCTTTACCAATTCCTTGATTACATCCGATTCCGACATGCCTCCCCGCTGACCCTGGTTCCATAATTGAATAATCTGCTGATCAGACAACTTGTCTACTTTACCAATTTGTCTTTGTGCAATAGCAGTAAACCCAATAATAACCCCCATAAGGGTCAATCCGATTTTTTTCATATAAACCTCTATCATATAGCAAATATCAGGCATTAAAGGGAAAAAAGGAATTCGATGTTAAATGGCTGATGTCTGATGGCGGATATCTGATTTATTAGAATCTTTAGCATTAAATCCGACATCAGCCATCAGACATCAGCCATCTTTTATCATCTCCCCAACCTGAACCCTACCATCATCCATTTATCTGTTGTGCTGGTATTGTTTTGTTGGTTGGTGGTGCGGGAGTGGGTGAAGTTGGCGAAGACCTGGAAGCCGGGCATACAGTGGTATACGGCTTCGCCATACAAATTATTTTTGCGGTATTGGGGGTCGAAGAGGAATGAAGGCTGGGGTTGCTGGAAGTATTGCTGATCCAGGGTTCCCGGGCCACCCTTTCGTATATGTTCATAACGAAGCATTAGTCGCAGGCGGGCAAGCGGGGTGTATCGCGCAAATAATAACATTCTATCCGAATTGTTACCCATCCAGTCGCCCATTACAAAATCATGATTGGTATAATTTTGTGCAGGCTGCAGGTTACGATATACAAATGGATTGATCCGGGTATATTCCATTCCAAGCGTGAGGTAAGGCAGGGCAATATCTGTAACGTTCATCCCGAGGGTATACCCCAATTGATTCCGACTTTTTTGTTTATTAAAAATGGATCCAAATCTAATTTCATCAATAAATAAGGAACCATAGATATGAGATTTTCGGAGGTGATTCCTGGAACTTACCTGGAGGAAAAGTTGACCATTTGAACCGGCATTGATATTTTCATTACTTGCCAGTAAATCATTGATCTTAAAGAACATTATGGGCAATAAATAACCAACATTCAACCGGTCACTATAAACCATTGATTCGCCGATCTGAATATCCAATCCTTTTACCGGCGTAAACTGTAAACTGTGAATAGCCAAGAATTTAGGAATATATACATCTCTCCTTCCTCCATAAGTGCCCACCCCTGTATTATAACTTCTGTTTGAGTCGATGATATTAGATTGCAACCATGCATGCGTATAATTAAACTTCAGCCAGGGTAATGGTTGGTAATCGAGTCTGATTTGCGGAAAGCTGGGTGCTTTTTCTGAAAGAATAATGCGCCCATTTTCACCATAGCCAGTTAAAAGATAATCCTGTCCAAAACCTATAGAACCATTTTTCCAGCTATAACTAATTCCTCCCCGGAACTCCGAATAATTAAAACTTTTCTTATTGGCACCGATTCTACCTACAGCACCGGTAACCCCTGAACTATTTCGCAATGTGTCAACACCTTTCCCCTCTTCTGTAATATCATTAAAGGAAAAATGCCAGGCCCAGTGTTTCCCACTATAACCATAAAAACGAACGCCAGATCCATAAAACTTTATGGACCTGCCAGAACCTGCAATCACGCCACCATTAAGGATGGGATCTACACGCATCAAAAAATCTTTACCCACTATATTCAATCCACGTATTCTGTTCCAGTTATCTTTTCCAAAAAAAGAACCAGATGCTTTTTCCTGTGTTATTGAAATCGCTTTTTCATCTGAAAAATCTCTCTGGTAAAAAAGCATTTCCGTCCTTTCCATTTTTGTTAGCTGGTCCTGCTTAGCTGCCAGGCTATCCAAACAGGCTCCTATATATATTCTGCTAAGTGGTCTTATCTGATCATCAAATTTTATCAACCCTTTTGCAGCCATCCTACTCAGGTATTGATAAATATCATTATCATGATGCTCACTTACAACCTGGGCCTTTGTGTAGTTAAAGGTGGAAATGAGCAGGAAGAAGAAGAATATCTTGAGTTTCATTGTTGTGAGTGGTGAATGGTGAATAGGGAGCGTGAATTGTCAATGGTGAATGGTGAAATTAGACACTCATATCTCTCAAAATCAAAGATCAAAAGATCAAAAAATCAAAGATCTGAAATCTGAGATCTGATATCTGCCATCAATAAGCATTCTGGTCTCCTCTGAAAATATTAATGACCGTTTGGAGAATGATCTGACAGTCGAGCCAGAAAGTCCAGCGGTGGATATAATACAGATCGAAATTTACGCGGCGTTGCATCGATCCCGGCTCCCTTGTTTCGCCCCTGCATCCGTTTACCTGCGCCCATCCTGTTATGCCTGGTTTAACCAGGTGGCGCTGCATATAGTTGTCTACCGTATGCATCGCTTCGATATTTAATGGGGTTGGGTGGGGTCTTGGACCAACTACCGACATATTTCCTAAAAAAACATTCCAGAACTGTGGTAATTCATCGAGGTTCGACTTTCTTAAAAAAGCCCCCACACGTGTTATACGTGGATCATCTTTACTCGCCTGACGATAATTTCCGTCATCATCAATATCTGAGCTTTCCGCCACCATCGTGCGGAACTTATAACAGGTGATCTTTTTGTTATTGAGTCCCCAACGTTCCTGTTTAAAAAATACAGGTCCGCGGGATGTTATTTTTATTGTCAGGGCAATGATGGGTAATAACCACCAACCCATCAATACAAAGAAAAGGGTTGCAAACAATGTATCGAATACTTGTTTTAATACCTGGTTCTCTAATTTATCCAATGGCAGTTCACGAATACTGATCACCGATAACTGACCAATATTATTTACCTGTACTGATGAACTGCTGTACTGGTGTATGTCAGGTAATATCCTCGTTCTTACTTTATGGTAATCACAGACTTCTATACACTGCTGAATTTTTTCTTTGTCTTCATTGGGCAATGCTATGATCACTTCATCAACAGGTTGTTGTTGAAGTACCTGTGATAATTGTGCCACTTTACCAAAATACATGCAACCATTTAATGTTTTCTTCTGGTCGTCAATGAACCCGATACATTTATATCCATAGTAATAATACTTATTGATGGTTTCATAAAACTCATAAGCAGCAGGAGTTACTCCAATGATCAGCAGGTTATCATACAATCGTCCCTGGTATAGTGCCGAGTGTAAGTATTTACGGATGATGTATTTTGTGAAGACGAGAAAAACGAAGAGGAAACCGATATGCCAAACCAGGAAGGCGCTGCCATAATGCACTGTTTTTTGCAGGAAAAACATTACGGAGCTTAGTAACACTGCATACAATAACAGTGTATAAACAATGAAGACAATTTCTTCAGAGTATTTATTCGAGCGACGATCGCGGTATAATTTCGAAACAGATGCCGCAACATACCATAAAACCGTGGCCAATATGGCAAATAAAGATGACTGTCCCGCATCTCCCCATATTAAGCCGCCTCTGTCTACATTATGTGCCAGTATATAAGACAGCCCCACAAGTGGGGCATCAATTACGTGACGTATTAATGTATATCTGTTATATGTTTTTCGCATTGGATATTAGACGCTTCTTAGGGCAAAAATGATGCCTGGTTTTGAGCTGCTAGCTGCTGGCTGCTAGGGGTTAGGAATTAGGTACTGGGTACTGGGTACTAGGTACTAGATTTTAGGAATTAGTTTTAGTATTGTCATCCCTCTTGTCTTAATATCTAGTAAAAACGTTGCATTACCTCTCCTCTCTTAAATCAGACATCCGCCATCAGACATCAGCGATCTGATATCTGCCATCTGACATCTGCCATCAAAAATCTGCTATCCTAAAACCTCCACCCAATCCCCAGTCTCCCCGATACATTCAGGTATTCATTGCCTGGAACAAAATAATTGGTGGGGTCCCAGTCTATGATGAGCCATTGGTAATTATAGGAGCGGATTACTGACAGTTGGGCATTGGCATACCATTTCTTATAATTCCATGCAGCCATAAATGTGGTGGATATATCCACCCAATGCCGCCTGAAATCTTGCAGCCCTTCAAATGCATAATAGTAGAAATCACTATTATAACGCAGGCGCTCGAATTGTATACCCAGTTTCTTTGGACCATCCACCCAGCTTATTTCCAGGGTTTGGCTATTACTACCCGGACCAATACCAGCACCTAATGAACGTCCCATATTTGTGTATCCCTGACGTACATAACGGTGCGTGTACCAACTATCCGGATCATGAATCAACTCTGCGGTAGGGGCCTGCATTTGGGTTAGTTCGGCATGTAATTGTATGGCTCCGCCTCGCTTCCGCATAAATAATTTCCTGATACCCGCTACATAAGCCCTACGGTATGCATCGGTACGAATGACGTTCCATGGCATCAGTGATACATCTTTGCGGCCATATTCTATATAAATCTCCGCATGCTCTTCCGGCATCACATACCGGGCAAAGAATGAACCAAGTGAGGCTTTACGTCCCGATTTTTCTGAACCTGTTACCGCCCCTCCGAAAAAACCCTGGAGGGGTAGTATGTCCAGTGGACTTGATATATCCGTATTGTATAAATAAGATGCTTTGGCAAATCCTACATAAAGGGAGGAAACCCATTTAGGCCGCCAGCTTAACATCATTCCTGTTATATAACGCCAATCATTGTTCTTGGGTTGGTATAAAAACTGTCCATTGGTATCTACACTGTTGATGCGTGGTGGCAGTATGCCAGATTCAGACAAACGTCCTGCAATGAGCTGTCCTTCGAAATCACCAATACCGGTTTTCACCGGACGTATCGTTTGAATACCTGCATGCAAAAATCCGGGTGCATTGGTTGACATGATCAATGCATTTTTATTACCCGGCCCCCACCACATCTGTTCGGTTGAAATACCCGCCGCAAATGATTTGAACTGGTATTTTATACTTGATTGTCCGGGTAATATTTTTCTATAGGTGTCTTCCCCGAAATTGGTTGGTATATCAGTAGTATTTAAGAAACGATAATAAGCTGCCCAGCTTGCCGTACTTAACTGCTGAGAAAAACCTTCGAATGGTTTATTATCGGCATATACAAATTCCGGTGCCACCTGCATCACCCAATGTTTACCTGCACGAAGCTGTACACCTGTGCTGATAACAGACTGGTACCCTTTTGCCGGTATCATGGGTGCAATATTCCAGTGGTAGGGCAATGCTGAATTATATTGCTGCTGTATCGTTAGCGGCAATACGCGTAATCGAATACCCTGCTCCTTTTTGTTTAGTTGTATTACGGTTGATGGAGAACCCATTAAAGAATCCAGCTCATTAAAATCAACCCGATTGGGATTGATCATATACGAGCTTTGTTTCTCCTGACTATTGAGCAGCAATTGTTTGTTGCGCAACAAATCGCGCAGCAAATCATTTGAAATACCCTGGGCAATGGCACCAGAGGAGATGAATAAACAAAAAATGATAAAGAGTTTTTTCTGCATGAAACAGGGTTGAAAACAGAGAAATATCGAATTTCCAAATGAAATCTTTCAGTGTACTTCAGTGCTCTCAGTGGCAATTAATTAATGCCACTGAAGGCACTGAGATACACAGAATATTATAGGCGATATTGCAGGCCGGCCTGGGCATGGAGGTTCATTACATTTACGCCTTTCTGCCAGGCATATCCCCTCGATCTTACCAGTTCTAATTTACCGGCAAATATCCATTTACCTTTTTCCCATTGAGGAGTAAATCCGAGACCAAGATCCACCCATTTTTGTGTGCGACCAATGGGATCACGATTTATCTGTTCAATAAAAAAGCCCATTCGTTTTGCACCATTCACCAGGTTCACTCCTGCATAAATTGCATCGGCACCAAATCCATATACAGATCCCATGATTTGGTTGTCCTGGGTATAGCCTTCATGAATCTGACCATGTACATACCAGTTGCCCGCATTACGCACAAGGTAATCGGGGGTCTGACTCATTTTGGTGAGTTCAAGCACAATATCTATCCAACGATCTTTTCCTTTTTGCGGAATCAGTTTTTTAAAGCCAATTATATTGGCGGCTGAATGACTGGTACCCATCAGGTAATCACGGGTATTTACTTTGTAATCATTGTAGCCGTATTCAATATAAAATTCAAAATGCTGTTTCGGGAAAAGCCAGCGTAGGAAAAAAGAAGCTATCTGATCGCGACTCAGCAGGTCTTCATTCACAACATTTTTTTTCTGAGCGGCAAGGGCTATTACCGGAAAATATCTTTCAAAACTGCCCAATGTACTTGTAAGCGAATCATTGCTGAAAGTTTGTATCACCCTGTTCAATCCCAAAAATAAACCCGGCACCCATTTAGGCTGGTAAGCTATGGTTAATCCACTGAGGTATCTTTTACGCGTTCCTAATATTGCATCGGCTTTCTGCAAATGGGTATTTTCCATTGACCGATCGCCATCGGTACGTAACCATCCTCCCATCAATTTCCATTCAATACTACCAATAGGTGTTTTAAGAGGCCTTCTGCTTCCGATAAAAAAATGTTCAAAACCAGGTGCCTGGTAAGTCATCAGTAAACTATTCTTCACCCCGGGTCCCCACCACTGATTAGCCGTTGAAATGCCCGCACGAAACCCACCTGCCACCAACTGTACAGTTGACTGGCCAGGATAAACACGCTGAAAAGATTTTCCACTATTGTAACCATACGCTGGTGTAACCGGATAAGCCGGATTGGCCGCCCACACTAATTCAGGTGCCAACTGCATTTCAATAAATCCAGCCCTTACCTGTACCCCGCCACTTAAACGTGTTTGTAATCCCTTCGCCGCAATCAAAGAACCATCATTCTCACTAAATGGCTGCCTGCTGTTAAACTGCGTAAGCCAGCTCAATGGCAGTACCGTTACTAACGGCTTTTTAAAACTACCCTTTACAGTATCTGATTCTATCCCAAAAGGAATAGTTCGCAAGGTAAAGCTCTGGTCAGCATTTCCCCTACCCAATAACTGCAGATCGCGCTGGTGTTGGTCGCGGGTAATACCTGCATCAAGTGTTTGTGCAAACAAGAAGCAGGTAGCTAAACTAAATAAGGTGGTTAGTTGTATTTTTTTGAGGAGCATTGAAAACTTTAGAGTTTGAAAATTTGATCCGCCTGAGGCGGGTGAAAATTGGGGAATTTGTCCCGACGAAGTCGGGATGACTAATCCCCCTCTATCCTTTGCCGTCATCCTGACGAGCATTCCGATCTTTGATCGGAAATTGCGAGGAAGGATCTGTTTGATTTGGGGATTGTTATTTATTGTTTTTAAAAGGCTTAGCATATTTTGATGACCTGCTGAACTTATAGACCTTTTTTATTTCGAAGAACTTTAAGAGTTGAAAGTACTTCGTTGAGTAAAAAAATAATGTCGAATATTTTTGAGCATCGGGATGCTTCAATTGCTTGGGAGGTCCCTCGGTCGCAGATAATAACCGGAGGTTATTAATACCCTTATTAAATGTTGAACTCCTTAAACCGCTCCAACTATAGGAGATCCCTCGGTCGCAGATAATAACCGGGGGTTATTAATGCGCCTCGGGATGACGGCCAAAAGGTGGGGAGAAACAGCTTTGATGATTAGCTCCGCCAATCATCAAAGCAAAAAAAATCCGACATCCGCCATCCGACATCAGCCATTTTTTATTCGTATTCTGTTTTCCCTTTTTGGAAAGTATAATCAAGTTCACTGATTTTTTCAGCGGATACTTTGTTATCTGGTGTGTATAGGTTACTGATTTTTTGCTTCTCTGTTATGGGAGTGTATACCCTTCTCGCCATGGCGTCGCACTCAAATTTGGCGTCGGCGGTGGTCATTTGAACGGGTGGGGTTTTTTGTGACCAGGCTGATGGGCCGCGGAGATAGCCTACAATATCCATTTCACGGGCCACACGGCAGAAGCGGATAGCGTCTACTACGATACCGCCGCTGTTTGGACTATCCTGTACCGATAACCTTGCCGTAAGCTCATAGCGAGCGCCGGCAAAGCCGTATGCTACCAGGTCTATATTACATACTTTATTATCGGTACCCATGTACTCGCCACCCGGGCGCTGAACCACGGTTAGGGATGGACCGGCAAACATGGTCATGCCTTCAAGACCTTTACCTCTTACGATCGACTGTCCGCTGAGAACGTTTTCTTTCGACACATGTTTATTATGCAATCGGGCTTTTTCGGCCATGTTGAGGAAGTCGGTGTTTGCGGAGCGTCCGTTGATGATGTGTTCCTGTCCCTGCGTGGTGCCGGCGGCCATATTCATCTGAATATGCTGGGTTACTACCAGTCCGGCATCCATCATACTGCCCTGTAATACTTCCGATAAACGGCTGGCACCATAGCTGGAGCGCATATCGCTGCCCACAATGGTAACTTTATGTTCAATGGCTTTTACTTCCAGTTGTTTGGCATCTTCTGTTGAGATAAATGTGGGCATACAGTTGATTACATGCACCCCTGCTTCAATGGCGTTATTGATATACCATTTTGAAGCCTCTTCTGCCCCAACAGGCATATAGTTAAGTAGGATGTCTACCTGGTGTTTCTTCAGCAACTCTTTATACTCTTCTGCACTAACTTCATGGGCTTTGGTATCTTCCTGGAAGGTAATATCACCATGGTATCTCCTCATGTGTGGAGCTATACCATCGAGTGTTGGTCCGCGGAAAGTACGTGCATTGGTTTCTATACACTGAAACTTAGAAGCAGGATCAATCACCCGCATATTGCAGTTGGGCAATGCATACAATGCTTCTTGTAGAAATGTATCTACTTTACGTGTATCTATATCAAACCCGAGTACAAACTCAATATCCTGTGTTTTATAGCCCCCGATTTCAGGGTACATTAACCCAATGGTATTTTCCGGGTTACGCAGGTAAAATTCAACGCCCTGCACCAGTGCAGAAGCACAAGACCCAATGCCAGCAATGGCAACTCTTATTTTAGTAGACATCTGTGTGTAGTAGTTAAAAAGACTGCAAAGTTAAGGAAAAGAGGGCTATTAGCTTTTAGCTATTGGCAATTAGCTTACTCTTAGGTTCAAATACTTCAGTATATAAAACTTTCTTGTGAGGTAAGTTCATTAATTAAGAACAGGTTCTGGAGCAAGTAAAAAGGCTAAAAGCTAACAGCTAATGGCTAATAGCTATCTCGCCTTAGACGAGACTAACTAATCTTCATCGCCACCACATTCCCTTCTTCCTGCTTCTTATCCAACTCAGCAAATACCGAGTTATTGCTCACAAACTCGGGCACCAACTGCTTCATTTTAGCCACCATATCCATGTTATTGGCTTTTTGTTTGGCAAGATGTATCAATGCGGCAAACTCTTCCTGTATAGATTCTATAGCATTGGTTCTTACCTTGGCAATCATGATTTTTTCATGGTAGGTAGGTAAGGTATTTTCTGAATCCATGAGTAACTCTTCGTAGAGTTTTTCTCCCTGGCGGAGTCCGGTATATTTTATGTCGATATCAATACCTGGCACATAACCATATAAACGAATCATTTTCTTGGCCAGGTCAACAATGGGTACCGGCTTACCCATATCAAATACAAAAATCTCTCCTCCACTACCCATGCTGCCAGCTTCTAGTACTAACTGGCAAGCTTCAGGAATAGTCATAAAGAAACGGGTAATTTGGGGGTGGGTAACCGTAACAGGTCCTCCTTTCTCTATCTGTTCTTTAAAACGAATGATTACTGACCCATTTGAGCCAAGTACGTTACCAAAACGAGTGGTGATAAATTTGGTAAACTTTTCTTTATAAATACTATTTGCTGAAGAATGGCATAAAGACTGTACATAACATTCAGCCAATCTTTTCGATGCCCCCATTACATTTGTAGGATTTACAGCTTTGTCTGTAGAAACCATAACAAAGCGTTCTACATGATATTTTACTGAAAGGTCAGCTATTAATTTGGTACCCATTACATTCGTGAGAATGGCTTCAGATGGACATAATTCCATCATAGGAACATGCTTATAGGCTGCAGCATGGTAAACATAATGAGGTTCGTACATGGAAAACATTTCCAGCATCCGGTCTTCATTGGTTACATCACCCAAGAAAGGAATACAGGCTGTTTGGGAATTAATCTCCTGCAGTTCCAGTTCAAGTTGATGCAAAGGTGTTTCGGCCTGATCACATAAAATAATTATGTGAGGATGAAAGCGTAAAAGTTGTCGTACTATTTCACTTCCTATCGAACCTGCAGCTCCCGTTACCAATACGCGCTTTCCCTTTATCTGGTGAGCAATTTCTTCATTATTGATTTTGATAGGTTCACGCTCCAGAAGATTTTCAATCTTAATCGTTTGTAATTGCTGTGCTGAAAACTCGCCATTGATCCATTTATCTAATGGAGGAACATTTAATACCTTGATATCGTGATCAAGACAGAAATCCACCAACTCATTTTTCTTGTCTGGGGGCATATTGAATGCCGCTATGATAATTTCATCAATCTTCTGAGATAAACTTAACGTTTGTAAATCTAATCTATGGTGAATTCTTATTCCGTCAACTACCTTACCAACCTTTCGCATATCATCATCTAGAAAAGCAACAACGGTTATGTTTGATGTAGCATCATGTTCCAAAACTCTTTTTGTTGCAAATCCTGCTTCTCCTGCACCGTATAAGATTACGGTTTTGCGATCCATTTTGTAAATACGCAAATAAGCAAAAACGTATTTTATGACTACCCGGTATGAAATCAAAAATAAAAAACTAAAAAGAGCATAAATTATCAATGTGGCAGTAGAAAAACTGGGTATTCCCTTAGTATTTACTGATACAAAACTTATAAAAAACAGGATAGAGGTAGTTAATAAAATTGCATAGCAAATTCTTAACGCATCCTGTATACCTGTGTATCTGATTATGCCAGCATATGTTCTAAAATTGATAAAGACAATTGAATTAATAAGTGACGATATGACGATATCACCGCTCAAAATCTGTAAGTCGATAGAAGAAACATTCAGATTGAACCTGATAAGATGGGCGAATGATAATGAAAACGCACAAATTATAAGGTCAATTATAAATATTATCCAGCGAGGTAATATGTTTATTTTTTTAATCATGTTTGAATTAAAGCTGATACTTTAATCTAAATTCAAATAAGATGCGAGAGTTAAATTAATCAGATTATCTGTTTTTCCAAAATATCACCCCTTTTAGGGGATCTTTGCCATTTAGAGATCCAAAATTCAAAAGTCGCACTATAAACTGAAATTTGAGCATCATTTATGCTAATTTATAATGAGCAGTAAACTTAGTTCATCCCTAAACTACTATTTCCGCCAGCAAAACATGGCAATTTTTGTAGGGAATTGAGCTAGCTTCTAGTTATTTCAAGTTAAACAGAAGCGAAGTTTTATGCCTGTCTGATTTGCTTAAACTTTGAAGTACAAAACAAGGTAATTATTTTCAAGTCTTTTTACCTGTAAATTGTAACCCATTTTTTTTGCCAGCTCTCTATAAAAACCAATTGGCCTTCTTTTACCAAATTGAAATCTATTCTTATTGCGCATATTTATAAACTTCTCTTTGATATACCGAAGTAGGCCAAACCACTGGGAATAAATTAATAAAATATCGGTTGAAGCGGACTTTGATTTTTCAAAAAACTGTCTAATTTCATCTTCACTTAAAGCATAACAAACTTCCGAGAGGAATAAAAGATCCTTTTCCATAGGTGTGTAATCAAGTAGGCTCTGATTATCGGAAGTGATGCCTTTAAACGCTAATGATTTAAAGAAAGAGAAAGATGCTTCATCTTGTTCAACATAATGAACAGGGATATTAGTTAACGAAAAAAGATAAGAAAACACCCCAGATCCTCCGCCAAGATCAACTACCCTGTTATACTTAGAAAATGAATACTCTTTTACCAATAAATTAAAAAGTGAAATCTTATAGTTGTGATTTATAAAAATTGATTTAAAAAAGGATTCTTTTGTCGGATTATTAAAAAGATTAAGTACTTGCTGGTTATTGATCAACCCAGATGCAGACTCGACATATCTGTCAATTTCTCTCTTTAATAAAAAAGAGGTATAATAATCAAACAACATTAAACTCATAAAGAAAATTAGGGTTTCTGAAAATAAACTCCACCACGCCCATCTTGTGCCAAAGGAGTTTTGACACCTCTATTTGTTCTAAACTCATCTACTGCTTTACTAGAACCATAACAAGTTGCGTAATCATCGATAATAACATATCCACCTGAAGAAATTTTATCATAAAAATTTTCTAAAGGAATTTTTGTTGACTCATACCAATCACCGTCTAAACGAAGAACTGAAATTGATTCGACTTTATCTCGCATTTGAGGCACGGTATCTTGAAACCATCCTTTAACAAGGACCACTTTATCCCGGTTTAATTTCAATTTATCAAACAATAATTCTGAAACCTGTTCAATTGTACCCAAGCAAGATCCTTTTGGCAAAGGTCTAATAAACATACCAGCTTTGCCATTTTCGTAATCTTCAGCTGTTGGTTCAGGCAACCCCTCATATGAATCAAAAAACCACTTTTTTCTTTCATCTTTTCCTAAATACAGTGATGAAAGCGCCAACATGGCTGCAGTTCCACCCTCAGCTACCCCACATTCAACAATATCCCCTTTTACGCCGTTCATTTCGATGTCATTTATTACATCAAAAGCATTTTCAAGAGCCTTGCGCCCACCCATTGTATAAGGCAATAATTTTAAAGTAAGACCGGCTCGTTTAATCTTTTTTTTGTCAAAACTCAAATGCGTAAAGATATACTTAAATACATAAGTTACATATAAAAAATACTTATACGATTTGTATAACAAGTTATATACCAATTTGTATATCTTTTGGGGCAACAGCCTGTTCAATGCTGGAATAATTAATCTGGCTGCCTTACCAGCGAATGATGGTGTGTAAACAATTTGTTGATTTTCCATTATTTTAAATTTATACTATAAAAATTATTGGGTAGAAGATAAGGAGCATTCATTCAATATTTCGATATCTTTTTTATCTAAGTTCCATTGTAAAGCTGCTATATTATTCGCTATTTGCTCAGCAGATTTTACTCCTACAATTGTGTAATCAATGACTCCAGAATCTAATACCCACCTTATTGCTGTTTCAGCCATACTCTTGTTATAAGCCTGTGAAATTTGCTTAAGCTGGTGTAAAATCTGGTAATTCCGTTTCCATTCATCCTGTGAAAAATGAACCAGTCGATGTCTTCTGTCTGATTTGTCGAAATTAGAATCATGCATATACTTACCTGTTAATAGGCCTTGGGCCAAAGCTCCATATGCAAATCTACTAATTCCGAAATCGTTGCAAACTGAAAACATTTGCTCATATCGTTTTCGATCAATTAAATTGTATGAGGCTTCAACGGCAGAAATGTTATAACTATTCGCATAAGTAAGAATTGCTTCTTCATTAAAATTCGAAAGCCCATAATTCAAAATTTTGCCTTCACTTTTCAACTCTTCAAGTGCATCTAAGGTTTCTACCAATGGCGTAGAAGGGTCAGGCCAATGAACAAAGTATAAAGGAATTGTATCAATCTTAAGACGTCTTAAACTATTTTCCGCAGCGATTCGAACATATGAAGCACTACAATCCTTAAATGTTTCAGCGCGTTTCCCATCTGCCGCAATGTTCCATCGAATTCCAAATTTTGTAATGATAAAGGCTTCATGCCGAAAATGGCCCAAAGCTTCTGCTAATTCTTCTTCACTTTTCCCAAGTGAATAAACATCCGCAGTATCATAAACAGTAATTCCTAAATCAATTGCCTTTTTAACGGCGTCGTGCAGATGTTTACGATCAACTACTCCCCAATCTGTTCCACCAAGCTGCTCGCACCCCATTACTAGTTTAGATGGTACCGAACCAGCATATTGTAACCGATTTTTTTTCATAAAATTCGTAAGACTCTTCCGATTGTTTTAAATAATAACTTAATATCCGTATAAAAACTTTGTTCTTTCACATACTTTATTCTTAACTGATTCTTTCTATGAAGAAAATGCTCTTCGAAAAACTGATCAGGATCAGCATCACCAATTAATTGATTTAAATTCGAAAATTCAACCGATGAATAATCTGTAATTCCTGGCTTTACAGTTAATATCACTTTTTCATCCCCTTTGTATGCATCAGTATAACGAGTTAGTTCTGGGCGAGGTCCAATAAAACTCATATTACCCATCAAAACATTAAAAAGTTGAGGTAGTTCGTCTAATTTCAATGGTCGTAGTATTTTTCCAACGCGCGTTATTCTCGAATCGTTTTTACTGGTGGTTCCGGCTCCCTTATCGGCGTTTACAACCATTGTCCTGAATTTCAAGATATAAAAACGCATACCAAATTGACCCGCCCGAAGGCCTTTATAAATAACTGGTCCACGTGAATCAGCCATTACAAAAATGGCAATTAAAAGCATAATTGGTGCCAACAAAATAATTCCAAAAATGGCAAATACCAGGTCAAAAAAACGTTTTATGAATCCATAACTCCCTTCATTATAAACAATTGTACTTTCAATTTCAGCTGATTTTTTATCAAAACTTTTTTCGAGAAAATTTATATATTCATCATACACTTTTTCCCCATCGAACATTTCATTATAAGTTTGCACTGCATTTTGCTTCATCTCATTTAACTGAGTTCGATTTGATGCTAAAGCTACTAATTGACTAGCCAGTTCTTCCCCATTGTTTGAATAGGTAAAACCACATCTTCTCGTTGCTAAAATATCGAATAATGGACCTTTGTCAAGACTTAATGCGATAGGTAACCCTTTTGAAAAATATTCAGCAGGTTTATTGGGAATATTCTTAATATAATTATCTGAATTGATGTATGGCGCAATGCCGATATCACAAATGGAAAGTACTGCTTCTATTTTAGGACCATCAATCCACCCCGGTAGAAAAATATTGTCCAACCCTTTTGCTGACTCAGCAAACGACTCATATTTATCGCCTGATCCGCAGATTATGAATCGTATTGGTTGTCTGTTGTTACTTAGAATAGTTGCTGCTTGTATTATTGGTGCAACATTAAAAACATTACCAATCGTTCCCAAAAAAAGTACAGTTAGGTAGTTTTCATCTTTGACAATATTATGCTTAGACCAGAACTCAATGTTATTTGCTCTAAAATCATCATCACTTTTTCTTTTGAAATTAATGTAGCCCATTGGAATAACCTTATCAAACTTATCTAACTTCCTATTGGCATAATCAAGTCCCCAAATCAAAAAATAATTAGTCAGACCAATTATTCCAGTTGCATTCGTAAACACCTTACGATTTAACTTTTTCATTGGTGATATCAGGATTCGTACTAGAGGCTTAAGGAAAACTGGCACGACATCAATAAATACATCAGGCCAAAGATCGCGTACATCAAGCACTACAGGAATCTGATGTTTGCGACCGAATCGAACCGCTTTTAAGGCCATTTCTGCAGAAGGAATAGATCCAACAATAAGATCAGGTTTCTCTATAGTATCATTGATTATTTTATCAAATCGTTTTGACAAAATAATCTGATCAAATATTCTGGCAATCGAAAGATTTTTTTTGTAGCCAAAACTTTTAATATACTGAATCCTGTAATGCTTATTGATTACTACACATTCGTTATGTGTATACCTTTGTCGCCTGTTATAGTGATCAAAAGTTGAAGTCCACCAAATCACATCATGGCCTTTTGCAGCTAATTTATCTGCAAGAATGCCAGTACGCATTATTCTTTGTTTTCCGTTATTATCTTGAGGCGTGGGCTCCGATCGCTGTATCAGCCAAATTTTCATATTATATCAAAATTCCTTTCCAAGCATAACCAATGACTGATTAACAATGCTCTGAACATCTAATTTATAATGGTTAATAAACCATTCCTGATCACCTACTCTAGAAGGAAATTCAGATGGCACTCCTAAACGCTTGAAATTTGGAGAAAGTCTATGTTCTGCCAGGATTTCTGCTATTTTACTTCCTAATCCACCAATCAAAGAGTGTTCTTCAATTGATATGATGTTACCTGTATCTTTTGCTGCATTCAATATAGCTGATTCGTCAAAAGGTTTTAGAGATCCTACACTAATCACACGGGCATTTATTCCCTTTTCCTTCAATGCATCTGCCGCTTTGGTAGCATTATAAACCATGCCACCTATAGCGATTAGTGAAATGTCGCTTCCTTGTCTAACTTGAATAGATTTTCCGATCTGAAAATCAACCTTGCCAGAATGAACTTCAGGTTCTCCAGCCCTACCTAACCGAAGATATACAGGACCATTGTATTTCAACATAGCTCTTGTTGCTGCTTCTGCTTCCCAGGGGTCACCGGGTGCTAATACTGTCATATTTGGCAATGCTTGCATAACAGCCAAATCCTCTGTAGCGAAATGTGTTGGTCCTAATGCTCCATAACAAAACCCACCTCCCACAGCTACTATTTTTACATTAGCATTATGATAACAAATATCATTTCTAATCTGTTCAAATGGACGAAGCGTTGGGAAGTTAGCGATTGAATAGGTGATAACTTTTTTCCCAGACATCGCAATACCAGCTGCCATACCAGTCATATTCTGCTCTGCAATACCAGCATTAAGAAACTGATCGGGATACTTCTCGGCAAATTTTGTTACCACACCAAAACCCAGGTCTCCAACAATTAAAAAAATATCTTTGTCTATCGATGCCTCTTCTTCTAATGTCTTAATAAACGCTGTTCTCATACTATCCTTTTTCGATTTGAAGTTTAGCTTGTAAAAGTTCATCTCCCTTTGGAGTTCTATAATGCCACAGAACAGTATTCTCCATAAAATCAACGCCTTTTCCTTTTATGGTATGGGCAATAATGACAGTAGGTCCAATAGCTGTTTGTTTGATCTTATCAAAGGTAGCTGATAGTTGTTCGATATTGTGACCATCAACTTCAATTGCATCCCATCCAAATGATTTCCATTTTTCTGCAAAAGGTTCCAAACGCATTACATCTTCTACAAACCCTATACTTTGAATTTTATTATAATCGATAATAACAACCAGATTATGTAATTTATGATGGCCTGCAAAAAGAGCAGCTTCCCATATAGTTCCTTCATTACATTCACCATCGCTTAGCAACAACCAAATCTTTTTTGATTGTTGTTTTAACTTAGCAACATATGCATATCCAACACCAACAGGCAAACCATGTCCTAATGAACCAGTTGAAAACTCAATTCCAGGAACTCCTTTAGAAGTAGCATGACCAGCCAGTAAAGTATTATTCTTATAAAATGTAGTTAACCATTCTTTTGGGAAAAAATTCTTATTGGCCAAGATTGCGTATAGGATAGAAACAGCATGGCCTTTACTCATAATAAAAATATCCCGATCCTCATCCTCGCAATTAGCTGGCGTAATATTCATCACTCCACTATAAAGGACAGCGAGAATTTCAGCAATCGAGAAAGCACTTCCAACATGAGAGCTATTTGCTTCACTAATTAGGTCTAATACTTGTATTCTTAATTGCTTAGAAAGTGTTTTGATTTCACTAATATCCATTGGGTGCATTTTTATAAATAATTTTCATTTTACCTTAGAGGGATTACTAAGATAATAGTTCAGCGTTTTTTCAATCCCCTGTTCTATTGTTATCTCAGGTGACCACCCCAATTCTTCGGCAATTTTATCACTATTCATTACACGCTTTAATGCGCCCGTAAACTTATTCGTATTATAAACAATTTCACCATCATATTGCAATTTCGCTTTGATTGTTTCAGCAATATACCTGATAGCATAAGATTTATTAACTCCTAAATTTAGCATAGTTGATGTTGCCTTTTCTGCCGCATGCAAAATTCCTTGTACCACATCGTCAACATGAATAAATTCACGCTCCTGTTCACCATTACCCCATATTTCTACCGTTGGTAGATTATTCAATTTTGCCTTTAAAAATTTCCCGATCAATGCTCCCATAACATGGGAATCTTCAGAAATACTATCTCCCTGCCCATATACAGTTGGTAGTACAACGCTGGTTAATGACATGCCAAATTCCTGTGCATAAGCCCGATTTGCAATCACAATGCCTTTTTTAGTAAAAGCATATGCATAGAGGTAATCCTCTGGTTCGGTATTGAATATTTCTGTCTCCGGATGTGGTTTATCATGGTCTGGATACACGCAATATGAAACTACGCTTGTTATTCTCGCTTTAGAAAAATACTTCTTTGCATTTTCGAAAAAATTATTGTTCATCGCAGTATTAACAAAAAGTTGCGTTGCCGGATGGTGAACAGGCCAACCTCCGGCTTTATACAATGCAGCTAAATGAAAAATATTAGAAACTTCATTCGACCACGATATTTTTTCAAAATAACTATTAACGGCTGCATAATCAGTTAAATTTAACTCCGACGAAGATGGGGCGAACACCTTTGACCCAGGAAAATTTAACCTGCAATAATCAGCGAGATGTTTCCCAATAAAACCTGTTCCTCCTGTAATAATGATATCTTTCATTAATTCAATTATTTTTTTTCTTCGTAAATATGTACATCAGGATTAGGCATGATGAATTTTCCACCTTTAGAAAGATAGTCTTTATACTTCTCAATAAAAAATTCTTTGAAATTCCATGCAAGTACCAAATAATAATCAGGTTGTTCAGTAATGTCATTTTCATGTACAACAGGTATATGAACCCCAGGCACAACTTTACCAACTTTATATGGGTTTACTTCTACAACCTTTGATACTAATTCTGGGCCAATTTTACCATAATTCAGCAAAGTACTACCTTTTACTGGAGCTCCTAAACCATATACTGTTTTACCCTCATCCTTCAATTTCTTTAACAACAATACAAGCTCATCTGTTGTGGTTTTAACTCTTTTCGCAAAATCATGATATGTATTGATGTTTTTGATACCGAACGCTTCTTCCTCTGCCATTACCTTAGAAACAGATTCATCCACATTATGCGAGGAAGATTTCTTTGCCGCAAATACAATTACAGATCCTCCATGAATATCATTATGCTCAACGTTGATGATTTTCATATCATTTTTATCAAATAGGATATCTAAAGCTGTAACAGAATAGATACAAGTATGTTCATGATAGAAATGATCATACTCAAGCTTTTCTATTACATCTTTTAGATTAACACACTGACACATAAATATAGATTCATCATCCATAGCAGCGTATAATCCTCTTACAAATTCATGCAAATCAGGAATATGATAAAAAACTGCTGTAGCTGTAATAACATTTGGAGTCAAACCAATTCTCTTTAGCATATTGCCAACTTCTTCGTTCCAGAATGTTTTAGCTACTAAAATACCATTCTCTCTAGCGAGCTTTCCTGTTATGGAGCCTGGATCTATACCCAAAGTTAGCATGCCTCTTTCTTTAAAAGCAGATAGTAAAGAACCATCATTCGCACCTATATCTACAATCAAAGAGTTGTTAGGGAGTTTAAATTTATTTACTACGTGTTCTGACAACCATTTAAAATGACGAACAACAGGAGTGCTATAACCAGAAATATACGGATGATTAGAAAACATTTCTTCCGGAGTAGGAAATTCATCAAGCTGCACTAGCCAGGAATCCTTACAAACAGACATATTTAATGTAAAATTCTTTTCTAAATGAACATCCTCTTTACTAAAGAAAATATTTCCGTTTGGTTGATCACCAAGCCTAATAAATGACTCGATATTGTCTGAACCAGTAACCATTGATTTACTTTGTTTCATTTGATTGTACGCTTAATGTTAAAAGATTAGAGTTAGTTGATAGAGCAATAAGAAAAAATATTAGAAACTGTACCTCAAACTTAGAAAATGTATCGTGCGAAAGTGAGGACAGTAAACTAAGTGTTACCACTATAGCTAGAGTTTTGGCAATTACATTTGAATTGATTTTAATAAAGAAATAAAGCTGCAATAACCAGATAAGTAAAAACAGCACACCAAAAATACCTAGTTCTACCAATATTTGTAAAACCGAGTTATGGGCACTATAGATATCAGGTGCATACACTGAAATAAGGTTAAACCCAATGCCCATTGGATATTTATAAAAAATATCTAATACTTCTGAAGTTAAAGAAGCATGACTTGCAGCAGAAGATTCAGGAGAAAATCGATACTCCAATATTGCGTATAGTACAGTATCCTTTAAATAAAAATTGGCTGCAAAAACGACACCTATTATAAGAAACAAAAACAAAGCTATAAAAGCAAATTTCGCCTTCGACCTTACAAATTTATTATAAATTAAATACACTAAAAGTATTAAAAGGATAGATGAAGAATAAGTAATAAGAATACCTGTAAAAAACAGGAACCTCCAAATTTTTTTATTTTTGATACCTAATAAGTCTGCATGCCTTTGAACCAAAATAAAGCCAAACAAAAAAATAAGTGCCGCCTGACTTGGATCACCGCTCAAGGCAGATGAACGGTAGAAAATAGTATCTCCTATACCAAAAATATCATCATTAATGGATGACCGGTTTTCAGCATCTAACATTGGCATTAATTCGCTGATTTTAGCAGAGATATCAATATCGAATGTATACTGAAGAATTTGTTCCAGAAATGCGTAAAAGAGTACAAAAACGATTCCAAAGAAAAAATAACGAAAATATTTAATAGCTCTTTGGCCAGAAATACTTGAAAAGAAAATCATAATCAGTATAAGCGGCCCATAAAGAACAAGGTAAAAAATAACTCCTTTATATAACAATGATCCATCTATATTATTAATCAGCATAGGAATAATCGAAATCGTAATTGGTATTAAAAACAACATTTTAATACCCCACAATTTTATTAATTCATTACTAAAGCTGATTGATAGGAATTTTGGTTTTAAACTCAATAATAGGATTACAATAAAATAAAACGGAACAAAGAAACCTACCCTGAAACCAAAATCAAAATACCATTTACTACAAAAAACAGTTATAAAGAATAATTGCAATGAAATATCAATGAAATAAGATTTATTATCTCGTACATTATCCATGCCTATCTGTATAGTGGATTTTTAAGTTTTCTTCTAATACTTAATACCAGACGATATGGCCAGAATTTAGATAATTTTGAATAAATCCAGCGAGTTCCTTTTGGGGGATAAAAACCTGCTTCATTTGAGTATAATAATTCCGCGTCATATAAATCCATCCCTTTCATAGCTCCGTCACTAAAAAGTGCATGACACTCCTCTTTTTCTGCATGAAAAAAAGGATTGGATGTTGCGGGCTTGCTATGATACTGATGAATAATTTTTACCTGATCGGAAAAATCAATCACTTTTATATTATTGTATCTGCAATAATACACCACCCAGTTGTCTGTAAGGCACCTTCCAATTGGAAATGGAGGAAAGGGAATATTAGTTGTTTTGTGCAATACCCATAAATCTATACCACTTCTCTCCCTTTTAATTCCGTGTTGAAGACAGAGGTTAAAATAATCATCTGACCTTAGATCCCCCATTTTTATGGAAGGATCTTTAACATCATACCGGCAACATATACCAAGATACTGACCAAATTGTTGTGATGCACGCTGGTCAAACAGTAACATATCTTTACCTAAATTTTTTGGCAACAAAACATCTGCAGTGATATAACATATAACATCATATTTTGCAATTTTAAATACCTCTTCAAACATGCTATCCAGCAGAGGAGCGCCAGAACGTGATCTCTTGACGGTATTTAAAATTTTAACATTCAGTCCTTTCAATGCTTCGTAAACAGTTTTGTCCTCATCTTCTATAATAATCACTTCACAAGAAGAATCAATATTTAACCAGCTTAAAATGGCCTGGATTTGCACTTGACCTATATCCCTTACAAATGGGCGCATTGGTGAGAAAATCGTAATCAAAATCGAACCTGTTTTAAATATTTGAGATAAAATTCCTTATTCTGGTATTCCCTAAATAAAAGAAATAGTAAAAAAAAGATTATAATACTAATAAATAGTGTAAATGATTCAACATAAAATAATGCAAAGAATAAACCTGTTAGCAATACTATTGATTCAATTACTGGAATCAGTATCATTGAAAATGTATTCATTTCGCGGAAAAAAAACGGGAAAATCACCAATGCTAAACCATTAACTAAAATAAAAGATAAAGAAGCACCTTTTATTCCAAAATAGGTAGTTAAAAAATAAGAAACCAAAATATTGATTACGCTATAAACTACATTAGCGAGCGCAAGTTTACTTGTATTCTTCCTTATATAATACCAAGGCGATATTATCATAAAGAAGAAAATAAAATTTAAACTTGGAAGAAGCAAAAAGAAAATGTTGATGTTCTTTACATACTCTTTCTTAATAATAATATCCAGTAGGCCCAACTGATAAAAACCTGCAGTTGCAAAAAGAGAAATAGTTGTAAGCAGTACAAATACCTGATTTATACGCTTAACAAAGAATATAATACTACCATCATTGCCTAAAATTTTATCCATCGCATATGGCCCCCATGTTTTGTTCAACATTGAAATGAGGCCTTGACCAAACACAATAAATTGAAGATAAAATTGAAAAGAAGCCAAATTAATGGTTTGCTTATCAATCGACATCACTATTCTACTCGAATAATCGGCCACTACGCTAAAGATTATATAAAAAACCAAAGGAGTACCGTAAATGAGCAATTCCTTGGCAACAGAGCGGTCATATTTGAATTCCCCATCATCATCAATCGTATAGTTATCTGTACGCTTCCTAATCAGAAAAAATAATACGCACAATGAAAACAAATTACAACATATGACTCCAGTTAATGACGAATCGATATATAGATACAAAAGGATCATTACTACCTGCGATATAGATCTTACAATTACCAGGCTTCTGTACTTTCTGGACTGCCCTAATGAAACCAGGTGTGAAAGGTAGAATTGATAAAAAGCCTCTCCTGCCCCCAATAAAATCACCAACAGTAATAGTATAAAATCAACATTTACTATTTTGCTAAATATTGAAGGTCCTAAACAGATTGAAAGAAGTGATGTAATAACAGAAGCCATTGAAACGATCACTAATGCAGTAAAAAAAAAAGTTTTACGCAAATTGCTATTCCTGTAGAACCTGATAATAGCTGCATCCATGCCGAAAATATTCAACTTAGAAAACATCTGTATTAAAAACAACAAAATACTATATCTCGCAAAATCCACTACTCCAACCCTTGCGGAAATAATAAAGAGAAGCAGGATATTTCCTAAAGCTGATATAACCGAACTAGTCAGATAATTAAATAGAGAGCCGATTTTACTTTTCGCAGTCTCCATCTTAAAAGTTGATCTTACTCAAAACGTCAGCATAGTAAGTAAAAATATCATCGTTGTAATGTGGAGAACAACCAACAAAGAAAACATGGCTTAATGCTTTATTAGCATTAGGATACTTTTGGTATTCATCAAGATGACTGAATGCCGGGTGCAAAAGTAAATTACCCGCAAAATAATTTCTTGTTTGAATTTTATTGTCTTCCAAAAACGTTACAAGCTTTTCTTTATGAGCTTGAGACTCACATATAATTGGCACACCAAACCAGGATGGATCAGCCTTTTCGAGGACTGCAGCAGGTGTAACAGAAGGAACGTATTTTGCAAAAAGCTCCTGGACCCTTTTTTTATTCTTTCTTCTGTTTTTCTCAATCTCTTCAAATTTTTGCAATTGTTCTAACCCAATTGCTCCCTGAAGATCTAAAGGCTTAAGGTTATATCCAATATTAGTAAAATAATATTTATGATCGATAATTCCGTTATAGCTTTCCAGCCATTTATCAAATCTATTCTTACAAGTTCCACAGGAAAGTAGATTAGCAGAGCCCACACAATAACAATCTCTTCCCCACCATGATACACTTCTAACTATATCAATAAATTTTTCATCATTAGAGGAAATCATTCCACCTTCACCCGTACTTATATGGTGAGCTGGATAAAAAGAACAAGATGAGCAATAATAATAATCAGTAAGATATGCACCACCCCACTTCGAACCTAAACTATCACAATTATCCCCAATCAATAATAGATTATATTCTTTTGAAATTTCAATAAGACGATCAATATTAGGAGGATTACCTAATACAGGAGAAATAAAGATCCCCTTTGTTTTGTTGGTTATCTTTTCAACCAGAAGATTCAAATCGAAATTTAATGTTTCGAATTCTATATCTACAAAAACGGGAGTTAAGTTATTTTGGATAAGTGGAGAAATTGTCGTCGGAAAACCAACTGGAGATACTAATATTTCATCTCCATCATTCCAATTCATATGTTTCTTTAATGCAGTAATCATAGCCAAATTCGCAGAACTTCCCGAATTGACCATATGAGAAAATTTGAAGTTGAAATACTTGCTAAATCTACTTTCAAATTTGTGCACGTTCTCTCCAGAAACTACCCATTTGCCATGAAGTAGACTATTAACTGCCGCAAGTATTTCCTTTTCATCCCAATATGGTCCAGAATAATATACAGTGGATTTACCAGGAATAAATTCTTTAGCATTATATATGTATGGTGGTAATTTATCTGCAAGTGCAGATTTAACATTTTCCATTAATAGTTCATTCATAATTTGAAGTTTGGTTTAAGTGATAATTTAAGCGCATGAAGAAATCCTTTCATACCAGTAATGCTAGAAAATTTAATTACCCTCCATGCTTTAATTTTTAACCGGTCGATTATTGACTGCTTATGATAATATAATTTAAGTTCTGCAAATTCACTCTCATTCAGATTTATACTCTGTTTAATTTCTTCGAAAGGTAATTTAGATTGTACGACCTGTAAGTATACAAAAGTTTTCCTGAAAGGATATGATTTGATGAATCGTTCAATGGCTGGTTCTATGTCATTTCTTAAACAAAGATTTCGGAGTATTAGTGCACGTGAAATTAGGTTGGGCAAAATGCCTGCCGTTTGATTAGGCTGGTAGTTTGTTCCAACAGCATCAAATCGCCTATACGACATCAATACTTTAGGAATTACTGTTATTCTCAATCCAGATAAGACAACATCCATTAAATACATTAAATCATCTCCTATACCAATTGAATAGTTAGGTTTAATATTTCGAGTAGCTTCTTTATTGAAACAGAAAGTTACAGGTGAGTAAAACCAGTATGGAAAAATGTCGCAACATAAAAATTCTTTCACCAATTTTATATTGCTTATATCTAAATCGAAAGTTTTTGGAGAATACCTTTCATATTTAACTAACTCGTGTTGATCTATATAATTATAACCGAAGTTGAATACATGACTATTACTATTATGCTGAATATAATCATAAATAGTCTCCAAAGCGTTAGGCATTAATAAATCGTCATCACAAAGAAATATTACCCACTTAGCACTTGCCTTATCGATCAGAAAAGCCCTATTTGCAGGCTCTCGTAAATTATTCTCCTGACTAAAAAATTTCACACGGGGGTCTGCCAGGTAAGGCTGCAAATTGTAGATAATCTCATCTCTTCTTGGCGATTTATCATCAGAAATAAGCAATTCAAAATCAGTGTATGTGTTTTTAAGTACCGATTCAACTGCCTTTACAATAAACTCAGGTCTGTTATAAGATGGTATCAGAACAGAAAAAAAGGGGGTTCCCATTACTTTTATTTGAACGATTTAACCATATCAATAATATATTCAACATCACTGTCAGACAGGGAACTATGCAGAGGAATACAGAGTGTTCTGTCAGCTGCATAATCAGAGTTTGGACATTCTGCGTCATTCAATTTAAAATAATCTACTCTATGAAGTGGGAAATACCTAAACGTAGAGTAAATATTTTTTTCTTTAAGGAAATTTGCAAACCTATCTCTTTCGTCTAATTGAACCCAGTAAAAATAGTATGAGCTTTCCATGTAAGAAGGAATCGCAGGAGGTAGTTTTAGCCAATCTAATTGCTTAAATTCTTCTGTGTATCTTTCATGAATAGCTTTTCTGCGTGCAATTTTTCCTGGTAAAGACTCAAGTTGTGCAATGCCAATAGCCCCTGCTATATTATTCATGATTGATCGTCTGCCAGGCCTAGTTATTTGGTATTCCCACCAAGTAGTATTGCCTCCTTTATAACTATCGATTCCACTTTTTTGTCTGTTGGGTAATCCAAGATAGATTAATTCTTTTAATATTTCCTTTTGCTCTTCATCATCTATATATATCATCCCGCCATCTCCGGTACAGATAATCTTCATGGCGTCAAAAGACCACATTCCCATATTTCCCAAAGTACCAGCAGCTTTGCCTTTATAGAAGCTAACAGGACAACAGGCACTATCTTCTATTAAAATAATATTATGTTCTTTACACAATTGTATAATTTCGTCCATTTCGCAAGGAACACCTCCATAATGGGTAATTATAACAGCCTTTGTATTTTTTGATATGCATCTGTTGATGTGCTCGGCTGTTGCGTTGAGTGTATGCTTATCAACATCACATAAAACCAGCTTGGCACCTGCATCTACAACGCAATTACCTACTGCACCAAAACTTACACTTGGCGCAATTATTTCATCACCTGGTTTAAAATCATACAATTTGGCCGCTAGAAATAAAGCTTCAGTACAGCTATTGGTTGATGTAAAGTACTTAGACTCTGACTTGAGTACATTTGCAAATCCTTCCTCAAACTTCAATACATAATCGCCTTTCCCAATCCAGTTTGATTTGAAAACTTCAGATAATTTAGAAAGCTCTGCTTCACCTAAATCAGGTTGAAAGATATTGATCATCGTTTAGGTTTTATTTAATTTAAAAAAGTAGTCGGAATAAGATGGGAAAAGAGCTAAATCCGGATCACTTTCATCATTGGAACTACGAAAATGAAAACTCTCAGTTAAGCTACTAAAACAGCGATATAAACTCTTTTCATTTATAAGCTGATCATATCGATTTATTTCACCATCAAGGTAAGTATGTAATTCAAGATGTGAAGTAATGCCGCAAATAAATTTATGCTCTTTATACCTACTACTAATCAGAGAAGAAATTAATAATATGGTTGAAAGTCCGGGAGGTAAATCTATTATAATTTTACTTCGCACCACGTACTTCAAAACATTCTCTGTTTTGTTTACGATTAAAACATTTACATCATCAGATTTGATGTTATTGAAAAAGTTATCAAGTTCGTACTTTGTAGTAAAATCGGGATGCGGTTTTACTACAATTTCAGTTATATTATGCTGAAGAATAAAATTCTTCAAAGACTTAACTATAAGTTCCTGATTACCATTTTCTATATCAAAAAAGAGGGGGTGTACAAGAAACAAGAGTTGTATTGAACCACTACTATTTAACTTATCAATATCAATATCAGAAATAAAAAGATCGATAGGAATTGATAGGTTCAAAATGGGGTGTCGAATATAACTAACTTTATTGCTTACAATGGATCGACTCTTATAAATGGCATACGCTCTTTTCTCATAAACAATCGCCGATGAATTGAAAAGTTCTCCACTTACACAATTCATGTTAATATAGCTCCGAAATCGAAATTTAGGTTTAAAGCCGGCTAGCAATAAAAGAAAAACGTGAATATACAAGTAACCAAGAATGTAATAAGTTTGAATCAGAAATTCCGATATAAGTGAATTCCTAAAAAGACTATTTATGTTAACTAGCTTGGTTTTTAACAGTTGTTTTTTAAGTTTTATATTGAAATTTATATCTACTTCCGCCATTGACTGTACACATACAATCGGAATTTTTAATTTCTCAAAAAATGATGCAAAGGCCATTGAAATGAAAGACATACAATCATTCTCAATCAATAATGCATCCGGCCTGTAGGCATTATATATAACTTCAATGTTTTCTTTAACTGTTCTTGCCTGGTAAAATAAACTACGTAAACCAAATGTGGGAAACAAATCAGTTTTATAAACAATAAGGTTTTTATGTGACAGAATTGATTCATGTTTTGATAAGATCAATTCGATGTCATCGTCTGCAAGCAGTACTACCTCATGGTGCATCAATAAATCATACAACACACCAATTAATGTAGTATGAAAAGCTCTTCCGAAATAAGGGTGAAATAGTATTCTCAAATTTACTATTGCGCGTTCCTTTCGTTTAATGCTCTTTTCAGGTCGTTTTCAAGCATCTCGTCAATTAACTGATCAATACCGGTTTTGGGTTGCCATCCGAGAAGTTTTGCCGCTAATGAAGAGTCGCCAAGTAATGTTTCTACTTCAGCCGGACGATAGTAAAATGGGTCAACTTTAACGATTACTCTTCCATTTTGATCAACACCTGTCTCATTCTCACCTTCACCCTGCCAAGTAATCTGCATGCCTATCTTCTGTGTGCATTTTTCAATAAATTCTCTTACAGAATACTGAACTCCAGTTGAAATAACAAAATCTCTTGGTTCATCTTGCTGAAGCATTAACCATTGCATTTCAACATAATCTCTTGCATGCCCCCAGTCTCGTTTTGAATCGAGATTACCAAGATAAAGTGTTTGCTGAATACCATGATGTATTCTTGCTAAAGCACGTGTAATTTTTCTTGTAACGAAAGTCTCGCCTCTTCTAGGCGATTCGTGGTTGAACAAAATACCGTTACAAGCGTAAATTCCATAAGCCTCACGATAATTCACCGTAATCCAATAAGAATACAATTTAGCAATAGCGTAGGGGCTCCGTGGATAAAATGGAGTTTTTTCGGTCTGGGGAATTTCTTGTACCAACCCGTATAATTCAGAAGAACTAGCTTGGTAAAACTTGGTTTTTTTAGTTAAACCAAGTGTACGGATAGCTTCCAATATTCTAAGTGTACCTAATGCATCTGCATTAGCAGTATATTCAGGCTCCAAAAAAGAAACTGCAACATGGCTTTGCGCAGCCAGGTTATAAATTTCATCAGGTTCTACCTCCTTTATGACCCTAATCAAACTAGACGAATCGGTCATATCAGCATAATGTATCTTAAACTGGTTATAACCCAAATGCTGGTCCTTTATAAGGTGGTCTATTCTTTCTGTATTAAAAAGAGAAGTTCTACGTTTAATACCATGAACTTCATAATTTTTGCTCAGTAGGAGTTCTGCTAAATATGATCCGTCTTGACCGGTAACCCCCGTAATAAGTGCTTTTTTCATTTATCTTAAATAAAGTTTTATTGTTCCCAGATATGTTTCTTTAATTCCCAATTTCCTTCGGCTGATTTAGTCCAAATGTGATCAGACCTCCAACTGTCGATAACTTCCCAAAAATACTCTTCCGTTATATTACAGTATTCAAGGAAAGTGGGGAAAAATTTTTTCGGAAATTCTCCATCAAATTTCTTCACCAGTTGAACAGCTTCTTCCCTGGTAATGTGCCCATCTCTAACTTCATGTGCCGCGTCAGATGTACATCTTCCAATACCAAACTTAATGAAAGACAAATAATAATGGAAACCATCTAATTTATCATCTAGTGAAGCGTATTTTGAATAGGTTCCTTCGCTACGCACAGGATTGGCTTGAAAACCTGTATTTTCTACACAATAATAAAAATTTTCCTGAGGCACCCATTTCTTATAATAACCATAAAAATGGATTTCAGTATTTAAATTATCCAGTTCTTCATCAGATGGTGGCATGTAGGGAACCAGATCCTCTTCCTTTATACCGTATTTTACAAAATCTTCAGGAGATAGATTTGAAAAATAGTGTTTCTTTTGATCACCTTTATAATCTCTGGTTGGTTTAAATGCATTCTTCATATCACCACCATATTCTACTTCCCCATTCTCTCCATACATTATTAGCGGTACCTGGTATTGTACTGCAGCTTTTAGGGGAAAATTGTATTGACCGTAAATAAATGGTTGGAATGGGTCTCCAAGTATTTCAAAAGATAGTTTTGTAAGTTTCTTATGTGTAATGCCTGGTGGGGTTGAAAGTATATTTGCTAAATCTCCCACTCGAATCATATTGTGCAGATTCTGAAAACCAATATCAGTATAAAGGTGCGGTGCCCAGGTTACCGTTAATGGATTCATGTTGTATTTATGTTTCAATTCATGGGCTATATATGCTGCATCCTTACCACCGCTACAGGGAACAATTACGTCATATGTTCCGTCATTTCTTCTATGCTTGTCAAGTAATGCAACCAACTCTTGCTCCCTTTGATTCCAATCGAATGAGTTTTTCTTTAAATCAGCAAATGTACATGCTGAACAAATTCCGTTTTCATCGAACGTAATTCGCGGACGCTGGTTTGACATAACACATCGTTTGCAAAATATAACTTCATCGGGCAGATTATACCTTGCTTTTGTGTTTTTGGGTTCAACTTTCATTTATTAGTGATTTAAAATTTTGGTAAATATTTAATCCATGCTGTCCACTCTTTTCGGGGTGGAATTGAAATCCGAATATATTATTCTTCACAACAGAAGAGCAATATTCAAAATTATTATATTTTGTTAGAGATAAGATATTTTCTGCATTTGTGGGGAGTACATAGAAAGAATGTACGAAGTACATAAATTCATTATTACTAAATTTTGAAAGTGGTGTATTTTCAGGAAATTCGGAATTCTTGTCTTTACAGTAAATTTTATTCCACATTATTTGTGGAATCTTTTCTACTATAGTTGCATCGAATTTTATACACTTACCAGGAATTAGTCCAATACCTTGCTGCACTCCGAACTCTTCACTTTCACTCATTAATAATTGCATGCCCAAACAGACACCCATTATATATTTACCCTTTTGAGCAAAATCATGTATTACATCAATGAGATCATTCTTCTTAAGATTACCCATAGCTACCCCAAATGCACCAACCCCTGGGAGAATAATTGCATCAGCTTTCTTTAATTCATTTTTATCAGAGGTAATTATAGCATTTATACCTACTTTTTCACAGGCTTTTTTTACACTATAAAGATTACCTATTCCATAATCAATTATAGCAACTAATTTTTCTGAATTTGACATACTAACTAACTCTCAATTGAATTTTATTGTTACTTAAATATCTCTTCAACTCCTTAATACTAATGGATTCAATATGTTTTACCAGCGTTCCGCTTTTCAAAAAATCCAGGTTCCCTTCTATAAAATCATTATTATGTGTGGGAACTCTTTTGATAAAATCATAGTGAAATATCGATGCCAGTGAAACTGCATCAATATTACATTCATTTAGCACTGATAATACATGTTCCTTTGAGCCTGCGCCACCATGTGCTACAACCGGAATTTTTCGATTCTTACTAACCAGATTAATTAATTCAAAATCGAACCCTTTTCCTGTTCCATCTCTATCAACTGATGTTATAACTATTTCCCCGGCACCCAAATCTTCAACTTCATTTGCCCAATCTACTACATTTAGTCCTGTATACTCTCTACCATTATCAATAAAACATAGATAGTTATTATCGGGTTGTTTGATGGCTTCGAGGGCTACAACGATTGTCGAAGAACCAAACTCTAAAACTGCATCACGAATAAAAGTAGGTCTTTTAATGGCTGCAGTATTAATCAGTACTTTATCTGCCCCAGCTCGAAGTATATTACGGATATCTTCAATGCTTCTTACCCCTCCGCCCACAGTCAATGGTATAAAAATTTCATTTGCAGTTTCTTCAATAATTTTCATCAAACTATTCCTTTCATAGAGACTAGCAACCACATCCATGTATAATAATTCATCTGCTCCATTTTCATAATAAAACTTCGCAAAGTCAGATGGTTTTCCCAAAACCCTAAGTCCTTCCAAATGTATTCCTTTTACAAGATTGGGGCCTTTAATATCAATTCTGGGAATGATTCGAATGTTCATAAAAATTAAGGATTATCTAATATTCGTTTAATTGCGGATTCTGCTTCTTCAAAATCTGCAAGGGAATCTATATCAATCGATCTGTCATTTGGCATAACGTATGCCATTGTTTCATTAGTAAGAAAGGTTTTAACTTTTTTCAACCATGAAACTTCAGCTAAATAAATTGCGCCATTAAGGAAAAAAGTATCTGGCAAATCTTGTCTTCTTGATGGTAAGCTTTCAATATCGAATAGCGAAATTAGATGTCCATTAGAAGAAAGCTTAAAAGTCCAGTATGGATTCTCAGTTGACAGAGAAACACTAACACATGCATTTGCTTGTGCCTTTTGCATGTCATTAAATGCCTTTTCAATATCGAAACCGAATCTTAAAGGTGAGGTTGGTTGTAGCATACATACGTACTTATAGTCATTATAGTATTCAAGTATGTGTAATACAACATCTATACTTTTAGATTCATCAGTTGCAAGAGATGCAGGTCGTAAGAAAGGAACTTCAGCACCATAATCAAGGGCGGTATCTCTAATTATTTCGCTATCAGTACTTACAATTACTTTATCAATAAAGGAAGTATTTTTTGCTGCCTCTATAGTCCAGGCAATTAAAGGTTTGCCATGTAATGTTTTAATATTTTTATTTGGCAATCCTTTACTTCCGCCTCTTGCAGGTATAATCGCTAGCACATTTGACATTTCAACCATTACTGGTATTTATTTGCAAATGAAACGATACAATTACAAATATAAGTTAGCTCCATTTCAGAAAGATTTGCCGAAGATGGCAGGCTAAATCCTGATTTAGAGATCCTAGATGACACTTGCAACTCATCCGCATCTCCGAAATTTTTATAGGGTGGCATGCTATGCATTGCATAAAACACCGGTCTTGTTTCAACACCTAAATTTCCTAAGAAATCAATTAGTTCATCTCTTTGAAATGGCGAATCTGGTTTTACCACAATGGTATAAAGCCAATTGGAATTTATTGTATCAGGTATGTTTAATGGCAATTGAAAAAAGGGAATTTTGCCGAATGCATCATTGTATGATTTTGCTATTCGTCTTTTTGCATTAACAAATTCATTAAGGCGTTCAAACTGGGCTACTCCAACAGCGGCTTGAAGGTTTGTTAATCTGTAATTATACCCAACCTCTGCATGCCAATATCTTTTTGACTTAAGCATTCCATGGTCTCTTAGCATAGCTGCCCGTTCTGCCACTTCCTGATTCTTAAAGATTACCATACCACCTTCACCTGTTGTAATAGTCTTATTTCCATAAAAACTAAATGTTGCCACATCACCAAAAGTTCCTACAGGCTTATCTTTATAATAACTACCAAGTGCTTCAGCGCAATCTTCAATTACAAACAGTTGGTACTTTTCAGCAATTTTTTGTATTTCAGTCATGTTACAGGGTTGTCCATAAAGATGTACAACCATAATTGCCTTTGTCTTTGATGTAATTTTTGATTCAATCTTCTGAACATCAATATTCCATGTATCCCGATCAATATCAACTAAGACTGGGGTAGATTTTGCGTATAGAATTGCATTAACACTTGCAGCAAATGTCAAATCAGGAACAAGTACTTCATCCCCCTGACCAATATTTAATGCTTCAATTGCTAAATGTAAGGCTACAGTGCCGTTACTTACCGCTAATGCACTAAATTTTTGATGGTATTCGGAAAACATCTGTTCAAACTGTTTAACATATTTCCCTTGAGAAGAAATCCAGTTAGTTTTAACACAATCTGTAACATATGCTAATTCATTTCCTGTAAGTACAGGAGTTGCGATAGAAATTCTACGTATTTTATTTATTGTTGAAAAATCAACTAACCTACCATCAGAATCAATTAATGGTATCACTTTAACTGTATCATTTATCATGCTCAATAGTGTTGCACTATCTGTATCAACAGGCATTGCAACAAAATTGTGATTCATAACAATATTAACAGGGGTGTCTAGTGTTTTATCTCCCAATAAAGATCTCCTGATATCACCATCAGTTAATACACCGATCAATTTGTCGCTATTATCCGTGACAAATACAATCCCAAGGCCTGTTTTATCCAAAACCAACAATGCTGTCTTAATGATGTCGGTATGCTTAATTGAGATTTCTTTTACATCCATTTATATATTTTTTAATATAGATATAAGCTTATTAATTTCTTTTACTGTTAAATGTTTCACTTCTATTACATGTTCAACTGTATTGAAGTGATGCATATACTTTAAAAACCAATATGACGTATCAAATGGCGAATTTGAATCTACTGCCCCATCATTATCGCTGTGATGAACAGCACTAATATAAGGTATGAGTGAAGCTATTTCTGTATCCTGGTCTAAAGATAACGTTGTGCAACTTACTTTAAAATGGGCTGTATCAAACAATATACCCAAACGAGGGTGATTAAAATAGGTAATCATTTCACCCATCTCATTAGATGTACAACATAAAAATGGAATTTCTCCAAATTTATAATTAAACTTTGCAAGTACATTATTCTCAATCAAAAAATCAACTTCATATAAGCCTGCATACGAAAGAATTGTCTCAATTGACTTATAAAACAATTCCACATGCAACTTTCTATCAAAAGATTCGTTTATTGCAATTGTCTTACCCAACTCTTTCGGATCGGGATCAATACAGAAACCAGCATGTGCAGCAAAAAAAGGAGAGTCAGATTCTTTTGCCAGTTGAAGGCCTTTTATACAGTGATTGACAGATCGTTCGCGGATAGCTTCATTTGAACTAGCCAGATTAATAACAAAAGGATTATCGGGAGCAGGAAAATAATTGTGAGGCATACGCTTGACAGAACAATTTCTGTATATGTCTTCTATATCAGAACGGTAGGGCAACCCGGAACTAAATTCAAGGGAGAAATTGTTTTCCTTTGCAACTGAAATAATTTCTTCAATTGAATTTCCAGAGAAGGCCACTGTACTAATATAGATTTCCATTCTGTCCGTTTTATTCACCTTGATTTCTGCCTTTTCATTTTTAGTTTACACTCTTGAATAGTTCCGACATTTAAAAACCCAAATTTTTTATACAGGGCTATCGCTTTCTCATTTGACTGATCCACTGTTAAATAAATTTCAGAGAGTTGCTGATCATCACCATATTTAGTGAGGTATGTCATAATAGTATTACCAATTTTCATACCCTGTGCATTTTCGGCTACAGCTATTCCCAGCCATATTGTACTCCCATCTTTATCTAAATGGCCATACCCTAATGGCCTATTATTACCAAGAATAATTACCGTTACCAGGTGATTTGATAAAACTGATAATGGCCTACTAGAAAAATAACGAAAAGTGTTTAATGCTGATCCAGCTTCTTCTGCTAAGAACTTTTCAAGTAAGGAAGTGTCATCGGCTGTCACTTCTACTATGCTTATTTCATTAATATTTACCATACAATTGAATCAAGTTGGAGCACTTCATCTTTATTCATTGTTTTTTTCAGTTTCTTACCTATTACGGCATCTACCATATTTACTGGTAAGCCTGAAGCTGGTCTCTTATATCCAATATGATTTTCTGTCAAAACAGTTCCTTCGGCTAAATCTTCATTAAGCACTAGGCTTCTTTTCATCCCATAACTGTTATCGATTTCACTTTGTGTAGGGCGCTTTATTCCATTGCCTAATGACAACTCAATCTGCCTTATACCATATACCAAATCTGCAAATTCTACAGGAGTCAGTGAAGATGAATGATCTGGACCTGGCATTGATTTATCTAGCGTAAAATGCTTTTCAACTACAGACGCCCCCATGGCAACTGAAGCAAAGCATGCATAGTTATTCTCTACATGGTCAGAATATCCAATTTCAACTTTACAGGCTTCTTTCATACTAATCATTGCCAATAAATTCGCATCCTCAATCTTTGATGGGTAATTGGTGGTACACTGCAATACAACAATATTATTGTTACCCTGACTTCTAATTTCTTGAACAGCATCAAACACTTCTGAAAGTGTACCCATCCCTGTAGAGATTATTACTTTTTTATTGGTTGATGCTACATACCTAAGAAAAGGCAATTCGGTTAATTGTCCAGATGCCACTTTATAACCATCTACATTTAAAGACTCTAAAAAATCAACATCTTCTTTGTTATATGGAGTGGATAAAAAATCAATACCAATTGTTTTACATCTTTCCATAAGTATTTTATACTCTGGAAATCCTAATTCTAATTTTTTCAGCATATCGAATTGGGTTTCTGATCGGTCAGTAACCTCTAATTGATATTTGGCCTTTGGTGAGTTCTTTGTAACTATTCGATCAGCCTTAAATGTTTGGAATTTAACACAATCGGCTCCTGCCTTCTTAGCTGAATCAATCAATTCTAATGCTATTTGCAAACTTCCATTATGATTTACACCTACTTCTGCAATAATATAAGTTTTCATAAATTCAGATTATTTAAGTTGCTAATTTATTACTCAAGTAAACTATAATTAAATTAGCCAATACCCATTTGACATTTCAAATAGCCAAGGAGAAACTCGTCAATTTTTTTTGTTGAAAACCTTTAAGTCTTCAAAATATTTTTTCCCTAATAAAAAGGTAATAGTAAGTACGATCCCTACGAAAAATAATAGAACAAAAATTCTAATTTTACTAAGTTTTATTTTTTCCAACGGCAAAATGGGTGTATCGATTATTTGGATTAATGGAGTTTCTCTCCTTAAGGAAACTTTAGCCAGCTCTAAATTTTTTACCAACTCAGTCAAAATAGCTGAATTTGCTTGAACATCAATTTGCCTTTGTGTTGATGGCACTCTCTGAATATTCAATGCAGTATTTAAGTTATAAATATTATCATTAGCAGAGGCAACACCGGATATGGCAGCATTCAATTGTTTTCGAATAGAGTCTGCTTGCCTGGTTAATATTTCTACGTTAATCCTTGATTTTTTGCTTTTTGTTTCTACATAAAATTCGGATACTTCATGAACGAGATTTTCTACAAAAGCTTTAGCAAATCGGGCATCTTCAAAAGTAAAATCAACTGAAATGATACTGATTTTTTTATCCCTTTGGCTTACTGAAAGATGATTTAATAATATCTCTTTCTGAATTACGCCTAATAGGCTATCTTGATAGATAGAATATTCATTTCTAGCCATATTCAGCGGGAAAGTGCTTTTGCCCTGCTTTGGAGAATTGTCTTCTTTTTCCTTTTTATTATTTTGAATTAAATAATAATCTGCAAGAGATATTTGTTGCCCATTAACTTTAGCAGAAGAAAGCAAGGTCTTTTCTATTATTGCCCTTGATTTCATAAGCTCGATAAGATTATTACCTGCAAAAGCCCCGCTTACGCCTCCTCCACCTAAATCAATCCCGAACTGGCTTGCTAAACCTAATGCACCAGACAAACCTCCTCCTTTTTCATCTTCCAATGCAAAAGTCAAAGTGGCTTTGTATGAGACTGGCTTCAAATACGCATAAATAACTCCAGCAATGCCCATGACAATTCCTACTGATACTATTACATACACATTACGCCTTATATACTTAGCCAATAAAATAAGCTTAACAAAGAAATCGGAAAGCGAATTCATCCCCGAATTATTTTCATTGGAAGTATTTTGGTTTTGGCTATTCATACTAAAACGTGTAATTATTTTATAATCTCAATATTGCAACAACAATACCTGCTAAGCTTGCAAACGCACTAGACAATCCAATAATTTCGCCTGTACTCATGCTCTTTTTTTCGGGCTTCAATGGAATTATGAGTTCACTGCCAGGCGTGACCTTCGGATAAGATTTGAAGAATAGGAATTTCTTAGCAGTTGCAGCTTTCCCATTAGGATAAATCACGTACGCTTTATCTTTCCATGCATTTCCACTATAACCGCCTGCTGCGGAAATATAATCTTTAAATGTATAACTTATTCTGTATGGCAATTGAGTTGCTAATAAAACTCCCCCACTAACTTTAATTTGTCCACTAAATTTTGGAACTACAATTTCATCATTTGCTTGTAATACTATATCCTCTATTGACCCTGGTGTAGTAATTATTGCATTTAAATCTAGGGGGATTTGACTATATTCTTTTGTTACTTCCTTAATCAACAGTTCTGAAGTATCGCGGTTATTCTGCTGGAATTTACGAATCACATCTTCCGTATTACGGTTGTCTGTATCTACTTTATACCTCTTTAGGTATGCTGCTTCCAGGTAAGCATCGGGTAAAAAGCCACCGGATCTTTTAATAATATCACTGATACGTTCACTTCTTTTCCCAAGAACATAAGGGCCTGGATATTGAACCTGTCCATCAATTTTTACTGAAACAGGTATCGTATATTCAATTTTACGTCTTATAGTTATTACATCAAATGGCATAAGCGGAATATTTGCTTCAGCACTTGAAATACTTAAATCGTTGTCGAGGTTTGCATTAATAATAATGCTCATCCTATCGTCTGCAGGAGATATACTATCTCTCTTAATTAACCTCGCAATTTCAATACTCTTAAATGCAGCATCTGTAAAACCACCAGCTTGTAAGATTAAATCCTTTAAAGTAAATCCTTCCAGATAATAATATTCGCCTGGCAATCGAATTTCACCTTGTATGATAATTTTTGCTGAATCTCTCAAATCATATACCGACGTAATTAAGATTTCATCCTCTGCCCGAAGCAGTAAATTGTGCTCCGGGTCCTTTTCTATTGCCTTCTTAACATCAAATGAGAGAATATTTTTCTTCATATCAGTTCCAATTCTGATCAACTGCCCTCTTTGCATAAACGCATCTTCTTTAAGACCATCTGCGTTATTTACCAGATCAGCTATTCGCATCTGATTGCTCAATTCATACATTCCTGGCCTATAAACTGCGCCTGAAATAATAATGCGGTTTTTATACCTGTTTAAAATTTTAGAGGCTATAAAAACATCCCCTGATACAGGTATATAATTTTTATAGTCATCTTCTTTCATATCCTTTAAAGCAAGTTCACGATCCGTACTTTGAATTACTTTAATAGATGCCTGGTAGGCAGTATCAGTAAATCCAGAAGCATAGCTGATAATATCTTGAAGTGTTTCCCCTTTTAATAATTCGAAAATACCAGGTCGCTTAAATTGGCCTTTTAATTCAACCCTTGATTGATAGGTAGGAATAACTATAACATCATTATCTTTCAGTCCAATATTATCAGATTGATCTCCTTTAAGTAAAAATCGATAAAGGTCAATCTTCTTAAAAGGTTTGTTATTTCTCAATAATTCAATTTCACGAAAACTTCCAAACTCAGAAGGCCCACCGCATACAAATAATGCATTAAATACAGTGGAAAGGGATGAAAGCGTATAATTTCCTGGTCTGTAGGCGCCAATGATGGTAACCCGAATACTCCTGATTTTACTTAAAGACAAAGTCATTTTAGATGCCCCAGTTCTTAAAGTCCCATAAACCGTTGAACTGAGTATTGATTTGATTTTCTGCGTAGAAGCATCAATGGTAAGACCAGAAACTGAAATTTGTCCAACGTTCGGTATCAGTATATTTCCCTCAGGAGAAACGATAAAACTATTATTATACTCCTGAACTCCATAAATTGATATCTGTATTTCATCTTCAGTACCAAGCACATAGTTCAATGGTGTTGGTAATTTTAAATTAGGCTCAAAACTTGGAGAAAAAGAAGTGTATAATTCAGATCCAAAAATCATAGGATTAATCAATGATTTTTTAATCGATTTTTTTTCATAGTTAGCAACATCAATTGTATCAGAACTATTATTTGATCGTGCAACATCTTTTTTAATGTTACGATCCCCATTCATTGACATTTTTCCAGTAACGCTTTTATTAGTCGTCGGTTGGTTTAATCTTTTTTGCAATTTTTCGAATTCGGATGAACTCATTCCTTTTGACAGAGCCAACTGAGCTAATTGCTCAGTAGTTAAATTAGATGTTGAAAGTTGAATCCTAATTTTCTCAATATCCTCATCAGAAAGTTGGTCGACATTAATTTGACTTAAGTCCTTTGACTTGAGAATATCTTGGGCAAATACATTATTCGCCATACACATCAGTATGCATACAATAAATACTTTTACCCAATATCTCATAAGTAATAAAATTTATATTGAAAAAAGAGCATGGCTACGCCAGTCTGAGTCACATTCGTGGTACAATTTTTAACCAAAAAAAAATGACCCAACTAAAAATCTTTACAGTAATTTAATAATATAAATTAAAATTTAAATATATTAAACTATTACTATTAAGACTATAACCTACTGAATCAAGCAAATATATGAACATGGGGCTTTTGGAACAAATGTTTTATTAAGATTAGGTTTAATAAAAGTGCTTAAAGTGTCGAAATAAAATATGGACCCAATCCAACGGAATATTTGGCTAAGTCGATCCAAATCATCTTAAAGAATTACTTATTCAATACCTTTTACAAGACTTGAAGTATGAAATGTGAATTTTATTCCTCCCATTGATGATTCTTGATTTCTTCATATACTTTTTGAATTCCTTCATATAAATCAATTTTCGCCTCCCAACCAAGTTGTTTTAGACGTGAAACATCAAGTAACTTCCTAGGTGTCCCATCTGGTTTATCAGGATTGGTAAGAATTTCACCCTCAAAACCAGAGACTTTTTTGATAAGCCTGGCTAGGTCCAAAATCGAAATATCTTTCCCAACTCCAATGTTTACAAGGTCTGGCTTATCATATTCTTGCATTAGAAAAAGAAGCGCATCACTCAAATCATCAACGTGCATAAATTCTCTCATAGGCTTTCCAGTACCCCAGATTTCGACAGAGTTATCATTTCGTCGTTTCGCCTCTACAAATTTTCTAATTAGCGTTGGCAATACATGTGCGTTATTTAAATCATAGCTGTCATTAGGCCCATATAGATTTGTTGGCATTGCAGAGATAAAATTACAGCCGTATTGTATTCGGTAAGCATTACAAAGTTCGATGCCTGCAATTTTTGCAATAGCATATGGCTGATTAGTACTTTCCAAAAATCCGGAAAGTAAAGAGTCTTCCTTAATTGGCTGTTGAGCTAATTTGGGGTATATACATGATGAACCTAAAAAAAGCAATTTTTTTACTTTCATCACATATGAAGCATGAATGATATTAGACTCTATCATTAAATTATCATATATAAATTCCGCTCGGTATTTATTATTTGCCCCTATTCCACCCACTTTACCTGCTGCAAGAAAAACGTAATCCGGTTTCTCAACTTCAAAAAATTGATTTACCTCAGCTTGTTTTCGCAAGTCTAATTGTTTTGAACTTCGAGCAATAATATTTTCAAACCCTTCTTGTTGCAATTTCCGGACAATTGCTGAGCCCACCATTCCATTATGCCCAGAAACATATATTTTATCTGTCTTTTCCATATATATTAGATTAATGTCTATCGATCATTATACTGACCCTGATGTTATACTAAATAATTGAAAACCAAATCGTCTTCAATTTCCTTTAAAGTTGGTAATTGGCCATCTTTTTCAGAAAGAATCAGGTTACCCGGTTTAATCTCCCAGTCTATATTGATTGTAGAATCATCATAACGAATGCCTTTCTCTGATTGTTTATCATAAAAATTATCGCATTGGTATAAAAAAATAGCTTCTTCGCTTTTAACTATAAAACCATGAGCAAACCCACGAGGAATAAATAATTGTTTTGCATTCGATTCAGATAAATTCACCTTAATATGTTTACAATAGGTAGGCGAGGATTTTCTTAAATCCACTACAACATCTAACACTTCTCCTTTCAAAACCCGTACTAATTTCGACTGTGAATATTCTCCAGTCTGGAAATGCAGCCCCCGAAGTACATTCTTTTTCGACATCGATTGGTTATCCTGAACAAATTTTACATTAATATTTGTTTTTTGATAAAATTCAGCCTTATTGAAAGTTTCAAAGAAATAACCACGTTCGTCAAAAAAGACTTGATCATGTAAAATAAGACAACCTTCCAACTCCGTATACTCAATTCTCATTATATGACAGATTTTGTAATTAAAGGCTCTAAAATGTTGATTAGTTAAAAATAAGTAATACTTATTTACCTACTTGGATCTACTAATTATACTTTTTCTTCCTATGCTGTAATACTCAAATCCGAAATTTTTTATAAGTGAAGAATCAAATAGATTTCTACCATCAAATATGACTGCTTTCTTCATCCTATTAACCATCATTTCAAAATTCGGTGTACGAAATTCACTCCACTCTGTAGCAATCATTAATGCATCGACTTCTTCTAAACAATCATACATATTATTTGAATAGATTAATTTATCTCCAAACAATTCTTTTAAATTACTTAACGCTTCCGGATCAAAAGCGCAAATAATAGCTTCTTCGCTTAATAATAAATTAATGATATAAACTGCCGGCGCTTCTCTGATATCATCTGTATTTGGCTTAAACGACACCCCCCAAAAGGCAATACGCTTATTCTTCAAATCTCCGTTAAAATGTTTTAAAATATTATAATACATGTGTTTTTTCTGATTTTCATTAACTTTTTCTACTGCTTTTAATATATGAAAATCATATGCACATTTCTCGGATGCATGAATCAAAGCTTTGACATCTTTTGGAAAACAACTACCTCCATAACCAATGCCAGGAAAAAGAAAACGCTTTCCAATTCTGCCATCGCTCCCTATACCCTTTCTTACCATATCAACATCAGCACCCATTCGTTCACACAACTGGGCAATTTCATTCATGAAAGAGATTTTAGTAGCCAAAAAAGAGTTTGCAGCATATTTAGTAAGTTCTGCCGATTTCTCATCCATAAACAGGATAGGATTACCCTGCCTTACAAAAGGTGCATATAAATCACCCATTAATTTCTTAGCCCGGTCTGAAGAAGCACCAATGACTACTCTTTCTGGTTTCATAAAGTCTTCAACAGCCACTCCCTCTCTCAAAAATTCCGGATTACTCACAACATCAAATTCACCCTGGTAATTTTTTTGTATGGTTTGTCTAACCTTTTCTGCGGTTCCAACCGGAACAGTGCTTTTATCTACTATAATTTTATAATCTGAAATTATGTTACCAAGTTGATCTGCTACACCTAAAATGTATTTGAGATCTGCCGAACCATCTTCACCGGGAGGAGTAGGTAACGCCAAAAAAATAATGTCTGCGTCGGTAATTCCTGCAACTAAGTTGGTGGTAAAGTTCAACCTACCTTCATTAAGATTACGGAGAAAAAGCTTTTCTAGGCCAGGTTCGTAAATGGTTATTTTACCATTTGACAGGTGGTTAACCTTTAATTGATCGATGTCTATACAAGTAACACTATTACCAGTTTCAGCAAAACAGGTTCCAGTAACAAGACCCACATATCCAGTGCCAATAACTGCTATCTTCATAATATATATACTAAGGTTAAAGTCATATTATTTTATAAGAGAAAAGCCCCTCATAGACATGAAGGGCGATTGTTTATTGTAAAATTTATACTTACAAACCAAAAGCTTTTTTCACTTTTGGCACGTAGTCCAGTTTTTCCCAGGTAAACAACTCTACTTTTACTTTCTTCTCTTTACCATCTGGTGATTTAAAGGTTTTGGTAATCACTTCGCTCTTGCGACCCATGTGGCCATAAGCTGCAGTTTCGCCGTATATCGGGCTACGCAGTTTCAGGCGCTGTTCGATAAAGTATGGACGCATATCGAAGATGCCTTCTACGATTTTAGCAATCTGACCATCGGTCAGGTTAACTTTAGCGGTACCGTATGTGTTTACGTTGATACTGGTTGGTTGTGCTACACCGATAGCATATGATACCTGTACCAATACTTCACTTGCAACACCTGCAGCTACCAGGTTCTTAGCAATATGACGGGTAGCATAAGCAGCTGAGCGATCGACCTTGCTGGGATCTTTACCGCTGAATGCTCCACCTCCGTGGGCTCCTTTACCACCGTATGTATCCACGATGATCTTACGACCCGTTAAGCCCGTATCTCCGTGTGGACCACCGATCACGAATTTACCGGTTGGGTTAATGTGGTACTTGATATTGTTGTTGAATAATTTAGCGTATTTCTTGTATTTGCTCTTTACCCTAGGAATCAGGATATTGATGATATCAGATTTAATTTTAGCCAGCATTTTTGCTTCTGTATCAAAATCATCGTGCTGGGTTGATACCACAATCGCATCGATTCTTACAGGCTGGTTGTTATCATCGTATTCCAGTGTAACCTGGCTTTTTGCATCTGGACGCAGGTATTTGATCTGCTTGTTCTCTCTCCTTAATACAGCCAGTTCAATCAATATTTTATGTGCCAGGTCTAAAGCCAGTGGCATATAATCGTCGGTTTCATTGCTGGCATAACCAAACATCATACCCTGGTCACCGGCGCCTTGCTCTTCTTTTTTCTTTTTGTCTACACCCTGGTTTATATCAGCAGACTGCTCATGGATAGCAGAAAGGATACCACAGCTATTGGCTTCGAACATGTATTCACTTTTGGTGTATCCGATTTTGCGGATAACTCCACGGGCAATTTCCTGTACGTCCAGATATGCTTTTGATTTTACTTCTCCTGCCAGTACCACCTGACCAGTAGTTACCAGGGTTTCACAGGCAACTTTAGATTGAGCATCGAAGGCTAAAAAATTATCGATTAATGCATCAGAGATCTGATCGGCCACTTTATCCGGATGTCCTTCAGATACGCTCTCAGAAGTAAATAAATAAGGCATATACAATTTATAATTTAAGTTTGCAATATTATAACGTATTGCGCAAAGAACCATGAAAGTCATTGACAAAATCACTAATAGGTCAGAAACCCTGATATCATTTGAAATATTACCTCCCTTAAAGGGCAAAACCATTCAATCAGTTTTTGACCATCTTGACCCGTTAATGGAGTTTAAACCTTCGTGGATTAATGTTACTTACCACCGTAGTGAAAGTAGCTTCAAACGCATGCCAAATGGAGCCTTTGAACAAGTGGAAATGAGAAAGCGGCCAGGCACTGTAGGCATTTGTGCTGCAATTATGAACCATTATCAGGTAGATGCTGTACCGCATCTAATTTGTGGTGGTTTTACCAAAAGAGAAACAGAGGATGCATTGATTGACCTTGATTTCCTTGGCATAGACAATGTCTTGGTACTAAGAGGAGATGCTTCAAAACATGAGGGAAATTTTAACCCTCAACCTGGAGGCCACCATTATGCCATCGAATTGCTGGAACAGGTGAGGAATATGAATCAGGGAATTTATATAGATGAAGACATTAAAAACGGTGGCAAAACAAGCTTTTGCATGGGTGTAGCGGGTTACCCAGAAAAACATTTCGAAGCACCGAATTTGGAAATTGATTTGCAAAACCTGAAAGCGAAAGTAGATGCTGGTGCCGAATACATTATGACACAGATGTTTTTCGACAACCAGAAATTTTTTGATTTTGTATCGGCCTGCAGAAAGATCGGAATTTCAGTTCCAATTATACCAGGATTAAAGCCAATTAGCAGTAAAAAACAATTGACCATTCTTCCTCGTATATTTCATGTAGATATTCCAACAGAGTTAGCAAAAAATATACTTGCTTGCAGAACCGATGCTGACTGTGAAAAAGTGGGAACTGAGTGGTTAATATTCCAAAGCAAGGAATTGAAAAATTATGGCGTTCCTGTATTACATTATTACACTTTGGGCAAACCAAAAATAATTTCTAATACAATAAAAAATTTATAACTATCTGACCCAATTTTATGAAAAAAAATATTCTTGTTACGGGAGGTGCGGGGTTTATAGGTTCTCATGTAATCAGGTTACTGGTTGGTAAATATCCCAATTACAATATTATAAATTTGGACAGCCTAACTTATGCTGGCAACCTTGAAAATTTAAAGGATATTGAGAATAATAAAAATTACTTCTTTGTAAAAAGGAATATCCTAGAACCATTAGAACTTGAGAAGACATTTCAAGAATACAAAATAACAGACATCATCCATCTTGCAGCAGAATCTCATGTAGATCGGTCAATCGTTTCTCCATTAGATTTTGTATACACTAATATTGTTGGAACTGTTAATTTACTAAATACTGCTAAAGAGTTTTGGGGTTCAGAACAGAACCACTTATTCTACCATATTTCAACAGATGAAGTATATGGTAGTTTAGGGGAGAATGGTTTTTTTACTGAAGAAACCTCCTATGATCCGCGATCCCCATATTCAGCCAGTAAAGCATCTTCAGATCATTTTGTAAGGTCATATCATGAAACTTACGGCATCCCTGTTATTATTTCCAATTGTAGTAATAACTATGGCCCAAACCATTTTCCTGAAAAATTAATCCCCCTATTCATTCATAATATTATAGAAAAGAAATCATTACCCGTTTATGGAGACGGTAACTACACCAGGGATTGGTTATATGTAAAAGACCATGCAGCAGCAATTGATCTAATCTTTCATCAGGGAAATCCTGGTGAGACTTATAATATTGGAGGGTTTAATGAATGGAAGAATATTGACCTTATAAAATTATTGTGTGCACTTCTCGATAAAAAATTGGGAAGAACTGAGGGTGAAAGTGAACAATTAATCACCTACGTTAAAGATCGTCCGGGACATGATAGAAGATACGCCATCGATGCTTCTAAACTTAATAAACAATTAGGTTGGAAACCAAGTGTAACCTTTGAAGAGGGGCTTTCAGCAACTATTGACTGGTACCTGGAAAATACTGAATGGTTAAAAAATGTAACTTCTGGTAATTACCAGAAGTATTATGAATCAATGTATCAAAACAGATAAATAATTAAATGCCCTATGTAAAGTATTTCATTAGGCACAATTTTACACAGGGTGTAATGTCTGGCAAAAAAGATAAAAATTAAACAGATGAAAGGTATTATCCTTGCAGGCGGCTCTGGCACTCGTCTCTACCCCATCACTAAAGGCATCAGCAAACAATTAATGCCCATTTACGATAAACCGATGATCTTTTATCCGCTGTCGATTTTAATGCTAGCAGGTATTCGTGAAATATTAATCATTACAACTCCAGAAGATAATGCACAGTTTCAAAGGCTACTTGGTAGCGGTGATGAGCTGGGTTGTACATTTTCCTATGCCACCCAGGAAGTTCCCAATGGCCTAGCTCAGGCATTTGTAATTGGTGAATCATTCATCGGTAACGATAAAGTAGCACTTATATTAGGTGATAATATCTTTTTCGGTTCTGGACTTGTACAGCTCATACAATCATTTAATAACCTGGAAGGAGCAGCCGTTTTTGCCTACGAGGTGCAAGACCCTGAACGATATGGTGTGGTTGAATTTGATAGAAATAACAAAGCAATTTCTATTGAAGAAAAACCAACTAAACCAAAATCAAATTATGCAGTACCAGGCTTATATTTTTACGATAATACAGTTGTAAATATTGCCAAAAAAATTGCCCCCTCACCCAGGGGTGAATATGAAATAACTACCGTAAACAATGAATATTTGCAACAAGGAAAATTACAAGTGGGTATCATGAGCAGGGGTACAGCCTGGTTAGATACAGGAACTTTTGACTCTTTAAGCGATGCCTGTGAATTTGTACGGGTCATCGAAAAAAGACAGGGACAAAAAATTGGCTGTATTGAAGAAGTAGCGTGGAGAATGGGCTTTATCAATAAAGAACAATTACTATTCTTGGCAGAAAAATATGCTAAAAGCGGTTATGGAGATTACCTACGGAATTTACGCTAAATAATCACAAACGTAACTTAACCAATTCCCTCTCCACCACCCCTTGCGTATCAAAAATTACAACTTCCCTTTTATGCAATGAAAGGAAATTAATTCCCCTAAACAGATCATGCTTAACAGCAACAATCAATGCGGAAAGATGCAATGCTAACCCATCATCGATAAACCGGATATCAGGATGTGCGTCTGTATTCACCCAGGGATCCTGCACAAATACATCAAGCCCTGCATTTGTTAATGCATGATAGAGATCAGCAACCTTGGTGTTACGTGTATCGCTGCAGTTTTCTTTGAATGTAAAACCCAGTATTAAAACTTTTAAACCACGGATATTGCCTTTATGTAAGTTTACCAATGTACGGATCATTTTGTCTGCTACAAACTCTCCCATCCTATCATTGATTTCCCTACCTGCCGCAATAAGTTTGGGTTCGTACCCAACCTGTTTGGCTTTGTGCACAAGGTAATGCGGATCAACTCCAATGCAATGGCCGCCCACTAATCCGGGACGGAAGGGAAGAAAATTCCATTTGGTAGCCGCTGCTTCTAACACATCTCCTGTATCAATACCCATTTTATCAAACATCAAAGCCAGTTCGTTCATAAAGGAAATATTCACATCGCGCTGAGCATTTTCAATGGCTTTGGCAGCTTCTGCCACTTTAATAGAAGGGGCGAGATGGGTACCTGCTTTTATAACCTGATCATACAAATATTTTACGCTATCTGCAGTTGCAGGATTAGAACCTGATACCACTTTTTTTATGTCTTCAATATTTCTTGACCGATCACCCGGATTGATGCGTTCCGGAGAATATCCCACAAAAAAATCTTCATTAAATTTCAGCTTGCTGTATTGCTCCAGTAGAGGTACACATTCCTCCTCCGTGCAACCTGGGTATACGGTTGATTCATAAATCACCAGGTCATCTTTTTTTAATATTGCCCCAATCATTTTAGAAGCATCCTGCAGAAAACTGAGGTCAGGTGTTTTATCGGGATGTAAAGGCGTAGGAACTGTAACGATATAAACTGTACACTTACTTATATCTGATATTTCACTGGTAAAATGCAGTGATGGAACTGATGTAATGGCTTCTTTTGTTAATTCATGGGTACGGTCAACCCCAAGTTTTAATTCCTGTATTCTATTGGCATCAATATCATATCCTATAACGGAAAACTTTTTGGCAAAAGCCACCGCCAGCGGTAACCCCACATACCCCAGTCCGATAATACCAATAGATTGATTTGCCATTGAGGGCAAAGATAGGGTAGATGTGAATTGTCAATATTGATTAGTTCTACTAGCTATTGACAATTCACCATTGACAATTCACATCTACTTCAACGTATTCATAATCGAAATCGCCACCCCGGCCATGGAAACCAATACCCCGGCAATACCAAGTACCTCACCAGTGGTGGCTTTTGTTTTGATGGCTTTGGGCGGTACTATTATATCGGCGCCGGTTTGGATGCGGGGATAGTTTTTGATTAGTCCGAACAGGTATTTTTCAGTTTTGGCTATTTGTCCATTGGCATAAACCACATAAATATTTTTTCTGCGGGCATTATCCGTTATGCCCCCTGCCCTGCCCAGATAATATTTGAGGGAGCGACCTTGTTCGAAAGTTATTTTGGTGGGAGAATATACTTCGCCGCTTATTTTAACGAGCAGGTCTTTTTTGGGTACTTCTAATACATCACCTTCTTCTAGGAAGAGGTTATCATCTGAATCGGGATTATTCAAAATGGAATTAATATCAAGGGCTATTTTAACGGAAGGGTCAAGTAGTTCAGACACCTGGCGATAGTCTACTGAATCGGCAAGTTCATCTGCAATTATTTTGGCTTTCTCATCTTGTTGTGCCCTTCCCTGCCTGTTGATACGGGTAAGTGAAATGGCATCGCGGTAGGCAATATCTGTGAACCCACCTGAACGTTCCAATAAATCGCTCACCCTGTCTTTTTTGGTGCGGATGGTATAATTACCCGGATACAAAACTTCCCCCTGCACCTGTACCTGTTTTTGTTCTGCATAGCCCGGATTTTTTCTTACGGTAATAAGGTCGAAGGGTTGGAGAAAGAGCTGGGTTCCTTTTGTGTTAAGGTTACGGTCAATATCGATATGCATTATATCGGCCAGGTTATCTGAAATGGTGTTGGTATCTGTTGATGTGATACGTCTGGCAATTTCTATTCTATAGGCTGAAGCTGCTTCGGTAAATCCGCCAGACTCGAGCAGCAGGTCTTTAAGTGTGTAGTTATTGCGATACAGGAAAGTACCGGGTTTTCTTACTTCCCCGGAAACGGTGATGAGTTTTTCATCTGCCATATCTTTTACCGAGCTGATCAGTACCGAATCGTTTTTTTGTAAGAAAAGATCATTCGAAGAATTGGTCAACAGTTCATTCAGGGAGAAGGCAATCATTTCTTTGCTGTGATCGGGTTTTTGTCGTTTAAGGAGTGCCCTGTTGAGGTATGCATCTTCCCGAATACCTTCTGCTTTTTTCAGCAGGTCGCTCAGTTTCATCCCTTCTTTCAACTCATATAAACCCGGACGATAAATGGCCCCAGTAATTGTTACCCTGTTTTCGTATTTGTCTAATACGGGTTCAATGGCAATACTGTCTCCTTTGCCGGGTAAATATTTTGAAAAGTCTGTTTGACTAAGGTCCTTAACTTTTCGCTCGCGGCTGGTGAACTGGTTCACTTTTATATTGGCCGTGTAAGCTTTTTCTGTGAAGCCTCCAGCATAGTCTAGCAGCGTTTGTGCCGTTTCATGTTCCAGTAATTCATACAAACCCGGTCTTTTAACTTCCCCAGCAATGGTTACCCTTTTCTGGTAAACGGGAATATTGATGATATCGCCTTCTTTCAACAGAATATTCTGGCTGGTATTGCCTTTCAGTAAAAACTGGTACAGATCGGCTTTCAGGTGAACTTTATTGTTCCTGATTAGTTCAATAGACCGGAAAGAACCAATTTTTTCAGGTCCACCACAAAGGTATAATGCATTGAAAAGTGTGGTGAAGGAAGACACCGTATAGTTCCCCGGTTTTGCAGCGCCTAATATGGTAATACGTATGCTGCGTATATTACCCAGGGTAAGTGTGAAATTAGTAACTCCTGTAGCGATTGACCGGTAAACAGTCTTAACGAGTTTATCGCGAATAAGTTTTTTGGCTTCTTCTATGGTAAGTCCGGCAACGGTTAATAGCCCTACATTTGGAATATTGATAGCGCCTTCCGGCTGGATTAATAATTTGTAATTGGCTTCCTGCACTCCGAAAATATTTATTTCGAGTTCATCATCCGGACCAAGCTGGTAATAAGAAGGTGTAGCAATCCGTAGGTTGGGTTCGAAAGACAACGAAGCTGTTGTAAAAAGTTGTGCGCCGAAAACCGGTGATTCTGTGCTTTCCTTTTTCTCTACTACCGGATAATCGCCCGGTATGGTTTCTCTGGTACTATTTGGCAGATCGGCATCTGGTTTATTTACACCCTGTTTACCTTCAAGTGCTGCGATGCGTTGCTTAAGTTTGGAAATTTCGCTTTGGGGCATTCCTTTAGCGGCAGCGATCTGTTCTGCCTGTGCAATGGAAAGGGAAGCCTGTTTCAGTTGCGCGATAAGACGGGTAATATCTGCATCAGAAACATGGTCAATTTTAACCTTACTTAGGTCTTTGCCATTCAGGATATCCTGAGCGAAGATGTTAGTTTGTGAAACAAAAAAACATAGCAGTAGTAAAAATTTCAAGCGCATTGTAAATACTGATTCATAGTTTTAGATATGGCGCAGCAATGCAATACATCGCCAGGCAACAAAAAAGCCTGTTTTTCAGTGGAATTGGATGATGAATTACCCTTACTTTGAAAAGGCTCAAAACGGTTGAAAAGCCGGGTAATACTATTATATAACAAATTTAATCAAATTTTAAGGTTTACGCAAATTAAGTGTTGGGGGAAGAAGTCCATAGTCCATGGTCCATAGTCCATAGGAGAGCCGAAATGGGTTTTACTATGGACCATCGACTATGGACTATGGACCTACTTCCCTCCCCCAAATATCAAATCAGAGCGACCTACTTCATCGCCCGATTAATAACTGATTGGGGTTAATTATTAGTTGCCCCCTTCGACTCCGCTACGCTTCGCTCAGGGTGGCGAAGCCGAGGGGCCCTCTCAATATTAGCACCACCCCCATTCGACTCCGCTACGCTTCGCTCAGGGTGGCGCAGTCAAAGGGCCTCCCACCCCGGGTTCTTCATCCCAATCAACCATTCTTTCTTCACCCTAGACCATCTCTTCAATTGCTTCTCCCTAAGCATGGCATCTTTCATCGAGGGAAAAAATTCATAATAAATAAGCTTACAAACATTGTACTGAGCCGTAAAACTCTTTCGATAATATTTAGTCTGGTGCTCTTTTACCCTTCTTGCTAAGTTATTCGTAACACCGATGTATAGGGTGGTGTGATGTTTATTGGTTAGGATATATATCCATCCTCCTTTTTCCATTTTATTCTTTTTATAAAAATCTCATTGTTTTTATTGCGGGTTACCGCAATAAAAACAATGAGCCCCGAGCGCAGCGAAGCGAAGTCGAGGGGCCTCCTAACTAAGAGCAGTATTTTAAATATAGCAGCATTTAAATGCTGCTAACATTGAGGAGACCCCTCGACTACGCTGCGCTTCGCTCGGGGATGCTGCTACCATTCAGGAGCCCCCTCGACTTCGCTGCGCTACGCTCGGGGATGTTGTGCTTACCTTATATTTACATTATGAACATCCGAATAGGTTACGGCATCGACTACCACCAACTCGTTGAAGGAAGAGATTTATTTATCGGAGGAATAAAAATTCCCCACCACAAAGGCGCACTCGGACATAGCGATGCCGATGTACTCCTGCACGCCATCTGCGATGCCTTACTCGGCGCAGCCGCGCTGGGAGACATAGGCGTTCACTTCCCTGATACTTCCAGTGAATTCAAGGATATAGACAGTAAAATTTTACTCGCTAAAACAAAAGCATTGATAGAAGCCGAAGGCTATAAAGTCATCAATATAGACTCAACCCTCTGCCTCGAAGCCCCCAAAATAAAACCCTATGTTCCCCAGATGCAGGAAACCATAGCCAATATCCTGGGCATTACAATCAAAGACGTATCCATCAAAGCAACAACAACCGAGAAAATGGGATTTGTGGGAAGAGAGGAAGGACTAGTTGCGCATGCGGTGGTATTAATTTGGAAATTTGGAAATTTGGAAATTTGAAAATGAAGCACATTTCTAATTCTGAGGTTTTCCAAATACTAAACTCCTCATTTTCAAATTTTCAAATTTTCAAATTTCCAAATTACTCCTTCGGTTCAAGATTAAAAACAACTCCAAGCCTCAACGTATTCGAAAGCGGGTTTCTTGTTACCCCGCTGCCGGAGGGCACTAGATAAGAGAAGTTGATATCCATAAAATCTAAGTGGAAGCCGGCGCCTACGCTGAAGTATTTTCTGTTGCCGCGGTATTTGTTTTCATAGAAATAACCAGAGCGGAAAAAGAACTGGTTATTGTATCCGTACTCAGCTCCGACAGAAAATTGGAGTGATTTACCAAAGCCTGTTCCATCACCAAAAGATTTCATCCAGCTACTTACTACTCCTGTGGTTCTGTAGCTTACCAGATTGGCACTGTCTACTGAAAAATTACCAGTAGCAACAGGTGCTGCAGGAACCAGTAGTTTGTTCATGTCGAGCGCGAAATTGATTTTATTGTTTTCATCCAATACTTTGGTATAAGATACACCGATACCCAGGTTGGCAGGTATATAGTCTTTATTCCTTGCATCATTGGTATAACCAATTTTACTTCCCAGGTTCGATAAAACAACACCCCAACTCCATCCTTCTCCATTTTCATTTAATCCATTATTATATAATGATACATCACCTGCTACTGCATTACCTGCTTTATATACCACACCTGTTCCCACATCACCTACAACCAATCTTGAATTGATATAACGTAATGCTACCCCAATGCTTAATTTTTCATTTAGTTTTCGGGCATAACCCAGATCAAAAGAAAATTCACTTGGACGAACAGAGTTCAATATATTACCTGAAAAATCGGTTAGCTGGATATTACCTAAACTGAAAAATCGAAGTGAAGATGAAATAGCTTGTTCATCATCCAAACGATGATACGCAGCCATACTGGCCAGGTAAACATCATTAAGACCTAGGTCTTTTAACCAGGGAGTATAGTTAACCGCGATTGCAGATCTTTTTGGTGCAAACATCACTTTGGAAAGGTTCCAGAAAGGGGCATTTGCTTCCGGTGTAGTAGCGATGGCCACATCACCCATACCACCCGCTCTTGCATCGGGTGAAATACGGAGAAAGGGAACGGCGGTAGAAACGATATTGATGGAATCCTGTGCAAAAGAGCTATAACTCAACATCAATGCAAGGATGGCTATAAGGGTTTTTTTCTGCTTTGAAAACATGAAGCAATTTATTTAAAAAGTTTAAACTAAAATGTGAATCCTGAGCGAAGCGCAGCGAAGTCGAAGGACCCCCTCGAAGCGCCGAAAGCCGTCCCCCGCTGAGCGTAGCGCAGCGAAGTCGAAGGACCTCTCTGTGATAGCAGCATCTCATTAAAGGCTACATTCATAGCCCTCCTATATTCGGGGGGATACTTCGACAGGCTCAGTATTATTCGACAGGCTCAGTATTCATTAGTAAAAATCAAACCATCAGATACATTTAAAGCAGAATAAGTTGCCCGGCATGAACGGATTGTTGTGTGCCGGATTGTATGATTATTTGGTAAATATAGACAGCTTTTTGGATTTTTCTGCCTGATTCATCCCGTCCATCCCATTCAACCTGGATATTTCTTGTTCCTGCACTCTGGTAGGGACCGGTGAGTCTTTTGATGAGTTGTCCGGCAGTGCTGTAAATACGTAATTCTACCTGCAGTTTTTTTCCGGGCTGGTTATGTTCAAAAGAGAAGCGGGTGCGATCGCGGAAGGGGTTGGGAAAATTGAGCACTTTGCTGATGGCTAGTTTTTCCTGTTCTGCTACAACATAATCCAACCGGGCTTCTGTAGAATTGTTGGCTCCATCCCAGGCTTTCAGCACAAGGCTATGTGGCCCTTTTGTTTGAACCGGAAGCGGATAGCGAATCGTACCAGACTGCCAGCTATTTAAATCAGCTACATACCAATCGTTCAATACCCGAATGTCGCGCACCTGGTTGTCAATCACCAGTGTTATATCGTGCCCAATACCATTACCCGATGTATTGATACCAGCACTATCCGACAAGTATGCTAATAACGTTGGGGTTTCATGTGTTAGTCCGCCATTACGAAACAAAGTATCGTTCAGGTACAAACGTATAGCAGGGCCAACTTTATCTTCGGGGGCCAGGTTATTTCCAATCAGCACAAATCCTTTATCAGCACCTGCGGCATCGGTTGTATTGCTGTTGGCGTAAAGACTGATTCTTGCGCGGCCAGGTTGAAAGGATACATCTTTGGGGAGGATAAGTTTTAGTTTGAAATAACCTGAATCAACACTAAAAGTTCCTTTGAAAAGAATGGCCGATTGTTGTTGAAAGCCGGTAACCGGACTTGCCGGATCGTTTCCTAAGGTTTGAACTGTTTGTGGCTTATCGAAAACAGTAAGTGAAAGGGGTCCTTTAAAATTTTGAACAGGAATACCTGACACATCCTCGATTATCCCTTCCAATTGATAAGTATTGGAGGCGCGTAAAGTATCAACACCTGTTATTGTATTGTTTTGAAATTTGGTCAACCGAATCCTGTGTTCCGGAAATGCCAATTGCATGGCAGGATCACCAAGCAATAGAAATTTTCTGGTGTTCAGCACTTCACCTGCGTTCAATATAGCGTTGTTTTTAGCTAGCTGAACAGCTTCACCGAGACTTCTATATTTTCCTGTTTGGGGATCGGGATGTAAAGCAGATTGAATAAAATATTCATTGATGATTTTATTGCTGGAAGCGAATACGAGTCTGGCAGTGGTCAACAACCCAATTGCCCCTGTTGAATCTCCCGTTAACACTTGCGCGCCTAATGCATTTTTAGTAGGATCATCAAAAGGGTAAAAATCGCAACTTGCTGTAACAATCAAAGGAAGCTTGGCAGCATTGTTAAACTGGTTTACTTCATCCACGGTTAATACTGCTTCTTCTGCCAATCTTAAATGATTGCCATGTCCGCTGTAGTTAAGGATCAGCGCTCCATTATTCACTCTATTAACCAATGCTTCATTAACCGCAGGATACCTGTTACCTCCCGCACCACCTACCTGAGGAAAAGCATCGAGGTAAATTTTCTGGACCTGAAAAACCGGGTTTGCCGTTGCTGCCGAAACAGCTTCTGCATCATTGAGGTGGAGGTTCTGGTCTTCGTCATCCGCCAAAAAAATCAACTTATTGCGCCAATCACCAAAGCGGGATGTTTGGTGGTAGTTGATGATTTTATTCACCATCATATCAGCTTCTGCAATATTCCGCGCAGGTATTCTACCCACTGCCACGTCGATGGTTTGAAAAAGATTTTGTTGATTGATATCATCCTGATCATCTAGCATGCCAAAAAAATCATCAGAGGTAAAGCTGGAAAGCGGGTCGAGTGATTGGCTGCTTTGATAGGTTGGGATAAAAGAATAATTGTTTTGAAAGCGGCTTCTTGGATCATAAGAACCACTACCCATCAGTAAAACATATTTCAACCCACTTTTTTTATCGTACAACATTTTAATAAAATCGCGGACTGCGGTAGGATCGGGATTAGCTCCGGCAAATTCATTGTACACCTGTTTAACAGAAATTACCTGAACTGTTCGGTTATAATGTTTTCGGTGGAAATCAGCCAGCCTTAGTGCCGCATCCATAAATAAGGGATGTGTGATGATGAGGTATTCCGGAACAAGTAAGCCATGCAGGTTTTGGTTATCCTGCCTTCCTACTGCCCTGGGTATTTTGATATGTGTTGGAAGGAAGCTAAAATATTCTCTTAACCTGCTTGCGTCGTTATTAAAAGCAAATGCACCGGCACCGTTATCCTGCATGGTAACAACATTAGTTGGATCCGTGACATCCCAAACGCGCATACCGGTTAAGCGATAGGGAAATTGAAATCTGGCTATATTACCTGCCCCTACAGATTTCCAATCGCGAAAACCAAGCGGAGCAGTTAAATTGGGCATCAGGCTTCTTCTACCAAATAGTTCAAATTTATTTAACTGGCAGGTAGCACCTGCTGCGGCTGACTGGTACTCGAATTTTAGTTGCAGCTCGTTTTGTCCATTCCACAGTATATTTTGCTCCTGCTCCAAATGGGTTGCATAACGATCCAGGAATGTGCCGGTAACCGATGGAAAATTCAGTGGAAGTCCATTGATGCCATTAATAGAAGTTAGTATGCTAGCTGTGGCGTTTACATTTCTGGAGGCAAAAGAGCTGCGAAGCAAAAGGGGTTCAGTAAGCACTCCTCCAACCCAATCGATAAAGAAAGTTCTTGCCTGTCCGCGTATAAAGGAATCGCCATACCACTCCTTCCCTGATTTTATAAAATTGGATACATCATTTTCAACAGCATATCGTTCATCATAAGTGGTAACGGTAATATTTACTGAAGGATAATTAGTTTGGGTGTTGATGCGCTTACCATTATTACCGAGGGTAATAAAATAGAAAGCGGAGTCTGTGTACAGGTTTTTCTGGTAACGAAAACTTTGACGCAGGCTATCTTTAATCCATCTCGAAGCACCGGGAGCATAGAAAAGAAAATAGTCGTTGGTATTAAAGATGCCATCACCTCCATCAAAAACTTCGATTGCATTTTCAACCAGGTCATCGGTATAAGGAGCATTGGCATTTTCTCCCAACATTGCTCCGCCATTACCAAACAATCTTATGGAAGCTGATGGCAGGTTATTTCCTAAACCTAGTGTGTTGAGGAAGGCGCCATCAACCTTATAAATACCTTCACCAGCAATACTGATCTTATACCAGTTACCGCCAGACAATACAGAGCGCGGTGCATAGTTACGCTGTCCGTATAGGGAAGTGGTGAGGCATAGGAGAAGACAATATGGTAGGAAAGTTTTCAAAATAATGAATAATGAATATCGAATATCCAACTTCGGAGGCTTATTCACAAAACTGGTTGCACCAGCAGCATATCTCTGTGACCTTCTGTGTCCTCAGTGGCAATAAATGTATCAAAAGAGTTAATTGCCACTGAGGACACAGAAAAGCACTGAAGAAGATAATCAGAACTCCCCCTCCCTGTCCCCATCCCCCCTATTTTTTGTCGAATTCACCCTACAAAGAGCCCTAAAACCCTGTAAAAGCGGCTCTTAACCCCTTAAATCTTAAGCTTTTACTAACAATAGAATCCGGGGCAGCGATTGGTAGTTTAGGGAAATCATATATATTCGCATGTACTAAATAGCGGCTATAGCGATTAAACTATACTCCACAAACAAGAGAATCTCATGCAAGTATTGAAAACAACACGGAACCTGATCTTGTTGTTAACGTTAACCGGTGCCATGTCGTCCTGTAAGATTTTCAAGAAGAAACCTGAAAAATCTGCTATTACAGGATGGAATTATAACGACAAGAACCAGGGCAATTTTAATGTCGCTAAGCCAAAAGATATTAAAGCCGCTCCAGGTCTTGTGTTTGTACAGGGTGGTACGTTCACCATGGGTGCAACACAGGAAGATGTGATGGGCGACTGGAACAATGTGCCGCGTCGTATTACGGTAAACTCATTCTTTATCGATAAAACGGAAGTTGCCAACGTGCACTACCGTGAATACCTATACTGGCTCACCAATGTATTTGGTGGTGCAGGTATGGATTCGATTGTGGAAGAAGCCAAGCCCGATACCCTGGTATGGCGCAGTGAGCTTGCTTACAATGAGCCTTATGTAGAATATTATTTCCGTCACCCATCATATAACTACTATCCGGTGGTTGGTGTTAGCTGGAAACAGGCCACAGATTTTTGTATCTGGAGAACAGACCGTGTTAACGAGCTTACCCTGATGGGTAAAGGTTACCTGGATCCAAAAAACCAGATCAAGCGTGAGCTGAATGGTTCTGGTCAGGATAACTTCAATACCAAAGCATATCTGATGGATGAATACCAGGCAACTCCTGGCAGACAGGCCACAACAAAAAGCAATCCTTTGAAAGATGCCAACGGTCGACCAAGAACCAAAGTAACTTTTGAAGATGGTATTTTATATGGCGATTACCGTTTGCCAACAGAGGCTGAATGGGAATATGCCGCTTATGGCTATATCGCTGAGAATCCGCAGAAAAAATCTAAAGGATCTAAGCGTGGGGAAGAATTGATTGCGAATAAGCAGATCTATTCTTGGAAAAATAATGGTTACGATAACGTACGTTATACCCAAAAAAGTGCCTACCAGGGCGCCTTCCTCGCCAACTTTAAAAGAGGTGCGGGTGATAACATGGGTGTGGCAGGTGGACTGAACGATAACGCAGCGATTCCTGCAGAAGTAACTTCTTTCATCCCGAATGGTTATGGCTTATATAACATGAGTGGTAACGTAAATGAGTGGGTGGCAGATGTATATCGTCCGCAGAACTCATTGGATGGTGATGATTTCAACCTGTTCCGTGGTAACGAATTCCGTAAGATAGATATGAGTGGCGGTCAGGGTAACCTTCGCGATGATAAAGGCCGTATTAAAACAGTACTGGAAGAAGATTCTACTTTACGTAACAGAAGAAACTACCAGCGCTCTTATGCTACCAACTACCTGGATGGTGATTCATCCAGTTTTGTATACTATGGTTATGGTACTACCACCCTTATCTCAGATAAATCAAGGGTATTCAAAGGCGGTAGCTGGAATGACAGGGCTTATTGGTTAAGTCCAGGTGCGCGTCGCTTCCTCGAGGAAGACCTGAGTACCAACACCCTCGGTTTCCGTTGTGCAATGAGTCATTATGGAGCAGCAGAAGGTATTTCAAGAAAAGCCCAAACCGGCCAATTCTTCCCTACAAGAAGAAACAAACGATAAGAAGGAAAAGGTAAAAATAGAAAGAGCCATCTCTCGGAAGGAGGTGGCTTTTTTGATGGCAGATATCGGATCTTTGATTTTTTGATATGGTGTGAATTGTCAATGGTGAATGGTCAATAATTAATAGTGAATAGCCAGCAGTGAGTTTTTTCCTACTGACCACTCACTACTCACCAAATTCACTATTCACAATTGACAATTCACACCCATTATTGACTATTCACCATTGACAATTCACACTTATTGCTGCATAGGTGAATCTAGTCACGAGTTAGATGGAACACAGATTTTCATGATTTTCAGGATTTATCATGACAGATCTTGAAAATCATGATAATCTGTGTTCTATCCTTCGCATAAATTTCATCTCATAACGAAATCTCAAAGACATCAAATAAATTTAACCCATGTTTAAAAACGGTCAACGTATTTTAGGCATTCACAACCCAGAACCCAGAACCTAGTACCCAGTACCTATCATGCCTAACACCTAACCCCTTATCTTGCATATATGAAAACGGAAGCACTCTACCAGCTATATCAGCAACACCCTTCTGTACAAACTGATACAAGAAAACTGAAAGAGGGTGATATTTTCTTTGCATTGAAAGGTCCCAATTTTAATGGCAACCTTTTTGCCAAACAGGCATTGGAAGCTGGGGCGGCCTATGCGGTGATTGATGAGGCTGTTGAAGGAATGGATGATCGATTCATTTTGGTTGATGATGTATTAAGCAGTTTACAGGAACTGGCAGGTTATCATAGACAACAATTCAGCATACCTTTTATCGCCATTACAGGAAGCAACGGTAAAACCACTACTAAAGAACTGGTGTATACGGTTCTTGCCTCGCATTTTAAAACTTATACCACACAAGGCAATCTCAATAACCATATTGGGGTACCACTCACCCTCTTAAGTATTCCTGTTGATGCAGAAATGGCCGTAATTGAAATGGGCGCTAATCACCAGAAAGAGATTGCGGGTTATTGTGTGTATACAGACCCTACCCATGGCATCATCACCAATTGTGGCAAAGCTCATTTAGAAGGTTTTGGCGGTATTGAAGGAGTGAGAAAAGGTAAGGGTGAATTATATGATTATATCAGGTCGCATAATGGTACCATATTCAGGTTCAACGACTTTGACTACCTGCATGAAATGAGTAAAGGCATTGAAAAAGTAATTGGTTATGGAACACATGAAGGAGCAATAACCGGGGAAGTAATTGCCAGTGAACCCTTTCTTGAAGTAAGAATAACTAAAGGAGCATCTTTTACACAAGTCTCCACTCAACTGGTAGGCGCCTACAATGTATCAAATGTCTTATGTGCCATTGCCATCGGTAAAACTTTTGGTGTACCGGATGAAAAAATAAAAGATGCAATCGAAGCTTATATTCCATCTAATAGCAGATCGCAGATGGTTAAAAAAGATGGCAATCATATTATCCTTGATGCATACAATGCGAATCCTACCAGTATGCGTGCTGCCATTGAGAATTTTGCAAAACTCAAAGCCCCCAGTAAAGTTTTGATGCTGGGAGGCATGATGGAACTGGGTGAAGACAGCATAACCGAACACCAGCAGATCATTGATCTGATCAATAATTACCCATGGCAAAATGTAGTATTGGTGGGTGGTGATTTTAAAAACACATCACATAACCACCTCTTTTTTACCAATTCTACCGAAGCGGCAAACTGGTTCAAACAACAAAATTTCTCGGGAACCCATTTTCTGATTAAAGGATCGAGGAGCATGCAGATGGAAAAGATATTGGGGTAGTTGCAATCTCTTCAGTATACTTCTGTGCCTTTCTGTGACCTCAGTGGCAATATTTACTGCCACTGAGGTCACAGAAAGGCACAGAAATGAGGTATGCTAATTAAAGCCGTAACTAAAGTCACGCTACATTACCAATTTACTCCCCAACTTGCAGTATGAAAACTTTGTATTCATTCATACAAAAGATTGATTGGGTATTAGTGATTAGGCTAATGGTAGCTGGTTTATTTATTTCCATCGCAATTGCTTACAAAGACTGGTTACCCGCAATATTTGGCTTAACCATATTTGTAACCGGACTAATTGCACACAAAACCAAACGGGGTTGTGGGTATACAAACTGCCAGTAATCTGCTCCTGAATATTAAATCGTACCTTTGTATTTTAAATCCTTGAAACAAAATGCCCGATAGCAATAAAAAAAGATGGTACCTGTGGAGTGTGTTAAACAACCGTTGTCCGAGGTGCCGTAAAGGAAGAATATTTAAAAGTCAGCAGCCATATAAATTCAAGACTAATGTTGACATGCATGAAAACTGTCCGGTTTGCGGTCAGCCTACAGAAATTGAAGTAGGATTTTATTATGGTACCGGATACGTGAGTTATGCATTATCTGTTGCCTTCCTTGTTTCAACATTTGTAGCATGGAAAGTACTCATTGGCATGACCTTCTCCATCGACGATAACCGTATTTTTTACTGGATGGGCACAGCCTTCGCATTACTGCTCATTTGTCAACCCCTCATTATGCGCTTATCACGCTCTCTTTGGCTCAGTTGGTTTGTAAAGTACGATCCGGATTGGAATAAGCATGAAATTGAAAAGCCGGAGAGGTACTAGGTACTAGGTACTAGGTACTAGGTGTTAGGTATTAGGTATTAGGTGTTAGCAAATTATGCGGATATGTGATGAACTGGGGTAAAATGAGGAAATCTTTAATAGAGGACTCTTTGTGTCATTAAACAGGCTTTTACTAAATAATAGCTACTGATCTTATTTAGCCGCTAAGATAGAACGCAGATTTATCATGATCTATCATGATTATCTTAATAAATCTGCGTTCCATTTCCCGCTCACATTCAACTTCAATCTTTTATTCGCACTAAGCGCTAATGGCCAATAGCTAATGGCTAAAAGCTAACTGCTAGTGGCTAGTAGCTACTCCCCCGCCAGCGATTCACCAACGCCGCAGCGCTATCTGAAAGACTAGCCTTTACTGCAATCCCACCACTTTTGATGAACCCGATAAAATGGCAACTATCTTGTCGCGCAGCGACATAGAGGGTTTTAACTATTTGTCCTTTTGAGAAACAAAAGAACTTTGTATCGTATTCGCAACTTGTTTTGTCTACAATTGCCTGATTAATTTCAGTGAGGGTGAATACATGTATTGCAGCGGTATCATTCAACCCATAACGCTTATAGGTTTTCTGGTCGTTGATATCGTTGAAGAAATGCATATCAATACTATCTACTGTTCTCAGTTCTGGTAGTCTATGCATGTCTACCATTGTGGTTGATTCATCTTGTGTTGACTCAGCCGATTTATTACTTCCATCATTACAGGCAGACGCAATCAGTAAGAAAGCAAGTACACTCAGGTATCGCATGGTTTTTATTTTTATACAAAGAAATAAAAAAACCGCCCCATAGGAAGCGGTTTTTATATATAATATACGATTGCTTATTGTCCTTTTGCAGGGAATCTTGTCCATGAAGCCAACCAGTTGGTGGTTCCGAATGCACCTACATAAGTAGTTGAAGTAAAGTATGCATCCAACCCTGTGAAACTTGCACCTGCTAGTGCTGGTGAACCAGTTGCAGGTAACATGTTTGGTGAAGTAAGGGTAAATGGAGAGGTTAATTTGATATCTGCAGCATTGGTATAAGTAACACAACCTTCAGATTCAGCTTTGGTCTTCATAGCTGTAGCAGTTAATGTTGCAGAAGTTAAGCCAGAGATTCTGTAAGGATCAGCAACAGCATGTACCAGGTTGTTTTTGAACTCAGAAGCGCCACTGCTATAATCATTAGCTGTACCATCAGACTCAATTGAGAATCCACCTTTCTGCCATCCCATCAGGATTGAATTACGCAGTACAAAACGTACTGATCTTCTCCATCTGTTACCGTAGTTATGGTTAGCTGCTGTACCGGTAGCATTATTTGGACCAACAAAAGTAAAGTTGCTCAGGGTTGGGCGAGTATATGGAGTAGCTGTTGTACCTGAACCATCGTTATCAGCTTCAATACCATTACCAGCATCACCGTTATCAACGAATGCAGGATCACGTAACGCTACACCAAATTGAATTTTACCAGTATAACCAAAATCGAAATCGAAATCATCATCTGCTGTACCAAAAGCTACCAGATATTTAGCATTTACAGTACCGCCAAAAAACTCATACGCATCATCATTACCATATACTACCTGGATATTTTCGAGTGTGGTACCGCTACCAACACCACCGAGGGTAAGGCCATTGATTTCAGAACCTGGGAAAGCGGCAATACCAGCATATTCAATTCGCACATATTTCAAACTACCAGAATTATCAGCATCATTTGTACCACCATAAGGGCGATCCAATCCACCTTCAATTACCGGAGTAGAAGAGCGGTTTGTTTTAGCATAACCTAAAAGAACCACACCACCCCAGTCGCCTGGGTTACGAGAACCTGCATCCTGACCAGAAGTAAATACAATTGGTTTATCAGCAGTTCCATTTGCAATTAATTTACCACCTCTTTCTACACACAATGCACCTTTTTCTGTTTTATCACTTTTGATTACAGTACCTGGCTCAACAGTAAGGGTGATACCATTTGGTACATATACATACCCTTTCAATGTCCATACTTTATCTGCAGTAAGGGTTTTGTTTTCCAGTAATGAACCTCTTAATACAGTTGCATTTGGATCTTCCGGAGGAGCTATAATATCTCCATCATCATTATTCTTAGTACAAGCAGTAAACGTCAATGCAGCAAAAGCCACCATTGCAAGACGAGTAATCAAAAGCGAACGTATCATTTTCGTTATTTTTTATGATGCAAAACAACTAATACAATGTAATGGGTATGTTACGGGAAGATTAAGGAATTGTTACCAGAGAGAAGCTGCTGGCTGCTAGCTTCTAGCTGCCAGATGTTTTTTAAATACCAGCGGTATTAAAAAGCCACAGATTCACAGATTATGAACGATTAATCTGTGAATCTGTGGCTTAACTATTTTTAAACAACTGCGTGGTCTAAGAAAAATCCAGCAGCTAGAAGCTGGTAGCTAGAGGCTAATCTAAAAATTATAAGAAAACCCTACCCCAAAACTAGCACCAAACAGGTTGCTCCACTGAACACGGTCTTCTGAGCTATTATAGGCTCTGTTGTCTTTTTTAGATTCTACGTTGTTGTAAAATATTTGTCTGGTATTCAGGAGGTTCGACATATTGATTTTCACCTCACCTTTATTTTTGAATACTTTCTTAGCTAATTGAAAATCAAGTACACTTCTTCCATTCTCATAAACATCGGGAATACCAAATGCACCTACGGTTTCGATACGTTGACCAATTCTGTTGAACAATACTGTACTGCTCCAGTTAGCATCAGCATAAGTTAAACTCAGGTTCACCAGGTAAGGTGACTGGCCCTGCATCGGACGTTTGGTATCATAAGGATTAGATGATGAAGGCAAGTCTACGGTTGACTTAATCAATGAAGTATTTGCGCTGAAAGTGGTGTTGTTCCAGAATTTGCCATCTCCGAAGAAAGCCAGTTTTTTGCGGAAATCAAGTTCAATACCGTAAGCATAAGCATTGTCTGGGTTGAAGAAAGTGATCACCTGATATTCAAGGGATGATTCACCAGACATACGCTGTTCAATTGGTTTCTTGAAATGTTTGAAGAACAAAGAGGCAGATATGATTTCACCACTTTGAGGATAAGTTTCAAAACGTAAGTCGATATTGGTATTCTGGCTTCTTTCCAAGCTACCATTACCACGAATAATTGCAGCTCTCACGAAATCGAAATAAGAGAAATTAGCTACCTCGCGGAAATCAGGTCTTGAAACGGTTCTTGACGCTGAGAAACGAAGGTTAGACTTATTGCTAAAGCTGTAGATCAGGTTTACTGAAGGAAGGATATCCAGGTAATCTTTTTTAATGGTTGTTCTTGTACCTGAAACGTTACCGGTTTTCACTTCATAATTAAATGTTTCTGCACGTACACCCCAGATCAATCTCCAGCTTTCATTGAATTTATTATCCAACATCAGGTAAGAGCCCGTTAACAATGAAGTTGCATCGTAACGATCTGTGTTATTGGTAATTTCATTCAGGTAGAAACCATTGGTGTACATATTACCATCGTTGAAAATTTGTCCAGCAGGCAGAGAAAGCAACGCAGTGTTAAAGCTTGATGGATTTGCCTCTTCATAACGGAATGCCCTTGCTCCGAAATCACGAATTTTATATTGGGTCAGTACACCTGCTTTTAGAGAAGAAGTGGTGTTACCCCATTTCAGGTTTTTGCTGTAATCCACTTTACCACCTAATGTATTTTCATCCAGTTCACTCCAGAAACGATAAGTATTTCTCAGTGCGATAGTATATGGTATTGTTTTATCATTTACCTGAGAAATATTCTTTTGGTAAGGTTGTGAGCGGTAGTCTGGCTGGTCCTTTTTAGTGAATGCAAAGTTGAGGTTCCATTTCAGTTTATCATTTGCTTTACCGATGGCATGTTCACCTTCTAACTGAGAGCTGAAGATGGTTTTTTCCATCGCAACAGCAATCCTGTTTTTGTTGATATACTGAAGGTCATTGTAGTTGGCCCCTTCACGAATGGTATTGCTGTTTTCGAATACGCGGTTGAAAAGGTTCTTGAGAACGATTTTATTTTTTCCTTTTTTGTAGCCAATATTCAACAAAGCACCAACACTGGTATTGAAAGAGTAAGAAGTATCTGCATAATCAAACAAAAGATTGGTGGTGGTAGTTGCATCACCATATTGTTGTCTGTCTGTAAGTTGGGTAGTTTGTGAGTTACGGTAAGTGATTGAACCCAGCAATCCGAAAGTAGCGCCATTCTTGCCACTGAATTTTCTGGCAAAATTGATTTGTCCATTTAAGGAAGGCAATGCTTTGGTATTATGATCACCATAAGTATTATACATCAGCCTAGAAGCCTGTATTTTCTGCGCATTAGTAAAACTACGCCATCTGTTGGTAGAAGGGAATGAAGAAGGGAAACCTCTGGAACCGTCATCGAAGCCGAGGTAATCCATTCCACCCATATAACCTACATTGAAATTTTTACCGGTAGAAATAGTATTGAATGAAGAGGATAAAGCCAGTCCAAATGAGTTTTTAAAAGGAATATCTTTCGTGGTAACCTGAACAATACCGCCTGAGAATTCACCTGGCATATCAGGCGTTGCCGTTTTGTTGATCAAAACGTTATCGATCATATCAGAAGGAACGATGTCGAAAGAGAAGGTTCTTCTATCAGGTTCTGTACTAGGCATAACTGCACCATTGATGGTGGCCACATTATAGCGGTCATTTAATCCGCGAACAATTACATATTTATCATCTTGCACAGATGTACCTGTAACCCTTTTCAAAACCTCACCCACGTTACGGTCTGGTGATTTTTTGATGGATTCTGAAGAAATACCATCAGAAACACTGGTATTATTTTTTTGCATGCTCAATACCGCATTTGCAGATTCCCTGCGAGCCGGTGAGGCTGTTACCACTACTTCATCCAGTTCTTTTTTCTGGTCTGCAAGTACAATATTCAGTTCATTGGTTTGTCCGGCAACGATCACAATTTCACTGATGGTTTTGGTTTTGTAACCAGTCATAGAGAAAGTTAATTCGTAAGTTCCAGGAGCCAATTTGATGCTGAAGCGGCCTTCTACATCAGAAATAAGGGATATTTTCTTTGCTGAGTTAAAGATGGCTACCCCTGTAATAACTTCATTATTAGCAGAGGAAGACACTTTTCCGATAAGGGTACCGGTTTGAGCAAATAAAGCAGTAAATGAGAAAAGAGCCAGCAGGGTCGAAAAAATAGATTTCACAGTGTTTATTTTGCTGCAAAAGTATTTCCGCAATGTTACCACTATGTTACCCCAATGTTAAGGGAATATTACCTGAAGTGGGGGGCTGCTGGCTGCTAGCCATTGCTGATCGAAGAAAATTGGCTTCAAGCTTCAAGCCGCAAGCTACAAGCTTTGATGCGTGCTTATTATAGGCTTTCTGCTTTTAATGAGTTAAACGGAGGGCTTGGGTATTAGAAAATTTAAAGTCATTTGCTTAAAGAAATATTTGGTTGTCGTAAACGCACTATCTGCTATTAATAGAACACAGATCTTCATGATTTTCAAGATCTATCATGATAAATCCTGAAAATCATGAAGATCTGTGTTCCATCATACGCAACACCTACAGCTCACGGTTAAATTTCCCCGGACAGCAATGGCTGCTAGCTACTAGCTTTGGAGGGGTCCAAGAGAAATATCGGGTAATGCTGGTTCTATATTAGAAGAGTGGGGTTTAGTTAGTGGATATCAGAAGTTTTTCCAGGATTCTCCTTAAAGCCGGATCTGCTGCTCTGGGGGCGTCCATTTCTACTATTCTGAATGATTTATCTATTAAAATATACCTGGGTATCGTTTCCACGCCGTATTCTGTGAGTTTTGCCCGGTCAATTCGCCACTGTATACCTTCTGGCTTTCTTTTCGCAAGGTTTTCAAGCCAGACTGGGTCGTTATCATCTACGGAAAGGGAAACGATGGCTAAATCGCTGCGGTTTGCATATTCCGCCTTTAATTTTTCGAAGTTGGGCATTTCTGCCAAACATGGGCCACACCAGGTTGCCCAAATATCAATATAGATGACTTTTCCCTTTAGGTTAGAAAGGCTGGTTTTTGTTCCATCGGTTTTATAGACCATAAAATCAATTGCCTGGTCACCATTGCCGAATTTTAATTTGTCCATAACCAGCAAGTTTAAAATATCACGATATTTTTTTGACCTGATCGCTTGAATATCCTTTTTATAGCCAGGCACCATTGCTTTATTACTTTCCGGCTTAATTTTTTTATATGCGAGCGTATAAGCATTGTTCCAATCTGCAAATGCCTGTTTAAAAGAAGGGGTTAGATTTGAAAGATCCAACTCATCTATTATATCCCGATAAACTTCTATTTGCAAATAAGATGGATTCGCAAAATTATTCAACAAAGAATCTTTTACTGGTTTTGAGATACGATCGAAGGTTTCTGTGTAAGCTGTTATTTTTTCCTTTGGTTCCTTCTTCAATTTATATGCTGCATAAGATTTGACAGACAGCATACTATTTACTAAATCAGCCTTGTTTCTTGCCTTTTCAAGTTTCCTGAATGCCGAACCAATATTCTTCAATGCAGCAAGTTCATTTTCTTTTTGCTGGAAGATTTTCAGGAGAAACAACAGGGTTTCTTCTGGCGTATCCTGAAGGTTTTTACCTGCTTCCAGAAAAGACCCCCCCTTTGGAAAAGGAACATTTCTAAGGTAATTGTTGGCTATACTTCCTTGTCCGATAAATGTAGACTTAGATGCATCAGCATGATCAATCAATACTTGCATATCATCTCCTGGCGATAAATAAAGCTTGTTTCTACCAAGTCGAAAATAACCAGGTTCTTTTAGCGGAATTGTGATAGCGAAAGTAGAATCAACTTCAGGTACAATAACCTTATTATAAGATTTAGGTACCATGTATTGAATTTCTGAAAAATCTTCCAATGTGGCTACTGCTCCAAAATGGGCCAGTTTACCTTTTAAGGTAGCTGATGCCTGTTTGGGCTGTGCGTATCCGGAAACAGCTAAACAAAGAATAATTAAAAAATGAACAATTATTTTCATGCAGTTTGTATTGGATCAAGATAATACTTTTTCAATAACCAGTGGCAGTGGCTGTTAATGAAATAACTACTTTAAAGCAATACCTGAGCAAAGATTTATGCAAAAAAAAATCCCGAGTAGCGGGACAGTTGACGTTTGCAGAGAGGAAGGGATTCGAATGCCGACGCTAACGGTCGGCACCGAGACATCAGCCCTGGCTGATCGTCTCGGCCCTCTTAGCTATATTTTTCAATAAATGCAAGTAGCCTTTGTCTATTCAAATTTTTCAACTTCTTCTCCAGTAACATTACTTCTGATCTTGTTGGCTTTTCAATCAGACATACAAGTACCCAAGGTATGTAGGGTGAAGTAGCTGATTCATAACCACTATTATGTCTATTCAATCTATCATTGAAATTTTGCGTCTGACCAATATAATAGCGATTAAATCTTGAAGTGTATAGTATATATACGTAAAAGTGTCGGTTTAGACTCATCAAACAAAAGTCGCATTCCTGGTTTGATGATTGCTTCGTATTAATACGTGAATTAATACCAAATAAAAAATTAATAGAAGCAGAGAGGAAGGGATTCGAACCCTCGATACGGTTTCCCGTATACACACTTTCCAGGCGTGCTCCTTCAACCACTCGGACACCTCTCTGTATTATTTTATTTGAGAGAAATGAAAGACTTGCTCCTTCAATCCGCATCAGGCGGAACTCCTCTCAATTTTAAAAGATGGCAAAAATAGCGCTAAACCACTCAGTTTCCGAATATTTTTTGGGCATTGGCTGTTGTGATGGCTGCAATTTCTTCCAGCGGTAGTTTTTTTACCTCTGCCAACTTTTTGGCAACTTCTAGCATATAACTGCTTTCATTTCTTTTTCCCCGGTATGGAACTGGACTTAAATAGGGTGCATCGGTTTCTAACACCATGTGCTCTATACCAATGTTTTCAAGCGCTTCCGGCAGTCCGGCATTCTTATAGGTAAGCACCCCACCTATACCCAACATAAAATCCATCGACACAATTTGTTTGGCAGACTCATAACTTCCACTGAAACAATGAAAAATTCCTTTTAATCCTTTGGCAGCAAAAGGTTTTACCATATCAATTGTTTCCTGCATTGCATTCCGCGTATGAATAACGATGGGCATTCGCCTTTCGAGGGCCCATTCCATTTGTTGCACAAATGCAACCCTTTGCTGCTCTGCAAAGGTTTTATCCCAGTAAAAATCCAACCCAATTTCTCCAACTGCAACAAATGGCCTTTTGGCCAGCCATTCTGCTACTATTTGAAGCTCCTGCTCCACCCTTTCATTCACTGAGCAAGGATGCAAACCCATCATCGCAAAACAAACACCAGGATTAGCTGCCTCCAGGCCTAACATTGCATCTATTACTTCACTATCAATGGCTGGCAGGTAAAACTTTTCAATGCCAACAGATTTGGCCCTGTTAATGGTTTCCTGGCTTTCGGTACCAAATTCAGTAGAATACAGGTGACAATGGGTATCAATCAATATCATAAGGCAAAGTTCACAATAAATCTCCAGCATGCAAGAAGATGCTTTTGTAGATTTTTTTAGCGGCTGAAAAATAAAAAGACAAAAACCCTCGTTATATATCAGCGTACCTTGAAATAAGGTCAACAGGCGATCAAAAGATTTAATATCAGCCTACAGCTGATAAAAGATTGTTTTCATAGGGTACGGATTAAAATGTAAAGCCGGAGTGTCTACTCTGGCTATTTTTTTGCCTTTTCCCCCGTCTGGGTTAGGTGTTAGGTATTAGGGGTTAGGGATTGATGCTTGATGCCTGGCGCCAGGTATTATTAGAGCTTTAATATTTTCTTAGCTAATCCTAATACCTAACACCTAACACCTAAAAGCATTAATCTCTGCCCCACATTATAAAGACTCGAAAACATAACCTTCTCCTGAAAAATATTTCAGCATAGCCGGCAATGCAAACGACATCCGGTCCCATGCTTTTTCGCTGTCGTGAAACAATACAATCGAACCAGGTTTGGTATGGTAAACTACATAGGCCAGACTAGCCTGTGGCGTTAACTGCGTATCGAAATCGGCACTTAGCACATCCCACATGATGATCCTGAAATGCTGTTGCCGCAGTGCATTTATCTGCGATCGCTTAATGCGTCCGTAGGGTGGCCGAAAAAGGTTCGATTGAATATACTTATCTGCTGTTTGTATATCTTCCAGATAGGCAGCATCATCTGTCTGCCACCCATTTAAATGGTGGTGGGTGTGGTTGCCAATGGTATGTCCCTCATCAAGAATCCGTTGGAAAATAGCTGGCTCTGCCGCCACATTCTTTCCAATACAAAAAAAACTGGCTTTCGCCCCATATTTCGCCAACTCATCCAACACAAATGGCGTAGCCACCGGATGAGGGCCGTCATCAAAAGTCAGGTAAATTTTTTTCTCCTTACCAGGCATACGCCATACCAAAGAAGGGTATAAAGCCCGAAGCCAGAATGGAGTTTTGGAGAGATACATTTTTCAAAGATAGGTTTTAGTCCATGGACCATAGATCATAGGCCATAGTATTTGGATTGGAACAATGTCACAAACTAAGTCTATTGGTCTTTGACCATTTACTATGGACTATGGACCATTGACCATGGTCTGTATTCTATCCTTTATCTTTGCCCTATGACAAACAAAGTACGTGTACGTTTCGCTCCTTCACCTACTGGCGGACTTCATCTGGGAGGGGTTAGAACCGTTTTATTCAACTACCTGTTCGCCAAACAAAATGGCGGAGATTTTATCGTTAGAATTGAAGATACCGACCAAACGCGTTTTGTACCGGGAGCAGAAGATTATATTTTTCAGACACTGGAATGGTGCGGACTTATTCCAGACGAAAGTCCAAAACACGGGGGTGCTTTTGCGCCATACAGGCAAAGTGAGCGTAAAGAGAATTATCGCCAATATGCAGAGCAATTGGTTCATGCAGGATATGCCTATTATGCATTCGATACGCCGGAAGAACTGGAAGCGATGCGTAACAACTTTAAAACTTCTGAAAACCCTTCTCCTCAATACAACCAGCAGATTCGCACTAAAATGCGCAACTCACTTACACTGGGCGATGATGAAGTAACACGCCTGATGAGTGAGGGAATGCCTTATGTGGTTCGTATTAAAATGCCGGAAAATGAAACCGTCAGCTTTAATGATATGATTCGCGGCGAAGTAAGTTTTCAAACTTCACAGGTGGATGATAAAGTATTATTAAAAGCAGATGGCATGCCTACCTACCATCTTGCAGTAGTAGTGGATGATTACCTGATGCAAATATCGCACGCTTTCCGCGGTGAAGAATGGCTACCCTCCGCCCCCGTTCATTTGTTATTATGGAAATACCTTGGCTGGATCGACAGCATGCCACAATGGGCACACCTTCCACTCATATTAAAGCCTGATGGAAATGGCAAACTAAGCAAACGTGATGGCGACAGACTGGGTTTCCCTGTATTTGCCATGGACTGGACGGATCCAAAAACAAATGAAACAACCATTGGATTTAAAGAAAGAGGATTTTTACCAGAGGCTTTTGTTAACCTCCTCGCAATGCTGGGGTGGAACGATGGTACTGATCAGGAAATTTTTACATTGGACGAACTGATCCAAAAGTTTTCTATGGATCGTGTTCATAAAGGAGGTGCGAAATTTGATTACGAAAAAGCCAAATGGTACAATCATGAATGGATAAAAAAAACAGATGCAGACAAACTCGCTCCTGCAGTACAGTCTTTGCTGGAAGACCAAAATATTACCATAACCACCCCTACTTTTTTACATAAAGTAATTGATCTTGTAAAAGAGCGTTGTACATTATTACCTGATTTTGCTGCGCAAACTCTTTTCTTTTTTGAGGCACCTAAACAAGTAGATTTAGACTCAATCAAACCTAAATGGGATGAAAAGAAAAATTTATTTTTCACTGAGCTTATTCGCGCCTACGAACTAAGTACACTTTGGGAAACAGCTGATCTTGAAAAAGAATTCAAAGAACTCTCAGCGGCCAATCAATTAAAACCAGGCGAGCTAATGCTTCCTTTTCGCATCATGCTGGTTGGAGGCAAATTTGGTCCGGGGGTTTTTGATATTGCGGCATTGATTGGGAAAGAAGATACAGTGGGAAGGATTAAGCATACACTTTCTTTGCTGGCTTAAGGAAAGATAATTGCCACTGAAGGCACAGAGAGCACAGAAATTTTCAGTGTCTTTCTGTGCCTTCAGTGGCAATCAATACACTTATTAACAGGATCATTTGTATCTTCCTCCAAACAAGTTGCATGAAAAATCCTGTAAGGCTTCTCTATGTACTGGCAATTATCCGATTCATAGTCCCCTTTCTTCTAGTTCACCCATTTTATGAATTGCACAGAGATGAATATCTCTACCTCGCGGAAGGAAAACACCTCGCAGCCGGATTCTTAGAAGTTCCGCCAATGCTATCATTCATGGCCTGGATAAGTAATGCGTTCGGGGCATCCATTTTTTGGGTGAAATTGTGGCCAGCATTATTAGGATCTTTTACTTTTATAATGATGGGCAGGATCATAATTGCATTGGGCGGTCGCTCATTTGCTATACTGCTTGCTTTTGTTCCATTTATCAGCACTGGGTATATTCGTTTGTTTTATTATTTCCATCCCAACTTTCTCGATGTTTTTTTCTGGACCCTTAATGCTTTTGCCTTAATACGATATTTCCAAACATCGAAAAACACCTGGCTTTATGTGTTTGGTATAAGTGTTGGACTTGGCATGCTGAGTAAATATTCCGTTGCATTTTATACGGCAAGTCTGCTGGCAGGTTTGCTACTGACAAAACAAAGAAGTGTATTACTCAATAAACATCTATATTATGCTGCAGCGCTAGCCCTAATCATTATGTTACCTAATATATTGTGGCAATACAACCATAATTTTCCTATTATTTCACATATGGCAGAACTGAAGGAAGAACAGCTACAGTTTATAAACCCATTAGACTTCCTCACAGATCAGTTTATGATGTTTCTTCCTTGTGTATTTATCTGGATAGCAGGTTTGTATTTCACTTTGTTTACCAGTGCCGGAAAACCTTATCGCAGTATCGGGTTATCCTATCTTTTTGTAATAGCATTACTTACCTATATGAATGGTAAAAGTTATTATGCTGCCGGTGTTTATCCTATGTTATTTGCTTTCGGCGGTTTTTACCTGGAAAAATTAACTGTCGTTAAGGCCCGCGCGCTGCGCTATGTGTTTGTTTTTATTCCGATCATTTTGGGCTTCTTTATTCTTCGATTATTACTTCCCATTCAAAAACCAGAAACTCTGGCAGCATGGTATGAAAAAAGAGGATTAAATAAGACCGGAAGTTTTAAATGGGAAGACCAGCAATACCATCCTCTCCCACAGGATTATGCTGATATGATTGGATGGAAATTACTTGCCGAGAAAACAGCGGCATTGTACAAAAGTTTGCCGGATAGTCAACAAAAAAGAACCTTGATTTATTGTCGTGGTTACTATACAGCAGGTGCATTAAATTATTACAGTAAAACAGTAGGTCTCCCGACCGTTTACAGTGATAATGCATCATTCCTGTTTTGGATGCCAGACCATTTTAATTTCAAACATCTCATCCTGATTGGTAAAAATATGCCTGACCAGGATGATATCGTTTTTCAGCAATTTGAAAAACATACGGTTAAGGATGTTATCGATTATCCATTATTCCGTGAAACCGGCACTAAAATCATCTTATTTGAAAATGGCAATGACTCGCTAAAAGCAATTACAGAAAGAAGTGTAGCCGCACTGAAAGCTCGCTTTCAAAGGAAATGATTCGTATTTTTGCAGGATAAAACGATTGCATGAGTAATTCTAATCGCCCGGTACGTGTACTGGTAGCAAAAGTTGGACTTGATGGTCACGATCGTGGTGCCAAAGTAATTGCCACCGCGTTGAGGGATGCAGGTATGGAAGTTATTTATACCGGTCTGCGCCAAACCCCGGAAATGGTGGTAAATGCTGCCTTACAGGAAGACGTTGATGCAATTGGCATCAGTATACTCAGTGGCGCCCATTTAACGGTATTCCCTAAAGTAATTCAATTACTGAAAGAAAAAGGAATGAACGATGTTTTACTTACTGGCGGCGGTATTATTCCAGAAGACGACATGAAAACGCTTAACGATATGGGCGTAGGAAAACTATTTGCACCAGGCACAGCAACAGGTGAGATAGCTAGTTATATTACTGAATGGGTGCGGGAAAACAGAGAGTTTTAATTACTGATGTTGTGTAAACTATTTTGAAATAATATACTCAGTTGATTTCGTAAACTTAATCTAACAAAAAAGAATGGATAACGCCCGGGTATTTAAAATGTCTTTCGCAAGTGTGTATCCCCATTATATTACCAAGGCAACAAAAAAGGGGCGTACAAAAGAAGAAGTGGATACCATTATCTGCTGGTTAACGGGTTATACAGAAAAAGCTTACCAGAAGCAGATAGACAAGAAAGTAAGTTTGGAAACTTTCTTTGCGGAAGCCCCGCAGTTGCATCCCAATGTTTCAAAAATTACCGGTGTTATATGCGGGTATAGGGTAGAAGAAATTCAGGACCCTCTCATGCAAAAAATTCGCTATATGGATAAACTCATTGATGAGTTAGCGAAGGGGAAAGCGATGGAAAAGATTCTACGACAATAAGGTTTTATGTAATTCATCCGTTTATAGCAACCGTTCACCCTGTTATTCCTCCGACCGAACCAATATAATTTCATTTACAGATTTCCAATGTGGACCTTTGCAGCCCATTTACCCGGAGCAATGTTTATGAAACAAATATTACACAAAGGAATCATCGGATTTTTCATGGTTTTCACCATGATTTCCTGCGGCAAAAAAGCCGTTGAAACACCTCAAAACACAACGCCTACAGGTGGCAATAATACTCAGCCTGAAATAATTCAAACGATCAGTTTAACCAATCCAACCGGTGGCGACCCATTAAAAGCCATTCTGTTTATACCAGCTTCTTCAGTAAGTGTACCTGCAGTGGTAGTACAACATGGAAGTGGTGGTTTATGGAGTAGTTCGGACCTGACCAATACACAATTAACCAGTCAGTTCAGTATTTGGATCGACTCCTTCAGGGTTAATAAAATTGCTGCACTTTTTGTCGACAGCTACTCTGCCAGGGGTGTGAAAGATTTTCATGATAAAGCTCCACCGGAAAACATTTTCCTTGCCGCAGAATTCATCCGTCCCAGAGATGCTTATGCAGGACTTAGTTACCTGAGAACACTGAGCAGGATTAAATCAAATAAAATTGCTTTGCTCGGCTTTTCACATGGAGGTACCAGTGTATTGAGCACCATGGTTGATGCACAAGCTGTGAGTAAACCTACATGGTCACTCATAAGCGGAGGTGTTACCTATACAAATGGCGTTCTTGCACCAGCACAGCGCCCCGCTGAAGGTGGTTTTGTTGCGGCAGTATCTTATTATCCCGGAGCTGCTATGTTTAGTTATTATGGTCGCCCGGGTACACCGAGTAATGGAAAATATATTCCTTATGCGCCGATTATGATACATGCAGCAGGAAAGGATCCGCTATATACAACCTTGTATAGTAATAGCGACAATAACACAAATATCAGCGCGTATGATGGACTGATATTAAAAGCACAGCAATCTAATTTATCGGCGCCTATGTCTCTCCATGTGTATGATAATGCTGCACACAGTTTCGACGGAAGTACAGGAACAAGTGAAGATGCTAAGGCCAATTTACTTGCGAAGAAAAGAACGCTGGATTTTTTAAGGACTTATCTGTTTAACTGATCGGGATCATGGACCATAGACCATGGACCATGGACTATGGTCTATGGTCTATGGCCTACAACTATATTTCCGGCAGCCTTAATCTTTTTCTTTTCGATAAAATGCGAATGCCAACTATGATAACCACGCAAATAAATAAACCAGGATTATAGGCCAGTCCTGTATTCTTCAATAAAATATATATCGCACCTCCTATTGCACAGGCAGTAGCATATAGCTCTCCTTTCTTCAACAGATTAGGAACTTCCCCGCATATCATATCGGCAATTAATCCGCCAAATGTGGCAGACATTACACCCATAATTACGGCATAACCTTCATTTACACCATAAGCCAGGCTTCTTTCAATGCCACCCGCAGTAAACATGCCCAATCCGATTGCATCTGTAAAAAAAAGCGTTCTACGAAAACGTGCAGGATTGGTTTTGAGGAGAGAAATAATTAAAACTGCAGAAACAACCAGGCCTAATGCAAAATAATCGTTCATCCAGTTTACAGGTCGAATACCAATCAGTAAATCTCTTATAGTACCGCCACCATAAGCGGTAGCAAAAGCAACAACCGTTGCACCAAATATATCCATTTGATGTGTACGTGCCTTGAGTGCTCCTGTTGCAGCAAAAACAAAAATTCCGGTATAGAGTATTCCCTCAATCAGATTCATATTACAAAATACAAAAGAACCCGTCTGCAATCGTATTTTTGTGAAAACAAATTGCCATGTATCAAACTTTAGTTACCAGTTTAGAAAATGGAATATTTATTATTACCATAAATCGTCCCGATAAACTTAATGCACTAAATCAGCAGGTAATGGCCGATCTGGATGCTGTAATGAATGAAGTATATAGCAATGATGCTATTAAGTCCGTAATTATAACCGGCGCTGGTCCAAAAGCATTTGTTGCAGGTGCCGATATCAGCGAATTCAGTGGCGCATCGGTAGAAGAAGGCAAGGCACTCGCCAAAAGGGGACAGGATATTTTCTTTAAAATAGAACATTCACCAAAACCTGTTGTAGCATGTGTTAATGGATTTGCTTTGGGCGGAGGTTGTGAGTTGGCGATGAGTTGCCATTTCAGACTGGCATCGGATAACGCGAAATTTGGACAGCCAGAAGTGAACCTGGGTTTAATTCCGGGTTATGGCGGAACACAAAGATTGGTGCAACTAATAGGCAAAGGAAGGGCATTGGAATTATTGATGAGTGCCGGCATGATTGATGCTAATACAGCGCTTCAGCTCGGACTGGTAAACTATGTGGTACCACAGGAAGAATTGATTGCTAAAGCCACGGCTATATTATCATTAATCAATACCAAAGCACCTATTGCTGTGGCAAAATGTATTGAAGCTGCAAATGCTGTTTTTGATGAAACTAAAAATGGTTTTGCTGTTGAAGTAAATGCCTTCGGTGACTGTTTTGGTACAGAAGATATGAAAGAAGGAACCACTGCATTTCTTGAAAAAAGAAAAGCGATATTCAAGGGGAAATGATTTGGCTAATAATACGAATCAAGGGTTGAACGAGGAGTGGGGGAAAACAGCTTTTAGCATTTAGCTGTTAGCTGTTAGCCAGGATTTGCGGTAATTGTAGGCTATCTGCTCTTAATCGAATAAATGACAGGGCAAGCGAATTAGATGATTTAAAATGAGCTGGTTAAAGAAATATTTGTTGCTGTTTGTGCACTCCTTGTTATTGATAGAACGCAGATTATCATGATTTTCAAGATCTATCATGATAAATCCTGAAAATCATGATAATCTGTGTTCCATCATACGCGACATCTAAAGATCGCATTCCAACTTTCCTGGAGACTATATTGAACAATTATACGCTATAAGCTTTAATGCATACTTCAATCTTTAATTCGCGTTAATTGCAAATGGCTAATAGCTAAAAGCCAATTGCAATTAAGTGCTTCAGGAAAATAATAAATCTCCGGATATTTTTTATTTTCTGAATAGCGAATCAATGGCTTCTGCAATGGGCTGATCAGCTTTAAACTCATACCCCATTAAACGGGCAATGGTTTGAGCGAATTGTTTCTGAAAATATTGCCCTTCTCTTTTTGATTCACCTGCAGCTTTTGTATCAGGCCCCATAACTGCAAACCATATTTCATCGGCCCCTTCAATATCGCTGCCATGGCTGGTCCACTTTGATTTATCCTTATCTCCCCTGCCGTGATCGGTGGTAATAAACAAAGTTGTTTTATCCTTATAACCAGGGGTAGATTGAATATAGTTCCAAATTTCCTGTATCCATTTATCTACCTGCTGTGCAGCCTGTAGGTAATATTTGTATTTCCATCCATGTGCCCATTCATCCGTTTCTCCATAAGCTATGTACATAACTTTAGGCGCTTCCTTTTTTAGGTATTCCATAGCTGCATGATGGGTAAATACATCGAAACATTCTTCCCCCCAATGCTTTTGGGAATCCCTGAGTAATTTATTGATCATTAATTCATTGGCGTTAGGTGATGCACCACCACAGGTATCATAAGCGGCAACTACTGGTACGCCGCTTCTATTCTCGTTCAATATTCTGTTAAAAGCCTCCCATGCACCGAACGCACCTACTTTTCCCTTTAATGCCGGTTGTTGATTGAAAAATTCTGTAATGGTGATATTAGGATTAGCAGGATAATCATTCGCATCAATCCTGTCATCCGCATAACCCGATAATATCTCGTTATACCCCGGATATGAGAACCAATATCTGTTTGAAACATTTACTTTACTCCCCAAGGTTCTGTTACCGAATATTTGTCCTTTTTTGGCAATGATATTCCAGAAAAAAGGCATCAGTTTTTGTCTCTTTTCTTCCTCGGTAGCTGCCCCGAATTGCTTAAAAATGCCAGCGCTATCGTCCTGGTTAAACCGCTTATCTTTTGCCAGTGATTCAGCCATTCCCTTGAATAATTCCTGCCAACGAAAGCCATCGGTGGTTATGATAATGATATTTTCCGTTTGTTGTGCCCGGCTGGAAATACTGAGGATTAAACAAAGGGATAAAAGGATTTTATACATATCAAATCATTTTAGAAGAACGAAAAATAAGCAAAACCATCGTATTTATCCGTTATTTAACGTAAATACAAAGCAACAGGGAAATTTGCTGCGAGTCCCACTTAGGATGGCACACAGATCTTCATGATTTTCAAGATCTATCATGAAAAATCCTGAAAATCATGAAAATCCGTGTTCTATTAATAACAGATAATGCATTTACGGCAACCAAATATTTCTTTAAGTAACTGACTTTAAATTTTCTCCCCCTCTTTAATACCATTAAAAGCAGAATTTCTATAATAAGCACCCATCAAGGCTTTTAGCTTGCGGCCTGCAGCCTGAAGCTAAAAGGAATGTTTTTTCCCAATTTACCTCTCCTTCTTAGTAACTTTGCACCGCAATTCATTATACCTGATCATTTAAAATCCGGAACATGGAATTTCGTATTGAAAAAGACACGATGGGTGAGGTTAAAGTACCTGCTCATGTTTACTGGGGCGCCCAGACTCAGCGCAGTATTGAGAATTTCCGCATTGCGCAGGATATCAACAGAATGCCTAAAGAAATTATCCAGGCTTTTGCTTACCTGAAAAAAGCTGCCGCTCTTACCAATTTTGATGCGGGCGTTTTAGCAGAAGAAAAAGCTACTTTGATTGGAGAAGTTTGTGATGAAATACTTTCCGGCAAACTAGATGATCAATTTCCTCTCGTAGTTTGGCAAACTGGTTCTGGTACCCAGAGCAACATGAACGTTAATGAAGTTGTTGCTTATCGTGGTCATGTTATGAAGGGTGGTAATCTTAACGACAAAGACAAATTCCTTCATCCAAATGATGATGTAAATAAATCACAATCATCCAATGATACTTTTCCAACAGCGATGCATATTGCAGCTTATAAAATATTGTTGGAAGTAACCATTCCAGGCATTAAGAAACTGAGGGATACACTGGCTGCTAAAAGCAAAGCTTTTATGCATGTGGTGAAAATTGGTCGTACGCATTTTATGGATGCTACGCCATTAACCCTTGGACAAGAAATCAGTGGTTATGTTAGTCAGCTAGACCATGGTTTGAAAGCCATCAATAATACACTTGCCCACCTGAGTGAACTTGCTTTGGGTGGTACAGCAGTTGGAACAGGTATTAATACCCCTAAAGGATATGCAGAAAATGTTGCCAAACATATTGCCAATCTCACAGGCTTACCATTCGTAACTGCTGAGAATAAATTTGAAGCGCTGGCTGCGCATGATGCCATTGTTGAAGCCCATGGTGCATTGAAGACTGTTGCAGTTAGCCTGATGAAAATCGCCAACGATATCCGTATGCTGAGTTCTGGACCAAGAAGCGGTATTGGTGAAATTTTTATCCCTGATAATGAGCCAGGTTCATCGATCATGCCAGGCAAAGTAAATCCTACCCAGTGTGAAGCACTTACCATGATTGCTGCACAGGTATTAGGAAATGATGTTGCGATAAATATAGGCGGTGCAACAGGTCACTTTGAACTCAATGTATTTAAGCCGGTAATGATTTATAATTTCCTGCACAGTGCAAGACTGATCGGTGATGGATGTGTAAGCTTCAATGATAAATGTGCGGTAGGTATTGAACCTTTGGAAGCCAATATCAAAAAACATGTAGACAATAGCTTGATGCTGGTAACTGCGCTTAATACTAAAATCGGTTATTACAAAGCAGCCGAAATTGCGCAAAAAGCACATAAAGAAGGAACTACCTTAAAAGAGATGGCCGTGAAGCTGGGATATCTTACTCCGGAAGAATTTGATGCATGGGTTATTCCTGGGGATATGGTGGGGGAGATTTAGTTGCTAAGTTGACTGTTATCAGCTAAATGCATAGGATTTTATTTAGCCACAGATTCACAGATTATAGCGAATTAATCTGTGAATCTGTGGCTATTTTTATTCCCCATGTACTTTTTTTCCGCCAGAGTAAGTTGCTTTTACTTTTGTAGACAATATTTTCTCGGGTGCAACTTTCATAAGATCCTGATCAAGGATAATAAAATCTGCTTTCTTTCCTTTTTCGAGGCTACCTACTTCTTTTTCGAGGAAGCTTGCTTTAGCGGCCCAGATGGTCATACCGCGAATGGTTTCTTCTCTGCTTAGTGCATTTTCCATTTGAAAACCACCTTCAGGAAATCCTTTTGCATCTTTTCTTACCACTGCAGCCAGAAAAGTTTTGAAAGGAGAAATATCTTCAACAGGAAAATCTGTGCCGAGGGGTATCCATCCATTTTGCAGCAATAATTGTTTGAAAGCATAAGCACCTTTCACCCTTTCAGGGCCCAGTCTTTCTTCCGCCCAATACATATCACTGGTGCCATGAGTAGGTTGTACAGACGGAATTATACTTGCACTGGCAAAGAGATTAAAATCGTTAGGATGTATTACTTGTGCATGTTCTATGCGCCAGCGTTTATCGTTTTTGCCACCCAGGTATTTATTATAGATATTGAGCATTTCTCTGTTTGCACTATCACCAATTGCATGTGTACACATTTGAAAATCTGTTTTTGATAAAACAGCGGCTAAAGAATCGTAATGGTTTTTATTACGTAATAGAAATCCGGACCAATCTTTTCTGTCAGAATATGGTTTTAATAAACAGGCTCCGCGGCTTCCTAAAGCTCCGTCTGCATATACTTTAATACCTTTTACGAAAAGACGATCTGTTTTATAAGGACCTTTTGTAAGAAATTTTTCATAATTCGATTCATCATCGCTAAGCATAACATACAAACGCATGTTTAATTTTCCTTCTCTTTGAAGGGTATCGATTGCTTCAACATCCGTATAATGTAATCCGCAATCGGTGATGGTAGTGAGTCCTTGTGCAAAACAATTTTTCTCAGCTGCCTGGAGCCATTGGGTATAAGTAGCTTTATTTGGTGCGGGTATTTGGGCATATACTTTATTGTCGGCATTATCAATCAGTACGCCGGTAAGTTGTCCGTTTTTCACTTCAATTGACCCACCAACTACTGTTTGTCCGGCCTGGATACCAGCCAGGTCCAATGCTTTTTGATTGGCGATGGAAGCATGTCCATCAACCCTGGTAAGCACCACAGGTTTGTCCGGAAATAATTGATTCAGAGCTTCATTGGTAGGAAAACTTTTACCGGGCCAGCGGTTTTGATCCCACCCTCTTCCTTGTATCCAATATATATCGGGATATTGATCGGCAAATGCTTTTACCCTTGCCACGGTTTCTTCCCAGGTAGTGGCACCAAATAAATCTACCTGAAACAATGATCGTCCATATCCAACAAAATGTGCGTGTGCATCAATTAAACCGGGATAAATGGCTTGTCCACCAGCATCTATCAGTTCATCGGCCTGATAGGATTCCATGATCTCTTTATTTGTACCGGTAGCAACAATTAATCCATCTTCAATAACCATTGCTTCTGCAGTAGTGAATGCACTATCTACCGTATAGATCACAGCGTTATGAATGATGGTATCAACTTTGTGGTTGTTGCAGGCACCTAATAGAAATAGCAAGGCAATAAGGAGGTAGTTTCTCATAGTTTTAATGGCTTTGGGAAAAGGAAGGTAATAAATCTATTAATGCGAATCAAGGATGGTTTGCAACTATGGACTATGGTCTATGGTCCATAGTCCATGGAGATCGCTTGTGAAGCCCGGTAGTATCTTTCTCAGATTTTGTTCCGCTACATAACGGTAATAATTATCTCAGCAGATCGCAGGGTTTTAAGCCGGTATGTTTTTTGAAAGCGGCTGAAAAATGCGAGATAGAAGAATAGCCTAATAGCGCTGAAACATCTGTAACGCTAAGTCCTTTTTCATAAAGGAGGTATTTGGCATGTTCCATTCTTTGTTGCTGGTAGAAGTCGAAAATTGTAGTACCAAAAACTTCTTTGAATCCTTTTTTAAGATAACATTCGTTCATGGCGACTTTACGGCTTAGTTCCTTGATAGTGATAGGATCGCCGATATGTTGCAATAAAATTTCACGGGCTTGATAAATACGATCGCGTCCACTTTCATCGGCGAGGAATTTACAGGTAAAGCCTTCCTCTTTTTCATCTACAAGGCAATCGAGACTGTATAAAAGCAGTTCATGCACTTTGGCATTTACAAATATGTTCTCAAGGGCGCCGGAATAACTATGGTTTAGTAATGCATCCAGTGCATTTCTTTTCTTGCTACAAAGTGGAAATACTTTGGTAAAAGCATAAGGATGTTTGAAAGCGAGTACTTCGTCTTTCCGGTTGCTCAGTTTTACATTATGTACAAACTGGTGCAAAAAAGTAGCAGTAAAATGGAAAGTGAATACATCTACTGTCTGGTGTTTTCCGCTGCAATTATTGGTAGGAAGTTCGGTGCATTGTGCGCAACTTTTTTCGGCGCAGTAGCGGTTTCCTGTGGTACAATACCGAAGTTCCAGATAGTTCTCCTCGGGTTTACGGCTATTATAGTGGTAAACCATCATTCCTGTATCGTCTGCTACCCAGGGGTGCTGGGCATAATATCTCTTGATATTGTATTGAATTGAACCAGGAATATGTTGCTGTTTCTGGTATAAAAGATCCATGGTTGGCTCAATCCCACCTTTATGCGCTACCCTCAATATGTCCATTACTTCTACCATCAGTCTACAAAATTAATGTATAAACATCAAATTAACGTAAAATAAGACCGTGGGGATGTCATAACACTGTAAAAAAGCAGGTCGCAAAAAGCCGTTTTATAGCCTGTAAAATGTGGAAAACCAGCCTTTTTTTTAGCATAAAAAGAGGGTTATTTTCGTTAGCTTTGTCGACCTGCGAAAATTCACTTAAACACAGGATTCACAAGCATTTATGGATCAAGAACAATTGAACAGTAACGAGGCCCAGAATAAGAATTATGGTGCCGACAGTATACAGGTTTTAGAGGGATTAGAAGCCGTTAGAAAAAGACCCGCCATGTATATTGGCGATGTGGGTGTAAAAGGTCTTCACCACCTGGTTTATGAAGTAGTGGACAACTCTATTGATGAGGCATTGGCCGGCTATTGTAAAAACATCAGCGTAACCATTCATGAGGATAACTCTATCAGTGTACAGGATGATGGTCGTGGTATCCCTACAGCCATGCATAGCAAGGAAAAAAAGAGTGCCCTGGAAGTTGTAATGACGGTACTTCATGCAGGGGGTAAATTCGATAAGAACACCTATAAAGTATCCGGAGGTTTGCACGGTGTAGGGGTAAGTTGCGTGAATGCACTCAGTACCACTTTACATGTAACCGTTCACCGCGAAGGAAAAATATTCGAACAGGAATATAAAATTGGTGTTCCCCAGTATCCTGTGAGGGAAATCGGTGAAAGTAGTATAACTGGTACCCATGTTCGTTTCTGGCCGGATGCAACTATTTTTCAGGAAACAGTTTACAAGAAAGATATACTGGAAGGTCGTTTGCGGGAGCTTAGCTACCTGAACAAACGCATCAGTATCACACTAACTGATCTGCGTGAAAAAGATGAGGAAGGAAATGTTTACTCAAAAAATTTTTACAGCGAAGGCGGTATCGTAGAGTTTGTTGAGATGCTCGACAAGAACGGACACCGCTCCCCTATCATTGCTAATCCGCTTTATGTGGAAGGACATGATGAAACCACCAATGTGGCGGTTGAAGTAGCACTAACCTATAATGATGATTTTAAAGAGCATATTTTCTCTTACGTAAATAATATCAATACCATCGAAGGTGGTACACACGTAACCGGATTCCGTCAGGCACTCACTAGGGTTTTCAAAAGTTATGGTGATAAAGAAGGGCTTTTTGAAAAAGCAAAAGTGCAGGTGGAAGGAGATGATTTTCGTGAAGGACTAAGCGCCATCATTTCTGTAAAAGTACCAGAGCCTCAGTTTGAGGGTCAGACTAAAACAAAATTGGGTAACAGTGAAGTAAGTGGTGTAGTGCAGACCACCGTTGCACGCGTACTTGAAGCTTACCTGGAAGAAAATCCAAAAGAAGCCAAACATGTTATCTCTAAAATCGTATTAGCTGCACAGGCGAGGGTTGCTGCAAAAAAAGCCCGTGATATGGTACAGCGTAAAACTGTACTTACCGGAGGTGGTTTGCCTGGTAAACTTGCAGACTGCAGTGAACGAGATCCTCAGAAATGTGAGCTTTATCTTGTTGAGGGAGACTCGGCAGGTGGAACTGCAAAGCAGGGACGCGACAGAAGCTATCAGGCGATTCTTCCACTCCGGGGTAAAATCCTGAACGTAGAGAAAGCGATGGAACATAAGATTTATGAAAATGAGGAGATCCGGAATATGTACACCGCCCTTGGCGTAACAGTTGGTACACCTGATGATCCAAAAGCTTTAAATATTACCAAACTGCGCTACCACAAACTCATCATCATGACGGATGCCGATGTGGATGGATCGCATATCGCTACACTGATCCTTACCTTTATTTTCCGCTACATGAAAGAAATGGTAGAGCAAGGTTATGTATACATAGCACAACCACCACTTTATCTGGTAAAAAAAGGAAAGGATCAACAATACGCCTACAATGAAGAGCAAAGGAAAATGTGGATCGAAAAATTAGGTGGCGGAAAAGACGACAGCGTTACCATTCAGCGATACAAAGGTTTGGGTGAAATGAACGCAGACCAGTTATGGGAAACCACTATGGACCCTGCTCGTCGCACACTGAAACAGGTAACCATCGAAAGCGCAGCAGAAGCCGATCGCATCTTCAGTATGCTGATGGGCGACGAAGTAGCCCCACGCCGCGAGTTTATCGAGAGCCATGCGAAGTATGCGAAAATAGATGTGTAAGCGATGTCAATTGTCAATAGTGAATTGTCAATAGTTTTAAAACTTAAAAAATGGACAATTCACTATTGACAATTGACCGCCCCCCTGTGGATTACTATTTTTCCCATTGCTTTTGATTTTCAATAAAAAAGACTAAGTTGTGGAAACATAACCCTAGTTTATTTACTAACACATTAAATGCTAAAAAATGGACACTTCAAAAATGATCAAGGCATACTGTCTGAAAACCAAGGAAAAAAATGTTCCCATGCAGGATGCAGTGATTACTAAAACTGCACGCGGCGGTTATATGGCTGCCGGACATGATGGAAAAGGAAATAAAATGGCGGCCATACTTGGAGAAGCCAAAGCCTTACAGGCAATTGCTGATGGCGTTGCTAAAAAAGGATTTTAATAAGACTTGCCTTAAAAACTTATTCAAGGCCGCTCAAATGAGCGGCTTTTTTTATAGCTAATTAGTTGCAGGTTGCTGAATAACTCCCTTATGCATACCATCCAGGAATCGCAACATGGCATCCATATCTTTGATATCATCTACTACCAGTAAGAAATTTTTACCCGCCTGTTTCAATCTTGCCTTATTAGTTCCTGTTTGTAAATAAGCCAGCACATTTTTAAATAATGCCGATTCAAAATAAGGAGAGTCGGGTCGGTTGATAAAATAACAACGAAGCGTATCCTGCTTCAGTGTCATTTTTTCAAAGCCTATTTCTACTGCCCTCCAGCGACATCTTACAGTGGTAAACAAATCTGTTACAGAAGATGGCATCGGGCCGAAACGATCTAACATTTCATGGTGGAAAGCCTGTAATTCTTCTTCTTTCTCACAATTATCCAATCTCGAATAAAGTGATAAACGCTCAGCAATACTTTCAACATAACTATCCGGTATGAGTATTTCCAGATCGGTATCAATGGTACAATCACTCACATAATCATCCTGCTTGCTGATCTCTTCTTTAAACAAATCTTTGAAAGAAGTACGCTTCAGTTCTCTGATCGCTTCCTCCAGGATTTTCTGGTACATCTCAAAACCTATCTCAGCCATAAATCCACTCTGCTCCCCTCCCAACAGATTTCCTGCACCACGTATATCCAGGTCGCGCATGGCAATCTGGAAACCACTTCCTAAATCACTGAACTGCTCCAGGGTTTGTAATCGTTTCCTCGAATCTGTAGGTAAAGTACTCATTGGAGGAGCAAGTAAATAACAGAAAGCCTTCTTATTACTCCTCCCTACCCGCCCACGTAACTGGTGAAGATCACTTAATCCAAACTGGTGGGCATTATTTACGATGATGGTATTTACATTCGGTATATCAACCCCACTCTCCACAATATTGGTACAAACAAGTACATCATACTTCTTGTCAATAAAATCCATGATCCTTTCTTCCAGTTCATGTCCTTCTAATTGCCCGTGAGCAAACCCAATACTTAAATCCGGACATAACCCCTGCAACATGGCACTCATTTCCGATAATCCTACTACACGGTTATGTATGAAGAATACCTGACCACCGCGCTCTGTTTCGTAATAAATAGCTTCACGTATAAAATCATCATTAAACACCTGCACTTCTGTCTGTATAGGCTGTCTGTTAGGTGGTGGCGTATTTATGATGCTGAGGTCACGTGCACCCATTAAACTAAATTGCAGTGTACGTGGTATGGGTGTTGCAGTGAGTGTTAAACAGTCAACATTGGTTTTTAATGTTTTCAATTTCTCTTTGTGCGCAACACCAAACTTCTGTTCCTCATCAATGATCATCACACCAAGGTCTTTGAATTTCACTTCTTTCCCCAATAAACCATGTGTTCCCACTATGATATCAACCTTACCTTCTTCTACTTTTTTCAGCGTTTCTTTTTTCTCTTTAGCCGATTTAAACCGGTTGATATAATCAACAGTAACAGGGAAATCTTTCAGTCTTTCTTTGAATGTTTTAAAATGCTGGAATGCAAGAATAGTAGTTGGCACAAGTACGGCAGCCTGTTTACCATCTACTACCGATTTAAAAGCAGCACGCACCGCGATCTCGGTTTTACCGAATCCTACATCACCGCAAACTAGTCGGTCCATCGGTGAAGGACTTTCCATATCCTTTTTCACATCTGCTGTTGCCTTACTTTGATCCGGGGTATCTTCATAAATAAAAGATGCTTCCAGTTCTGTTTGAAGGTAAGTATCCGGCGTATGTGCAAAGCCTTCCTGTGCTTTTCTTTGTGCGTAAAGTTTAATCAGGTCAAAGGCGATTTCTTTGACTTTTGTTTTTGTTTTCTCTTTTAATCTTGCCCAAACATCACTACCCAGTTTATTGATCTTCGGAACCGTTCCTTCCTTACCGGTATACTTTGATATTTTATGAAGTGAATTGATGTTTACATAAAGTATATCACTGTCTTTATAAATAATCCTTACCGCCTCCTGTAGTTTTCCATTCACTTCAAGTTTCTGCAATCCACTATATGTCCCCACACCATGATCGATATGTGTTACATAATCTCCAGGCTGAAGATCCCGTAAGGTTTTAAGGGTAAGTGCTTTGTTTTTATTATAAGCCTGTTTAACCTTGTATTTGTGGTAACGCTGAAAAATCTGGTGATCAGTATAACAAAGAATTTTCAGGTCTTCATCAATAAAGCCTTCATGAATGCCAGTTGGTACCGGAACAAATTGAATTTCCGTTTTCAGGTCGGCAAAAATGGTGTTTAGTCTTTCAAGCTGTTTTACCTGCTCAGCGAAAATGTAAATCTGGTATTTAGCAGCTTCATGAACAGAGAGGTTTTGTATCAACAGATCAAACTGTCTGTTAAAAGAAGGTTGTGCTTTTGTGTTGAACTCAATGATTGAATTAGCCAGCTGTGGTTTGTAACCAAATTCGATGATATGTCTTTGTTGAATAGCTTCTTCGATCGAAGATATAGTTACGAAATCCTCTGCTGATATCTCTTTGAGCACCCTGATCTCTTCATCATCCTCATTGCCTTTCATCTGGTATCCGTCTTTCAGCAGCTCAACAAATCCGAGCATTTCATCATATTGTTGTTGTACTTTCTCGGATATAACGTCCCAGTCTTTCAGCCAGATGGTTGTATTTGGACTAAGAAACTCAAATAAGGAAACTTTTTCTTCTGTGCTGAATTGTGTTTCAACATTTGGAATGATACTTACCTGTAATAATTTTCGCTCACTCAACTGTGTTTCCGGATCGAATATGCGGATGCTGTCTACTTCGTTGCCAAAGAGTTCGACGCGGTAGGGTTTTTCATTTCCGAATGAATAAATATCGAGAATACCACCTCTTATGGCGAACTGTCCGGGTTCGTATACGAAGTCTGTACGTTCAAACCCATACATTACGAATAATTCCATTAAACTGTCTGGATTAATGGTATCATTTGTTTTGATGGTAATGATATTACTGCTGAGGGTTTTCGGTAGTACTACTTTTTCAAAAATCGCTTCAGGATAAGTTACCAGTATTTTTTTATTTCCTCCCGCGACCAGTCTGGTAAGTGCTTCAGTACGAAGCATTACATGTGAGCTGTTAAGTATCCGGAAATTTTTGCGGTTTTTGAAGGAGGAAGGAAAATAAAAAAGGTCAAGCGCCGATGTAAGGTTTTCGAGTGTGTTATGAAAATAAGCTGCTTCCTCAGCATCATTCAATACTACTAAATGATTAAGCTCTTGGCAGGAAGGATGGCTAAACACACTACTCACAACGAATTCGGAGCTACTACCTTGCAGGTTCTTCAGGAAAATTTGCTGAGGTTGGGAAAAAGAGAGCCTGTCCACCAGCTGAAATAGCCGGGGGTTATTCTGGTACTGCTCCAACAACACATTCAGGTTCATAGTGCCAATCCTGCTATCGGTTAAAAACCGAAATCAGGGATGCAAAGGTAACCTTTGTTAGGTTAATAAGTTGCACTAGAATTAATCAGGATATTCATGGGTGTAATTTTCCCTGAATCAACCTGTACCAGTTGAATATTGTTTTGTGTGTCGAACAAATTGGCAAAATAATGCGCACCTTTCTTAACAAAAAGCGAGTAGGATCCTACTGGCAAAGCAACACTGTAACGACCCAGACTGTCTGATTGAACAGAAGCAACCAGTTTGCTGTTAATTGCCGTATATAGGGGTGATCCGGGTTCTACCGGTGTTACCTGTGAGATATGGGTGGGTAAATAGACAAAAAGAGTGGTTGATACGGGTTTGGGGGTAGGTGGCTGAATACCGACTTTTGGCATCTGATTTCCCTTAACTTCTGTGATGTTTCCAGAAATACCCTGCTTAATTTCACCATTTTGGGCCTTTTTTGACGACGAACAGGCGGAAAATGTTAAAATGGCAATAAACAGGCTAAAAAGAATCTTTCTCATGCTTCACTTTGAATGGTGAAAGTATCTAATTTTAATAATATTCCCGGGGGTGTGCCGGTGATCATGAAGTTAAACTAAACTATATTATGCTCAGACGATTTTTACCCACTTTTATTGGATGCTTAACCATCGTAACATTTGCGGCTGGTCAGGTAGCTACAAATGTTCAGGAACTGGAGAAAGCAGCCCAGGGTATTACTTTAAAAGAGAGACGTGAGTATACCAAAGCCATGTCATTAGCCAAACAAAAAAACTGGCCGCTAAGTATACGTTCTAAGGATGGCAGACTGGCTACTTTGGTAGGTGTAGATGGATTCAATTTTCCCAAATATTTTATTACAGATAACAATACCATTGCAGCAGCTACAACCAGAGCAAATCAACTTTGGGAAGGTGGTGCCAGCGGATTGAATCTTTCTGCGAATTCAGCTATCCTGAAAAACAAGATTGGTATCTGGGATGGGGGCCGGGTACTTTCATCGCATGTGGAATTAACAGGAAGAATTACCCAAAAAGATAATCCCTCAACCAATGATAACCATGCTACTCACGTTGCTGGTACTATGATAGCATCTGGTGTTAATCCAAGTGCAAAAGGAATGTCGTATGGTGCGCAGGGTATGATTGCATATGACTTCACCAACAGTTATGCGGAACAAGCTACAGAGGCAGCGGGATTGCTGGTATCAAACCATTCTTACAACGTAGTTTCTGGATGGAATTTTAATGAAGATCAAAACCGTTGGGAGTTCTGGGGCAGACCTAATGAAACCGAAGATTATAAATTCGGTTATTATAGTACAGATGCGCAGTTACTGGATTCAATTGCATACAATGCACCTTTCTATCTGATAGTTAAAGCAGCAGGTAATAACCGCGGAGAAACAGGTCCGAATGTCGGAGATCCCTATTTCCGTTTAAATGCGCAAAACCAGATGACTGCTGCCGGAAACAGACCAGGAGATATCAGCAGCAATGATAGTTATGGCAGTATTCCATGGGATGCGAATGCAAAAAATATTCTTACTGTTGGTGCGGTAAGAGGAATTCCCGGTGGTTATAACAGACCAGAAGATGTGGTGATGAGTTCTTTTAGCGGATGGGGCCCAACAGATGACGGCAGGATAAAACCAGATGTAGTAGCAGATGGCGTTAACGTGTTATCATCCTATTCATCATCAACTACAGCATATTCAAGTTTAAGTGGTACTTCTATGGCCACTCCTAATACTTCAGGTTCATTGTTCCTTTTGCAGGATCATTATTCAAAATTAAAAAATGGCAACTTTCTGCGTTCGGCAACCCTTAAGGGACTTGCCATACACACGGCAGATGAAGCAGGTATAACTCCGGGACCCGACTATCAGAACGGCTGGGGATTATTGAATGTACAAAAAGCAGCAGCAGTTATTTCTGCTTCTGTAGCATCTAACAATAGTGCTACCAGTGAACACCTGATGTACGAAAATCTTTTCAATGGTACGACCAATTCATTTAGCACCACAGTTGTTGCAACAGGTAAAGAACCATTAAAAGCTACTATTTGCTGGACAGATGTAAAAGGCACTGTAGACCAGATTAATGTGCTGAACAACCCTGAGAAAAAACTTATCAACGACCTGGATATACGCATTACCAGCGGAAGCAGAACTTTCAGACCCTGGACACTCGACCCCGCCTTTCCAGCAAATGCCGCTGTGAAAGGTGATAATACAGTTGATAATGTTGAAAGAATTGATATTGACAGTACGGTTGCAGGAGAAGCTTATACCATCACTGTAACACATAAAGGTGCTTTGGGTACCTTAACAAGAGGACAACAGGCTTATTCACTAATCGTAAGTGGTGTGGGTGGAACGGCGCATTGCAGTTCAGCAGCAACAAATAATGCTGGTGGTAGAATTGATAGCGTGAGTCTTCAAACGATTCGTTATGCAAATCCGACAGGAGCTACTACTTATACCAACAATACTGCTTTAGCTGCTAGTATTGAACCCTCTCAATCGGTTCCATTCCGTGTTCGTGTAAATAGTTCAGATGCAACTGATGCAGATAAAATGGTAAAAATATTCATCGACTATAACAACGATGGTGATTTTGCAGATGCAAACGAATTAGTGGCAACCAGTGGTGTATTAAAAAACACGCAAGTATTTTCTGGTTCATTTACAACTCCTAGTACACTTACCATTGGAAGTACATTCCGGACAAGAATCGTACTGGTTGAAACAGCCACAGCCACTGATATATCATCTTGTGGTACTTATACAAAGGGAGAAACAGAAGATTTCAGGTTGATTGTGGTGAACCCTTCTACTGACTTTACCATCAGTGAAATTCTCACCCCTTCCATTGCCGATTGTGCGGATAACAAACAATACCTTACTGTAAGTATCCGTAACAATGGAAGTGTACCTAAAACAAATATTCCTGTTTCAATAGAAGTTAAAAACGGAGCTACAACTGTAGCTACGCTTAATGGCATTTACCCGGCGGCAGTACCTGGCTTATCGAATGTAAGTTTTACTTTACAAACACCATTTGTAACTACGCAAAACACTACCTATACCATTCTGGCCACAGCCAATGTAACCGGTGATCAGAATACCAGTAACAATACATTAACTACAAACCTTACCATAGGTAAGAAAGCTGATAACCCTTCACCAATAGGGACCATCTGTAATACCACGGCTATATTGAAAGTAAATAATCCGGTAGCGAACAGTAATTATTTCTGGTATAACAGTTCAACAGCTACTTCTCCAATTGCAAGTGGGGCGGCTGTAACTACCACCAGCATTCCTACCAATAAAACTTTCTATGTTTCGAATGAAGTGAAAGCTTCTATTGGACCAGCCACTAAAATGGCTTATGCAGAGGGAGGATATAATAACTTCAGGGGGAATTTTGTAAGGTTTAATAATTCAGTTCCACTTACAATTGAAAGTGCTCGTTTATATATTGGCAACCCTGGTACAGTAGAAGTTATTGTAGCCAACCTGGGAACAGTTAACCAGGATGGAAGCTTTACCTATCTGCCTTTATCAAGAACCACCCTTTCCGTTACAGCTACGAATCCAAATCCACAACCCGGAGCAGTAACAGGAAACCCAACCGCAGATACAGGGGCTGTTTATTACCTGAATCTGCCAGTAAACGAAACGGGTGATCATATCTTATTGGTACTTTGTAATGAAAATGGGGCGACTATTTTCAGGAACAATAATATTTCCGGCACTACCTACCCCATAAGTATTGCTAACGTAATGTCGATTACAGGTAATAGTGTTAACCTTACCAATACAAGTGCCGATGTTAATCCATTCTACTATTTCTTCTACGACATGAAGATCAGAACAGGAACAAGTTGCCCTAGTGATCGGGTTGAATTAGTGGTAGGTGATGCCCCAACCCCTGCTATTACTAAAGTAGGTGACACCCTGGTTAGCAGTATTACAGGTACAACCATGCAATGGTTTAAAGATGATGTAGGCATCAATGGCGCCACTTCTAATAAATATAAACCAATTGAATCTGGTGTTTATAAAGTTGTAGTGGTTGATGCATTAGGTTGTCAGAAAACCTCCAATACATTGCAAGTAACCATTACTGCATTACCTCCGGAAGTAATTGCAAGAGAAATAAAACTTAGCTTATCGCCCAACCCTAATAAGGGAATATTCAACCTGAGTTTTGAAGTGAAGGAAAAGGCTGACCTCGCAATTGAATTATTAAATTCTGCCGGACAGCGGGTGTTTAATCAATCATACCCAGGCTTTAACGGAACATTCTCCAAACAAATGAATGTGGGTAATGTAGGCGATGGGTATTATGTGCTGAAGATTTTACACAATAAGAAGACATACTTGCAGAAAGTGATCATTGTTAAGTGATGATTAAGGGGTTAGGTATTAGGTATTAGGTATTAGGCGTTAGGTACTGGGTATTTAGTAATGTTTATTGTTTATAAAATTCTTTACGCTAAAGCCTAACACCTAACACCTAACACCTAATACCTAACACCTAGTACCCAGTACCCAGCACCCAGTACCTCACCCCAAATTATTTACATACTCCATAAATCCCTTTCCCTGTACCTTTGTAAAAAAGATCATGAAAAGGTTTGTATTGGTTATGCTGGCGGTGGTTATTTCTTTTGGCCTTCATGCGCAAAAAAGAAAGCTTGTTTATGGTTACCTGAAAGATAGCGTTACCAATATACCCATTAAAATCGCCAGTGTTCGTAACCTGAATACCAATACTACGGTTATGACGAATAATGAGGGGCGATTTGCAATAGAAGCTGCAGAAAACCATGTCTTATCATTTGCAGCAGTTGGTTATTTTTTTGACACACTGCAGTACAATAAGAACCTTGTTGTTCAGGATACACTTGCTGCTTTTCTTTCTCCACTGGCCCGTGATCTGGGTAATGTAACCGTTACTTCAAGAAGTGGCATTAGTCGATATCAGTTGGATAGCATAGAAAGAAGAAAAGAATTTTTACAGGATATTGTAAACTATACCATACCCACCGTTTCGAAAGCCAATTCCGGTGCAGGTATTGCCTTGAATATTGATCGGTTCTCAAAACATGAAAAGAAGAAGCGAAAAGCAATGCAATTTTATGAAACCAATGAAAAAGAAGCCTATATCAACTACCGCTTCAATACTGCACTGGTTCAATCGCTAACAGGTTTTAAAGATGAAAAACTACATTCATTCATCCAGCAAAACAGACCAACTTATGAATGGCTAAGGAAGCATAGTACCGAAGAAGATGTGATCTACTACATCAACGACCAATTAAAACAAGCAACCAGGAAAAAATAACTTTGCATACTTGTTAATGCTAACATCAAATTCTAAAGAATAAGGCAGAAGATTACCTACTCGTATCGCAGTGCGACGATAGGATTTAATCGGGCAGCTTTCATGGCTGGATAGATGCCCGCTGCAAGCCCTACAACAGAACAGATTACCACCCCTACTATTACCCAGGCCCATGGTATAACAAATCCTGTTTTTAAAACTAGTCCGAATAAGTTACCCACAAGTACGCCAAGGATGATGCCGAAGATGGCTCCTAGCAGACTAATAATCATGCTTTCAAATAAGAACTGTTGACGAACATTTTTACTTTTCCCACCGATTGCTTTAATCAAGCCAACTTCCTTGGTTCTTTCATTTACGGCAACAAGCATAATATTCATTAAACCGATGGCTGCGCCGATCAGGGTAATAAGTCCGATTGCACCTGCTGAACCAGTAATACTGCTCAGGAACCCGATAAACATTTCCGCGAATTTGTCGCTCTTTTCAATCACAAAATTATCTTCTTCAATGGGTTGTAGTTTTCGAACCGACCGAAAGACCGATGTAGCTACCCCGGATGCGGGTTCCAGATCATTTACATTACCCACCATTACCCCAAGCATATAGGAACGATTGATGTTTTGAAAATGCCGGATATTGGTATAGGTAGTAACAATTACATCATCTTGTCGCAACATGGCACTGGAGCCCTTGCTTTTTAGTAAACCTATTACTCTGTATGGCAGTCCTCCTACACGAATCACTTTATCCAAACTTTTCTCCGGACTTGTTCCAAACAAAGTTTTCGCAACATTGCTTCCTATGAGGCAAACATTACGCCCACTTTGCTGATCGAGGGAATTGAGGTTTCTTCCAACTTCTATCGTATAGCCGGTAACAGCGAGGTAGTTTTCATCGCCGCCCCATACTACTATTTGAGGATTGGTTTTCTTGTCGCGGTAATTAATTTCTTGTCCTCCGGGACCTCTTCTATAGATACTCACTTTTGCTCCGGGGTAATTGAAATTATCTTTAAAATATTCTGCTTCTTCTTTGAGAATGGCTTTATCCAGGTTCGATTTTTTTTCTTTCTTGCCCCTGGTTGTTTTCTTGACATCTGAATTATTTCCGAACCTTACACGAGAATCTTTAAATCGAATGTTGAAGGCATTAGCTCCCATAGAAGAAAAGCTCTCTACCAGGCTCTGGTTCATTGCTTCAATTGCTGTGATGATACCTATTAATGCCATGATACCGAAGGCAATAATAGCCACAGTAATGCCGGTACGCAATTTATTACTGCGTACTGTTCGCCAGGCCAGCGATAGAGAATCAAAGATGGTCATACCCTTCATAATAGCATTTCTCCTATAAAGATAACGTAGAAAAGCTGTCAGGATAGACCTCAGGCACCAAAAAATGAGGAGCGGTTAGAAATAAAACCAGTTCAGGATCAAAGATGGCCAAATACCGATAAGAATTACCAGTGCCGCCAATAAGACAAGTCCGGTTTTGAATGCACCACTTGTTACAGGGGCTTCTGTATCGCCTTCTTTGAAATACATAGCTTGTATTACTTTAAAGTAGTAGTATACACTTACCGCAGCAAAGAATAGAGCGATGATTACCAGCCATAAAGCACCTCCACTCTTAACAACTGCTGCCAACATATAATACTTAGCGAAGAAACCTGCAGTAAGTGGAATACCGGCTAAAGAAAGCAGAAAAATGGTGGTTGTGAATGCCAGTACGGGTTGTTTTTTAGCCAAACCGTTAAAACCATCGAATGTATAATCAGGCATTTTTATCAATACTGCAAAAATGCCGATGGTTGCCAGACTATATGCCACTGCATAAAGCAGGATACCTTCTTTTGCCAGGTCGTTTCCGGCAAACAAGGCAAACAGCATAAAGCCTGCCTGCGCAATACTCGAATATGCCAACATACGTTTTACACTCTGCTGGAATACAGCGGTAATATTACCGATGAGTAATGTTGCTATGATTACAAATGACAGGATGATTTTCCATGATGGGCCAAGCGCTACTGCCTGGTTTTGAAACAAGCGAATAAAGGCAATAAAACCTGCTGCTTTAACCACCGTTGCCATAAAAGAAGTAAATACACTAGGTGCCCCATCGTATACATCTGGTGTCCAGAAATGAAATGGTGCGGCAGATACTTTAAAACACATGGCTACAAACAGCAGTAATAATCCGGCTATCTGAAGAAAGGAAGGATTTATAGTGCCGGTAGTTGGAATTACCGGAGGTGCATTTAAAGCGAATGAACCGGTAGCCCCATAATAAAGGGCTATACCCATGAGCATAATGCCTGTTGTGAATGATCCCATCAGGAAATATTTCAGGGATGCTTCATTACTTTTCAGGTTCCGCTTATCTGATCCGGTAAGAATATATAGAGGGATGGATAAAATTTCAATACCGAGGAATAGCATCAATAATCCATTAAAGCCAGAAAGTATACTTACCCCACATAATACAAAGAAAATAAGGGCAAAATATTCTGCTACATTGATACCGGCTTTTTCAATATCCTTCCCGCTCAGGCATACATAGATAAACGTTGCTCCGAAAGCCAGGGTATTAAAATAGAGTCCGAATTTTTCAAAACTCAGTAAGCCCCTGGTATTGATATGAATTTTAAACAATGCATATGTATCCAGCAAATTCGCTCCTATCAGCAACAGTAGTCCTGTTGCGGCAATATACTTTAATACTGATTTATTATTTGTAATAATGCCGCTAAACATCATTACAACACCCAATAATGCCGATAATATAATTGCGTTCATATATCCAAATCCCCTGAGGGAATTTTGGGTAAAGATGTTGTCATCTTTACTTGTTAATAATCAAATATCTATTCTATTTACCCGCCATAGTAGCTCCCACAGTATCTTTTGTGAGGTCTATCATAGGTTGAGGGTATACACCTAAAGCAATAATTACAATAACCAACACTACCAATGCCAGTTTAATATTGCCACTGATATCCGTTGCATTTACCGTGGCATCAGTTGTATTTCCATAAAACACTTTCTGAACCATGTTCAAAGTATATACTGCTGCAAGGATAATACTGATACCTGCGATTGCTGTGATCCAGATATTGTAACTGAATAATCCATTAAACATCATGAATTCACCAATGAATGCATTGGTAAGTGGCAGTGCAATATTTGCAAATGCCATTACTACCAGCAGAATGGCAAGTACCGGAGCTTTTTGAGCTAATCCACCTAGTTCACTAAACTTACGTGTAGCTAGTTGTTGTTCAATGGCATCGGCTACAATCCATAGTCCAATTACATTAATACCATGGTTAAACATTTGAATCATCACTCCTTCCAATCCCACCCTGCTATTGGTAAACAAAGTGGCGCACATTAATCCGATATGTGCAATAGAGGAATAAGCAATCAATCTTTTTATATCGTCCTGCCTGATCGCAATAAATGAGGCATATAACATTCCTGTAACAGACAGAATGATGATGATTTGGGCAAATTTATCGGCTGCTGCAGGGAAAAAAGGCAAGAGCCATTTGATGACAGCAAAGATTCCCATTTTAACCATTACACCGCTTAATACCATAGTTGTTGCGGTTGGCGATTGCTCATAAGCATCGGGCTGCCATGTATGGAAAGGGAAAATGGGCATCTTAATAGCGAATGCCACAAAAAACAACCAGAAAATCAATGATTGCTGTGCTGGTGCTAATTGTACTGTGTAAAACGATTGCCATGCAAATGAATGATCGGCTGTTTGGAAATACATGTAGAGTATTCCTGCCAGCATCATTAATGAGCCAATAAAAGTATAGATGAAGAATTTGAAGGTTGCTGCAATTCTTTTTTCTCCACCCCAGATCGAACAAAGAAAATAAACAGGTATTAAAGCCAGCTCCCAGAAGAAATAAAACAGCAATGCATCATTCGCAAGAAATACACCCATCAGACCGGCCTGGGTTAATAACATCAGCGCATAAAATGATCCGGCTTTTTGGTAAGTATTTTTATGGGTAGCCAGAAAAATAATCGGGAAGGAAATAGCCGTTAATAATACCAGCATTTTACTCATTCCATCCATAGTTAGGGTAAACCTGCTTCCTAATGAAGGCAGCCATGCAGTGTCAAATGACTGTTGCGTTGATGGATAAAAATAAATACCGGCAATTGCCACGATTAATGTCAATGCCGCCGATAACAGCGCCCACCCTTTTGCCGCATTAGATTCTTTAATAAAGAATCCTGCCACACCTGTAAGCAAGGGAAGTAATATCAAAAAAACTGGAATCATAAATATGCTTTATCGCGCTTAGCGGTTAAAATATTTTTTTGAAAAAGTTTAAGATGGTCAGATCATTGAACCATATCAATACAAACAACACCATAATCATCACCATAATCAGGAGATAATTCGCTACCTGTCCACTTTGCAATAACCTCAGTTGTCTGGACCCATATCCGACCAGTTTACCAATACCATTTACAAAACCATCAATACCTGCTTTCTCTACAATATTTTTCAGGAATACAGACAGCAAGTGTAATGGCTTTATAATAACTGCATCATATAATTCATCTACATACCACTTATTCTCCAGTAATTTTCCGATACCACTGCTTTCGGTTGATGTTCCGGGTTTCTTGAATTTAGCAACCGCGAAGAAAATTATTCCAGCGATCAGTGCAGTAGAAACACCCATCATAATATATTCCTGCGTATGTGTTAAATGATGTTCATGAGCATGCTTCGTGGACTCAGCAAATATGGGGGCCAGAAAATGTTCCAGAGAATGAGCATCAGACGCAAATACTTCTGGTATTCCTACAAATCCACCTAATACAGATAAAACAGCCAGGACGATTAATGGGATTGTCATCGCTGATGGACTTTCATGCAAATGATGTTCTTGTTCATGGGTACCACGGAAAGATCCGAGGAAGGTCAAAGTATATAAACGGAACATATAGAAAGCAGTCATTAAAGCACCTGCCATTCCAATATAATAATAGAGTGGGTTGGCGTTATAGGCAGCCATGAGGATTTCATCTTTGGAGAAGAATCCTGAAAATGGAGGTATGCCGGCAATTGCTAAACAGGCTAAAAAGAAAGTGATATGCGTAATGGGCATATATTTTTTTAATCCACCCATTTTGCGAATATCCTGTTCATGGTGCATTGCATGAATAACAGAACCTGCTCCAAGGAATAATAATGCTTTGAAAAAAGCATGTGTCATAACATGGAACACCGCACCAGTATAGGCGCCTACTCCCAAGCCAAGAAACATATAACCTAACTGACTAACTGTTGAGTATGCCAGTACTTTTTTAATATCATTTTGTTTGAGCGCAATGGTTGCTGCAAAAATTGCTGTCGCTAATCCCACAATTGCAACGACAGTTTGTGATACAGGTGCGAGTGTATAAAGAATATTGCTTCTGGCAATCATATAGATACCGGCTGTAACCATGGTAGCAGCATGGATGAGCGCTGAAACCGGAGTAGGGCCAGCCATTGCATCAGGCAACCATGTATATAGAGGCAATTGGGCACTTTTACCCATAGCACCAACAAATAATAATAAAGTGATTGCAGTTATATCAAAGGTTGATAGCTTATCGATACTGGAGAATACATCGCCGTAAGAAACGGTGCCCAGTTTAAAAATCAACCAGAAAACGGCAAGCAGGAAACCCAGATCGCCAATACGGTTCATCACGAAAGCTTTCTTTGCCGCGTAGTTGTATTGATCATTTTTGAACCAGAATCCGATTAACAAATAAGAACACAAGCCTACCCCTTCCCAACCGATAAACATGATTACATAGTTAGCACCCAATACGAGCAGTAACATTGAAAATACGAACAGGTTCAGGTAGGCAAAATACCTTCCGAAATGCTGTTCTTGTTCTTCGTGCATATAAGCGGCAGAGTACAAATGAATCAGGAATCCAATGCCGGTAATTATCAGGAGGAATAAGGAAGATAGTTGATCAACCTGGAAAGCAAAAGGAATTTGAAAAGCGGAAGTTTTGATAAAAGAGAACAGGTTGACAATTGTAGCACCATGTTCTTTTACATCAAAAAATACCAATAAGCTAACCACAAAGGATGCCAGCATTACACCACAACCAACGATGCTGATCATTGATTTTGACATTGCTTTTCTTCCTAGTCCATTAATCAGGAATCCGATTAATGGGAAAAGTGGAACCAGATAAACAAGTTTACTCATAGCCTTCTTTCCGCCTGAGGCGGAGTCTTTTTATCCCATTACTGGGATTGGATCAACAATGCTTCCTTTTCAGGAATTAGTTTTTCAATCGATTCAAAAAATTAATATCTACTGAATGTACATTTCTGTACATCATTACAATAATTGCAAGTCCTACACTTACTTCTGCAGCCGCCACTACCATAATAAAGAACACAAATAATTGCCCGTCTATACCCACCGTAGTAGCTGGGTCACTGGTTAATGCAATACCATGGTGCATTTTTGAGAATGCCACCAGCAAAAGGTTTACCGCGTTTAGCATCAATTCTACACACATAAAAACAATGATCGCATTGCGACGTGTTAACACTCCAATGATACCAATGCTGAACAGTGCTAGGCTTAAATAGATATAATATTGTATCGGCATATTCTTTAGTTTATAGTCCATGGTTTATTGTCCATGGTTGCTAATATATTTTCCATGGACTATGGACCATGTACTATTGTCTTAATCTTACTCTTTTTTCCCAATCACCACTGCACCTACCATTGCACTCAGGAACAATACGCTGCTGATTTCGAAGGGAACCACAAAGTCGCTAAACAATGCTTTACCCAGGTTTTTTATTAAACCAATATCTCCTGTACCCATCAGCGCTGCTTTATCCTGAAAATCGGTTGCCTGACGCACCAATGAGATCAATACCATCAGGAAACATCCTCCGGATACTGCACCGGCCAGTTTCATCCAAACATGCTTATTCCTTTCCGTTTCTTTATTCAGGTTCATTAACATAATCACAAATAGGAACAATACCATAATGGCTCCGGCATAAACAATCAGGTTTACGATGGCCAGGAATTGTGCATTCAATAAAATATAGTGACCTGAAATGGCAAAAAACACCGCAATCAGCCAAAGAACGCTATGCACCGGGTTCTTACTTACCAGTACCATAATAGCACTGAATACAGCCAGGGCAGAAAGGAAAAAGAATAATATTTCAGTTATACTCATTGGTGTTTTAATTAGCTTTCATCATAAGCAACAGAACAGGCTGTTACAGGTTATCCATTTTATAATCCTTTTGCTTTTGCATATTCTTCCGGATTGGTTTTAGGATTAGGGATCAACAATTCCTCTTTCCCGTATATAAAACCTTTCCTGGTATAATTAGCTGGAGCAAATGTTTCACTTAAGTAAATCGCATCTTTGGGACAGGCTTCCTCACATAGTCCGCAAAAAATACAACGAAGCATATTGATTTCATACTTTGCTGCATATTTTTCTTCCCGGTAAAGATTCGTTTCTTCCGGAAGTCTTTCAGCCGCTTCCATGGTAATAGCTTCTGCCGGACATGCAACTGCGCAAAGTCCACAAGCAGTACAACGTTCACGGCCCTCTTCATCACGATTCAACACATGTAATCCACGGAAAACCGGACTAAATGGTCTTTTCTCTTCCGGGTAGCGGATGGTTGGCTGCTTTTTGAAAATATGGCTGAATGTAATCGCCATTCCTTTCATAATCGCAGGGAGATACAGTCGCTCCATGAAACTCATGGGTTTCCGACTTACTTCCTCTGCCCTGTTTGTTAATGCCTGCATATCTTTTATCCCTTGGGATGTTTAACTTTTCGCAAAAATATTTTTAACCACCATTTTTACCAACAATAAATCGCGCTTGTGAAAGGCAATAGTCAGCTTGAACTTCCTCCAATTGACTATTGACAATTGACCATTCACATCACCCTCCTGCTCTCCACAAAATCACAGCCCCAGTAATCAGCATATTGGCAAGGGCTAACGGTATCATCGTTTTCCAACCCAGGTTCATTAGTTGATCGTAACGGAAACGTGGGATTGTCCAACGAATCCACATAAATATGAATATAAAAATGACAATCTTAGTTAACAGTGCACCTACACCCAATACCGCTGCAAGGTTTGGTGCGAGGGTTGATTCATCCAGGAATGGAATATCATATCCTCCGAAATAAAGGCATGCCATTACTGCGCTACTCATAATCATGTTCACATATTCTGCAAAAAGGTAAAAGCCCAGTTTCATGGATGAATATTCCTGGTGATAGCCAAAGTTCAATTCATTTTCTGCTTCCGGTAAATCGAATGGTGTACGGTTACATTCAGCCAGCGCACAAACAAAGAAAATGAGGAAGCCAAGTGGCTGGTAAACAATATTCCAGAAATTACCATCAGCCATTTGTTCGCCAACAATGGTTTTCAAACTTAAAGAGCCCGACAGCATCAGCACAGCAATTAAAGACAATCCCATTGCTAGTTCGTAACTAATTGCCTGAGAAGCTCCCCTTAATGCTGCCATAAGGGAAAACTTATTATTAGAGGCCCAACCTCCGATCATAATACCATACACACCCATACTCACCACACCAAACACATAAAGGATACCGATATTAATATCTGCGATCTGCAATTCAATTTTACGGTCGAACAACTCCAGGTGACTGCTCCATGGAATAACGGCGCATGTCATCAATGCTGCGGTCATGGCCAAACCCGGACCAAGAATAAACAATACTTTATTAGAAGTATTCGGAATAATCTCTTCCTTCATCATCAGTTTCAAGCCATCAGCAAATGGTTGTAACAAACCAAAAGGACCCGCACGGTTGGGTCCCGGGCGATCCTGCAATACAGCAGCTACTTTTCTTTCTGCGAAAGTGGTATATAGTGCAATACCTAAGCTACCGAATACAATTACTGCAATCAGTGCGAGTTTTTCTATTAATAAGGCCCAGTCAAAAGCAAGTAGTGTCATTATAAAATGCGATTAGTCTTTGTTCTTATTAAATACTTGATTATGTGCAGGACCATCAATCAGGCTTAACTGCACATCGGGTTTATTTACTTCACTAACGGAATGAATATCCATTAATAACTGTGGCTGTCTGCCGTCATTAACAGCTTCAAAGGTTTCCGTTGGTATGTGTGTACCCACTTTACCGGCATAATGTCCTTGCGAAATAACAGAATGACGGTTAATGAGTCTTGGTCCTTCAATAACCCAGTCGCTGGTTTTCTTTTTCTCGAAGCGACAGGTATTACAGATCCAGCCAGGTTTTCCATCAGCAGCATCTTCCACTTCGCCCCACTCATCTTTACGTGCAGTTACCCGAAACACTTCATCTCCTCTGTTCCATAAAGTTACCTTACCAGAACAGGTCGGACAATCGCGGTGAGCATCAACAGGTTTTAAAAACCATACACGATTTTTGAAACGGAAAGTTTTATCAGTTAAAGCTCCTACCGGACAAACATCAATAACATTACCTATAAAATCATTATCAAGGCTCTTTTCAATAAAAGTGGCAATTTCTGCATGATCGCCACGGTCGAGCACCCCATGTTCACGTTTATTCGTTAATTGATCTGCAGTAAATACACAACGGTAACAAAGTATGCAACGCGTCATGTGTAACTGAATATATGGCCCGAGGTCGTGTTTCTTAAATGTTCTGCGTTGAAACTCATATCGCGTACCTTCTTTACCATGTTCGTAACTTAGGTCTTGAAGGTGGCATTCACCAGCCTGATCACAAATTGGACAATCGAGTGGATGATTCAATAATAAGAATTCTACCACACCTGCTCTTGCGTCAATTACTTTTTCACTGGTAATATTTTTTACTTCCATACCATCCATTACGGTAGTACGGCAGGAAGCTACCAATTTAGGCATTGGTCTAGGGTCTTTTTCAGAACCTTTGCTCACTTCAACCAAACAGGTACGACACTTACCACCACTTCCTTCCAGCTTGCTGTAATAGCACATGGCAGGAGGCGTAACATCACCACCAATTTTGCGTGCTGCATTCAGAATAGTAGTTCCTGCAGGCACTTCAATGGTGATGTTGTCGATCGTTACTTTAAACAATTGTTGTTCAGGCATAACAGTTAATTCAAAATTAAAAAGTCAAAAGTCAAAAAACTGTTTTCGACTATGACTATTTAGCATTTAGTATTATTGAAGCGATGATTTTTGATATTTCATCCGCTTCTTTGATCAGTTCATTTACTTTTGGCTTAGAAACATTCATTGTATCTCTTATCAGACATAAACAATACTTCGTTTCATTCGCCGATTTTAATGCTATATCAAAATACTTTTTCCAGTCTTTCTTAGAACTTCCAGCTTTCCCCTCTACTACATTTGCCCCTATGGATGTTCCACTTCTTATCAATTGATCAAATAAAGAACTATAAACCCTATCATATTTATGATCTCCTACAAATATGATCAGCTCTTTCGAAAAGTAAAAACACCGATGCCTGATGTTATACGGCTTCTCTCCTTCATTCACTTCAAAATCATCAAACTCACTTATCAACACCCTCTTCTTTTGAATTTTTATTTTTGACTTTTTACTTAGACTACCGGCACATGTATCGGATCAGCATAATGCGCTAACCCAAAGTTTCTTTTCTGCGCTTCTTCCGGATGCTTTACATGCCATTCAAACTCATCCCTGAAATGACGGATCGCTGCGGCTACGGGCCATGCTGCGGCATCGCCTAAGGGACAAATCGTATTTCCTTCAATTTTTCTTTGAATATCCCATAACAGATCAATATCACTCATCTTACCATTTCCATATTCAATATTCTTCAGAATTTTTTCCATCCATCCAGTTCCTTCACGACATGGTGAACACTGTCCGCAGCTTTCATGACGATAGAAACGTGCAAGTGAAAGTGTATGACGAACTACGCACTGATCTTCATCCATTACAATAAATCCGCCAGAGCCCATCATCGATCCGGTTGCAAAGCCGCCATTTGCAAGACTTTCATAGTTCATGTAGCGTGTTTCACCTATGGCTGTTTTCAGTAAGAGGTTAGCCGGAAGAATTGGCACTGATGAACCGCCTGGGATACAGGCTTTTAATTTTTTCCCATTGGGTATACCACCACAATATTCGTCGCTGTAGATAAATTCTTCTACAGAAATAGTCATGTCGATTTCGTATACCCCAGGCTTATTAATGTTACCACAAGCACTGATTAACTTAGTTCCGGTTGAACGGCCAACACCAATTTTTGCATACTCATCGCCACCCATATTTATAATGGGAACTACTGCCGCAAGTGTTTCTACATTATTAACTACGGTTGGTCTCTCCCATAACCCTTTAATCGCAGGGAATGGAGGTTTAATACGTGGGTTACCGCGTTTTCCTTCTAATGACTCAATCAATGCAGTTTCTTCACCGCAGATATAAGCCCCTGCTCCTCGTTGTACATGAATATTACAATCGAATCCTGTACCTAAAATATTTTTGCCAAGGAACCCGTTGTTTTTGGCTTCAGTGATGGCTTGTTCCAAAATATCAACAATCCATGCATATTCGCCTCTGATATAGATATAAGTATCGTTACTACCAAGCGCAAAAGAAGAAACAATCAATCCCTCAATGAGTAAGTGAGGAATGAATTCCATCAGGTAGCGATCTTTAAAGGTACCTGGCTCACTTTCATCGGCATTACAAACCAGGTGGCGGGGAACACCTTCTGGTTTAGCGATGAAACTCCATTTCATACCTGCAGGAAAACCAGCGCCACCACGACCACGCAGTCCACTTTTTTTCACTTCTTCCACAATCGTTTCAGGGTTCATTTCCTTCAATGCTTTCTCTACACTACGGTACCCACCCTCACGACGGTAAACATCGAAATACCTGATGCCTTCTACGTCTGCTTTTTCTAATAATAATTTTTTACTCATATATCCGGCGCCTAAAAGCGTTTTGAATTTGTATGATTCAACTAGGGTAACTTAACAGCCTGTCTGGCTACCAGTATCCATTGTTTATTTTTCTTGATCCATGTTTGCAATACATTCAGATGCAATACACCTTCCTTACCAGCAGCATCAAATGATCTTGCTTTTAATACATGTCTTACAATGGCCGTTTTACCATCTATCCTGATTGAGACATCACTCATGCCAAAATCTTTGTAGGTGGTTGGACTTACCATTGCATTATGGATCATCTCGGGTTTGTTCTCAATTTTTCCGCTTGAATGTCCATAAGTAACCATCTCATCTATTAATCCAGCCAGTACCGCACTATCCCTGTTGATGAAAATGGCGCCATTTAATGCCTTTATTTGATTCAAAACCTTCCCCTCAGCTTTGCCTTGGGCAAATACTGATAAAGAAAATAAAGTGAATAATATGATTAACCCTTTTTTCATTACTGCTTTTTCAGTTCATATTTATCTGCTAAAGGCCCACTGATTTTTTTGCCATTCATATCCAATTGCAACAGTTTCCCTTCCGCTACAAAATACCGGTTGGGTCCTTCTTTAATACTACCCAGACTAATCACAAATTCACTAACCCAGGTCCATTTACCACTGGCGGTAAACAGGTTGTCTTTTTTGCCGAGGTATTTCATTTCCCTGCTATAGGTACTATCTGCTTTTAATTCGACCACCGTTTCTATCCCTTCACAATCTGCACAGGGCAAAACACCCTTATATTTTCCCATTACATCCAGTGAATTTTTCGCTGTTGCTCCAATTGGATTGCCAGCGCTATCCACTTTATCTATCGACATATCTTCCATCACAGTATCTGTTGATGTTATCGTCGTTGTACCCGAGGTAGAGATATTCTCACAAGCGGTTACAAACACCAGGCAGATAAAGAATGGATATATTATTTTTTTCATCCTCTTTAATTTAGACTTACTGCAGTTTTTCTGCATTCATCTATTATTGCATCAACTTTTTCTTTTGTCAGGTGTTCCCGATAAGTTTTTCCCATTTGCATCATTGGGGCATAGCCACATGCACCCAAACACTCCACAGTTTTTAAAGTGAATAGTCCATCAGACGTTGTTTCACCGGGTTTAATGCCCAATTTCTCCCCTATATAGGCGATAATATCATCGCTGCCATTAAGCATACAAGGACCAGTCTGGCAAACTTCGAACATGTGTTTTCCTACGGGTTTTAGGTTATACATGCTATAGAAGGTTGCTACTTCATATACTTCTATCGGTGTTATTTGCAATAAATCAGCTACATAGTCCATTGTTTCGGCACTCAACCAACCACCAAAACTATCCTGTGCCAGATGCAGTACCGGCAACAGTGCACTCTTCTGTTTTCCCTCCGGATAACGCGCTACCAGTCTTTTAAACTCGGTCATCTGTTCTTCTGAAAATCTTATCATACTATTCAATTTGAAAATTGAATAATTTGAAAATTTGAAAATGAAAATGGAGTACCACTAGTTAAGCCATTTCCAAATTTCCAAATTTTCAAATTAATTATGCGTCCAGCTCTCCTGCAATCAGGTTTAAGCTACTCATTGTAACAATTGCATCACTCAGCATTCCTCCCTGAATTAATTCAGGATATGCCTGGTAATAAATAAAGCAAGGTCTTCTGAAATGCAGGCGGAAAGGTGTTCGGCCACCATCACTGATCAGGTAAAAACCTAATTCACCATTACCTCCTTCAACGGCATGGTACACTTCACCTTTTGGCATATCAACTTCGCCCATAATGATTTTAAAGTGCCAGATCAAGGCTTCCATCTTTGTGTATACATCTTCTTTTTTAGGAAGATAATATTCTGGCACATTTGCATGGTATACTTCTGCTTCAGCACCTTTGAACTCCTGTATTTTCTGGTAAGCCTGTTCGATGATACTTAAGCTCTGCCACATTTCCGCATTACGCACCAGGAAGCGATCATAATTATCGCCGGTAGTACCAACGGGTACAGTAAAATTAAAATCCTGGTAGCTGCTGTATGGACTATGTACGCGTACATCATAGTCTACACCGGCGGCCCTGAGGTTTGGTCCGGTAAAACCATAGTTCAGTGCTCTTTCGGCGCTGATTCCACCAGTACCTTGAGTACGATCCATGAAAATACGGTTACGGGTAAAGAGGTTTTCAAACTCTTTCAGCACTTTAGGATATTCTGCTAGGAATTTCTCGAGTTTCGTAAACGCTGTATTTGTGAAATTCCTTTCAAAACCGCCAATACGCCCAATATTAGTAGTAAGACGGGACCCACATACTTCTTCATATATTTCATAAATTAATTCACGGTATTGCATTACATACAGGAAGCCTGTATAAGCACCAGTATCTACACCAACGATTGAATTACAAATCAGGTGATCTGAAATCCTCGCAAGTTCCATGATGATGACACGCAGGTAATCAACACGTTTAGGCGTAGAAACACCCAGGAGTTTTTCACAGGTAAGGTGCCATCCCATGTTATTGATAGGACTGCTGCAATAATTCAACCTGTCTGTGATGGGGGTGATCTGGTAGAGCGGTCTGCGTTCTGCTAATTTTTCAAATGCACGGTGGATATACCCAACTGTTTGTTCGGTAGACACCACTCTTTCTCCATCTAGTTCCATAATATTTTGAAACACACCATGTGTTGCAGGGTGAGTAGGCCCTACGTTTAAGGTGGTGGTTTCTTTTTCAATGGAACCTTCCGGTAATTTGATATTATGTTGTTGTTGCGCTAACATGTTTACTATGTTGATCAGCTTTGCTGCATTTATTATTGTGAATGGTCAATGGTGAATGGTCAATGGTGAGCGATGAAAAGCATTCACCATTCACTATTCACCAAATTATCCTCTTCCAAACATTTCATCATCCTTATCAATCCTTGTCTGATCTTCTAATGGATATTCCTTTCTAAGTGGGAAATAATCCATTTCATCCACATTCAAGATTCGTTTCAGGTTTGGATGTCCAACAAAGTTTACTCCATAGAAATCATAGGTTTCACGCTCCATCCAGTTGGCGCTGGAAAAAAGTTTTGAAGCAGTGAAAACATCCGGATTTGCTACAGATGTAAAGACTTTGAACCGAATACGAATATTCTCAGCAAGGTTATGTAAATGATAAACTACTGCTAATTCTCTGCCTGCGTCATCGGGATAGTTAACGGCACATAGATCTGTCAGGAAGCGAAATTGAAGTGATGCTTCATCGTACAAAAACTGTAAAATTTTAAGGTTATGCTCCTTAGGTGCTTCAAAACTGAGCATACCATAGGTTTCCTCAAAGTTGTAAACCAGTTCGCCGAATTTTTCTTTCAGCGCATTTTGTATGAATTCGTTGGTTAAAGCCATTGATTTTTTGTTTTGTCCATGGTTAGTCTACCATGGTCTATGTACAATCTACTGAATGCCGTAGCTATTCAGGAGCGCTTTATAATGTTCACTGTTTCTTCTTCTGATACTTTCCTGTCCTACAAGATCCTGTATTTTCATAAAGCCATCTAAAATTGCTTCTGGTCTTGGAGGGCATCCAGGTACGTACACATCAACTGGTATTACCTGATCAATACCCTGTAACACACTGTAAGTATCAAAAATGCCGCCACTTGAAGCGCAGGCACCTACGGCAATTACCCATCTGGGTTCTGCCATTTGCAGGTAAACCTGACGCAAAACAGGGCCCATTTTTTTTGCAATAGTACCCATTACCATCAGCAGGTCGCATTGACGGGGGGAGAAACCTACCCTTTCAGAACCAAATCTTGATAAATCGTAATGCGAACCCATAGTGGCCATGAATTCAATTCCGCAGCAGGATGTCGCAAAAGGCAGTGGCCAGATGGAATTTTTACGGGCTAAACCTACTACACTGCTTAATTGGGTGGTAAAAAACCCTTCACCAGAAAAACCCTCCGGAGCCTTCACTGTTGAAATTGCATCAGCGGTATTGGCTGGGATGGGGTTAATATTAAATCGTACCGGACGTGCCATAATCTTTCTATTAACAATAAATGGCTCAATAATGTTCCATCTACTTTTTCTATTTACAAAAAAGCTGTGAAGATTATTCACAGCATATTAATCTTCCCACTTAAGGGCACCTTTTTTGATAATATAAATGAAGCCAACCAGGAAAAAGGAAACAAACATCAATACAGCCCAAAAACCTGCCCAACCCAGTTCCCTGAAATTAACTGCATATGGATAAAAGAAAATTACTTCCACATCGAATAACACAAACAAAATGGCTACCAGGAAATATTTAATGGCCATAGGCTGGCGAGCATCTCCGTGGCTTTCAATACCACTTGCAAAGGTTTCCAGCTTATCGGAGGTCTTTCTTTTTGGTCCAAGCCACTGAGATACAGCAATCATGGTAGCTACAAAACCGGCGGCAAAAATCAGTTGGATTCCAATCGGAAGGTACCCATACGCATTACTTGTAGCAGAAGCATCTAACAAAAAAGTCGGCCAGTTCATGTTAAAACATTAATGTCCCGCAAAAATAAGCCTGTGAAGCATATAAAAAGAAAAACTCCCCCAATAATGGGAGAGTTTTACCGAATTATTTAATCATTTAGCGTTAATCCCCGCTTCCGGATGAATTTGATGTGTTTCCGGAGGTGGTTTTTCCGCTATTCCCTTGCTTTTCCTTGGCTTTTAAACCTTCTACTATTGCGGCTTTGGCATTTAAAGCAAACTTATTTTCTTCACCTTCAGTAGGATAAAGTGTCAGCATTTGCTCGGTAATAGCTAAACCTTTCTCCAGTTCCTTGGCTTTATCCACATAATACTTGAGTCTGTAGTAAAGGTTAACGAAGATGGTTTTCTTGTTTTTTTCCTTGTCTTTCATGTAAAAAGAATCCAGATAATCCAACACTGGGATGGCTGCTCCGGTTAAAGTATCAGGATCTGAAGCAAAAGCAGCTCTTCTCAGGAATGAATAAGGCTGTGGCTTATCAGGAAATGCCGCAAGGTATTTCTTACCTAACTCAATGGTTAAAGCGTAATCTTTTCCGGTAAATGCGGTATTGGTAAACTGATAGTATTCATATTCGCCCATTACTCCGCCTTTCAGGTCTACCTGTTTTTGCAACCAATTTAACTGTTCGCGGAATTTACCTGCTTTACCATAAATTTCTGCAGCTTTGCCCATATAGGCAATTTTGCTGTTTTTCAGGGTATCAATAGTCATTGCTTTCTCTATATAAGCAACAGCTTTTTCTTCACTTCCAGGGAAACGGGCATAAATTTTTGTTGCCAATTCACATTGCGAGGTAGTTATTGTTGCGGGATCAGCAGTTGCAAAGAATTTTTCAATAGCCTCTTTTGCTTTTACTGAATCATTGGTTCGATCGTAGTTATATGCATAAACGATGTTTAGCTTAGGAAATTTATCTATGCCACCTACTTCAGCTTCAATTTGTCTGGCTTTTTCAAGGCTTTCATTGTATTTACCAGCGCGGAAAAGATAGTCTGCCACAAACATATCAGTGTTAGGGTCTTTATCTGCGTTAGCTACATATTTATCGAGGTATTCTTTTGCACGAGGTACATCTTTATCTGCATAGTAATCATACAGTACATAATATACCGGAGGAAAGGTAGGATCCGCGGCAATCGCGTTACCATAAAACTGCTCGAACAGTTCTTTATTATTCTGGCTCTGGTAGATACGACCGATCCTGTACATAGCTTTCGCATTTTTAGGATCACGTGTAATTGCTTCCTGGTATGCTTTTACAGCTTCACCACCATTTTCGCCACCTAGTTTCAGGTAGCTGATACCCATATTAATGAAAATATCTGGGTTAGTTAAATCAGTAGCGGCTGCCAATTTCAGTTTTTCGATACCGTAACTTGGGTCTCCCAGTTTACTGCCTCCATCGGCATTTGCACGTCCGATAGCATTCAGGATACCGGGGTCGGCTTTACCTTTATTACGCCCCCTGGTTGCAGTGGTGGCTGTAATAGCCTGCTCAAATTTTTGTTTAGCAGAATTGATATCACCTCCTTCAAGGATTTCGAGGTGACCCATACCTACCAGCAACCATGCATCGCTGCCGATTTCCTGTAAACCTTTCTGGTAAACATCTTTGGCCGCAGTAATCATGTCTTTGGTTAATCCGCCTGCTTCGGCAGCAATCAATGACTGACCGTACCAATAGATCGTCTGGGGATCTTTTGTGTTGGCCTCATAAGCCTTTTTCAAAGTTTCACGGGCGCTTTTATACTTCTCGTAGTTGAGGAATTTAATTCCCTCAGCTACCTGCGCCATCAAACACTGTACAGCAAGCAAGGCTGTTACGATCAAAGAAACGGTCTTCTTCATTTGTCGGTTTTTATAGTTGTGTGTTAATCTGCATCTTTAATACTTCCGGATCTTTTCCCAAATCCCATTTTTGCCGGAACCAGGAATGCTCTCCGGAAAATTAACTGTCCCCTTTCCAGGCTCATGAAATTCATAAATCCTGTTCCGAGTCCAGCAGCGTTTTCCTTTAATATATAATACAATGGACGTGCCAAAGGGTACTGTCCACGTGAAATGGTTGCCTGTGAGGGCATTGCGAATATATCTTTTTCTTCACATTTAACACATTCCACTAATCCCATTCTAATCTTTTTAAGGTAGTCGAGTTGTACAGGATCGTAACTATCTGCGATCCAGCTAATACCTACAAACCCTACTACATCTTTTCTGGAAGCTACAACATCCAGTACATCCCGGCTATCTTTTGCCGCCACCACATTGGCGCCAAAATTGCCATTTCTTAATACACTGTCTTTTAAATAGCGAACCGTACTGGTTGCTTTATTACCATCCATTACAGCGGTAATTTTATCCTTACCGCTCAGGATATTGCGAAGTTTGCTCAGGGTGAAGACACTATCAGGTGATTGCCTATTTACAATAATGGCTACTGCATCATAAGCCAGTATACCGTATTGCGGATTAAAAGACAACTGATTCTCAAAGAACGATGCTTCCTCTTTCGATAATCCCCTCGCTACAATAATCATACGGGTACTGTCCTTCTGCAAATCCCTGAAACAATCTGATTCCGGTTTATAGGAAACGATGATATTGGTTTCAGGAAAAGAAGATTTATGTACCCTTAGCTGCTCTTCAATAACCGGTTTAAAACTCTCATCCACACTGATCCTGATTGTCCCCTTATTTGGTGTGTCTAACTCAGTCTTTACTTTATCAGGACTGTTACAAGACCATACCATGGTAAACAAACAAAACCATCCTATTGTATAAACAATTCCTTTTTGCATGTTAATAATCCCGCTTAATCCCCCTGTACAACCTGTAACCTCCATACAATACTGATATAGACCCCATCAGGTACCTGTACATCGGATCTATCATTGTTAACTGTTCAATTTTTAACTGCTCAGCCAACAATAATATAAAAGCCATCCCCATGATGAAAACTGCCATAGAGAGATCATAAATCATCCTCATCACTCGGTAACTCTTTCGCTGTTTCTCTCTAAAATCCAGTTCCATATTGACCATTTTTTGTACCCGGGGTGGGCAATTTAGTTAATAATTTTATTTACCAGAAGAATCAAGTGTTCATTTTACAATAAAATATTTCCTTCTTACTCTTTAGATGCACTCATTTTAGCTTTCCATAATAACCTTTGTTAAAGATGCTGCCAGTTGTTAGTTATTATTATGATTTTTTTTGAAATATATAAGTCGAAGGATCCGAAATAGGAGACAATACTGTCCGGGGAAATTTGGCTGCAAGCCACAAGCCGCAAGCTGCAAGCCTTGATTGGTGGTCATTTTAGACTTTCTGCTATTGATGAAATAAAAAGGTGGGTAAGCGAATTAACTATTTAAAATCAGCTTGTTAAATAAATATTTAATTGCTCTAAAAGCTCTATCTGTTATTAATCTTCATGATTTTCAGGATTTATCATGATATATCTGCTTGCTATCCTACGCTAAACTTGCAGCCTGCAGCTTGTAGCTTGCAGCCATTTCCCCCTGACAGCAATGAATCTGAGACAGGAACAGCATTCTAGCGGTTGACCATTATCTTTGCAGCCATGAAAGTATTGATGGTCTGCCTGGGTAATATTTGCAGAAGTCCACTGGCAGAAGGCATTTTACAAGCCAAGGCCCAGTCTGCTGGTTTATCCTGGATGGTTGATAGCGCTGGTACGGGTAATTACCATATCGGGGAACCGCCACATCAGCTTTCACAAAAAGTAGCCAGCATAAACGGTATCGACATCAGCAGGCAACGCTGCAGGCAGTTTAAAGCTGCAGACATGGACAATTTCGACCTGATTTATGTGATGGATCAGGATAATTATAAGGATGTTAAACGTATCAGCGGAAATTTTTGGAATCCTCAAAAGATCAAACTGATATTGAATGAAATAAATGAAAATGACGAATCTGTGCCAGATCCATGGTATGGTAATGAAGATGGATACCACCATGTTTTCGGCTTATTATCCGAAGCCTGCGACAGAATAATTGCAAAATATAGCCAGCTCAATAAATAGCTAAAAAGATGAACAAACCCGGATTACCCCAAGGAACCAGAGATTTCAGTGCGGCAGTTGTACGCAAACGCAATTATATTTTCCAAACCATCCGGTCGGTTTTTGAATTATATGGATTTCAACCACTGGAAACCCCGGCCATGGAAAACCTCGATACCCTTATGGGAAAATATGGCGAAGAAGGAGATAAACTTATTTTCAAAATCCTGAACAATGGTCTTGATAACCCAGCTAAACACGAACAGGCCAGGCATGATTTTGATAAGATACTTGAAGGAAAAAACAATAAGGGCATAACGGAACGGGCATTAAGATATGACCTTACCATTCCTTTCGCCCGTTATGTTGCCATGAATCATGGTCAATTAACCATGCCTTTTAAACGTTATCAGCTTCAGCCTGTTTGGCGTGCCGACCGCCCACAAAAAGGCCGCTACCGCGAATTTTACCAATGCGATGCTGATGTGGTAGGTAGCAATAGTCTGTTGAATGAAATTGAACTAACGCATATCTATGCAACTGTTTTTGAACAGTTGGGTATACCGGTTGAAATTCGTATCAATAGCCGTAAAATTCTTGCTGCACTTGCGGAAATTTGTGGTGGATCAGATAAAATGGTGGATATCACCGTTGCAATTGACAAGCTTGATAAAATAGGTATTGAAAAAGTAAAAGAAGAATTATTTCAACGCGGTTTAACAAACGATCAGGTTAATATTGTTGAGCAATATTTAAAGATTGATGGTTCGAACGAAGCAAAAATCAGTCAACTCGAACTACTCATCGGCAATAATGAAACAGGGAAAAAAGGATTATCAGAAATTGTGCACATCCTTTCAAATTGCAGCTTAAACGGCAGCAGCAAACTCATCACTGATTTTACCTTAGCCAGAGGACTCAACTATTACACCGGAATAATTTTCGAAGTAAAAGCCTTGAATGTTCAGATGGGAAGTATTGGTGGTGGTGGTCGTTATGATGACCTTACCGGATTATTTGGTGTTCCTAATGTACCGGGTGTCGGCATAAGCTTTGGTGTTGATCGCATATACGATGTAATGGAAGAATTACAACTTTTTCCAAACACCGTGCAAATAGGCACCAAAGTACTGTTCTTCAATTTAGGCGAAGCTGAATCTAAAATAGCATTTCAATTACTACAACAACTCAGATCTAAGCAGATTGCTGCCGAATTATTTCATGAACAGGCCAAATTCGACAAACAATTCAAATACGCAGAAAAGAAAAATATTCCCTACGCTGTTATCATTGGCTCTAAAGAAATGGAACAAGGCACCTGCGTTGTTAAAGACCTGATAAAAGGAACCCAGGAGGAAATCGAGCAATCTGCATTGGCAGTGTTCGTGGGAGATAGACCATAGTCCATAGTCCATGGTCAATGGTTAATTAACTATTTCTTTAAAGACTAATTAAGTCTTTATCCCATTTACAATAAACCATGATCTATCTGCTATGGACCATGGACTATGGACCATGGACTTGGACTATCAGCCATTCTGGCACAATATTGGCATATCATACCGCAAAACAACAATATGATACAGCCAAAATGGATTATAGCTGCTGCAACGCTGCTCATCATGAGTTGTGGAAGGAAAACAGTTCCCGCTAAAACCGATAATGTTATTACTACAACACCCACGGTAAAAGCACCAGCAAAAAAAGAGACAACTCCAGCATCTGTACCTGAAAAAAAAGATAAAGTTGTTAAAGAGAAGGAGTTACCAAAAACTGAAGTAAAAGAAGCTTTGGTACCAATGGTGGTGATTGATGGTATGGGGAATATCATTACCCCAAAAGAAAAATTACCTGAAGAGATTGCTGCAAAGGCAGACTACAGAACACTTACCCGTGCATTTACACCCAATCAACGAACCAACCTTATTTACAGGTATAAAATAGTTCCTCCCCGTATTTTATTTGTTCCAGAAAATTATATTAAAACGACTGCCAGGGGTAAATATGTTATCTACAGAAAAAAATTCTGGTACTGGCAACAAGAAGATGGCTTGTTTTACCTGGATGAAACTTATTACAAGTAAACACCTGTTTAAATTTTATGCACAGGGGTAAGGGGTTAGGTATTAGGTATTAGTCGGCAGCTTTAGATATTGGCAGTGTGCCAAAATCAAGTGAAAAGCAGAATCTGCTATGGACCATGGACTATGGTCTATGGTCCATGGTCCATAGCAGGTACTTTATTTCCCCGATAAAAACATTTGTCGCTTCAAAAGCATAGCTGTAGCATGATTGAGTGCAATGCCCTCTGATTTTGAACCTTCCAGCACATAACCACCGGCATTAATATTTACACCAATAACTTTTTTATTGGCATCTCTCTTAAACTGAGCAGTGCCATCATATGCAGTAATAGAAAATAAGTCTTCTCCTGTTTTTACTAAGGTAGAATTGCCCACACTTGAGCCCATGATAAGTCCTTCCCCTTCCATACTTACAACTACTTCTGTAACAATACTTCCATCAGGAAATTTATATTTTCCTACAAAATCGTTCAGGGTACTGTCTTTAGACTGTGCTTGAACAAAAACTGCGCTGCCAATTAGTAGACAAAGCATCAACATTTTTTTCATGAGTATCAGGTTTTAGTTTTTTGCGTAACGGTTTTTCAAAGCAAAAGTTACAACATTTACCAGAAAACGTAGTGTAAATTTTTCTATATAAATAAAGCTATTCTTCCAGCAGTACCACCTGCAACCTATATTCTCCTCTCATCGGCGCCTAAACATTCAAAAACCAATTTAGTAAACAACAAATAGCAACCAAAAAATTAATCCATTTTTCATTTAAGTGACTCAATTTACCCTTTCATTTAAAAGATTAATGCAGGTATTTCACCCCTTAATATTTCTCCAAAGAGAGAAGAATATCCAATTTCTTAATAATAAATAATTGATGACTTTTTTTAAACAGTTGAATGCTTTCAATTAATAACTGCAAAAGCAAGTAATAGCCTCAACTCGCATCTTCAATTTTAAGGAATTATAGTTATAAAATAACTTATATTACTTTCTGATAGAAAAGATTTTATGAAATCAGCCATGCGCATAATTGGTTTAGTTATTTCCCTTTTTATATCTGCCATTTGTACTGCCCAGGAAGACTGTAATTGCAAACCGGCAGACACGCTCAGGCAAAAAATTGGGAAATATTATAATTCAGGTAAATTAGACTCAGCCATCCTGGTATTGAATGAGCTTAAAGCATCCACCAATAATGCTTGTCAAATTGTTTATTTAGACGGCATAGGTCAGATTGCTGTTGCAAAAAAACAGTTATCACTTGCAAGGAGTTATTTTCTCAAAGAAGAAATAATTCAAAAAGAACTAAACTGTAAAAAGTTACTGATCCGTTTTTACAACACAATGGCCCGTTATTACCAGGAAGCAGGCTATAGGGATAGTGTTTCATTCATTACCTTAAAAGCTATTGTTCTGGCAGAGGAAGAAAAAGACTGGTATGCAGCAGCAAGGGCAAGTATCAATCTGGCATCCATTTTTCAGCAAGAGCAACAACTCAATAAATACCTACATTATAGCCGAAAAGCATTATCATTTGCCCGGCTTTCTAAAGATACGGTAATACTTGCCGCAGTACTTACAAGGGTTGCGGAAAGTTATTACGAATCATATCAACATACTAAATCGCAAGCATCTTTAGACAGCTCATTCCTACTTGCTACAGAATGCATAAGAATTTCACAAAATAAACCTGAGAACTTACTGGAGCTTGCAGATGCTTATAGCAAAATCAGCCAATACTTTTTTGTCACAAAAAAATACCAAACTGCCATCCGTTATGCCGATAGCGCCATTCAGGCTTGTCCAAAAGGCGTTTATGATTTTTACAGGCTTTTGTTGAATGGTTATAGCGTAAAGAGTGAAATCTATTTTACGCAGAATAATTATACTACTGCCAGAATAATGGGCGATTCAGCCTATCACTATGCCCTTCTTTTTAATAAACAACTGGCCATTCAACCGCTTAACATCATTTTTAAAAGTTCAAAAAAACTCAATGATTTCAAAAGGGCATCAACTGCATTGGAAGAAATGACTTTTTTGAGAGACAGCATTTATTCCATTGAAAAGACTGCGACCATCAATGAACTGGAAAAGAAATACAACCAGGCGAAAAATGAAAAGACGATCCAGGAACTTTCTCTTCAAAAGAAAATCTATCTGCTTCTTGCTATTATCGCTTTACTGGCGATTGGGGTAATTGGATTCTTTCTCCGTCAGCAATCTTTAAAGCATAAACAAAAAGTACTGGAAACAGAACAGCGATTAAACAGGGCACGCATGAATCCTCATTTCTTTTTTAATGCTTTGACCTCAATTCAATCTTTACTCATTGAAAAAAAAGATCAGTCCATCATTGCTTCAAACCTGGTAAAATTTTCCCGTTTAATGCGCAACACACTTGAAAGCACCTACAACGACTATATTACCATTGAAGAAGAAATTACTTTCTTAAAACAATATATCGATTTACAACTCATGCGGTTTCCCGAAAAATTCACTTACTCCTTTAATATCGATGAGGCCATTGACCTAAATGAGTGGCAGATTCCTTCCATGATTATGCAGCCATTTATAGAGAACAGCATTGAACATGGATTTAACAGCATAGATTATAAAGGACATATTAATGTAGATTTATTATTGCAGGATCAACAAATTCATATCTGTATTGCCGACAACGGTAGAGGTATCATCAAAAATGATCACTCAAAAACAAACCATATTTCAAGGGCCAGTCAAATTTTAAAAGATCGTTTTTATTTGTTGAACCTGAAATTTAATGCCGAGGCTAACTTTAACATAAAAGAACAAGCAGGTACGGGCACTATAGTGGACATTACTATTCCAGCAATTCGGGTTTAGTCTCGAGCGTTCGTTTTGCCTGAGCTGTAAGATTCAAACATTGATTGGCAGTTATTTTAGGCATGCTTATATTAATAGAACACGGATCTTCATGATCTATCATAATAAATCTGAAAATCCTGAAAACATGTGTTCCAACCTAACCATAACTTGCAACTCGCGGCTATAATTCCCTGGATAATAATTACTGCAAGCTGTTTGTTGCTGATTATGGCGAAATGTTCTTTGGATAGTTTTAGACTAAAACTGACCTTAGAAAGGTTTAATCCTGAATATTAGCAATCTCCATTGGTTAATTACTTGATAACTATCCTATAGGCATAGCCATTATATCCATCGCCAGTTGGAAGTACCGTTAATGTGCCGTTTTTCCAATACACAGATTTTGCGCCTGAGCCATTGGCCTCCGGCATACTTCCAATGATGTAAACATCATTTCCATCCAACCCGATACCATAAACACTAACCACTCCAGCAGCAGTAATATTACTTAACATAGCTTGTGTGGTATTTTTCCAGCTAACTGCATTATAAGTACCCGGACTGGCTGATATAGATCCGGCAGCATAAATATTACCTCCATCAACTGCAATACCATAACACCAACCACTTAAACTATTTAAAACAACAGGTACACCATTTTTCCAGTATACTGCTTTATCATCCGATTGTCCGGCACAATAAACATCATTACCTGCTACTACTATTCTGTGTATGATAGAATAAACTCCCGGAGAAGCATTCGGTGTTACGGCTACTCCGTTCTTCCAATACCTGGGCAGTTTATTATATGGACTTCCAGTGGCTGTTTCATATCCTGCTATATAAACGTCTGAACCCGCTATTGTCATATCATAAGGTCTGGCATCTGTTGCATTAGAACCTGTGTTTTCAGTAATGGATGTAACAGTACCATTTTTCCACTGAATGATTTTAGGGACACCCCCAGATGGGTAATGCATGCCAGCCAGATAGATATCACTACCATTTACAGCCAAACAATTATAATAGACACCGGCAACAGCAGAAACAGTAACAAGCTCAACGCCATTCTTGTAAACTACTGCATCAAATGCCCCTCCTGATATTGGCCGTCTGCTTGCTAAAACATAAACATCATTTCCCGAAACCTCTAAATCCTCACCGTATATTTCAGAAACAGAAGGATTGCCAATTGTAGTTGGCACATCATCTACGAAATATTTTGCTATCGCACTGTTATTCGCATTGTTATATTCATTGGTTAAAATATATCGTTTTTTTACAGCAGCTTGCTGATCACCTTTCTTACCACATGCTGATACCAAAATACCTGCAATGATTATATAATAAATACTAAAACTTAATTTTTTCATGAATGTATATTTGAAATATGATTGAAACAATATTTATATGCAATAGGGCTGACTGTACATAGATGGTAGATCAATACATCTACGTGCAGCAACAGGCGGCATTTACCCAAACAGTATAATAGGTTTATTGATTAAGGTTTTGTTTAATCTTGTCTAGTAATGATTTGTTATCGGGATAGGCATGTATTGTACTCTTTCCTTTCTGAATAGCCAGATCAATATCATCTATGGATGGAAATAATTTCTTTACTGCTTCCAAATAAGCAACGATACTCTTAATCGCCTGTAAACTTCCCTTGGCTCTGCAGAGCAGGTTTTCAACCGGCACTTTGTTATCTGTTGTAAATGTGCCTTGTTTCTCTATATAACCAGTATGGTAATCAATATCTGCAATTTGCGTGGCTATGCCTCTTTTTTTGAAATCATTGGCAGCTTTTGTCATTTGCTTTGCATCAATTCCACCTTTTATAATTGCATCTACAAAATCATTAAACTGTTCGATACGATTATTACTAAGGCTTACATATTCGTTGCATGGCGATGCATCGAAATAATCACGAAGCACAGGAGGTTGAATGAAATTTTGGAAGAATTTGGCGGTTCTTTTACCCTGGTCTGATTCCTTAACTATTTTCTCATAAGGGTTTGCATCAGCATCAAATTTAGGATTGCCACCTCTGGCTTGCGAAAAGCCAGTGACGAGTAGGGAACATTGCAGTAGTACAGTAATTAAAACTTGTTTCATTTTTAGCAGATTAGGTCTATTTAGTTAAATTCTCACATGGAAGAACAATCGGATGGGTTGGCATAATTAATAAAGGAGCACCATATTTGCCGCCTCCTTCATAAGTAGCACGTACATAACCACTAGCTATGGCACAACTGCCATCTGCTTTTTTTATAGCAAGATTTACTTCAACTTCTTTGTGTAAAGGAATATCCAATGCATTCTTCTCAATGATCCAAATAGTGGTGATATTCACCTTTGTTACTACCAATTTCACTGATTGCCAGTTTTGTTCGTATTGTTTCTTGGCGTTTGCTTCTACCGTTGCATCAACCATTACGGCTTTTTTCATTCTCAGGTTTTTAACATATTCAGCCTGATTCTTTTCCATTTTATTCAGGTAGTTTTCTCTGGTCCCGTACAGATCAATCGCCGCTTTAACTTCTCCTAACTTTTCTTCCAACGAAATTGCTTCAGGATATACTTTTAGTGCGCCCTTGATAAAAGCCTGGTATAAATACAGGTCTTGCAAGAAAGAAACTGTACTTAAAGAGCGCCAGTTTTTATAGCCGTCTGCAGCCTTGTCAATGGCAATTGATAAACTTTTTACTTTTGCAGTTACACTTTGGTACCCGTCTTTTACCACAATGGCCGTTGGCTTACTTTTGATAAATGCATCCACTTTATCTTCATACTCTTTAATTACCTGGTCGCTTATAGCCAGGGCTTCCATCACAGCTGATTTATTTTCGGTTTTATCGCCAGATAAATTCACCTTGCCCTTTTTAAAAATGAAAGGGTCTTTAAACAAAAGCTCAACCTGCTTTGAAGTTGCCTCAGCACCTTCGCGGCTATAGGCGGTTCGTTGAGCAAATGAACCGATGGCGCAAAAAATGATCGCACAGCAAACTGCTAATTTCTGCTTCATATTCCTGGTTAAAGATTTAGGCCAGTAAAAGTATTTAAGCGAATAGTCTTAGACTTAAACCATTAATCTTTGAATCAATCCGATTATTAAATGAAGAAACTTGATAGATAAGTGATTAATAAATAGTTTTACATACACAATTAACCATGACTATATTAATCATTGATAACGAGCCGGGCATAAGAAATACCTTAAGTGAACTTATAAAACAGATAGGCTTTCCATTCAGCCGAATCGTAGAAGCTTCCGGTGTAAAGGATGGTATTCAACGGATACAGACGGAAAATCCGGATATTGTTTTTTTAGATATTGAAATGGAAGATGGTACCGGTTTCGATTTAATGAAGCAATTACCTGCACCTAAATTTCAATTGATATTTGTTACGGCGCATAACCAGTATGCAGTAGACGCCTTTAAATTCAGCGCCATAGACTACCTGCTTAAACCTGTTGATCCTGACGAATTGAAGATTAGTTTAGATAAAGCCGCAACCAATATCGAGTCGAAATCTTTAAAAGACCAAATAGATATATTGCTCCAGCAAATTGCCGGCAAGCCAGATAAAGACAAACGCATCGTACTCAAAGACATTGAAAATATCTACTTCGTAAAAGTTAGTGAAATACTTTATTGTATGGCTGATGGTACTTATACGCGATTCTATTTACAATCAGCAAAGGAGATATTGGTTTCAAAAAACCTGAAAGAATATGAAACCCTGTTAGAGCCGCTGGGGTTTTTACGAACACACCACTCTTATCTCGTAAATCCAGATAAAATTACCATTTACGATAAATCAGATGGCGGAGCATTGATTTTAGAAGGCGGGCTTTCTGTGCCTGTATCACAAAGAAAAAAGGAAGCAATCATCAGTATATTGGAAAGCAAAAACATGTAGTTAGCAATCGCTTTCCATGCAGTTTTAAGAACAAAAAAGTTGAGTTATTCAAACCATTGTTGTCAGGGAAATTTAACCGCGAGTTGTAGGTGTCTCGTATGATGGAACGCAGATCTTCATGATTTTCATGATTTATCATGATATATCTTGAAAATCATGGAAATCTGTGTTCTATTAATAGCAGATAATGCATTTACGGCAAGCAACTATTTATTCAGGCAACTGACTTTAAATTTTCTCCCCTCTTTAATTCCATTAAAAGCAGAAAGTCTATAATAAGCACCCATCAAGGCTTGTAGCTTGCGGCTTGCAGCTTGAAGCCAGGTTCTTCCTGTTGTTTTGCTTTGCACGAATAATTTCCCCTACCTAAACATTTACTGTAATCCTTCGTAAACAACTGCAGCACCTTGTCCAACGCCAACACACATCGTCGCCAATCCATATTTCGAGTTGCGACGATTCATTTCATGTAATAGTGTTGTTGAAATACGTACCCCGCTACAACCCAATGGGTGTCCGATGGCTATTGAGCCACCATTCACGTTCACTTTTTCAGGATCCAGTTCAAGGTCTTTCATACATGCAAGACTTTGAGAGGCAAATGCCTCATTGAGTTCTACAAGATCAAGGTCATTAATGTTTAATCCAGCCCTGATTAAGGCTTTTTGTGAAGCAGGTACCGGACCAATACCCATAATAGCTGGATCTACACCCGCAACACCCATACTCACTACCCTTGCCATTGGTTGAAGGTTAAATAGTTTAACGGCTTCTTCGCTGGCGAGGATCATGGCTGCTGCACCATCATTAATACCGGAGGAATTACCTGCCGTAACAGTGCCATCCTTGGCAAAAGCTGGTTTTAAAGTAGCTAACTTTTCAAGAGAGGTTTGACGCGGGTGCTCATCCTGGTTGAACCAGGAAATCAAACGGTCATTGATCATTTCAACCGCTACAATTTCATCGTCCCATTTACCTGCTTCCAGTGCCGCAAAATATTTTTGCTGAGATGCAAACGCAAAAGCATCCTGTGCTTCCCTTCCAATATTCCAATCCTTCGCCACATTTTCTGCTGTTTCACCCATGCTATATGGGTGGTACATGGATGCCAGTTTTTTATTAACAAAACGCCATCCTATTGTTGTGTCGAAACTTTCTATCTTTCTGCTGTAGGCGCCTTCTGCTTTAGCTGTTACAAAGGGGGCGCGTGTCATGCTTTCTACACCACCGGCAATGTATAACATTCCTTCTCCACACATAATGGCCCTCGATGCATCCATAACAGCCTGTAATCCACTGGCGCATAAACGGTTCACCGTATTACCTCCAACTGTTACGGGCAATCCGGCTAAAAGAGCAGCCATTCTTGCTACATCACGATTATCTTCACCTGCCTGATTAGCAGCACCTGCAATCACATCTTCAAAAGCAGCAGGATCGATGGTATTATTCCTATTTAAAAGCGCTGTTATTACATGCGCCAGAAGATCATCCGGACGTATTGAACTTAATTTCCCACCATATCTTCCTATTGGTGTGCGAACTGCATCTATAATATAACAAGCATTCATACAATAATAAATATTGCGCAAGATAAGTGAATGAAACAGAGGAACAGAGAAATATCGAATATCCAATATCGAATTCATGACTCACTTCAACCTTGGATATTCATTATTCGACATTTCTCTGTTTCTTGGGTATCTTTGCATAATGAATACGGAACTACCAAATATTAGACACCTGAGTATCAATGATTTAGAGGATTATTTTAATGGATTGGGGGAGAAAAAGTTCCGGGTGAAACAGGTGCATGAGTGGTTATGGCAAAAACATGCCCATAGTTTTGATGATATGACTAACCTGAGCAAAGAACTCAGGGCTAAGCTTGCTCAGAATTTTAGTTTACCTGCATTAAAAGTTGATGCGGTTCAATATAGCGAAGACGGAACAATCAAAAGCCGCTTTCGCACCCACGATAACCACCTTGTTGAAGGAGTACTGATTCCGACCGACGAAAGAAAAACTGCTTGTGTTTCCTCACAAATAGGATGCAGTCTTAGTTGCAAGTTTTGTGCGACTGGATACATGGACCGTAAACGCAACCTGACTTACGACGAAATATATGATCAGGTTGTACTGATTAATAAAGAGAGCGAAGAGAAATTTCAGAAAAAATTATCCAATATTGTATTTATGGGCATGGGTGAACCCCTGCTTAATTATGGTAATGTGATGAAAGCCATTGAACGCATTTCAGCGGAAGATGGTTTGTTTATGAGTCCAAGAAGAATTACCGTTTCCACTGCTGGTGTTGCCAAAGCAATCCGCAAACTGGGCGACGATCAGGTTCGATTTAAACTTGCACTCTCTTTGCATGCAGCTAATGATGCAAAAAGAAATGAGATTATGCCGATCAATGAAACAAACAATATCAAAGTGCTTATTGAAGCTTTGAATTATTTCTACAAACAGACCGGCAATGAAATCACTTTTGAATACATCCTGTTCAAGAATTTCAATGATTCACAAAAGGATGCGGAGGAACTGATAAAAATTTATCGTCAGGTACCTGCAGACTTAGTAAATATTATAGAATACAATCCGATAGATGCTTTCCGTTTCACCAAACCAGATGAAGAGGGCATACAAAATTTCATGCAGTTTCTCGAATCTAACCGTGTCAATGCACGTTTAAGAAGAAGTCGCGGTAAAGATATTGATGCTGCCTGCGGACAATTGGCAAATAAAGGATAAGTATATGCTTCAAGCCTCAAGCTACATTCCTGTTGTAAAACAGCAAAAACAAAAACATGAAAAAAAGAACCGACAATTTCGACAAGTTTGCCAACAAGAAAAAAGGCAGCGCAGTTAAAGAAGCTTTCCGCCAGGAAAAAAAGAAAATAAAAGCAGAAGCAAGGGCCGCAGGTGAAGAAATGCGGAAAAAGAAGATAGAGAAAATGAGGGGGGAGCAAGGGAAAGCTACAAGCTTCAAGCCTCAGGCTCCAGGCAAAAAAAAGGATGAAAAAAAGGCTTTAAACCATATAGAGGGTAAGAAGTATAGAGGAGAAAAGCAGAAAAATACAACAGCAGAAACTCAACCCACCAACATTTCTTTACCAGGAAAAGAACCTGGTGAACAAATGCCTTTAAATAAGTTTATTGCACACGCAGGTGTTTGTGGAAGAAGGGAAGCCGCTGATCTGGTTAAAGATGGTAAAGTAACGGTGAATGGGGATAAGGTTTTTGAACCAGGATACAAGGTTTCTTCAAAAGACAAAGTAATTGTAAAAGGCAAACAGGTATTTCTACAAAAAAATGCAGTGTATATCCTATTAAATAAACCAAAGGATTACATCACTACAGCAAATGACCCACAGGGGCGCAAAACTGTATTGGATCTGATTAAAAATGCTACCCCGGAAAGGGTGTACCCGGTAGGTCGATTAGATAGAAACACTACCGGTGTACTAATTCTTACCAACGATGGTGAACTCGCCCAAAAGCTTACGCACCCTTCTTTTGAAGTTAAAAAGATATACGAGGTTACATTAGATAAGCCGGTAATTAAAAAAGACCTGGAAACTATTTTAAGTGGTGTTACTTTAGAAGATGGTTTTGTTCAAGCAGACTCTGTTGGATATGCAGACGATAAACAAAAAAATATTGTAGGTATTGAAATTCACAGCGGTCGAAACAGAATTGTAAGAAGAATTTTTGAACACCTTGGTTATGATGTAAAAGGTCTAGACAGAGTGATGTTCGCCAACCTCACCAAAAAGAATGTAGACCGAGGCAAATGGCGTTTCCTGAATGAAAAAGAAGTGAGGTTGCTGAAGTTTATGAATAATTCCTTCCTGAGAAAAAATAAATAAAATTAGCAGGTGTTAGGAATTAGGTGTTAGGCGTTAGCTCTTAGTTAGTATACAAACCAGCCTTCCCCCTAATACCTAACGCCTAACCCCCAACCCCTAACATGCGTCCCGATATTATATTTGAAAACGATTTTTTTGTTGCGGTTAACAAGCCTTCTGGCCTGTTAAGTATTCCTGATCGATTAGGACAGGAGCTTTCGTTAAAAGATATCCTTAAATCGAGGTACGAAAATATTTATACTGTTCACCGCTTAGATAAAGATACCAGCGGTATTATTGTTTTTGCCAAAGATGAAGATACACACAAGGAACTCTCTCAATTATTTGAAGGCAGAGAAGTTGAGAAGTTTTACCTCGGACTTGTACACGGTAAACTAATGAACGAAAACGGCACCATTGATGCTGCCATTATGGAACATCCCGGCAAAAACGGTAAGATGATTACACACGTTAAAGGAAAGTCTTCTCTAACCGACTATACCGTTTTAGAAAGCTTTCGGCTATATAGCTGGTTGCAGTTTCAAATTCATACCGGCCGCACACACCAGATACGTGTACACATGCAGCATTTAGGTCATTCGATTGTTTGTGATGAATTGTATGGCGACCCGTCTCCTGTTTTGCTTTCTGCACTTAAAAAGAAGTTCAAATTATCCAAACATGATGAGCAGGAAAGGCCATTAATGAACAGACTTGCACTTCATTCCTATAAACTTAACTTCACTTTCCACGATAACAAATTTGAACTCGAAGCCGAACTCCCCAAAGACCTGAGGGCAATGCTGGCGCAGCTTAGAAAACTGAGATAACAGAGGAACAGAGAAACAGAGGAACAGAGAAATGTCCAAAGTGAGTATTAACTAACACTTTCTTATTCCTTATTTCTTATTCCTTATTTCTTATTCTTTTTTGTACACTATTCCGTTTTTCATTACAAACTTAACACTACCCATGGCGCGGATATCTTTTACCGGGTCTCCATCAATGGCAATGATATCGGCCAGTTTATCTTTTTCGATTACACCAATTCTATTATCACCCAATAAATCAGCCGCATATAATGTTGCGGAGCGGATGGTTTCTAATGCGGGCATTCCTGCTTCATTCATATACACAAATTCCAGCCAGTTTTTTCCATGTGCATAAACGCCTGCATCTGTGCCGAAAGCAATTTTTACGCCAGCTTTATATGCATTGGAAAAGGTATTTTGTATTCTTGGTCCAATAGCAAGAGCCTTGGGGGTTACCAGTGCAGGAAAGTAGCCTGGTTTTTTTGCTGAATCGCCTACCGATTTACCGGCTGTAATTGTTGGCACATAGTAGGTACCCATTTTTTTCATGAGTTCCATTACTTCCTCTGTCATATAAGTTCCATGTTCAATTGAGTTTACTCCTGCTAGTACTGCGCGTTTCATCGCTTCTGTACCATGGCAATGGGCGGCTACTTTAAATCCATAATCTTTGGCGGTTGCTACAATGGCTTTAATTTCAGCTTCAGTAAACTGTGGATTTTCTCCGCTTTTGGCTACACTCAATACGCCACCAGATGCAGTAATTTTTATTACATCGCTACCTTCTTTATAACGCTGTCTTACTGCCTTAGCAGCTTCATCGGCGCCATTTATCACTCCGGCTTCCGGGCCCGGATCACCCATTAAATCTCTACGGTAACCATTGGTTGGATCTGCATGTCCACCGGTAGTTGCAATAGATTTACCAGCAGTGTACACTCTTGGTCCTTTTACAAGTCCTTTATTAATTGCATTCCTAAGTGAAATATTTACGCCGCTACCTCCAAGATCCCTTACAGCCGTGAATCCTGTCATCAAAGTGCGTTCTGCAAATACAACAGACTGAAAGGCGTAATCTGCCGGATTAAAGGTGAAAGTTTCCATGTATTGTCCTGGATTGGTTTCACCTTCAAGGTGAACATGCATATCGATCAAACCGGGCATAACGGTTTTTGATTTGAGATCGATTATTTTATCTCCAGGATTAGCTGCTGAGTATCCTTTTATAACATCAACAATTATATTGCCTTCAATGGCGATCGTCATTTCTTTTAATACCTGCAGGTTCTTTACATCCACCATTTGACCGCAATAAATAAGGGTTCGTTGAGCTATTGACAAAGACACCATCAATATGGCGAATCCAAAACAAAGTAGTTTTTTCATGATGATTATTTAGGTATAAGAATTAGTAAGATACAGAAAACAGGTATCAATATACCAGGTTCAGGACTTTATTTACCTTTTGCCTGATCATTTTTCACGGTTCTGGCTTTTTGAAGTAAGGATTTACCAAATCGATTCTTTACTTCATCAATAGCTTTATAGAGTTCATTCTTCTTTTCTGCATCATCAAACAAACTCGCCTGAACGGCATGATTGGTTAATTCACTCAACCGAACACCTAATAAACGAACTGGCTGCCCTTTTCGGTAAAGTTTATGAAAGAGATCAATGGCTACCGGTATCAGTTCATCATCTCTTAAAGTATAATCAATGGTGGTTTGTCGGGAAGTTGTTTCAAAATCTGGATACCTGATTTTAACTGCTATACAACCTGTAAGTTTTTCATCCTGTCTGAGTTCGTAAGCTACTTTTTCTGTCATCCTTACCAATTCACTCAACAGAAATTCAATATCCGTTTTATTTTCTTCAAAAGTATTTTCCGTTGAAATAGATTTTGCTTCATGGTAAGCATGAACGATACCATGGTGAATACCCTGTGATTTATACCAAAGATCAGTTCCCCATTTACCAAGTTTCTTTTCTAAAAATTCAATATTGGTTTCACTAACATCACGTATGGTTTGAATTCCCATTGCATGCAACACTTTCAATGTACTTTCCCCAACTCCTGAAAATTTACTGACAGGTAATGGAGCAAGGAATGTTTTTTCCATTCCCGGTTTAATAAAAAGGTATCCATTAGGTTTAGCCTCATCTGTAGCAATTTTTGCCACCATTTTGTTGGTGGCCAGTCCGAATGAAATCGGCAATTGCGTTTCTTCCATAATCTGGGCACGCAGGTCGATTGTCCATTGTAAAGGATCAAAAAATTTATCCATCCCGGTGAGGTCAATATAAAATTCATCGATGGATGCTTTTTCAAATAAAGGTGCTTTGGCCGCAATTATATCTGTTACCCATCTAGAGTACCTGCTGTACTCACCCCGTGTACCCCGAACGAGTATTGCATGTGGACATAACCGCATGGCCGTTTTCATGGGCATAGCGCTTCTTACCCCGAATTTCCTGGCTTCATAGCTACAAGTGGTTACCACTCCCCGATCCCGAGAACCTCCAACAATTACTGCCTTCCCTTTAAGTTCAGGATTGTTCAGCATCTCAACACTTACAAAAAAGGAGTCCAGATCAAAATGAGCTATATATCGCTGCGGAGCTTGCATAGAGCTAAGTTATTAATTATGTCGCAATGCTCTTTGCAGATTAGGCCCATAGGCCATAGTCCATGGACCATAGAGTTTATAATATAGACTCCATTCTATTCACCATTCACCATTGACCATTGACTATGGGCCATCGACTATGGACTATGGACTATGGTCCCAGGCCCAAGGCCTACTTCCTCACCGAATCTTCTACCGTTCATCCTAAACCGGACAGATTGATTTTGCAGTTCATCACTGTCAAAAGGCCTTTAATATTTCTTTAAGAATTCGGCTATACCTCTTACCAGATAAGGGTTATGGCGCTGTATTAACAATGCTTAACATTACCATTAACACCACTCATAACATCACTCATCATTAGCTTGTAACTAATCACAATTCCCTTCGTCTATATATCACTCGGTTCTACTTTTGACTTGTCAATTCAACCAAAAGAAAAACGACAAACTAATTATAAACACATTAATACAAGAAAAAATGAAAAAGTTATTTATCCTCACCTTAGCCCTAATTGCTCTTGGAACCAGCGCTTTTGCTGATACCAATAAAAAAGTAAGTTACAACGGTGCCAGCCACTTTACTTCAAACTATACTGGTGCGAAAGAAGTAAGCTGGAGCGCTGATGCCAACTACGAAAAAGTTAGCTTTATGGAGAATGGCATTAAAAAAGAAGTGTTCTATACCCACCAGGGTGAACTGATTGGTTCTGCAAAAGCTTTTGCTTTCGACAAATTGCCTAAAGCAGCCCTCCAAACCATTACAACCAAGTATACTTACCCTGAATTTCAACTCGAAGACATCATCGAGTTTGAAAATGCAGAAGGCGAAACCAGCTATTTCGTATCTATGGATAAATCAGATATGAAACTCGTATTGGAAATTACTACTTACGGTCAGGTTTCAGTTTTCTCTAAAGAAATTAAATAAACAAGCCCTTAGCATTGATTCGATAAAAACCGGCCTTTTGGGCTGGTTTTTTTATTTAGCAGGAGTTTTGATGAGCTGGTTAAAGAAATAATTGATTGCTGTTAATCCGCTAATTCTTATTAATAGAACACGGATTTTCATGATTTTCAAGATCTATCATGATAAATCCTGAAAATCCTGAAAATCTCTGTTCTATCCTACACTAGACTTGTAGCCTGACTCCGAATTCCCTGAACAGCTAATGGCTAATAGCTGTTTCCCCCGACAGCAATAGCTACAACAAGCCCATCAAAAATCCCCTTTTTATGCGATTGTAACATTCTAGAGTAAATGTACGTTTGATGGAAAAAAATTAGATGAGAGTATTTATAGTGGTGATTATTCTTTTTTGCACCATGTCCTCTATTGGGCAACAGACAATTGCATTCGAACAGAAGCATCCGGCAGATTTTTATTATAAAAGAATATCAAAAGAGCAGGTTCGAAATGATATACAATTCTGGGTATCGACTCAGGAAGCTTCTCACGTAAATCTTTACCATGGTATTAGTAAAATAGAGCTGGCTCAACTGGCTGAAAATTTACTGGCAGGTTACAAAGGCGATAGTCTTACCCATAACCAAACTGTTTTCCTATTTAGCAGGTTAAGTGCTTCATTACAGGAGGGACACCTTGGTTTGGTAAGCAGCAGGATAACAGATAGTCTATATACAAATAGTATACGTTTCCCTTTTATGATCCGGAAAGCAGAAAAAGATGCCTGGCGTGTTTCATACGATCTTAGTAAAGCCCAACTATTAGAGTATAATGACCGCATTGTAAAAATTAATAACATTCCGGTTGAGGAATTGAATAAAAAATACCTGGATTACTTTGGTGGACTAGACACATGGAAATATGAACAGATCGGATATTATAGCAGAAAACTACTGTTTCTGGATGGCATCAGCAGTCCTTACCAAATTGAAGCCATCAAAGAAAATGGAATGCGGAAAAGTTATACGGTGGAAGGGTTTTCACGTGCCGAGGCCGATAGCATTAATAAGGCATTGGCCGTTAAATTAAACAGTACAGGAAATAAGCCTTATGAATTTAAGTTTCTGCCGAATGGTGTTGGATACCTGAATTACAGAAGTATGCGTAATGATAAAAGCTTACCCTTTGAAAAATTTCTTGACGAAACTTTTGGCAAGCTGAAAGACAGCAATGCTACTGGCCTAATCATTGATCTGCGTGAGAATGGGGGCGGCGATTCGCAATTGGGGGAATTACTGATCCGCTATTTTAATAAGAAACCGTACATTTTTGCGGGTGGTATGAAGTGGAAAATAAGCGCACCTTATAAAACATTTTTGAAAGCGCAGGCTAATTATAACGATGCCGATTCCCGGTTTTATATGAGCCAGAAAGATGGTGATACCTATGAATACATCAATGAACAACTAACAATACCAACTCCGAAGGAACCTTTCTTTAATGGTAAAGTTGCCGTTTTAATAGGTACAGGTACTTTCTCAAGTGCCAATATGCTTGCCGATGGTATTGTAAGTTATAAGCTGGCGAAAACCTTTGGTGAACCTACCGGTGAATCACCTAATGATTTTGGAGAGATGTACAATTTCATGTTACCCAACAGCCATATCATTGCAAGAGGCGCTACAAAATTATTTACCAGAGCAAATAAAGACGAGAAAGATTTTGGGCCAGTGATACCTGAAAATATTGTTTATACTAGCGCTGCAGATTTGAAACAGAAAAAAGACAAAGTATTAGAAACTGCCGTAAATTGGATATTAAATCGTTAAACTATTTTGAGCGTCGATCCCAAAGACTTATCTGCCTTACGAGATTTTTGCAATAAGATTCATCTTTTGTCGGATGATGAATGGAATGATTTTGCAGATTGCTGGCAACCATTTGCTGCCCCACGAAAATCGGTTTTAACCAAACAGGGAGAGACAGAAAGATATCTATATTTTGTTTTAGACGGCGTACAGCGTGCATTTTATGCAGGTGATGATGATAGAGAAGCTACCATAGTTTTCACCTACCCGTTTTCTTTTTCGGGTATTGCTGATTCATTTCTAACACAAACCCCTTCAAAGTTTTTCTTTGAAACATTAACAAAGAGCAGCTTTTTAAGAACAAGCTATCTCCAGGTAAATGAGCTAATGAATCGTTACCATAATTTCGAAACCCTTATTCGAAAAGCCATCAGTTTTTCCTTAATGGGTGTACTGGAAAGACAAATAGAATTGCAATGCTTTTCTGCAGAAGAAAAATTCAAAGTACTCTTAAAGAGAAGTCCACATGTACTTCGACTGATACCCCATAAATACCTGGCATCCTACCTAGGCATTGATGCGACCACATTTAGTAAATTGCTGGGTAGGGTAAGGGTGTGAGGCTAAGTTTTTGAATTTTGATTTTTGAATTTTGAATTGTGAGTAGTGAGCAGTGAAAATATACATTCCTATTATAGACTACTAATTATTCATCTTTCAAAATTCATTTCCTTTCAAAATCTTGGTCTGCGCCAAGATTTTCTGAATAAAACTAATTCAGCTTTGTAGTAATAAAAACAATGCAAAATGCCTATTTATTCATCTACAACGCTTTTATCTTCATTACAGGAGCAGACAGAATCATTTTTAGACAAAGCCATTAGTGAGTGGCAAATGTTGAAAAATAGTGAGTTTGGTTATAAAACGGCTCCTGAAAAATGGAGTGCGACCCAATGTCTTGAGCACTTGAACAGTTATGGTCGTTTTTATCTGCCGGAAATGGAAAGAGCCATTAAAAAAGCAAAAGAAAAGGAATACGGATCAACAACCCAGTTTAAATCGGGTTGGCTAGGTAATTATTTCACCAAACTAATGATGCCAGGGAATGATGGCATGGTAAATAAAAAAATGTCATCCCCTAAAAACCATTACCCGGCTACCAATTCAGAAAGCCATAAGGTAATAGCTGAATTCATTGAACAGCAGGAAAAATTATTGCAGTTATTGGAACTTGCAAAAGAAGTTGATCTTAGCAAAGCTACTTGTGCGATATCTATCTCAAAACTGGTAAAACTAAAGCTAGGCGACACTTTCAATTTCTATATAGCGCATCATCACAGACATATTCTCCAGGCAGAGCGAGCGCTAAAGAGAATGTCTGATCGCTGATGGCTGATGTCGGATATAGGATTTTTGAATTTTGATTTTTGAATTTTGATTTTTGATTACGTTAATTGCTATTACCAACCTAATAAATCAAAGATCAGAGATCAAACATCTACTATCTTCTATCTATATATATCCAGCAAACCATCCGGTAATACCACATGAATTGTTTTCGTTTCGTGGTTGATGCTGTCGAGGGTTTCTTCGTGAAGGGGTATAAGTGCTTCATTTCCTTCCAGTAAAACTTTTAGCAGTACCTGGTGTGGTTGTTCTATCACTTCTTCTACCGGACCGAGGTTCTCCTCTTCGTCGGTGATAATGGTATATCCGATTAAGGAAATTGGGGACGACTTACCTGCCAGCTTTCTGAAATCAGCGTCTTTTAACCAAACATTTCGGGTGCTGATTCTGGCAGCGGATTCTTTGGTGTTAATGCCTTCGAGTTTTACATACATTTCATCCTGGTCTTTGGCTTTTGAGCTTTCGATAAAATAGGGCAGATAAGAACCTTTTTGCTCTTCTACAAATAACACTTTTACATCTTTCAAAGCAGTTTTCTTACCCAAAGCATGTTGCACAATCACTTCTCCCTTCAAACCAAAGCTTGCAACAATACGGCCTATGTGAATGTATGATTCCATGGTGCAAAAATAAGAGGACTATGGCTGATGTCTGATCGCTGATGTCAGATTTATTATCCATAAAATAAAATCCGACATCAGACATCAGCTATCAGCCATAAAAAAGAAAGCCCCGACAGTTCTATCGGGGCTTTCAGGAGTATGTTGAACTTATCGTGATTAAGCTTCTGTAGTTCCTTCAGCAGGAGCGGCAGTTTCTTCAGCTTTAGCTTCCACCTTTTTTACAACTGGTGTATAAGCTCTTTTTGCACGCTGATTTTTTCTGTGCTCTTCATTACGACGGGTAATATTTGCTTCATGCTCATTGTGCCATGCCTGGAATTTAGTCATAGCGGTTGCATCATCAAACAGACCCAATTTCACACCTCTTAACAGGTGCTTCAGGTACAACACTCCCTTGAAAGAGAGGATTCGGCGGACTGTATCGGTAGGTTGTGCACCTTTGTTCAACCATTCCAGGGCTTTTTGACGGTCTAACTGGATAGTTGCGGGAACAGTCAGCGGATTGTAAGTTCCAATCTTTTGGATAAACTTACCATCCCTTGGAGCACGGCCATCGGCCACTACGATGAAGTAAAATGGGCGCTTTTTGCTACCGTGTCTCTGTAATCTCATTTTTACTGCCATGTTAAATAGAAATTTATAGGCGTTAAGAAATAGGGTGAATCAGGCGGCAAAAATAAGTGTTTACACCTATATTTCCAAAGCTAATCCATACTGAAAAGTTAATATACTGTTACCGAATCAGTACCGTAGTTCCCCTGAATACCTTTTGTTGCATATTCGGACCTATATAGGTAAATGTCCATACGTAAGTACCCTGAGGCTGATCTATCCCTTTAAAACGGCCATTCCACCCCTTTCCACTTTCTTTTGTTTCAAAAACTACCTGTCCGGATCTGTTGAACACCCTGAAAATGAAGTTGTTAATAACAGAACCTGCTGTTGGTCTCAGTTCATCATTTTTACCATCTCCATTGGGGGTAAAACCAGTAGGCACATAAACGGTATCGCACACTACACCCGGCAATTGTTGCGTGGTAATGGTAATGCTAAGGGAATCAACCGGACAATTATTCCCATTTAAAATTTGGGTGATATAGGTACCCGGAGCTATTCCGGAAGCTTCCCGACCTGTCTGGTATACCTGATTATTGATTCTATAGAAATAAGGAGCTTCTGAACCATTGGCTATAAGAGTTAGTTTACCACCTGCCTGCCAGCAGTCGGCAGGTATTGCATTCCATTGTACGTTCACAGGTTGGGCTACGAATGGAGGTACTGTTGCGCTACCTGTAAAAACACACCCCTTGGCATCTTTTATAGTGATGGGATAAACACCTGATGCCAGATTGGGATAATAAGTATTACTCGTATAGGGTGATTGATTTAATCTATAGGTATAAGGACCCACAGTTCCGGTAAGATTTATCTGTAAAGAACCATTCGATTTGGTTCCGCAATCAGGTGCACTTGCCGAATACGAAACAACAGGCGGTGTTGTTGACAAACTGGGTATTGTTATGGTAGTATCATAAATGCAACTGGCCGTTAAAACTTGTAATTGATGTGAGCCTGCCGGCAGGTTGGTAAATTGGTAATTCGTTTGAACCGAACCTCCGTTAATACGGGCTCCCTGAATGGTTGCACCTGCACTAAAATTAACCTTAATTGATCCGTCTGAATTTGTACAGTTCGCACTGGTGATATCCAGTGAACTAATCGGAATGGGTGGTTGAAAACTTCCGATGGTAAAACTGGTATCCAGTTCACAACCATTTGTTTCAATAACTTTTAGTGATTTGATTCCAGCAGAAAGATTATTAAACACATTTCCTGCTACATAAGAAGCATTCTCGAGAGAGTAACGAAATCCGGTATGATTACTTATTCCATTAATAACTACCCCACCTTTAAGAGTGCCACAAGTATCGGGTGCTGTAATCATATTAACCCTCAGGCGATCAATAAATGGAACAGTAGCAAATGTGTCTTTGGTACAACCATCCGAACTGGTTATTTTGATAGGATAGGTTCCGGCAGAAAGATTGGCGAACAAACCTGAAGGCACTGCCGTATTATTATTGATAGAAAAAAGAAGATTGGCAGAAGCAGTGGCACTGGTAGCTGCTACACCAACTTCACCTAAACCTGTACCATCGCATTGGGGTTTTACACTTATGTTATTTATATTGATTCCTTTTACTTCACCGGTTTCGGTATAGGAAGCAGCATCCAATACCCGAAAATTAACCGAGCAAAATATACCTATTACCCGTTTGTTTACCAGATCGAGTTCTACGATATCACTGCCCAGACTAACCAGGCTTACTGAGATTCCAAAAATCCTGTTTTCGTTACAGTTAGAAGAAACACTCATAATACCGTAAAATTCATACTCTGGTGTTTCCATAAATACTTTACTGTCGGGAGGAGAAGCAATATTTATTTCAACCAAACTATAATTGCTCACAGTTGCATTAGGCATAGCGGCCATCAATAATTTATCTCCATAAAACATAAGATCACCGGCTGGTGAGAAAGGAAGTGCCCCTAAAATTTCAGGCTGTGTCCAGCCAGCGGGAAGACGGTATAAAGTTTGTCCGGAAATCCAGTATAAAGTGCCGTTTTTATCGACTGTCAGTGAGTTGGCCGAAACGAAGGATGAAATCTGACGACAAAGGGCTGGATTTAAAAGATCTGATTCGAACAGATCGTTTAGGGGCGTATTGAAATATACTTTGTTTTTGTATTGAGCAACAGAAAAGCCCGACGAGGCTGCGATATTACATAGATTAGTGATCTCCTTGGTGGTACATACTCCATTTACAATATCAAAATCATAGAATTTACCACCCGCCCCCAAAAGAATAGCTTTCTGTCCAATCACCTGATGGCAGAATAAACTAAAGGCTATTGAGAATATACAAACCAGTACCCGCATAAACGCTTATGAACTGGTATGACACCAGTAAAATCAAAATAGTTGTACCATACAAACAATTTATCTCCGCATCCCAGGAAGTCTGCCGCCCATCGGCATATTGTTCATCATCTTCATCATCTGTTTCATCTGCTCGAACTGTTTCATGAATGCGTTTAACTCGGCTATATCTTTTCCACTTCCTTTGGCTATTCTTTGCTTGCGACTTGGCGTGAGGCTATCAGGATTGGCCCTTTCATGCGGGGTCATAGAACTGATCATGGCTTCTATGCCTTTGAAAGCATCATCATTGATGTCTACATCCTTAATGGCTTTACCTACACCAGGTATCATACCCATCAGGTCTTTCAGGTTTCCCATTTTCTTTATCTGTTGTAACTGATCAAGAAAGTCCTGGAAATCGAATTGATTTTTCCTGATTTTCTTCTCCAGTTTCTTTGCCTGCACTTCATCATACTGGGCCTGTGCTTTTTCTACGAGTGTAGTAATATCACCCATTCCCAGGATACGCTGTGCCATCCTTTCAGGATAAAAGATATCCAGCGTGTCGAGTTTCTCTCCACTACTTACAAACTTGATTGGTTTGTTAACGGTGTATTTAATTGAAAGTGCAGCACCACCGCGTGTATCGCCATCTAATTTAGTCAGTACAACACCAGAAAAATCGAGTCGGTCGTTGAATGCTTTTGCGGTATTCACAGCATCCTGTCCGGTCATGGAATCCACCACAAACAAAATCTCTGTAGGATTAACCGCTGCTTTAATATCAGCAACTTCTTTCATCATCGCCTCATCTACTGCAAGACGACCGGCAGTATCGATGATGACTACATTTTTATTCTTTGCTTTTGCCTCTTTGATCGCATTTAATGCGATGGCAACGGCGTCTTTATTTTCACGCTCGCTATAAATGTCAACTCCAACCTGCTCTGCAAGAACCGTTAACTGATCAATGGCGGCAGGTCTGTAAATATCTGCAGCAACTAATAAAGGAGATTTTCCTTTTTTTGTTTTGAGGTAGTTCGCAAGTTTTCCGGTAAAAGTGGTTTTACCACTACCTTGTAAGCCTGCAATAAGAATTACAGCGGGGTTTCCGGTAATATTAAAAGGGGCTTCAGAACCACCCATTAGTTCTGTTAGTTCATCCTGTACAATTTTTACCATCAACTGGCCAGGACTAATCGCATTGATTACTTTTTCACCAACGGCTTTGTCTTTTACCTTATCGGTAAACTCTTTGGCTATTTTAAAATTCACATCCGCATCAATCAATGCACGGCGAATATCTTTTACCGTATTGGCAATATTCAGGTCGTTAATGCGCGACTCACCTTTGAGGTTCTTAAAGGCTGATTCTAATCTTTCAGAGAGATTCTGGAACATAATTCACTATTTCGGGCTTTCACCAATAAAAAAGTGAACCAATATCAGGTTCACTTAAGCTGCGCAAATATAGTACGGATTTTTTACCCGAGATACACTTTCAAATGTTTGCACCTGCTGGTACTGCGTAGTTTGGTGATGGCTTTGTCTTTTATCTGCCGCACCCTTTCACGGGTAAGGTTAAATCTTTCACCAATATCTTCCAGACTGAGCGGGTTATCTACCCCGATCCCGAAAAAATAACAGAGTACGTCTTTCTGCCGCTCCGTTAAAGTTTTAAGGCTTCGCTCTATCTCTAACCGAAGTGATTCATAGTGTACGAGGTTTTCGTCGGTTCGTTCGGCATTGGGGTTTTCCATAACATCCATTAAAGTGCCGTCTTCCCCATCTGATAAGGGAGTATCCATGCTAACATGACGAAAACCTACACTCATGGTAGCCGTAACTTCTTCAATACTTAGTTCTAAGAGATCTGCCAATTCCTGGGCTGTTGGCTCCCGCTCATATTCCTGTTCAAGCTGTTGATAGGCTTTACTGATACGGTTCGTTAAACCAACTTTATTCAATGGTAATCGCACTATCCGGCTCTGTTCGGCCAGCGCTTGTAGAATACTTTGTCTGATCCACCAAACGGCATAAGAGATAAATTTAAACCCCCTTGTTTCATCAAAACGTAAGGCTGCTTTTATTAATCCCAGGTTTCCTTCATTGATAAGATCAGGCAAGGTTAATCCCTGGTTCTGGTATTGTTTGGCAACAGAAACCACAAAACGCAGGTTCGACTTAACCAGTCTGTCCAGGGCCCGTTGGTCGCCCTGACGGATGCGCATGGCTAATTGCACTTCTTCTTCTGGATTGATAAGGTCTACTTTTCCGATTTCCTGCAGGTATTTCTCCAGGCTCTGTGATTCACGATTCGTAATCGACTTCGTGATTTTGAGTTGACGCATACTCATGTAGAAGCAGTTTTGGTTGTATGTTAGGGTTGTTAGATAAAACCGGGTATTAGATTTATTCTCTCCTGCGCGCGCGTCTTCCTGTCTTTACAGCAATTTAAGCATTTTTCCCATTCCATCAAAAAAAACATTCCATACAAATCACTGATATTCAGTATGTTATAATAATCGGATTCAGATATCCACAAATCTTTGGCATAAAACGGTTCAGTTCATTAAAAAAACATTTGGAGGGTTTGGATTATTTAATATTATTGCAGCCTTCGATTGACGGTAGTTAAAGAGATTGTAATGAGCAAAAAGCAGTTATTTACCTTAGAGTTTCCCGTAAGATGTTCTCCAACCATCCTTTTCGAATTTTTGGCAACACCTGCCGGTTTGCAGGAATGGTTTGCTGATAAAGTAGATGAGTGGGAAGGCGTTTACAGTTTTTCCTGGAGTGGCGGTACACCCGATAAAGCTTCTATTCTTGATCAGGAACAGGATAAGTTTATACGTTTTCACTGGCTTCACACGGAAAAGAATGAATACTTTGAATTTCGGATAGAAAAAACCGAAATTTCTAATCAAACTATTCTGGTGATTAAAGATTTCGCAGAAAAAAATGAAATCAAAGACCAAAGTCAGTTATGGGAATATCAGGTGAAAGAATTATTTCATCGCCTGGGAGCCTGATGATTCAGTATGGCTATTAACGCCGAATAATTATCTTCCATCAACCTTACTATTTGATCCCACTCTTCCAGTGGGATTTTTTTTGCCAGTTTAAGATAACTCCGCTCCTCCTGCCAATAATGTTGCGTTATAGCTGTTATCGGCAGATAGTGTTCACTATGTAAATCGTGCTGCCAGGGATCATCTCCTGCTGAAACATACCAATCTGGTTCATCTATCCGGTCATTTACAAATCCAACCAAATCCTGCTGGTATTCCGATAAAAACCTGCCACTCAATTGCAAAGTGATACTCCAGTATTGTCCCCACCAGAAAAAACAACGGATAGCACAGGTATCCGTTTTACTGAACAAACGGGGGTAGTCTAACATAACCCATGGAAGTTGCTGATACTGCTCCCCCTTTGAAATCTTTGGATTTGTTATAAACAATTCATCATCTGAAAATCCAGCTTTTGCTACCTGCTCCCGAAACCTGTTACAAAGCTGCCCAAAAAAGCCTTCCATCTGCTCCAATACCGCATTCTTTGTTAAAATGAAGCGGGCATTCATCATCAATTCCCTTTCCTCTTCCGAAAGTGTTAATTTTGCAGGCAACATTTGGTAAAGATAGGGAGATGTCGGATGTCAGATCTCAGATGTCAGATTTGAGTTGTGAATGGTGAATAGTGAGTAGAATTCTATACTGATAGCTTACTACTCACTACTGATCTCTCACTACTCACCATTCACAATTGACCATTCACGAACTGGATCACCATTAAAACCACCCATGCTTAAGAAGCTAGATATACTCATCATACGTTCCTTTGTTGGTCCTTTTCTGGCGGCATTCGCAATTTCATTATTTGTATTAACCATGCAATTCTTTTGGTTATACATAGATGACCTGGTGGGTAAAGGACTTGATTTTTTCACCGTTATGAAACTGGTTGGATTGGTTATGCTTTTCTGGGTACCGATGGCTTTACCACTGGCACTTTTATTTTCTTCTATCATGACTTTCGGCAACCTTGGTGAGAGCTTCGAATTGGTGGCCATCAAAGCATCAGGTATTCCTTTGTTACGTTTTATGCGTCCGTTATTTGTGATAACGGTTTTTTTAAGTGGACTTGCCTTTCTGTTTTCAAACAATATCATTCCGGTTACACAGTTAAAACTGGCTGCATTAAAATATGATATCATCGTCTCAAAGCCAGCCATCGATATCAAAGAAGGTGTGTTTTATGATAAGCTCGATGGATATGTAATTAAACTGGGTAAGAAAGAAAAAAACGACAGCATAATTCATGATATCGTTTTATTCGAAAAAAGTTATGGTTTACAGGATCATATGCTGATGGCCAAATCGGGTATCATGCGTATTACACCAGACAAAAAATTCCTGGAATTTATTTTAAAAGATGGTTGGCGATTTGAAGAAAGAGGACCACGTGGAACCACTAATACAGAATTCATCAGGCTTGGATTTAAAGAATATAAAAAAGTATTCGATCTGAAAAGTTTCCAAATGAACAAATCCGGAGACAGCGCTTTTTATGATCCTAAAATGTTAAGTCTGCGACAGTTGAATTCAGCAATTGATTCATTAGAACATATTGACACATTCTATACCAGAAAAGCACGTACCGAAATCACCCCATACATTCGATTCGCGCGATACGCAAATGATACAGGATGGATAAAAAAAGGAAAAGACACCACCATAACTGCCAAAACATTTGATGCACTTATCCCAGATTCTATCAGAGAAAGTGTAATTGAAAGTACCCTTGGACAAATAACCAGTATAAAAGGGAATGCAGGCTTTATGGCTTCTGATTATGAAGAGAAATATAAATCGCTGATATCACATGAAATCGAATGGCACCGAAAATTCACCCTTTCTGTGGCCTGCTTGGTTTTATTCCTGATAGGAGCACCATTGGGGTCCATCATAAGAAAAGGAGGCTTGGGTACTCCATTGGTATTTGCCATCATCTTTTTCGTGCTGTTTCACCTATTCAACACTTTCGGAGAAAAATTTGTGCGATCAGGGCAAGCAAGTCCAATTGAAGGCATGTGGCTCTCAACACTGGTACTCATTCCTATTGGTATATTCCTGATTATTAAAGCCATGAGTGATTCACAATTATTTAACCAGGAGTTTTATTACAGAACTTTTACACGATTACGTAAGATTTGGAATACTTTTAGGGTGAAGAAGAGAGACCATAGACCATAGACTATGGACTATGGACCATGGACTATGGTCTGTCCTCCAACGTATTCACTTAACTACTAAAAGCAATTGTATGAATCACCAATCATCACGACGTCATTTTATCAAGACTTCAGGAAAAGCCGGACTGGCAATTGGTTTGGCTTCAGCAATTCCGGGTGTATTACAGGCTAATACATTAGCTGCAAATGAATTTCAACAACAGGCTCTGCCTTATGCATATAATGCACTGGAACCATGGATTGATGCATTAACCATGGAAATCCATTATAGCAAACATGCCGCAGGTTATGCCAAAAGTTTGGGAGAAGCTTGTTCCGCTGAAGGCGTAAATACCTCTTCTAAAACTTTAGAATCTGTACTGAGAAATATTTCCAAATATTCCACTAAAATGAGGAATAATGCAGGTGGACATTTCAACCACGAAATGTTTTGGCAAACCATGAAGCCAGGTGGATCTGCAACTCCATCAGGACAACTGGGTAATGCCATCATTCAATCTTTCGGATCCTTTGAAACTTTTAAAACCCAGTTTGCTGATGCTGCAAAATCACGTTTTGGAAGTGGCTGGGCCTGGTTAATTGTAAACAGCGACAATGCACTTGCCATTGTTTCAACCCCTAACCAGGATAATCCACTGATGGATATAAATGATACCTGGGGCAAACCATTACTCGGACTCGATGTTTGGGAACATGCATACTACCTAAAGTATCAGAACAAAAGACCCGATTATATCAACAGTTGGTGGAATATAGTAAACTGGGATGTAGTAGCTGCGAGGATGAACAAATAGGATTAAAGTCAACTAATATTTAAATAAGCATAAGCATGAAAGTTACAACAACATGGGTAGAAACACTGGCATTTGATGTTACCGCAGATACCGGACAAACCGTTCGCATAGATACAACCGTTGAAAATGGTGGTTCGGCCACAGGTATGAATCCCAAAAAAATGTTGTTAGGTTCATTATCTGGTTGCAGTGGAATTGATGTAGTAGATATTCTGCATAAAATGAAAGTTCCTTTCACCAAACTGGAAATAGAAGCATCCGCAGAACAAACAGATAATCATCCGAAAGTTTTCAAATTTATCAATATGGTTTACCGCTGCGATGTTTCGGCAGACAACCTCGACAAGTTAAACCGTGCCGTAAGTTTATCACACGAAAAATATTGTGGCGTATCCGCAATGCTGGGCAAACACTGTCCAATTAATTATACCGCGGAATTAATCTGATTTTCTTCCGATAAAATAAAAATAGGCTGTCATAATTGGCAGCCTATTTTTATTAGGATAATATTGAATCATTAATGTTTACCACAGGAACATGTTTCTGTTTCAGTAGTAGCTTCTGTATTCCAGGGGAAACTAAAGATTGCTGCATTCTTAGATTGTTCCCAATAGAATTTAGTTCTTGGTTTGTTTACATTTCCGATTTCATTCATTGAATCCGCATCATACAACCTACCATTGATCATGGTGTATTTTACAGACTCGGTATTCCGGATATTCTCCAATGGATTTTTATCCAATATAATCATATCGGCTAATTTACCTGCTTCAAGAGAACCGATCCACTGATTGAGACCAAGACTTTGTGCCGGATTAATAGTAGCTGTCTTTAATGCCTGTAAATTACTCATACCGCCTTGCTGCATCATCCATATTTCCCAATGCACCCCCATACCCTGTATTTGACCATGCGCACCCATATTAACAGCAACACCATTATCATTCAATTTTTTGGCGCTCTCTGCAGTTAAGATATGCCCGTTTTTATATTCTTCTTCCGGCAGCATAGTCCTGTGTCGGCTACGGGTATCAATTACTGTGCGAGGAGTAAAACGCAATAACCTTTCTTTCTCCCAAACATTCGTGTGCTGGTACCAGTAGTATTCACCGCTTACACCTGCATAGTTTACAATCAATGTTGGTGTATAAGCTGTTTTAGATGCTTTCCAAAGATTAACAACATCACTATACAATGGCGCAACCGGAATATTGTGTTCAATTGTGGTGTGTCCGTCCATTACCATGGTCATATTATGAAAGAAAAAAGAACCTCCTTCCGGAACCACTTCCATTCCCAATTCCCTTGCAGCCTGTATTACCATTTGCCGCTGTTCACGACGTGGCTGGTTATAACTTTTTACAGAAAATGCGCCAAATGCTTTTGTTCTGCGTAAAGCACTTCGTGCATCATCAATAGTATTAATCACTGCTTTCATATCGCCATCTGCACCATATAAAATTGTACCGGTTGAAAAAACACGAGGACCAGTCATAACACCCGCTTTCACCATCTCACTCTGTGCAAATACCATTTCGCTATTAGCTGATGGATCATGCATGGTAGTTACACCATAAGCCAGGTTGGTAAAATATGGCCAGTGTTTTTGGGGAGACATTCCTGACCTGAAATGACTTCCATGTGCATGGGCATCAATGAAACCAGGCATGATGGTTTTCCCTTTACAATCAATCACTTTGGCCCCTGCAGGAATTTTTACAAAAGCTGATTTCCCTATTTGTTTGATGAGGTTATTTTCAACCACAATGGTTCCTCCGGTAATTACTTCTTCCCCTTTCATGGTAATAATGGTTGCATTGGTAAATGCAATGATACCTGCAGGCTTATCAGTAGGTACTGTAACCTGTATTTCTATCCCTTTTTCGGGTACTTTAAAATCTGCTTCTGACTTATTCGATATAAAACCAAATCTGTCTTGTAAAGGGATGGTAAAGTATTGGTTACCCAAAGTATAGTAAAGGGTTTTGCTATCGGCAGACCAATGCAGGTTGATTCCTGCATCTTTTGATACGATCCGAACGGGGAAGTCTTTTGTATTTGCACCTATATCAACTGTTTTACCAGTAATGGGAAATGCAGCCACATATACTTCATGCAGATCAATAAATGAAATCCATTGATCATCGGGCGAAACGGTGAACTGACTTCCATAAGTGCTTTTCAGGTGAATACGATCATCGTTACCAGATAAATCGCAACTACCAAACTGACGATTCATTCCTCCGCCAAGTGTATAATATATACGTTTGCCAGTACTATTAAATCTTGGCTGATCACCACGTTGTGTTACTAATTGTTCATTGGTACCATCAGCATTCATAATAAATATTCCAGTAACTGAGGAGTAAGCAGGCCCCATGGCATCACTGCCATTTTCTTTACGGAATAAGATAGTTTTTCCATCCGGGGAAAATGAAGGCTGCCGGTAGATTGCCTTCAGAGAAGTAATTTTCTTAGGTGCGCCACCGTTAAGTGCTACTGAATAAATGGCACCACTGTTTTCGTCGTTCCAGGTGGTGTAAACAATGGTTTTACCATCTGGCGAAAAAGAGGGTTCATATTCAAAATTTGTTCCACTGGTTATACGAACAGCTTTCCCATCGGGCAGGTTTTTTTTCCATAGGTAACCAACTGCATTAAATACCAGCCATTTCCCATCCGGTGAGGTTACTGCCTGACGAATAACATTAGCGTTAAATGTTTCAGGATTTATATTCTGCTGAAAGCGTACGGCTTCCACAATCTTTTGTTTCACATTTGCTGTGAAAGGGATTTCAACACTTTTATTTGTTCCGTTCACATCAATACGTATCATTTTCCCCCTGCTCCATATAACAATTTCCTGATCACCAGGCATCCAGTTAAAACCAGTATATAAACCAAATATCGACCATGCTTCCTGCTGATCCTTAGACAGATCATCATATATCGGCCACTCTTCTCCTGTTTCAATATTACGCAGGTACAATACAGTTTTTGTGCGCACTCTTTTTACAAATGCCAGTAATTTTCCATCACGTGATAACTGGGGACGAACTGCTCCGCCCGGACCTCCGGTAATCTGATCTATCTTACCCGTTTCCCGGTCTAACCTGCGAATAACAAAAATCTGGTTATTCGGATCCTTATTATATTGAAACTGACCACCGGGATACATGTCTTCACTGAAATAAACATATCGCCCATCATTCGAAACAACAGGTTCATTCACATCCTGCTGGTCATTTTTACGGGTTGTTAATTGAAGTCCGGAACCTCCACTGATATGGTACATCCACATTTCACCGGCACCGAGTGATCTGGTTGAAGTGAAATGTTTTCTTGCAACAAAATATTCACCTCCCGGTACCCAGCTAGCATTATTAAGCAGACGGAAACTCTCTTTGGTAATTTGAACGGGGTTACTTCCATCGCGTTGCATTACCCAAATATTATCGCCACCACCCGCATCAGAAGTAAATAAGATTTTAGTGCCATCCGGACTAAACCTTGGCTGCACCTCAAAGGCATGACCACCACGCAGTAGTTTTGCAGTACCACCTGAAACAGGCATGATATAAATATCACCTAAAAGATCAAACACAATTTCTTTCCCATCGGGTGAAACATCGAGGTTCATCCAGGTGCCTTCATTAACCGTAAACTCAATTTCTTTGGTTGGGCCGGGAGGATTATTCACATCCCATTTGGCAGTTGTTTTGTCTTGCGCCTGCGCTACCACTACCGACAATAGCAAAGCAGCAAACAATTTCTTTCTGAGCATGATAAATGGTTTAATGGGGAAAGATACTGAAAGATTATAGTTACCGGAGTTAGAAAAGCGAGTCCATAGTCCATAGTCCATGGACTATGGACTATGGTCTGCAAGTTTCAAACCTTGAATTTTAAACCACCATCTCTCAAGTCTCTGTTATCTTTATAAAAAAAAGCATGACCCCGGCACAACAAAATTTTCGTGTGCAGTTATGGATTACCATACTGAGTGTGGTATTATTTATTACCAAGATCATTGCTTACTATCAAACACACTCACTGGCTATTCTATCTGATGCGCTTGAAAGTATTGTAAATGTGCTTGCGGGTTTTATTGGATTATACAGTTTATATGTTGCAGCAAAACCAAGAGATCTCGAACACCCTTATGGACATGGCAAGGCTGAATTTGTTTCAGCAGCTATTGAGGGAGGCCTTATTGTTGCAGCCGGTATCATGATTATCTATGAAACCGTGGCCAATATAGTTCGAAATGAACCTATTCATGAACTGGATATGGGACTTTGGCTGGTAGGTGCTACAGCAGTTATCAATTTTGTGGCGGGAAGTTTTTGCCTGCGTATGGGAAAAAAGAATAAGTCTCTTGCTTTACAGGCTAGCGGAAAACACTTACAGGTAGATACCTATTCAACACTTGGCATTATTGCCGGATTACTGATTATTCTTGTAACAAAACTCTATTGGCTTGATAAACTCATCGCTTTAGGCATGAGTCTGCTTATTATTTACAATGGCTATAAAATTATCCGATCATCGCTTGCAGGAATTATGGATGAGGCAGATACCCAATTACTGGGACGTTTTATTGAAGTATTGAATAATAACCGGAAAGAAAACTGGATCGATTTACACAATCTCCGGGTAATTAAATATGGAAGTTTATTACATATTGACTGTCACCTCACCGTACCCTGGTATCTAAACATACATGAGGCGCATAAAGAAATTGACAGATTATCTGACCTGATCAGACAGGAATTTGGTGATTCTATTGAGTTTTTTGTACATACAGACGGTTGCCTTCCTTTTAGTTGCAGTATATGCAGTAAAGATTGCAGGGAAAGACAAAAGCCTTTTGAAAAAAGGGTGGAATGGAACCTAAGCAATATTATTTCTGATAAGAAACACCAGCTTTGAGGTATTTGTGGGGGGAGTTTGGCTGCATGCTTCAAGCCAGAACTGTCCGGGGAAAATAGGCTACGAGCTTCTAGCCTCTAGCTGCTAGCCTTGATTGGTGCTTGTTTTAGGTTTTCTGCTATTATTTGAATAAATGACAGGGCTTGCGAATTTGTTTTGTAATAATCCTTCTTAAAATAAAAATTTAATTACCATATCCAAGCTTGTGAATGGTTAAATTAATAGCAAAAAAAGGCTAGTAGCCAGCAGCTAGTGGCTAGAAGCTGTTTTTCCCCGGACAACAATGGCTGCAAGCTTTATTCCGTTAAAATCTTCCCGGATTATGGTAAAAAAAGATAAATTTTCAATGCATACCCTAAATTGCATCCTCATTCAAAAACCATTGCTATGCAAGCCTGGAAAGATTATCAGCAACAACACAAAGACCGTTTTCTCAACGAATTACTGGAATTACTGCGCATACCCAGTGTAAGCGCCCGTGGTGAACACAAAGAAGATATGATACGTTGTGCCGAAGCGGTTGAGAAAAGTCTTAAAGACGCAGGTGCCGAAACTACACATATATACCCTACTGCCGGACATCCGATTGTTTATGGCGAAAAGATTATTGACCCTGCCAAACCAACCATATTGGTTTATGGACACTATGATGTACAACCGGCAGACCCACTGGAATTATGGCATAGCGGACCTTTTGAGCCGGTGATTAAAGATGGGAAAATTTATGCGCGCGGTGCTTGCGATGACAAAGGCCAGTTTTACATGCATGTGAAAGCACTGGAAACCATGACGAATACCAATTCACTTTCCTGCAATGTAAAATTCCTGATTGAAGGTGAAGAAGAAGTGGGTAGTCCGAACCTCGCAACTTTTGTAAAAGCCAATAAAGCATTACTGAAAGCAGATGTTATTCTAATTAGTGATACATCAATGTTAAGTATGGATACTCCTTCCATTGATATTGGTGTGCGTGGTTTAAGTTATATTGAAGTAGAAGTAACCGGACCTAACCGCGATTTACACAGTGGTGTTTATGGTGGCGCTGTTGCCAATCCAGCTACCATGCTGGCTAAAATGATTGCTTCTTGTCATGATGAGCATAACCATATCACCATACCTGGTTTTTATGATGATGTGGTTGAAGCCAGTCCAGAAGAGCGTGCGAAAATGGCAAAAGCTCCATTTGATGAAAATGAATATAAAAATGACCTCGGCATAAATCAGTTATGGGGTGAAAAAGGATATACCACCAATGAAAGAACCGGCATTAGACCCACTCTTGAAGTAAATGGAATTTGGGGAGGATATACCGGCGAAGGCGCTAAAACCGTATTACCGTCTAAAGCTTATGCAAAAATTTCCTGCCGTCTTGTTCCAAACCAATCATCAGAAAAAATTACGAAGAAGATACTGGATTACTTTACCAGTATAGCTCCTGCGGGTGTAACAGTAAAAGCACATGAGCATCATGGCGGTGAACCTTATATGACACCAATTGATTCTAATGAATATCGTGCTGCTGCAAAAGCCATTGAAACCACTTTTGGCAAAGAACCCATACCAGTACGTGGCGGAGGAAGTATTCCTATTTGTGCTTTATTTGAAAAGGAACTGGGTTTAAAGATTGTATTTATGGGCTTTGGGTTAGACAGCGATAACTTGCATAGTCCAAATGAGAAATACGATATTTTCAATTTCTATAAAGGCATTGAAACCATTCCTTATTTCCACCAATACTATTCAGCATCAAAATAAATAGTACAAGGAGCAAATAAATTATTTGCTCCTTCTTTTTACTATGAGTGAAGTCAAAGAAAAATTACGAATCGATAAATACCTCTGGGCCATACGTTTGTTTAAAACAAGGAGCCAGGCAGGTGATGCCTGCAGTAAAGGCAAAGTAAAAATGAATGGCACTGCTGTTAAAGCTTCTCGCATCGTTACCGTTGGAGATGAATATGAAGTTAAAACAGAAACAAAAAGATGGGTGGTAAAAGTAACAGGCTTATTGGACCATCGTGTACAGTACAGCGAAGCCATAAAATTCTATATCGACCTCACCCCGGCTGAAGAACTGGATCGGGTAAAATATGAAGCAGCTACCTACCAGACAGGAAAGCGACTGAGTAAAATCGGAAGACCTACTAAAAAGCAAAGACGTGACCTCGGCGATTTTTTAGCCGATTAAATATTTCTCACGTTCTGATTCTCACTGAACGCTCTGCTTATTCGACCTGACTTTATTTATAGTACGAATTAATGCAACTGAATCGTGGTGATAAAAGCTTCGGTTTACAAAAAACTGATTCTCAATCAGACACTCTGATGTATCATATTGTGAAAATAAAAAAACTTGGATTCATCATCCCATAGGGGAGAGAGGAGTTACCAGGTATAACAGCATAAAATATGTTTTTTTTACTTTCAGAGAAATTTTTCACCTAATGCAAATTCAAGTAATCAAATATTTCTTTAAGCAACTGGCTTTAAGAAATATCTGGTTGCGATAAATGCACTATCTGCTATTAATAGAACACAGATTTTCATGATTTTCAAGATCTATCATGATAAATCTTGAAAATCATGAGGATCTGTGTTCCATCATACGCGACACCTACAGCTCGCTGTTAAATTTCCCCGGACAGCAATGGCTTGCAGCTTGTGGCCTGAAGCCAAATTTCCTGAACAAAAGGAATTCCTTAGCTGTCTTTCATACCTTTGCAGTATGTTACACATTCACCTATTAACCGTATTACCGGAATTACTGGAGAGTCCTTTTTCACACAGTATCATGAAAAGGGCACAGGAAAAAGGTTTATTAGAAATACATGTTCACCAGCTACGTAAATGGGCCGTGAACAAATATGGCATGGTAGACGATTATCAGTATGGAGGTGGCGCAGGAATGGTAATGATGTGTGAACCATTGGCAAATGCCATTGATGAACTTCAGAAAGATTACCCATTCGATGAAATTATATATATGACACCCGATGGAAGTCGTTTTGATCAACGCAAAGCGAACCTGCTCTCACTAAAGGGTAACTTATTAATCATTTGTGGTCACTATAAAGGCATAGATGAAAGAATTCGTCAGCAATATGTAACCATGGAGATTTCCATCGGTGACTATGTACTCAGTGGCGGAGAACTGGCTGCGGCTGTAGTTGTTGATGCAATTGGCCGACTCATTCCCGGCGTATTAAATGATGAAACTTCTGCACTCACAGATTCCTTCCAGGACGATCTGCTTGCACCTCCGGTTTATACCAGGCCCGCAGATTTCAGGGGCATGAAAGTTCCGGAAATTCTTTTGCAGGGCGATCCTAAAAAAGTGGAAGAGTGGAGATATGAGCAGGCACTCGAGCGAACGAAAGAGAGAAGACCGGATTTGATGTCGGATGTCTGATGGCGGATGGCAAATGGCAGATGTCAGATCTCAGATCTCAGATTTGGATGTCTGATGGCTGATGGCGGATGTCGGATTTGGATGTCTGATGGCGGATGGCGGATGTCGGATTTTTGGTATGGTGCTTAATTCGATATTGTTGGTTATAAAGCGCGGTTTTTGGGGTTTTACTTATTTCATTTTTTTTACCGAAAGTATAGTAATGAAGATGGTCTTAGCTGCATAAGGCCTATGGTTATTGGAAAGTTTTTTTTGCAACAGTTTTTAAGTTTTGTTACATCATCAATAAGTTGATTAATTAGTTGGTATAGTTTATAAAGAAGCCATAGATACTTGAAATATCTATGGCTTCTTATTTTTGAAGTTTATTAGCAGTTCCTTATTAATGCCAATCAAGGCTTGCTGCTAAATTTACTCAGGCACGAATGATTATTTAATACCAATTACCGGTACCTGCTTTTCATTAATCAGTTTATTCAACGCTTTTACATCATTTTCCATGATGAGTTTCAATTTCCCAAGTTGAACATCTGCCTGTCCACCTAATTCTGCAAATGCTTCTTTGGCCTGTTTGCTTGGCGGGTTTTGTCCGCTGGAAGCAACACCGTATAAGCCAGCCAGTTTATCATTCAATCTAATCGGGAAATTCAATACATCCTGACTGCTTTTCGCTTTGGTTTGATACAGGGCTTCTTCAATGGCAGTTATTTTTTTATTAATACTGTCTGCAAATTGTTTGATTTCTTTATTGCCTTCGAGTCTACCGGTGAATTCATTCATCTGTGTTCTTAAAGCACGGATATTTTTAATAGCTTTTTGCACTTCACTAAACTTATCCCGTACTTGTAAGAGGAAACTAACTTGTTCATCGTATCCAGCTTCTGTAGTTGCGTAGTTAGGATTTGGTTTAATTTCAAATGGCACATCTACTGAATCTTTACCAAAACGAATACGTGCTTTATATTTTCCTGGGGCAGCTTTGGGAGATCCAATACTTCCGTTCCAGAGAATCAATCCATCCAAGCGTTCAGCTGGCGGATACAGCATATCCCATTCAAACTGATTCATTCCTTCAGTGAAACTTATTTTATCAGATGCTTCACGGGCATTTTTACTGAAGGTTCTGATTGGCTTAGACTGCTTATCAAAAACCGTCACTGAAACCCTTGAGCTATCGGTAACGCCTTTCAGGTAATAATTAATAACTACACCTGTGGGAGGGTTTGCACCCATGTTATTTTGCGTTCCGCCAAAATTTCTTCTGCCTCTTCCACCTCCTTCAGATCTGTAAACCGGGTTTACATCGAATACATGTAATTTCTTTTCTGTCAATGCAGGATTCATTTGTTGTATTACGCTCAAATCATCCAATACCCAGAAAGCACGACCCTGTGTTGCTACAATCAGGTCGTTTTCTTTAATAGTTAAATCTGTGATAGGTGTTTCAGGAAGGTTGAGCTGGAATTTCTTCCAGTTGGCACCATCATCAAAACTAATGTACATACCATATTCTGTTCCTGCATATAATAATCCCGGACGTTTTTTATCTGCACGAATTGCCCTGGCAAAATGCATTTTTTCGATGCCATTGGTAATTTTTTTCCAGGTTTTACCATAGTCTTCAGTTTTGTAGATATAAGGCGTAAAGTCATCCAGTTTATACTTAGTCCCTACAACATAAGCCGTTCCTTTTTTGAATGGATCTGTTTCAATGCAGTTCCACATCATCCATTTACCAGCGTCTGCAGGGGTTACGTTCTCCCAGTTTTTACCTCCGTCTTTACTGATGTGTAATAATCCATCATCACTACCTGTCCATAATAAATCTTTTTCCAAAACAGATTCTGCAGCAGTAAAAATGGTGCAATAGTATTCTACTGAGGTATTATCTTTTGTAATCGGACCACCACTGGACACTTGGCGGCTTTTATCATTGGTAGTTAAATCCGGGCTGATGATTTCCCAGCTCTGTCCTTCATTTTCAGTTACAAACAAATGGTTACCTGCTGTATATAATCGTTTAGGATTATGTGGTGAGAAGAAGATGGGAAAATTCCACTGGAATCGATATTTCAATACATCGGCTCCTGCACCCATCGGATTATCCGGCCAAACATTGATAGCCCTGTTTTCTCCGGTGCGATGGTCTAATCGTGCAAGGTATCCACCATAATTACCTCCATAAACAATATCCGGATTCAGTGGATCTGCAACCACATAACCACTTTCAGAACCTGCAGTTACTTCCCAGTCACGATCGGTGATACCAGCTCCTGCACCACGACTTTTAATCCTGATAGTAGAATTATCCTGCTGTGCGCCAAGTATTCGATATGGATAAGCATTATCAGTTGATACGCGATAAAACTGACCTGTTGGTTGATTATCCATGGTACTCCAATTATCAGCTGCATCAAAACTTACCTGAGCGCCGCCATCATCTGCCACAATCATCCTATTACCATTTTCCGGATCAATCCATAAATCATGGTGATCGCCATGAGGCGTTCTTACACTTTGAAAAGTACGTCCGCCGTCACGACTGCGCATGAAACCCACATTCAAAGCATAGACAAGGTTTTCATTTTTAGGGTCGACAAAAATTTTGCTGTAGTACCATGCGCGCTGTCTGATATTATTATCACTACTGGTTAAAGACCATGTTTCACCTGCATCATTACTTGTATATAGTCCACCATTGGCATTTTCAACGATAGCATACACTTTATCCGTGTTTGAAGGAGCAATGGCTACACCTACAATACCCCAGACTCCTTTTGGAAGTCCTTTTGCTGTGCTGATATTTGTCCAGGTTTCGCCACCATCCGTACTCTTATACATACCGCTTCCTTCGCCACCACTTTCTAAACTGTAGGGTGTACGGATTAGTCTCCACATACCTGCATACAAAACACCCGGGTTTTCCGGATCAATTACAAGATCTGAAGCTCCCGTCTGGTTATTTACATACAGTACTTTTTTCCAGGTTTTACCACCATCTGTTGTTTTAAACACACCTCTTTCTTCGTGAGGACCAAACAAATGACCTAATGCAGCAACCCAAACAGTATTCGGATCGCGCGGATGTATGATGATCCTGATAATATGGCGCCCTTCTTTCAAGCCAAGATTTTTCCATGTGCGTCCGCCATCATCACTACGCCACATTCCGTTTAATCCTTCTGCCACATTACCCCGAACGGTGTTCTCTCCTTCACCTACATAAATGATATTATCATCGCTGGGAGCTACTGCAATTGCACCTATATTTCCACCAAGCGATTTTTCTCCGATAGCTTTCCAATTACTTCCCCCATCAGTGGTTTTCCATAGACCACCACCAGTAGCACCAAAATAAAAAGTCGTTTTGTTTTTAAAACTTCCAGCAACCGCAGCACTTCTGCCGCCCCGGAAAGGACCAACCAGCCTGTACTTCAAGCTTTCCATAAAAACAGCTTCAGGATCTTTGATTGGGGTAGTTGTTTTCCTGGTATCAGGTTTCTGAGCAATGAGTTGTGTTATTGTCAATAGAGCAATTGACAACAACCAGTAGTTTTTTTTCATACGCAGTATTAAATTGGGAAAGTAATGTACGAAAAAGCGAGTAAAAAATGAATGTCAAGTCATTGATGTCAGGGAAAATTGGCTGCAAGCTTCAAGCCGCAAGCTACAAGCTTTGATGGGTGCTTATTATAGATTTTCTGCTTTTACTGGAATTAAAAGAGGGGGAGAAAATTTAAAGTCAGTTGCTTAAAGAAATATTTGGTTGCCTTAAATACACTATCTGCTATTAATAGAACACAGATTTTCATGATTTTCAAGATCTATCATGATAAATCCTGAAAATCATGAAAATCTGTGTTCCATCATACGCGAAACCTACAGCTCGCAGTTCAAATTCTCCGGACAACAATGAATGTCCAATGTTGAAATAACCACTTGTACATTCAACATTGGATATTGGACATTCTTCTGTTACTTCACTTTATACCAAACTTCATCCACCGGTTCATTCAACCTGATATCGAGGTGCTCGATGACGGTTTCTACCGGGCCTAGACTAATCACTTGTTTCATCGGAAATTTAATTCCGGCAATTTCTTTGTAGTCGCTGTATTGAATAGACACTTTGAGGTTACGTCTGCCGCCACCCATCATACGCATGATACTGCCAAAGCCAGACATTGCAGCGGCCATATCATCAGTTGCATCTACCTGTTGAACCAGCAGGGTATTTTTATTGATGAAAAATGTACCAACCAAACCATCTTTCATGGTCAACTTAATCTTGTAGCATTCTTCTTTATTAATTTTTGAAGTGCCCTGTAATTCAGCTGTGTAACCCTTTTTTGCATAGTCAACCAGCATTGAAAATGCGCCGGCACAATCAAGTTCAAACTGTTGTTTTTTGAGATCATCATCCGTCATTTTAGTGATTGTCGGACTATTACCCGTATTTCCTCCACCGCCTCTTTGTCCACCACCACCACCTGGCCCACCAAAACCACCTCCTCCGAAATTAGGCATTGCTGGCACCAGGATATATCCTGCTGTATCTGTTACCATCGTCCAGGAATTACCCATACCCATAATACCACCCATCTGTTTGCGGTATAATTTGCCTCTTTCACGAATACTATTGAGGTTTATATCGAAGGTTTGTCCCATCATATTCATTTTCATCACACTTTCCATTTGAAGTGTTTTAATGGCTTTCAGTTTATTCTTTCCACCATTGGCTTCTTCATATTGGCCGATTATTTCTTCCACAGTTTGTGCTGAGGCACATAAAGTGAGCAATAACACTAAACTCGTCAGGATTTGCTTTTTCATTGTTTTGTATTTTCTGTACCTGTAAACTTACAGACAGTTTTGTTAGTATGCAGCGGTTTAACTAAAAGATATGATGAATGGGGGAAGCCCCTGTATAACAGTACATCCGCAGAAGAATTATCTTTGTATTATGAATGCAAACAGTCATTTCAGCGTTTCGGGCAAATTGGTAGATATTCAAAAAAAAATGATTTATCCGGCAAAGGTTCAGGTTAAAGAGGGACAGATCACTCATATCGAAGCATTGCCAGCAGATAGTCCGATACCCGACCATTATTTGCTACCAGGATTTATCGATAGCCACGTACACATTGAAAGCAGCATGCTTATCCCTTCGGAGTTTGCAAGACTTGCTGTTGTTCACGGCACGGTTGGTACTGTGAGCGATCCGCATGAAATTGCCAATGTGTGTGGTATTGCCGGGGTTGATTACATGATTGAAAATGGAAAAAAAGTTCCATTCAAATTCAATTTCGGTGCCCCGAGTTGTGTACCGGCAACTGTATTTGAAACGGCGGGAGCTGCTTTAGACAGTGTTGCGGTTGAAGCATTATTACAAAGACCTGAAATTGCCTACCTAAGTGAAATGATGAATTTTCCGGGTGTATTATTCAATGACCCGGAAGTGATGAAAAAAATTGCGGCTGCACATAAGGCCGGGAAACCGGTTGATGGACATGCACCTGGTTTGAGGGGTGATGATGCAAAAAGATATATTGGAGCAGGTATTTCTACCGACCACGAATGTTTTACCCTTGATGAGGCACTTGATAAATTGCAATACGGTATGAAAATTATCATCCGTGAAGGAAGTGCAGCAAGAAATTTTGAAGCATTGATTGATCTCTTGGAAGACCATCCCAACCAGGTTCTTTTTTGCAGCGACGATAAACACCCTGACAGTTTGGTTGCCGGACATATCAATGATTTATGCGCAAGGGCAGTAGCAAAAGGTATCGATGTATTTCATGTTTTGAAAGCCGCCTGCATAAACCCTGTTTTACATTACAGACTGCCTGTTGGTTTATTACAGGAAGGTGATCCTGCAGATTTTATTGTTGTAAAGGATTTGACAACATTTAAAGTGTTGGAAACCTATATCAATGGCAAATTAGTAGCTAAAGAAGGTAAGAGTTTAATCGAACAGGTAGCGGCAGACACGATTAATCAGTTTAGCTGTAAGCCTGTAACTGCCAACGATATGAAAATTGCCCAAAAACAATATCCGAATACAGAAGGAATGATTCCAGTTATGGAAGCGCTTGATGGACAACTCATCACCAATAAACTTTCCCTTCCAGGATTTTTGGAAGATGGATTTTGGCAAGCAAATGTTGAGGATGATATATTAAAAATGGTGGTGGTAAACCGATACTTTGATGCCCCGGTTGCGAAATGCTTTATTAAAAATTTTGGTTTGAAGAAAGGTGCCATTGCATCATCAGTTGCGCATGATAGTCATAATATTGTTGCAGTAGGCGTAGATGATGAAAGTTTAGCCGCTGCAATCAATCTGGTAATTGCCGAAAAAGGTGGTGTTAGTTGTTATGCCAATGCTGATAATCAGCAGGTACTCGGATTACCTGTTGCGGGTTTAATGAGTATAAATGATGGATATACTGTTGCAGAAGCATATACAAATATTGATCGTATGGCCAAGCAATTAGGGTCAACCCTTCAGGCACCTTTTATGACCTTGAGTTTTATGGCATTATTGGTGATACCACACCTAAAACTCAGCGACAAAGGATTATTTGATGGTGATGGTTTTGCCCTTCTATCTAAAACTGAATAAGTTAAGCTTTTAACTATTGCTTTCCGGGAGAAAACAGCTAAAGGCTAAAAGCTGTCCCACAATGGTCTCTAATAGAAATCAAAAGCCTGTTTAAAATTATTCTGCTGCGGAAATATCTCCGGAAGCTTTGTTGATGCTGATGGCAACACTATCCGTTCCCTTGGGTGCGAAATATTTTGTTTTGAATTTGATAGTTTTTCCCGGACCGATATTTTCATAGATGGTTTCGAGCCCTTCATCGAGTTTAACACCTGTTTTACTGTAAAAGGATAGTCTCAATTCAACATCTTTATACCAGCAAATGGTTGCTTTATTTGAAATGGAACCCTTGACTACAGTTTGTCCTATCAGGTTTTTTCTATCTGTATTACTTACCATCAGGAAACGCTTCGGGTTATTTTTTTCCTTTTCGGCCAGTGTTTCTTTTACCGTTTCATAGCTGTTATTATCAAAGTTTTTTTCTTTTTTGTCGCTTTTACAGGCTGCGAACAGCGCCAATACGACCAAAACCACCAGGTATTTTTGCATAAGGGCTTATAATTTCCTCCAAAATAAGCCATTCCCTGTTTTTATTCCGTTAAAAACTTATGAGAGAACATTTCCAGCGAGACGATGATTCCCAGCCTTTAAACTTAAATTTCTCATTCCAGCAGATAGATTTTAGTTTTGAAGCCTTTAGCAACCTATATATCTGAACCATGATTGTAAACCTTAGTCAGGAGCATAGCCTCGTTAGCAACTGGGTATCTGAATTACGAGATGTAAATATCCAGGGTGATCGTATGCGTTTTCGCCGTAACCTGGAACGTATCGGAGAAATTGCCGCTTATGAAATCAGCAAGCGTTTACCTCATACAATTGTAGAAGTACCTACCCCACTTGGTACCCACGAGAGTAAACGGCTGGAGCAACAACCTGTATTGGCTACCATACTAAGAGCAGGTTTACCCATGCATAATGGAATGCTGAATTATTTCGACAAAGCAGACAATGCATTTATCTCTGCCTACAGAAAACACCATCGCGATGGCTCTTTTGAGATTAGCCTCGAATATATGAGTTGTCCAACCCTTGATAACCGTATTGTGATCATCAGCGACCCAATGCTTGCAACAGGTGCTTCGATTGTGAAAACAATCCAATATATGAAAGACGAGGGCACTCCAAGTGAGTTTCATGTTGTGGTGGCCATTGCCTGTACTGTAGGTATTGAACTCATTCACAGAGAATGTGGCGATAAAATACATATCTGGTGTGGTGATATCGATGATGAACTTACTGCCAAAGGGTATATAGTACCCGGACTTGGAGATGCCGGAGACCTTGCTTTCGGCACTAAAAATCAATCCTGACCCGAGCAGCGATCCTGTCATTTTTCTGGTCAACCCTATGCGTTAAGGACAACCTAATGTTCCGGCCACGCGTATATGATTTAACCAGATTATCTTAAATTCGACGCCGAGTGAAAAAGCTGTACCAAATAAGCTGCATGGGATTATTACTGATGTTATCATTAAATGCATCAGCACAGGATCCTAATTTCTCACAGTTTTTCTCCTCTCCGCTTACCCTCAACCCGGCTTTTACAGGTAAATTTTTCGGTAGTTATAGAATAGCTGGTAATTACAGGAACCAATGGCCCAGTATTGAGAAAGCCTACACAACAGCAACTGCTTCTGCAGACTTTCAAATCATGAAAGACAAAATTTCCAGTAATGATACCTGGGGATTGGGATTTATGGGCTATACAGATAACAGTGCCAATGGCGCAGTTAAGTTTAATTATGGGGCCATATCTACTGCATACCATAAAGGACTGGATGAAGACGGCTTTCACCAGTTAGGTGCCGGTTTTCAAGTTACTTATGCCAATATGCTGATCAATACCAATATGCTGAAATTCCAGGATCAGTTAACTACATCAGGTTTTACAGGTGTAACTTCCGAAGTCTTTAATTCTGGTGTATTAAAAGCCAGTTATGTTGATGTGAATGCAGGATTATTGTACAATGGCAGCACCAATGAGCGCAATAACTTCTACTTTGGCATCAGCATGTACCACCTCAACCGGCCTAAGCAATCGTTTACCGGAGCTAACTACATACTACCAACCCGCACTACCGTACATGCAGGAACTTATTTTCCGGTAGGAACAACCACTTCACTGCATTTAACCGGTATGCAAATGTTTCAGGGTGGCACATCATCAACCATGCTGGGGGCCGCACTTCAATTCAATACCAATCCGGATGATATTAAAGCAACCAGTTTATATGTAGGTACCTGGATGCGATTTAAGGACGCAATTATACCCTACGTAGGACTTGAATTTGACGATTTCAGACTTGGGGTTAGTTATGATTATAATTCATCTTCTTTAAAAACGGCCTCTATGAATCGCGGTGGAATTGAGTTATCGTTGATCTATATAAGAAGACCTTCTTCTGATAAGATTGTTAACTGTCCAAAGTTCTAGTCATTTTATACTGCCGGCTTTATCCTGTTTTATTCAGTTTATGTGGTGTAACCTGTGGGTGACCTTTTACAATGTATCTATAGGGTAGCAGTGCATCTTCCGCAGCATAATCAACCCCTATCCTGGGTGTGGCGAGTATAGCAGTTTTTTTAACCCGATAGCCATCATCTGCAATAAATATCTCTGTGCTACATAAATCAATGCCGGTATGTGGCACCCTTAGCCCCAGCGCTTTTGCAACATTACCTGGTCCTCTGCCAACCGAAGGGTCTGGTTTTAATTTTTTCATTCTTTCAAGCATAATAGGCATGCCTATTATGGGCTCAATGCCTCTTATCAAAACCGCATGGGGATTGCCCTCTATGCCTGTAACTACATTGAATAAGTGGTGTATACCATAACAGAGGTAAACATAGGCTCGCCCGCCTTCCCGATACATTACAGCAGTTCTATTAGTAAACCTTCCACCATAAGCATGCGAGGCTTTGTCAACTATACCATTATACGCTTCTGTTTCCACTATACGTCCGCCAGTAACCTTGTTATCAAAACAGGTAATCAGTATTTTTCCAATCAGGTCTCTTGCAATGGCACAAACATTATTGCTTCGGTAAAATGCTTGCGTTAATTGCTGCTGCCTGTATTCTGTTAAAGCTTTCACTGGATAAACATACTGAATACATTAACTTAGTGGATCAAAACCACTCCTTTTGCTCAAAGAACTCATCATAGCCATACAATCCTACATTCAGGCACACCATTTTATTGTGCGTCATAAGCTATGGAAATGGATTTTAATACCTGGTATTTTATATACCCTGCTTTTTATTACCGGAATGTATTATTTCGGGCAAACTGCTGCTGATTTTATTGAATGGATGACCCTAAAAACAGGACTGAGAACATGGATCGATGAATTATCAAGCAGCTTTATCGGCTTTCTCTTTGTATTCGGTACTACCCTGATGTGGCTTGTATTAATGCTTTTGTATTTTTCATTGTTCAAATATCTTTTCCTAATTCTTGGGTCGCCTTTATTTGCTTACCTGAGTGAAAAAACTGCCGCAATTATTGAAGGAAAAGAATACCCATTCAGTTTTAAACAGCTCGGGAAAGATATTCTGAGGGGTATTTCCATTGCTTTACGAAATAGTGTATGGCAAACTGTTTATGTGCTGGCAATTCTAGTGTTAAGTTTAATTCCATTAGTCGGATGGTTAACACCCATTCTGGCAATTTTGGTAGAATGTTATTATTATGGATTTTCTATGCTGGACTATACCATGGAACGCCAGAAAAAAACACCTGCTGAAAGTATTTATTATATTGGTCATCATAAAGGGCTCGCTTTGGGTAATGGCATAATTTTTTATATGATGCATATACTTCCGGTAGTTGGATGGATATTAGCACCTGCTTATGCAGTTGTAGCAGCCACACTGAGTACTTACCCTGCCAATGAAAGAAACAAGGCATGACCGGAAAAGTATACCTGATACCTACTGTACTGCATGAGGAGGCTTTGGAAACCATTCCTTCATATATACTCAATGCAGTAAAAGATTGCACTGTATTTTTTGTTGAACAAGAAAAAACTGCACGTCGTTTCCTGAAAAAAATATGGAAAGAAATGGTCATTGATGACTACCAATGGTTTGTTATTCACAAAGCTGAATCATCCGTTAAAGCAAACTTTACCCAGTTATTAAAGGCGGGAAAAAATATTGGCATCATAAGTGAAGCTGGTTGCCCTGGCATTGCTGATCCCGGTCAAATACTGGTAGAGGCGGCCCAGCAAATCGGGGCAACAGTTAAACCCCTTGTAGGACCTAGTTCAATACTTCTTGCTTTAATGGCCAGTGGTATGAACGGACAATCTTTTCAGTTCCACGGGTATTTACCCATTGATGCTGCAGAGAGAAAGAAAAAAATCAAAGAGCTGGAAACTGATTCACATAAAAGAAACTGCACACAGATTTTTATAGAAACTCCTTATCGTAATAATCCACTAATCAAGGACTTGGTTCAATATTGTCGTCAGGAAACAAAGCTTTGTATTGCGGTAGACATTACAGCTCCTGCTGAGTCTATTCAAACCAAAACCATAAAGGAATGGAAAAACCAACTGCCAGACATTCATAAACGGTTGGCAATATTTTTACTCCATGCTACCTAATAAATAACCCTGCGCTACCTCCTTTATCTCTCGTTCTCTGCGGTAAAATTCATACTTGAGAAATGGGGTGAGGAATATTACAGCTCCTGCCGAGTCTATTCAAACCAAAACCATAAAGGAATGGAAAAACCAACTGCCAGACATTCATAAACGTCTGGCAATATTCTTACTCCATGCCACCTAATAAAAACCCTGCGCCACCTCCTTTATCTCTCGTTCTCTGCGGTAAAATTCATACTTGAGAAAAGGGTGAGGAATATGGAACGCAGATTTTCATGATTCTCAAGATTTATCATGAAAATCCGTGTCCAATCAATCCGCTTAAAAGGTTATTTTGGTGTGATGACACTTTCTGTTGATGTAGCTCTTACTTCATAAACGCTATCCACAATGTTTCTTTCCAGGCCTCTCCATGGCAAAGTGCCAATATATCTTTTATAATGCAGTTCAACTTCTTTACCTGAACACCTTAGCAATTCTTCAGCAACAGATTCACTGGTTACACTAAAATCAAATTCATTACTCTGAACATTAGCCCTGAAACCACTTTGAATGATTTTACCTTCCCATGTTTTAAATAATATTCCCTTTTTCTGAAAAGTATTTAATTGTCCAGCTTTGGTACCTTCCGCATAAATAAAATAATAGCGCCAGTATATGAAGATTACCAAGGCGAGAAGCAAGACCGTAACGATGGTCCAGATAATTTTACGTTTATTCATATTATAGACCGTATTTATCAACAAGGTAAATTAACCCTGCCATATTCACTGCACCCAATAACAACTCTCTTTTATTTACATTCTCAAAAACATCTGTACGTGCATGGTGTAAGTCGAAATATCGCTGAGGGTCGGGAAGAAAGCCTGCAATAGGTGTTCCGAAAAGTCTGTTCAGTGGACCAATATCTGCTCCACCCCCACTTCCCGACATATCTTCGGTGCCATATGGTTTTAACAATGATAACCACTGTTGTGCTTTCTCATGCTTCTCTTTGGTTGCCGTAAAACCAAAACCTCTTGGTGTAAATCCACCTTCATCACTTTCGAGGGCGAAAATGTGTTTTTCTCCTTTTTGTTTTGCTACTTCTGCGTATTTATTACCACCTCGCATGCCATTTTCTTCATTTGCAAACAATACAAAGCGAATCGTTCTTTTTGGTGTATAACCTATAGCTTTTAAAGCGCGCATTACTTCAATAGTATGCACTACACCAGCGCCATCATCATGCGCCCCTTCATTTACATCCCAACTGTCTAAATGGCCTCCTACAGTGATGATTTCATCTGGATAAGTACTCCCTTTCAGTTCACCGATTACGTTATGCCCAATGGTATCTGGTAAAAATTTGGCACTTGTTTTCATCGTAACTTTTACGACAGATTTTTTGCAGAGTACCCAAACATAATCTGCATCTCTTGGCCCCATGGCAATGGCTGGTATTTTAGGAAATGAATCATTATAAACTGTACTGCCTGTATGCGGGTCATTGGCCGTTGATTCTGTCAGGGAGCGGATCATAACCGCAACTGCACCATATTTTGCAGCGGCGCTGGGTCCTGCCCTGCGGGAAACACCAGTTTGCCCGTAGGATATGAATGGTTTAATATTAGTTGGGTCAAATGAGTGATTAAAATAGACAATTTTACCTTTCACTTCCGACTTACGTTTATCCATTTCCTCAAAGCTGTTGAATGCAATAACTTCTGCAGTAACGGGCTTTCCATTGCCCAGGGAATTACCTAATGCAAGTACGTCCAGTTTTTTATTTATTGTTTTACCATCTGCGCTTAATATGGTAGCTTCTTCTTTACCATAACGCACCCAGCGGGGTACCATACATTCCTGGAGATACACATTATCGGCCCCCATTTCTTTTAGGGCTTTTTCACCCCAGGCTTCCGCTTTATACATTTGTGGGGAACCAGCCAAACGCCCGCCAACCTGTTTCGTGAGCTGGTACAATAAATCATACGCTTTTCCATTGCGTAGTATTTCATCCGATATTTTTTTGATCATTGCCGCGTCTTCCTGCTGAGCCAGCAAGGCAATGGGTGAGAGTAATAAAAGGAGTATCAATTTTTTCATAAGCCTAAAGTTAATCATTTGTCATGTTTTCGCCAGTTATATGAATGGAAAACAGGATTGGGATAATTGTTGTTAATTGCAGGGGAAAGATTGTGATCTTTGATCTATAGACCATAGACCATAGACCATAGACCATAGACCATGGACTATGGACTATGGGCTATCGACTATCAACCATAAGCTAATAGGCTTCCAAATTAAACAAATAGAAACATGCGTATCGGAATAGTTTGTTACCCAACATTTGGTGGTAGCGGGGTACTGGCCACTGAGTTAGGGAAAGCATTGGCGGATGAAGGGCATCAGGTACATTTTATTACTTATCAGCAGCCGGTAAGGCTGAATGTTTTCAATGCCAATATTTTTTATCATGAAGTAAGGGTGCCTACCTATCCGCTTTTTGATTATCCGCCATATGAAGTGGCGCTTGCCAGCACCATGGTTGATGTTATCATGAACCACGATTTAGATCTGTTGCATGTACACTATGCAATACCACATGCTTCTGCTGCATATATGGCCAAGCAGATAGTTAAGCAGAAAGCAAATAGAAATGTACCGGTTATTACTACATTACACGGAACAGATATTACACTGGTTGGTAAGGATAAGACTTACGAACCCGTTGTGACTTTTTCAATAAACGAAAGCGATGCGATTACTGCTGTATCGCAAAATTTAAGAGAAGAAACATTTAAGTTCTTCCCTATTCAAAAGGAGATTGAAGTGATCCACAACTTTGTGGATGTTAGTCGTTTTAATAAAAAACCCATTGACGCATTTCGTAAAGTGGTTGCTCCTAATGGGGAGAAAATACTTATACATGCATCCAATTTCAGGAAGGTAAAAAGGGTGGTTGATGTGATCCATATTTTTGCCAATGTAAGAAAAGCCATGCCGGCTAAATTACTAATGGTTGGCGATGGACCTGAACGACCAGGCATGGAAGAACTGAGTCGTGAATTGGGCATAGAAGACGATGTGCGTTTCCTGGGTAAGCAGGAGCAAATGGAAGATATACTGGCAGTTAGTGATGTATTCCTGTTACCATCTGAATATGAAAGTTTTGGATTGGCTGCCTTAGAAGCCATGGCCGCCAGATCGGTAGTCATCAGTTCTAATGCAGGTGGCTTAAGTGAAATAAATATTCAGGGTGAAACCGGTTTTATGGCCAATGTAGGTGATGTTGCCAGCATGAGCCAATATGCGATTGAATTATTACAGGACGATACAAAAATGGAGAATATGAAAGAAGCTGCCTACCAGCAAGCTTGCAGGTTCGACATTAAAAACATCATTCCGGTTTACGAAAAATTATACAGCCGCTTCTGCAGAATGGGGCCTTGTTGATTGCAAATAGCATTCCATAGATTATAGACCATGGTCCATAGTCTATAATCTATGGACCAAAAGTTCCTTACTTAAACCAGGAAGCATACATCACATAATTATTCGAAATACGATCTATTTCGCCATGGATCAGCTCCTGTGATATATCTTTTACTTTTTTAGCAGGTACTCCCGCATAAATACAGCCTGCTTCTACAACCGTTCCTTCCAATACAACGGCACCCGCAGCTATGATAGAATTACTATGAACCACACAACGATCCATTACAATGGCACCCATGCCGATTAATACATTATCATGTATAGTACAGCCATGTACCAGTGCATTATGACCGATAGAAACATTGTTACCTATTTCGGTTGGGTTTTTCTGGTACGTACAATGAATGACTGCTCCATCCTGGATATTCACTTTATTACCCATTTTTATATAGTGAACATCCCCTCTCACCACGGCATTGAACCATATACTGCAGTCGTTACCCATTACCACGTCGCCAACTATAGTGGCATTGGGCGCTATAAAACAATTTTCACCTAATTGTGGATGTTTACCGAGAACCGGGAGAATTACTGGCATAAAATATCGAATTTCGAATGCGTAATAAATGAACTTTAATGAAAGTTAGTAAAATGAGTGGTATTTCTAACAGACAAGTTTTTTTGCAGCATGTTGCACAAACATCACAAGCACCTATTGGCATTGAAATGACAAAAGCGGAAGGCATTCATTTATGGGATGCAGAGGGGAAAAAATATGTGGACCTTATCTCCGGTTTCAGTGTTTGTAATATCGGTCATAGTCATCCAGCTGTAGTAAAAGCTGTACAGGAACAGGCCGCCACTTATATGCATCTGATTGTGTATGGAGAATTTATAGAAAGTCCGCAGGTACAATATGCTAAACTACTCATAGATCATTTACCCACTTTATTGAATTGTGTTTATTTCACCAACAGCGGTGCCGAAGCAACAGAAGGTGCAATGAAATTAGCCAAACGAATTACAGGTCGTTCAAAAATCATTGCATTCAATAATGCCTACCATGGCAGTACACAAGGGGCATTAAGTATCATGGGTGGTGAATATTGGCGAAATGCATTCAGACCCTTGCTACCCGATATACATCATTATAATTACGACGATGATCTTGTGATAGATGCGATCGATTCAACGGTGGCTTGTGTGGTAATGGAAACTGTGCAGGCAGAAAGCGGTATCACTGCCCCACGAAAAGAATGGCTGGAAAAAATCAGGCAAAAATGCAATGAGCATTGCGTGTTACTCATATTCGATGAAATACAGGCAGGTTTTGGAAGAACAGGTACGCTATGGGCATTTGAACAATTTGATGTTGTTCCCGATATTTTATTGTTAGGCAAGGCACTAGGTGGTGGAATGCCCTTAGGTGCATTTATTGCAGACAGGAAATTAATGTCAACCCTAACCTATGATCCTGTGCTTGGTCATATCACCACTTTTGGTGGTCACCCCGTATCATGTGCGGCTGGTAAAGCAGCTTTTGAAGTATTAACCAACAGTGGTATGATTGATACCGTTGAAAAAAAGGCAGAAATACTAAATAAGAAGCTCAATCACCCTGCCATCAAGGATAAAAAAATACATGGACTATGGATGTCGCTGCAATTTCAGGATGCTGAAACGAATCAAAAAATTGTTCATCAATGTGTAAAGAATGGTTTAATAACCGACTGGTTTCTCTTCGCCCCAGACAGGCTGCGAATAGCACCTCCATTAATCATTACAACGGAAGAACTGGAAGAAGTTTGTGAGGTTGTTTTGAAGAGTATTGAGGAGGTTGTGAATGGTGAATAGTGAATAGTGAGTAAAATTATTCACCCAAACTACTCACAATTCACCATTCACCATTCACATCTCACCATTCCTCCTCCATCGTATCCAAAATAGTACGATAGCTGATATATCTTTCTTCGGAAATGATTCCATCTATTACGGCCTTCTTGATGCCGCAGTTGGGTTCTTCAATGTGCATGCAGTTATTAAACTGGCAGTTTTGTATGCGGTCGCGCATTTCGGGGAAATAGTGAGCGAGTTCTTCTTTGCTTACATCAACAATACCTAGCTCACGAATACCGGGGGTATCAATTATTTGTCCGCCACCTGGCAGGTCGAACATTTCTGCGAAAGTGGTGGTATGTAATCCTTTTCCGCTCCATCCACTTACTTCCTGTGTGCGTAGTTTGAATTCAGGGAATAGCGCATTAATAAACGTAGACTTACCAACGCCACTATGTCCACTGAGTAAGGAAACCTTATTATGTAACAATGCTTTTACTTCTTCCAATCCTCTTTGTTCTGCCACACTGCACAATAAAACACTATAACCGATAGCTTCATAAATTTCTTTTAGCCGCTCAAATTTCTCTAACTCTTTCTTTTTATAGAGATCCGCCTTATTGAAAACTATGATGGCGGGTACATGAAAAGCTTCACAAGAAATTAAAAAGCGATCCATAAAACCCTGTGATGTTTTAGGATCTTTCAGGGTAACAAATAACAGGCTCTGGTCGAGATTAGAAGCTATTATATGATGTTGGTGTTTATTATGGGGAGACACCCTTGCCACATAATTTTTCCGGTCATAAATCTCACTGATGATTGCCGATTCTTCCTGAATAGCTTCGATCTCCATTTCCACTTCATCACCTACCGCAATAGGATTGGTAGAGGTAATACCCTCTATTTTCATAACCCCTTTGATACGTGCCTGGTAGGTTTTACCATCTTCCCCCCTGGCGACATACCAACTACCGGTAGATTTATAAATTCTGGCTTTCATGAGCCACGAAGATAATACGCGGTTATGGGTTTTAACGTATCTATATGGGGGCTTGAAAGCAAGGCAGCTAAAAAGGGCGATTAGCTACATGCTTCAAGCTTCAAGCTGCAAGCCTTGATTTGTGCATGTTTAAGGATTTCAGCAATTATTCGTTTTAATGGGAAGGCCTACTAATTAGGCACTTCCTCTCCCTGTAAGATTTATGTTTATAATACGCTTGCCTCCAATTTATTTCATCATTAGCAGAAAGCCTAAAATAACCACGAATCAAGGCTTGCAGCTTGAAGCTTGTAGCTTGCAGCCTATTCCCTAGACAGTACTCTAAGCTGATTTAACCCAGAACAGCGAATATTTGCGAAACATTAACCCCTGTTTTGAGCGGTATAAGTCTACAAACACTGACCTTCAGGCCGGAATTCAATATCTTTGCCGATATGGCACAATTTGCGCACGACGAAGTGGTTCCTAACCCGGAGAGTGGTCAGGGTAAAAAGGAACAGGTGGCGGAGATGTTTAACAGTATTGCTTTCAGGTACGATTTTCTGAATCGTTTCCTCACAGCAGGGGTTGATGTACAATGGCGAAAAAAAGCCATCAGGCAGTTAAAAGCCGTTCAACCTCAACTGGTACTGGATGTGGCTACGGGCACAGGAGATGTAGCCATTATGACACACAGGATATTGAAGACCAAAAAGATCATTGGCATAGATATTTCTGAAGGAATGTTGGCTTTGGGTAGAGAAAAACTAACCAAACTCGGATTGAATGAGGCAATTGAGCTTCAAACAGGCGACAGTGAAACCATTCATTTTCCAGATAATCATTTCGATGCCATTACCGTGGCCTTTGGTGTTCGGAACTTTGCACACCTGGATAAAGGTTTGGCAGAAATGTTCCGGGTACTAAAACCAGGAGGTAAACTGGTGGTGCTGGAGTTTTCAAGACCGAGTCAGCCATTGTTCAGAAAACTGTGCGACTTTTATACCAATGTAGTTACCCCTGGAGTGGGTGGCTTATTTGCTAAAAATAAAAATGCTTACCAATACCTGAACGATAGTGTTCAAGCCTTTCCGGAAGGGCAGAATTTTTTAAATATTATGCATGAAGCAGGATTTACCCAAACTTATTTGAAAAAACTCAGTTTCGGAATATGCACCATTTATTGCGGAAGCAAGTAATCCTGCTATCTCTCTTTATTACCTGTACACTGGCTGTTATGGCACAGAAACAGCGTTATCGTCCAAACCACGATGACCTGCCTTATTATTTTGGTCTTACCCTAGGCTATAACAGCTCCTTTTTGCACCAGCAGAAATCGCCTCTTTTTTTACAAAACGATTCGATTCTGGCGGTACGACCTGGTTCTAGTGGTGGTATTACCATGGGATTACTAGCCACGGTAAAAATGACCGACCACCTTGAGTTCCGTGCAAACCCCCAACTAATTATCGGCGGGTCAAAATACATTGATTATAGTTTGGGTAAACCCCGACCTGGAGAAGCGGCGCTTCAAAGACAAACACTGCCGGCTACCCTGATCAGCTTACCCCTTCATTTTAAATTCAATTCAGATAGAATTGGCAATTTTAAAACATACCTGCTTGGTGGTATTAAGTTGGATACGGATCTTTCTTCCAATTCAGCAGCCCGATTATCTGAAGATCTATTAAAGCTGAAAAGAAATGATTTTGGTTTTGAGGCTGGCATTGGCTTCAACTTTTACCTGCCTTTTGTTACCGTATCTCCGGAAATAAAATTCAGTTATGGGTTGTCCAATATCCATCAATACGACCCTACCCTGCGCTTCTCTAATGTGCTCGACAAAATACAGTCGCGCATGATCATTTTCTCCATTCACCTCGAAGATTAAGGTTTAGTGAGAATGATGTAATAAATTGCATTGCTTGCCACAAAGGCAATCTTTGTTATGAAGGATTATATCATTAAAAATGCTGGCATCGTAAACGAAGGCAGTATAACTTATGGCGATGTATGGATCAGGAATGCACGTATCGAACAAATCGGCGCCAACCTGAGTCCAGCTATAAATGCCATTGAAATAGATGGCAGTAACCAATTATTATTACCAGGCGTAATAGATGACCAGGTACATTTTCGGGAACCAGGTTTAACCCATAAAGCAACCATCTACACCGAAGCTAAAGCCGCAGTTGCCGGAGGTGTAACCAGTTTTATGGAAATGCCGAATACCAGTCCACCGGCATTTACCCATGATTTATTGGAGCAGAAATATGAAACAGGAAAGAATACTTCGCTGGCTAATTATTCCTTCTTCATGGGAACATCCAATGATAACCTGGAAGAGATATTACGTACCAATGATAAGAAGAACGAGATATGTGGTGTAAAAATATTTATGGGATCATCCACCGGCAACCTGCTGGTAGATAATCCGCTGGTGTTGGAAAAAGTATTTGCAGGGTCTGAATTATTGATTGCCACGCATTGCGAAGAAGAAAGTATCATCAAACAAAATTTCCAGGCACTAAAAGCAAAGAAAGGAATACTGGAGCCTGCAGATCACCCAATCATAAGAAACGAAGATGCTTGCTTTGAATCATCTTTCAAAGCCATACAATACGCTAAGAAATATAATACCCGTTTGCATATACTACATATCACCACTGAAAAAGAGTTACAGCTATTTGGCAATATGCTGCCACTGGCAGAAAAAAGAATCACTTCTGAAGTATGTGTGCACCACCTGCATTTTACCAGTGATGATTATGCTAGACTGGGCAACCAGATTAAATGCAATCCTGCAATTAAAGCGCCGCATAACCGTAAAGCTCTTTGGGAAGCATTACTCGACGATCGCCTGGATGTTATCGCCACCGATCATGCCCCACATACCTGGGCTGAGAAGCTGGAAGACTATGAACATGCACATGCAGGCTTACCGTTGGTGCAACATTCCCTTGGACTAATGCTGCACTATGTAAAAGAAGGAAAGATCAGTATTGAGAAAGTGGTAGAGAAGATGAGTCATGCAGTAGCAACCTGTTTTCAGATAAAGGACCGGGGCTTTATCAGGGAAGGTTATTATGCTGACCTAGTACTGGTTAACATGAATGAAGGTTATACTATTCAGAAAGATAATATTCTCTATAAATGTGGATGGAGCCCTTTAGAAGGACAATTTATACCAGCTACTGTTGAATATACTTTTGTAAATGGTCATCCTGTATATGGAAAAGGGGTATTTGATGAATCTAAGAAAGGGATGAGGTTGGGGTTTGAGCGATAGAGGTTAAGTCGGAAAGTCCGATGACCGGAAGTCCGGAAGTTATGTAGATGGTGTATAGATCCCTTCCTTGTATTGCTGTATGTTTTTGTTTAACCACAGACATGGAAGGGTGAGTATGGAACACAGATTTTCATGATCTTTCATGATAAATCATCATAATCAAGAAAGTCCCTGTCCAATCCATACGTATACATTATCATGCTAAGCTTTTTCTCGATTGTTTAGTTACTAAAACTTTTTAAACAGTAGCTTATTAAAAAATAAACCTTCATCTTTCGGACTTCCGGTCTTTCCGACTTCCGGACTTTCTTAACTTTAACAGATGCAGATAGACAAAACTACACTTGCCGATCTTTCCATATTTCATAGTGAGGAAGAATTATCCGTTGTTCATTTTTTGGATCATACACAAACAACTGGTGGTAGGGAATATCTCTATGACGTGGTGGCCAAGCCTTTATCTACAGTTGAGGCGATTGAAAACAATCAGCAAACTATTCGTGATCTCATTCCTTTAATTGATCGTTGGCCAATTACCATCACCAATGGTACCATCATGGTAATTGCCAGGTTTTATGAATCACAGATTAATAAATATCCGACACAACCTAATGCGTTCAGCAGCTTTATTTACAAACTATTTAATGCCCCTGATTTTTCTTTAACGAGGTATACGATTAGTCATTGCATAGATTTTGTAAAAGGAATGCAAGAAATTGTTCAGCTGCTTAAAGATAATGCTACCAGCAAGCATTTACGCATTTGGGCTGATCGGATAGAAATGCTGTTGAACAAGGGCATGATCCCCGAAATGGGCCATGCAAGTAAAGAAGGATTGAGTAACTGGAAAATACTCAGCTATGCAGATTTTGTGCGATCTCACTACAAAAATCAGTTCTTTGAACTGATTGACATTTACAGCAGGATTGATGCATTTCTTTCATTAAGTATTGCCTGTAAAAAATATGCATTCTGCTTTCCTGAAATCCGGAAATCTGAGCAGCCTTACGTAGAAGCATCAGCCTTATATCACCCATTATTACAGATACCGGTATCATATGACGTAGAGTTAAGCCGCGAAAAAAATTTCCTCTTCCTCACCGGAGCTAATATGGCTGGTAAAAGCACTTTTATCAAAGCTGTAGGCGTAAGTGTTTACCTGGCGCATCTGGGTATGGGCGTACCCGCTCAAAAAATGCAAATGAGTTTATTCGATGGCTTATTAAGTAATATCAATGTTGTAGATAATATCATCAAAGGAGAAAGTTATTTCTTTAATGAGGTACAGAGAATCAGAAATACTATTCAAAAAATAAGTGATGGAAAGAACTGGCTTATTCTCATAGACGAACTCTTCAAAGGCACCAATGTACAAGATGCCATGAAATGCAGCAGTACTGTGATAGAGGGATTACGAAAAATGAAAAATGTACTATTTATTCTATCCACTCACTTATATGAAATTGGTGATGCTTTACAACAGCATAGCAATATCCAGTTCCGTTATTTCGAAACAAGTGTTAGTGACGATCAACTAATTTTCAGCTACCAACTCAAAGAAGGCATCAGCAACGACAGACTTGGATACTTGATTTTAAGAAAAGAGGGAGTGGTGGAGTTGTTGCAGAAACTGTAGGGAGGAGATTGTTGGATGTCAGATGGCAGATGTCAGATTTATTTTTTTATTTTGCTTTTGGCGGTTTTGGTTGTTGCGGAGAATATGGCAGTTAGTTCATGGGCTTCTTGAATCAATGATTTGGTATTTTGATCATGAATTAACGCTGCCTCTTTTATTACTTGTAGCCAGTATAATGATTCATCTGCCTCCTCCAAGACAATTTCAATTTTATAAATAAAATCTAACATAGATTTTGCCCTCTTAGACGACCTATAATTAGCAGCTACAGAGCCAGCTGATCGAATGAGTTGTTTTCCTATTTCATACCCCACATTATTCTTAGGTAACAATAAACATAATCTGATCACCTCAATATGAAATTGCTTTGTTCGTTGCTCAAGTATTTGTCTATCCATTTTTTAAATCAAAAATATCAACTTCCACTGCGACCCTCTTGTAATCCATCAATTCCGACATACAAATCTGAGATCTGCCATCTGACATCTGCCATTTTCAAGTATAAGTCCCCCGTATTTCCCCTCATTTCATTTTTTCTTTCCTACTCTTCCCTATCTTACCCTCGTTTTGAATTTTTATTTTTCACTTTTGAATTTCATTCATGCTTGTAAAAACTTTTGGTAGTGCTGTTTATGGTGTTGAGGCCATTACGATAACAGTTGAAGTAAATGTGAGTGCAGGGCAGGGCTACCAGATTGTTGGGTTACCTGATAATGCAGTCAGGGAAAGCTTACAGCGCACAGAGAGTGCCATTAAAACCAATGGGTACGATATGCCTCGGATTAAACTGGTGGTAAATCTTGCTCCGGCAGACATCAGAAAATCAGGTTCATCTTTTGACCTTCCGATAGCTTTAGGTATTCTCGGTGCGAGTGAGCAATTAGATAATGCCGATGCTTTGAAAGATTATGTAATCATGGGAGAATTGAGTCTGGATGGAAGTATACAACCGATTAAAGGAGCTTTACCCATTGCCATTCAAGCCAGAAAAGAGGGTTATAAAGGATTGATAGTACCTATGGCGAATGCCCGGGAAGCGGGAATGGTAAATAACCTGCAGGTTTATGGTGTTGATCATCTTAAGACGGTTGTGGAATTTTTTAAAGATGAAAACAGCCTTCAACCTGTAGTTGTTAATACCCGTGAAGAATTTTTCAATGACCAGTACCAATTTGAATTTGATTTTACAGACGTAAAGGGACAGGAAAACATCAAACGGGCATTGGAGATTGCGGCGGCTGGTGGACATAACGCTATTTTAATTGGTCCGCCGGGGGCGGGTAAGACTATGCTGGCAAAACGTTTACCAACCATTCTGCCACCGCTTAGTTTGCAGGAAGCACTGGAAACAACAAAAATTCATAGTGTCGCTGGTAAGCTTCCTGAGCATAGTGCACTGATTAGTAAGCGGCCTTTCAGGTCACCGCATCATACCATTAGTGATGTTGCCCTTGTAGGTGGTGGTGGTGTTCCGCAGCCGGGTGAAATATCTTTAGCACATAATGGTGTTTTATTCTTAGATGAGTTGCCAGAATTTAAAAGAACCGTTCTTGAAGTGATGCGTCAGCCCATGGAGGAAAGAAGGGTAACTATATCGAGGGCTAAAATTGCCCTGGATTTTCCAGCGAATTTCATGTTGATAGCTTCGATGAATCCTTGCCCTTGTGGATACTACAACCACCCTGAAAAAGAATGTACCTGCGGACCGGGTATTGTGCAGAAATATTTAAACAAAGTTTCCGGTCCCTTATTAGACAGGATTGATCTGCATGTAGAAGTTACACCTGTTGCTTTCAGTGAACTGAGCAATCAACAAAACGGAGAAGATTCAGCAGCGATTCGTGAACGTGTCATCAAAGCAAGAGAAATACAGGCAACCCGTTATAATGGCGAGAATGGCGTGTACGCCAACGCACAGATGAGCAGTAAACAACTCAGGGAAATTTGCCGGATCAGCAATGTGGGAGAAAACTTACTCAAGCGTGCCATGGAAAAGCTAAACCTGAGTGCACGAGCTTATGATCGCATTTTAAAAGTGAGCAGAACGATTGCTGATTTGGCTGATAGTGCTGATATACAGCCGGAGCATTTGGCGGAAGCGATTCATTATCGAAGCCTGGATCGTGAAGGATGGGCAGGGTGAGAGAACAGAGGAATAAGGAACAGAGAAATAAGGAATATGAAAGGAAAAGAATAACCCACGCGTTGTTGGTCGCCTAAACAACAACAGCGGGAGTTAATGCTCAACTATTCTACCGTAGTATCCACCTAACCCCCACTAATAAAGGCATTTCCAATGAAAGATTCTGTTTTGTATGATCCCATAGTTTACAATCAAACTGAACAAAACGGAGCGTTACAGAAGTAGATTTATTTAGTGCGTATTGCAAATTTAAATTTATGCCTACCCTACCTTTAAAACTGTTCTCAATTTTATTTAAATAAGTTCTGGATGAATCAGTTACTACAATAATATTGCCTTTGTCTTCTGCCCTGTACTCCAGGTATTGTAAATAAGCTGAAGGAAAGATGTCGATCTTTTTACCAATCGAAAAAAAATGATCATAAAACATACCAACTGCAGTATACTTATGTGTCAGTCTACCGTATGTTTCTGGCAATCCAAAATCAGCAATATAAACGGATCTTGTAGTTCCCTTTGTCGGAATACTTTGTGTACTCGTAGAGATTTGTAAACCAATTACATCTTTATCCCCCAGAAAACCCCCTATTTTGAAATCCAGCATAAATGGAGTATTAGTAATATTATCACTATTTGTAGATCCCCTGAAAAAACCAGCCGACGCATGTACATAAGTTTTCTGCCGCTTTTCCTGTGCATATCCACTTAAAACAAAACTCAAACAAAAAAGACATATCAGATACCTTATTGCAATTTTTTTATCCATGCAATTAATAATATTGAAATAGGAGCTTGGCAAATTTATTTATTGATGTGTTAGAATAAATAAGAAAATATATTTCACATAAGGGTAAATAATAACCAAAATAATACAACTGAGGTTAAGGCAAATAATAGTACAGCTACTTTTCTTAAATAATTTGCCTGCTTAGACTTCCAAAATCCAACAAGCGCTATAGATAGTATACCTATTTCAATAACGGTGGTAAGTCTTGCGTTTTGTAAAAAAGCCGGAAAGCGACTGAGGTATTTTTTTGTATTCTCTTCGTAGGATATTGTTTCTGTAAAATTAGCAATCCACCACGCAACATCAGCTAATATCAATATTAGTAATAACAACCCTCCAAAAAAGAATAGTCGATATTTTAACATGATATACTAATATACGGTTAAATCAGATTAATTTCTAACAACAGGCAAAATCTTCTACCGTAGTTGGTCGCCTGACCAACTACAAACTAATTCGATACCTATGATTCATTTTGCTGCCCGCATAAATACTAAGTGCACATATATAAAGCGAACACCCTCTCTGTGTAACTATTGTTGGTCAGGCGACCAAAAATGGCGGAGGCGACCAACAATGGCGAAGGCAATCCCTTCAAATCAGACATCAGACATCAGCTATCAGCCATCTGACATCTGCCATCTGACATCTGATATTTCCCCGTATTTTTGATCACTTCATTCTTTTCCATGATTACTCCAATCGATATTTTAAAAAAATACTGGGGACACAATAGCTTCCGGCCTATGCAGGAAGATATCATTCAGTCTGTGATGGAGGGGAAAGACACATTAGCACTTTTACCAACCGGTGGCGGAAAATCAATCTGCTTCCAGGTACCGGCCATGTTGATGGATGGTATGTGTATAGTAATTAGTCCGCTTATCGCACTCATGCGCGACCAGGTTACACATTTATTGGATAAAGGAATTCCTGCCGCCTCACTAAATAGCGGCATGAGTTATGCAGAAGTAAAAAACACATTACAAAAAGCAGTTCGTGGAGATTTTAAATTTCTTTATCTGTCACCGGAAAGAATAGAATCAACCCTGTTTCAGGAATACTTACCTGCTTTAGATATATCATTGATAGCGGTAGATGAAGCGCATTGTATTTCGCAATGGGGGTATGATTTCAGACCACCTTATATTCGCATTGCCCAACTACGAAAAGAACTGAGTAATGTACCAGTAATCGCCCTTACCGCTTCAGCTACTGAAATAGTTCAGGAAGATATTATCCGGAAATTACAATTCAAAGACTTCCATCTCTTCCGGCAATCATTTGAAAGACCTGCTTTGTCTTACAGTTGTTTCCCAGTTGAAAGCAAAATCAATAAACTGATACAAATACTCCATAACGTTGCGGGTAGCAGCATTGTATATTGTAACAGCAGAAAACTTACCAAAGAAGTCAGTTCCTTATTACAGTTGCATGGCTTATCCGCTGATTTTTACCATGCCGGTCTATCACAGGATGAAAGAACAGTTAAACAAACCAGATGGATCAACAATGAAATAAGGATCATGGTTTGTACCAACGCATTTGGAATGGGAATCGATAAATCGGGCGTTCGTTCGGTGATACATTTTAATATTCCTGACTGCCTGGAAAATTATTATCAGGAAGCAGGTCGCGCTGGTCGGGATGGAAATAGGGCATTTGCCGTATCATTATTCCAGCAAGACGACCTTTACCAACTAGAACAATTACCAGAAAAGCGTTACCCAGCTATTCCGATTATACAATCCATTTACCAGGCATTGGCCGATTTTTTTCAATTGCCCGTAGGCTCAGGAGAAGGGGCTTATTATGATTTTGATATCAGGGAATTTGCAGACCGCTTTAAATTCGACCTGATCACCACCGTCAACACACTGAAAGTGCTGGAGCAGGAAGGACATATCAGCTATGCAGAAAATATTTTCCTCCCCTCACAAGTTCAGTTTACCATCGACAAAGACGCTTTGTACAATTTTGAAAATGCTCACCCGACACTGGAACTTACTATCAGAAGTTTGCTCAGGGGATATGAAGGCATTTTCGACAACCAGGTCTCTGTTTTTGAATCACAACTCGCAAAACTAACCAGACTACCCGTTGAAACAGTAAAAAAACAATTACGCGAATTAATGGCATACGGTGTAATTACTTATTTACCACAAAAAGAAACACCTCAAATTCATTATCTTTTAAATCGGGCACCAGCTAAGTACCTTCACATAGATCATGATGCATATTTTAAAAGAAAAGAACAGTTCAAAAAACGAGTACACGACATGATCCGGTACCTGAGAGATAATGAAGCTTGTCGCAGCCAGTTTATCGGCATTTATTTCGGTGACAAAACCATCCGCGAGTGTGGTATCTGTGATAACTGTTTAGCTAAAAAGAAGAAAAATCTTTCCGTTGAAGAATTCAGTTTACTTGAAACAAACATTCAACAGCAATTAAGAAAAGGCGACTGCACCATTGATCAATTATTCGCATCCATGAAAAACATTTCGGGCGAAAAATGGTGGGTAGTGCTTGACTTTCTACAAAGTGAAGGACTAATAACAATAAACGAATCCGGAAATATTCATTTAACTCCTTCTTCTGGTCTTTGAACTGGAGCGCCCTCCTAATCCCAATGCGCCTAATAGACTTCTGGTGATTATGCTTGCTGCTGTTCTTCCAACCTGCTTAACCACAGGGTTATCAAAAAAACTGTCATCCTGTTTTTTTCTACCTGTTGTTTTTTCCGTCATCGTTTCAACTTCCTGACTCCTTGCTGCAGCTTCTTCCAGTTTGTCGGTTAATATTTCATAGGCGCTATGACTGTCGATTTCCTGACTGTATTTTGCCACCAGTTTACTGGAACTCGTTAATTGGTTGATTTCCTGTTCCGTTAAAATATCCATTCTACTACGAGGTGCACATAGCATAACATGTGCCAGTGGTGTAGGTATTCCTTTTTCATTTAAAAGGGTTACCAGCGCCTCCCCAATTCCCATTTGTGTTAACAGCTCATCTGTTTTATAAAAAGCGGTTTCTGGAAAATTCTCAGCCGCCTGCTTGATTGTCTTTCTATCCGCAGCAGTAAAAGCTCGCAATGCATGTTGGATTTTCATACCCAATTGACTTAGTATAGAGGCAGGAATATCCTGAGGATTCTGGGTGCAGAAAAAAATACCCACTCCTTTAGAGCGAATTAGTTTAATCACTGTTTCAATCTGCTGTAATAAGGCATCGGAAGCTTCATTGAAAACCAAGTGTGCTTCGTCAATGAAAATAACCAGTTTAGGTTTGTCGAGGTCTCCTTCTTCCGGGCAACTGGCATATAATTCAGCCAGTAGTTGCAACATAAAAGTGGAAAACAGTTTTGGCCTGTCTTGCATATCAGTTACACGCAAAACGTTAATCATTCCCCTGCCATCATCGCTGATTCGCATGAGGTCATCGGTTTCAAAACTTTTTTCTCCAAAGAAAATATCTGCACCTTGTTGCTGAAGTTCAATAATTTTCCGCAATATGGTACCTGTTGAAGTTGTTGAAATTTTACCATATTCCTTCTCTATTTCAGCCTTGCCTTCATTACCTATGTATTGAAGTATTTTGATGAAATCTTTCAGGTTTAGCAAGGGCATTTTATGGTCGTCACAATATTTAAAAATCATAGCTACCAAACCTCCCTGTGTATCATTCAAACCAAGAATCTTACTTAATAAAACCGGACCAAACTCACTTACAGTAGCCCTTAACCGAACTCCCTTTTCATTACTTAAAGTGAGCAGTTCAACAGGAAATGAATTAGGTACAAAAGGAACGCCAAGTTTTTCACTTCGTGCCGTTAGTTTTTCGTTTGCTTGTCCTGCAGCAGCAACACCACTCAAATCACCTTTAATATCCATCAATAACACAGGTACGCTATTATCGCTCAGGGCCTCGCTCAAAAGTTGCAAAGTTTTTGTTTTCCCTGTTCCGGTTGCACCGGCAATCAAACCATGTCGATTCATGGTTTTAAGTGGCAGCTTTATATCAGCACCAGGTACTACTTCACCATTTAACATGGCCACTCCTATTTTTACCTGCTCGCCTTTAAAACCATATCCCGCGTTAATTGCGTCTACAAATACCTGCTGATCTGACATAATGATTTTTTGATGGTATGATTTATGGGATTCAGATTTGGAAGTTAAGGAAAACCGGGCTTTTGGCAGTTAGCTATGAGCCTTTAGCTATTAGCTTTTGTAAAAATTATTGATTTAAAAATAAACCATTAAATATTAAATAGAAAACCCATTCACATCAACATCTGCTAAAAGCTAATGCATTATAGCTAAAGGCTAACAGCTCAAAGCTCCTCCTCCCTTTCCAACAATAATATAGCACTCTGTGGCACGATAAAATATTTCTCCTGTTCATACATCACTTCCGTAGCACCGCTGACCAGAAATATTGCTAAATCTCCTTCCTTTGCCTGTAAGGGCACATATTTTACCTGTTCCTCATCTGTTTTCCAGGGTTCTTCATCAACGGGCATTGGAATAGCGTACCCAGGACCTGTTTTAATGATATACCCCTGTTGTACTTTCTCTTTCTCCTGAACACCGGGTGGCAGGTACAAACCGCTCGCTGTTTGTTCATCAGGTTTGGATGGTCGTACCAGTACCCTGTCGCCAATTACAATGAGTTTTTTGAATTTATTGTCTGATGTAAGTAACATAATACAGCTGTTTATCCTTATTTGAATCCGTAAAAATAAAACAGAAAATGAAAATCGGGTGATTCAGTATTTTTGTAACATGAAGCAGACTATTGCAGCCATCCTGGTTATAATGTTTTCAGGAATCATCCTAGCTGCCTATACTTCACCGCCGCCTGTTAATACAAAAGCTGCACTGGGTAAAAAACTCTTTAACGACAAAATTCTCTCAAAAGACAATAGTATAAGTTGTGCAAGTTGTCACCTGCCTGAATTTGGCTTTGCTGATACTTTGGCTTTCAGCATAGGAATTGAAGGAAGATCAACCCTTCGAAATACACCTTCTGTTTTGAACATGAAAAACCGCCCCTATTTTTTCTGGGATGGTCGTGCCAAATCACTGGAAGAACAGGCACTGATGCCTATTGCACATCCTGATGAAATGGGATTATCGATTGACGAAGCGGTAAAGCGATTAAATACAAATGCCGAGTATAAAAAACTGTTTCTGCGTATCTTCAAAACAACCCCCAATAAATATAACCTGGGTGCCGCTTTCGCAGCTTTTGAGAAAACGCTGGAAACAGACAGCAGTAGATTCGATGCCTATATAGATGATATCATCGCATTTACTGATTCGGAAGAAAGAGGAAGAAAATTATTCATCAGTGAAAAAACCAAATGTTTCGATTGTCACAGAGGGCCAGATTTTACCGATGACCAGTTTAAAAATATTGGATTATTCGACGGATATGCTTTGAAAGACTCGGGCAGATACCTGATCACCAGAAAAAAAGAAGACCTTGGAAAATTCAAAACTCCAGGACTACGGAATATAGCACTTACTGCTCCTTATATGCATAATGGCATGTTTCAAACCCTTGAAGAAGTAATAGAATATTACAATAACCCCGGAGCTTTTGTATTGAATCCGATTAATATGGATAGTACCATGGGGGCCCCTTTAGGTCTGAACAAACAAGAAAAAGCCGACCTGGTTGCATTTTTAAGGACCTTAACGGATAAGCGGTTGGGAGTAGGGGTTAGGCGTTAGGTGTTAGGTGCTAGGTAATAGGTATTGGGTACTGAGAAGAGGTTATTATGAATAAATGTACTCATCGACCACAAGCACCACCTAACACCTAACACCTAATACCTAATACCCAGTACCTAGTACCCAGCACCTATTACCCCACCTTTAACAAAAGATTGCAGACTATAGGATGTTAAGTAGTAGTGAATTATCTTTATTTACATAAATTTTAGAACCATGGAAGACAAGAAAAAATTTAAGATACTCTTGTGCGAAGACGATACCAATCTGGGTATGGTATTAAAGAACTATCTGGAACTGAACGATTACGATGTAACACTGGAACGCGATGGACGATTAGGGCTTGCTGCATTTCAAAGGGAGAAATATGATATCTGCCTCCTAGATGTAATGATGCCCAATATGGATGGATTTACCCTTGCTGAAGAAATTCGTGATGTAGATCCGGATATTCCTCTGTTCTTCCTCAGTGCTAAAACCATGAAAGAAGATATTATCCAGGGCTACAAACTTGGCGCTGATGATTATATCACTAAACCTTTTGACAGTGAAGTTTTATTGTTAAAAATCAGGGCTATCCTTAAGCGTAACGAAGAAGAAAACAAAACCAATGAAAATATTGAGTTTGATCTGGGTAAATACCATTTTAATCCAAAGTTACGTGAGTTGAAAACCGGCGATAGCACGCAAACACTTTCTCCTAAAGAGAATGAGTTATTGAAAATGCTTGCCGAACATAAAAATGATTTATTGCCCCGCGAACGTGCGCTGAAAAAAATATGGGGTAGTGATACTTATTTCAATGGTAGAAGTATGGATGTGTATATCGCAAAGCTGCGCAAATACCTGAAAGACGATACGAATATTGAAATCGTGAATATTCACGGGAATGGATTCAGATTGGTAGCACCTTAGTACCACTAACAATAATTTATTAAGCCACAGATTCACAGATTAATCGTTCATAATCTGTGAATCTGTGGCTTAATTATTTAAGCAAATAAATCTGATTGATTACCCGTTTGCTTAAAAGCACGATTAAGATGGGTATAAGCTTTAGCAGTAACTTCTCTCCCTCTTGGTGTTCGCTGTAAAAAGCCTTCCTGTATCAAAAAAGGTTCATATACTTCTTCCAAAGTTCCAGCTTCCTCTCCTACTGCAGTTGCTATGGTAGTCAACCCAACAGGGCCTCCCTTAAACTTATCAATGATGGCCAATAAAATCCTGTTGTCCATTTCATCCAATCCATGCTCATCCACATTCAAAGCTTTCAGGGCATGCTGTGTAATACCTAAATCAATCTCACCGTCATTCAAAACCTGAGCAAAATCGCGCACCCTTCTCAACAAGCCATTTGCAATACGAGGTGTACCCCTGCTTCTTCGGGCTATTTCAAATGCCGCATTTGATTGAATGGAGGTGTTTAATATAGCAGCACTACGTTCAATAATTTTTTGTAGTGTCTCAGCCTGGTAATATTCCAGTCTCGACTTAATACCAAATCTTGACAATAATGGGGCTGTTAATAATCCACTTCTGGTAGTAGCACCAACAAGGGTAAATGGATTCAGGTTTATCTGTACACTTCTAGCATTCGGACCAGAATCAATCATAATATCGATCCTGAAATCTTCCATCGCAGCGTATAAGTATTCTTCTACAACCGTACTCAAACGATGAATTTCATCAATAAACAATACATCATTGGGTTGAAGGTTGGTTAATAGTCCTGCCAGGTCACCCGGTTTTTCAATAACCGGACCCGATGTTTCTTTAATACTTACCCCCAGTTCATTGGCAACAATTCTGCTTAAGGTGGTTTTACCCAGGCCCGGTGGACCATGAAAGAGGATATGATCCAAAGCTTCACCCCTTAGCTTAGCAGCTTTGATAAAAATAACAAGGTTCTCAATTAACTGTGGCTGACCTGAAAAATCATTGATTTCTGCCGGGCGAATGACATTCTCAAATTCTTTTTCAGAACCACTGAGGTTACCAGAATCACTGTTAAGATTTGGGTTTAACATGGGCCAAAGCTACTAAATATTGAATTGTGAATGATTGCCCTTTCTGTGTCTTTCTGTGTCTTCAGTGGCAATTAATAATGCAACAGAGGGCACAGAAGGCCACAGAAGAGATTAGAATGTGTGTCGCAAAATAAAGGCTGGATCAGGACAATTATTGAGGTATTTTATACGCTCACTGAATTTGCATACGCCGGGGTAATCTCCTTTTATGCCCTGCATATCTTTAATCAACTGAAAATGCAAATGCGGTGGCCAATGACCATTTTCTTCAGGTAGTCCAAAATGAGCTATTTGATCGCCTCCATTTATGGGCTTTCCTTCATACAAACCATCCAGATCACCTAAAGAAAGATGTCCATATAAGCTATGAATCTCTGCATCTTCAATTATATGCCTTAAAATAATCACCGCTCCGTAATCTCCATAGGTTTCATGGAATCCAAAACTATGCACTTCACCATCGCATGGTGCAAATACAGGTGTACCTGCATCTCCCCAAATATCAACTCCCAAATGCAAGCGACGTGGTTCATCTGCAGTATCAAATACAGCACTCCTGCTATAAACTGTTCGATGCTCATTATATCCTCCAATCGCATATCGGGCACCTGCATTCAGCCGGCAAGCAGTTATATAAGCATCAAATGCATTGGTATCATTTACCAACTCACTGGTTACCGCTGTGTTATTGGCAGTAAGGTCGAGTTGAAAAAGTAAATCTGTCCCCTTTTCAAAAGGAACAATGGAATGAAACATAAGAGCCGATTAAACTTAATCTGTGAATCTGTGGCTTAAAATATTTTGCCACAGATTCACAGATTATGAAAGATTATTTTTTGAGTTTCTTCATGATTTCTTCAATAGCCTTATCCAATTGTGGGTCACGTCCATTAATACGATCCTCAAAATTCATCGGCACTTTAATATCAGGTTCAACACCAGTAATTTCGAGGTCTTTTCCGTCTAAAGAATAACATCCCCAACTTGGCAGGCGAACAAATGATCCGTCTACCAATCCTGTACCGCTGGTGAAAATAATCCACCTGTATGTCGGCATACCGATAATGGTTCCGAGTTTAAGTGCTTTAAAACCCTGTGATGTCATCTCAGCATCACTCAGCGACTGTTCATTGATTAATAACACAATTGGTTTATCGGCGGGTGCAAAATTGGATTGAGGTGTTAGTTTACCTTCCCTGTATTTCCACTGTAAATAGGCACGCTGACTTAAAAATTTCAATACTTCATCGTGCACATTACCACCCGTATTATATCGCAGGTCGAGTATCAATGCTTCTTTCTGATAAAAATCCTGTGTCATATCAATCAGGAATTTTTCCAGTTCACCGGTACCCATATCTTTCATATTATGGTATGCGACACGGTTATTGGTTTTTTCATCAACACGCTTTTGGTTGATATCACTCCACTCCTGCGAAAGGTTGGCAAATAATGAGCCCTGAGGATGTACTTTGGTAGTAATGGTTTGTCCGTTGCGGTTGAATGTAAGGTTCAACTCAGCATCGAGTGAAGGTCTGCTGAAATAATAGTTCCTGTCTGTTTTTGTGTCCACCGATTCTTCATCCACTTTTACCAAAATGTCGCCGGGGCGAACATCAACAGTTGCCCTGTCGGCATTACTACCTGACACTACATATTTTACTTTATAAGGATCGTCGTTTTCGAAGATAATCCCTGTTTCCATGGTTCTATTAGAAAGCTGCACCGACTCTTCATCACCTGAGGAGGAGAAGCCCTGATGCGATGAGTTCAATTCGCCCAAAAGGTCTGCAAGCAAAGTACGCAGGTCTCCTCTTGTATTCAGATAAGGTAAAAATACTTCATACTTTTTGCGTGTTGCCAGCCAATCTATACCATGGAATTTTTCATCATAGAAATTTTCATTTACATGTGCCCATGTTTCCTGGAACACTTGTGTAAATTCTGCAGACAGGTTTCTCCTGAATACTTTAGAAATGGCGACTGGGTCTACTTTATTTGCATCCAGATTCAATTTATAAACAGAGCCGTTGATCAGCACCATAGTCTTGTCTCCACCTTCCGCATAATCAACACTGAATGCATCAGCTCCATTAATTTTTTCTGTTTTGGGTTGCTCAAATGGTTCAAGGGTTGTTTTCCACAAAGCTGGTCGTCCTTCAGCATGATTACTTACATACAATACAATGGTTTTTTCTCCTTTCTGTAAAACATTCAAAAGGAATTGGGAACCGAAGTTTGGTCCAACCTGCTCCAGTCGATCCATAATTTTAGCAGCATCAATTTTAATAGGTGCCGGTTCTTTTTTCGAAGTGTCCTTTTTCTCTGTTTTGAAAAGAGCCTCGTATTTATCACTACGGTAAGGAGCATCTATTTTCTCTAACGGCATCCGATAGATACTTGGATTCTGCATTCCGAATGGATAAGATGGTTTGGTGCGGGATGAGATAAAATAAATATACTTTGCATCAGGGCTCCAAACAGGACCCGCTTCCGTGATACCAGTATTTGTAAGGTTAATGGTACGGTTATCTTTCAGGTGATGGATAAAGATATCCTGCTCAAAATTTCTGATGGCAGTAAAATAAACATATTCGTCATTGGGAGAAAACCCTGGATCGGAATTCTGGATGGCCCAGATTTCATCTTTAACCAGTGTTTTATTTTCCCATGTTTTTAAATCAAGTAGTTTCACTTCATCACGTCCACTAAGATAAACCAGTTTGGTCCTGGTTTTATTTAAAACTCCAGATCGATTATTCTTAACATCTTTTGTGATTTGTTTTACAGGTGCGGATCCATCTGCTGTAGCTGTAAACCAATTCAGGTAACCATCTACAGTTTGATTAAAGAGAATAGTTTTATTATCGCTCATCCACTTTACCTCCCTTGCTCTTTCCGTATTTCCTTTATTGATCTGTTGTACGAATTTTCCATCAAGGTCACTTACAAATACTTCTCCTCTTGATGTAAAAGCTATTTTTTTCCCATCAGGAGAAACGTCCATATTGGTTATTGCACCACGTACATTATAATCTTTATCGGCTGGCAGAACATAGTTACGGTTCAGGCTGATATTTAATTTTTCTGAACGTTTTGAAGCAATATCATAAAGCCATAGTTGGTAATCGCGTTCAAAAACTATTTTAGTACCAGAGGCATTTACCACTGGAGCTTTGATAGAAGAATTGAAACGGGTAAGAGCCGTTTTCTTTCCATTCTCTAATGTATAAAGGTTGTATTCACCATTTGCTTCATCAGAAATAAAATACAATTTCCCACTTTTATCGATGGTTGAAGCGAAATCTTTTCCTTCCCATTCTGTATGTTTTTTGTATTGCTTGCTGGCAATATTATACGACTGGATATCAGGGTTAAAAGGTCCCTTATAGCGCTTACGGGCTATTTGGCTGGTACTTTCCCAGGTATCGTTGAAGTAGATATCTCCGGAAGGATGTTCAGCCAAACCATGATCCAACTGAAAGAAATGATTACCGAATAATCTTTGTGGCGTACCTCCATTAATATTTACCGTAAACCCGGAAACCTGACCCATTCTATTAGAGGTGAAATATATTTTCTTGCTATCCCAGCTCCAGTTATTCACTTCGTCGTTTGCGCTGTGGAATGTCAGCTGCTTTATTTCACCACCTGTCAGGGGCATTAGATAAATATCAGCGTTACCCATTTGCCTGCTGCTGAATGCCAGCCATTGTCCATCAGGAGAAATGCGTGGACTGGTTTCATACCCTTGCATGGCTGTTATGCGGGTGGCTTTACCATCTTTAATGGCAGCTTTCCATAGATCTCCTTCAAAGGCAAAAACGATGGTTTCGCCATCCGGACTTATAGCCGGGTTTGATAAAAAGTAAGGTTGATTGGATTGAGCTTGTACGCTGGCGAGGCTTATGCAGCCAAGCAGGCAGGAAATGATCCTATTCATGTATGCAGTTTTTGGATGTACAATATACTTAAGTTATAAATGACAAAAAGGTTGGATTGACCGACGGTTTAACAACGGGATAAAAAATATTAAATTTTTTTATATATTGCGGGAATTAAGCTAATACTATACATGAAAAAAGTTGCTTTTCTTATTGTCTTATTTATTTCAGTTACTGAGATTCATGCACAATGTGATAGCAGCTTAATTGGTAATTGGAGAGTTGTTAGCGTAAAAACGGAAGATGGATTTTTTAACTTCCTGACTGATTCTATGTCTGTGTTTCCAGGAGCTTACAACAATGGTGCTGATTCCGCCAAACAAGCGCTGATAGATATACATAAAATGATGTATGGCAGCATTGAATTTGACTTTACAACCGCATCGAAATTAAGTATGCGGTTCATGGGAGAATTAATGATAAATGATACAAAGTATTGTTTTAATAAAAAAAGTAACCTTATTATGGTTACTTCTCAAAATAGCTTAGGTGAATACATTACAGATGAATGGCCTGGACATATAAAAGATGGTTTATTATTTATAACCATGTCAATTAAGGGAGACACGCAGGAAGAAACGCCAACATTCACTTTACAGAAGATGCCCAAATTAGGCAAGATGCCTGAAAACCGGCATCTCCCCTAAATCAAGTCTTTATACTACTACATTAATCATCTTTCCCTTCACAAAAATCAGTTTCTTCAAAGGCTTTCCTTCCATCCATTTTTGAACCAGTTCATTAGCCAGTACCAGTTCTTTAACCTGCTCTTCCGTAGCATCCAGCGCAATGGTTAAGTTGGTTCTCATTTTACCATTAATACTGATGGGGTATTCCTTGCTTGTTTCTGTTACATGTGCAGCATTGAATACAGGAAAATGTGCATCGAGAATAGACCCACTGTTGCCCAATTGCTGCCAAAGTTCTTCAGCAATATGTGGGGCATAAGGAGTTAAGAGAATCAGCAATGACTCAAGTATTTCTTTCTTATGACATTTAAGATCACTCAGTTCGTTTACGCAAATCATAAAGCTACTTACTGCCGTATTGAAACTGAATCGTTCTGTATCTTCTTCAATTTTCCTGATAGTGCGGTGTAATACTTTTAATTCTTCAGCAGTTGGTGTGTCGTTGTTCCAGATTTCACCTTTTGTTTCATCAAAAAACAATCGCCACATCTTTTTAAGGAAACGGTGTACCCCTTCAATTCCCTTGGTATCCCAAGGTTTGCTTTGATCTACCGGACCAAGGAACATTTCATACATACGGAATGTATCTGCTCCGAATTTCTCAACCAACGTATCCGGATTAACGGTATTGAATTTGGATTTAGACATTTTCTCCACTTCCACCCCACAGATATATTTACCATCCTCCAACATAAATTCAGCATTAGCATATTCGCCGTTGCGCCATTTTTTAAAGGCTTCAATATCTAATTCAACACCATCAACTATGTTTACATCGACATGTAACTGATCAACTTCTTCTTTATTTATTAACCCTGCAGACACAAAAAGTTGTGTTCCTTTTTTCCGAAACACAAATCTGCTACTTCCCTGTATCATCCCCTGGTTCAGCAATTTCCTAAATGGTTCATCAAAACCAATATGCCCTAAATCGTAGAGAGCTTTGGTCCACATACGGCTATACAATAAATGTCCAACCGCATGTTCAGTACCACCGATATAAAGATCAACCTGGTTCCAGTAATCGCTAACTTTTCTGCCGCAAAACTGTTGATCATTTTGGGGATCCATATATCGCAGGAAATACCAGCTACTTCCGGCATAACCAGGCATTGTATTGGTTTCCAACACCCCTTTATCACCAAACTGATTGGTCCAATCCGGAATATTCGACAGTGGACCTTCGCCTTCCGGACCAGGGCTATACGATTCTACATTTGGCAAGGTTAAGGGTAGTTGCGATTCATCCAGCGGATAAGCAATACCATTTTTCCATAAAATAGGAAATGGTTCTCCCCAGTAACGCTGGCGACTAAATGCTGCATCACGCATTTTGTAGTTCACTTTGCGTTTACCGATACCCATCTCCTCCAGTTTACTAATCACCAGTTCTATGGCATCTCTCATTTTCATACCATCGAGGAAACCACTGTTATGGAGTATGGCATCTTTGGTTGGATTGGCTTCATTGCCATCGAAAGCAGCACCAATAATATTGGTAATAGGAATATTAAAATGTTGAGCGAATTTAAAATCTCTCTCATCGCCACATGGCACTGCCATAATAGCTCCTGTACCATAACCTGCCAGTACATATTCTGAAATCCATACCGGTATCTCTCTTCCGTCGAATGGATTGATGGCATAAGCACCCGTAAAGCATCCGGTAATTTTCTTCTCTGCCTGACGCTCTCTATCACTTCTGCTTTTCACATAAGCTACATAAGCCTCCACCGCTTCTTTTTGCTCTGGCGTGGTAATTTTTTCAATAAGCTCATGCTCAGGCGCTACAACCATAAAGTCAACTCCGAAGATGGTATCGGGGCGAGTAGTATAAACATTGAGCTCCAGGCTACAAGCTTCAAGCTGCAAGCTTGATGGCTCTTGCTTGTGGCTTGCAGCTTGTAGCTTGAAGCTGATCTCTGCTCCCGAGGACTTTCCGATCCAGTTCGTTTGCATTTCTTTCATGGCTTCGCTGAACTCGATGGTGTCGAGGCCACTAAGTAAGCGATCAGCATATTCAGTAATTCGTAGGTACCACTGGCGTAGTTTCTTTTTTACAACAGGATGTCCCCCACGTTCACTCACCCCATTCACAACTTCATCATTGGCTAACACGGTACCAAGGGCTTCGCACCAGTTAACTTCACCGTATCCACAAAATGCAAGTCGATAGTGCATCAAAATATCCTGCTGTTCTTTTGCTGAATAAGCCTTCCATTGATCTGCAGTAAACTGAATACTGTTATCACCCGGACAAACATGATCTGCATTACCATTTTTTTCAAAAGCCGCTATTAGCTCTGTAATCGGACTGGCTTTTTGTAGTTGCCTGTTATAGTAACTATTGAACAACTGCAGAAATATCCATTGTGTCCACTTATAATAACCCGGCTCACAGGTACGCACTTCACGATCCCAATCGTAACTAAAACCTATATTATCCAGTTGCTTCCTGAAATTATCGATATTCTGTGCGGTACTTTTAGCAGGATGCACACCATGTTCAATGGCATATTGTTCGGCAGGTAAACCAAAAGCATCATATCCCATCGGGTGCAATACATTGAATCCTTTGAGTCTTTTAAAACGACTCACTATATCAGAAGCTATATAACCCAGGGGATGTCCCACATGTAATCCCGCACCACTTGGGTAGGGAAACATATCCAGTACATAATACTTTGGTTTATCGGAATTGTTTTTTACCTGATAGGTTTTGTCTTTTACCCAGGCTGACTGCCATTTTTGTTCAATATCCCTGAAATTGTATTCCATATTTGGTCCTGTTCTGTATACTTTTTGTTGTTGTAAAGCGTTATTAATTGGGCAGGTCTGCTGATCAGAAACTGAAGGCTCAGTACTTTTCGGCAACTGCCGGTAATCCTAACATATCTTTAACCCAAATAAGTCAGGATTACGCTATTTTTCAAAAGCGAAATAATCGTTAGAGTGGCTGCAAATGTAAGTCTTTAGGCGTCAAAACCCTACATTTGCTCCTCATCCCCTGCCCTTCTCCACTGGTGGAGAAGGGGGAAAAGAAAAAAACAGGAATTAGTATGGCAGACAGCGCAAAATCTTCTTTAAAACGTAGTAAACCCAATTATATCTACTCCATTATTGGTGTTGCCCTGGTTCTATTGATTATGGGTATCATGGGATGGTTTTTCCTGAATATTAATTCGGTGGGTAATGCATTTAAGGAAGATATCCGCATCAGCGCCTATTTACGTACCCTTAATAAAGATACCATCGGGCAAATTCAGCAATACATTGCTGGTCGTCCTTATACAAAAACTGTTACTTATGTAGATAAACAGAAGGCACAGGAAATCTGGAACCGGGAAAACAATGAAGATTGGGCCAAAATACTCGATATGAACCCTCTTCCGGAAAGCATTGATTTTTATGCCAAAGCCGGATACGTAAACAAAGACAGTCTAAACGCCATTTCCACCGAATTATTGGGCAAATATGGCAACCAAATCACCGATATTCAATATCCCCAAACCCTGGTGGGTAATTTGAATGAGCGGGCGGCCAAAATCGGGCTCATATTCCTGGTGATTGCCATCATACTATGTATTATCGTTATAGTAAGTATTGACAATACAATACGTCTGGCGATGTTCAGCAATCGCTTCCTGATCAAAACCATGCAAATGGTGGGGGCAACGCGCAATTTCATTGCCCGTCCTTTGAATATCAGGGCAATAGTCAATGGATTAATTAGTTCAGGTATTGCGATCGTATTGTTATTTAGCATCATCAGTTGGGCTGAAAGTCAGTTTCCGCAGTTAAAAGCCATTCGCGACTGGAAACTTACTTTTATACTTTTTGGTGGCCTGATTGTTCTGGGCGTAGGCATTTCAGTGTACAGTACTTACAGAAGCGTACTGAAATATTTAAAAATGAAATTGGACGATCTTTATTAGATGTGAATGGTAAATGGTTAAAAGAAAATACTTGAACAAACAATAATTCTTAAAAACTGACTGATATGACTGAAACAAAAAATACTCCAGCACCACTTTTTACAAAAGATAATTACAAGTGGATGTTGATAGGAGGTGTTATTATTGCGCTTGGATTTTTTTTGATGAGTGGCGGTAAAAGCAATGACCCAAATGTGTTTGATTACAAAGTTGTTTACAGCACCACGCGCATTACCATCGCACCAATCCTTATCGTAATCGGATTGGCGGTAGAGATTTATGCGATCTTCAAAAAAGGAAAATAAATCCCCTACCCTTCAGTGTATTTCTGTGTCTTAAGTGGCATTAATATTACCACTGAAGACACAGAAATACACTGAAGGATTTACTATACACTAAGCTTTCTTTCGGACTTTCAAACAAACCGACTTTCGGACTACTTCAACTCTCCTCCATGTCTATATTCGATGCCATTATAATTGCCATTGTAGAAGGAATAACCGAGTTCCTGCCTATTTCTTCTACTGGTCATATGATTATTGCGAGTTCATTTTTGGGTATCGCAAAAGACGATTTCACGAAACTGTTTGAGGTAGCCATTCAACTTGGAGCTATTCTGTCGGTGGTAGTTCTATACAGAAAAAAATTCTTTCCGCTTAACAGATGGAACTTTTACCTAAAACTTTTAATAGCCGTTATTCCCGCCCTGGCACTCGGTGCGCTCTTCTCTGATAAGATTGATGATCTGCTTGAAAGTCCACTTACAGTCGCCATCACCATGCTGGCAGGTGGTTTTGTATTGTTGTTTATTGACAAACTTTTTCAGCAGCCAGTAATTGATAAAGAAGAGGAAGTGAGTTTTGTGCGCGCATTCATGATTGGACTATGGCAATGCGTTGCAATGATACCAGGTGTGAGTCGCAGTGCCGCTAGTATTATTGGAGGTATGCAACAAAAATTAAACAGGGGATTAGCAGCAGAATTTTCTTTTTTCCTTGCCGTACCAACCATGGCTGCCGCAACCGGTTATAAGTTATTAAAAGCCTGGAAAGACAATCCTGAAATATTAACCAATACCGATAACCTCATCGCACTTGCAGTCGGTAACCTGGTAGCATTTATCGTAGCCATGCTCGCCATCAAATTCTTCATAGGCTTCCTACAAAAACACGGCTTCCGCCTCTTCGGCTGGTACAGAGTGATTGGCGGAGCGATATTGCTTGTGCTTGTATTGACGGGATACCTGAAGTAGGGATGGCAGGTTTGGATTGTGGAATGGCAGATCGCAGATGGCAGATTTGATATTTTAGCTAAGGAGATAGATAGGCATTTATTGAGTCTGCAGATTTAAAAAAATCTGACATCTGACATCTGACATCTGCCATTATTTAATCCTGCTTGGATTTTTCGCAATAAAATCCTCCCACCCCTTTCCTTTTTTTCCATTAATTGCCAGCGGTGAGGATGATTGGTAATAGTGGCAGAGGGCAACCGCCAGAGCATCTGTAGCATCAAAATATTGTGGCTTTTCGGCTATTTGTAAAATACGCTGTAACATTTTCCATACCTGGTCTTTATCGGCATTACCATTGCCGGTAATAGACTGTTTCACTTTTTTAGGAGAATATTCTGTTACCGTTAAACCTGCCTGCATGGCTGCTGCAATAGCAACACCCTGTGCACGGCCGAGTTTCAGCATACTCTGTACATTTTTTCCGAAAAAGGGTGCTTCAATGGCAAATGTGGAAGGCTTATATAACCTGATAAGCTCACAAACTTTTGCATGAATTGTTTCGAGCCTGGCATAAATATCTTTCTGTGAGGTTAATTTCAAAATATCCATTAACAATACCTGCGGCTGCCCCTTATGAATCCTTAACAACGCATAACCCATTAGCTGGGTACCAGGATCAATTCCTAATATAATTTCATCTTTTCCCATTCGCAGGTGAAAATACGGAAGATTTGTGGAGAGAGGGACCATGGTCCATGGTCCATGGTGAAGCATTTTGTTTAATCCATATATACTCCACTATAAACCCCGATCTATTTGCCATCTGCCATAGACTATGGTCTATGGTCTATTGAACAAGTTTCATAGTCCATGATTCTGCTATATTTCCCCGTTCTTTGTACTACTTAAATCATCAGTGCCTGAATAAACGACTAAAAATATTCCTGAACTACTTTCTAGGACCAGTACTTTTTATCTGGCTGGCCTACTCTATCTATCAGCAGGTTCAGCATCAGGATGATATTCAGCAGTCATGGGATATGATTTTACGGTCTTTAAAAGGTCCGCAATCCTGGAAACTAATACTGGCAATTTTGTTTGTATTCGCCAATTTGGGTATTGAATCCTATAAATGGAAATTACTGGTATCAAAAGTGCAAAAAGTTTCTTTTGCCAAGGCCCTTAAAGCAACCATTACCGGCAATGCGCTGGTTTTTAATAGTATTAATCGGTTTGGAGAATCGGCTGCCAGATCAATATATCTGGATGATGGGAATCGATTGAAAGGCATGGCCATTTCATTAGTAGGAAGCATGAGCCTGATTATTACTACCCTTTCCTTTGGTTTAGCCGGAATGGTATATATGCGCATTTTTATTTTCGATGCAACCCATCAGTTAGAGGGATTGTCTATGTTTTGGCTGACAGGATTAATGAGTGTACTCGGATTTGCAACTGCATTGCTTATTCTTTTATATTTTAAATTATCCTGGCTAATCCGGCTACTGGAAAAGATTCCGATTGTGTCGCGATACAGGTTTGTAGTAGAAAATATGGAAAGTTTGGGGTGGCAGTTCTTAACAAAAATTTTACTTCTTTCTATTTTCCGATACGTTGTATATCTGGTACAATATGTGCTAGTAATACAAGTGTTTGAGGTTGGAATAGGCATATGGGATACAATAGCGCTTGTTTCAGTATTGTTGGTCATATTAACCATTATTCCAAGTATTACACTAGCGGAAATTGGAATAAGAGGAAAAGTGAGTTTACAGTTGTTTGGCATACTGAGTAACAACCTGCTAGGCATCATTGCATCAACCGGAAGTATCTGGATAATAAACCTGATTATTCCGGCTATAATAGGTAGTATATTTCTATTGGGCATTCGTTTGTTCAGAAACAATAAGTAAACAGGCAAGCATGAAACGAATTTTCTTACTATTAATATGGCTTATCTCCTTAAAGCCCCTTTCGGCCGGAGATGAATTCTGCGGAATCCGGAACACCGCTTTTCAAGAAGGTGAAAGTATTTCATTTAATGTATTTTATTCTGTACTTGGATTATATGTAAATGCAGGTAATGCCAATTTTTCCGTTTCTCTCGATAAGATGAACAACAGAATTGCCTACCATGTAGTTGGAAAAGGAAGCTCTAACCCCAGTTATGACTGGATCTTTAAAGTTAGGGACAAGTATGAATCATATATCGACACTACCGATCTGCAGCCTCTAAAATTTATTCGGAACATTGACGAAGGTGGTTATAAAAAATTTGAAAACATTACGTTTAATAAAGAAACTAATACCGCTGTTACAACTGAAGGTGTATTTAAAGTACCCGGTTGCGTACAGGATGTTTTGAGTTCTATTTATTATGCCCGGAATATTGACTTCAATAAATATAAACCTGAAGAAAAAATTCCCTTTTCCATGTTTCTGGACAATGAAGTTTATAACCTATACATAAAGTATTTAGGCAAGGAAACCATCAAAACAAAGTATGGTAAATTCAGGGCCATCAAATTCAAACCCTTACTGGTTAAGGGAACATTGTTTGAAGGTGGGGAAAAAATGACGGTATGGGTGAGCGACGACCCCAATCATATACCACTTCGGATTGAAAGTCCAATAATCGTTGGAAGTGTAAAAGTAGACATGATGCAATACCGTAACCTAAGATACCCGCTTAGTTCAATGATCAGTTTTAACCATTAGACACCATCGCATTTTTTGGATACTGTATAGGGTTACTTTGTACGTTACGCGACAACTGGGATCTTTTATATAGCACCCTGCAGATAATTATCACAAAAAGGGTAGCCAGTATAACCCCTCCAATAAGACCTAATAAAAAGGAATTTAAATATTCTTTACCGGCATAAGCAGCATATACCACTGTGGCAGCAGATATAACTCCTGAAACAACTGCGATAACTGCATTGCCATTCCGGTTCGAAATTTCGATTCGTGCATTGCAGGTATCGCAGTTGATGGCGGAAAAATTGTTTAGCAGAATAAACTGCCTGAAGGATATCCTGCATCCGCAATTAGGACATCCGGTTTCCTGGTTTCTGGACATTGGATTTTAAAATAGCGTGTTAAAGCTAGGATTTCAACGTAAACTTAATATGAATAAATGGCAATGAAGTCCGAAAAACACCGATTTTATCACGTTTTTTCACGGATTTTTTAAGCGGTATTATTAGGTGAAACACTACAAACCTGGATAGCTTTACAATGCGTGGAGGGGGAAAGTTTCAGCGACCCTCACTCCTTTTTCTGTTAACTGAAGGCTGCAACATTCGTTTAAATGATCGTGTTCGAAATATAGTATGTAGTTCTTTTCAACTGCTTCTTGTAGAAAATGCTTCTTTTCATGTAGTGTGGTTAATGGAAACATATCATACGCCATCACATAAGGAATAGGCAAATGAGCGGCGGAAGGAAGCAGATCTGCCATATATACCAAGGTATGCCCCTTATAATTTATTTGCGGCAGCATCATTTTCTCGGTATGTCCATTTACAAAACGGATAGAAAAATTCTCGAGAAAAGCCGCTGTCTCTAATTGTCCATTACTTGTAAAGCCTGTTGATGGAGTATTAATAAATTTCAACTGTCCACTTTCCTGAATAGGAAGAATGTTTTCTTTCAGAAAAGATGCTTTTTCTCTATCGTTGGGTTTTATGGCCCAATCCCAATGTTTTTCATTACTCCAGAAAGTTGCATGGGGAAATGCCGGAACCAGCTTATCTCCATCCCGAATTATACTTCCACCGCAATGATCGAAATGAAGATGGGTTAAAAATACATCGGTGATATCATTTCTATTAAAACCGTATTGAGCAAGTGATTTATCTAGTGTATCGTTTCCATGCAGGTAGTAGTGACCAAAAAATTTGGCATCCTGTTTATCGCCCATTCCATTATCAATGAGAATAAGTCTGTTCCTATCTTCCACCAACAAACAACGCATGGCCCAGGAGCACATGTTATTTTCATCAGCCGGATTTAATTTGTTCCACATTGATTTTGGTACAACACCAAACATTGCCCCACCATCCAACTTAAAATAACCACTATTAACCGAATACAATTTCATAACTATGCTACTTTTCCTTGTTTATGCTTAGTTGCTGATGCAAAGCTGAGTAATATCAATCCAATAACAAAGAATACTACAAGTGCCAATACTGAATTTCTTTGTGAGCCTGTGTATTCATTAATATAGCCGAAGCTAAACATCCCAATTACAATGGCAATTTTTTCTGTAACATCATAAAAGCTAAAAAAAGATGTGGTATCTTTTGTTTCAGGCATTAGTTTGGCATAGGTACTTCTGCTTAAAGATTGAATGCCGCCCATTACAAATCCTACCAGTACTGCCAGCGCATAAAACTCATTCACTCCATCTCTTGGCAATAGATACCCGATGATACAAATCAATATCCAAATAGCCACTGTAATCATCAATGCCCTGAAATTTCCCAGTTTATCGGAGAGCTTTGCAATAGTATAAGCACCTGGAATGGCAACCAACTGAATTATTAATATGGCGATAATGAGGTTGGTTGTAGGTATATTCAGTTCACTTTTACCGTATAAAGTGGCGGCAAGCATTACGGTTTGTACGCCCATATTAAAAAAGAAAAATGCCCCAAGATATCTTTTCAATATAGGTGTGTGGCTAAGCTGCTTCCATACTTTATTAAGTTCCTTATAGCCATTTGTGAAAATGCTCGCTTTACTGTTGAGATTTCCGGCAGGAGTTGATTTAGGCAGACGGCTCAATGCCAACTGACCAAAACCCCACCACCATACACCAACAAGTAAAAAAGAAATTTGTGAGGCTTTGCCGACTGTAATACCAAACAAATCTGGTTTCAACACAAAAACAAAACATACTATCTGTAAAATTACACTGCCGGTATATCCCATGGCAAACCCTTTTGCACTAACACGATCCTGATCGGCAGGTGCAGCTATTTCCGGGAGAAATGAATTATAAAATACCAGGCTGCCCCAATAACCTATACAGGCTACAATCATACAGGCCAAGCCAAATGCCAGGTTCGTACTTCCGTAAAAAAATAAAGCGCTACACGCTAAACTGCCCATGGTACAGAAAAAGAATAAGAAACTTTTTTTATTCCCCTTGTAATCAGCAATAGAAGAAAGCATCGGCGATATCAGTGCAACAATCATAAATGCCACTGCTAATGCATAATTATATAAAGAGGTATTTACAAACTCTCTGCCAAATAACTGAACGGTATCATTGGTAGTGGCATCATTACCATCTCCGGTTACCGATTCGAAATAAGCAGGAAAAATGGTTGAAGTAATGACTAGATTATAAACACTGTTGGCCCAGTCGTACATGGCCCAACCATTAATGACCCGTTTTGAAGCAGTAGTTTGCATACGGTGGGGTTTATTTTTCTAAAGTTAGGGGAAAGTGAATTGTCAATGGTGAATTGTCCATTGTTTTTTGGCATTCCTGGAAAGCTGCAGCAATAGGATAGATAACATGCAACTACCAATTAAGATATGAAATCACAACAAGTAAAGGATTAAGTAATATACACCATTCACAATTCACCATTCACAATTCACTTTAAAAGCGCGGCCAATATCCGTTGCTGACTTTCCTGCAGTTGTTCAGGACTCAATTGTAATTTACCTCTGGTGAAATTCAGGTCATCGGCGCTATTAATCGGCACCAGGTGCATATGTGCATGTGGAACTTCTAACCCAACCACACTTATACCACAACGGTTACAGGGAAAAGCTTTTTCGATTGCTTTGGCAATTGGTTTAGCGAAAAGCAACATAGCAGAGAGATACTCATCCGATAGATCGAAGAAACGATCAGTTTCATGTTTAGGAATAACCAACACATGACCTTCTACCAGTGGAAAAATATCCAGGAAAGCAAAAAATTGTTCATCCTCTGCTATCTTATAAGATGGTATTTGACCCGCAATGATTTTGGAAAAAATGGTCATAACCTGTAGATATGAAATTCGTTGTTGTATGCTTTTCGGAAACATACAACAACGAAGAATTAATTAAACAGTGATGTCTTCAATCTTAAATTTAATAACTCCTGTAGGAGCAATTACCTCGGCCACTTCTCCTCTTACTTTTCCCATCAATCCTTTACCAATAGGAGAACCTGCAGAAATTTTTCCTGCTTTAAGGTCAGCTTCTTTTTCTCCTACAATCTGGTAAGTAACCGTTTTTTTAGTAGCTACATTAGTAATGGTTACTTTAGTAAGTATAGTTACTTTACTTGTATCTATATCGCTGGTGTCTACAATCTTTGCATTTGCGATGGCACCTTCCAATTGCTTGATTTTGGCCTCAAGCATGCCTTGGGCCTCTTTGGCCGCATCGTATTCGGCATTTTCTTTTAAATCTCCTTTTTCCCTGGCTTCTGCAATAGCCCTTGACGCAGCCGGTCGGTCAACCGATTTCATCTTCTGAAGCTCTTCACGCATTTTTTCAAATGTCTCCTTTGTAACATACATAGTACTCTCACTCATAATCTTGCGGTTTAAAAAGGGTAAAAAAAATACAACGCCACATTTGATTGCAGCGTTGCATGATTGTAAAAATAGAAAAAATAAACATAATTTTCCAAGCCTGGCAGCTTTTATTTGGAAACCACCTATCTCAAATGATGAAAACCAGATATAAAAAACTTAAAATCAGTTAGTTATGGCAGGTATTTTGGTAGAGTTACTGTTATCACTACTACTCTTAAAACTAATTGAAAAACAAGGGCTTTCCGTACTTGGTTTACTACCAACTTTAAAAAGAATACAACAGTTTTTTATCGGACTATTGATTGCCATGACACTGGCCTCCATTTTTCATTTAACCAGATCAGCATTTGCCGGAATATCCTGGAAATTTAATGAAGCATACTCTTTTAGTGAGTTTGGTATAGGTCTTTGGTGGATGTTGCGTTCTGTACTTTATGAAGAATTTATTTTCCGGGGAGCGCTGTTTTATATTGCTTTAAAAAGACTGGGTGTTACCAAAGGATTTTGGTTATCAGTGATTGCCTTCGGCGTATATCACTGGTTTTCTTACAATGCATGGAATCATCCCGTTCAAATGATTTTTATTTTCCTCATTACAGCAGCAGCGGGTTGGATGTATGCATATGCTTTTATTAAAACAAATTCATTGTTTCTGCCAATCGGTTTACACCTTGGATGGAACACAGTGGGAAGCATTGTATTTTCAGATGGTTCAATAGGAAAACATCTCCTGATACCAATTGCTCAAAATAGTGTGCAGCAAAATAATTTATGGAGTAGTTTATTTATGGTGCTTTACCAGATTTTGGTTCCTGCATTTTGCACCTGGCTTTATGTAAGAAAAATGAATGGGGATAAGGCTACTGGCTTCTAGCTATTACTGTCCGGGGAAATTTGGCTTCAAGCTTCAAGTCGCAAGCCATTGCTGTCCGGGGAAAATTTGCTAGCATCTTCTGAGCCACAGGCTACATGCCACAAGCTGCAAGTAATTAGTAAACCAGACATTAAACAGGAGCCAGGTATTTAGGGAAGATAAAAAAGAATAAATACAATCAGCCAACCTGTTTACAGGCCGTAATTGGCCTGGATGTTGAGCGCAGCTACGACAGCTAAATCAGAGGCCAATGTAGTCTGGGAACGGGTACGGGGCCATTCGGCCCA
>NZ_JBIQXR010000002.1:319596-854906 GCF_058231065.1 Sediminibacterium sp. FW305-C-61 | reverse complement strand
CTGATGTCTGATGTCTGATGTCTGATGTCTGATGTCTGATGTCTGATGTCTGATGTCTGATGTCTGATGTCTGATGTTTGATGTCTGATGTCGGATGTCTGATTTAGAATTTTAGGGTTAAGGAATTCAACCAAATCAGACATCAGCGATCAGACATCAAAAAATTTTCCCACTTCCGTGGGTGTAAATGCTTTTTCAGCACACTATACTGTATGCACATACCAGATCATATTCAGGAACTGATCCATAAATACGAGTTGGGGCAATTGTCAGAGGCTGAAAAGGAAGTTTTGGACAATTGGTATCATGGTTTCGATGATCAACAAACTACTGCGACTTATGATGAGTTAATGGATGAGGAAATACTGGCTAATCGTATAGAAGCCAGATTGCAGGAGAGTTTGCTGGCAGATGAAATGAAAGCTGAATCCGAAACTAAACGCCGGAACAGGAACTGGCGAATTCCTGCTGCTGTTGCACTGATAATCATATTGTTATCAGCGGGTATTTATTATTTTATTCAAGCAGATATTCAGCCACAACCTCAGCCCTTAGTTTTAAAAGCTCCGATTCCTGCCAATGATGTTGCCCCAGGAGGTAATAAAGCTACGCTAACCCTGGATGATGGCTCGGTAATTGTACTTGATAGTGCTAATAATGGCGTTTTGGGCAATCAGGGTTTAACACAGGTTAAAAAATTGGATAATGGGTTGGTGGCCTACCAAACGAAAAATGGAGAAATGCCAGCTAACGTGGATAAGATATACTATAATACCATTTCTACTCCGCGTGGTGGCGAATACCAGATCACATTGGCAGATGGTACTAAAGTATGGTTAAATGCTGCATCATCTATACGCTTTCCAACCGCATTTCGTGGAACAGACCGCCAGGTGCAGATAACAGGGGAGGTTTATTTTGAAGTTGCGCATAATGCCGCAAAACCTTTTAAGGTTACTGCAGGTAGATCCTCTATAGAAGTATTGGGTACCCATTTCAATGTGAATGCCTACGAAGATGAAGTGCAGGTGAGAACCAGTCTGATTGAAGGCTCGGTAAAAGTATTTGCAACCGATGAAAAGGATCAGCAACAGATGAAAATACTTCAACCCGGACAACAGGCCAGGATGAATAAAAAGGGAAGGATCAATGTGGTAAACAATATTGATACAGAAGAAGTGATGGCCTGGAAGAATGGCTTATTCGTATTCAAGAGCACTGACCTGTCAAGTATTATGCGACAGTTATCAAGGTGGTACGATGTAGACATTCATTACAAAACCAATGTGGGGATGCAGTTCACCGGCCAGATTACCAGAAACAATAATGTTTCAAAAGTGCTTGAAATGCTGGAGCTAACAGGTGAAGTGAAGTTTAAGGTTGAAGGCAAACAGGTAACTGTAACACGTTAACAATAAATCGCCATATATGAAACAACTGTTTATGTTCCCCATGGGTAGCGACGGTTGACAGACGAATGGAAGACTTGCAAAATAAAACCGGACACTGTTGCAGCAGCATCCGGCGAATCTGATCAAGTCGTACAATACAGCCTGAATAACTGTTTATTAACTACTCAATCCTTACAAATCTATGTATTTAACTTCTGTTTGCCAATCTCCAGGACTCATATTCCGGAGGGCAAATCAAACGCTAAAGATTATGAAACTAACCACAGTTTTTATGATCATCGCCTGTCTACAGGTCAGTGCAGCGGGCTTCTCACAAAAAGTAACCATCAAAGGTGAAAATATCTCGATCCAGCGCATATTTGAAGACATCAGAAAACAGACGGGTTTCCAGTTTTTATATGCCGATGATGCCATCAAAAACGCTAAGCCCATCAGTCTTTCTGTACGTAACGAAAAACTCGAAAACGTACTCGCACTTTGCTTTAAAGATCAGTTACTGTCTTATACCATCAGTGATAAAACCATTGTGGTAAAACGCAAATTTCCAGAACCAGTAGTAACAGGCTCTGTTCAACCGGAACCTATTTCGCCACCAGATATAAAAGGAAAAGTTACCGACAATAACGGCACTCCTTTAGCAGATGTATCCGTAGCTGTAAAAGGAACTACCCGCGGAACCATTACAGATGCTGCTGGTAATTTCTCTATTGCTGTTGCAGAAGGCGACATCCTTGTTTTCTCTTATGTTGGTTTCAATACCATCGAACAGAAAGTAAGTGCCAACGGTACCATTAATATTTCTTTGAAACCAGTCGAGAAAGCAATCGATGAAATCGTGGTTGTTGGTTATGGTACCCAAAGAAAAAGAGACCTTACCGGTTCCGTTTCTTCCATCAAAGGAGAAGAAGTTGCGAACAGACCAGCTACTAACCCTATTGCTTCTTTACAAGGAAGGGTTGCAGGTTTAACCGTTGCCAATACCGGTGTGGCAGGCGCTACTCCGGTAGTTAGGATTCGTGGTATTAACAGTACCAACTCTGCAAGTCCTGTATATGTAGTAGATGGGGTATTACACGATAATATCGACTTCCTGAATCCCGCAGATATTGAAACAATCGATATCCTGCGCGATCCATCATCTATTGCTATTTACGGTTTAAGAGGCGCCAATGGTGTTATTGCCATTACTTCTAAGAAAGCAGCCAGAGGACAAACACGCATCGAATTGCAAAGTTCTATTGGTGTGCAGACCGTACAGGATAAAATTAAAATTACTGATGCGGATGGTTTTAAGAAACTGTATAACGCACAGTTGGCGAATTTAGGAGCAGCTCCATTTGATTATTCCAACTATACAGCCAATACAAACTGGCAGAACCTGGTATTACGCGATGCGGTAATCAGTTCAACCAACCTGAGTATTTCAAATACGGGTGAAAAATCTACTACTTACCTGAATATCGGTTATACAGATCAGGAAGGTGTATTAAGAGATAACCGCTTTAAACGTTACCTCATTCGTTTGAATGAAGAATTGCGTTTCAATGATAAGATTAAAGTGGGTGGTGGAATTACCGGTTACCATTCAGTTAATAACCCGGCTGCAGCATCTATTACCAATGCACTTTGGGCAGCACCCATTGTACCAATTCAGCAGGATGCCAATACATATTACAGCATGCCTTCTTTCCAACGTGCTCAAGTAGGTAACCCTATTGCTGCATTGAACAGGAACAATGGAACAACAATCGATAAACAATACCGTGTAATTGGTAACCTGTTTGCAGAAATCAAATTCCTGCAAAACTTTACCTGGCGCTCTACAGTTTATACTGATCTGGTATTCGATAACACACGTAACTATACTGCGTTACCCTATTCGTTCATTAACCTGGGCGAAAACGGATCACCAACCACCACTACATTTGATAATGCAGCAAGAACATCTGTTGGTCAGAGCCAAAGCGAAGCAAGCCGCTTCCAGCAAGACCATACACTTAGTTTCGACAAGCGTATCGGAAACGGACATAATATCAATGCCGTAGCTGGTTTTACTACCATCTACAACAAAAGTTCTTCCGTAGGAGGTACCCGCAGAGATACATCAATCAATGTTCCCAATGATCCTGATTTCTGGTACCTCGGTATCATCAATATCAATAACCCGATTTCAAACTCAGGTGGTGGTACGGAAAATGCCATCGCTGGTGGTTTTGCAAGGGTTGGTTATTCTTATAAAGGAAAATACCTGCTGAATGCAACGGTAAGAAGAGATGGTAGTTCAAAATTTGCACCTGAAAACCGTTGGGGTACTTTCGGAAGCGTAGGTGCCGGTTGGGTTGTGAGCGATGAAGCTTTCTTCTCTAAAGTGAAAAAAATCAATTTCCTTAAACTTCGCGCAGCATGGGGCTTAACGGGTAATGCAAATGGTTTTGCAGATAACCTCTGGAGACCAGGTATTCAGAATGCCTCAACCGCCATTTTTGGAGATAATGTATACAGCTCAATACAAGCTGCTTATATCCCTGATCCAAACCTGCATTGGGAAAAAGTTAAGGGTATAGATATTGGTATTGACCTTAGAGCTTTTGATAATAAGTTAAACGCAGAAATTACTTATTATAACAGAACAACCACAGATATCCTAACAGGTGTTACCCTGCCAAATGAAACCCGCAGTTATTTTACCAACCTCGGTAGCATTACCAACAAAGGAGTAGAAGTAAACCTGGGATGGACTAACAACATCGGCAAAGATCTTTCTTACCGTGTAGGAGCTAATTTCAGCTATAACCACAATGTGGTGAACTCAATTGGTAACAATTTCAATTTCTCCATCATTGGTAATGGCGGTGCAAACCTTACTACCACCGGAAGATCAATTGGCTATTTCTACGGATACACCCAAACAGGAATCTATCAGTCAACAGCCGATTTACAAAAAACAGCTGCATTCACCAATTCATTACCTGGTGATATCGCTTATGCAGATATCAATGGCGATGGACAAATCACCCCTGCCGACAGAGGTTATATAGGAAGTCCATTCCCTCCATACAGCTTTGGCGGTAATATCGCTATCAGCTATAAAGGATTTGATTTTGAGATTGAAGGTCAGGGTATGGCTGGACATAAAATTTATACGCAGCGTCGTACCGCAACTTTCGCAGTGCTGAATTATGAAGCTAATCGTTTAAATGCCTGGACTGCTCCCGGAACAAACAACGTAGAACCAATTCTTGATAATACACGTGGTAATAATTTCCTCATGAGTACCTATTACTTAGAGCCAGGTGATTATTTCCGTATCAGAACCTTACAGATTGGTTATACGTTCAAGAAAACCCTGTTATCAAAAATTGGTATTCAGCGTGCAAGGGTTTACCTGAATGGACAAAACCTCAAAACATGGAGCAAGGTAACCGGTTATTCTCCTGAGCCACTTATCGGAAGCATCCTGGGTGGTGGAGCAGATAATGGTGCTTATCCTGTACCATCTATTTATTCTCTGGGTATCAATCTTACATTTTAAAAGACTTTATAAACTAGTTATATGAAATCGTTTAAACAAATATTCCGAATGACTTACCTGGTTCCTGTAACCATGAGTATGTTGTTAATGGGGACCGGATGTAAAAAACTCCTCGATACGGAACGTCAGGGCGCTTATGATGCAGACAACTACCCATATCCAGGTGGCTCTGGTCCTTACGATCAGTTTATTTTCGGCGCTTACAATGAACTGAGGAACTTTAATGTGCATAGCCAGGCATTTATTACCGCTGCAAGTATTCGCAGCGATGATGCTGATAAAGGAAGTACACCGGCTGATGGAGGTTCGAATGCCATCACTATGGATAATTTCCCTGTTTTGCCAAGCAATGGTTTTTGTAATACCCTATGGTTAGGTTATTATACCATGATTACCAGGTGTAATAGCGCCATTAATGAAGTAAATACCAACACCACCATTACGGCCACTGATCAGATCAAACAGCAAACAATTGCAGAAGCAAGATTTTTAAGGGCTTATGCATATTTCAACCTGGTGCGCTTTTTCGGAAGGGTTCCATTGATAGATAAACTGTTTGATAATCCAGCCCAACAAAACAATGTACCCCAAAGTACAGCAGCACAGGTATATGCTTTCATTGAATCGGATCTGGTATTTGCAGCCTCAAATCTCCCTCCATCATGGGATTCAAAATTTGTTGGACGCGCAACAAGAGGCGCAGCAAATGGTTTACTGGCTAAAGTTTACCTGACTCAGCAAAAATGGAACGAAGCTATGGGCGCGGCCAATGCTGTTATGTCATCAGGTCAATACGATCTTTCTACATCTTATGACCGAATTTTCCGCGAAGAAGGGGAGAACAGCAAAGAATCAGTATTTGAAGTACAGGCTACAGCAACGGCTGCCATTCCAAGTAACAATGGTGTACAATACGCACAAATACAGGGTGTAAGAGGTGCTGGTATCTGGGATCTCGGATGGGGTTGGAACACACCAACAACCGATCTTGAAGCAGCTTATGAAGCAAATGATCCAAGGAAGAACAGAACCATCATGTACACCAGTACAAATACTACTACTTATCAAACCCTTTATGGAGAGAACCTCCCAACTGGTTTACCTAATCCACGCTACAATAACAAAGTATATACTAACCCGGCTTTGCGTGCATCTATCGGAAACAGATTTGGTTACTGGATGAATGTGCGTATACTACGTTATGCCGACGTTGTTCTTATGTATGCAGAAGCAGCGAATGAAGTTGGAGGTACTGCGAATATTACAGCGGCAAGAAATGCATTGAATTCAGTACGCGCAAGGGCTCGCGCAGGTAATAACGCCATTCTGCCAGACGTAACAGCAACAGATCAGGCAACATTACGTGATGCAATTAGAAAAGAGCGCCGTGTAGAATTGGCGATGGAACACGATCGTTTCTTCGACCTGGTACGTTGGGGAGTAGCGCAAACTGTATTGAATGCGCACGGTAAAACAGCTTTCAGCAATGCAAGAGATGTTTTATTACCTATTCCACAAACACAGATCGATTTAAGTGCAGGAGTGCTTACACAGAACCCTGGCTATTGATTCCTGAATCTTTAAAAAAATTACATCATGTTATTGTCAACATCACATAAAATAACCAGGACCCTGCTCATCGCATCAATTGCAGTAGCAGCAGTATCCTGTAAGAAAGATGGTAACCCTAATAATCTACCGTCGGTAAGCACAGCAACCTACGAAGGAACCATCGACGGATATAAAAGTTCTGATGACGTTTTCCCAGATAACCTTATTGCTTACTGGAGTTTCGACGACACCAAAAATGAACTGAAAAGCGGAACAGCACCAGGCTCAACTGCTAATGATGCTTTTGTGGCTGGTGGTGTTCGTGGTAAAGCACTTAGCCTTACTGCAGGATACCTGTATTTCCCTACACAGTTCCAGGCTTTTAAAACAGCATCATTCAAAAGCTTTACCATCAGTGCCTGGGTTAAAATCCTGAACAATGGTACTAAAAGAACGATGCTGTTTCAATTGGCCCGTCCAGGTGTTTTTAATGGTAATATCAACTTTGCGTTGAACACACAATCATTCCCTGCATCTAATACCACCACCTTCCGTATACAGCCTACTTTCAGTACTGTTGGTGGCGGAACGCAGGATAACCTCAACAACAATTTATCTCCTACTATTGGTATGGATAAATGGACACATATCCTGTTAACCTATGAAACCAATACCGGTGTATTTGATATCTGGGCCGACGGTGTTAAAGTTGGTGGATTCCCTAACAGGGGTGTAGGTAATAACCTCTTCAATTCTTATGAACCCAGTGAAGTAATCATCGGCTCAAACTACAATGGTATTCCGGGTAAATCTGTAAGTACAGACGTAAGTTTTGCTCCTATGACAGGTCAGGTTGATGAGATCCGCATTTATAACCGTGCCCTGCCTGATGCGCAGATTAAATCGCTGTTTAACTTAGGTAAAGCGAATAAATAATCTATTCATTAATAGCGGGCAGACCAGTACTAAATACTGGTCTGCCCATATTTTATGGTCGCCCAAAAAAACAATCTATGCGTTTGATAGGTATCACCTTTGCATGTTTACTACTAAGTTCATGCAAACCCATGGCACAACAAAAAAATGCCCTAACCAATAATGCAGTCGTTTTTGCATCTGCCGAAGACGAAAAAATATTTACCGATGTAGAGCGTGCCACCTTCCAATATTTTTGGGATGGGGCAGAACCGAACAGTGGTCTTGCCAGAGAACGTTACCACAATGATAATATCTATCCACAAAACGATAAGCATGTGGTAACAAGTGGAGGTGGCGGATTTGGTGTGATGGCCATTCTTGTTGGAATTGAACGGAATTTCATCACCAGGAACCAGGGTAGGGAAAGACTCGAAAAGATTGTTGGATTTTTGGAAAAAGCAGATCGCTTTCATGGCGCATGGCCACACTGGTGGAATGGCGAAACCGGAAAAGTACAACCCTTCAGTCGCTACGATGATGGTGGTGATCTTGTTGAAAGTTCTTTTATGATCCAGGGACTTTTATGCGTGCGTCAATATTTTAAAGATGGTAACGCCGCTGAAAAAGCACTTGCAGGAAGAATTGATGCGCTATGGAAAGAAGTTGATTTCAACTGGTACCGTAACGGAAAAAATGTATTGTATTGGCATTGGAGTCCTAACAATGAATGGAAAATGAATTTTCCGGTACGTGGTTATAATGAATGCCTCATTATGTATGTACTTGCTGCATCATCGCCAACACATGGAGTACCAGCCGAAGTATACCACGAAGGCTGGGCACAGAATGGATTAATTAACCAACAACCTTCCGGTTACAAAGACATCAAATTGCAAATGCACCATCAGGGTGATGCAGACCTTTCTGGTCCTTTGTTCTGGTCGCATTATTCTTACCTGGGTCTTGACCCACGTGGATTAAAGGACAAATACGCAGACTATGGCAAAGAAAATATTAACCATGCCCGCATCAATTACCAGTGGTGCGTAGATAATCCTAAGAAATTTATCGGGTATGGACCTGATAGCTGGGGACTCACCTCCAGTTACTCCGTAAAAGGGTATGCGGGTCATGCACCGGGTGAAAAAAGAGATATCGGAGTTATTTCGCCTACAGCAGCGCTTTCTTCTTTTCCTTATACACCTAAAGAATCAATGGCAGCTATGAAAAACTGGTACCTCAACAAGAAAAACAATCTATGGGGGCCATTTGGTTTTTATGATGCATTCAGTGATACAGAAAACTGGTACCTGCCAAGGTATCTCGCAATTGACCAGGGGCCTATTGTAGTGATGATGGAAAATTACCGCAGTGGTTTATTGTGGAATCTTTTCATGAGCTGCCCCGAAATTCAAACAGGATTAAAAAAACTGGGATTTGAAAGTCCGCATATCAAATAAATCATCCACCATGCGTAAACTATGTCTTTCTCTTTTGCTTTTGGTAACGGCAACAATACTAAAAGCGCAAGACTTAAACCTGTTCGAAAAGCAATGGCTTACCCAGAATGGGGATACTATGCCTTTTAGGGTGTTACTGCCAGAAAATTACGATCCGGCTAAAAAATATCCGTTGGTGCTTTTCCTGCATGGAAGGGGAGAAAGCGGCAGCGACAACGAAAAGCAATTGACCCATGGGGCAAAGATGTTTTTACAGGATAGTATTCGTAAAAATTATCCAGCCATTGTAGTATTTCCCCAATGTGCCGCCAATAGTTACTGGAGTAATGTACAGGCTGTAATGAATGGAAGTAAAACCGGTAAAAGGACCTTCTATTTTGTCCCGGTAGGTGAACCATCAAAAGCAATGGTTATGTTACAATCGCTGGTAGGGAATTTATTGGAAAGATATCCGGTAAAGCTAAATCAGGTTTATGTGATGGGCCTGTCAATGGGCGGAATGGGAACTTTTGAACTGGTTAGACGAATGCCAGGACTTTTTAGTGCCGCCATTCCCATTTGTGGGGGTGCGCACCCGGCAACTGCTCCTCAATTGGTAAAAACCAAATGGTGGGTATTTCACGGAGGGAAGGATGATGTGGTGTTGCCTGCTTTCTCAGAACAAATGGTTCAGGCATTAAAGAAAGCTAAAGCATCCGTTCAGTTTACCCTGTTCCCCAATGCAAACCACAATAGTTGGGACCCCGCTTTTGCGGAACCTGGTTTATTAAAATGGTTGTTTTCTCAAAAAAAATAGACAGGATAATAACTAAAGGCAGGAAATTGGATTATTAAGCAAGAAAAGCCATCCGTTAACTGGGTGGCTTTTCCTATTGAACTCTCTGCGAAAACTCCGTTAACCCATTTCTCTGCGGTGAGTTTACTCCATATAATATTTTTACTATCGAGATAGTCAATAAAAAAGCCACCCAGTTGCATTTTGGATGGCTTTATTCTATAAAGTTACGATTTTAATTAGAATCTTTCTAATTTAGAAAAGAAAAAATCTCCTTCAATCACTGCATTTTCATCGCTGTCGCTGCCATGAACTGCATTTTCGCCTACAGAAGCTGCATATAATTTACGGATGGTACCTTCTTCAGCTTGAGCCGGGTTGGTAGCACCAATCAATTTGCGGAAATCAGCTACTGCATTTTCCTTCTCAAGGATAGCTGCCACGATTGGACCACTGCTCATAAATTCTACCAGTTCGCCAAAAAAAGGACGCTCACGGTGAATATCGTAGAATAAACCGGCCTGCTCTGGGGTAAGGCGTGTCCATTTCATTGCTTTAACACTGAATCCGGCTTTAATGATCTGATCAAGGATGGCACCGGTATAACCTTTTGAAGTGGCATCTGGCTTAATCATGGTAAATGTTCTGTTGCTCATATATACTTGCTTTATCTATTTCGGCCGCAAAAGTACGTCAAACCGGGACTTTTTGTGGACTAAATCACAGGTATTTTGTTAAATGGGGCTAAATTGATTTGCCGAAACAGTCTGGAAACCCCAATTTTGCCGCCACGCTATGATGCAGTCGACTGATTTATTTTTCCCATCCCTGAACCAGCCATTTAAAGCTGTAATTACCATGCACCAAAAACCCGATGGCGATGCCATGGGTTCGGCACTGGGACTCTACCATTTTCTTAAGGCACTGGGACACGATGTACAGGTTATTTCGCCCACCAATTGGGCAGGTTTTCTTAACTGGATGCCAGGAGTAGATACCGTTATTGATTATGAAGCCAAACAACATTTGGCTACCGAACTGGTGAACAATGCAGGAGTTATTTTCTGTCTGGATTTTAATGTGCTCCACCGTACGAAACACATGGAACAGGTGTTAACAAATGCAAAGTGTACCAAGATACTTATAGATCATCACCAGCAACCACAGGTAGAAGCGTTTACCTATGGTACAAGCGATACCAGTAAGAGTTCAACCTGTGAAATGGTGTACGACTTTATCATGGCTTCTGGTCATGGTAATTTACTGGATGTTACGATGGCTGAATGCCTGTATACGGGCTTGATGACCGATACCGGGTCTTTCCGTTTTCCGGCAACTACTGCCTCTGTACATCGCATGGTGGCACACCTGAAGGATATTGGTCTTAACCATACCAGGGTACACGATTTTATATACGACAGCTTTCTGGAAAACAGGTTGCGCTTTATCGGGCATGCACTGCTCAACCGAATGGAAGTTTTATATGAATACAATACAAGTCTGATGTATATTACAAAGGCTGATTTGCAAAAGTTTGATATTAAAACCGGTGATACAGAGGGTTTGGTAAATTACCTGCTCACTATTCAAGGTATTAAACTGGGCGCAATCGTGATAGACCGCGACGAAGAAAGAAAATGGAGCTTTAGGAGTAAGGGCGATTTTGACGTGAATACCTTTGCCCGTGAGCATTTTGAAGGAGGCGGACACAAAAATGCAGCCGGCGGAAGAAGCAGTGAAAGCCTTGAGGCAACAGTAAAACGTTTCAAAGAAATCATAAAAACCTATCAAAATCAACTACAATAAACAATGATGAGAACAACCACCTCGCTGTTACTGGCGATCGTATTGCTTGCAAGCTGTAACCAATATGAAAAAGCACCTTCCGGAATGACGTACAAGATCAGCGGGACGAGCAAAGAAAAACTGAAACATGGACAGTTTGTTAAGATGCACATCGAATACAAACTGAAATCTAAAGACACCATCTTACAATCGTCTTACGATAACCTGCCTGTATATTTCCCTGTAGATACTGCCCGTCTGGGTAAACATACATTCACTGAGATCATTACACTTTGCGGTGCTGGTGATAAGGTAGACTTTACCTTGTTCATTGATACACTGAAGAAAATGCAGGTGATGGAATACAATGATATGTTTAAAGAAGGCGATCTGATCAATGGCCGCTTCGAAATCCTCAAAGTATTTAATACACAGGATGAAGTGAAAGCGGATTATGAGAAAGAAATTGCAATTGAGAAACAAAAAGAAATCAATGCAGTAAAAGAATACGCTAAGAAAAAGAACTTGAAAGTAACTTCAACCAATTCAGGTCTGCAGGTTGAAATTCAGAATGCAGGAACAGGACAGAAAGCCGATTCTGGTTATACTGCGATTGTACGTTACAAAGGATATTTCCTGGGTAAAACAAACGAAGGAAAAGTATTTGAAACCAATATGGATCCAAATGCTCAACCCATCACTGTAGATATGGGTACTGGTGCCGTGATGCCAGGATGGGAAGAAGGATTACGTTTCTTCGGAAAAGGTGGTAAGGGGCGTTTGGTTATACCAGCTATGCTGGCTTATGGCATACAAGGTTCAGCACCTGTGATCCCTCCATTTGCTAATCTGGGCTTTGATATTGAAGTGGTAGATATCGTGAAATCCGCTCCAAAACCAGCAGAAGGTACAGCGCCTGGTAATATTCCAATGCCGCGTTAGTTAATGGTCCATAGTCCATAGACCATAGTAAGGCAATGGACCATGGACTATGGTCTACAAGACACGAGCTACAAGTGTCTCGTACATTTGAACACGGATTTTCATGACCTATCATGAAAATCCGTGTTCTATTTATAACAGGTAGTACATAAAATGAGGTTAGAAATTTCTTTAGCAGAAATCCTAAAACAAGCACCAATCAAAGCATGCAGCCTGCAGCATGTAGCTTGCAGCTTTTTATAGTTTCAGAAATCTGGTGAGTTTAATAGCTTCCATCGCTTCCTTTACATCGTGTGTGCGGATGATATGAGCGCCCCCTAATAAGGCAGCAGTATGCAATACAGTACTGCCATTTAAAGCTTCTTCGGCACTGATGCCTAATGTTTTATAGATCGTAGATTTTCGTGAAACACCTATCAATACTGGTTTTCCCAGGGCAACAAAACTTGAAGTCTTGCGAATAAGCTGAAAATTTTGATCCGGTGTTTTGCTAAAACCAAATCCTGGATCAAGTATGATATCCGCTATGCCAGCAGCATAGCATTGTTTCATCCTTTCAATGAAATAATCCATTACATCGGATACTACATCCGTGTAAACAGCCGATTTATGCATTGAATGTGCATCACCTGCTACATGCATGCATATGTAGGATGTTTTTAAATCTGCCACCGTAGCTAACATCGCTTTATCAAAATTACCGCCACTGATATCATTAATCATCGAAGCGCCCATATTAGCGGCCTGTCTGGCAACCTCACTATAAAAAGTATCAACTGAAATTATGGCATCTGGAAAGGCTTTTGAAATGGCTTCAATAGTACCACTGAGTCTGCTTATCTCAGCCTCTGGCCCAACAATTTCACTACCCGGACGGGTGCTTTGTGCCCCAATATCGAGGATGGTGGCGCCTTCTGCAATCATCTTTTCAGCCTGAGCCAAAGCCAATGTTACACTGTTCTTTCTGCTGCCTTCATAGAACGAATCGGGTGTAACATTAATGATGCCCATAACAATGGGCTCGTCAATTGTGAGTAATCTTCCTTTGCAGTTCAGTGTAAACATTGCTGGTTTCATTTATATTGCATCCACAGAACAAAGATATTATCAAAGCCCTTAACAGGTTTCGGAAAAATGAGTAATACGAATCAACAATATGATGCAGCTATTGCCAGTTGCAAGGATATATTCCTAAAAAAGACCAAAGACTATGGTACTGCATGGCGCGTGTTAAGAACTATATCAGTAGTAGACCAGATTTTTATTAAGGCACTTCGCATCCGTAATATACAAGACCTTAAAACACAAAAGATAGGAGATGATATTCCCTCAGAGTTCAAAGGGATCATTAATTATGCGGTAATCGGACTGATTCAACTTGAGCTGAATAATCCCCAGGTAGAAGATATGCCGGTTGAACAGGTAGATGAACGCTATAATCGCTATGTGGCATTTGCAAAAGCTACCATGCTCGATAAAAACCATGATTACGGTGAAGCATGGCGCGAAATGAGTCAGGAAAGTTTTGCCGATCTGATTCTCGTTAAACTCCTTCGTATCCGGCAAATATTGGATAATGACGGCAAAACCCTCATCAGTGAAGGCATTGATGCGAATTATGTAGATATCATCAATTATGCAGTTTTTGCGCTGATCCTGATTGAAGAAGGGAAACATGCAGCATAATATAGCTAGCGTAGTATTGATCAGTAAAAACCAAAATAAACAAATGAAAACATTTGTATCACTTATCCGATGGTTTGTAGGACTCCTGTTTATTTTCTCCGGACTCATTAAGGCCAATGATCCATTAGGATTGAGTTATAAAATGCAGGAGTTTTTTGAAGTGTGGGGATGGCATTTCCTGAATGATTATACCCTGGTTTTCTCACTGATCATGAACGTGCTGGAAGTAGTGGCAGGTGTTGCTGTAATAGTTGGCTGGCGCAAAAGAAGTGTTAGCTGGATGCTTTTACTGCTGATCCTGTTTTTTACTTTTCTTACCGGATATGCACTGTTTTCCGGAAAAATTAAAACCTGTGGCTGTTTTGGTGATTGTTTGCCTTTAACACCTGCTATGTCATTCGGGAAAGACCTGCTCTTGCTTGTATTGATCCTTATTCTATTGTTTACCAACAAAAAGGTATCATCCATGATGAGTGAGTCTGGAGCCATTATGTATGTAATACTCAGTTTGTTTGCTACCGCAGGTTTACAATGGTATGTATTAAAATATCTGCCACTGGTAGACTGCCTGCCCTACAAAAAAGGGAATGATATAGTTGAACAGATGAAAACGCCTGTTGGTGCCATACCAGATAGTTTTGCTATCGAGTTTGAATATAAAAAAGAGGGTAAATCGGTATTCTTCGATCAGTCATCCTTTCCGGATGATTTTGATTCTACCTATGAATATATCAACCGCAAAGACAAACTAGCCAGAAAAGGGAATGGACTAGCTGCAAAAATTGTTGACTTCTCCCTTCAAAATCTAGATGGCGCAGATACTACTGATGCTGTTTTTGCCAACAAAGAGCCTTATGTGCTGATACTAGCAAAAGACATGAGCAATGCAGCAAAATGGAAAGAGAAGTTTAATGCACTGAAAGAGAAATGGCGGGCAGCAAACAAATCAGTGGCTATTGTAACAGCAGAGGCAGAAAAAGCATCACAACTATTTCCAGGTACAGCTATTATTCGTTGCGACGCAACAGTTATAAAAACTGCAGCAAGGGTTAACCCAACCTGCTTTTTGATGTCAGGCTCACGAATAACCAACAAATTACCACTTTTAGTGGCCGATGAACTGATACCATAATTTGCTTCATGCTACAATACCTCATCAAAAAAATAAGTTATGGTCTGCTGGTATTGGCAGGGGTGGTGGTGATTGTATTTTTTTTGTTTCAGGGCTTTGGTGATCCTGCCAGACTGGTGCTAGGTCAAACAGGCGATAGCGCCACCATACAGAATATCCGTAAAGAGCTGGCACTCGATCAGCCGAAGTGGAAACAGTTTGTGTATTACCTCAATGATGTATCACCAGTAAGTATTCATAGCAAGACAGAAATTGAACGAAAAGAATTAAAGGGCATTTTTATTGGTGGCGAAACAAAATTTGCGCTTAAAGTTCCTTATCTCCGAAAATCCTATCAAACCAAAAAAGATGTTTCGGCGGTACTTTCAGAAGCTCTGCCAGGCACAATTGTACTTGCCTTTGCGGCTATGGCTTTTGCCACCATCATGGGTATTATTTTGGGCGTAATAGCAGCAGTTAAAAAAGATACCTGGATGGATACCAGCTCTGTATTTGCCAGTGTGCTGGGCATCTCTGCACCTTCCTTTTTTATGGGAATTGTATTGGCCTATTTATTTGGATTTGTATTCAGTAACTATACCGGACTCGAAATGACCGGTAGTCTATATGATATCGATCCATTCAGAGGACGTACGCTTCAACTCCGGAATTTGGTATTGCCAGCAATAACCTTAGGTATACGTCCACTGGCCATCATTACACAATTAACACGCAGTGCTATGCTTGATGTACTGAATCAGGACTATATCCGCACTGCCAAAGCCAAAGGACTTGGACAAAGCACCATTGTATTAAAGCATGCTTTGCGTAATGCGCTTAATCCTGTTATTACAGCGGTCACAGGTTGGTTTGCTGAATTATTGGCCGGGGCATTTTTTGTAGAATATATTTTTGGCTGGAAGGGAATAGGCAAAGTAACCGTAGATGCCCTAGAAAAACTCGATTTCCCAGTAGTAATGGGCAGCGTTTTAATAACAGCAACCTTCTTCATATTTGTAAACATGATCGCCGACCTGCTGTATAGCGCAGTGGATCCGAGGATTCGTAAATGAGGGGATGTGAATTGTCAATGGTGAATGTGGGCGTAAATTGTCAATGGTGAATAAAAGAGACAAAATAAGAATAATGCCAACTTTACAAACCTTATTGACAATTCACAATTGACAATTCACGTCTGACAATTCACATCTCACTGTATAACCACTTCATTAATCACGGTTTCTCCAAATGCTTCATTGACCCGTTCAATAATCTGGGTTTTCTGGTAAAGGAGTTCGTTTTTTAAAGGGCCGACGCTGGTGGTGATAAAGAGTTTTTGATTGATGATCTGAATTTTGTCTGTGTACCTTGCAATGGTTTTTCCCATCAGTTGTTCCCATATCTCTTCTATCTGAACAGCACGAACACCGTTCTTTAAATTACTCTTACGCAAAAAGCCTTTGATGGCATCGCCGATATGGAATTCAGACATGGTGTAAAGGTACTGAAAAGTCAACTGTGAATTGTCAATTGTGAATTGTCAATAGGTTTTATATCCAACTGGCATCAATCTCCTTTGTATCTATAATTCACCATTCACAATTGACAATTCACCCCTTCTCCAAGCTGATCATCTGAAATCCCATCCCAATGCTTTCCAATTGTTGTTTTAGTCTTTCCGGGTGAGTGTCAGTGATGAATACCTGGCCATCACTTTCGGCGCAGACCCAATGGAGAAGCTGACTCATTCTATGGTCATCCAGTTTTTCAAATACATCATCAAGCAATAGAATCGGTGTAAAACCTTTTTGTTCCTTTAATATCTGCCATTCAGTAAGTTTGAGGGCAAAGAGTAAACTTTTTCTTTGTCCTTGGGACGCTTCATTTTTAAACAATTGCTCACCCATCTGAAGTATTATATCATCTCTGTGGATACCTGAGCTGGTTCTTTGCAGTGCCAGGTCTTTAAGCCGGTTTTGTTGCAATAGGGTGGGGAAGTCTGTTTGTAACAATGGACTTTGATACGATAAGTTTATTCCGTCGTTGCTACGGGCAATTCGTTCATAGATACTGTAGGCGAGTGGTAAAAAATTCTGGAGAAAATTTTTACGGGTCTCAAATATCGCGGTACCTGATTTACTTAGTTGATCGTTTAAGATAGTGAATAAGGTTTCATCTTGTAAGCCCGTTTCGGCCACCTGCTTTAGCAGGCTGTTTCTCTGTTGTAAAATTTTATTGTAATCGATAAGCTGTTGTAAGTAATGTGGGTCGATCTGTGAGATAACAGTATCCAGGAATTTCCTTCTTTCTTCTCCAGGGCCGCTGATCAGTTCTACATCATCAGGTGCAATCATTACAACCGGTAACTTACCGATATGATCAGAGAATTTTTTATAGGGCTCCCCATCCAGTTGTAATTCCTTTTTTCCTGTTTCACGTACAATCAAAGTAACCGTTTTATCTATCGCTTCAACGGTGTATTGTCCGTGTAAGCGCATACCCAAACTACCGTGCTGTACATTTTGCAAATCAGGACGGGAAAAATAGCTTCTGGAGAAACTCAGGTAATAAATGGCATCCAGCAGGTTTGTTTTACCGGTTCCGTTTGGCCCGCAAATACCTACAATCCTCTCACCAAAGTCGAAGGTTTGACCCGGATAATTGCGAAACTGAAGCAAGGAAAGTTGGTTGAGACGGAACATAGGCGGCAAATTAACACACCTCTTTCGGAATTAATCATGTGTCGTATCAATGAAAGCAATTATTTTTATTAAAAATTTGGCTTGAAGACGATATTATCTGGTCAGCAACTGGCATTAACGGTTAAAAGACTGGCCCATCAGATCCTGGAAAACAACGCAACGCTGGACAATACGGTTATTATTGGACTGCAACCCCGTGGCATATTTTTGAGTGATCGTATTGTTACAGAATTAGCATCCCTGGTTAATAAGGACACTATTGAATATGGTAAACTGGATATTACCTTTTACAGGGATGATGTTCGCAAAAGCCTGCATATTGCCAATACGACGGACATTCCATTTAGTTTGGAGAATAAGCACGTGATCCTGATCGATGATGTGTTATATACCGGAAGAACCATACGTGCTGCGCTGGATGCTTTATTGGCATTTGGGCGCCCATCCAAAGTATCGCTCTGTGTGCTCATCGACCGGCGTTTCAGCAGGGAGCTACCCATACAACCCGATTTCACCGGCAAAACCATCGACACCATCATCTCCCAGAAAGTAAAAGTTTGTTGGAAGGAAAGAGATGAGGTGGATGAGGTTGTTTTGGTGTAGATTTTTGAATGTCAGATGGCAGATGTCAGATTTATAGCAAGCACATATTTCAAATCTGACATCTGCCATCTGATATTCAACAATCCCTCTTGGTATTTATTTTTACTTTATCTTTGCTTTTTAATGAAACTCTCTACCAAACATCTCCTTGGTATTAAAGATCTCACAAGAGACGATATTCAATTAATTCTTACCACTGCCGAGCAATTCAAAGAAGTTTTACAAAGACCAGTTAAGAAAGTGCCTTCATTGCGCGATGTGACCATCGTAAACCTGTTTTACGAGAATTCGACGCGTACAAGGATGTCTTTTGAGTTGGCTGAAAGAAGGCTCTCGGCCGATGTCCTTAATTTCGCAGCTACCACATCATCTGCGGCAAAAGGTGAGACCCTTTTAGATACCGTGAATAATATACTGAGCATGAAAGTGGATATGGTAGTAATGCGACATAGCGCATCTGGTGCTCCCCACTTTCTGGCAAAACATATTCCTGCAGCCATTGTAAATGCAGGCGATGGTATCAATGAACACCCTACACAGGCATTATTAGATGCTTTTTCCATGAAGGAAAAACTTGGGAAGCTAGAAGGACTAAAAGTTGCCATCATAGGAGATATTATGCATAGCAGGGTGGCATTGAGTAACATGTATCTGCTTCGCAAAATGGGTGCTGAAATAACCATTGCAGGTCCGCCCACACTTATTCCGAAATATATACAGGAAGCGCTGGACGTGCGGGTTGAATATAACCTCAAGAAAGCGTTACAATGGTGTGATGTGGCCAATGTATTGCGTATCCAGCTGGAAAGGCAAAATCAACCGCTTTTCTCCTCACTTCGTGAATATAACCTGGCCTATGGCATTAACCGCAGATTGCTGGAAAGCCTGGGCAAAGAAATCGTAATCATGCACCCCGGACCGATTAACCGTGGCGTAGAGCTCGACAGCGATGTAGCCGACGGGCCATTCTCCATTGTGCTAAATCAGGTTGAAAATGGGGTAGCGGTTAGGATGGCGGTGCTGTATTTGCTCGCGGGAGCGTGAGGAACAGAGAAATAAGAAATAAGGAATAAGAAATGAGAAAGGGAGCAGTTTGGAATAAACTTTCTAATTTCTTATTCCTTATTTCTTATTTCTCTGTTTTCTTCCTTTTCTTCGTAGTCATAATCCTTTACCATGCGTATATGTTTATTCCCTGGTACATTCGATCCGGTTACGTTGGGGCATGTTGATATTATTAACAGGGCCTTGCCGTTGTTTGATCAGATTTATATTGGTATTGGTATCAACGCTGCCAAATCGCCTATGTTCAGTCCGGAGCAGAGAATGGAATGGTTTAGGGAAATTTACCATGATGAGCCAAAAGTGAAAAGTGTGGTGTATGAAGGACTTACCATAAACTATTGTAAAGAGATTGGGGCGAAATTTATTCTTCGCGGTATTCGGTACGTGAGCGATTTTGAATATGAAAAAACCATTGCTGATGCTAATCGTACACTGGATAAAAATATAGAAACGATATTCCTTACCGGTGAACCAAAATATACTTCAGTAGCATCGACCATTGTACGTGATATCCTTAGAAATGGAGGGGATGCATCTCCATTTTTACCTGAAGCCGTTATACGGTCTATTAAAAAATAATTATGTCCATCTGGTTTAACCCTTCCTTATCTATATCCGACGTACAACCTCTCGGGAAAAATACCATGGGTGAACATCTTGGAATGGTATTTACTGAAATAGGCGACGATTATATTAAGGCTACCATGCCTGTAGATCATAGAACCAAACAGCCTTATGGTTTATTGCATGGTGGAGCATCCGTTGCACTTGCTGAAACACTTGGTAGTGTGGGCGCTGCTTTAACGGTTGATCCTTTAAAAGCTATTTGTGTTGGACAGGAAATAAATGCCAATCACCTGTGTAGTGTAAGAAGCGGACTGGTTACCGGTATTGCCAAACCTATACATATTGGAGCTAGCTCACAGGTTTGGGAAATAAAAATTTATGATGAAAGAGAGAAGCTGGTTTGTATAAGCCGCCTTACAGTAGCTGTGTTAAAAAGCAGGGAAAAAGCTTAATTACTCCGAGCTTTTTGAATTTGTCAGCGTTAATTACCTATTTCTTATTTCAACATCTTGTAGTCATTGTTGTCCGGGGAATATTGGCTTCAAGCTGCAAGCCGCAAGCTGAAGGCCTTGATGGGTGCTTATTGTAGATTTTCTGCTCTTAATTGGATTAAAGAAGGGGAGAACATTTAAAGTCAGTTGCTTAAAGAAATAGTTGGTTGCCATAAATACACTATCTGCTATTAATAGAACACAGATCTTCATGATTTTCAAGATTTATCATGATAGATCTTGAAAATCATGAAAATCCGTGTTCAATCATTCGCGACACCAAAAGCTCGCGGTTAAATTTCCCGGGACAAAAATGGCCTGCAGCCTGCAGCTTGTGGCTTACAGCTTGTGTCTTGCAGCCTAAATTCACACCCCCAACTCACTCACGCATTTCTTCAATTCTGTGAGGTAATTGCCATATAGTTTCTTGAGGTACCATTTAGTGAAAAAGTAGAGTACTAATGCAAGTACAATCATGTAAACACCAAAGAAAGTGAGCACCTGCCATCTGGCGGTAAAGAAATGTTGGGCAAATTTATCTACCTCAGGTATGGAGACTGGCTGCATACTGGAAAGTATCAGTGAAAAAACAAAACATATCGGCAGCAGAGCCATGGAAAATTGGAAATAACGTTTTACGAATTCTTCCAGTAATGAAACAACAGACTGTAAATTGGCTTTTATCGGTTGTGAAGAGTTGGTGAGGTGATTTGTTCTTTTGTATAAATAGTATAAGATAAAGGTAAATGCAAACATCAAAATACTGAATACGCCAAAATACAGGCGGATCGACCAATAGCTGGTAGAAAAAACGATATATAACATGGCTGCTATAAATAGCACACATAGTATCATTTCAATAATCAGGCTACGTTTTAGTTTACCGATGATTGAATTTGTCTTCCTTTTCAGTAAGGCTGCTATATCAGCATCACTCCGGCTGGCATGGTCCGTAGCCAGCTTTTGATTGAGTTGATATTTTAGTTCATCAAGTTCCATAACACTTCATTTATGCGGGGGTCATATATTTTTGAGTTGATTCCTTTAACCTGGATTTTATCCTGTTCATTTTCACGGCCACATTATTTGCAGTGATGCCCATCATGTCGCCAATATCATTGTAATTATAATCTTCCAGGTAGAGCATTACAATGGCTTTATCGATTTTTGAAAGCTCTCCAATAGCTGCATACATCGCTTTAACCTGTTCCTCTATTGGATCGTGTGCTTCAATATTGTTTAGTTCCGGTACCGTTTCAGTTGTGTAGATATCTGGTTTTCTTTTTTCTTTACGGAAAAAAGTGATGGCAGTATTTAAGGCGATCCGGTAGAGCCAGGTAGAAAATTTAGCGTCGCCACGGAAACCGGCATAGGCTTTCCATGCCTGCAGGGTAATTTCCTGAAAGAGGTCTTCACGGTCTGCATACGCATCCATATAAAGATTACACACTTTATGGATGATGCGTTGGTGCTCGTTTAACAATACTATAAATTCTTTCTCTCCAGGCATTGGTCTAAATTAGTACAATAGCGGTGTGAGTGTATAACCTTCTTTTTTTAATAGGGCAATCACTCCCTGTTTGCCTCCCAGGTGACCAGCACCTACTGCAAAAAAACTAGGCATTGCTGTCATTGCTTTTTTCATTACCGGAATCCATTTGTTATTACGGTTTATCAGCATTGCAGTTTCAAAGTTTGAGCTATCTCCATTATCCATGATAAAGCGGTAGAGTTTTTCTATGTTCCGCTGTTTATACACAGCCGACATTTTATCCATCATCTGTTTTACACTGTCATATTTTAAAACAGATTCTTTAAAAGCCTTCACCTGCGAAGTAAGCGGCTCCGCATTAATAGCATTGATCTGGTCGTCGATGGTTTCAAGTCCGGCAATAGTGAGTTTAAATTCCTTGGCCAACATTACAAATGCCATTTCAGGTTGCACTTTATCCTTACAAGTAATACTGCTCATCGCCAACATACTCATAGGTACAAATGGACTAAGCTGGTTAAACAACATAAGTGGCATGCCAGTTATTGTTTTGAAGCTGTCGCTGACTGCTTTGTAAGTTGATTCTCCCATAAGTTCACTAAGGCTGCCTTTAGTTAACCGCATTTTACTCATCAGGCTTAACTGCATACCTGGATCGTCCATGTCGAGTTCACCATAAAATTGTTTGCAGCTTTTTAGTTTGGCTTCGAGTGTGGGGGTAATAGTAAAATCATTTTTACACATCAGGTGAAATGTGCCAAAAATATAGGAGGGTTGCTTTAGCCCCTTACCAGTTATTTGCCATAAAAGTGAACTTGCCGGCTTTTTTTGGGCCTGAGATGCCAAGGGAAACCCTGCAATCAATAAAAAAAGGCCTAAAAGCCATTTGCTCCGCAACATGAAGTCTTTATTTGTTTGTCGCAAGTTTAGCATAAATATTACGCTTCAAAAAAAATAGCCCCGTGTAGAAACACGGGGCGAAACCAAAACCAACTGCATACGTGCCAGGTGGCACGCTATGAAAAACCTCTTATAATATGCTGATCTCTTTAGGAGACAGTTTAACTTCTTCTTTTTTTGGCAGGAATACTTTCAATACGCCATTTTCATAACGGGCCTGGATAGCATCTGCATTGATTTTCTCGTCCAGGTTAAAGCTGCGTTTGAAAGAACGGAAATTGAATTCCCTGCGAATTGTTTTGTACGTTTTGTCTTCAGTCGTCTCTTTTTTCTCGTAGCTGATGGTCAATAAACCATTTTCTACATTCACCTTAAAGTCTTCCTTATTTCTACCCGGAGCATTCAATTCAAGGTGATAACCATCTGCTGTTTCATGGATGTTTACCGGAACAGTTGCATAAGCCAGGTTAGCATCTTTACCCCAGGTTGAAGGGAAATTGTTCAATAATTCATCGAACAGGCTAGCGAAAGGAGCGGTGTTGTGTTTTACGAGTGTCATATTCAGTGTTTTTTATGTTTTAAAATTGAATTCGAAATACCTTGTTCAAAGCCTGTACCAACGCTTTAAAAGTGCATTTTTGTGGTCAGAATGACTATTTGGAGTTTATGGTAAGCGACATTATGACTGTTTTTACTATTTAGAAGCGCCATTATGGCGCTTATTTAATTGTTTAGTGTTACAACTTTTAATCCTAATTTTGTATTCTACAATTAAAAACAAGCGAATATGTATCCAGCAGAGATTGTGTTACCCATGAAAGCGGAGTTAACAGATAGTGGTTTTGAGGAGTTATTATCTGCTTCTGATGTGGACAATAAGTTACAGCAAAAAGGAACCACATTAGTGGTTATTAATTCTGTATGTGGTTGTGCAGCAGGCACTTGCAGACCAGGCGTGTTAATGGCAGTGCAAAATTCGGCCAAGCGACCGGATCATTTAACCACCAGTTTTGCCGGGTTCGACGTAGAAGCGGTAAACCAGGTTCGTCAGCATTTATTGCCTTATCCGCCATCTTCACCAGCTATAGCACTGTTTAAAGACGGTCAACTGGTAAGTATGGTAGAGCGTCATCAGATAGAAGGTCGTCCGGCCCAGGTGATAGCACAGCACCTTATTTCTGTTTTTGATGAACATTGCAATTAATTTTCCCTTAGTTTTGTTCGAGGATGGGTTAGTAAGTACGGCTCCACTTTGGTGGAGCCTTTTTTTTGGATACCCCTCTGGAAAACAGTTTCATATTTTCTGACTATCATTGCAACTGTCTTTTATTGATTGATCATTACACCAGACAAATATGTACCCTAATTTATATTACGCATTTAAAGATCTGTTTGGAATTGAGTTGGGTGGATTAAAACTCGTGAACAGTTTTGGTTTTTTCGTTGCGCTTTCTTTTATACTTTCCGCCTGGATACTTACCCTTGAATTAAAACGGAAACAAAACCTTGGACAGTTTTCTTTTACGGAAGAAAAAATTATGGTGGGTGCACCGGCAGGCATAGCAGAGCTATTGGTAAATTTTTTACTGGGTTTTGTTTTCGGATTTAAAATACTGGGTGCATTTGTTATTGAATCAGCGCTAAATGATCCACAATCTTTTATACTTTCCACAAATGGCAGCCTGCCGCTTGGAATACTGGTGGGCATTGTATTTGCCGGTTTGAAATGGTGGGAAAAAAACAAGCAGAAACTCGCTAAACCCGAAGAACGTATTATACGGATCTGGCCACACGACAGGGTAGGAGATATTGTACTGTATGCAGCTTTATTTGGTTTTCTTGGAGCAAAAATTTTTCACAACCTTGAAAACTGGAACGAGTTTGTAAAAGACCCGATCGGGGCACTTATTTCATTCAGCGGACTTACATTTTATGGTGGATTAATTTGTGCTGGTGCTGCGATAATATACTATGCACGCAAGCGAAAAATCTCCGTGATCCATCTCGCAGATGCAATGGCGCCTACCATGATGTTTGCCTATGCATTTGGCCGTATCGGATGTCAGGTAAGTGGCGATGGAGATTGGGGTATTATTAATACAAATCCTAAACCATTCAGTTGGTTACCCGATTGGTTATGGGCCTATAACTACCCTCATAATGTAATCGGCGAAGGCAAACCAATTGCCGGATGCACCGGTCCTTATTGTAATGAATTGGTTCCGGCAGTTTATCCTACACCACTATATGAAATAATTGCCTGTTTGCTCCTTTTTGCCATTTTATGGGTTTACCGTAAAAAATTAAAGGTAGCCGGACAATTATCCGGTCTCTACCTCATTTTAAATGGCCTTGAACGATTTTTCATCGAAAAAATACGTGTCAACACTAAATACGAAGACCTCCCATTCCAACCCACCCAGGCCGAACTGATCTCATTTGTAATGGTACTTACCGGTATCGTGCTGATGATTAAGGCGAAAGATTGGTTTGGCGAAAAGAAATAAGACGTGAATTGTGAATGGTGAATTGTGAATGTTGAGTAGTAAATAGTCAGTAGTGAATTTAACGATGTGCGATATATCTAATTGAATTTCAATCAATTATATATATCGCACTCTATTTTTTGCCCCTAATAGTCTCTACTTTAAGCCATCCCACTTCCATATTTCTTATTCCTTATTCCTTATTTCTCATTTTCCCCCTGTTTTCCACTCATCCTTGTTTAGCACCGTTCATTATAAAACTATGTACTATGCTAAACATAGTACATAGTTTTGTTCTGTAATTAGCAACAACGAGAACTAAAATAACAAGACATAATTATGAGAAATATTAAAAATTTACTGGCAGTTATCGCATTGTTAACTGGATCAGTGGCTGCACAGGCGCAAACAGCCAAAGTAAACGGCGCGGTGAGTGGTTCACAAAAACCTGTTGAAGCTGCTTCAGTAGGAATTTTACGTGCAAAAGATTCTGCCATCGTTAAAATGGCTGTAACCGACAAAGCAGGTCAGTTTGAAGTGGAGAAACTGGCAGCAGGTAAATACCTGGTAATGGTACAGTCTGTTGGTTATAACAAATTCTATTCTCCTTTATTTGATTTGGCGAATGGTCAATCTTATACTATTCAACCAATTACCCTTACTAATATTTCAAAAGAACTGGAAGGGGTAGTGGTAACTTCTAAAAAACCAATGATAGAACAAAAGCTCGATCGTACAATCATTAATGTAGATGCTTCTCCTACCAACGCCGGTGCAACGGTTTTAGATGTGTTGGAGAAATCACCGGGTATTTCTGTTGATAAAGACGGCAATATCAGTTTGAAAGGAAAACAAGGTGTGGTTGTATTGGTAGATGGTAAACCTACTTACCTGGGCGCACAGGATCTGGCTAATATGCTGCGTAATATGTCGAGCTCGAACCTCGAAACCATTGAGTTGATGACCAATCCACCAGCTCGTTTCGATGCTTCCGGAAATTCAGGTGTCATCAATATCAAAACCAAGAAGTCTAAAGTAATGGGTTATAATGCAAGTATCACCACCGGCTACACGCAAGGTGTTCTTCCAAAAACCAACCATAGTGTTAACCTGAATTACAGACAGAACAAAGTGAATATTTTTGGTAATGCCAGTTATAACTATAACGAAAACTTTGGAGATCTGAAAATTGACAGGAATTTCAGGAACCAGACAACAGGAGCCCTTCTAAGCTCTTTTGATCAATCTGCTTATAGTAGTCGTAATTCAAATAGTTACAACTATAAAATAGGATTCGATTATTTTATGAATAAAAAAACCACCATGGGCTTGGTTGTAAACGGCTATAGCAATGTGGGGGATGAGTATACTAAGAATACCACATTTATCAAAGACCCTGCTGGTTCTCTGGTAACACGTACACAGGCCATCAACGATGTTAACCTGAAATTTAAAAATGTTGGAGTTAATGCTAACCTTCGTCATGTGTTCGATAGCACTGGTAAAGAATTAACAATTGATGCTGATTATATCAACTATAGCCAAAATAACAGGCAGGTATTGAGCAATGAATTTTATGATCACAATGGCAATGTAAAATCACCCAATGAAATACTCAGGGGAATTCTTCCTGCCAACATCGATATCTATAGTTTTAAGGCAGATTATTCTCAACCAATGAAAGGTCAAATGAAATTTGAGGCAGGAGTAAAGAGTAGTTATGTGAATACCGACAATGATGCACAATATGCTAATTGGGATGGTGCACAATTTGTAAACGACAATACACGCAGCAATCATTTTCTCTACAAAGAAAATATCAATGCAGCCTATGTAAATTTCAATAAGCAATTCAATAAGAAATGGAGTGGTCAGTTAGGCTTGCGTGCTGAGAATACCAATATTACCGGCAACCAGCTTACTACCGGTGAAGTATTCAAACGTAACTATACACAGGTTTTCCCAACCATGTACATCGGTTATGCAGCAAATGAAAAAAATCAGTTTGCCTTAAGTTATGGTCGTCGTATCGATCGTCCGAACTACCAGGACCTGAATCCTTTCTTTTATTTCCTGGATAAATATACCTACCAGGTTGGTAACCCATATTTACGTCCGCAGTTCAGTCATAATATCGAGTTGAACCATACCTATAAAGGTTTCCTGAATACTTCACTGAACTATAGCAATACCAATGATATTTTACAGGATGTGTTAGAGCAGGTAGACAGCACCAATACTTCTTTTGTGAAGAAAGGAAATATCGCACGCAGACAAAACCTGGGAGCATCAGTAAGCCTTGGAATGCCTGTAACCAAGTGGTTTAGAACAAATGTCTATGTGAATGTGTTTTATAATCACTTTAAGGGATTTGTAAACAATGGTGATATATCAGTTGGCGCAACAGCGTATATGGCTAATATCTCCAATCAGTTTACCTTCTCTAAAGGATGGGGTGCTGAAGTAAGTGGATTCTACCGTTCAAAAAGTGTAGAAGGTGTACTGGTAGCAAAACCAATGGGTGCCATGAATATTGGTATCACAAAACAGGTATTAAAAAACAAAGGCATGATCAGATTGGTTGTAAGAGATGTATTATATACACAAATCTTCCGTGGATACAGCAAATACCAGAATGTTGATGTAAGTATTCGTCAAAATAGAGATAGCCGAATGGTAAACCTGAGTTTTACTTACCGTTTCAGCAAAGGGAAAACTGCTGCGCAACGTAAAAGAGGTGGTGCTAATGAAGAACAGAATCGTGTGAATTTAGGTGGAGGAAATTAATTCATCGGTGGATGGGCGGATTTTAAACAGGATATTATATTTAATTTTCCATTTGAACCTAAATGATTCCGCTCATCCAATTTTGACATTTTTGTGTAGCAGGATAAAGTCAATTTAGCAACATTAAATTTGTTTTTTTTCTCATGTGCATTATATAGAAGGCGGCCCCGATTTCTATCGGGGCCTATTTATTTGGAGGAAGATCGAAAGTCCGGAAGTCCGAAAGACCGGAAGTCCGGAAAATCGAAAGAAGTATTAATGGATTTATGCCTCTTCGGACTATCGGACTATCGGACTTCCGGACTTCCTGACTAACGTAGTTTCCAACTCCCCGTCTTATCTTTACATAAATTAATCGCTATGCCTTCATTTGATATTGCCAGCAAAGTAGACTTGCAAACTTTGGATAATGCCATTAATACCGTAAAAAAGGAAATCGCGGGTCGCTTCGATTTTCGGGATTCTCCGGTTTCTGTTGAATTGAATAAAAAGGACTTCGTTGTAACCCTGGAAGTTGAAAGTGATATGAAAATGAAGCAGTTAATCGATGTTTTAATCGGTAGAGCCATCAAACAGGGGATTGATGGGAACGCCTTCGATTTCTCAAAAGATGCCTATCCCAGTGGGAAAGTGGTAAAAAAAGAGGTGCCGGTTAGGAATGGTCTGAAACAGGACGATGCCAAGAAAATCGTTAAAATGATCAAAGACAGCGGTTTAAAGGTTCAGGCAGCTATTATGGACGATATTATCCGTGTTACAGCCAAGAAAATCGATGATTTACAGGATGTTATAGCAAAATGTAAGACAGGGGAGTTCGGTATTCCTTTGCAGTTTATTAATATGAAGAGCTAGGAGATGTAAGTCGGAAAGTCCGAAAGTCCGCAAGAAATAGGCACCGATACAACCATCTTTCGGACTTTCAGACTTGCCGACTTCCGGACTAAGAATACTGCCTTAATTTGGCAATTTGCTGCTTCCTGCTTACCTTTGCATTCCTTTAAAAATAAGCGTACGGCCAAATCCGTACCACCTAAAACAAATAATTATGAAACAAGGTATCCATCCAGAAAATTATCGTTTTGTTGTGTTCAAGGATATGAGTAATGGTTATTCATTCCTGAGCCGTTCAACTGCAGCTTCAAAAGAAACCATTCTTTGGGAAGATGGTAACGAATATCCGGTTATTAAACTGGAGATTTCAAATACTTCACACCCTTTCTATACTGGTAAAAACATGCTGGTAGATACTGCAGGTCGTATCGACAAATTCAAAAAACGTTACGAGAAGAAGAAATAATTTCAACTTCAATCATATTAAAGTCCCGCTTGTACCGCAAGCGGGACTTTTTTTTACCCAAATTTTCCGCTTGTCACCAACCACATCAATATGCTATTTAGCGCCTTTTAACCGCAGGATATTTTCGCACCATAATATTTAAAATTAAATTTTATGTGGTGGAATAAATGGGGCAGGTTGATGGCCGGAATATTATTAGTATCAGCCTGCTCAAAGAAATCAGACCAATTGCAACCAATTCCGCAATTGCCGCAAGAGCCGGTAAAAGGTAAACTGGCTAAGATCAGCTACGATAGCGGAGCCTATGATTCTCTTTATTATGATGCATCAGGAAAGTTGATCAAATATAAATCGGTATGGGTGCCGGGTTCAGGAACCAGCTTAACCTATTTCTTCGATTATGATATGTTGGGTAAACCAAGCCGTGTATATAGTGACCAAGGAGAAGAATATCGCTACAGTTATGAAAATGGATTACTTTCTGAAGTGGGTTTGTACTTCGGAGGAATAAAAACAAGACATAAAGGTTTTACCTACAACCAGGGACAACTAACCTCCACACATACTTATGCCGATATACTGAGTAACCCCAATGACCAGGATTTTCTCGATATGTTTACCTATACCTATTACCCTGATGGTAACCTGAAAACAGAAACTTCATTTTCCGTGCATCCGGTTTCAGGATGGCCCGTTAAAGAAATGACCATTACTTATTCAGATTATGACAAAAGTTATAATCCGGAAGACGTGCTTAAACAACTGCCTTATTATTTCGGTAAAACATTCCTGAAAAATAATGCCCTTACACGCACGGCTAAAAATGAAAAGACAGGTGAAATATCTACTTATATTTTCTCCTACACTTATCACAGTTCAACATTACCCTTAACCCGTAAGTATGAATATTATGGAAGTGGAAATTGGCAGGAGGGATCTTGTATCTATTCATACTATTAAATTGCCGTTCATCTAAAATTTCGGAAAAATAGCCTGCTGCTGAAACGAAATTTCCATGAGCTGTGTCAGCAATAAAATGAAAACGAATAAAATGAGTAAAAGTAAATTTTTGTTGCCACTGTTAGTGGTTGCTTTTTTTTCCTGCGGAAAAGAATCGAATAAACCTAATCCTGCACCGGTAAATAATTTAACTGGTAAACTGGCAAAAGTAGATTTAGGTGTGGGTATCTATGACTCTTTGTTTTATGGACAAGATGGAAAACTCAATAAAATTTCAACCTATTACGAATCAGGTGGAACCGTAACTTATAAAGAGAATTATTTCTTCAGCTACAATAACAATGGAAAACCTGCTTCTGTTCAAATTGAAAACGCAGACGAATACCGTTATACCTATATCAATGGTATAGTAGCTGCAGTAAGCAGATATGAAAACGGCGTAAAAACAAATTATAAAATCTACAATTATACTGCAGACAATCTGCTGGAATCAGTTGAACTTTATGAAAAACCTTTACAGGGAGGTGTTGGTTTTGCCTATACGGAAAGAACCGATTATACTTATTACCCAGGTGGTAACCTGAAAACAGAAACACAATACCAGATTGATCCCTTAGGACAAGCAATAAAACTGGTAACAACTATTTATGAGGATTATGATCAGCGAACTAATGTAGATACCGCTTTCCGTAATTTTCTTTATATGACAGGTATAAGTACCATGAAAAACAATGCCAGAAAAGTTACCAGACGAAATGAAACAACTGGAGCGGAGCAGGTATATTATTATCAGTTTGACTATGCCTCTAACAACTCGCCTTCTAAACGAATCATGAGGAGAACTCCTGGAGGTGCACCAGAAACTGAGATTGTTTATAGTTATTATTAATCTAATACACATAGCAACTGGAAGACCTGTTCATTCCAGTACTCAAAGCCCCGGATTCCTTTTTCCGGGGCTTTTTTGTGCATAATGTTCAAGTAAAATTCAAGTTGTACCTTTGCGACGTTAAAAAATAAACATGAAACTGGATATACTGGCATTTGGCGTTCATCCGGACGATGTAGAATTAGGCTGTTCCGGAACCCTGATGGCGGCGTTGGCCGAGGGGAAAAAAGTAGGTATTGTTGATCTTACCCGAGGAGAACTTGGTACGAGAGGTACCCCCGAAACAAGAAAGTCAGAAGCTACAGCAGCCGCTGAAATTATGGGTGTAACCATTCGCGAAAATCTGGGTATGGCAGATGGCTTTTTTCAGAATGATGAAACCAATCAGCGTAAAGTCATTGAAATGATACGTAAATACCGCCCGGAAATAGTATTGGCCAATGCCCCGGAAGACAGGCATCCCGATCATGGCCGAAGCGCTAAACTTGTGGCAGATGCAGCTTTTCTGTCAGGTTTAAGAAAGATAGAAACAACCGTAGGTGGACAGGCTCAGGAAGCATGGCGACCCACTTATGTATTTCATTATATTCAGGATCGGTTTATTCAACCTTCTTTTGTGGTAGACATTACAAAGTACATGGATAAGAAAATCGAATCTGTATTGGCTTATACCACTCAATTTAACAGTACCGGAGGCAATGAACCCCAAACCTATATTTCAACACCACAGTTTCTGGAAACAGTAAAAGCCCGTGCGATGATGCTGGGTAAACGAATAGGAGTAGGGTATGCAGAAGGGTATATTACGGAGAAGATTATCGGTATCAGTAGTTTCGACGCTATTATTAAACATAGCACGTAAATGTAAAATAGCTACAAGCTGCAAGCTATATGCTGCAAGCTTTTAGAACTGAAAATATAAATTATATCATAGAGCTTGAAGCCTGTAGCTTGAAGCTTGCAGTTTAAAAAATTATGTCAAAAATCCAAATAGGTCTTGTGCAAATGAGTTGCACGGCATCGAAAGAAGAAAATATGGCGAAAGCCATTGCGGGTATTCGTAATGCAGCCGCAAAAGGCGCACAAATCGTTTGTCTGCAGGAACTTTTTACCAGTTTATATTTTTGTGATGTAGAAGATTATGAAAATTTCAAACTGGCAGAAGCCATTCCCGGTCAATCAACCGAAACTTTAGCTAAAGTTGCTGCTGAATTGAACGTAGTGATTATCGCTTCTTTGTTCGAAAAAAGAACGGAGGGTTTGTACCATAATACAACGGCTGTTATTGATGCGGATGGAGCTTACCTCGGCAAATACCGTAAAATGCATATACCAGATGATCCGGCTTATTATGAGAAATTTTATTTCACACCTGGTGATCTGGGGTATAAAGTTTTCAAAACAAAATATGCAACATTAGGGGTATTGATCTGTTGGGATCAGTGGTATCCTGAAGCAGCAAGGATTACAGCATTAATGGGCGCTGAAATTTTATTCTATCCAACCGCTATAGGCTGGGCAACTAGTCAGGATGAAGCAACCAACACCGAACAATACAATGCTTGGCAAACTATTCAAAGAAGTCATGCAGTAGCAAATGGTGTACATGTTGTTAGTGTTAACAGGGTAGGCTTCGAACAAAACGGCGCCATGAAATTCTGGGGCGGTTCTTTTGTAAGTAATCCATTCGGAACTCTATTGTATAAAGCTTCGCATGAAGAAGAAGAAGTAACCGTTGTAGAAATCGATACCCAAAAAACCGATCGATACAGAACACACTGGCCCTTCCTCCGTGATCGCAGAATAGACTCTTACCAACCCATTACTAAACGATACATCGATGAGGACTAATCTTTCTGTGTATTTCAGTGCCTTCAGTGGCAATAAATCATTTATTTAAAAGCTACCATCTTGACTACCCCAAAATCTCTCGGCTATTTCTTTCCCCCTGAATTCGCTGAACACGAAGCTACATGGCTTTCCTGGCCTCATAAAGAAGCTAGCTGGCCTGGTAAAATAGATACTATCTATCCAAATTATGCCTTGTTCATCAGGTACCTGGCTGAAAGTGAAAAAGTGCGCATCAATGTAGCCAATGAGGCAATGAAACAATTTGCCATTGGCCATTTACAAAATGCAGGTGTTAACATGTTGCAGGTAGAATTTTTTATGCACCCCACCAATGACGCCTGGTGCCGCGATCATGGCCCTGCTTTTCTCATTAATCCCATAGCAGAACAGAGAAAAGTAATTGTTGACTGGAACTATAATGCCTGGGGCGGTAAATACCCTCCTTATGATCTCGATGATATCATCCCTACATTAATCGGAAAACATTTCGATATACCAGTGTACAATCCTGGCATCATCATGGAAGGTGGTTCGGTTGAATTTAATGGTGCAGGCACTGTATTAACCTCTACCTGCTGTCTTCTTAATCCTAATAGAAATCCAAACCTTAATCAGGCGCAGATAGAGCAATACCTGCTAGATTATTACGGTATGGATCAGGTGCTCTGGGTAGACGAGGGAATTATCGGAGATGATACCGACGGTCATATTGACGATACCGTTCGTTTTGTAAATGCGGATACCGTAATTACAGTTGTTGAAGAAAATAAGCAGGATGAAAACTATGCTTTATTGCAAACCAACCTGCAACAGTTAAAAGCCATGCGTTTAATAAATGGTAAGCAGTTAAACATCATTGAACTGCCTATGCCAGATGAAGTAATATATGAAGACCAGCGCTTGCCGGCATCTTATGCTAACTTCTATATAAGCAACAAACATGTTATCGTACCAACTTTTCGTTCTGATAAAGACGATAAAGCTCTCGGCATAATTGCGGAAGCATTTAAGGATAGGGAAGTAGTAGGTATTGATTCAACCGATATTATCTGGGGACTGGGAAGCTTTCATTGTCTAAGTCAGCAAGAACCGAAATAGATGTTAGATGGCTGATGTCTGATGGCTGATGTCGGATGTCAGATTTTTTTTTGTTGGAGGGGGGATAAATTAATCAGATTTCACTCAATATTCATATCCTACATCATAAATCCGACATCAGCCATCCGACATCAGCCATCCGACTTGTGAGATATTTTTTTCAAATTAACAAACACCTCTGTTCCCGCTCTTTGTGGGATTGAGTTGTAGGCGGGTGTTAATTTGAAGTTGAAGTAGGGGGAGAATAATGTTTTATAGGTTTCTTCATTTCCACCAAAGGGAGGACCACCATCAAAATCGCGGTTGAATAGTAATCCGACTAGTTGTCCATTGGGTTTTAATAATTCATGCATTTTCTTAACGTAGGCAGTACGTAATGAAGGATCAATAGCACAGAAAAAAGTTTGTTCCAGTATCAGATCATAGGTTCCGGTTAATTCAAAGAAATCGCCGCAGATAATTTTGACAGCCTCACCATATTCTTTGAATTTTTCTTTCAGGTTATCGGTAACCAGGGGTGCCAGATCGATAACAGTGATATTGGTAAAACCTTTTTCCAATAGATACGCGGCTTCGTAGCTATTGCCTCCGCCGGGTATCAGAATGCTGATATCTTTATTGGTGAGTTGGTCGATATATGTTTTTAATGGCGTAGAGGGGTAGCCAATATCCCAACCGATTTCATTTTGTTTGTATCGGTCGTTCCAATAGTCTGCGGATAAAAAATTATTCATGCTTGTTAATCTCCTATATGTGCAGCTTGAGATGGTACGATCAGTAGTTTAACCTGTCTGCCACTGATATAACGAAATTGTTTTCCATCCCAAAAACCATCCTGTTCCAACATAATACGAATTGGCTTTTTCCATTCAGGAATATCTGTTGCTGCATTCAGCTCAATAGAATAGGCAGTGTTTTCATGTAATGGAAAATCTCCGGATCCGGGAACACCACCTTGTTGATCCCACATACCAATGGTAGGGCCTGCAGCATGTCCATGAAATCCAATGGGGTGTGTATAGATGGACGCGGTGATGTTTTCATTTTTGGCCTGTTGCAACGCATCTTTCAAAATCTGGTTTCCCGTTTTGCCATTTTTGAATTGGCTGGTAAGTATATCCTGTAAACGATTGGCTCTTTCAAATGCCTTAACAATGCTGGCTGGTGGTGTTTTTTCACCAGGCTGTAATACATAGGCGTGTTGTTGGATATCTGTATTTAGTCTTAAATAGGTAATGCCGATGTCTACATGTAACAAATCACCTGTTCTTATTATCTCATCAGCCGGTCTGTTCGAAAAGGAGCGGAGGTGATCAAAGTTCTCCGGGTCATTGCGTTGAATAGAAACAGATGTGTGAAACCATGTGTCCAGTCCGAGGTCTCGTATTTTCTGTCTGAACCACCATACCACGTCATCAGTAGTAGTTACGCCCGGCATGATTACTTTACCCGAAAAACCTTCCTGTATAATGTCGTGTGTAATTTGTATTAATTGAGGATAGAGTTGCATTTCGCGGGCAGTTCTGGTTTCGAGCCATCGCACCGCCAGTTTTTCTGCACTCACCAATTTTTTAGCCGTAGCAGCCGGCAATTTTGCCAGTAATTCTTTGTGTTCTGTGAAAGTGAGTCCATCAGCATGCCCAAAATCACCTGAATAATTTAAGGCTATTTTTGCAGGGTTTCGTTGTTGAATCAGATCAATCAAAGCGTCCCACTGATCGGGAAATTTTGTCATGTCCCATGATGCTTTGATTTCGTTCCCTACATTATATCGGGCAATGGCTAATTTTTCAAATGTGCCGGATGGGTTGCGATAAAACACCAAAATGGTTCTCCTTCTTGCTGAAAGCCAGGTTGCGGGTAACATGGTTTTAATAACCGGATCTTCATTATACTCACGTGATATAACCAGCCACATATCAATATCTTCTTCCTTCATCAATGCTGGTAATAAATTGTTCAGTCTGTCTGCCAGCAATTCATCAACCACCCTTGCCTGATCTTTCAAAGGCAAAATATGCTGGGCCTTCAACCCTGCAAAGCAGCATACCAGTAGCATTAGCAGTAATAGTTTTCTCATAAGTTTTTGATCTTTGATTTTTTGATCTTTGAGTTTCTTATTCCTTATTTCTTATTCCTCTGTTTTCCTCGCTTGTCTTGGTATGATGAACGCAATCAGGTCATTTAGTTCAATACCGGCTCTTTCGCAGGCATCGCGGATATCATCGCGGGATACATTGGCGGCGAATGATTTTTCTTTTAATCTTTTATTCACGCCTTTTACATCCATACCTTCATAAGCACCTGGTCGCATTAATGAATAGGCGTGTATGAGGCCGGAAAGTTCGTCAAACGCATATAACATCTTATCCATATCGGTTTCAGGTATTACCCCAAAATGGGTATGGCCATGCGATGCGATGGCATGAATGATCTCAGGGTCTACCTGCCTGCTTTCAAGCTCTTCAATAATTTTTTTACAGTGTAAATCAGGCCACTGATCCCAGTCGGCATCATGCAACAGCCCTGCCATTTCCCAGCGCCATTGAGTGGCTTCATCGGCCTGTAATTTTTCAGCCGCCCAGCATTTCATCAGGTGCGCTACCTGAAGCATGTGTAGTTTTAGTTTAGGGTTAAGTACCCATTCATGAAAAAGCGTGTTTGCTTCATCACGAGACAACACATTCCCTTTATTAGCCGGGTTCCCAAAAGTAGATCTGCCGAGATGTAGAGACATAGTTGATTATTAAGTCCGGAAGTCCGGGAGACCGAAAGTCCGGAGGTTTTTTAGTTTAATAGATTAAAACTATTCCGTAAAATAAATATTTTCTTTCTTTTCTCTCGGACTTTCGGACTCCGGACTTTCGGACTATTAAACTTCCCTGCTTTCTTCGTATTTTTCCGCTTCAAGAAACTACATGAAAAACTATCTCTTACTGATTGTTCTCCTGGTATTGATTGCCTGTTCCAGAAACCCTTATAAAGCCACCAATAAAGTGTATAACCAGAAAGCAAAGGAATACGCAAAAGCTTTGCGTGTAGCGCCTGTAGAAACCTTTCAGTCTGATTCAATGGGATTGCCGCCATATTGGGTAGGTACTACCAATTTTAATATGCGCAAACCAAACTTTGTTATTATTCACCATACTGCTCAGAATAGCTGTGAACAGACATTAAAAACATTTACGTTAACCAGAACATCTGTTAGTGCTCACTATGTAATTTGTAGAACTGGGGTATTGCATCACATGCTCAGCGACTATCTCCGGGCATGGCATGGTGGGGTAGGTAAGTGGGGTAATATGACAGATATAAATTCCTCGTCAATTGGTATTGAACTTGATAATAATGGCTTTGAACCTTTTGATAGTTTACAAATCAATAGTTTAATCAGTTTATTAACACGCTTAAAGAAAGAACACAATATTCCTGCGGCTAATTTTATTGGTCATGGTGATATTGCACCAACCCGCAAAAACGATCCCAATTACCGTTTCCCCTGGAAGAAACTTGCTGAGAAAGGATTTGGATTATGGTATGATGAAGTGCGTGATTCTGTTCCTACCAACTTTAATCATATTCAGGCATTACGCATCATAGGTTACGATGTAAAAGACACCACCGCCGCCATCCAGGCCTTCAAACGCCATTTCCTCCAAGACACCACAAAAAGGCTGAACGATATAGATAAGAGTGTTTTGTATAACCTGCAGAAAAAATACTATTGAAATTTTGGGATGTCAGATGGCAGATTTTATGGCTGATGTCTGATGTCTGATGGCGGATATTTAGTTGAATAAACATCATACAACAAAAAGTAAATCCAACATCAGAAATCAGACATCAGCGATCAGACATCAGCCATCCTATCAATCCTCCTCGTCTCTATTGTTTCTGTTATTAAACAACTTAAACGTGGCGCTTCCGAATTTGTATGAGAAAGTTAGTCGGAAATTGCGAACGTTTCGGCGGTTATAGCCTTGTTGGTAAAACAGGTCTGTATCGAAGATATTCCCGTTTCTGTTGGTATTGAAAACATCATTCAAAGCAAATGTAAGTGAGGCTTTTTTGTCTTTCAGGAAATCTTTTCTGATAGCCATGTCTATGCTGTATTGCGCGAGCGATTTACCCTGTGCGGTAACTTCCATAGATTCGTATTCGCCCACCATTTGCAAGCTCAGGTTTTTAAAGAAGGAAGTTTGTTTGGTAGGAAAACGATAATTGGCAATCAGTTTAGATTCCCAATTAAAACCCTGATTGCTAAGGTCAAGTTTGCCTACAATTGCTTTCACTTTTCGGTACTGCAGGTTAATGCTTGGCGTAAGGTCGAAGTCTGCCCCGATTTTATGTTGAAGGGTGAACTCGGCTCCCCAGCGATTGGTGTATTGGGCATTGATGAATGTATTGAGAATTGCATTCGGATCAACTGCAGCATTGTTCAGTTGCTGGTATTGCGCAGCAGTAATGGTATCACTGAAACGGGTGATATCTCGCTGGTTATTCCTGAAATACAAAACACCCAGAAAGCTTCCACTTTTGTATTTGGTATTATAATTGAATTCAAAAGAATTGGTGAATTCAGGCTGTAGTTGTGGGTTACCCTGGTTAAGGTTTACCGGATCTGTAATATCAACAAATGGATTCAGTTGCCTGAAATTTGGTCTCCTGATTCTACGGCTATAGTTAAGCTGGATATCTGTATTATCATTGATCGTTTTGGTAAGAAACAAACTGGGGAAGAACCCGTCAAAAAGCCTGTCCCAGCTATTCGGGTAAGTGTACCCGAATTTTCTTGCACTATCTAATAGCTCTCCTTCAAATTCAGAATATTCCGCCCTTAAACCAGCCTGGTAAGAAAAACTGTTTATTTTATTAGAGTAAGTAATATAACCTGCATGTACAGATTCTTTATACCTGATATTGTTACTCAGGGGTAGTTTTGTTTCAATGCCATTACCGATGGCAAAAGCGTTAAAAGAACTGCTTACATCATTCATATAGGAGCGCAAGCCGGTTTCCAGTTTTGCATTTTCGCCGATTGGATCGCTGTAATCCAATTGGAAGGTAACTTGTTTATTACGGTTGGTGCCATTATTTCTAACCAGTGCCTCGGGGGCATAAGGTGTACCATCTGTGTTATAAAAAGCGTTCCTGATATTGGAAAGATTACTGCCATTACCATAATTGTAATTGATATTAGCGGTAAGTTCCTTGCCGTTCTCTGGGAATTTATGGGTGAAATTAAGTTGGCTGTTATACCTGTTAAACCCAGCCCTGTTTTCTGATAAACGATCACCGGTGCGTTGTAATACTTTTTGTTGGTTGAAGTAATACTGATCCTGTACTTCCCGGTTGGTAAATTTGCCATCTACAATTCCCTGTGTAAATGAAATAGTATTACGGTTATCAAGGAAGAAATCAAGACCGAAACGAATAGAATTAAACCTCCTGAGTCGGGCATTATTGGAATACTGGTTGAAGTAATTATCTGCAACACCATTGACCCTGTTTTCTCTGAGCGACTCGCCCCGTGCAATACCACCTGACTGATTAATACTACCACTTGCAAATAAATTAACCTTACCCTGCCGTGCATTGAGGGCCAGGTTGCCATTATAGATATCAGGATAACCTCCACCAATACTTGCTACACCATTCAATCCGATTCTTTTATTCTTCTTAAGAACAATATTGATGATACCACCTGAGCTTGCTGCATCGAATTTAGCAGAAGGGTTTGTAATGAGTTCAATGGTTTCAATATTATCTGATGGAATTTGATCAAGGGTGAGAATGGTTGGGCGACCATCTACAAAAATCTGCGGCTGGCTGTTTCGTAGTTGAACATTTCCTTCCACATCAACAGAAACAGAAGGAATATTTTTCATTACATCTATTGCAGTACCTCCTGTAGCCGTAAGACTTTTTTCAACATTAAATATTTTTCTGTCGATCCCCATTTCCAGTGCCGGCTTTGCGGTTGATTTTACAACAACTGCTGTAAGGGTGGTGGCATCTTGTTCCAATGCTATATTTCCAAGATCTTTTTCAAAAAATGCGGTTTCAGGAATTTTTCGCACATTGTCTGGCGTGAATAAAACAGTGAAATTTTTCGCCGCATACGCCAGGCTGCTTATAACAAGTTTGAAACTATCGGCTTTTGGAAGATTGGTAAATCGAAAATCACCGTTCGCTTTGGTGAGTAGGGCATTAACAAGGCTATCATTTCCTTTACTATCTTTTAAATATAATTGTACCGAAACTGCTTCAAGTGGTTTTGTGGTGATTACATCGGTTATTTTTCCGAAAATACGGTTACTGGCAACTTTAATAGATATACTGTTGATATCCATATCGTTTTCATCCTGAGCAAATACTAATACCCTGGCTATACAAAAAAATCCCATCATTACGAGTCGTAAATGTTTCAACATGCTAATTTGTTTGGTGAAAAAAGAAAACAAAAAGGTTTGCTAAATGCTCAGAGAGGGGGTGAATTATAATACAAAGTTATCATTCAATAAGGAAAACAAAGAAAGATGGCCGTTTGTTTAACATTTCAGGTGTGAAATTTTGATTTTTTGATCATTGATTGTTTGATTTATGGTCTAATGTCCATTTTCAATCGGTTAATGTATCAAGCAATTTTATCTTTTAGGTGTATTATCCGCCCAAATCAAAAATTAAAAAATCAATGATCAAAATTCCAAAATTGTGCTTTCCTAACGATTGTTAGCTTATTTTTGCAGCGCCAAAACCTAAAAAAGTATGCAATTTCAACTCAGTGAAGAACATTTAATGATCCAGAAAGCGGCTCGTGATTTTGCCCAAAACGAATGTTTACCCGGTGTTATTGATCGTGATGAGAAACAACAATTCCCCAAAGAACAAATAATGCAATTAGCTGAACTTGGTTTTATGGGTATGATGGTTGACCCCAAATATGGCGGTGCTGGTATGGATACAGTGAGTTATGTACTGGCCATGGAAGAAATCAGTAAAATTGATGCGAGTGTGAGTGTGTGTATGAGCGTAAACAACAGCCTTGTTTGCTGGGGACTGGAAGCTTTTGGCAGTGAAGAACAGAAACAAAAATACCTCACACCATTGGCGCAGGGACGTAAAGATGGTGATTTATACATTGGCGCATTTTTGCTGAGTGAGCCCGAGGCTGGAAGTGATGCTACCAGTCAGCGCACCACTGCGGAAGATATGGGCGATTATTACTTATTGAATGGAACAAAAAACTGGATCACCAATGGTTCTTCAGCATCTGTATACCTGGTAATGGCCCAAACCGATCCTGCGAAAGGTAGTAAGGGCATCAATGCATTTATTGTTGAAAAAAGCTGGCCTGGTGTAACAGTGGCGGCTAAGGAAAATAAATTGGGTATCCGCGGAAGCGATACACATACCATTCTGTTAACCGATGTAAAAGTGCCCAAAGAAAATAGGATAGGAGAAGACGGGTTCGGTTTCAAATTTGCAATGAAAACACTGGCCGGTGGTCGAATTGGTATTGCATCACAGGCTTTAGGAATTGCAAGTGGCGCTTACGAACTGGCTCTGGCATACAGCAAACAGCGTAAAGCCTTTGGTAAAGAAATTATGCATCATCAGGCAATTCAGTTCAAATTAGCCGATATGGCTACAAAGGTTGAAGCTGCACGTTTACTTTGCTTAAAAGCTGCCTGGGAAAAAGACAATAAAATAGACTATACACTTAGCTCTTCAATGGCCAAAGTATTTGCAAGCGAAGCCGCCATGTGGATCGCCACAGAGGCTGTTCAGGTGCATGGTGGTTATGGTTTTGTAAAAGAATACCATGTAGAAAGGCTCATGCGCGATGCAAAAATTACACAGATATACGAGGGAACAAGTGAAGTGCAAAGGATTGTGATTAGCAGGAGTATTTTGAATAAGTAAAAGTTAACATTAGAAATTCAAAAAAGTGAGTGGTATAACTGCTCACTTTTTTTATGCCTTAATAAAAAAAAGCATTTAATTTATTTACTTCTTCAGAAGATATTTCCGGAATAATCTTTTATTTTATATTTAATTACCCCTTTGCAAGGCCGCATTTAAAATCTGGCCTGCAAAAGAGTATAAGTTAATTTACCATAATATCGTATGTCTGAAAACACTGAAAAAAAATCCGGGCACGAAACATCGGATATTCGGCAATCTCAAGAACCAGGTGAAATTGCACCGTCTCAGGAAACCTCATCTCAAATAATCACGCAAGATTCAACAACAATGGAAGTTCATCACCATGCACATCATAATCACGGAAAAAGAAACTGGAAGTCTTATTTCTGGGAATTTTTTATGTTATTTCTAGCAGTGTTTTGTGGCTCGTTAGCCGAACTGCAGGTAGAACATTATATTGAACACCAGCGAGAAGAAAAATATATTCACTCACTTAGTGAAGACCTGGCAAGTGATACAGCAGATGGAGATAACGATCTTGCAGACTGGACGAAAATACTCAATCAGGTAGATACATTGAGAGCCGAAATTGAGAAAGGTCAGACAAATATCAACTACGAAATGTTTTATAGGTTGGCTTATGAACTTACCTATAATAATACTTATTCGTACCACGATAGAACTATCAGTCAGCTGAAAAATGGAGGAAATTTCAGACTGATCCGGGAAAAACACCTGGCAGATACTTTGATTGAATATGATGCGTCAATTGTTTATGGTCTCAAAGATGTTGAGCAATTTTATACGAATAATATTTTCCCTCAGTTGAGAATACTAAGAGACCAGTTTTTATCATCCCAATTCTATCCTTTACTTAAAAATAGAGATTCTTTTTTAGCTGCAGTAAAACATGATCCTGAGTTAATTAAATTCAAGAAGGGTAAAGAAGATATTGTTTTCCAGTACTATAATACGCTTTACGAACTTCGGGAAAATACATTATTGAGAACAAAAATTTTGCGAAGGCTGAAGAGGCAAGCCAGGAATATGCTATTGCAAATAAAAGAAATATACAAATCGCCGAATCATTAGAAATACAACTACATTTATTCAATGAGTGATATTCAAGTAAAAGAAATATTCATTCTCCGCAGGGTATCCATAGCGAAAGAAGTTCGTCGCAGATGTCTCTCAAAGAGGACTCTGCGTGTTACACAGCCAAAGGGTATCATTTACTTTTAAGCTTACTAATCGGTCACAGAAAAGCTTAACGTACAAATTAATTATTAACTTTCCGCTGTGTAATTGGCCGCAGAGTCCTCTTCGAGAGACATCTGCGGGGAACACTTCAAAAAGTAGACCCTGCGGAGAAGGAAAACAGAAATACTTTTTTTGACTGAAATAGTTCCCGTTATTTTTATAATTTACTGATTATAAATAGCCTATTGTGTAAATTCCCATTCAATAGTATTAATGAACAAAATATTGTTTGCCTTTGGCATTTCTAGTTTAATTTATTCCTGTGCCGGTAATCATTCAAATGAGCACCAAAATAATACAGGTATAGATACCTCATCCGAAATAACCATTCAATCAGAAAAGTCTGGCAGCGTAAATAATGATGTCTTGCAACTTCTTCAAGGTAAATGGCAGCTTGAAGAAGATACATCCAATTATCTTGTTTTTGAAGGGCATAAAAGAAAAGAAATAGCTGGTGGCATGACGGATTGGGATGAAGAGGATTTTATTTTAGCTGACAAATGTGTAAATGAGTCCGATAAGGATAACGAAGGGGAACCTGAAGCGTTTGCCTATATCACCTGCGCTAAATCTGATTTATGCTGGTATATAATGGGGGTGAATGAAAAAACATTATCGCTTCAATATATGGCAAGGGGAAATACATTAACGTATAGGCGGGTGAAATAAAACTTCTTTCTCCTAAGCGTGCCTGACAGATAACTAATATAAGTACACTGAGTTCAGCAGTACATCGACAGTTGTTAAACAGCGCAATTGACTATCAGTTGATAATTTGCTATTTTGTAAGATAAATATTGCATGCCATGAGCAGATTTGTTTTCGCTTTACTATTTGTGATAGGCTTTACCTTTCAAACATACAGTCAGCAAACTCCACTCAGGGTGGGCGTAGTAGGCCTAACACATACCCATGTACACTGGATTTTAGGCAGACCAAAAGATGAGAAAATTACCATTGTAGGCATTGTTGAAACGAATAAAGAACTGGCAGAACGTTATGCAAAACAGCATGGCTTTTCTATGGACCTGGTTTTTTCGTCATTGAAAGAAATGATTGCCAAAACAAAACCTGAAGCGGTTACTGCTTTTGGTACCATTTATGAACACCTTGAAGTGGTAAAAACTTGTGCTCCATTGGGAATTCATGTAATGGTGGAAAAACCGCTCGCTGTAAGTATGCAACATGCAAAGGAAATGGAAGCACTGGCCAAGAAATATAAGATTCACCTGCTCACGAATTATGAAACAAGCTGGTACCCGACAGTCCATACAACCAACGACTGGGTTAAAATGGATAGCATCGGTAAAATCACCCAATTGGTTATCAGAGACGGACATAGAGGCCCTGTAAAAATTGGTGTGAACAAAGAATTTTTAGAATGGCTAACCGACCCCATCAAAAATGGCGGTGGGGCTATTACTGATTTTGGCTGTTATGGTGCAAATATCAGTACATGGCTATTGAATGGTAAAAAACCTGTTTCAGTAACTGCTGTAACCCAACAGTTACAAAAAGAAAACAATCCGATGGTTGATGATGAATCAACGATACTGCTCACTTATGATAATGCAAAAGCAACTATACAAGCATCCTGGAACTGGCCCATCGGTAGAAAGGATATGGAAGTATATGGCACTACCGGGGTGATTTATGCCGACAACAGAAATAACTTAAGGCTAAGAATGGCAGAAGGCTATGATGGATTTAAAGAATCATCATACCAGTTAAAGGAACGTCCATCTCCTTATAATGATCCTTTTGCATTACTTGCCATGGTTATCAGCAAAGAAATAGTATTAGAGCCTTACGATCTTTCATCACTCGAAAACAATATGGTTGTCATGGAAATTTTAGAAGCAGCCAAATTATCCGCCAAAACAGGTAAAACTGTAATGCTGAAATAGGAAGACTGTTTTTGCGATATTAGTCAATCACAAAATACCTTGTATAATATTCCTGTGTGGAAGGCTGCTGGGTTTTTGTGATGTCGCGGTCAAAAACTTTATTGAGATTGTTTCCTGCCAGGTCTTCCAGTTTTGATAAGATGAGCAGCGTATACTTGTTAGCAATCCAATTTTGTTCCGGGATAAAATAACAGGATTTGCCTTGTTCACTAACACCGAACCTCCCTTTTATGATCTTTCCTTGCTGATCAGTAACTTGTAGACATTCTAGTAATAAAAAATGATCAAGTGTCTTGTCTAGATGAATATACAAAGGGTCTTTTGATTGCGATTTGGGTGCATCTATTTTCCATTTTTGCGGATTCGGTGAAAGGCTATCACGAATACCGGTTACAAATGATTGGGTAAAATCTTGCTTCATTTGTGTTCCTTCAGCATCTTGCCAGTTTTTGGAAATCACCAACTGATAGGTTGAATTGGCTTGCAATGGTGCGCCTAATGTAAGATTGGGTTGAAGGTTCCGTTTTATTCTGCCCGGATCGAACCAAATGGTTATAACAGTTCTGTCTTCGTTCCATAACTCTGGTTGGAGGTCGAGAAAAGTATCTGGTAATGTGTCTTTTTTATCGTTGACGAGTTTGATATGTTTCAATGATTCTCCTTCGCGCATTGGCTGAGAAAACGCAATATATAATTTCAAGGTGTTTTCAGGAATGGTATCTGTTTGAGGGTATATGGCTACCACTTGTGGAGCTGTATGATTGTTATTTATCGGTATATGAAATTGTTCAAGTTGCTTATCCATCACAGATATGGTGTAGCTGGCGCCCTGTTGAAATGGGATCAGGGGTTCAAAAACTAATCCTTCCTGAAAATGGTAATATCCGAGCAGGGTAGTAGTGTCATATTCTTTTCTGACCCTTACTTTGGTTTCAACGTCTGATGCGGAAACATCCTTTAAAAGATGTTTTGGGATGAACACTGACTTTGCTTTATTAGCCTCCCAAACAATGGTAATGCTTTTCGAATTTTCCTTGCAGGAGAATAGAAAAACTAGGCAAAAAAATAACAGGTTACGCAATTTGCATAACCTGTTATTTTGGTTGTGTTGACTATTATTACAATGCATCATTCTTTACAGTAGTAAGATCCAATGAACCATTGTCTTTTTTCTGCATGATGACTACACTATTATTATCCAGTTTATCCATCTGTTGTACTTTGGTTAAATTGGGTAATAATACAAATGCTGTTCCTGCAGTTGTAGCAATTCTTTCTGTGATCGTTCCTTCAAATGCTGCAATGGCTTTATAATTTACTTCCGATACAGAACGGGCGGTATTACCCATGATCAAATAAGTTTCGCCACCTTTGGTTATGGTTGTCATGTCAATAGGAGTATTACCACTGCCCATTTCTGCAACGGTTCTTCCTTTAACATGCTGGCCCGATTTTAATTCATCCAGGGGATAAAGAACGAGCGGTGTACAGGTATAACTCGCAATAATATATTCTTTACCATTGATTTTTCCGGTAGTAAACGTGCGGATAGGAGAAGTGGTTTCAAAACGGCCATGCGCGCCATGGTACATTTCCAATGATGCCATATCCTGTTGATTGGTAAAAGGAAAAGGAATACTGCGAAGAGAAGAACTGAATTCTTTGTTCGAGAGTCCGCTTACCAATACTTTACCGTTTGCAAAGCCCATATCGGAAATAGCCGACACGCGTAAAGAACGACCTCTTGCATCTTTAGCATCTTCAGCCGCTACGTCATTAAGGGTAATACTTGAAAAGTTGACATCTTTTAAACCAACCGCTTCTATTTTTTCGCCCTCCAGTTTTACAATCACCGGTGTACCATCACTATGCTGAAGGCCGATATAAAGTTTTTTCGAAAGGGGATTTACCGCCATATCTGTTATGGTAATTTTTTCTTTCACGGTACCAAGGGCTTCCGCAATTTTTTGGTCAATGCCATTCACATCAATCGCAGCTGCACTAGTATTGTTTTTTGCATCTTTTGTGTCGACTGCAAAAATGGTGGCGCTTTTCGAATCGCCAATGAATAGTACACCATCCTTGCCAAAAGTTAAGGCACTCACAGATTTAATGTCAGGTGTTCCTTTGCTGAATCCATAAGGCGATTTGATAAATGGTTTGGTGGCCGCTATTAAAGCGATACCTGCCAAAATTGTAACGAAGTAGAAATAATTCTTTTTCATTGTTACTTATTGTTGGGTGATTGGTGATAGGGCAACAAAAAATATTGCCGGTTTGGGTTGCCATAATAGGCCTAAGTAAGTTACACCAAACAAATAGAAATGCCAGTGCAAATTAAAATATTGGGCAAAAAGTGCGGTTTAATCGGTGGATAAAGAGGGGGTGGGTGAACCAGGTTTCGATGGTTAAACTGGTCGTATACACTCTATTCCATTGACAGGAAAAAGATTACAAATGGCGAATAAAACATTTTCCCGGCAAACCCCATAACCCTCCACAACCCTAAACAGTTCAAATAATTGAACATGGAACTCTTTTAACTTTTAACTTTTGACTTTTGACTTTTGCATTTCTCTCACCCCTCCATCTCCATCACCATTTCAAACACTTCCTCATACTCTTTATTCAACTCATTCCACTTGGCCTGTGTTTTTTTATAAGCCGCTTCCAGTTCCTGGAATTTTTTAGGGTCTGAATAGTTGGAAGGATCGCCCAATGCAGCTTCCTGTCTGGCTTTTTCTTCCTTGCATTTATTCAGTTCTGCTTCGAGGTTGGTAAGTCTGCGTTTTTGCTTCTGTAATTCTTTCTGCTTCTCCCTATCAATAGCCTGGTTGGAGGTATTATTTGCAGTTACTGTTTCTTTTTTAACCTCAACCTCAACCGCCTTCTCTTTCGGACTTTCGGTCTTCCTGACTTCCGGGCTATTATTCTTCATCTTCTCCATCCGCTCATTCCATTCCACCCATTCCTGATAAGTGCCTTTAAATTCTTTGATCTGGTGGTCAACAATCTCCCAGATTTTATTAGCTGTTTTTGAAATGAAATAACGATCGTGGCTTACGAGTATAATGCTGCCTTCGTATTTATTCAATGCCTCTGCCAATAACTCTACCGAATGCATATCAAGGTGGTTGGTAGGTTCATCAAGAATGAGGAAGTTGGCTTTGCTTACAATGGTTTTTGCCAGTGCAACACGTGCCTTTTCACCACCACTTAATACGCGAATACGTTTGTCTACATCATCACCACTGAATAAGAAAGCTCCGAGTAAAGCACGTAGTTCTACGTCGGTTTTTTTGCTGCCACATTGTTGTAATTCTTCGAGTATAGTATTGGTTAAAGTAAGCGCTTCCAACTGATGTTGGGCATAGAAGCTTTCTTCTACATTATGTCCCCATACACGTTCACCTTCAAATGGTTCTGTGCCACCTACCATGCGTAACACGGTTGATTTACCCTTTCCGTTTGCACCAATCAGTGCAATTTTATCACCACGCTCAATTTCTGCATTGGCTGCTTCAAGGATTTTTATCTTTCCAAAACTTTTACTCGCATTTTTCAATTCAGCCAATACTTTCCCCGGCACTTTATCTAGCTGGAAGTTGATGCGTAGGTCAGGTCTTTCCAGTTTTACGTCTTCAATTTTTTCAATTTTATCCAGTCGCTTCTGAATACTTTGTGCCTGAGCAGCTTTACTTGCTTTGGCCTTGAAGCGTTCAATAAATCTTTCCTGCTGACGGATATAATCCTGTTGGTTTTCAAAAGCTTTTTGCTGCATTTCTATGCGCAAGGCTTTTTCAGTTTCATAATAGGAATAGTCGCCAGAATAAATATGTAGTTCCTGCTGGTAAACTTCTACGATTTTGTTGACCATTCTGTTCAGGAAAAATTTATCGTGGCTCACAATCACAACACTACCCTGGTAGTGGATCAGGTATTTTTCCAACCATTCAATAGAAGGAAGATCGAGGTGGTTGGTAGGCTCATCGAGCAGGAGTACATCAGGTTTCTGTAAGATCATTTTACAGAGCAGTACCCGCATTCTCCATCCACCACTAAATTCTTTGTAGGGGCGGGAGAGGTCTTCATTACTGAAACCGAGTCCATGTAATACTTCTTCTGCCTTGTGGTGAATATTGTATCCGTCCAATACATCAAGCTCATGAAGGGCATCGGTGTATTGAATGAGCAGGTCATTGTTTTCGGGATCTTTTTCAAGTTCAATACCCAAACGCTCAATATCTTTTTCCAGTTGACGCACCCTTTCAAAAGCGCCAAGAGCAACTTCGGTTATGGTGTCGTTGGTATCGAAGCTCAGCAAATCCTGGTGCAGGTATCCAATGGTTGTTTCTTTTCCTTTTTCAACAGTTCCTTTTGATGGGGTATATTCTCCCACCAGTACCTTTAAAAGGGTCGATTTTCCGGTGCCATTATAACCGATTAAACCAATACGGTCGCCGGGTTGGATATGCCAGGTGGCATCTTCCACAATAACACGAGCACCGAACTCAAAAGTCACATTCTGTAAGCCGATCAACATTTCTTAACAACGATTTAGGAGCGCAAAGGTAATTGCAAACTGCTGCCATTGCAATTTGCTTTAATTTTGTGCAAAATTTTATCCTATGAAAAAGGTTCTGGTATTGGCTGGTATTGTATTTCTGGCAGCCTGTGGAAGCAATGATGAGCAAAAAAATGTTGCTGAAACACCAAAAACATTGGCAGCAAGTGCCCATTCTGATAGTTTTAACCTGGCATTTGGTAAGATGCTGGACAGTTATTTCAGACTGAAAGACCAGTTTATTGCAGAAAACGATACCCTTATTGCCAGCGAAGCTGTAGGACTTATCAGCGATGTTGCTGAAGCGGCAGTGGCTTTTAAAGACCTTAAAAACGATTCTGCTGCCCTTAAAACGGCGCATAGTTTTGCAGTTAGTATCAGCTCGGACCTTAAATCGCTGGTATCTGAAACAGATAGAGAAGAGCGTCGTAAAACCTTCCAGACTGTAAGTGAGCAATTATACGATCTGGTACGTACTGTGCAATACGATCGCACCGTGGTATATCACCAGTTTTGTCCAATGGCATTTAATGATGCCGGTGCATTCTGGTTGAGTAACTCTTCAGAAATCAGGAATCCTTACCTGCCAAAGAAAATGTTGATCTGTGGTGAGGTAAAAGATTCTATTGATTTCAGGAAATTCTAACAATTAACACATTTTATCTTATCCCTGCTCCTGATTAAAATCCGGAGCAGGGATTTTAAATGGATGAGAGCTCGGATAATTAAGATGCGTACTTCCTTTTTAGTTTTTTTCATTTTTCTGTTTACCCTTGTTTCCGCTCAGGAAAAAGTGACCTTAAATGGTTATCTCAAAGATTCACTAACCGGAGAAACGTTGATTGGAGCCAATATACTCGTAACCGGGGAAGGCAGGGGTGTACAGAGCAATCAGTACGGATTCTATTCCATTACCCTCAATAAAGGCACTTATAAAATACTCGTTTCTTTTATTGGTTATCAGTCTAAGGAAATCAATATTGACCTCCAGAACGACCAGCAGCAAAACATTCTTCTGTTACCCAATGCGGCTGTCATCAATAATGTAGTGGTTATTGGCCGCAGAAGGGATAATAATGTGAAAACAGCCCAGATGGGTAAAATAGAGCTGAGTGTAAATACCGCTAAAGCCCTTCCAGCTTTATTGGGAGAAGTTGATCTGTTGAAAACATTACAATTATTACCCGGTGTACGTAATGCGGGAGAAGGTAATGCCGGATTTTATGTGAGAGGAGGAGGGTCAGATCAAAACCTCATCATGCTCGATGATGCTGTTGTTTATAATACCGGACACCTGTTTGGCTTCTTCTCCATTTTTAATGCAGATGCTATTAAAAATGTTACCCTGATAAAAGGGGGGATGCCTGCTCAGTATGGTGGTCGCCTGTCTTCTGTAGTAGATGTGGCCATGAAAGAAGGTAATATCAATAAAACACAGGTAGATGCTGGCATTGGCCTTATTGCTTCCCGCTTTTCAATACAGGGACCTCTTAAAAAGAATAAAGCATCTTATATGCTTTCGGCACGTCGAACTTATATCGATATGCTTACCAAGCCTTTTATCAAAAAAGACAATGAATTCTACGGGTCAGGCTATTATTTCTATGACCTGAATGCCAAAATGAATTATCGTTTCTCCGAAAAAGATATACTCTATCTGAGTGGTTATTTTGGTCGCGATCAGTTTAACTTCAACAACAGTAAACGCTCTTTTGCTATCGATATTCCATGGGGTAATAGTACCGCAACCTTAAGGTGGAATCATGTATTCAATAAAAAATTATTTGCGAATACTACGGCTGTTTATAATGATTATAAATTTCAACTTACCGGACGTCAGAACGATTTCAATATCAATCTTTCTTCCGGTATCCGCGACCTGAACCTCAAAACCGATGTAGATTTTTATCCAAGTCCGGAACACAAACTAAAATTCGGAGCACAATATATTTTCCATACTTTTTTACCCAATGTATTGAGTGGAAATCAGGATACCGTTGTATTTCAGCCTAATAATGCTACGAAAAAATTCGCCAATGAATATGCGGTTTACCTGCAAGACGACTGGGAAATCAATAGTCGGTTGAAATTAAACATGGGATTGCGTTACAGCGTGTTTCAACAGGTGGGTAAATATACTTTTTATGAAAGGGATGCTAATGGGAATAAATTAGACAGTACCGTTTACCGCAGCGGACAAACGGTTAAAGCTTATGGTGGACTTGAACCCAGGGCTACACTGCGTTATGCATTCAATGAGTTGTCTTCATTTAAAGCGGCTGTTACACGCAACATACAATACATACACCTGGTAACCAATGCAGGCACAACATTGCCTACAGATCTATGGGTACCAAGCACCATACGTGTTAAACCACAAACCGGATGGCAATATGCAGTAGGATATTTCCTGAATTTTAATAACGGTATGTTCGAAACCTCACTGGAGCTGTATTACAAAACCATGAATAACCAGATCGAATATCGCGAAGGATATACACCATCTTTAAAAGATCCGGAAGAGGAATTCGTTTTTGGTAAAGGATGGAGTTATGGAGCAGAATTGTTCATCAACAAAGTGAAAGGGCGACTTACCGGTTGGATAGGTTATACGCTAAGCTGGACCTGGCGCAGGTTCCCGGACCTGAACGATGGACTAAAATACCCGAGTCGCTACGACCGGAGGCATGATATGTCGGTGGTTACAACCTATGAATTATCGAAAAAATGGAAAGCTTCAGCCGTATTTGTATATGGTACCGGCAATGCCACTTCATTACCGGAGCGATTCTATTTTGTGGGAGGTGTACTTACGCAGGAGTACAGTCGTATTAACGCCTATCGAATGAAAGCCTACCATCGTATGGATCTCTCATTCACCTATACACCTACGCCTAAAAAAGTAAGAAAATATACCACCAACTGGGTCTTCAGTTTATACAATGCCTACAGCAGACTAAACCCTTATTTCCTCTATTTCGACCAGCAAGGTGATGCCAGTAATGGTACCCTGGAAGTAAAAGCCAAACAAGTGTCTCTGTTTCCGGTAATTCCGGCAGTTACGTGGAATGTGAAATTTTAAGAGGTGAATGGTCAATGGTAAATTGTGAATAACCTGTTTCCTATTGACCATTCACAATTGAACATTCACCCCCAACAATTCCGTATCATTGATATTGCATTTCATTAACCTGCTAAATGTATCCGTATGAATTCAAGAAGCCTTGTTAAGTTGTTGAATTATTTTCGGTTAGGGGTGGAGCGTGAGGATTTTGAACAAGTTAGTAGTGCTATACAAAAAGGAATTGAGTTCCGTTCGACTAATCTATGGGTATTGATTTTTGCCATCTTTATTGCCTCATTGGGATTGAATGTAAATTCCACCGCAGTGATTATTGGTGCAATGCTTATTTCTCCGTTAATGGGGCCGATTATGGGGATGGGTTTTGGTATGGCAGTGAATGACCTGGCAATGCTGAAGAAAGCCTTGTTCAATTACCTTTTTGCGGGTGGAACAGCCTTACTTACTTCTACTTTTTATTTTCTGATAACACCTATCAGTGATGCGCATTCTGAAATTCTAGCTCGGACATCTCCCAATATTTATGATGTGTTGATTGCCTTGTTTGGTGGGCTTGCAGGTAGTTTGGCTTTGGCAAGTAAACAAAAAGGAAATGTTGTACCAGGTGTTGCAATTGCAACCGCATTAATGCCCCCGCTTTGTACGGCCGGGTATGGACTGGCAACATTGCAGTTCCGCTTTTTCTTTGGGGCTTTTTACCTGTTTTTTATAAACACGGTATTTATAGCCCTGGCCACTTTAATAATTATGCGCTTTCTCAAATTCCCGTATAAAAATTTTGCAGATAAAGGATATGAAGTAAAAGCCAAACGAATTATAGGTGTGGTAGTAATGCTTACCTTATTGCCGAGTATTTATCTGGGTTATAAACTGGTATCGGAAAGTCGATTTGTTCAGAATGCAAACCGGTTTATATCGGCAGAGGGTGATATAAAAGACGATTACCTGTTACAAAAAAACATCGACCCGAAACAAAGAAAAATTACCCTTGTATATGGCGGTTTACCCATTCTGCCACAAAAGATTGAATCATTGAAGTCAAGGTTAACCATTTATGGTTTATCTGATTGTGATTTAGAGATTAAACAGGGCTTTGCATCGGTGCAGCAAGGTGATGATATGAAAGAAAGAGATGGTATAAATAAAGCACTTCTTCAGCGCGAACAACGTATAACACAACTACAGGTGGTATTGGATAGTATTCAGGTGCAACAGCAAACTAGCCGTCAGGTATTTAAAGAGTTAAAGGCATTGAATGAATCGGTTAATTCTCTGGTATTAGAGAAAGCACTGCAAGTGTCTGATTCAACAGAAAGAAACAACTGGATGGCCGTTATTGTTGCCGGTAAACAAATGCTTCCGGATGAAAAAGAAAAAATACAAAAGTGGTTAACCAAAAGAATACAGGCTGATACGATAAAAGTATGGTATGAAGAAAGGGAATAGCAGGTCTTTATAAACCGTGCTAATCGGGTTTATATTCTATAACGACTTTGGCATTTCTCTTCTCATTGGAAGTAAGGAATATCTCATACCTTTTTTTACCCGCAGTAATTACCATTAAAGCTGTATTTGGTGCTATTTCCCCAAGGTTTTCTGCTACCAGAATGAGTTCATGTCTTGATTGCTCATTTGAACAATCAATTTTTAAACGCAGGGGTGTATAGGTGAGTCTGCCATTGCTGATGACCAGTTTGTTATTATGGTAAAGTGAAATGGTATCGTTATCAATAGTGCCATTGTCGAATATCTCTACCACCAGGCTATGCTCACTTGTAACAATGGTTTTAACCAGGTTATTTTCTCTTTCCAGGAGTACTTTGGGTATTGGACCTTGAAAACTTGCAGGTGGTTTTTCCCATTTAACTATTGGTGTATCTGTTTTACGCATGGTAACCGTAGCTTCCTGCTTTTGTAAAGTGGAAGCTGCAGGCGGGGGTGGAGGCGTACTTGTTTTTGTATCCGCTACTTTGGTGTTATTGGTTTTTGGTGGATTAGTCGTTGTTTTTGTATTTGTTTTTGCAGGTGCTTTCTTTGTGGCAGCTACAGTATTATTTGTTTTAGCGGGTGTTTTTGTTGTGTTATTGGCAGGAGGCTTTATACTGGTTTTAACCGGTGCTTTAACAGTGTTGTCTTTCAGCGTGGTTTTCGGAAGTTCTTTTTTGGGTTGTTGTTTTGCAGGAGTGGTAACGGGAATAGTTTTTTTCTTAACCGCCGTCGTTTCCGGCTTTTTCTTCAATAAAAAAGGTTCAAGTTCGAAATCCGATTCTGTTACTTTTTCGAGATAAACTTTTCCGCTTCCGCAATCGGTCTTCTTTTTTTCGCTTACTGAACTAAATGTACCTTGTAATACTTCAAGTTTGCCAATTTTGGAATATTCGAGGTAACAGGTCATGAGACATGGCTCGCTTTTATCCCCAATTTTAAGCTCTTCAAGTCCGGTTTCTTTTAGGATTAGGTTTTTGGTTTGTACAGTAAAAATACCCTGCATGCGGGCTTTTCCATAAAATATGGTGCTCTTATAAGAGTAGGTAACACCTTTTACTCCGTTGTTCGCTTGCTGGTCGATCTGTACTTCATATTTATAAAATTCCTGGCGTACATCTTCTCTGTAAAGACCATTGGATGAACTGAAATAACCACGCCAGATACCGGTCAGGTTTTGGGCACCTGCGGCAAAAGCAACAACCAGTAAGAGAGGGGTTAGGGTAAACTTCAGTCTCATTCGTGCAAAACTACAACCGCAATATAGTGTATGCTGATAAAGAAGCGTTAAATAAGAGATAGGAGCTGTAAGCCACAAGCTGCAGGCTACAAGCTTCAAGAAAACAAGTAGCATAGTCGTAAAATGTATGGTTATTCAAAAGCTTGCGGCTTGCAGCCTGAAGCTTGTAGCTAAAAAACCGAGGCTTTTCCGTATTTTTGCATCCCTTAGAATTACAGCAAGTACCAGATGATCAACATTAGTTTTCCCGATGGGGCAGTAAGACAGTATGAAGCGGGTGTAAGTGCACTCGATATTGCTAAATCAATCAGTGAAGGTTTGGCCAGGAAAGTATTGGCCGCAAGTGTTAACGGACAAGTTTGGGACGCCACACGTCCAATTACGACGGATAGTGCTTTGAAATTATTGACATGGGATGATGCAGATGGTAAAAATACCTTTTGGCATTCTTCTGCCCACCTGATGGCAGAAGCGGTGGAAGCTATTTATCCTGGAGTTAAATTTTGGGTAGGACCAGCCTTAGACAAAGGCTTCTATTATGATATAGACCTTGGCGGTAATCATATTTCTGAAGAAGATCTGGTGGCGATTGAAAAGAAAATGAATGAGCTGGCCAAACAAAACAATCCTTATCAACGCAAAGAAATATCCAAGCCTGAAGCAGTAGCTTATTTCACCGAAAAGTCGGACGAGTACAAGCTGGATCTTTTACAGGGATTGGAAGACGGGTCTATCACTTTTTACTCGCAGGGTCAGTTCACCGACCTTTGTCGCGGACCGCATATTCCTCATACTGGTTTTATAAAAGCCATCAAACTCACCAATATTGCTGGTGCATATTGGAAAGGGGACGAGAAGAACAAAATGCTTACCCGTCTATATGGGGTAACATTTCCAAACCAGAAAGAGTTGGATGAGTACCTGTTGATGCTGGAAGAAGCTAAAAAGCGCGACCACCGTAAACTGGGTAAAGAGTTGGGTATTTTCACCATGGATGATGATGTGGGTGCGGGTTTGCCATTGTGGTTACCTAATGGTACTGTTATTATTGAAGAGCTGGAAAAGCTGGCCAAACAAACGGAAGAAGCAGCCGGATATAAGCGTGTGGTAACACCGCATATCGCTAAAGAGAGCATGTACCTCACCAGTGGTCACCTGCCTTATTATGCTGATAGTATGTTTCCACCTATGGAACTGGATGGTACCAAATATTACCTGAAAGCCATGAACTGTCCGCATCACCATAAAATATTTGATGCGGAACCAAAAAGCTATAAAGACCTTCCATTCCGTATTGCGGAATATGGTACCTGTTACAGGTATGAGCAGAGTGGGGAGTTGTTTGGACTGATGCGCGTTCGTTGCCTGCACATGAATGATGCGCATATTTATTGCAGCAAAGAACAGTTTGCGGCTGAATTTAGGGCGGTGAATGAGATGTACATCAAGTATTTCAAAATATTTGGTATCGATAAATATGTGATGCGCCTGAGTTTGCATGAACCAACCAAATTGGGAGCCAAATATGTAAATGAACCTGAACTCTGGAAAGAAACAGAGGAAATGGTTCGAAAAGTGTTGATCGAATCAAATATTCCTTTCGTGGAAGTGCCTGATGAAGCAGCATTCTATGGACCGAAGATCGATGTGCAGATTTGGAGTGCGATAGGAAGAGAGTTTACTTTGGCGACTAACCAGGTAGATTTTAATTCAGGCAACAAATTCAAACTGAATTATGTTAATCAGCATAACCAACCGGAAGTGCCATTGATTATTCACCGTGCACCATTGGGTACACATGAACGTTTTATCGGATTCCTGTTAGAACATTATGCAGGTAAGTTCCCGGTATGGCTGGCGCCATTGCAGGTAAAAATATTACCAATCAGTGATAAGTTTATGGATTATGCCAACCAGGTAAAAGACCAGCTTAAAGCAGTAGGTGTAAGGGTTGATATTGACGACAGAAGCGAAAAGATAGGTAAAAAAATACGCGACACTGAACTGAGTCGTGTACCATATATGCTGGTAGTAGGAGAGAAAGAAGCAGCAGAACAGCAGTTATCGGTTCGCAGGCAGGGTAAAGGTGATTTGGGGGCTCAGCCACTAAATGATTTTATCAGCATGATTCAGGAAGAAATTCTTCATAGAAAAAGCGGAGAATAATCTGAATACATAAATAGCTATATCTTTAACAACAAAACAATTATTCACTAAACAAGTTTTAATGGCATTACCACCAAGAGGGGGCGGAAGATTCAATCCCAGGTTTAACAGGCAACCGGAGCCTGAACATCGTATCAACGAAAGAATCCGGGTACCACAAGTGCGTTTGGTTGGCGACAATGTAACAGTAGGTGTATACTCTACTCAGGAAGCATTGAAAATTGCCCAGGAGCAGGAACTGGATCTCGTGGAAATTTCTCCAACGGCCGACCCTCCGGTATGTAAAGTAATTGATTATAAAAAATTCCTTTACGAGAAGAAGAAGAAAGAAAAGGAAATGAAGGCCAATTCCAAGCAGAGCGAGATCAAAGAAATCCGCTTTACGCCAGGTACCGATGACCATGATTTCGATTTCAAAGCAAAACACGCCGAAAAGTTCCTGAAAGAAGGAAATAAAGTAAAAGCCTACGTACAATTCAAAGGACGTGCCATCATGTTCCAGGACCGTGGTCAGCTCTTACTACTCAAATTCGCTGAACGATTAGCAGAAGCAGGCTCATTAGAGAGTATGCCTAAGCTCGAAGGAAAACGCATGTTCGCCATTTTTACCCCTAAAACGGGCAAGAAAAAGGCTGTAAAAACAGAGGAATAAGGAACAGAGAAACATCGAACAGAGTAAGTAAGTTGTTGTTTTTCAACTGATTATACTAAAAATACCGGTGAATTTCATCGGTATTTTTAGTATAATCAACTCCTCACTTTAAAATTCCTCTGTTTCTCTGTTCCTTATTCCTCTGTTTTCCTTACTTTTGCACTCCAAATTTTTCCCGTAAGGCTCAACAAGTGTCCCGTCTGTTCGGGGCCGCCAGCAGGGTGTAATCTTTAAGCAGATTATTAAAATGCCAAAGGTAAAAACAAACTCCAGCGCAAAGAAGCGCTTTAAGGTGACCGGTAGTGGTGAGATCACCTTCCAGAAAGCTTTTAAAAGGCACATCTTAACCAAGAAGTCTAAAAAACGTAAAAGAGCACTAAACAAGAAAGGTCTTGTTGGAGCACCTAACAAAGATTTCGTTCTACGCTTATTGCGTCTGAAAGGTTAATAAACCGCCATTTTCCCGGAAGGGAGTTCAAACCATTTAAAAACCACCGGATCCGCCCGAGGCGGACTGGAGCAAAAAAAAGATACTATGCCACGTTCAGTAAATGCAGTAGCATCAAGAGCCCGCAGGAAACGTATCCTGAAGCAGGCAAAAGGATTCTACGGTAAACGTAAAAATGTATATACCGTAGCCAAAAATATTGTTGAAAAAGGGATGACTTACAGCTATGTTGGCCGTAAGTTGAAAAAGCGTGAGTACCGTCAGCTTTGGATCGCACGTATTAACGCTGCGGTTAGAGAAGAAGGTTTAACCTACAGTCAGTTTATCAACAAACTGGCAGTTAAAGGAATTGACCTTAACCGTAAAGTGCTTGCAGACCTGGCTATGAATGAGCCAGCTAGTTTCAAAGCCCTGGTAAACTCAGTAAAATAATTGAGACAGGAGCCCTGATCAAAAAATATAACCGGGAAGTAACTTTACTTCCCGGTTTTTTTATTTGCAGAACTGTACAAAGAACTATTTTTGTAGTTTAATAAAAGGGTAATTTTCTGTTTACACTAAACAACCACTAACCCGGCTAATGAACAATACCTACACCTCACTGGTGAACCAGACCTTCCACTTCCCACAAGAAGGATTTGAAGTAAATGATAATGGCTACCTCCAGTTCAATGAACTCGATCTTAAAAAGATCATCGAAAAGTACGGAACTCCGCTTAAGCTGACTTACCTGCCTAAAATTGGTATGCAGATCAACAAAGCGAAAAAAATGTTTGCCGATGCTTTCAAAAAGCACAAGTATGAAGGCGAATATTTTTACTGCTACTGTACCAAAAGTTCCCATTTCTCTTTTGTAGTAGAAGAAGCACTGAAGCATAATATTCATCTGGAGACTTCTTACGCCTACGATATTGAAATCATCAATCGCTTATACCAGCGTAGAAAAATTAATAAAGAGACCTATATCATTTGTAATGGCTATAAACAGAAGTCGTACACTTCACGTATAGCCAAACTGATTAACTCTGGGTTTAAAAATGTAATTCCTATACTTGATAATAAAGAAGAATTACTGGCATACAAACGCAGCGTAAAACAACCATTCCGTTTAGGTATACGTGTGGCTGCTGAGGAAGAACCAAACTTCCCTTTTTATACTTCCAGACTGGGTATTCGCGCAAAAGATATCCTTGAGTTTTATGTTGATGAAATTGAAGGTAATGAGGAGAAGTTCCAGTTGAAAATGCTGCACATCTTCCTGAACAAAGGCATCAAGGATGATATTTATTACTGGTCTGAATTGAATAAAATCATCAACCTCTATTGCCAGCTCAAGAAAATCTGTCCGGAACTGGATTCAATAAATATTGGTGGCGGTTTCCCCATCAAACACTCGCTTGGTTTTGAATACGATTATCAATTCATGATCAATGAAATCGTAAGTAATATCAAGAAAGCCTGCAAAAAGGCGAAAGTGCCTATGCCGAATATTTATACTGAATTCGGAAGCTTTACCGTAGGGGAGAGCATGGCACATATTTACAGTGTACTGGGACAAAAAATCCAGAACGACCGTGAGTGCTGGTATATGATCGATTCATCTTTCATTACTACTTTACCGGATACATGGGGTATCGGTGAAAAGTTCCTCATGTTGCCTGTGAATAAATGGGATAATGAATACCATCGGGTCGTATTAGGAGGTATTACCTGTGATAGTCATGATTACTACGATTCAGAAGAACATATCAACGAAGTATTCTTACCCAAATTACAGAGTGCAGATGTTAAAGATGCAGAAATAAACAAAGAGCCTCTTTATGTAGGGTTCTTCCATACCGGTGCTTATCAGGATCAGATAAGTGGTTATGGTGGTATTAAGCACTGCCTTATTCCATCTCCTAAACACGTAATTGTAGAGTATGATAAGAATGGAAAATTGGTCGACTGGGTTTATGCCAAAGAACAAACCGCACAAAGTATGTTGAAAATACTGGGTTATCTCAGATAATATAAATCCCGCGACAGCGGGATTTTTTTATGAAAGGCTTTTAATAGCAAGTGCTTTGAATTACTTTAGTATCAAAATAAACAGCATGAAAAAAATCTTCCTGATCATTGTATTAATTGGAGCAGGGTATACCTCGCAGGCTCAGACGGCCACAGATTCTGTAAAAGCGGTAATCGATCAACTTTTTACAGCCATGCGAAATGCAGATTCTGCAACCATTGTAAATTGTTTCAGTGAAAACCATATCCTGCAAACCCTGGTACGTGATAAGGAAGGTAATATGTCTGCTAAAACGGATAAAGTAACAGATTTCGGACACAATATCGGCAGCTTACCCAAGAATGCCGCAGACGAAAGAATAACCTATGCTGCAGTTAATGTAGATGGACCACTCGCTTCTGTCTGGACTCCCTATAAATTCTATTTCAATGGGAAGTTTAGTCACTGCGGCGTAAACTCCTTCCAACTAATCAGGAGCAAACAAGGCTGGAAAATTCATTACCTGGTAGATACCAGGAGGAAGGATGCATGTGAGTAGTGTGATGTGAATTGTGAATTGTCAATTGTGAATAGGTTATTGACAATTCACAATTCACATTTCACTCATATTCACCACCTCCACAATAGTGTCATAACTATTTTCCAGTAATACTGGTAGCTCATGCTTGCTTACCCAGCGTATTAATTCGATATCTTCTTCGGTTTGAGGGATCAGGGGTTGGTTGCTGCTTGCTGACATGCGGTACCAGTGGGTTTCTTTGATAACGGTTTCATTCAGCCATTTATCAAAATACTGGTGATGTGTTATGCGCATAAATTCGCCCAATGTTATTTCAGTTAAACCGGTCTCTTCTTGTACTTCTCTTACTGCACAATCAGGGATAGACTCCCCCTCATCGAGCTTACCCTTTGGCAGATCCCATTTGCCACGGCGAAATATCATCAATAATTCATTGGACTCATTATAAACCAATCCGCCTGCCGCAACGATCGTTTTCATTTGCATAACCCAAATGTGGACTTAATTTTCAAATTTTCAAATTTCCTAATTAACTAATTGGGTTTACTTTCGCATCATGACAAACGAAAAAGCCGTTGCAGAAAAGCTGTTACAGGTAGCAGCCGTTAAATTAAGTCCGGAACAACCCTTTACCTGGGCAAGTGGATGGAAGAGTCCGATTTATTGCGATAACCGTAAGGTATTGTCTTTCCCCTATGTTCGCGACTTTATTAAAAGTGAGTTGTGTAATGTAATTTTTGAAAGCTTTCCTGAGGCGGAAATGCTGGCTGGGGTTGCTACTGCCGGTATTGCATGGGGAGCTATGGCAGCAGATCAATTGAAATTACCTTATGTATACGTGCGCCCAAAGCCTAAAGAACATGGAATGGGTAATCAGATAGAGGGTTTTTATAACCCCGGACAAAAAGTATTGGTAATAGAAGACCTTATTTCTACCGGAAAGAGCAGTCTGCAGGTGGTAGATGTGCTAAAAGCTGCCGGCGTTGAAGTAGTAGGCATGGTTTCAATATTTACCTATGGTTTTCCACATGCAGAGGAAGCATTTGCTAAATCAGGGGTTCCTTATAAATCACTGACTAATTATTCCAGCCTGATTAGTCTGGCAGTTGAAAAAGGACAGATATCTGCTGAATCAGAACAATTATTGCTGCAATGGCGGAAGGATCCGGCGGGTTGGGGGAGGGAATAATGAATATCGAATGACCAATATCGAATGATGAAGTGGAGGGATAGTGAAGTCTTAACATTTTTCTGTGCAGCCTATAGGGGTTTTTGAGTATCTCTTTTATAACCGGGCAATATCAGCGGATTTAAATGTGAAACAATGAAAAAACAGTTTTTATTTAGTCTTTTACTGATTGTTATCAGTATATCAGTAAATGCGCAGCAACCAAAGGCCGAATGGGTGACAATTAAGTCGCCTAATTTGAAATGTTGGGAGTGTAAGGAAGTCGTAGATAAATACCTTTTGCTCGAGAAAGGGGCAACGGATGGCGGCGTGATGCAATGGAAAATTAACCTTCTGCAAGGGGAGATAAAAGTACAGTTCCTGCCAGATAGAGCAAGCGCTGATGGAATACGTACTGCATTGAACAATGCTGGTTTTGATGCCGATAGTAGCAAAGCCACAGAAGATGCCTATAAGAAATTACCTCCAGCCTGTAAACGCTCAGAAGATGGCGGCGGCCCTCAGCCGAGAAAGCCTTGTCATGTGAAACCGATATTTTAGAGGGAGAGTCCGGGAGGACAAGACCGAAAGTCTGAGAGTCCGAGAGTCCGAAAGTCCGCGAGAAAGGTGGTTTGGAGGTGTTTATCCAAATAGCCCATCATCTTCCCGATATACTGACGAAGGAAGGGCGGACTTTCGTTTCATTGTTGTCCAGGGAAATTTAACTGCGAGCTGTAGGTGTCGCGTATGATGGAACACGGATCTTTATGATTTTCAAGATTTTTCATGATCGATCTTGAAAATCATGATAATCTGTGTTCTATTAATAACAGATAGTTCATTTCCGGCGACCATATATTTCTTTAAGAAATAGCTTTAAATTTTCCAGTTCGCAAGCACCCAGCAAAGCTTGAAGCTTGTAGCATGCAGCTTGAAGCAATACATTCGGTCATCGAACTACTCCTTCACAACCCTAACTCAATCTTATGCCTCGCTTCATAGTTGAAGGGAATGGTTTTAAAGAATCCTGCTTTGCCAACTCTTGTTGTGCCTTTTACGTTTACCAATACTTCTTTATTAAAGAGCACGGTTAGTATATTCTTAAATACGCCCTGCATATCAACCTGAATCCTTGAGGGAAGGATGAACTCTGCTCTGCGTTGTATATGCATGAGGGTATCGAGCTTGTATTTACCCAGGTAGTGGTTGTCGATATAGATATCACAATCTACTTTTCGCAAGTCCACCCCAAAGCCATTTGGGTTATAATAAACCAGGTCCATGGCCAGGGTAGATTTATCAAATCCAAGTTTTTCCAGTTTTACATTTTTAACGGCCCGGTAATCGAAGGCCTGTGGTTTCTGACAGGAAGCCAGAAGAATGAAAAGGAGGCAAAATAAGCTAAGGGTTCTCACAAGTTCAATTTGATGCAATATAAGTGATAAGCTAATCAGACATTTTCCATTTACATAATTCCCTAAATGTTTAACCAATCCTGTTAGATCATAGAATGGGGCTGTGGGTGTTTTGTGCATTTTGCCCTAATTGCCCTGTATTAACTTTAGGTGTTTAATAGGGTAGGCTGGGTGATGGAAATTGGGTGTGCGTGATGATTAATCCCCCCAAACCTTTACTATAATTATTAGTATTTACCTTGTTTTATCTCAAAGAATAATTACTATATTATTTAGCTGAATATTTATAGTATAAATATTTGATTAGTAATATAATATAATGTTTATTTGGTTAAAAAGTTTATTAAATTATGGAGTCAAATAAGCTTATTTAAAGTAATCCAATAAAAGAAAATAATTATCAATAAATGAGTCTTTTAATTATTGAATATCAATATTTTGGAACAGTTGATTATATTAAAACTTTGTTTCAATTTTCAAATATAAATTTTGAGGTATGTGAAAGCTTCCAAAAGATGAGTTTTCGTAATAGAATGGTATTGGCAGGGAGCAATGGACTGGTACATTTATCGGTTCCACTGGAGAAAGGGCGGGATCAAAAGCAGCTTTTGAAAGATGTTCGAATCAGCTATACTTTACCCTGGCAATTACAACATTGGCGTACCATTGAATCTTGTTATAACCGATCACCATTTTTTGAATATTACCGGGATTGGCTCGAAGCATTTTACCAGCGGCGACCTGTTTTTCTGCTAGACATGAATCGCGATTTGATGGAATGGTTGGTAAAGCAATTAAAACCAACTGCCCGGTTTAGTGAGACAACTGAATTTTTGCCTGCTTACCCAGCCGAGATTACTGATTACCGAAGCAAATGGTTGCCGAGGAACTTCCAGCAATCATCAAAGAATATCCACTATCAACAGGTGTTTGCTGACCGGATAGGTTTTCAGCCGAACCTCAGTATCCTTGACCTGCTTTTTTGTGAAGGACCGAATTCACCGAATTTATTGTCAGGCAACGTTTAATGGCAATAAATTATCTTTTCTCAAATAGGTTTTAGCCCTAATTTTAACCAGTAACCCAAATTCGGGTCATACTATAAGAAGTATGACCAAATAATCAGTGATGACTAAACTAAAACCGCTCCTGTTTTTTTGCTTCTGCATGTTCGCAACCTGTTTATTTGCACAGGAGTTTTCTAATAAGGGAAAGGAATTCTGGATTGCCTATCCTTCTCATATTGACGGAACCGGCTCTGTAATGGGGCTATATATCACTTCTGAAGTAAATACAACCGGAACAGTAAAAGTGGGGCCAACCACTACTTTAAATTTTACAGTTACCGCTAATCAGGTTACTCGTGTCTTCTTAGGTTCTGGTGCAGGTGTTGATGCCAGCAATTCAGATGTTTACCTGAACATGTCAGACGGAATAAAAGCTAATGCCGCTATTAAGGTAAACAGTAACGATCCGGTAGTGGTTTATGCGCATATCATCCGAAGTGCAAGAAGTGGGGCCAGTCTTATTATTCCCACTCAGGTTCTGGGGGCTGAATATATAGCACCTAATTATAGATCAACCTCAAGTAGTAATCCAAATAGTGGTGGTACGGTTGGAGGAGTTGGACAGATTACAGTTATTGCTACCCAGGATAATACCACTATTGAAATTACACCCACTGCAGCAGGTGGTTCAAGGGCGGTTGGTGTTCCATTCCAAATAACATTGGCTTCTGCGGGAGATGTATACCAGTACCAGGCAACAGTACTAACAGATTTATCGGGAACTAAAATCAGATCCGTGGCAGCAGGTGGCAGTAGTGGCTGTAAGCCTATTGCAGTTTTCTCTTCTTCTACCTGGAGTACTTTCGATTGTACGGGTGCAAGCGGAGGCGATAATATTTATCAGCAAATATTTCCCACACGGGCCTGGGGTAAACAGTTTGTAACGGCACCATTCATCAACAGGCCTTATGATATTTACCGGATTTTTGTCCAAAATGCATCTACCACAGTGCAGGTTACAGATAATGGTGTTACTACTACTTTAACTGCTGCTACATTTAATCCACTTGGAAATTTTTACAGCTATAATAGTGCTAACCCTATACAGATTCAGGCTTCAGAGCCTATATCAGTAGTTCAATATATCAGTTCACAATCCTGTAAAACAGGTTGTACTACTGGCTCGGGTGCAGCAACCAGTTGTTTGGCTGACCCCGAAATGGTTATCCTTAATCCGGTTGAACAAACCCTGAATGATATTACCTTCTTCTCGGCGCACAGAAATTTTGTGCCTTCTGGTCAAACTCAGGTACAACTACATTACGTAAATATAATCATCAGTAAAAATTATATCAGTTCAGTAAAAATTGATAATGCCCCTGTGTCGGGGTTTATAGATATTCCTGGTACTAATTACAGTTATCTGCAACAAGACCTATCGGCTTCTTCAGGAGTAAATCCTGTGCACAGGGTTACTGCAGATACTGGCTTTTCGGCAATTGTATACGGGTATGGAAGTGTTGAATCTTATGGATATAATGGAGGTACTAACGTGAAAGATTTTAGTCGTCAGGCTACATTTGTAAATCCATATTCACGTATCGATTCGGCTGTTACCTGCGTAAATACACCGGTTAAGTTTTCCATTCCTTTATCCTTTCAACCAACTTCCATCCGGTGGGATTTTTCTGCTGCACCGGGTATTAGTCCAAATGCAGGCATCGGTCCAAACAATGCTCCGGTAGCCGATAGCGTGCCGGTAGTAAATGGACAACAGGTATATTATTACAGCACCGGACAAACATTCACTTTTAGTACAGCCAATACCGCTGCAGTGCGTGATACGATTAAATTATATACTACTTCCTCAACACCTGATGGGTGTGGCAGCACTGATCAGGTTTATACCATTCCTGTTAAAGTAAACGGAAAGCCCAGTTCAGATTTTACCTGGACACATTCCGGTTGCGTGAATGATCCGGTGAGTTTTTCAACTCCCGCCAACTCGGGTGTACGATGGTTATGGGACCTTGGAAACGGTTCGAATCTAGATATAACGACCAGTTTATTAGGTGCAGTTTTTAACCAAGCAGGTGTATTCAATGTGAAACTCAGAACGATTTCAGATATCGGATGTATCTCGGAAGAAACAACCAAACCAATATCTATTACCTCAAAACCGATAGCTTCTTTTACTGCATCTCCCATTTTGTGCCTGAATACAAGTGTGGGCTTTACAGATGCTTCTACCTCACAGGTAGGTACCATTACCAAATGGATTTGGGACCTCGATAATGGGGCAGGGCCGATAACGGTAAACAGTAATGCAGCTCAAACTATTCAATACAATAGTACAGGTATTAAAAATGTTAGTTTACAAGTAGAAACAAGTACAGGCTGCAAAAGTGATGTATTCAAACCTTCTACGGCAGTTTTCATTCATCCTTTACCACAACCTGGATTCATACTGCCTGAAGTGTGCCTGAACGATGCATCAGCCCAATTTATTGATACCAGTAAGATAGCAGACGGTTCAGAAGCGCAGTTTACCTATCTCTGGAACTTTAATGCAGCCTCGCCTTCGGTTAGTCCAGGACCAAATATCTCCAGTAGTACCCTGAAAAATCCATCCGTTAAGTATAATAAATCAGATAATTATACCGTGTTGCTGCAGGTAACCTCAAAAGACGGATGTATCAATACTGCTTCACAAACATTTACCGTAAATGGTTCTGTTCCTAAAGCAGATTTTGAAGTACAGCAGAATACAGTGCTTTGCGATAAGGTTCCTATTCTTATTCAAAATAAATCAACCGTAGATTTCGGATCCGTTACCAAATCTGAAATTTACTGGGATCGTGTTAACCTGCCAACACAGGTGCAAACAGATGATAATCCTACAACCAATAAAGCTTATACGCATAAGTACGTATCGAATAATGCAGCCGGACAGGATTTTACCATTAGAATGGTTTCTTATTCGGGAGGTAATACCTGTGTGAGCGAGGTAAGTAAAACGATAAAAGTACATCCAAATCCAAAAGCGGCATATAGTGTTAATCCAGCAACCGTTTGTTTTGATGAGCCTGTATCTTTTACCGATCTGTCAGCTAATGCATCATTAGCTCCACCGGTTCGATGGGAGTGGGATCTTGCAAAGGGAATAAATTCTACTATCCAAAACCCCGTAAGGGCCTATCAGGATTCTGGTGTGTTCAATACCAGCTTGTATGTCTTTAGTGCCGCAGGTTGTGGGAGTGATACTGCAACAGCAAGTTTTACCGTATATCCATTACCGGTATTAATAATGGGTACTAAAAGTACCGCAGTGCTGGAAGGGGGAGAAACCCAGTTGAAACCTTCCTTTGTTTATGGTAACCAATTGAGTTATTTATGGACTCCACCGAATTACCTGAATAAAGACACTGCTTTCTCTCCCATAACAAAACCACTGGCAGATATCAGATACACTTTAACCGTTACCGGAGAAGGTGGCTGTACAACAAGCGATACCATTTTTGTAAAACTGTTGAAGTCATTGGAAATACCCAATGCATTTTCACCGAATGGTGATGGCATTAACGATACATGGAACATAAGGTTTTTAGAAAGTTATCCTGGTGCAACAGTGGAAGTATATAACAGGTATGGACAAATTGTATTCAGATCTCAGGGATATAGCAAACCCTGGGATGGTAAAGTGTCTGGTTCGCCTTTGCCGATAGGCACCTACTATTATATCATCAATCCGAAAAACAATAAACCCCAGGTAACAGGATCAATTACCATTATACGGTAAGAGGGGAATAAAGATGGATGATAGCTGATGGTGGATGTCGGATTTGTAGGGATGGTGCCGGCTGAGAAAGGAATTGTACCATTGATAACGTTCAGTATGTTAAACCGGATGTCGATTGGTGGTGAATTAGACTTATTAGTATATTTTTAAAATAAATAACGGCTTTTATGGAGGGAATGAGGAGGTGTTAGGTACTAGGGACTAGGTGTTAGGTATAAGGGATAGTATTGGGTTTTAGTACCTTATTATTTACCCAGCACCTATTACCTAGTACCTAACACCTAATCCCTAACCCCTAACCCTCCATACAACTGTTAATAGCACAGAATAATATGAACTGTAAAGTGAGATATTGGCTTGGTTTTTTCATAATGGTATTACCAATATTGGTAAAGGCGCAACAGCGTCCTTACTATACGCAGTATATCATGAATAATTATATCATTAACCCGGCTGTGGCAGGTATTGAAAATTATTGGGATGTAAAAGCATCACACCGTATGCAATGGGTGGGTATTCAGGATGCTCCGGTAACTACTTACCTCACCATTCATGGTCCACTTAAAAAAGATGATTTCGGCTGGGAAACGGCTACTAGCATACGCGCTCGTGGCGAAAATCCGAGAGGACAGGCTTACTGGCAAAGTTATCGTGCCGCAGAACCGCACCATGGAGTTGGGTTTACTATGCTGAACGATAAAACCGGACCATTGAATCGTTTTGCAGCCTTCGGAACCTATTCTTATCACCTGGGACTTTCAAATACAACCAGTCTTTCGGCAGGTATTTCTGCCGGTTTTTCCAATATGAGTCTGGATGCATCTAAATTAAATTTTGGCACCACCGTTGTCGATCCTGCAGTGGCGAGCAGTGGTATGATTAACCAGATCAGACCCGATATAAGTGCAGGTTTGTGGTTGTATTCAAAGGATTATTTTTTAGGATTAGCTGCGCAACAGATCGTCCCACAAAATGTAGCTTTTTCTAACAATACCGTTTATGTAGAGAAGGGGAAACTGGTACCACACTTATTCTTTAGCGCAGGTTACCGGATGCAATTATCAGACGATGTTAGTCTGTTACCCTCAACTTTAATCCGCTACGTATCTCCATTACCCGTAGGCTTTGATGTAAATGCAAAATTCATGTACCAGGATCTCTTATGGGTAGGAGGTTCTTATCGCTACCAGGATGGTTTTGCAGGAATGGTAGGCATCAATGTGAGCCACAATATTAATATCGGGTATTCTTACGATCTACAAACTTCCCGTCTGAATACGGTTAGTAAAGGAACTCATGAAATTCTTATCGGCTTTCAGTTGGGCAATAAATATGGCGATTGGTGTCCGAGGAATCTTTGGTAAGGAAAGAGGCTTCAGGCTGCACGCCGCAAGCTGCAAGACTTGATTTGTGCTTTTTAAAGGCTTTCTGCTATTAATTGAATTCAGATTATCAAGATTTATCTTGATAATCATGATAATCTGCGTTCCATCCTCGCTAAGATAATGATCCTCAAATCCTGGCTTTCTTTTTTTGTTGGAGTAATAGTTCCCTGAATTTTTCCAGTTGTTTATTAAAGCTGCTGTCTGTTTGATTTGATTGCTCAAGCTCCAGTTTGCGGATGAGTAATTTTTTTACCTGGTCCGCTAACCATTGGTTATAGAGTGTTTCCGTATCTATCTCTAAATGGTTCACAGGAATTAATGGGGTTGCAGTAATTTCTTCTTCTACTATTTCTTTTTGTTCTTCTACCTTAATTTTCTTTTTCTCAACCTGCTTTTTCTCTTTCTTTTTCTCAATCGAATTCTCTGTTTCTTCTGCAGCATCAATTTTAATATCAAGTCCATCAATGATGTTTAAAAGACCAGATAACTCTATTATCTGACTAAAATTTTTATCGAGTTTTAATTTTTGAATTTCTGTGATGGCTTTTTCAATTCCTTTTTTCATTTCTTCCTGACCCTGCTTAAAAGGAATGGCGGTTTTAAGTTTGCTCATGGCATCTTTGGCTTCCTCGAAATCAAGCTCCATCTTTTTAAGGGAAAGTTTCATTTCTTCTTTGGCTTGTTTCCTTTCTGCCAGGGGAATGGAAAGGGTATCAATAGATTGAATAGCCGTTTTCATTTCTGTTTTTGCTTTTTCCAGTTCGGCTAGTTCTTTTTTCCATTCGTTTTTATCTTTGAAAAGTTCAGTATTCAATGTGGTATAAGCATCATTTAAAACCACTGGTATATCCTGAATAGCCTGCTGTACTTCTTTACTGTTAAGTGAAGCGCGAATTTCTTCTTTTGCTTTTTGCAGGTTATCCTGCATTTCGGCTTTGAGTGTTTTTGAAAGGAAAAAAGCAGGATTGAATAGGGGATTGGTAACTTTTACTGCCATAGGTTCAACCGTAACGGGTTGAATATCTACTGCATTGTTTTGTTGTTGTAATGAGTCATTAACCTGCGAAATATTTGCTTGCTTAGGTGCGTGTTCAGGATTTAGCCAGGCGATTGAACTTAATATTCCGGTTACCAGTAAAAAGGCAAGTAATTGTCTGCGGTAATTAAAAACCTGATCCCGACCTCCAATCATTCTTTTTACCCTTGTCAGTAATTCATTTTCATTTGAGCCCTTGGCTGCCATTGCAAATACTGGTGTTGCCTGCAATTGAGCAATACGCAATAAGGCTTCAGCATAGGTGCTTGCACTGTATTGAAATTGTAATACCCAATCGTCACAACTATTCTCCCTTTCTTTCCTGATCTGCTTGCTCATTAATTGGGTAAATGGATTGAAGAAAAGGCTGATCTCGGCCAATGATAGTATAATATTCACCAGATAGTCGTAACGCTTGATATGAGCCATTTCGTGCAATATCACGGCTTCAAGTTGTGAAACGGTTAGGTGATTTATGCTTGCAATTGGTACAAGTATCAAAGGTTTTAAGAATCCTACAGTAAGTGGGGTGCTTATTTTTTCAGATAGAAAGATGGAGATTTCTCTTTTGATACCTAATTGTTGAGCAGTATTCTTTACAAATAAGCGCCAGTCAACAGGTATTTTACTGAGCCCTTGCTGTTTGATCTGAAGAGTATATCGATATCCGATAAACCAACGGGTACAGAGCACCACCATTAAAAGCAGATAGGCAACAGAGAGATAGGGGAGCAACTGTTCACCCCTTAACATCCATTCAATAACCTGAGAACGTATGCCTTGTCCTTGAGGCACAAGTGTTGCAATCGTTTTACTGTCTAATCCGCTTCCTTCAACCAGAAGTAAACGGCTATATTGGTTATGATAGAATTGTAGCGTAAAGACGAACCATATAAATCCCATGAATTGCAGGCATACTGCGAGCAGGTATTTGTGGGCCGCGGAAGGTTTCAGTACAGAGGAAATGAGTAAATAAAGAAGCCATAAGAATGCCATTTGCCATAAACTGTTGGCAATGGAATACCCCAGTGCTTGTAAAAAGGCCGACTGAAACAAAGATTGCATCAGGATTGCTTTTTCAGGTTATCTAACATTTTTTGGATTTCATCCAACTCCTCTTTGTTTGGCGTTTGGTTACCCAGCGCTTGCATCACAAGTTGACTGGAAGAGCCGCCAAATAAGGAACTGATCATTTTTCCGACGATTTGTTGCTGGGTATTTTCCCGGCTGATATTAGCACGATATATATGTGTTTTGCTGCTATCATCGCGTTTAACGATACCTTTTTCAAACATTATCTGCATGAGTTTGAGGGTGGTTGTATAGCCCGCATCCTTATGTTCACTCAGAATTTCATGAACCTCTCTGACTGTAGCGGTACCCTTATCCCACAAAACCCTTAAAATTTCAAGTTCACTTTCCGTTGGTTTTATATGTTTGACCATGCTTTACGATTTTATTCGTAAGCAATTTACGACAGAAATCGTATACGAGGGGTGAAAAATTTGTTAAACGGGGGGAGTGAATTGTCAATGGTGAATAGTGAATAGATTGTTTTGGTGGTTGTTTACCTTAACAACCACATTGACCATTCACCATTGACAATTCACCCCTAACTCTTTACCCTCACACTCACCCCATAACTCGCAATCTTCTTAAACCTTAATTGCTCATTTTTTATACTTGCCCTGTAATATGGGTTGAAGTTTCCTTTTTTGTCGGGGAAGCCAAGGGTACAGGAGAAAGGTTGGTTATCGGCCTGTATTTGAACGGATGGTTCAATACCAATATTAGGTATGTTGATGGAATCGGTGATTCGGATTTCTTTGTATTGTATTCTAACCAGGTACTTAAACCGGTTTTTGGTTTCGTATACTTCAACGGCAAATTTCCAGTTATTGAGTTCATCCGGCACTTTCTGGTAATGACTGGCCACTGGCGATTTTTGAACAACCGATCTGGTTTCACTGATGGTATCAGCTTTCTGAATTATAGGTGGATTTTTCACTTCAGACTCTACTGGTTTATTTTCACAAGCGGTAAAAACAACTACTATTAATAACAAGTAATTGGCGATTCTTGCATTCACGATTTTCCGGTATTTATTGTTATATATTGGTAAATTAATATATTTTGCTTGTATTTCTCAAAATGGCTTTATACTTTTATTACACCCCTCTGATTTCTCCCCCCGATTTTAATTAGCCGTAAAACCTTACCATGAAGTATTTAATTACATGGATGCTGCTGCTTTGCATAGCATCGTCCGGATTATCTCAATCAGCAAATTCACGGGGAAACGCTCTGCCACTAAGAAATGCTTATGAAACAGCCAAAGCATTATATGCAGCGGATATTTCTCCTAAAAAGCTGTCAGACTCGGTAAGACAACAATTATTGGGTAGCCTGATCTGGTATGCAGACCTCCAGGATGCACAAGGCGATTTGTATGATCAGTTATTAGAAAAATTAAAAAAACCATATCCTTTATTAGACCGGGTGAGGAATAAGTTGTCTGACAGCCTGATTAAGTTCGCAAGATTTTTCGAACTCGATTCAGCAACCGTTATTCAATCTGCCGCTCATTTACCAGATACAGTGCAGCAATCACTAAAGACCATAAAAAGTTTGTACATAAAAAAGAATGCTGATTATGTTGCGGTAAAAACTGCTTACCGAAGCTTTACTGCAGACTTACGTACAACAAGTGCGGTTTTGGTATTACGCAGGCAGCAAACCATTTTCTCTTTTGACAGTCTGGCCAGACTTCAACCAGATACCAATTCTCGCAATAACATAAAGGTTCAGGCAGCAGATTCCGTGCAATCTTTAGAGAATGCTATTCATTTAGTAAACCAACAATACGATTCAGCAAGGGCAGAATTTCTTTCCCTTGAAAATGGCTTCAATCAATGGAAGACTATTGTATTGCAACAGTTAAAGGACCAGCGAAATACCCTTCTTAGTTTCTTATTTCATATCAGTGGGATTACTCAACAACCCGGAAGAGAGGGTTTGAGTTTTGAAGATGCACTGAATTCGTTTAACCTGAATACATTGCCGGATATTCAGAAAGTGATTTCCGAAGCAGAATCAGCGTATAAAGTAGCTTTCAGACTACCCTCAGAAGCAGAAATGATCAATGCACTGGCCATTTATCTTGCGAACAGAATTAAACAGGAATCTGTGATGTGGTTTTTTGAAAAAATTACCCAGAATGCCAACAGATATGAACTCCTGAACCTGTTTTTTCCTACAACAATGAAATTATTGCAAGGGAACGAAGTATATGAGATTCCCAACCTTGGGGCTCAATGGCAATATGCGCTATCAAAAGACTTTATGCAGATGCCAAAAAATGTACTCAACAGTGCCTGGCTTGCAAAACGATGGCCCGAAGCAGCAACCTATGCTGCCTATATTACCGGGGTTTGTGATTTTGCTGAGCTGATTGTAAAAAGATATAGTTACCGCGACGCTATTAAGGCATTATATCTTTCAACTCCACCTGTTCCCGCTGTATTGGATTCTGTTTCAAACAAGCCAGTGTTTCAGGATTATATTACCCTACTTTATGCCATCAATACAGAAATGTTTGTAATAGATAGTGCCAATCGGATTCGTTTACTTTCCTATGAGGATTTACGAAACATGAACAGAACAGAAATGGAAATCATGCTTGCATTGCTTGATCTTAAATATAAAGCGGTATTCAGTAAGTTCTTTAAGGGGATTAAACAAATCGAAGGTCAAACCATTGTACTTGATGTTGAACGTATGCGCCGGTTATTGGGAAATATCAGAACAGCTATTGCTCAGGTAGAAAAAATCGGCACAGAATATCAGGAAGAGCAGAAACGGTTACAGCAAAATGGACAAAAAGACTGGTTCTATAGTACTTATAATATGTGGGGCGCCGTAAACCAGGTGTTTAGTGTGTTGAACAGCCTAGATAGTCAGATTGTTCGACCATCTGTATCAGAACAGGCTATGAAGGCATTCGGTTATGGAACACAGGTTTTTGAAATTTATAACCTGGTTACCAAAAAGAATTTCGCAGGGGCAGTTATGAACACGCTGTCACTCATTGATACCCTGTTTTATGAATCAAGACCCGGGCATCAGTTTACCATTGATTTAAAAGATTTGCAGAATGAATTTCTATATGCATCATCTTATCTAAAAGATTCTATACTAAGAAATACAGCACAGTATGCCAAAACTTTGCTTTATCGATACGATACCACCAATCAGGCAATCAGCTTTGAGAAGAAAAGTCCTGCCGCAGCCTTATTATTCGATAAAGACCGTCAGGCCATACAACTCATCAGAAAATTAAGCGGCTTCCTGAATGATGCGGCGTTGGCGCAGAACGATAAGCAACTGGCAAAAGTAGTAGAGTCTTATGCCATGCCTGTTGGCTCTTATAAGCGTAAGCGTAATAATTGGTGGTCGGTTGATTTGAATGCTTTTGCAGGTGTGTACGCTGGTTATGAATGGACAAAAAGACAACAATACGATACTGGCAGAATGGCCAACAGCAGGAGTGGGGCCGTATGGGGTTTCTCTGTTCCGATTGGTATATCACTCAGTAAAACTTTTGGTAGAAAATGGCGTTCAGGAAAAAGAGAATTTGATGCGAATGGCGGGTTCTTTCCCGACGACTATATCCGCAATCCTGATAAGGTGAAAATTAAAAGAAATCATTTGTATAACAGAACCGGATGGACACTAACCATTACAGCCAGTGTCATCGATCTTGGTGCTCCTGTTTCTTACAGGTTATTTCAATCAAGTGATACCACCATCGGCCAGAGCTTTAAATGGGCGCAATTGATTAGTCCTGGTTTGCATGCAGCATTGGCATTACCTGGAAGTCCATTTACCATATCTACAGGCATACAATACACCCCACAATTACGTAAATACCAGGAAGCAGGCAAGCCCAATGAACAACAGTTTAATAGCACAAGGGTCTATTTGGGATTGATGTTTGATTTGCCTTTGTTTAATTTTTGGGAAAGAAAACATATTGTTTATAGAAAGAAATCATAAATATAAAAGAGAAGGGCCCCGATTACCGGAGCCCTTCTCTTTTATCAGTAATAAATTTTATTGTTTTTTCACATCAACCTTAATGTTCAAATTTTCTTTGCCATCAAGATAGATAGAAAATTGTTTAGCTACATCTTCTGAAAGTTCTTTTCCATCAACAATGATCTTACCATTTTTGATTTCTAACGATACATTATCCGGCATGGTTAAACCAGCATTTTTAATTGCTGCAATCAGCTGGTCGATGTTTTCATCGGTGCTATTTACAGTAAGGCTTGCAGATTCGCCACCATTGCTTGCTTTAATTTCGATTCTTTTCTCAACTGTGTGAGTACTATTTGATGATTCACCATGCAATTGCGCAAGTGTAGGTGCAATTACCAGTGATACAATCGACATCAGTTTAATCAGGATGTTCATTGATGGACCAGAAGTATCTTTGAAAGGATCACCTACGGTATCACCCGTTACAGATGCTTTATGTGGTTCAGATTTTTTATAGAACATTTCGCCATTAATCTCAACACCTTTCTCGAATGATTTTTTCGCATTGTCCCATGCACCACCTGCATTATTCTGGAACATACCCATCAACACACCACTTACAGTAGCACCTGCAAGGAAACCACCCAATGCTTCCGGACCTAAAAGGAATCCGATGATCAAAGGAGAAACAATTGCGATTGCACCCGGCAGCATCATTTTTTTGATGGATGCTTCAGTAGAAATGGCTACGCATTTATCGTATTCAGGTTTACCAGTACCTTCCATGATACCAGGGATAGAACGGAACTGGCGACGAACTTCTTCCACCATTGCCATCGCTGCTTCACCAACTGCACGTATAGCGAGAGAAGAGAATATAAATGGTATCATAGCTCCTACGAATAGAGAAGCCAGCACTTTTGCTTTATAGATGTCGATACCTTCAATTCCTGCTACTCCTACGAAAGCTGCGAATAGGGCAAGTGCAGTAAGGGCTGCAGATGCAATGGCAAAGCCTTTACCAGTTGCTGCGGTAGTGTTACCAACGGCATCTAATACGTCCGTTTTCTCACGTACATCTTTAGGTAATTCGCTCATTTCAGCAATACCACCAGCATTATCTGCAATTGGACCAAATGCGTCAATCGCTAATTGCATAGCAGTTGTGGCCATCATACCTGCTGCGGCAATTGCCACACCGTATAATCCTGCACACTCATAAGAACCCCAGATACCACCAGCTAATACCAGGATAGGGAGGAAGGTAGACTCCATACCTACTGCTAAACCACCAATTACATTGGTAGCATGACCGGTAGAAGATTGACGAATAATAGACATTACCGGACGCTTACCCATTGCGGTGTAATACTCGGTAATAATACTCATCAATGTACCTACGGCCAAACCTACCACGATGGCACCAAATACACCATTACGGGTAAAATCGTGACCACGGAGGCTCATCGTTTCAGGTAAGATATAATATACAAGACCTGCACAGGCTGCTGCGGTTAATACAATAGAACCCCAGTTACCCATATTCAGGGCTCTCTGAACATTCGCTGTATTGATACCTGCTGAATCACTCACGCGTACAAACCAGGTACCTACAATAGAAAAAAGGATACCTACGCCTGCAATCAGCATAGGCAGCAGGATAGGAGCATATCCCCCAAAATTATCTGTAGAAATGGTTTCTTGTCCAAGTACCATGGTAGCAAGAACAGTAGCCACATAAGAACCAAATAAATCGGCACCCATACCTGCCACGTCACCTACGTTATCACCTACGTTATCGGCAATAGTTGCAGGATTACGCGGATCATCTTCCGGGATACCAGCTTCAACTTTACCAACCAGATCAGCACCAACGTCGGCAGCTTTGGTGTAAATACCACCACCCACACGGGCAAATAAAGCAATAGATTCAGCACCCAATGAAAAACCGGTTAATACCTCAATGGTGCGAAGCATTTCTTCTGAATTGGCTGCTGCTTCAGGAGCAAATATTTGTTTGAGGATCAGGTAAACACCACCCAAACCTAATACAGCCAAACCGGCAACACCAAGCCCCATTACAGCACCTCCTGTAAATGATACATTCAATGCTTTAGATAGACTTGTTCTTGCAGCCTGCGCGGTACGTACGTTTGCTTTGGTAGCAACTTTCATACCTATATAACCTGCAACGGCACTACAAACGGCTCCGAGTACAAAGGCCAACGAAATAGACCAATGTGAATGCGGGTTACTGCTTGCCATTACACCCAGTAAAAGGGCCACGATCACTACGAAATAGGTCAAAATTCTCCATTCTGCTTTCAGGAAAGCCATGGCACCTTCAGCAATATAATTGCTGATCTCTTTCATGCGGTCATTGCCCGCATCCTGTTTTGAAACCCAATTAAACTTCAAAAAAGTGTAGAGCAATCCTACAACCCCCATCGCCGGAACGGCATAAAACAAGATTTTGTCCATAATCAGTTTGTCTGGTAATGTTTATATTAAAAGTCTGCAAAAATAGGGGTAAAAGGGTAAAAAAAACTGTGATTTTGCGGGGTAGCCCATAGACCATAGTCCATGGTCCATGGTCTATGGACTATCGACCATGGACTATTCCTCCAGTTCTGTTGTGTCTGTGCGGCCGGTAAAGGCTGAGGAGAGTTTTTTGGCCTGGTAAATATTGCGGTTATAACGGTTGCCCAATACTATTATGGTGGCTGAATCTTTGATATAACGGGTAAAAACGGTGTTATTGCCGTGCCACCAGCCATTATGGTATACAATTTCCTCCGTTGGTGAATTCAATAGCCGCCATCCAAGTCCATAATTGTGAAATGATTTTGTTTCAAAGCTATATGGCTGATATGCAAGTGTTTGTGAGGCTTGATTTACATAAATACCTTCCTGGAGTGCCCTGTCCCACAAAAACATATCCCGTACAGTGGAGTACACGTTTTTATCACCATAAATACAATCCAGCTTTTCGATGCGATAAGGAACATTATTGTTTTTGTAGGATGGCACATAACGGCCTGTATCAGCCAAACTGAAAACATAGCTGTCGGTCATACCAAGGGGTGTAAATAAACTATCCTTCATATAAGTAGGGTATGATTGTCCCGTCACCTTTTCAATGATCAGCGCAAGTAGTGCATAGTTGGTATTGCTATAACGGAAAGCCTTATCCGGACCAAATAACGGTGCTGGTTTGTATTTGATCATATAATCCAACATATCCTGATTGGTGAGCAGGCCTGGCTTCAGTGGTGGCATTTTAATGGTACGGGTTCTTCTGACCCAGCGACCTTTTTTATTCTTTACCCTATAGGTTTCTACTTTCCTGTCTACCAGAAAGTAAACATAATTGTTTAATCCGCTTCTGTGGTTCAACAGGAGTTGTACGGTAATATTGGGATAGGGAAAATCTGGGAAGAAATCTGTGACAAAATCATCCAGGTTTAGTTTACCCTGCTCCCTTAGTTTAAGGATGGCCATACCGGTAAATGTTTTTGATACCGATGCCAGGTGGAAAGTAGTATTTGGGGTAATAGGTTCCTTGGTCTTGAAATTGCTGTATCCTTTATAATCCTCAAATAATACTTCGCCATTTTTTGCTACGAGGATACTTCCATTAAATCCTTTATTACCTAACAGTTGTTGGTATTGTTTCTCAATTTCGGCAGCATAAACAGCTTTATTGGTCGAAGGTATCGGCGATACGGTTTCTACCGATTCGTTTTTCGGGGGTTGTGCTGAACAGGCCTGCAATAAACAACTCAAAATAGCGACACCAAAGGTTCTTACGATCATCTGTTAGTATTTCTTCGTGGCGAAAATAAAAAACTATGTGTTATAGAAATGGTTAAAAAGCGAAAGGTTATGCAGAAAATAAAAACATTATTTTCGCTGTATGAGCAAGCAGGCAACAACAAGTTATCCGAAAGAAAGGATCAATATTTTATTTCTGGAAAATATCAGCGATAAAGCTGTACAGTATTTCAAACAACAGGGATATGCAAATGTGCGAAAAATCAGCGGTGCACTTAGCGAAGCTGAATTGATAAAAGAAGTGAAAGATGTACACCTGCTTGGTATTCGTTCAAAAACACAGATTACCGCCAATGTACTTGATGCAGCAAAAAAATTGCAGGCCATTGGCTGCTTTTGTATCGGGGTAAATCAGGTAGACCTTAAGTACGCCACTAAGAAAGGAGTGGTTGTTTTCAACGCACCTTACAGCAATACCCGTAGTGTAGCAGAACTGGTTATTGGTATTTCTGTAATGCTGATCAGAAAAATATCCGACAAAAATATTGCAGCACATAAAGGTATCTGGATGAAAGATGCCAAAGGAAGTTATGAGTTGCGTGGAAAAACATTAGGACTTATTGGTTATGGCAATATAGGCTCACAGGTGAGTGTGCTCGCTGAAGCGCTTGGCATGAAAGTGTTGTTTTATGATACAGAAACCAAATTGCCCTTGGGTAATGCGGTTGCGGCAAAATCAATGAAAGAAGTACTTGGCAACAGTGATATTATTTCTTTACATGTTCCGGAAACTGCTCAGACAAAAAACCTGATAAATAAACAGGCCATCCGAAATATTAAAAAGGGAGCTATATTATTAAACTATGCCAGGGGAGAAGTAGTTGATTTAAAAGCATTGAGTGAGGCAATAAAAGATGGTTCCATTTCCGGTGCAGGAATTGATGTTTATCCATGGGAGCCAGAAAAAAATGGCGATCATTTTGAAACACCTCTTCAAGGATTATCCAATGTTATACTTACACCTCATATTGGTGGGTCGACCGAAGAAGCACAACAGAATATCGGAGAAGACGTAAGCGTTAAACTATTCCAATACCTCGAACGTGGTATCACCAATGGTTCTCATACAGTTCCCGCAATTGGATTGCCACCAGTTGATGGGGCCCACCGTATTCTTCATGTACACCGAAATGTACCTGGTGTATTGAGTGCCATCAACACTGCTTTATCTAAAAATGATATCAACATTGTTGGACAATACCTCAAAACCAACGAAGAGATTGGATATGTTGTACTCGATGTAGACAAAAAATTATCTAAAAAAGCAGCGGAGCTACTGAAAGAAGTGAAAGAGACGATTAAGGTTAGAATGCTTTACTGATTTTTGATGTCAAATTTTTATGGCTGATGTCTGATCGCTGATGTCGGATATGTAAGAAACTGCACTTGAATAAATCTGAGATCTGACATCTGACATTTGAAATAAATCCGACATCAGCGATCAGCCATCAGCGATTCCTCTGAGTATTTTCCTCCCCCTGCTTCTGAATGCTGCTGTTTCTGTGTCCCATCGCTCATCAATGATAAGCTTTAATTCATGTTTTATCTCAGGATATTGTTTGGAGAGATTGAATAATATCGTTAACGAAAAAGCTTTAATGGCAGCGGCGGTTGCCGGGTTCTCAATAAAAGCAAAGCAACAATTCATCAATTCTCCATGAAATTCCTCCGGAATAGCTATCTCTTCTAAAACCCTTACAGCATTTCTTATTACAGCATCGTGCACACCAGGTTCCTGTAGTCGTTTAACCAGTACGCCTATATAGGGAGCAATCATAGATGGCTTATGCCTGGCTGCCCAGCTAACACTCCATGCTGCCCTTTGAGATATTCTGTAGTCTTGATCTGTATAACAGTTCATCAACTCTTTGAACTGCTTTTTATTTTGAATAGCATAATTGGCAATACGAAGTGCCTGTTCTTTTGAATGTTCCTGCGCTAGCGCTTCCCTGATATTCATAGTTAGTATTTCAATTTATGCTGAAAGACTACAATTTATTGGCTTAACAACTGTTTAAGTTTACGAATTTCGTTGGCATCTGTAAAGTCTTGACTAAAATCTTCCGATATGAGAGGGTTTGTATAAGTTGTTTGAGATGGTCGCAATATTCTGGCAGAAGTATGAAATTCTTTAGCGCCGGTATAGGTCATCATCTCCTGAATGTTAGTGCTGTTAATACCGCTGCCGGGCATTATGATGATTCTGTCATCAGCCTGTTCTACCATTTGTTTTATCAAAGTTTTTCCATCGGGTGCTTTTGGGTGCTGGCCGCTGGTGAGGATTCTTGTACAACCACAGGCAACAATGGTTTCCAATGCTTCAAGCGGATCCTTGCATCGATCAAACGCACGGTGAAAGGTTACATCAAGTGGGTAGGCGAGTTCTACCAGTCTGGCAGTGTTTATTTTATCAACTGTACCATCCTGATTCAATAAACCAAATACCACTCCTTCAAAACCGAGTTCTTTACAAAGTGTAATGTCTTTTGCAATGATTGCAATTTCTTCTGCACTGTGAAAATAATCACCGCCTCTTGGTCGTATCATCGGGAAAATAGGAATGCTTACTTTTTCCCTGGTCGTTTTTAGATAACCGTAAGAAGGGGTAGTGCCACCGTTGGCATAGTTTTCACATAATTCAATCCTATCAGCGCCGGCTTCAGCAGCAGCGATTGCAGTAGCGGTGTTAAACACACATATTTCAAGGGGTAATGACATGTAATTTTTTTAGTTCAATCCTTATTCCTGCTTTGGATTTAAGTCTGAAGCAGGGATAAGGAATTTATCAAATTAAAGGTTTTGCATCAACCAGGAAGTTTTTATCATCAGCATGGCAAACTGCATAATTAAATCCTTTTTGCAATGCATATCCTCCATATTCTCCATTTTTTGCAATAGCGATAAAACCAGCTTGAATGGCTTTAGCTTTTTCATGTCCTTTTGTTTTATATAATCTTTCCATTGCTTTTTTGCAGGCATCTTCTGGCGACAGTCCCTGACGCATCATTTCAACAATGGTATGTGCCCCACAAATACGGATAATGTCTTCGCCTTGACCGGTTGCAACTGCTGCGCCAACTTCATTATCTACATATAAGCCTGCTCCGATAATTGGCGAATCACCAATTCTTCCCCTCATCTTAAAGCCCATTCCGCTGGTAGTACAACTACCGCTCAGGTTACCATTGGCGTCCAGGGCAATCATGCCAATTGTATCATGGTTCCAATCTCCGTTTTCCAGTTTAGCAGGCACAAATGCTTCCTGTCGTTTTGTGTTTTCAATATTGATCACAGGTTTATACTCGCTTTTTTTAAGCCAGTTTTCGTATGCTTTTTTAGCGGATTCTGAGAGTTCATTTTTTTCCAACGGAAAGCCTTCTGCGACTGCAAACTGTTGTGCGCCTTCACCTACCAGCATTACATGCGGTGTTTTTTCCATCACTCTTCTTGCAACAGAAATAGGATGTTTGATTCTTTCCAGAAAAGCTACGCTGCCGCAGTTGGCGAATTCATCCATTATACAGGCATCCAGTGTAACAAATCCATCCCTGTCTGGATTAGCTCCCAACCCAACACAACAGTTCAGGGATGCTTCGGTAACCCTAACGCCTTGTTCCACCGCATCCAATGCTCTTCCACCAGCTTTAAGCACATTCCAGGCCGCCTTATTGGCAGCAATACCTGCATCCCAGGTAGAAAGTACCAGGGGTTTCTTTGCGTTTATTTTCCCCCTAAATGAAGTGAAACCCAGTGCTGTTAAGCCAAATGAGCTTATCTGCAGAAAATTACGACGGTGGAGCATGTGATAATATTTATTTAGTCGAATGTATGAAAGAGTAGCCAAAAGTGAAAAGGATAAAGTTTCCATTGGTTACACTAGGAAGGTGACAGTAAGATTCATTCGTCTCATGGCCTATGTTGAATAATTCCTGTAAACATTTCCATCCTGTGAAATATGTAATTTATAACGGCAGATGTATAAAGAAAGAAAAAAGGAAACATGCAATTTTGCCTTTGGATGAAGATCTGGTTTTATGCCTGATTTTTTCTCCTTATTTAAATATGTTTTATCAAAATAAGTTAAAGAACAATGTTACGTTTAAACCTGGATGCTACCTGTTAATCGCAATAGCGGGTATAATTTCAATGAGTGCCTGCAAAACCGGTAAAAATCCGGAAGAGTTGGTGAAAGATTCTTTGTTAGCAGATTCGCTGAAAAAAGCAGCGGCAGGAACGGTAACAACTACCACTACCAAAGTAACAACCACTATTACAAGTGGCAAAGCGGTTGTAAATCCACAGAAAAAAAATGGCAGGGGCGAAATTATAGTGGAGCGAAACCAGTCTTTTGAAGATGCCTATGCTGGCATGATGATAGAGATGGATACAAAGGGAATTTACTATCGCACAGAAGTTAAACCATCATTTCCGGGTGGTGAGAAAGCACTGACCAAATTTATTCAGGAGAATATTGAATATCCACCAATGGCGCTTGATAATGGAGCAGAAGGTAATTTAGTGGTAAATTTTGCTGTTGACGAAATGGGCGTTATTTATACGCCATATATTAATGGAGAAGAGGCAGGATATGGGTTGGATGAAGCGGCTTTAAAGGTTGTATCTAAAATGCCTAGATGGAATCCGGGTCAGATTAAGGGACGCAATGTAAAAAGCTATTTCAGTTTACCCATTAAGTTCAGGATATATTAGTCAGTAGTCATTTGAGTCTGGTTTTATAGGTCTGTAGCGATTCTTCATTTATGAGGGATCGCTTTTTTTTGAGGGAATTTGACCGAAATTTTAAAGACTTGACAGGGTAGTTTGTTGCAACTGGATAAATTATTCATTGATGGTAAGCTTACGAATCATTTCATCATTCACAGGATCACTGTAAACACCATAGGCACTGATGAGTATGCCTTTTATTTTATGATCATGAGATTCAATTACATAAAGTATACTGGAGTTTCCCGGATCTGTATCGCCTTCAAATCGATGGTGTGCTACAATTTCAAATTGAGCTGGTAATAGACAAACTCCGGTTTCAAGGCATTTGATCTGGTCGAATGCAAGGTTAAAATCCGTAGTATATCCGGATGATTTAAGGTCTTTGATCGCTTCAACGAGGTTATCATAATTACGCATATGAACAAGTTACAAAAAGTTCAGTATAATAACTACTTCAATGTTGTATGATTTCAAAGTTTCGTATAGCATTGTTACCCATTTCATCGATAATAGTAATCCTGTGTTTGCCGGGAGATGGGTTGATGGATAATTGATGTATTTTATCTGTCGTCGATACAAACTGTTCATCCAGGTGCCAATACAATTTCATCCTTGCAGTTGAGTGGGTAGCCTTAAATATTACATTTCCTCTCACGCCAGATATTTCAAGCGGTATATAAATTTTGTTGCCTTCTTCCGGATAGATAAAATCCAATATTTTTTGTGTTTCGGGTTCACAACCTTTTACATAAGGTGGTAAAACCTGGTAAGAAGGATTTTGCACTTTGTAATAATATTCCATTGTTGGTGGAAGGGTAAACCAGGATTTATGTTGCATGAGTTGGGGTTCTTCACACTGTGTACTTACCCTGTATTGCCCTGTTCTATCGAGGTGTATAATTCTGCAGTAGGAACAGGTATTTCCTGTAACCAGCCCGACTTCACCAACCATAACAGTATCTTGTAATGAGCAATCTTTACCTGCTTTGAACCCAGATTTTTTACAGACAGGTATATAATGAAATCCTCCGGCAGGATGTTGAAACCAATTTGATTTTGGAAGCAGTCTGAAAATATCAAACATAAGAGGTGCTGCTGTTTGAATGCCTATAAGTCCTGGTCTGCCTTCGCCAGTGGTATTTCCCATCCAGACAACCACACAATATTTCGGGGTAAGTCCTATTGCCCATCCATCGCGAAACCCAAAACTGGTGCCTGTTTTCCAGGCTATCTTTTGTGCTGAGTTAAACTGACTCCATAAACCTTCTTCATTTGGGCGCATCACTTCCGTCATAGCATTAAACATCTGATACATGGAGGGATAATCAAATAATCTTTGGGTGCTATGCTGCCCACCAATTGGAAGATTCGATTTTTTTGCATCTATATAATTGGGCATGAACCAATCTTTACTATTCCATTGTTGTTTATTTTGCTGCTGGTGTTGGTACATCCTGGCCATGCTGCTATAAACACCCGCCAATTGAAATGGGGTGATTTCACAACCACCAAGAATAAGACTAAGTCCATAAAAATCTGCCGGTTGCACTAGCGTTTGAAAACCTGCCTGTTTTAACAAGTCATAAAACCGTTGGTATTTATATTGCTGCAACATTTTAACCGCAGGAATATTGAGACTTCTGGCAAGTGCAAGCTGGGCAGGAACAGCACCATCGAAACCAAGGTCAAAATTCTGAGGTGAGTATCCGCCAATCTGGGTGGGTATATCAGGAATCAGTTGTGTTGGCATGATATCACCTCCACTTAACATGGCTGCATAGAGTAAAGGTTTTAAGGTGCTGCCCGGACTTCTGGGCGACTGTAAAACATCTACATGACTTTCCAGTGCCGGATCAGATGGACGATAAATATTGCCCAGGTATGCCAATATATTTCCTGAATTATTTTCAACAACCATGGCGGCAATATTATTGATCTGATTGCCTTTTTGTTGGTCATGGTATTGGTTGGTCAGTTGTATCAGTTGAAGCTGTAATTTACTGTCGATCGTAGTTGAAATACCTGTGGGTAAGTCTTCCTGCACTTTTTCTAAAGAAGCATAATTTTTCCTGAAATAATCCAGCAGGTGAGGAGTAAGCTGTGGTAAAGCTTTTGGTTTACCCGGAAGTGGCTCAAGTTTGGCAAGATCGGCAGTTGTCTGATCAATTGTTTTTGCTGCAACCAGCTTATCGAGTAATTGATTTCTTTTTTGCCATAATATCTCCCGGTTCTTGCCCGGGTGCACCAGTGATGGTGCATTTGGTAAAACAGCCAGTGCGGCCATTTCACCCCAACTTAATAACTGCGCGTCTCTACCGTAATAACGCCAGGCTGCAGCATCCAAACCAACTACATTACTGCCAAAAGGTGCATTGGATGCATACATGGCCATTATTGTTTTTTTACGATAACTGCATTCTAATCGTATGGCTAAAATGGTTTCCTGTAATTTATTCCAGATGCTTCTCCGGTTATTTTTTTTATGTAAGCGGATTACTTGCATGGTGAGGGTACTTGCACCACTATGAACGCCGCCTTTTCCAATATTCTGACGGATGGCCCTTACCATTGCAATTGGGTCTACACCCGGATGGTACATAAATCTTTTATCTTCCTGCACCATAATACATTGCCTGAATTTCTCCGGCACCGTTGGGTTATAAGGAAATCGCCATTGCCCGTCTGAAGCGATTGCTGCGCTTAGTAAAACCCCATTTGCATCCGTTAATACAAAACTAGTGGGAGAAGTAAATAATTTTCCTGGCAAGGCTAACAGAAACCAACCAAATAAGAGCAATACAATCCCTACACTTATCTTTTTTCTGAGCGACCATTTTTTTATTCGCTCTATCAATCGAAAGCTTAAGTGTTGAATTTTAGCCAGCATGTTTTTTACAAACGCAATCATTTTCATTCTATCGTAACCCATTTAGCACCTGTACCGCCACTTATTGTATGATCATACATCGCATCGCAATACACACCTGCCCAATAATACTTTCCAAGGTAGGCGGCATTAAGCTGTACATAAAATGTTTTGCTTTCTCCGGGTTTTAAACCAAAATAATGATAGACCCTGTCGTCTCTGATGTCCATATAATCTGACTCTGAAGATTTGAATATACCTTCCTGATCAAATAAGCGGGTATTCAGTATTTCCCATCCTCCGGGGAATAACTGCGATAAAGCCATTTGTGTATAATGACCTCTGTAACCCGGATTTTTGATCGTTACTTTCGCTACAAAATCAGTTCCTTGTTTCAATACCGTAGGATCAATAGTTTCACCTGCTGTATTCATGTATTGAGCTGCAACCTGTAATATCGATGGGTTATTCACCGGTGGTGTTGTGGATGTACTAAAAGGTTGTCCGGTATTAATAATGCGCACATAAAGAACATTTTTCCCATTGTTGTTTATTTCAACGCCTGCTTTACCTGCTTTTCGGTTAAGGTTTAATTGTGATAGGGTGGATGAAGAACGTATGGTACTACGTTGCTCATTATTTTTCACCGCCGCATCAATTTTTATATCTTTTGAAGCATTACTACCACTGTATTTTGCAATAGACAATAAACTATAAGCAGTGGTTTGTGTACTGTACCAATTATCTTGAGATAAAGAAGCTGCAATTGATCTTACCAATTGATCTGCCATTGTTCTTCTATTCATTAATGTAACGGTTTCGAGAACCATTGCCTGGTCTCTTAAACTACTGCCATAACTTGGCCCCCAATCAGTCCTGTTTTCGAAACTGGTTGGCAGACCATTGATCAGTTCAAGGGCTATTTTTGGTTGACCAATTAACTGATATGCCGCTGCGAGTCGCCATTTTGTTTCAGGGCGAATGAATTTGTATTCTTTCAATTTATTCATTGCACCGAGTTCGGGCGACTTATTCAATGCCAGTAAGTATAAGCGGTAAGCTTGTGTAAGGTCTGAACCATAATAGGGTGCTTGTGTCATGTTCCAGGCATTGGCTTTTTTGCGCTGATAGCTATTCCATTGCTGCATTACAGATGTTGGAACCTGATACCCCATTGAACTGGCTTCAAGGAGAAAATGTCCGGCATAATTGGTGCCCCATTCATCATCATTTCCACCTGGCCAATAACCAAAGCCACCACTGGAAGTTTGGAAATGTTGTATTTTATTAATTCCAGCCTGGATGTTTTTGGCCATTTCTTTTTTACGCTGATCCGTGAGTTCCATCAATTGAGCCAGATACAATTGCGGAAAAACAGCGGATGTAGTTTGCTCAATACAACCATGTGGATACTGAATAAGGTAGTTTAAATGTTTTTGTAATTGTATGGATGGGATGGATGAAATTTCAAGTGTTGTATTACTGGATATTCCATCACCAATTGCATCAACAATAGATTTCCAACTGGCTCCCGGTTGCAAAGTCATTTCCTGTGTCTGTGTAATAACCGGATTCGGGTTTCGGATATCTATTTCAATTTCCTGCGCATCTTTTTCATTTCCTGATTGAGCTGTGAATTTTACTTTGCCGATTCCTGTTTTGTTTTTAACCCTTGCTGTAAATGTAGCCACCTGTTCGCCTGTGCCAGTGAAATTTAGTTCTTGCGTACCTGCAGCTTCAATAAAAGGATTGCTTTCAATTTGTACCCTTACTTTTTTTATTTGAGTACTGGTTGCGAATACGGTTACCGGAATTTGAATTTCTTCTGATGGACCTAAAACCCTTGGCATTGTTGACAATAACATCAGGGGCTTTTTTACCTGGACTGATTTTTCAGCCATGCCAAACCTGTTTTTATTACTGGCTATTACCATTACCCTTGCAGCGCCCATGTACGGAGGTAACTGAAACTGGTGGGTTGTAGATTTTCCATTGGTACTGAATGGCCCCATGAATTTAACCACGGGCTTAAAACGATTGGCCCTTCTTGTTTTTGAAGCAAGCTCGGCATCAGCATCACCACCAATGGTCAATATTCGTTGTAACTCACCTCCCCATGCTCCAATTATGTAATCATAAACATCCCAGCTCTTAACGCCCAATGCTTCTTTGGCGAAAAATGACTGGTGAGGGTCAGGGGTTTTAAAACGGGTAAGGTCAAGCAAACCTTCATCAACAATAGCAATCACATAATTCATAGCATTGCCATTTGCTTCAGCAACAGTGATGCTGCTTTGCTCTTCCGGCTTAAGTACCTCTTTTACCCTAATTACGGGTTTTAATATGGTTGCCTTGTCTTCTACCATTATTGGAATTACTCCATACATACGTATCGGAAGATCGTTAACCGTTTGTGCATGTGGTTGTAATAAACTAACATGCACATAAACATTTGGCGACATTTCTTCTGTGGCTACGAAACTGAAATTGGTTTTCCCTTTTTGTGCATCTACCTGAAATGTCTTCAGTACTTTACTACCGTTTTCAATACTTATGATGGCTTTGCCCGATTCACTGGTAGGGATCGCAATATTTACTTTTTGTCCAGTTTGATAACTTGTTTTATCCGAGCTCAGGGAAAGCATTGTGATGGAGCTATTATCCATGCCTTCGGTATTAGGCATATCATCGTCTGTAACATGAAAAACTTGTCCTGAAATATGGCCACTTCTTTTATCCTTAACCAGTAACATAAAACGGCCAAATTCACCTTCCTTAAAGAATAAGGGATAATTACCCTTGCCATTGTTTAAAGTGATGGTTTTGGTATTAATGGGTTTATTGTAGCTGTCTTCTGAAAAGTTTTTAAGATCGCTGGAAGCATTATCCCACCACCAACGCCATTGTAGTTTATACAAACGCATTTCCATTTCGGTGTTTCCGTTCACTGGATTGCCATTATTATCAAGATCAACAACCTGAAAGGAATGGGTTTTGCCAGCAGGCAATACACCTGAGTATTCATTACCCTTTGGTGCTTTCAATCCTGCATAACTGGAATAAGGGTGGTAGGGGATGGAGAAATTATCGATACTGAAATTACCTCCTGGTTCAAACACCCTCACCGTTAAATTGGCCGTTAATAATCCCGGTGCCGTTTCTTCCATATTAAAACTCGATTTCACGGAAGCTTGTCCTTCAGCGTTTAGTTTACCATCAAACAAAGTGGTTGATTGTGGCGAAAAGCTATTGGTAGGATCTTCAAAACTATATCCTGTAAATGCCGGGAACGGATTATTGTTTTTATAGAATTGTGCGTCCACTTTTGCTTTGAGTTGTTTGGCAGCGGCCCCAAATAACCATTTTGCTGATAAAGTTCCGGCAACAGGGTTGGCTTTACTCAGGTACTTCATATTATCAAACTGAAGATCGAGTTTCATCCGATTGGGCATGATTGATTCGATTTTCAGTCGCTTACTGAATACGGCACCGCCCACTTTAACTTTGCAGTTCCACCCTCCGGTAGGGGCACTGGCATCAGTCATTAAACGGAATACATGAATGCCTGTGTTTGTATAGGGAAGTATTGATTTTTTATAAAGCTGTCCTTGAGGTGTAAATAATTCCAGTTCTACTGGATGCCCTTCGGGTAAGGTTGCCAGTTTATCGTAAATCATACAGGTCAGGAATAGACTATCCCCAGGCCGCCATACGCCTCTTTCACCAAAAATAAACCCCTTGATTCCTTTGGTTACTTCTACACCACCTACATCAAATTTCGATACCGGCAGATTGGTGCCATCATCGATACGCAGATAAGTTTTTTCTTTATCCTTTTGTGCGATCAGTAAAAAAGGTTTTCTTTTTGCTTCAATGGTAACTGTTCCGTCACTGCCCGTTGTACCCTTACCAACTACCTGTTGTTGGTAATCGAGTAAGGTAATGTTGGCATTGGCAATAGAGGATACGTCTATCAGGTTATGCGCAGCGATAAAGAAACTGTTGTCTGCATTTCGTTTTGCGATAACACCCATGTTGGTGGCGATGACGTTTCTGCTTACAAATCTTTCACCGTTATAGTAAGCTTTGTTACATGGGTTTTGTCTTTCGTTCCAATCATATCCGTAAGGATAATATTCATCATATCGATACCAAAATTCTCTGTCATCGTCTACATCTTCATAATAATAGGAGTACTCATTGATATCTGTTTTATTGTCTCCCGTTAATTTTTCCGGGCATGCGTAAATAGAGTAGGAGGGCCTGAATGCAATTTTTACCCGATAAATGGCACCAGGATCTGTTTTTATGTATTGATCAAGATCAAGGAAAAAACGATTCTTTTTATGCAGATCAACAGAAGGATCCGTATCGAGTCTTAAAGTAGCTTCTGCAACAGGAGATCCAACACGTCGGAGATCATCGCTTCCATTTAATTGATTATACTGAAGAAAAGAGGGAACATTTGTTTCATAAATTCGTATGATGGATATGTCTACCGCATTCAGGTTAGTCGCTTCAAATGGCATAATTACCTTCCCGCCGCTATTTGGTAAGAACACACCTTGTCCTTTCATTTGAACGGAGGGTAGACGGTTTTCATAAAAGAGATTTCCTGTTAGACTTTTCTGCAGTTTATCACCCCATTCATTTTGTATTCCTGCATTGATATAGATGGTGTGATTGCCTTCCATCTGTCCGCTGTTATAGACTTTTATTTCATTGCGGGAAATGGTAAAACTTAACCCTTCGAGTTGGTTAATGCCAACCAGTCCTTCCAGTACCTGTACTGTTTTCAGCGGATCGCTAAATTGAATGAGGGCATATTGTTCATTACCCTGCACAACCCGCATGTTTATCACTTTAAAATCTCCTGCTGCAGGAATAGCAATGGTTTTATTCCCTTTATAATCTGATTTTATCGGGTTACCGTTCCAGTTGAGCTGAAGCTTTCCTTCACTGTTTTTTCTTTTTATTCCATCAACCTGGAAATCATGTGTACGGGCAGCTTCATTATGTGTCCATTTTATTTTTGTGGTAGATGGGTTGTAGTCTGCCTCAATCATTTTCTCAACCGATTCAACAGATTCAAAATCGGAAGTGATGAGTCTGCCAGTATAACTCATACTGTCTTTGCCATAGCTGGTAAGTCCATAATCTTCTACCTGATAGGCAGGTTTAATGATTTGAATATTGAATTGAAATTTGCTGAATTGTTTGGGGAGATCAATCAGTTTATTGAGGTGAAAAGAAACAGTATATAACTGATCTGGTTCAAATGTTTTTTCCGGAGTGAATTGAATGGTACGTTGATCTGTCCAGATAGCTGTACCATTCACGGCAGGTGAAAATTGAATAAGCTCCTCTTTCACTGGTTCATTGAGTGTATGTGCAACCACTACACCAGCAGCCAGTTTGATGGTGATGGTTGCTTTCTTTGATACTACCCCCGAAGTATAAGCTTCCACATACCTGCTGAATGCAGGATCAATTTTTACCAGTTTCTCCTTTTGTTTACAGGCATTAAAGACTATTGGGAGGCAAGCCAGTATTACAAATAACAGGTTCTTTCCGTTTCTGGCATGTGGGGCAGCAGTGGTAGGTTGAAGCATGGTATACACGATTGTGCAATTGAGCAACAATCATGTATTTAAATTTATTAAAATTCATTTGAAATACTGCGTATACTTCTATTAGTTATACACATAATAATCTGTTAATGTATTGAAGTGGTTACTTGAAATTCAGCTTAGGTTTATCAGGCCCTTTTTCGGTAATTCCAAACTGCCCAACCATTTAATACAATGGCAAAGCCGGTAATGGTAAAAAACTGGGGTAATATATCTTTCATTGTACTGCCTTTCAGCACTACCATCCGCATTACTTCAATAAAATAACTTACCGGATTCAGACGTGTAATCCATTGTGCCCATTCTGGCATACTGCTGATACTGGTGTATAAACCACCCATCAGTACAAATATCATCATGATAAAAAAGGATACAAGCATTGCCTGTTGTTGGGTATTTGAATAGGTAGAAACAAGGAGCCCAAGTCCAAGTACCGCCAACAGGTAAACTGCTGCAAATGCATAGATGGTCAGGAAACTTCCTGCAGGCGTAATGCCATATATTACCCTGGCAATGACAAATCCGAGCGTCATCACTATCAATCCCAAAATCCAGAAGGGGATGAGTTTACCCAGTATAAAATGATGTTTACGGATCGGTGTTACATTGATCTGCTCTATTGTGCCTATTTCTTTTTCCCTAACGATATTGATGGCGGTTAGGTTTGCACCTACCATGGTTAACAATAATACCAGGATACCCGGAACCATAAAGAACTTATAATTCATTTGTGGATTGAACCAGTTGGCATAAGTAATGGCAATTTGTGGTTGGGGAGAAATACCTGAAAATGGCTGAAGTTTTGTCCTGATTTCCTGGTTATAGTCCTGTATAATTGTTCTGATATAGGCAGCCCCTAAATTACCCTTGGTACCATTAATGGCATTTACTGCGATAAAAGTGTTGCTATTGTTTTCCCGGATCAGCTTTTTTTCAAAAGCAACCGGGATTTCTAAGATCAAATCAGCTTTATCCAATTCTACATCCTGTAATGATTGATTGTAGCTATTATTAATGTCGACCAGTTTAAAGTAACCAGATGCGGTTATTTTTTGGATGAGTTGGGTGGAATAGGTAGAATGATCATGATCGGTTACGACCAGATTGATGTTTTTCATCTCATAATCTGCTGCCATTGGCAGGATAATGAGTTGAATAATTGGCATCATAAAGATGATACGCAATATAGATGGGTCGCGAAAAATCTGTCGGAACTCTTTTTGTAGTAAAAATCTTAATGTTCTCATGCCAGTCTGATTTTAAAGTTGCGAATAGCCATGGCAAGGAAAAAAGTACACATGCCAGCTAATATCAAAGCCTCCTTCCAAATAGCGCTAAAGCCTACACCCTTGATCATTACTGATTTTACGATGATATAAAACCATTTTGCCGGTACGATATTCGAGATCACTTGTAATGGACGGGGCATATTTTCAATGGGGAACATAAAGCCGCTGAACATAACAGTTGGTAAAAACATACCCACCAGTGAAACGAACATAGCTGTTTGTTGAGAGGCTGCGCGGGAAGAGATTAATAGTCCTAAAGAAAGAGATACCATGGTAAACAGGATACTCATACCTATTAAAAGTAGCACACTGCCTCTTATTGGAACATCCAACACATATACACTTAATAATAAAATACTGATGATGTTTACAATGGATAACAATAAGTAAGGTACCGCTTTAGCAAGCGTAATGCTGAATGGAACCAAGGGAGATACCAGCATGATTTCCATAGTGCCAGTTTCTTTTTCTTTTACGATGGTAATAGCTGTCATCATTGTACAAACCATCAGTAATACCATCGCCATTACACCTGGCACAAAATTGTACGCCCCTTTTAACTGAGGATTGTACAGCATCCTGGTTTCGGTTTGTATCTGGTATTTAGACTGCTGTTGCGGGAAAATATTTCCCTGAAATTGTTGAATGATGGCACTGGCATAGTTTACCATTGTGTTGGCCAGGTTTGGGTCACTAGCATCTGCTATTAACTGTACCTGAGCCTGGTTGGTATGTCGGAGTTGCTCATCAAATCCGGGTGCAATTACCAGAGCCAGCTTAATAGATCCTTTATGAAAAGCTTCAGTTATCTGATCGTAGCGTTGCAGATTTTCCTTAAGCTCAAAATACCTGCTGGCATCCATTTCTTTAACCAGGGCATTGGAACTTAGGTCTTTGGAAAGATCTAGTACGGCAATGCCTTCATTTTTAACCTCATTGGTTAAGGCAAAACCAAATATGATGATCTGCACAATCGGCATACCCAATAAAATGAAAAGGGTACGTTTATCCCGAAGGATATGCAGGAATTCTTTTTTAACAAAACTCAGGAATTGCTTCATAATGCACTGGTTAATTATCGTTTCTTTTTGCGCCTCTAGCTAACTGCTGGAATACTTCATCCATTCCTTTGGCATTGAATTGTTTTTTTAATGCTGCAGGCGTATCCAATGCAGCGATCACGCCATCTACCATTATGCTTACCCTGTTGCAATACTCTGCTTCATCGAGGTAATGGGTGGTAACAAAAACGGTAATTCCTTTTGCGGCTGCCTCGTAGATCATGTTCCAGAATTCGCGTCGGGTTACCGGATCTACGCCACCTGTGGGCTCATCTAAAAAAACAATATCAGGTTGGTGAAAGATGGCTACTGAAAAAGCAAGCTTCTGCTTCCAACCCAGAGGTAATGCACCTACCAATGTATCTGCCTGTGCTTCAAGCTCTAGTTGTTGTAAAAGATTAGCTGTTTCTGATTTAATATAGGCATCGCTTTTACCATAAATGCCACCAAAGAATCGGATATTCTCTTTCACGGTCAGGTCTTCATATAAGGAGAATTTCTGACTCATATATCCAATCCGTTGCTTGATGGTTTCGTTGTCGTTGTAAATGTCGAGTCCGGCAACAGTAGCCTTACCGGAGCTGGGTTTCGACAAACCGCAGAACATACGCATGGCAGTGGTTTTACCTGCTCCATTGGCTCCAAGGAACCCAAATATTTCACCCTTGTCAACTTCAAACGAAATGGCATTTACGGCTACGAAATCGCCAAATTTCTTGGTAAGCTTTTCTGCGGTGATGGCTTTTTCTTTAAGCATGATGTTGCATTAACTGGATGAAACAATCTTCAATATTTGGAATGGCTGATTTCACTTCAATATCATTTCCTAAAAAGGGCAGGGTAGTGCCTGGTTTCAATACGGCATGATGGTATTCGCCAAATGGATATGCGTTTAATATGCCGGGTATGTTTTTTAGTTGTTTTAACAGTGGAAGCATTTCCGGACTCTTAATCGCTAAAAGCGGATTGGTAAAACCTGCGATAATTGCCGAGGGTGTATTAACCTGTAGTATTTTCCCATTTTGAATTAATGCAACCCTGTCGCACCTGCTGGCTTCATCCATATAGGGTGTTGAAACGATGATGGTAATGCCTTTTTGTTTCAATAATTGCAGCATATCCCAGAATTCATTTCTGGAAACAGCATCTACACCAGTTGTAGGTTCATCAAGAAACAGCACTTTGGGTTCATGAATCAATGCACAGCAAAGTGCCAGTTTTTGTTTCATACCCCCAGACAATTTTCCGGCACGTCTGTCTTTGAAAGGAGCAATTTGTTCGTATATATCCTTGATAAGGTGGTAATTGGCTTCAACAGATGCATGAAAGATGGTCGCAAAAAACTGGAGATTTTCTTCTACTGTGAGATCCTGGTACAGGGAGAACTTACCGGGCATATAACCTACAATTCTTCTGACTGCCTTGTAATCTTTCACCACATCATAATCTGCTACAGTTGCTGTTCCTTTATCTGCCAGTAAAAGGGTAGTGAGGATGCGAAACAAAGTGGTTTTACCGGCTCCGTCCGGACCAATCAATCCAAATAATTCTCCTGAAGCTATGTTAAGCGATATATCAGACAATGCCTGAACCGTTTGTTTTTTGGTTCCGTATTGTTTTGATACATCCTGAATGATGACGCCGTTGTTCATGCTTTTATTTTGAAAAAGTGATTTCACCGTACATGCCTAGTTTAAGGAAGCCATTGTTCTTTACCCTTATCTTAACAGCGTAAACCAGGTTGGCCCTTTCTTCTTTGGTCTGGATCGTTTTTGGGGTAAACTCTGCTTTATCTGAGATCCAGCTAATAGTACCGGTATGTTTATCGTAATCGTTTTTGCCGTTGTCGGTATACACGGTAACCTGTTGACCAAGTTTGATACCAGGCAATTGATTTCCGGTTAGATAGGTTCGTAGCGTAATGGTGCTCAGGTCAGCGATTTTGTATAATGCTTTACCTACCGTTGTAATTTCTCCCTGTTCCGCATATTTGTTGAGTACGGTTCCGGAAATGGGGTTGGTGATGGATGCACGTTTGATCTGATCATCTATTTGTTCCGCACGAATTTTCAATGGGTCGGCCTCGCTTAAAATACTGCGGTTTTGGGTACGGATATTGTTTAACTGCACCGCAACCTGCTGTTTGGTAAGTACCATTTGTTTTTGTAGTGCATCGATTTGATAGTTGATATCATCAAGTTGCTTACCGGTAGCGGCATCCATTTTCAGGAGACGTTCAATCCTGTTTTTTTCTTTGGAAAGATTTTGAAATTGGGTTTCCTGAACCGCTATCTGATCTTTCAGTAATTGTAATTGAGGTTGTTCGTCCATTGTTTTTTGTGAAAGTGCATTGATAGAAGCCTGCACCTGTTCTTTTTGTAAAGAAAGATTCAGTGCATCTACCTGGCCAACAATAGCGCCAGCCTGTAGGGTATCGCCTTCCTGTATGGTGAAAGAGCTGAGTTTACCCGGAATTTCTGCAGATACGAGTACTTCATCGGCTTCAAAAGTGCCCTGAGCATCAAATTTGCTGTCGCCATTTTTGCAGGAGGCGAGGAGAAGGAGTGTAGCTGATCCAACAATTAAGTTTCTAATTTTCATATAGATGTTTTGTAAGTATTGTATTAATGACCGGAAATAAGCCGGAGGTTTGCCTGAGCCTGTAATAATTGTATTTTATGTGTAGCCATTTGCTGACGTGCCTGATCTTCTGCATTTACTTCACGTAGATAATCGTTTGCTGTTATGACTCCATTTTCAAGTTGTGCGCTGGATGCTTCTTTTACAGAAAGTCTTAGGTCGATGATTTCCTGATCGGTGGCAATCAACTGTTGCAATTTTGCGATTTCAGCTTCCTGTTGGGTAAACTGTGTACGTGTTTGCAGCATAAAAGTTTCCTGCTGAATTTGTACGGTTTGCATTTGAATGTTGCTGATCTTTTTCTCTTTAGCAGATGTATAGAAACCATTCAAAGACCAGGTAAATCTTAATCCACCAATACCAAATGGTTCGAAAGAATTCTTCAACATATTCAGTCCTGGCCTTCCATATCCAGCCTGTAAAAAAGCACTGGCTTTTGGTTTATTGCGGATATCAATTAAGGAACGTTGTTGTTGGAGTAATTTTTGTTGCTGTTGAAACAGGCCTATCTCCGGACGAACAATATCCGCGGTATCAGCGATTGATGTCATAACAGGTTGCTGCAGACTAATATCTTCAGGCAATGTTTCCTGCATAAATAAACCGAGTACAGAAACGAGACCTTTTCTGGATGCTTTCAGTTCAATGCAACGTTGCAGTGTCTTTAATTTTTCTGCTTTAAGGGCATTGTAACCCGATTTAAAAGCAGTACCATTTTCTACCTGTGCCTGCACTTTTTTCATGCCTGTTTCTATATCGGCTGTAAGCAGTTCAACCTGTTTTAATTGAGCATCGAGGTAGAGTATACTGAGGTAGACTTGCGTAATTCGTTCTTTAAGTTTATAGAGTTCTACTTCCAGTTTCTGGTCTTCAACAACAGCGTTCATTTCTTGTAAAGTCTGTTGTTGCTTGTTGAGTCCACCATCATATAGAAGCTGCGAAACATCGGCGGTTAAACGATACTGGTCTTTACTCAAAGGGGTGATGTTAACACCGGGAAATGAGATGTTCACCGCTGTAACTTCAGACTGGTAGGATGCTTGTCCGTTGATACTGATTTGAGGAAGGAAACCTTTGGTGAGGTTATCGATACTCAGTGCGGCGGTTTGTTGTACCAGTTTTTTCTGCTGTAAGAGGGGATATTTTTCCCTGGCTTTTTGGTATACCGACTCCAGTTGTAATGGTGCCTGGGCAAGTAAATTTACTGCTGGTAGCGTGAGGAGTAAAAAAGTTAACCATTTAGTTAAATAGCGCATAAAAAAATTATTGACGGATTGCTTGTAAAATAAATTCAGTTGCTGCTTTTTTTCTTTCTTCCATTAGCTGCATAAACTGTTCATTATTAATGTTGAAAAGTGAATTGAGAATGGGTCTACTTAGAAAGGGGAAAATACAGATCCCCAGCATGCTCATGAGCAGTTGTTCCATCTGGATGGGACGAACATGTCCTGCTTTTATTTCATTTTCTAGTTGTTTTTTGAAAAGAGAAAGGTCTGGTGGACTTCCACTAAACAGTTTCTGGAGAAAGTCATCGGGTTTATTGTTTACCTCGCTTAGTACGAACATGGGAATAAAGGGATTGGTAATTGCCATGGTGATGTATTCTGTGCAGAAGCTTTCTATTTTCTGGTAGAATGAATCCTCAGAGGTCAGGATTTGTTTAACCCTGGGTATAAACCTTCCGGCGCTTTCTTTAAAGATGGTTTCGAAAAGTTGGTCTTTGCTGCGGAAGTAATAATGTAATAATGCTTTATTGATTCCGGCCTCATTTGCGATATCCTGCATACGGGCACCGGCAAGACCTTTCTGAAAGAAGATCTTTCTGGCAGCAAGCAGAATTTTTTGTTCTGTGCCGATATCTGTTTGTATAGGATTATCCATATGGTTTAACCATTTAGTTAACAAAGGTAGAAAGTTTCTGGAAATAATGATAAAGAAATGGAGATATTTTTTTGGGAGGCAGATATATAGTTGTATATCAACCAGTTACTTTGTAGTTCGGGTTATGTTTTCATCCACAAATCCTGCATATCAGGATTCAACTATTATCCTATAATTAATATTATGTTAAATCGCACACAGCGAAATACGAGTAAAAAAGAAAACGGCTCTGCTTCTTTCTTTTATCGTAGCGAGTGTGGATATGAGTAAATGAATAATAAATACATACCTAGTATTTGGCTAAAGGCGGTTGCATTTCTGTTCGGGATGTATCTGGGTTGTCTTTTCTTTGTGTATTGCATTTATCCCATCCTAACCAAAATACAAGTAATAATAAAGCAGCTATAATTCCTTTTGCTGTGTAGTTTCCTAATGTTTCAAATAACCCTTTTTTAAAGTCATTTAAAGCATCTTTTATAGATGTACTATTTTTATTTTCTAGGTATTTTCTAATTCCGCCTTTTGTTTCAGTTACTTTTATTCCCTCTGGAGATAATACAATCCATGAATTTCTACTTTCAGGCTTGAGGTATATTACTAAATTATTTTCATGAATAATTTGTAATGCAATACCCTCTATTGATTCATTCTCAGCTATCCTATAAAGAGCTCCTCCCTTTTCTTTATTGTCGTTTAACCATTTATCTACTGTATCATAGGCTTTTTCTATATTAGATTCCATTTTATATTGGTTTAAGCGTTTTAAATTAATTAATATCCTCTTTAACATAGAATATTAATTATAGAAACGGTGCGAATAGTTGCTCGTTTCCCTCGCTTGCCCTAAGTTTTCTTTTTTACTCGTATTTCTGCCCGCACCGTGGCAATGCAGCTACGCAAATTAGCATTGCCCCTCCACAACGCCACACGAAGTAACATAATATTGAGTTATAAGTGTTTTTCAATGGTCTGTCTATTTGTGCGCACGAACGCACGATTGGGGGTCGGTTATTGCGAACTTGCCGTTGGTAGTGTAGGAGAATTGAGGGCAAGTTCGCAATAACCGACCCCAAGGCATTGAAAAACACTTATAACTAACTTTTATGTTAAATCACGCACAGCGAAATACGAGAAAAAAAGAAAAAGGATCTACTGCTATTTTGATCGTAGCGTGAATAGATTTATACGTTTAAAACAATTAGAACAGAAAAAATAAATAAGAGGAAAGAAATTATGCTTTAATTAGATGTTCCAAACTTATCGTTGAATCTTTTTTGAAAATCTCTTGTAATTTCTAATAATCTAGACCCTGTTTTTACAATATGTTCTAACTCAGCAATGGATTCAGCTATTGTATACCGTATTGGTACAAAAAATTGATTTTTTTCTTCATCTTCTTCTATATCCCATATATCGAAGTAGGAATGGTCTAATTCGTTTTCATCCCAAGAAAATTCACAATGTGCTACTCTATTTCTGAATATTCTCACTCTTGTTAGATCATCAAATAAATTCGGATCATTTGCTAATATATCAGGGTAATGCTTAGTAAATAGAGATAAAACTTTATCTATTTTGCTAGCAAATTTCAAATTTTTAAAATCAACATTTTTGATTCCCAATTCTGGGTGTTCAAACTTTATAAATAGAATAATTTTAGCTAACCAAGATTCTATCTGGGAAGTAAAAAAAATGCATTCCCCTCTAAAATCAATCTCAATTTTCTTTGATTTGGCCGGCATGCAGAATAAATTTTATAAATTATGTATCAAAGAGTTTTAGTTATACAATAACAGTGCAAATAGTTGCTCGTTTCCCTCGCTGGCTTTTCTTTTACCCATAGAGGAATTCAATCTCCATTAAACTAAACTACTTAAATAATAAATCCATCGTGCATAAAAAAGCCACTCAAAAGTGGCTTCAAAAAAATAAGGCTGTTCAGTTAAAACTCCTGCCATAAAAAATGGCTGTCCAGCTTTTTCCCCTGCCTTATCAATATTTTTATAAAATTATTACTTTTTTTAAGGTCCAAAAAAAATATTTATAGCTGAACCACTTCACGCGGTTTATTGTTTTCCATTTTCAATATAACACAACCGGAGTCATTTAGACGAACCGCAAACTGCCCATCAGACAACCTGAAAGTATAAGTAACCATTGCAGTTTTCACGGTTACTTCATAATGGAGTAATTCCATCCAATGAAACTCTGTTACAGTATTTAACAAGCCTTCTTTGGTTTGTTTTTGTAAAACGATCCTATGAAAATAATCCCCTTCTTTTTTATGATTCAGAAACCGGAAAAATTTATACAAGCCTGAGCAGGTAATAAGCCAGGCGATAGCGGACGCTATCGTTTCTCTTATATTCTACCTAATCCTATTCTTTTAAATTATTCTATCAATTTGCGCGCACCATACGCAAGTTTGCCAGTCAGTTATTCAATAAAGAAAGCACTATCCTTATCTAAATACAACACAGCCGTAGCGAAATTTTCCTGAGGTGAAGTGAGCGATTTATTTCAAAGAAAAATCAGTTTTTTATTTTGAAGTCACAATTGTTTTGTACTTTTGTTTTGCTGCCGGGTTTGGCTTACATGCCTCTATCGGGTAGCGAAAATCAAAAATATTTGAGCCTCGGTTTGAAACCGGGGCTTTTCTTTTTCACCTGCATATATCCTAATCTAATACGAGTGCGCTAAAACGGTCGAATAGTAAATCAAGATTATACTTTTTGGCAGAACCTTTCGGGTATGTTTTTTTATATAGCAAGAAGGCAATCACATCTACCGTTTGAATAAAATAAGATGCTTTAGAACTTCGGTGAGAAAAATCTTCAATAACCTGATTTAATGAAATTTCTTTTCTCAAATTTCGTAACATGTTTCTTAGTCTTCGTTCATTCCCCTCATCAGCAATTAACATTCCTTTCTCTTTTTTTCCTGATAAAAATTGCTGGTATTTTACCAATAATTCCTGCCATGCTTTTTCAGGAATTGTATCATCTGATTTATCAAACTGCTTAATATGATTTACTGTTAACAACACAGCATTGGGAAATATTTCAGGTAAACTTTCTGCATATCGTTTTAAAACCTGAATACGTTTCGCCTTTGGTATCGATTTGTACGCTTCTTGTTTTTTAATTCTGAGTAATTCAGTGGCATGAATTTCAGTATGGGTATCCAATCCATATAGTTCCTGAATTTGTCTTCTGAATCGTTTAAGATTAGACAGGCTTTGCTCCCATTCAGTATGATATATCACTAGCGCTGTTAAAATATAATGTTCTGATGAACCCTCACTTATTCCCGGATCACCACTTTCATCCACATACATCAAATACATAATTTCGGAATTAACACTGTGAAAATATGCTCGCTGAATAATTAATCCATCTTCACCTATTAAATTTGTGGTGAATACATCATTTATTACCGTATTTATACGCTATACTACGTTACATGCATATTCTCATAGTTAACAATACCTCCATTCCTGCCCTTAAATACGGAGGCACTGAAAGGGTTATTTGGTGGTTGGGTAAAACCCTTGTAAATGCCGGACACAAAGTTTCTTACCTGGTAGCGCCAGGTTCTTATTGTCCATTTGCTGATGTATATCCATTTAATCCATCACTTCCTTTTAACGAACAGGTTCCTGTTGACAAAGGAATTGATATCATTCACCTCAATCATGGTGTGAATGAAACACCTTTATTGCCATATATTTTTACTATGCATGGCAACATGAATGAGCAGGTGCCATTGCCTATTAATACTGTGTTTGTATCCCGCAACCATGCCGAGCGTTTTTGTACAGATTCTTTTGTTTATAATGGCATTGATCCCGATGATTATGGTGACCCGGCACTCTCCCGTCCCCGCTCCTATATTCATTTCCTCGGCGATGCCGCATGGCGGGTGAAAAATGTGCAGGGTGCCATCTCTGTTTCGCGTAAAGCAAAACTTCCACTACATGTAATTGGTGGATACCGTTTCAATTTCAACCAGGGTATCCGCTTAACATTCGACCGTCATGTTCATTTTCATGGAATGCAGGGCGGTGAGGCAAAGAATAATATTCTGAGAAGTTCAAAAGCCCTCCTTTTCCCTGTTCGCTGGCATGAGCCTTTTGGACTAGCACTAATCGAAAGCCTCTATTTTGGCTGCCCCGTTTTTGGCACGCCCTATGGGTCTCTACCAGAAATTATACAGTCTTCTGTAGGCTATCTCTCAGCCAATTCTGCCGAACTTGTTACAGCCTTGGGTAATATCGGTGCATTTAGTCCCAAAGCCTGTCACGAATATGTTATGGAGCAGTTTAGCGCTACTCAAATGATGCAGGCATATCTGAAAAAATATGAAAAAGTATTGAATGGATATACTTTAAACACCCATCCTCCCGTTTTGAAAGAAATACAAGATGAGAAATTCCTTCCTTTCAGTTAAGGGCAAATGGCGCATAGCAAATTGTTTATTGCTAATAGTGATGGTAACTATAGGCTGTTCAAGAAAAATCACCGAAAATGGTATGGCTTCTTTTTATGGTGCAGGTGATGGTTACCATGGACGTAAAACTGCCAATGGAGAAATATTCAACAAGAATAAACTAACAGCAGCACATAAAACCATTCCTTTTGGTACAGTTGTTAAAGTGAAGAACCTGAGTAATGGTAAAACCATCAAAGTTCGCATCAACGACCGCGGTCCCTTTGTAAAAGGCCGAATAATAGACCTCAGCGAAAAAGCCGCAAAGAAAATAGAGATGACAAGGCAGGGAGTTGTGGAGGTGAGTCTCAGGTATAGGAAGAAAAAATAGGGTTTAATGGCAGATGTCAGATGGCAGATGTCGGATTTCTTTGAGATATTCAATTCAAATCTGACATCTGCCATCTGACATCTGAAATATTTTTATTTACTCCGCAGTTACCTTTATTATCCTCCCCGGTCCCTCAACAGAAACATAGAGATTGCCATCCGGGCCTTCTTTGATGTTGCGGACGCGGCCGATGCCTTCGAGTATTTTTTCCTCAGAAAAAATTTTATCACCCTGGACTACTGCCCTGCTAACATGGTTGAACTTTAGTGAGCCCGTGAGTAAACTACCTTTCCATGATTTGAAATTTGCGCTTGTTATGATTGCTAATCCACAGGTAGCAATCGATGGATCCCAATACTTTGCGGGATTGGTAAAGCCGGCTCCTGTTGGACTTGCAGACACCGCCACCCCGTCGTAGTTTTTACCATAGCTTACATGTGGCCATCCGTAGTTTTTTCCTTTTTCCACCAGGTTTAGTTCATCACCTCCCATTGGACCATGTTCATTTTCCCAGATACGATTGTTAACCGCATCGTATGTGAGTCCCTGAGGGTTACGGTGACCATAAGAGAAAACTGTTGAAGCTGCAGTATTGCCCGGCAAGATTGGATTATCTGCAGGAACTTTTCCGTCATCGGTCATCCTGTGAACTTTACCCCAGTCGCTCTTTGTGTCTTGTGCATTTTGGTTAGGACTATTAACCCCACCATAGCTGGAAGTTCCTCCCTCCCCTATGCTTAAGTATAATAAACCTGCTTTATCAAATACAATCCTGCTACCATAATGTCCATACCAGTTATTGGGTGTTTTTGTGGTGAAAATTGGCTCGAGGTTAGTGATTGTATTTCCGTTTAGTTTAAACCTGCTAAGTCTTAATAAGCTTCCACCACCAGGGTTATCAATGGCATATGATATATATATCCAACCATTACTGGTATAGGAAGGGTGAACTTTTATGTCGAGTAGTCCGCCTTGTCCATTTGTATTAATACCTGAAGGTACTCCTGTAATTTCTGTGGTATTTCCTGCTGTAGTATAGCGGTAAATTCGTCCACGTTTTTCAGTAAATAATAAATCACCTCCGGGTAAAAAGTCCATTCCCCAAATGATTTCATGGTTATTTACCAGTACAGATGTTTTTAGCGTTGGAGGTGTAGATGGTGTTTCTGAACCGGCATCGGATGATGATCCTTTGCAGGAAAATAATATCACTGACGTAAATAAAAACACACTTATATTTTGTAATCGGTATTTCATATGATGCGCTGTAATGGGGTGAAATGATTGTAATAAATATACGATTATTGCAACAAAAAAGCCCTGTATTTACAGGGCTTTTGTATAGTTAAACTTGTTGGATTAAAACTTACTATGTAAAGCATCAAATTCTTTGAATTTGGCTTCATATTTATCAAAGGCAGCATCATCTTTACCCCTTATTTTATCGCGCTTATAAGCGTATAAATTAGCCAGCCAGTCTACAGATTTGTTGATCACACTTTTTTCGTTATTGGTACGATCTGATTTATCCTTAAGCAGTGTATATGCTTTTTCAAGCCATTCTATTGCCTGATCTACTTCTTTAGCAATTGGTGCTTCGAGTGCTGCATTTGCTTTAAGAAAAGGTTCAGCCTCAGCTTTGGCTTTAGCATCTGCTGCTGCTTTTTTCTTTGGATCTTTTTCTACTGGCTTTTCTGCATTTATACGTTGAACAGATCTGATATTATCACGAACCTTATCATCCATATCACCGAAATTATTATAGTAGATTACGCCGGTATTGAATGCTGCGATTGCATTCTTATTATTTAAAGCATAAGCTTTTTTAAATGCATCCAGTGCTTTCTCTCCATATTGGGCCGCGGTGGCACTATCGAGGTCGTCTCTCATTTTAGAATTGGCAAAAGCACTCCCGTATTGAATGTATTTGTTTTCAGTGAGTGTACCTGCCGCCATTTCTTTTGCATACATATTGATTTTATCTTTTACACTATAAGAATCAATAAAATCAATTTCATAATCATCCCATTCTGTATTCAGTGAAGGATGTACTTCTTTTGCTAAAGCAAGGTATTTGTAGAATTGTGTTTCATCTTTTTTACCACGGGTATAGTAATCAACGAGGAAACGATATACATCAACATAATTGGTATCACTAATTTTGTTTTCAGCCAGACGCTTATAGAATGAAGATGCTTTTTCAAGATCCTTGCCATTCTGGTAACAGATTGCTGTATACAGAATAGTTGAAGTATCCATCGCAATATTTACTGATGACCATTTTCTTGAAATAATCAGGTCAATAAATTTAATGGCATTTTCAAATGCACCACCAGCTTTCAAAAATTCTTTGGTTTCAAACAATTTACTACCCTGTTTGATATAGGAATAGTACATGTCGAAATATGGAGTCAGGCCATCATTGGCTGTTGCCACAGCAAAAGTAGGATCCAGCTCTTCATATTTTTTGATGGCTGCATCTGCTTCTGCTTCAGCATTAGGGAATTTTTCATTTAACTGTGGGTTATTGAATATAGCTGCATAGATTTTAGCCTTCCACATATAGGTCTCAGCTTTGGCTTGTGCCTTTGGATCGGCAGCCATTTTATCTATTTCAGTTTTTGCATCTTCTATTCTGCCTAATAAAATAGCATTTTTTACTTTTTTATAATCCTGGGCAGCAAGGAACTGCAATGACATAGCAAACATAGAAAGCAATAAAAGCTTCTTCATAATGGGAGGTTTTTATTCTTGATTTTCGTTCGAATTTGTTTCGTTATTATCGGTTGTTTGATCCGGGTTTGTTTCTGTTTCGGCGGTTGGATTTATTTCAGCCTGTTCCTCATCATCTTCTTCTATCTGTGAAATGGCTGCAATTTCATCACCTTCATCAATACGAATCAGTTTAACACCCTGGGTTGCCCTACCAGCTTCGCGGATATCGCTGATGCCGGTACGGATGGTTATGCCTGATTTGCATGTAATAATAAGGTCTTCTTTTTCAGTTACATAGAGAATGCCGACTAAACTTCCGGTTTTATCGGTAACATTAATGGTTTTTACCCCTTTTCCGCCGCGGTTTGTTATACGGTATTCATCAATGGCCGTTCTTTTTCCAAATCCTTTCTCACTCACTACCAGTATGGTTCTGCTGGCATCTTCCTTATTTACACAGATCATGCCAATTACTTCATCTTTCTCATCTTCTACTTCAATACCAGCTACACCTATGGCGCCTCTTCCGGTAACCCGAACTTTTTCTTCCTCAAAACGAATTGCCCTTCCGCTTTTCACCGCAAGCATGATTTCTGAATTACCATCGGTCATCCTTGCTTCGAGTAACTCATCGCCTTCAACAATAGTAATGGCATTTACACCATTTGCACGTGGGCGACTAAAGTCTTCCAGAGATGTTTTTTTGATGATACCTTTTTTGGTACAGAGTACAATATAATGTTGCTGTACAAACTCTTTATCTGCCAGGTTCTTCACATCAATAATCGCTTTCACTTTATCATCACCTGGTAATTGAATCAGGTTCTGGATAGCCCTTCCTTTGCTTTGTTTTTCACCTTCTGGTATTTCATAAACACGCATCCAGTAGCAACGTCCTTTTTCTGTAAAGAACATCATAGTATCATGTGTAGATGCTACAAAAAGATGTTCTACATAATCTTCTTCCCTTGTTTTAGAACCTACAGCTCCCCTTCCGCCTCTGCGTTGCTGACGGTATTCGGATGCAGAAGTACGTTTGATATAACCAAGGTGTGAAATGGTGATAACCACATCTTCTTCCTCAATTAAATCTTCAATACGCATTTCATCGGCGAGGTATTGAATCTCACTTTTACGGGCATCACCAAATTGCTCTTTTATTTCCAGTAATTCTTTACGAATTAGTGCATAACGTAAATCTTCACTGGCCAATAAAGCTTTCAGATCTTTGATGGTATTGATTAAACCATTGAACTCTTCAATGATTTTTTCTCTTTCCATACCTGTAAGGCGCTGTAAACGCAGCTCCAGTATGGCTTTGGCTTGTGCTTCAGAAAGACCTTCAGCCTGAGTATATAGTTCATTGGTAAGATCACTGAACAGTTCCTGTTTGAGCAACCATTTGCCTTCTTTACTTTTTGCAATCAGGCTCTCTTTTGCTTCATCAGGCGTACGACTCGCGCGAATCAGTGATATCACTTCATCCAGATGATCCAGTGCTTTGAGGTAACCTTCCAGAATATGAGCTCTTTCTTCCGCTTTTCTAAGCTCAAATTTTGCCCTGCGAATCACCACATCCATACGGAAGTCGATGAATTCTACGATCAGGTCGCGTAAACACATGATCTTTGGCTTCCCCTTGCTCAGCGCCACATTATTGATACCATAACTGGTTTGTAATTCAGTGTATTTATACAACTGGTTAATCACCACCTGTGCAACAGCATCGCGTTTCAAGTCAAGCACAATACGTGTACCTTCCCTTTTATTACTTTCATTGTTTACGTGTGCTATGCCTTCAACCGTTTTATCGATCACCAATTGTCCGATACGATCGGTTAATTGGTCTCTGTTTACCTGGTAAGGCACTTCTGTAATAACAATCTGTTCCCTGCCACTGGCTTTGGTATCTACATGACATTTACCACGCACAACTACACGGCCTCTGCCGGTTAGCAATGCCTGGCGTACACCTTCCATTCCATAAATCACGCCACCTGTTGGAAAATCCGGAGCTTTAACAATACTGATTAATTCTTCACCAGTAATTTCTTTATTGTCGATATAGGCAACACATCCATCAATTACTTCGCTCAGGTTATGTGGCATCATATTGGTGGCCATACCTACGGCAATACCTGATGAACCATTTACCAATAGCTGAGGAATACGAGAAGGAAGAACAGTAGGTTCCTGCATCGAATCATCGAAGTTCAGCTGGAAGTCAACCGTTTCTTTTTCAATATCATCCAGCATTGCCTCTGCAATCTTCTGCAAACGTGCCTCGGTATAACGCATGGCAGCCGGTGGATCACCATCCTGGTTACCAAAGTTACCCTGACCATCAACCAAGGTATAACGCATGGTCCAGTCCTGGGCCATCCTTACCAGGGTATCGTAAATGGATGAGTCACCGTGTGGGTGATACTTACCCATTACCTCCCCCACAATACGGGCAGATTTTTTATAAGGTTTATTGCTGTTGTTGCCCAATTCATTCATGGCATATAAAACGCGGCGGTGAACCGGTTTAAAGCCGTCTCTCGCATCGGGTAATGCCCTGCCTACGATTACCGACATAGAGTAGTCGATATAGGCCGTCTTCATTTGTTCTTCGATATTAACCTGAATAATCCGGTCGTTATCGCTGGTCTGTTCAGGTAGCAGGTTTTCTTCCATATTCGCTTATCTCGTACTTAATTTTTAAAGTATCTCCGGCCGGGATAGACCCCTGAATTTTGCCGGTTGGCGAAGATAGTTTTTTTGAGGGGTAAACAGGGGTAAAATACCCTGTTTTTTGGCCTGTTTTATCCACAAAGGGGCATAAAAAAAAGGCCCCCTAACCCACTGCCCTTAAAGCAATGATTATGGGGCCTTTTTTATGGCTAAAAGGGGGTGTTTTAATTCACTTTTTTGATGTCTGAACTGCCACTTTTTGATGTCTTGGTTTCTGTAGGACTTCCCTTATAATACACATCGCTGCCACCACTGGCATTGGCTATAATCGATTTATGGACGGTTATATTCACATCGCTTCCGCCTGATGATACAACATTGCAGTAATCAGTACTTAGCTGGTAGGCATTTACATCACTTCCTCCACTGGCATCAATTTTAATACGCTCTGTTTTACCACTCAGGCTTGCATCACTTCCTCCGCTGGCAGAAAGTTTTATTTCAGTACACGAAAACTGACCTTTCAGATCCGATCCCCCGGAAATTCCAATAGATAATGTTGCTGCATTAATCATTCCCTCACAGAATACGTCAGAACCACCAGATGCCTGTAATTTTTCCAGTGTTTTTACAGATACATAGGCTTTAAGCTTACGGTTTCTCCAACCATCTGTCCATGACCAGCCTCCATTTTCCTTCTCATAATAAATTTTCAATACCCCATCCACCACTTCAGTAATGATTTTGTCCCTGTAAGAGGTTTCTGAAGCACTTACGGCAACTGCTTCTTCATTACCCTGCGTCAGGTATAAGTCGATACCATGTGATACCCTTATTCCCGTAAAATTCTTCAGGTTGCGTTGCTGCGCATTGGCATCTTTAATGGTTTTTTGCGACCAGCCCTGTGCACCCATAGTGCAGAGCAGCAAAAAGACAGCTATCAGTTTTTTCATACAGTTTTTTTTAATGAAACGCAGGGGAAGGGAAATAGTTACAGGCTGTTAGGGGTTAGCCATTAGCTGTTAGCCATTAGGTGTTAGGCGTTAGGTATTAGTATTAGTATTAGTGTGTCAATGGCTAATATAAGTCGACCTAGGGTTAGTTAGCCAAAGCTAATGGCTAATGGCTAACACCTAACGGCTAATCCCATAGTTTTCTTAGCTTGCAATCATGTCGGCAAATACACATTTCCTTGTCTTTGGTGCTGGAAAATCAGCTACCGTTTTAATTGAGTACCTGAAAAAACTAGTTATTGAAAGAAATTGGTCACTTTCCGTAGCCGATGTTGATTTAATCGCCATCCGTCAGAAGTTGGGTGAAGGCAATAACCTGCATGCAGTTGAAATCAATATTACAGATGCTGATAAAAGAGGGAAGCTTATTCAATCAGCCAATATCGTTATTTCACTTATGCCCCCTCACCTTCATTTGCCTATTGCAAAAGACTGTATTCAATTCGGAAAACATTTACTGACCGCTTCCTATGTTGATCCGGCCATACGGGAAATGGCTAAGCAGATAAAAGATAAAAACCTGCTCTTCCTCTGTGAAATGGGACTCGATCCGGGTATCGATCATATGAGTGCCATGCAACTCATTCATAATATCAAAGCAAAGGGTGGTGAGATCAATTCATTTTATTCACACTGTGGTGGATTGGTAGCGCCTGCATCTGATGATAATCCCTGGCATTATAAAATCAGTTGGAACCCAAGAAATGTTGTATTGGCGGGAAAAGCAGGTGCATTGTACAAAATGAATGGGAAAGAAATTAAGCTTGACTATACTGAAATATTCCATCAAAGTGGTACGGTAGACTTTCCTGAATTGGGACAACTGGCGTATTATGCAAACAGGGATTCCCTGAGTTATACAACACTCTATTCATTAACTAATGCCAGAGATTTTCTACGTACTACGCTTCGATATCCCGCATTTTGTAAAGGTTGGGCTGCATTGGTAGATTTAAAGTTGACAGATGAAGATTACGAATACGATACCCGCGACTTAACCGTCAAAGATTTTGTTGAAATGCATATCAATCATCATCAACTTAACCCTAAATGGAAATCTTTTATTGCAGATCCGGTACTTAATGAGCAGTTCAGATTTTTGGGGTTATTTGATAGTACGCCAATCAAAAAAGAACTACATACTCCAGCAGCAATACTCCAATGGCGCATGGAAGAAAGTTGGTTATTGAAACCAGAGGATAAAGACATGATTGTGATGATGCATGAAATCACCTATTCCTGTGATAATAAGCAATATAAAGCTAACAGCAGTTTAAAAGTAATCGGGGAAGACTATCTCAGAACTGCCATGGCCAAAACTGTTGGTTTGCCACTTGCCATTGCTGCGGCATTAATAGCTGATGGACAATTAAAAGAAACTGGTTTGCATATCCCCATCATTCCGGCAATTTATGAACCAGTGCTTTCCAGTTTGGAAAAAGAAGGGATTCAATTCCATGAAGTATTATCTGAATTAACCCCCGCTAAATAATCCCTATTATTTCTTCTTCTTCTGAACCTTGGCTTTGGGTTTATGAGTTAAAGTACCTTCTGCAGCAGCTTTGGCTGATTTGGGTGTTTTCTTTTCATCGCCACCAAGTACCCATTCATAATCAAGCTGTCTTTTTTCAAGATTAGCAGCTACCACCCTGATCGTTACTTTATCACCCATTCTAAAAGTACGTCCGCTTCTATGACCTACAAGGCTATAATCACTTTCCACCAACCTGAAATCATCATAGTCAGTTAGGCTTAATAAACTAACGAGTCCCTCACATTTATGTGCCACTGTTTCAACCCAAAAACCGAAACTGGCTACACCACTGATAACCCCTTCAAAAGTTTCTCCGAGGTAATCGCGCATATACTCTACCTGTTTATACTTGTTACCTGCCCTTTCACATTCCATTGCTGCCCGTTCGCGATCGCTGCTGTGCTTACATTTCTCCTCCATTTTCTTATCGATCATGGGCTTGCCCTGCAACACTGATTGCAATACCCTGTGTACGAGTACATCCGGATATCGCCTGATTGGTGAAGTAAAATGGCAATAGTGTTCGAAAGAAAGACCATAGTGACCAATATTCTCGGTTGTATACACTGCTTTTGCCATGGTTCGGATACCCAGTTGTTCTAAAACATGTTGTTCGGGTTTGCCTTTCGCAGCTTCAAGCATTGTATTAAAGCTTCTGGCAATTGATTCAGGCGAGCTTAGATCGAATTTGTGTCCGTATTTTTTGGCAAAATCCATAAACGGTGCCAGCTTTTCCGCATCAGGCTGGTCGTGTACCCTGTAAGGAAAAGGAATCCCTTTTTTATTGATCTGAATCTTGGAAACATTCTCTGCAACAGTTCTGTTGGCGAGTAACATAAATTCTTCAATCAGTTGATGAGCTTCTTTGCTTTCTTTTACAACAATGCCTATAGGCTTTCCTTTTTCATCGAGCTTAAAGCGAACTTCCTGCGATGAGAAATTGATGGCTCCCTTGCTGAAACGTTTTTTTCGCATACGTTGTGCGAAGTCATTTAACAGCAATATTTCATCCAGGTATTTGCCTTCTTTCTTTTCAATAATTTCCTGCACATCTTCATATGTAAAACGATGATCAGAATGAATGACCGTTCTGCCTAACCAATATTGTTTTACTTCTCCTTTTGTATTCATCTGGAAAATGGCAGAAAAGGTGAATTTATCTTCATGGGGTCTTAAGGAACATAATTCATTTGATATACGTTCCGGCAACATAGGGTTTACCCTGTCTGGAAGATAAACAGAAGTAGCACGTTTGTAGGCTTCTTCATCCAGTTCTGTTTCCGGGGATACGTAATAGCTCACATCTGCAATATGTACGCCTATTTCATAAATTCCGTTAGATAATAAGCGAATCGAAATAGCATCATCAAAATCTTTAGCATCAACAGGATCGATGGTGAATGTCAGGATATCTCTGCAGTCTTTTCTTTTCTTAATTTCTTCGCTATCCAGTATTTCCGGTAAACGCTCTGCTTCCTCTAAAACATCTTCTGAAAAGAATAAAGGGAACCCAGCCTGTGCCAGCAATTCTTTCATGGCCGCATCGTTCTCATCTTCCGGTTGCATGATACTCACAATTTCTCCTACCGGTTTCTTATCTTCTTTATCCCATTTTACCAGTCTGGCTACTACCCTGTCTTTGTGTTTTGCCCCATTCAATGAACTAAGGGGGATGAACAGATCCGGCATTGGTTTATCTGTGTCTGGTACAAAAAAGGCGAAGTTGGTAGACAGTTGCACATAACCTATGAATTCGGTCTGCCTGCGCGAAACCACTTCTGTAATTTTTCCTTCTTTTTTACCGGTACGACCATTTTCTTTTACCACTTTCACGCGTACAACGTCGCCATTGAGAGCGTTCAAAAAATCACCAGGGCGTACCAATACATCACCGGTGCCATTTTCTATCACAACATAGCCCATACCAGAGCGGGTTACTTCAAGTTTACCTTTAAGTAACTGTGCCTGTGAGGGCTTTGATTTCTGCTTTTGTTTTTGTTTACTTTTTTTTCTACTCATGTCATCGGCTTGAAGTTAAAGTTCCTGATAAAATCAGTAACCATCGCATTAAATTGTTCACCTTCTCCAAACAGGAACTCGTGCCTGATTGGTAACACATACATCGGAAGATTGGCTAATTCGTCACGGAATTTCATGAGGCGAACCGCATCTTTTTCAGTAGTCAGGATGATTTTGTCTTTTGCATGAATTTCATCAAACTTTGTCCTTATTTCATTCAGGTCATCTATAGAGAAAATATGGTGATCAGAATAGTCCTGTTGGTAATAAGTATGTGTTCTTTCGAGAAGATAATCTTTCAGTGGTTTTGGATTGGCAATACCACAAACCAGTAATACCTCATCGCGTGGGGTTAATAACCATTCGTCATCGTAATTGAAGATATGATAAGGAACCCCATAAGCAATTCGGGTAAAAAATACTTTTTGGTCGGCATTGGGTTGAAGGCTGCGAATGATCTGTTGTTTTTTTTCATAACTCAGATCCTGCGGACATTTTGTAACCACTATTACAGAAGCTCGTTTTGCAGACGCTTTTTCATCGCGTAAATCGCCTGTTGGCAGGAAAAAATCCTGCATGTAAATATTGCTGTATTCTGTTAATAATATATTGAACCCGGCTTTTACCGAACGATGCTGAAAAGCATCATCGAGTATAATTGCCTGCAGGTCTGAAACATCTTGTAGCAATTGCGGAATAGCCACCAATCTTTCTTCACCCACAGCCACAGGAACATTCGGAAATTTCAGGTGAAACAACATGGGCTCATCGCCTATTTCAAGTGCCGTTGTGTTATTTCCTGCCAATACATATCCTTTTGTTTTCCGCTTATATCCCCTGCTAAGTGTACCGACTTTGAATTGTGCGCTAAGCAGGTACAGCAAATATTCAACCATGGGAGATTTACCGGTACCACCAACAGCCAGGTTACCAACACAGATCAGTGGGAAATTAAATCCGGAAGATTTGAGGTATTGTTTATCGAACATCCAATTCCTGATGCGTATTACCAAACCATACAGCAGGGCAACTGGCAATAATAGAACTCGGAACGATTTAAGAAAAAGGGTATTAAAATTCATAGATATCCTTCGGCGTAATACAGTAATTCAAAGGTACATCAAATTCATGGGTGTCGGAGATAAGGGGAATGGGTTCGAAATAGCTGAATCCTATTTTAACAATATCTGGTTTGCATTCAGGTAGAAAACGATCATAGAACCCCTTACCATACCCTAATCTATAGCCATTTTCATCACATAAAAGCATTGGGACGAATATGACATCAATATCCATGGGGTCTAATACTGGTTCATAAATGGGCTCTTCAATGCCCCATTCATTTTGTTGGAATATGGTAGAATCTGATACCAGATGTGCAGAAATGCGATGTTCCTGCAAATTGCTAACCGGGTAAGCGAATTGTAAGCCCGGAAGAAAATGTTCTAAATATGACTCAAATAACGCAACATTCGGTTCTCCATATTTATCCATGGGCATATAACTCATCAGAATTTGCCAGGGGTCAAGTGGTAAACGCTGCAATTGAATGAGCATGAGATCATCCATGATCATCCTTTCGCGCGCAGATAGTTGTTGTCTTTCTGCTTTGATTTTTTTTCTTAGTTCCTGTTTAGTCATTTGAGGTTACAATACCGATGCTAAGTTGTTTTTCAGCAAATCCGCATAATAATGGATGGTATCAGGATTTTTTTGTTCAAGGTAAGGAATTGTTCCCAGAGAAGGATAGCCTGTCCACTCAACAATTTCCTGTTCATAATCGAGGTATTGATCACTAAATATCCAACCGGCCACATCAATTCCATGCTGCTTACAGTAAGCTGCAGTCAGTCTGGAATGATTGATACTTCCAAGATAATTACGGCTTACCAAAATTACCTTTGCATTCAACCGTTTAGCAAGATCGGCAACAGTTTCATTCTTATTCAATGGCACCAGTAATCCTCCTGCACCTTCAATAATCAATTGCTTACTACCTAATGCACCAAGTATATCGGTGCATTGTTTTTGAATAAAAGATAAGTCAATTTCCATCCCTTCTTTTGCCGCTGCTATATGTGGAGATGCGGGCATTGCTAAACAATATGCTTCCTTGTGTATTACTGTATTGGCATTGCTGATTAATGCAGCCACTGTTTGGGCATCTGTACCATCTGCAAAGCCAGCCTGTACAGGCTTCCAGTAATCAGCATGCAATGCTTCAGTAACAATTGCTGAAACTAATGTTTTACCAATATCGGTACCAATGCCGGTTATGAGGATGGGTTGGCGCATATTGTGAATTGTCAATGGTGAATCGTCAATGTCCAGATGTGAATTGTCAATGGTGAATTGTCAATAGGGAGTAATTAATATTCTTTAATCACCCGTAAAATTGACCATTCACCATTGACAATTCACATCTAACCATTCACACTATTAAAAAAGGAAAACAACGTCGTTCCATAATTTCTTTGAAAACTGAATCCCTGGAATTTCTCATAATTGTTCCTCGGTGTGTGTTCGAGCACAAAAAAGCCACCGGGTCTGATCATTTTTTTCGCTACAATTATTTTCGGTATTTCATCAATAGTGCCCAGTGCATATGGTGGGCCCGCGAATATGAAATCAAAGTCTTCAGTGCAGGTATTTAGGTAGGCAAAAACATCCATTTTAAGGATCTTATGGTTTTCCATACCCAACATGGTCGCATTATTTTTTATGAAACCATGCATGATCGTATCTTTTTCTACAATGGTAAGATCAGCCGCCCCTCTTGATGCCAACTCATAACTGATACAACCTGTGCCCCCAAATAAATCAAGTATTTTAATGCCTTCAAAATCCATTCGGTTTTGTAGTATGTTGAATAGACCCTCTTTAGCTATATCTGTAGTTGGCCGCGTATGCGGCATGTTTGCAGGTGGACTTATCCTTCGTCCACCCCATTTCCCTGAAATAATCCTCATATGATTGAATTAAAGAAAGGGGTAAAAGTATGTGGATGATGTGATTCAAGCATACCTGGGAGTAGTAATGATTCAGGAATTTGCTTAAACTGTCTGTTCACAAAGAGCATCTGTAATTTTCGGTGTAATTCGCCATGCGGTTCTATAAACCCACTCATCTCCAACATAATATCTTCTGGTTGTAACTGGTACTCTTTCAGTAAAGCTAGTATATGATAGCCTATATCTTCCGGACAGCTATAATCGTATGTTTGGATGAATTGCAGTTGATTATTATCCCATAATGTTACAATAAAGGTTGATTGATAAACCTGTAAGAATAACAAATGTGGTGTTTGGTTTTGCGACAACGATTCAACTATTTCAGTATAAATATGCTTGAACTGATAAAGGTGAAAATGTCGGAGAGCCTGCTCGTGGATAGATTTCTTTACCCGGTAAACATTCATCATCGGCTTTTCCGTATCCAGTTTATCGTGTTTGGTGTCGTCGGTATAATTATCTCCGAATAAAAGGGCTAAAAAATCTTCACCCGCGGCATTACTTGATTTTTCAACTGGTATCATTACGGCCTCTTTAAAATTACAAGTAATGAAAACCTGATCAAAATGATGCTCGAGCAATACGGAATTTCGCTTTATTTCAAAAAAAACATCGCTCCAATCGTTTATATCATCAGTAAGCTCAAAAAATTCGAACGCATAAGGTTTTCCGTCAGCTATCACCGCACAGGCTACATGAACGGGCGCAATATCCAGTCTTAAGGTTTTGCCATTACCCGAATCGATTCCAGCGGGATGATAAAATGCAATTGTTTTTTGGGCCATTGTTCGATTATTCTTTGCAATGATATAAAAAAAGACCCTGAGTTCAACACCTGTTTTAATAGTAGCTTTGCGCGGCCCATGGCTTCCGCAGGATCAAATATTAACTTACAGGTGTCTGTAACAAACAGGCAGATATTGTCAATCGCATTGCCAATATCGGCTTCTATTGTTGTTCCTCAGATCAATTTTATCACAAATAATATTTTCCTTGGCGGACTTGGACAGAAAGCATTGGGTGTAGCGGGCATTACAGGCGTTTATTACCTCATTTTTGCTGTTATTGGAAATGGACTGAATAACGGGCTTCAGGCGCTTATATCCAGAAGAGCCGGTGAAAACCGTATTGATCAGATAGGAAACCTATTTTCCCAGGGTATTCGCATTTCTCTGATATTCTCATTATTTGGTATCCTTTTTACCTGGTTTTTTGCCCCTATTTTATTTCGATTCGCTCTGCATGATGCACAAAGCGTTAAAATGGCTATTGAGTTTCTGAACATCCGTATGCTGGGACTGCCTTTTTTGTATATATACCAAATGAGAAATGCATTACTCGTGGGCATCAATCAGAGCCGATTACTGATTATAGGAACCGCAGTAGAAGCTTTCACCAATATCTATTTTGATTATGGGTTTATTTATGGCAAATTAGGACTCCCCGAATTAGGGTTTAATGGGGCTGCTTATGCATCCATCATTTCTGAAATAGCAGGGTTGCTGGTTATTTTTTTGGTGATACACAAAAAAGGACTAGGACAAAAGCTCGAATTGTTTAAGAATATACAATTCGACTGGATCAATGTAAAATTGATTTTACGTATCTCCTTCCCTATTATTATGCAATTAGCAATCAGTGTAATTAGCTGGGAGTTTTTTTATATACTTATTGAGCACCATGGCGAAAGGGATCTAGCCATCTCGAATACCATGCGAAATATTTTTGGATTTTTTGGTTGTTTTACCTGGGCATTCGGAGCAACCGCCAATAGTATGGTAAGCAATATTATTGGTCAGGGATTAGAACATCGCGTACCTGAATTGGTCAATAAAATAATGAAGTGGAGTTTAGGTTTTGCCGTTTGTGTATGTATTATTCTAAATCTATTTCCTCATACATTTCTTTCCATATACGGACAAGGAGAAGGGTTTATTGAAGCAGCTATTCCGGTTATGCGAATCGTGTCTTTTGCATTGGTATTAATGGCTGTATCAGTAATCTGGCTGAACGCAGTTACCGGAACGGGAAATACAAAAGTGAACCTGTACAGCGAAATAGCAGCAATATGTCTTTACTGCATTTATGTATACATCGTACTTGAAAAACTTAACCTCCCCATTGGCTGGGGTTGGGCAAGTGAAGGAATATACTGGACTACCCTGCTCATCCCTTCTTTCTGGTTTATGCGTAGCGGTAGATGGAAGCTGGGGAAGATCTAGTCCATAGACCATGGACCATGGTCTATGGACTATGCACTACAAGCTTGTAATCAATTGTTAAATAACACTAATACATTCCTACTATATTTTATTTGTCTTTTCTTAGTAAAAAAATGCGATGAAAAAAACACTATTATGGATTTTGGGAACTGTGATTACATCGGCCAGCTTTGCTCAATTTCAAAAAAATGACCGATTATTGGCTGGTCAGGTTTTCTTTAATAATGGCGCTGAAAAAAATTCAATCTCCAATACAAAAGTTACTGGATTTAGCACAGGTATAAATCTCTCTGCATCAAAATTCAGCTCACCTACAAGATTTAATAGTATTCAACTTTCTTATTCTAATACAACAAATAAACAGGAAAGTGGAAGCAATATCAATAAGTTCTCCTATAACCAAATAGGGCTTGCTTTAGGACATACCATGCTTTCGCAACTTGCCAATAGATTTTACCTGAGCTTTCCTTTTACCGGAGGTTTTAGTGTGGGGAATGGCAAAACCAGGAACAATAATGTATTGTCATCTTCCAGTAATTCTTTTTCAGTAGCAATCTCTGCTAATATGGGTTTATTATACCAGACACAAAAAAGATGGGTGTTCATGGCTAATATCATATCACTAGGACAGATATCTTATAATAATGCGCGGACAAAAGCATATAACAATGCCGGACTGGTAGTAAGTGATGTAAAAAACAACAGTATTAACTTCACAGGAGGTTTCAATGGTACACCATTCAATAATCTTTCGATTGGTGTCGGGTACCTTATCCGTTAAAATAACCAAATTTAAAAAGCCACTGCATTTAGATAGCAGTGGCTTTTTAAATTATGCTCCTTTTAATTTATTAATGAGATCTACGTATTGCTGCATGGCGTCGTCTTTTGTCATGCCTTTTAGTTTTACCCAGGCTTCATGTTTAAATTTTGCAACAAAATCGAACATGTTTTCCGGGCCTGCATCATTATTATCACCTTCTGTAGCTTGTTTATAAAGCGAATAAAGTTTTAACAGGGTTTCGTTATCAGGCTTTTCTGTTAGTGTTTTACTGTTGGCAACAGCCGTTGTAAATAGTTCTTGTAATGACATAGTTAGGGTTTATATTCTTAATTATTATTGCATTGATTCCAACAATTTGGCCCCTTCGGCTTTTAAGCCAATGTCGTCTCCGGTACGCGTAGGTAGCTTCACCAGTTTATTCAATACTTCAATGGCTTTTGCGGGTTGTCTGCTTTCTTTATAAGCTTTAGCAAGATCCAGGTAATTGGCTACAAAATAGGGTTCAAGTGTTTTACATTTTTCCATGTATTGAATCGCTTTATCCAGATCGCTAGGTGGTAACCCACCGTATAATAGCTTCACAGCAGCTTTTTTGAAACCAGATAATGTTACCATCTCATAATGCCATTTGCCCATGGTATAATTTGCTTTGGCATGTTCAGGGTTTATTTGCAGTGCTTTTTCGGCATACTGTAGAATATCTTTAACGTAGGCAACCACTTGTTTGTTTTCGGTTTCAATATCCGTCATTTTCCCTGATGCCATTGCCATAGCATAGGCAGCGTCGGCCTGTGTACTATCTGCCTGCCAGGCTCTTTTTGCGTAAGATAAAGCCGTTTCATAAAACAAGCGCTTTGTTTTTTTATCTGTTTGTTTGCCTCCGATAGAAGCACTCAGTTCTGCGGCCCTAACCAGTGCCTTTATTTGTGTCGGCTCTGTAGTGAGGATTTGTTTGTACTTCTCTAATGCTTCATTGTCTTTCTGCACCCTTTCCAGGTTGCTGGCTTCTTTATACAGAATATTAATGTCCTGCGCAGCAATTAATTGTACGGAAAGCATTATTACTGAGAGAGTGACCCACTTTTTAAAAAAAATCTTCATGCTTGAATGTCTTTTCGGTGAATGGAAAGTGAAACACCTGTAGCTCCGATAAAACCTGCTATAGGTGGATGCATTTTCCGAATAGCAATATTCACTTCTTCAGCCAGAGAAAACTGTGCCAGAATATCTGATGCAATATTAGAAATCACTGTTTCCAGCAATGGTGTAGCCTCTTGCATATGTTTCTTCACCAGTTCGAATAAAGATACATAGTTGATGGTTTGCTCCAATTCAACAACGGGTAATACAGGGGGATGATAGTTAACTGTCAGATCAATGATAAAATCATTCCCCAACACTTTCTCCTCTTCATACAACCCGTGGTATGCGTGTAACTGTAGTTGGTGGAGATGGATGGAAAGCATATATATATGAAATAAGAAATAAGGAATGAGAAATAAGGAATAAAAAAGTAGGGAGAAAAAGGAATTGGGTAGCAGAATCTCACTTTCTCATTCCTTATTCCTTATTTCTATGTTTCTCAGGCCAACCCTTTGGATGTAAGATAGCGTTCTGCATCGAGTGCGGCCATGCATCCGCTGCCTGCGGCGGTTACAGCCTGGCGGTAATTTTTATCCTGTACATCGCCGGCGGCAAACACACCTTCCAGGTTGGTTTTGGTGGTGCCAGGAATAGTTTTTATATAGCCTGTATCATCCATATCGATCCAACCTTTAAAAATATCGCTGTTGGGTTGGTGACCGATAGCAACGAAAAATCCGCTGATAGGAATTTCTTCTGTATTACCAGTTTGGTTATTCTTAATGCGAACAGCATCTACTTTTTTCTCACCCAAAATTTCATCTGTGTCTGTGTTCCAGTACACTTTAATATTTGGAGTATTTAGCACACGATCCTGCATTACTTTACTTGCACGCATCTGATCTCTGCGAATAAACATGTGTACAGTGGTGCAGAGTTTCGACAGATAAAGTGCTTCTTCAGCAGCAGTATCTCCTGCCCCTACGATAGCAACATCTTTTCCTTTGAAGAAAAATCCATCACATACTGCGCAGGCACTAACCCCAAAACCATTTAATCTTTGTTCACTTTCCAGTCCCAGCCACTTAGCTGATGCGCCAGTGCTGATGATCACAGCATCTGCTTCGATCCATTTTTCTTCATCTATTTCAACGCGATAGGGCTGCTTGCTGAAATCTACTTTTGTAGCCAGTCCATAACGTATATCTGCACCCATACGTGCAGCCTGTTTCTCAAAATGTACCATCATTTCCGGCCCCTGAATACCTTCAGGATAACCCGGATAGTTTTCTACTTCTGTGGTAATGGTGAGCTGTCCACCTGGTTGTATACCCTGGTATAATACGGGTTTCATATTTGCACGGGCTGCATAAATTGCGGCTGTGTAACCGGCAGGCCCTGAGCCGATAATCAATACATGTACTTTTTCTGTTGCTTCACTTGCCATACTGTGTGTTTTACTTATTAGACGAACAAATTTATAGAACCCTTGCAGTTTTAAATGCCGGTTTTACACAGTATCGTCTATTTGGGGATAATAAGGCTTTTATATTGTGATGCGTAACCGCAAAAAGCCCCTAAAGCGCCATTACTTATATTGCCGATTACCTTTCCGGGAGAAGAAAAGGGATTGCCGATGGATTGAAAATTGAATTCCCAGGTTCGCCAGAAATCAAAGGTGGGTTTTGATATATTACAAAGTTTTATAACGGCTGTATCACCTTTGGCAAAAAAGCCATACTCTTTAAAGTCTATCTCCTCGTTTCTATTAACACCTTTATCAATCTGGATATCATAAGTTTTTCCATCAATAATATTATCGTCGAAAACAGAATTGGCACCGGGAAAATAAGGCTGGTTGTTTACACTGGTGAAATAACGGATATAGTTTCCAAGTCCGGGAGGGTCAGTTACCCTGGCCATAATAACTACCTTGGCGCTATCTTCATTATTAGGTGCTTTCTTCCACCAGAGAGAGTCGATCGTTTTTGTAAGCAGGGGTATTTCTGTTTCGCTGGTATAGGTATTACCATCTACGGTTATGCTTAATTTGTACTTTTTACCTTGTTGACCAGTTAATGGTTGCGAATTGAGAGGATCATTGCTGTAAAAAAAGATACGGTTACCATTGGATCCTCTTATCTCAAATTCTTTCATCGGATATACCGTATTTCCTTCCTGAATGGTTACGGTGGCATTGTGTACAAAAGAATTAGCTAATTCTGCCGAGTCGATGGTGGTGAAGAAATTGAGTGATTTACTTAAAAATATAAGTGGAGGGCGATTTGTTTCAATTTCTGCGTCTACTACAAGTTTGGGGCTTGCGGATATTGGAGATATATCAATGTCTCTCTCACATCCGGTCATTGCCATCCATACAAACAAAGCTCCAATCAAGCGTTTCATGCGGCAAATTTACTTTAAAACATATGATAAAATAATCATAAAAAAGCCCTTCCAAAAGTGAAAGGGCTTTTTTAGAAACTAAATAGTTATTAGCCTAGATAAGCTTTGAGGGCATTGCTATAACGTGCTTTTTGCAAGCGTTTGATAGCCCTTTCCTTAATCTGGCGGATACGTTCTTTGGTAAGATCGTATTTCATACCAATTTGTTCAATGGTTACACCGTTTTCACCGTCTAGACCAAAATACGCGTTAACGATTTCGGCTTCGCGTGGACTAAGTGATTTCAGTACCCTGCGGATTTCTTCGCGGAGTGAATCTTTCATCACATCATCATCTGTGTCATCACTACCTTCCAATAAGTCACCCATGGCTACATCTTCAGCTTCGTGCACAGGGGCATCCAGTGAAGTGTGACGGGTGTTGCTTTGGAAAATGTTGTTGATCTCGGTCTCACTCATTTCCAGGATTTCAGCAAGCTCTTCTGTTGAAGGCTCACGCTCATGTTCCTGTTCAAAAGCCATATAAGCTTTATTGGCTTTGTTGTAGGTGCCAATTTTGTTTTGAGGCAGGCGGACCAATCTGCCCTGCTCTGCCAACGCTTGTAAAATGGACTGGCGAATCCACCATACGGCGTATGAGATGAATTTAAAACCCTTGGTTTCATCGAAACGCTGGGCTGCTTTTATCAAACCGAGGTTTCCCTCGTTGATCAGATCGCTAAGTGAAAGGCCTTGGTGCTGGTACTGCTTAGCCACAGATACCACGAAACGTAAGTTCGCCTGCACCAATTTGTCGAGTGCTCTCTGATCACCCATCTTGATTCTTTGGGCCAGTGTTGTTTCCTCTTCAGGGGTGATCATCGGAATTTTCGAGATTTCCTGTAAGTACTTCTCAACGGCTTGTGAATCGCGATTGGTAATCTGTGTTGCAATTTTGAGCTGCCTCATGTTGTGCTATTATCTATTTATATAAACGACTATTAGACCCCTAATGTTGCATAAAAGCTGTCGACTGATACGTTAAAATTTTGCACCAAAACCGCTTTCAGAAGCGTGCAAAGTTACGAATCAGCCTTTGAATATGCCAGTTTTTGTGGAAAAACTTGCTTAAATGGGCAAAAAAATCGGCCATTTAACTAATTCTACCCTCTGCAATCGATTGATCCACAGCTTCTTCTGTAAGCTGGGCTTCCCGCAGCTTTTTAAGTTTGCGGCCATATGCCAGTTTGGTAAACAATACAAACAGTACCGGTACCACAAAAATGGCCAAAGTAGTAGCTGCCAGCATACCGCCAAAAACAGTCCACCCTATCGTTTTCCTCGATTCTGCGGCAGCCCCACTTGCAAAAACCAGTGGTAATACCCCAAGAATAAAGGCAAAGGAGGTCATTATGATCGGTCTTAATCGTAATTCCACAGCCTGTAAAGTGGCATGTACCACTTCAACCCCCTTATCCACCCTCTCCTTGGCAAATTCCACGATCAGGATGGCATTTTTAGCTGCCAGTCCAATCAAGGTTATCAAACCAATCTGCGCATAGATATTATTGGTAATTGAAGGCAGTAATGTAAGAGTTAAGATTGAACCAAATGCCCCAATCGGAACCGCAAACAATACTGAGAATGGAATAGACCAACTTTCATACAATGCTGCCAGAAACAGGAATACAAACACAATGGAAATCGCAAAAATATAAGTGCTGCTTCCACCGGCTTTTATCTCTTCCCTGCTCATACCGGTAAATTCATACCCATACCCTGCTGGTAATTCTTTAGCCGCCACTTCTTTAATGGCCTCAATGGCTTGTCCACTGCTGAAACCAGGTTTAGCCGAACCATTTATATCTATAGACCGGTAAAGGTTGAAGTGCGTAATGAGCGCAGGGTTTTCGATTACTTTTGTTGTTACCAATGTATTTAATGGTATCATACTACCCTGGTTATTCCTTACATAATAATTTGCCAGTTGCGCTACAGATCCACGGAAACTGCTATCAGCCTGTGCTACCACCCTGAAATTTCTTCCATAGAGGTTAAAATCATTTACGTAGCTACTTCCTAAAAGGGTTGACATCGTACTATAAACTTCGGCAACTGATACACCAAGTTTTTTGGCTTTTTCTTTGTCTACATCTACCTGATAAGCAGGTGTACGGGTTGAAAAGAAGGTATAAGCTATTGCAATTTCAGGTCGCTGGTTTAATGCACCCAGGAATTTTCTGGTCACCGCTTCAAATTGCTGGATATTATCCGTACTGGTTGTTTGCTGAATCGCAAAACTAAATCCGGCACTTTGTCCAAGTCCGGGAATCGCTGGTGGTGCAATTGGCAATACTCTTGCTTCTTTCACATTGGCAGTTCGTTTCATTATTTCTGCAATTACTCCCTGCAACTGCAGTTCTTTGCTCTTTCTTTCTTCCCAAGGCTTCAGGTTTACGAACATCGTACCTGTATTAGACTTGTTTGAAAAGTTGAGGATGTTTAAACCAGCCAATCCACCTACCACTTTAACGGCAGGAATATCCTGCACCCTGGCCATCAGGTCTTTCATCATGGCGATATTTCGCGTTGTTGAAGTTCCTTCCGGCATTTCATAGGTAACGAATAAGCGGCCCTCATCTTCGGTTGGAATAAATGCAGATGGTTTGTTTTTGAATAATATGAACAGCCCCGCAAATAAGCAAACCATCATAATTAAAACATATGGTGTTGCTTTTATCCATTTACCTACACTTCTTCCGTATCTTCTGGTAACTCTTCCGAAACCATTATTAAAGCTGATAAAGAAACGATCGAGCAGGTTCTTTTTCGCATCGGCATCTTTTGATGGCTTCAGCATAATACTGCACAAAGCAGGAGTCAGTGAAAGTGCCACAAATGCAGAAATTAAAACAGATACTGCAATGGTAATAGCAAATTGCTGGTAAAGTCTACCCACTATACCTGGAATAAACCCAACCGGAATAAACACCGCTGCAAGGATTAATGCAATGGCAATTACCGGACCTGATATTTCCTTCATGGCTTTTTGTGTGGCTTCTTTGGGCGACATCTTACCATGATCAATATTATGTTGCACTGCCTCCACTACCACAATTGCATCATCCACCACAATACCGATAGCCAATACAAAGGCGAATAAGGTTAGTGTATTAATGGTAAAACCAAAGGGAACAAAAAGTATAAATGTACCGATCAATGAAACCGGGATGGCTAAAACGGGTATTAAAGTAGCCCTCCAGTTTTGCAGGAATAAAAACACCACAAATACTACCAATAATAAAGCTTCAATGAGTGTATGCATTACCTCATTAATCGACACTTTTACTACAGAAGCGGTTTCGAGTGGTATCAGGTAATCAACATCTTTAGGGAAGGTTTTGCGCATATTTTCCAATGCCTTAATAACCCCATTATACGTATCTAATGCATTTGCTCCGGGTGCCTGGTATATCAGGATAAAAGCACAAGGCTTACCATTTACAAAAGCATTGGATGAATAATCAAACTTACCCAGTTCAACCCTTGCAACATCTTTCAGGTAAACGAGACTACCACTTACTGGTTGGGTCTTTACAATAATTTTTTCAAACTGCTCTTTGGTATTAATGCGGCTATTGGTGAGTACGCTATATTCAAACACCTGTGCACCCGGTTGTGGATTTCCTCCTACCGTTCCTGCGGCTATTTGTAAATTCTGTTCAGTTAACGCAGCATTAATATCTGCTGGTGTGAGCGAAAGTGCAGCGAGTTTTTGTGGATCAAGCCAGATACGCATTCCGAAATCATCTGCACGTGCTACAATATCACCCACTCCCTTCACCCTTAATAAGGCGTCTTTCAGGTAGATGTTAGCATAGTTCCCTAAAAACAATGCGTCATGTGTACCATTCGGAGAATACAAGGCAAGTGCAATCATAATGCTTGGATTACGCTTGCGTGTTGTTAATCCTAATCTTTTTACCGCATCTGGCAAAGTAGGTTCTGCCACTGCTACCCTGTTTTGTACATCGAGTGTAGCAAGGTCAATATTGGTACCCACTTCAAATGAAACAGTAATACTACTCTGTCCGCTACCAGTACTGTTACTGTTAATGAAAGTCATACCAGGAGTACCATTCACCTGTGTCTCAATAGCTGTTGTAGTAGTTTGTTCTACTGTTTGGGCATCGGCACCAAAATAGTTACCACTGATAGCAACAGTTGGTGGTGTAATATCCGGATACTGAGCCACCGGTAATGTGCTCAGAGAGATAAGTCCAACCAGCACAATCACAATCGATACTACGATGGCTGTAACTGGTCTTTTTATAAATATATCTGCAATCATGCTTTTCTTTTTATGTTAATCCACCCTATTGTTTTGCTGGTGCAGCAGATGGAACGGTAATTTTCGCTCCTTCACGTAAATTCTGTACACCTTCAACAGCAATCTTTTCACCTGCCGTTAATCCATCTGTCACAATAATGCTTTTACCAATCTGTTTACTTAGTTTGAGTTTACGCTGATTTACGGTATTACTATCTGTTACTACATACACAAAAAATTCACCTAATTGTTCCGTAATCGCTTTATATGGAATCAATACTGCCTCGGTATTTTGCTTATTTAATACCCTTACGAGTGTAGTCATACCAGGTTTCAGTAAGTCTTTCCCATTTGGAAAACTCAACCTTGTTTTTATTGTTCCTGTTTGTGGATTTACGGCCCTATCTATCAGGCTAATTTTTCCCGTATAAGGATAGATATCATTTCCAAATGCAATCGTAAAAGTGGAATCTGTTGAACCTGTTTGTTGTAATTGAGAGAAGCGATATAGGTCTTGTTGATTTACTTCAAAATCTACCGCAATAGGATCATTGGTAGATACTGTATTTAAAATCGTTTGTCCTGCCACCACTGCTGTTCCTTCTTTTACCTGTGATATACCGATTGTTCCGGTAAAAGGGGCATAAATTGTGGCGAAGTTAACACTGCTCTTCGTGCTGTTTAAAGCTGCTCTTGCTGCTTCAACCTGCTTTTTAGCAGCGGCCAGTGCGGCATCGGCATAATCTACCTGTTGCTTGGCAATCGCATCGTTTTTATCCAGTTCATGGTAGCGATCTGCATCTTTTTGTGCCTTTATGAGGTTGGTTTCCTGCACCTGAAGATTGGCCAGTGCCTGCTGGTAATTGGCATTGTATACCTGGGCATCGATAGAATAGAGTTTTTGTCCTTTTTGAACCCTATCACCATCTTTAAAATAAATACCGGTAATATAACCACTTACCTGAGCACGTATTTCAGTTTGGTTAAGCGCTACAACAGTGCCGGGATATTCATCATGAAATACAGCAGCAGTTGTCTCAACCGTATCAATAGTAATAGCTACTGCTGGCGGTGCTGTAGATGCCTGAGTAGTAGGTTGAGGGTTTCCACAAGCCATTGCTCCGGTAATGGCGCATATAATGATGTAGTAGTTTTTGTTCATGGAAAACATAATATAAGATTGCTTGAATGAATTAATAATTGATTTGACCTAAAGCTCTTTTAACATCAACCTTACTGGCCAATACCAGGTAAAGCGCATTGTAATAATTAATTTGAGAAGTTCGTAGGTCGGTTTCAGCAGTAATTACTTCTAAATAGGTTTTTACACCTGCTTTGTATTGCAGATCAATAATACCATAAACCTCTTTTGCCAGATCCAGGTTTTCTTTTAATGCAGTGAAATTACTGTAGCTGGCTTTGTAGGCAGCGAGAGCCTGGGCATATTGTGTGTTTACAGTTTGTTTGAATTGAAGTATATCAAGTTCTTTTCTTTTAATCTGCCAGCCTGCCTGATCAATATTGGCTTTACGTTTACCACCCTGTAAAAGAGGGAACGATAATGTAAGTGCCGCAAAAGAGTTCGGAAAATTATTACTATATAATTTACTGAACTGGTTGTTCTGATAATTTAGGTTATAGGCTCCATTTAAGCTTACCTGAGGAAGGAATGACCATTTCTCATATTGCAGGTTTGCGTTGAGTAGTTTTTGTTGGGTTTGCAATAAAACATACTCTGGTCTTGCTGTTGCATCTGCCACCTGAAGTGTGTCTAGTGATACTTCCTTTTCCAATAATAAACTATCGTATTGGATAGGTAAAGAAAGACTGTCAGGATATCCCATCAGGTTTTTCAGGTAGCTGATTTTTGCTTCAAGGGCAGATTGGTTGGCCGACCTGGTTGCACGTGTATTGTTTAACAGAATGGTAGCCCTTTTGTAATCAGTTTTATCAGCAATGCCTGCTTTATATTGATTGGTGGCCACTGCCAGACTGTTCTGAATGCGAGTAATATTTTCATCTGCCACTTTTATTTGCTGCATAGTGGCCAATACATCGTAAAAGGCTTTGGATACACCAGCAACCAGTTCTACTTTGTTTAATCCTGTTTGTTGTTTGGCCTGGTTGCGTACGTCTGCCTGACTCCTGTTTGCCAATAATGCATCGCGATTAAATATATTTTGTGATACATTGAACTGGGCATTAGAGGTATTATTTACACCAAGTCTGATAGGGTTACCGCCGATAATATTGGTCGGCACCTGAAAATTATGTTGCAGGCTATAATTGAAATTTAACTGAGGATACCAGGCGGAAAGTTTGTTTCGCAAAGTTGTTTCAACAATTTCCTGGTCAATTTCAGCCTGCTTAATTGTTGGCTGGTGTTTAAGTGCATACTGTATAACCTGGTCAAGTGTGCCCTGTGTTAAATAAAGAGGGTCGTTATTTGTTTGACTATAACCAATCAGGCTCGTCCATAATAATAAATTCATCAACAATATCCTGTAGCAGGAACGTATTTGTAGCATCATAAGTTTTTCTTTTCGCTTTTCTGGAATGGCGACAGGTAATCGTAAGGCGTTTTATCTGCAGAAGTCAGCAAAACTTCAATTGAGGGTTACAATTTTGAAGAAAATGCGTGTAAAGGTATAAAGGAATGATTCATAGTTGCAACATTATTTTGTCAGATTTTCATAATTTGGATGAGCGGAGCATGTAAATATTGCTTTCGCTTACTTAGACCTTATCTTTGAGAACTATGATCGATTTTCGGAGCGACACTGTTACCAGACCTACCCCTGGTATGAAAGAAGCCATGTTTGCGGCACCCATTGGTGATGATGTTTTTGGAGAAGATCCTACCGTTAACCAACTGGAAAAATTTAGCGCAGCTTTATTTGGAATGGAAGCCGGGCTGTTTTGTCCCAGTGGCACAATGACCAATCAGATTGCTATTAAATGTCATACCCAACCGGGTGATGAAGTGATATGTGATTTCTTATCGCATATATACCAATATGAGGGCGGAGGAATTGCTTTTAATAGCGGTTGTTCAGTTCGTTTGCTGGATGGAAACAGAGGCAGGATTACTGCAGACCAGGTTGCAGCTGCCATTAACCCCAACGATATTCATAAGCCGGTTACCACACTTGTATCACTTGAAAATACAGCAAACAGAGGCGGTGGAAGTTGTTATGATTTTAATGAAATACAAGCAATTAAATCCGTTTGCTTAAAGCATAATTTGAAGTTGCATTTAGATGGTGCAAGACTTTTCAATGCCCTGGTTGCTAAAAATGAAACCTGCAAGCAATACGGAGAAGTGTTTGATACAATTTCCATTTGTTTAAGTAAAGGATTAGGCGCTCCTGTTGGAAGTGTGCTATTGGGGCCTGCAGATTTTATTCGCAAAGCCAGACGATTTAGAAAGGTATTTGGTGGAGGTATGCGTCAGGCTGGATTTATGGCTGCTGCTGGTTTATATGCATTAGAGCATCATGTGGCCAGGTTACAAGAAGACCATTCACATGCACAATTACTGGTAAACGCATTAAAGGAAAAAGATTTTGTCGGGGAAATTCTGCCCGTTGAAACCAATATCATTATTTTTGAGGTCAATGGACGCTTCACCGCCCCCGATCTGGTGACAACCCTCCAACGATCCAATATTCTTGCCATAGCCATATCTCCTACCCAGATCAGGCTCGTGGTACATTTAGATATTACACCTGCCAAAATTCAGGAAACACTAAATGTTTTAAAAGCCCTATAGAACGATTGTTGTATTAGCAAGGATTAAAAGTATTTAAAAGAGCAAGCAAACACATGTTACCTAAGATCAACCCTACGAATACGCAGGCATGGTTCCTGTTGCAGAAACATTATGAGGAAGAAATGAACCGCAGGCATATGCGAGACCTGTTTGCAGCCGACCCGGATCGATTCAAAAAATTCTCCCTTGTTTTTAATGATATACTTTTTGATTATTCCAAAAATATCATCAACCAGAAAACACTGCAGTTATTACTGCAACTTGCGGACGATTGCAAACTGAAAGATGCCATTCACGAAATGTTTGCAGGCATCAAGATCAATGAAACAGAGCACCGTTCCGTTTTACATACTGCTTTGCGCAATTTTTCTGATATGCCCATCCTGGTAGACGGCAAAGACATTATGCCGCATATTCAAAGGGTACAGGCGCACATGAAAACATTTTGTGAGGAAGTACACAGCGGTAAACACAAAGGATATACAGGCAAAAAAATTCGCTTTATTGTTAATATAGGAATTGGTGGTAGCGATCTGGGACCAGTAATGGTTACAGAAGCACTCAAACCTTATTGGAAGAAAGGAATAGAAACCTACTTTGTAAGCAATATTGATGGTACGCATATCAGCGAAGTGCTAAAACTGGTTCGTCCGGAAGAAACACTATTCCTTGTTGCGTCTAAAACATTTACTACACAGGAAACCATGACCAATGCACATACTGCAAGAAACTGGTTCCTTGAAAAAGCCGTTGATGAAAAACATATTGCCAAACATTTTGTGGCACTTAGTACCAATGAACAGGCCGTAACGGCATTTGGCATTGACAAAAAGAACATGTTCGAATTTTGGGATTGGGTTGGCGGTCGTTATTCATTGTGGAGTGCAATCGGATTATCTATTGCACTGACCATCGGCTATGATCATTTTGAAGATTTATTGAAAGGTGCTTATGCTGCTGACGAACATTTCAGAAAAGAAAAATTTGATAAGAATATTCCCGTATTGATGGCTTTATTAGGTATCTGGTACACCAATTTCTTTGGTGCACAAAGCGAAGCTATTCTACCTTACGACCAATATTTACACCGCTTTGCCGCCTATTTCCAGCAGGGAAATATGGAAAGTAATGGCAAGAGTATCGATAGAAGCGGTAACCCGGTTAACTACAGCACAGGCCCTGTAATCTGGGGTGAGCCCGGAACGAATGGCCAACATGCTTTTTATCAATTGTTGCACCAGGGAACACCATTAGTACCTGCCGACTTTATAGCCCCTGCAATTAGTCATAACCCAATAGGCGATCATCACCAGAAACTATTATCCAACTTTTTCGCTCAAACAGAAGCATTGATGAATGGTAAATCTGAAAATGAAGTGAAGATTGAATTGATGAAGGAGGAGAAAAATCAGGAGGAAATAAAAAAACTTACCCCTTTTAAAATTTTTGAAGGAAATAAACCTACTAATTCAATACTGGTAAAAGAGGTAAATCCATTCACTTTGGGATCACTTATTGCATTGTATGAGCATAAGATATTTGTGCAGGGAGTAATCTGGAATATATACAGTTTTGATCAATGGGGTGTTGAACTAGGCAAACAATTGGCCAACCGTGTGTTACCAGAATTGGCGATTGAGGATAAAATAAATTCCCACGACAGTTCTACCAACGGTTTGATCAATGCTTACAAACAATTCCGTAAGGTATAGTATGGAAGATATAATTGTTCGTCATATTGAAGCCGGCGATAATACTGCAATGGCTAAAATTATCCGTAATGCCCTGGAAGAATTTGGTGCCAACAAGCCAGGCACTGTATATTTTGATGAAAGCACCGATCATTTATTTGAATTATTTCAAGCCGAACCTTTAAGTGAATATTTCGTTGCAGAAAAGGAGGGTATTTTATTAGGAGGTGCCGGCATCTACCCTACTGAAGCTTTACCGGAGGGCACTTGCGAACTGGTGAAAATGTATCTATCTCCGGCTGCCCGCGGTTTAGGATTGGGCCGTGCTATGATAGCAAAATGTATTGAGGCAGCAAAAGCAAAAGGGTTTCATCAAATTTACCTCGAAACCATGCCAGAGCTAAAAAAGGCAGTAAGTGTATACGAAAAATTTGGTTTCTCCTATCTCTCAGGTCCAATGGGCAATAGTGGCCATAATGGATGTGATATATGGATGCTAAAGACAATAGAAAATAATCAATAGGAAACAGGAAATTCGATTAGGAAAACCTGGTTTACAAGTACAACACTTTTCTCCACTCCGTTTTATATTTCTTATTTCTTATTCCTTATTTCTTATTAAAAAAGCCGGTCAATCGACCGGCTTTTTCGCAGTTGGTTTTGGTGGTTTTTTACCATTTGTCTACTTCTTCAGAAGCAGTGGTAGAAGCAGCGGCAGCATCGGTTATCGGAGTAGGTGCTTCTGCTACTGGAGCAGTAACTACCTCTTCGGTTTCAGTTTCGCCAGCAAAGCTGTCGTTCTGACCCTCAGCGCCCTCTACATCATCGTATTCATGGTTGAATGCGTCGAAATCAAAATCAGGCATAAGATCCGTTTTCACATAATCAACCGCTTCTCCTAATGCTTTAATGAACTTGTTAAAATCTTCTTTGTACAGGAAGATTTTATGTCTGTCGTAACCATTGTTATCAAATCGCTTACGGCTCTCGGTAATTGTCAGGTAATAATCATTACCACGAGTAGCCCTTACATCAAAAAAATAGGTTCTTCTCTTTCCAGCCCTGATTCGCTTGCTGTAAACACTTTCCATTTTCTTGTCGTTGTTCTCGTACGCCACAGTTGTTGTTTTTTGGTTATCTGATTTTTAATGCCTGACAAATATAGGGATGTTTCGGAATTACCAAAATTTTATAGAAACTAAATAGAAATATGTCATAAGCCAGATGGGACAAGCTTTTGAAAGCCGGCAACGGTACTTTATAAACCAAATTTTCCGGACGCATCATTCAATGCATCTTCAATGAAGAACTTATTTATCCGCAGAAACAGTGTTTATCTCTGTATTTTTTGCAGCATCTGTAAGTTGCAGTCTGTACAATTCTGCGTAGTAACCGTTTTGATCTATTAAAGATTGATGGGTACCAGATTCTATTAATCTACCGTTCTCGAGTACGATAATCTTATCGAAATGGAAGCTGGAAAATATCCTATGCGTAATGATAATGGCTGTTTTATCATGTAAAAATCGGTAGAGGTTGCCAATGATCTCAAATTCTGTTTTTGCGTCTACCGCACTGAGACAATCATCAAAAACGATGATCTCTGGATTTTTAATCAAAGCCCTGGCAATTGATATCCTTTGTTTCTGACCGCCACTCAAGGTTACTCCGCGTTCCCCTATCATCGTTTTATATCCATTACTGAAACCCAGGATTTCCTTGTGAACACTTGCAAAGTTGGCTGCCTCTTCAACCATGGTGGTGGTAGCAGGTTCCTTTAAACCAAACCCTATATTGTCGTGTACGCTGTCGCTGAATAGAAATACATCCTGCTGTACATAGCTTATTTGCGAACGTAACTGGGCAAGACTAATAGATTTTAGTGGTTTCCCTCCTATTTCAATTGACCCGCTGTCTGGATCAAAGAATCGAAGTAATAGTTGTGCCAGTGTTGTTTTACCGCTTCCTGTTTTACCCAGCACCAATACTTTTTCTCCTTTTTTGATAGTAAGATTAAAATCCTGCAATGCCTTGATTCCAGTATGCGCGTAGGTAAATGAAACCTCTTTAAAATTGATATCCCCGGTAACTGCTGTATTACTTGCTTCTTTACTGTCAGTAATGGTAGGTTTGGTATCGAGGAACTCGTTCAATCTTTTTTGTGAAGCAGCTGCTCTTTGTATCATACTGGCTGTCCAGCCAATTGCACTAACCGGGAAAGTGAGCATGTTAATATAGATCACAAATTCAACTACCAAACCTACTCTTGTTGGATCTTGCAATGCCTGCATTCCTCCAATAAAAATGGTGATCAGGGTGCTTAACCCAATCATTAAAGCCATGCTTGGAAAGTAAATTGCTTCAACTTTTGCCAAACCAATAGCATTTTTCTTATACGATTCACTATTTTTCTGAAAAAAGCCCATCATTGCCTTCTCCTGAACGAAAGATTTGATAACCCGGATACCTGAATAAGATTCTTGCGCATTGGTAGTTAGATTGGCCAATAGTGCCTGAATTCTTTCACTTTTGCGATTAATAATGCTGTTTACCCAGTAAATGGTAAGGGCCAGAATTGGCAATGGTGCTAATACATATATAGTAAGCATAGCATCTTTCCGAAACATGTTTACCACACAAAAGCCGATTAAACTAATCAGGTTAATCAAGTACATGATAGCCGGCCCCGTATACATCCTTACCCTGCTAACATCTTCTGTCATGCGGCTCATTAAATCACCGGTACTATGTACCTTATAAAAACTGGTATCTAATTGCTGGTAATGCTGAAAGATTTCATTTTTCTGGTCATACTCAATATGACGGCTCATTACGATAATAGTCTGACGCATAAAAAACATCAGGATACCACGTAAAATGGCCAGAAGCAGTATTACAATACTACAGACTGCTACAAGCCAGGTAAAACTAAACTTCGAATTAGTAATCCATTGAATAAAAAGGGTAACCAGAGAATCGTTTACTGGTCTGCTGGTGACTGCTTTTGCACCGGGCAATTGCTGTTGAACAGCACCAACCACATACCCTGTAATCTGCGGTGCCAGTACAGCAAAATAGTTGGAAAGCAATACAAAAAAGATACCCAGAAAGAACCGATACCTGTATTTCCAGAAATATTTATTAACCGCGGAGAGTTGCTTCACTAATATGGCCGATTTAAACGCAAAAATAAAGCGACCAGTCCAAGTGTGAGGTAATTTGTTATAAGTGGAATTGTTAGAGCAATCATAAAGTAGGTTTTTAAAGCTGCAGGCTTCAAGCAGCAAGCGGCAAGCTTTAATTGGTGTGCATTTAGGAAATCCTGCTATTATTCATATAAATATTTAGACCTGTTTAAGAAATAGTTGGTTGTGTAAATTCACTATTTGCTATAATTAAAACACGGATTTTCATGATTTTCAAGATCTATCATGATAAATCTTGAAAATCATGAAAATCTGCGGTCCATCAAACGAGATGCCTGGAGCTCTTTTAACAACAACACTTACATTTGCGGCATGTTAACCAGTGAGGAAGAGAACTTTATTGTTTTCTGGGAGAAAAACCGGATACAGCAAAAACATAGTACAAGGCCATTTATGATAGGGCTTTCTGCTGGTTTTGTATTTGGTATAGGTGTTATTTCGGTGCTTTATACAGGATGGTATGAAAGGGCAAATATGGTTGCCAATGCCAGATTAAGCTCATTTGTTTTTTTGCTCGCTATTATGGGAATATCCTTTTTTATGGCTTTTGTATATCGCAAATTCAGATGGGAAAGTCGCGAACAACAATACAAGGAGCTCCTAGCAAAGAAAAAAGCCCTCCAAAAAAATAATTCTTAAGCAGCCCCACGGGCAAAAAAATGGTCTAATAGGCAAATAGATGAATATATCCATGAAAAGAACTTTGTTGTTATTGAGTGTCGTGATTTTTTCGCTTCTCTTATCCTGTGGCAAACAGGAATCTGGTTGTCAACCCAAAACACCTGCTTCAGAAAAGGCAGATATGGTAGCATTTTGCACCAGTAATAATATTAACTATACAGAGCATTCCAGTGGTATTTTATACCAGATTATTACCCAGGGGTCTGGCAATACCCCTACCGTAAATAATACGGTATCAACCGTGTACACAGGCAAATTATTAAACGGAACGACCTTCGACGCCACCGCAAATCCTGTAAGCTTCTCGCTGGGTGGGGTTATTGAAGGCTGGAAAATAGGTATCCCACTCATTCAGAAAGGAGGTCGGATTTTAATGGTAATCCCTTCGGCTTTAGCTTATAGCTGCACTGGTTCCGGATCGATTCCGCCTAATAGTCCATTGTTTTTTGATGTTACACTGACAGACGTTAAATAGGTTTATCGGCTGGTGAAAACAGTGCTATTTTATAACATCTGTTGATAAGACGGGTTATCATTCCGTATCTGCATATCTATATGTATTGTATATCAATCTGTTAGAAGATTTTCCAACCCAAAAAAGTCAAACTTGGCGGAACTGAGAAATTTCATTACCATTCCCCTATCTTTGCCGCTCTAAAATTTTTTGTAAACCCTTACTAATATGCAACTGAAAGGTTTAGTGCGATTTTTTGCGATTGCCCTGATTTTAATCTGCCTCTACCAGTTATCTTTTACCTGGTTTGTTCGCAGTCATGAGAAAGCCATGGACGAAAAGGCTCAGGCCTGGATTTCACGTTTCCCTACCCCTGAACAAAAATATCCGGGTAATAAGGAACTGCAGGCTATTTATGCTGATAGTATTGCAGAAGTGAAGAAAGACAGACTTCAGCGCTTATTGGATAGTACCAAAGACACTAAACTGGCTTTTGGACTTACCACTTATCGCAGTGCCAAAGAAAAAGAACTTATGCTGGGTCTGGATCTCCAGGGTGGTATGAGTGTTACCATGGAAGTTGGATTGGATGGACTGATTAAGTCGCTCGCCAATTATAGTAAGGATGCTGTATTTAATAAAGCGCTGGAAACAGCAGTTGCCCGTAAGGCTAACAGCGGTGCAGATTTGATTACGCTTTTCCGTGAGGAATACAAAAAGCTTAATCCTTCTGGCAACCTGGCCCCTTTCTTTGCTACAAGAAGTAATGGTAAGGTCAAATTTGATGCTTCTGACGACGCAGTTACAAGCTACCTGAAAGACCAGGCAACGGCTGCATTTAATAATACTTTCCGCATTTTACGTACACGTATCGACCGATTTGGCGTTGCGTCTCCGAATATTAACCCAGATCCTGCCAAGGGTATCATCAACATTGAACTTGCTGGTGTTAACGATAAAGAGCGTGTAAGATCTTATTTACAATCTACCGCTAACCTTCAGTTCTTTGAAGTATATACTTTTGAGAGCCGTGATTTACAGGATGGTTTGGTTGCCGCAGATAAAGCTGTGCAGGATTACCTGAACGGAACTACTCAAAAGACAACAGATACAGCCGCAACTGCTCCTGTAGCAAAAGATGCAGTGGACACCACTAAAACAGGTACATTATCTGATTTAGGTAAAACCGGCGCTACTGCTAAAACTGCTGTGCCTAAAGACAGTCTGAATCAAAATCCACTTGCGCGTTTGATTCAGTTCTCTCAACCATATGCTGATCAGGCATCTGGCAGAACTATATTTCCTGCTGCTTTAGGCTATATTCAGTCGAAAGACACAGGTACTTTAAATGATTACCTGAAACTTGATTTCGTAAAAAACAAGTTCCCTTCTAACCTGGTATTCATGTATGGTAAAACTGAATCTTCAGATGCCAGCATGAAAGATATCCTTGCATTCTATGCAATTAAAACATTGGATAACGGCCAGGCAGAACTGGAAGGCGATCATATTTCAAGTGCATCACAGGATTTTGATGAGCGTGGTAAGATTGCTATCAAAATGAATATGGATAAAGTTGGTAGCAATATCTGGGCTAAAATGACCACACGTAATGTGGGCAAGCCAATTGCTATCGTTCTGGATAATTTCGTTTATTCAGCTCCCAATGTAAATGATCCGATTACTACTGGTAATTCTCAAATCAGCGGTAGCTATACCCTGAAAGAAGCACAGGATTTATCTGAAATACTGGAAAGTGGTAAACTTCCTGCTCCTGCAAAAATTGTACAGGAACAACAGGTTGGTCCTACCCTCGGTAATGAATCTGTAAAAGGTGGTGCATTATCATTTGGTATTTCATTCCTGGTGATTTTTATCCTGATGCTGGTTTACTTTAACACCGGCGGATGGGTTGCGAATATTGCCCTTATCCTCAACTTATTGTTTACAGTAGGTATTCTGAGTGCATTAGGCTTTACGTTAACCGCTCCTGGTATTGCCGGTCTGGTACTAACCATCGGTATGGCAGTAGATACCAACGTAATCATCTTCGAACGTATCAAAGAAGAATTAACCAAGGGTAAAGGATACCAGGCCGCTGTAAACGATGGTTACAAGCGTTCTATGGCTCCTGTACTTGACGGACATATCACTACCCTATTAACCGCGATTATACTTGCTTATTTTGGTCTTGGTCCGGTATTAGGTTTCGCTACCACACAGATCATTGGTATCTTATTATCATTGTTCTGCGGTATCCTTGTTTCACGCCTCATTACAGACTGGTACACAAATAAGAACCGTCACTTCGAATACTTCACCAAGCTTTCAAGAACTATTTTCCAGAAAGCTTCATTCAAGTTCATTGAATACAGAAAAGTTGCCTACACCATTTCAGCAGTAATTTTTGTGATGGGTGTATCAACCTTCTTCAATGGTTTTGATGAAGGTGTAGAATTTGCGGGTGGTCGTAGCTATACTATTAAGTTTGATAAGCCTGTTAATGTTGAAGCGGTGCGTGATGACCTGAAAGTAGTTTTTGGTGAATCACCGATTATCAAAACAGTTAACAGCAATAATCAGCTTAACATCACTACATCGTATAAAATCGAAGAGTCTGGCAACAATGTTGATTCATTGGTAGAAAGCACCTTGTTTACCGGGTTACAAAAACACCTGCCTCAAGGACTAAGCCTTTACGATTTTGAAACCAAGTATAAACAGAGTTCACAGACGGTATTACCTACGATTTCTGATGACCTGAAAGCTGGTGCGACTAAGGCAACCATTTTCGCGGTAATCATAATCTGTCTGTATATCTTCATCCGTTTCCGTGACTGGAGATATTCATTGGGAACCATTTTCTCACTGATGCACGATGTATTCGTAACATTGATTGTGTTCAGTTATGCTCGTAATTTTGTTGCTTTCCCACTTGAGATTGACCAGCACTTTATTGCCGCGATATTAACGGTAATCGGTTTCTCAATGAACGATACTGTAATTGTGTATGACCGTATTCGTGAAGATAGTGGCATTTTGAAAGGCATGAATAATGCATCAATTATCAATAAAGCGATTAATGAAACATTGAGTCGTACCGTAATGACTTCATTAACTGTGTTCCTGACACTGTTGATTCTGTTCATCTTTGGCGGTGAAGTAACCCGTGGTTTCTCCTTCGCAATGATGATTGGTGTAATCACCGGTACTTATTCATCCATATTTGTAGCCGCTCCAATCCTGGTAGATTTTGCAAAAGATAAACCACTGGGTAAGGCTAATAAAGAGAAATAATCTTACAGAGAGAAGATAATTTAAGAAGAGGTTGTTCGAAAGGCAACCTCTTTTTTATGGCTGATGTCGGATGGCTGATGGCGGATTTAGTTATTAGGCCTATAGCGCTATTAAGTAATTATTGTACCTTGCAATTCCAAAAAATGTCAGACATCAGACATCAGACATCAGACATCAGACATCAGACATCAGACATCAGACATCAGACATCAGACATCAGACATCCTAATTTATACTGCAAATGAAGTTCCGCAGCCGCAGGTTTTGCTTGCATTGGGATTGGTAAATGTAAAGCCACGACTGTTTAAGCCGCCTTGCCAGTCAACTTCCATTCCATAGAGGTATAATTGATGGCTTTTATTCATAACGCAGGGTATTCCTTCAATTACAAAATGCTCGTCTTCATCTGTGGGAAGATCGAATCCTAAAACATAAGTCATACCACTACAACCTCCACCCTTCACACCAACACGAAGAACCTGGTTTTGGTCGAACGAAGGTTCTCCCATCAGGCGTTTTATTTCAAGAATGGCGCCTTCTGTTAAACTTACGGGAGTACTGGTTACTGTATTCATAAATCATTAATTCTATGACAAAATTACGAATGATTTAATAAACCCGGTTTTTTGTCGTTTTCGATTCCCGAAAAACCCATTTTTAGCCTTTTCTGGTATATAACGGTCAATTCAATCAGAGAGCCTATTTTTGTCGAAATTCGCTTACATGATGGATACTACGATGTTGTTAACCGTGGTGATTGGTTTAATGATTGCCGGCTTTGCAGGATACCTTTTTTATCTTCAGAGAAAAAACCAGCGTGAAGAAAAGCAAGACAAAAAAGGCTCCGTTGAACTTCAGTTACAGGCTTATGAGCGTCTGACCTTGTTAACCGACAGGATTGCCTTACCAAATCTTATCAGCAGACTGGGCACTCCGGATATTCCTGCTAAAGACATGCAATTCCTTTTAAGCAAACATATTAAGGATGAATTCGATTATAATATCACCCAACAGATTTATGTAGTTCCCGAAATCTGGAATGCCATTAAAAACCTTAAAGAAAAAAACCTTTTACTCATTCATCAGATAGCGGCTACACTTCCAGATAATGCCCCGGCCTCCCTATTAAACCGTGCAATACTGGAATATCTGGTGAACGATCCTAAATCAAATCTTCATGAAATAGTCAGCGAGGCTTTAAGTTATGAAGCCAAGAAATTATTGTGATGATGTGAATGGTCAATTGTGAATGGTGAATAAATTGACCATTCACAATTGACCATTCACACCCTAAACTCTTGCCAATGAAAAAAATAACTACTGATAGCGGAATAGAAATAAAACAGGTATACCAGTCTGCGGATAATCCTGTAACAAATTTGGAAGCACCCGGAGAATTCCCTTACACAAGAGGCGTACAGCCAGATATGTATCGTGGTAAATTATGGACGATGCGTCAGTACGCTGGCTTCTCAACGGCAGAAGAAAGTAATAAACGGTATCATTATTTATTATCACAGGGGGTAATGGGTTTAAGTGTGGCGTTTGATCTTCCTACTCAAATTGGTTACGACAGCGATCATCCGCTTGCTGAGGGAGAAGTAGGAAAAGTAGGTGTGGCGATTGACAGTCTGGAAGATATAGAAACCCTTTTCAAAGGCATACAACTTGAACAGGTCAGCACTTCTATGACCATCAACGCTACTGGTTTTATTTTATTGGCTTTTTATGTTGCACTTGCCAAAAAACAAGGTGCGGATCTGTCTAAAATCAGCGGAACCATCCAAAATGATATTTTAAAAGAATACGCTGCCAGAGGCACCTATATCTATCCTCCAAAACCATCGATGCGTATCATCACCGATATTTTCGAATGGTGCAGTAAGGAATTACCTAAATGGAATACCATTTCTATTTCAGGTTATCATATACGTGAGGCAGGAAGTACAGCGGTGCAGGAGATAGCATTCACACTCAGCAATGGGAAAGCCTATGTAAAAGCAGCACTAGAAAAAGGACTTGATATCAATGTATTTGGAAAACGACTCTCCTTTTTCTTTAATGCGCATAATAATTTGTTTGAAGAAGTGGCCAAATTCAGGGCAGCCAGAAGAATGTGGGCACAAATGATGCGTGAACTAGGTGCTACAGATGAAAAAGCAATGATGCTGCGCTTTCATACGCAAACTGGTGGAGCTACCCTAACTGCACAACAACCTTTGAATAATATCTGTAGGGTAACCATCCAAACCCTCGCTGCAGTATTGGGCGGAACACAGAGTTTGCATACAAACGGGTATGATGAGGCATTAAGTCTGCCTACAGAAGAAGCCGCCAGGATAGCACTTCGTACTCAACAAATTGTTGCTTTTGAAAGTGGTGCCCCCGATACCGTAGATCCACTGGCTGGTAGTTTCTTTATAGAAAATCTTACCAGTGAAGTGGAAGAAAAAGCATGGCAACTGGTACAAAAAATTGATGCAATGGGTGGCAGTGTAAGTGCCATTGAAGAAGGGTTTATGCAGGATGAAATAGCCAAGAGTGCCTATGAATACCAGCGGAATATTGAGAGTGGAGATAAAATAATTGTTGGCGTAAATAAATTCCAGGTAACAGAAACCAATTCCACACCGGTATTTAAAATTGATGATACCATCCGTCAGGTACAATCCGATAAACTTCAAGTGCTTAGGGCTAAAAGAGATAATGACCAGGTTAAAAAAGCTCTTGAAGCAATCAGTCAGGCTGCAGTGTCTGGTGAAAACCTGATGCCGTTAGTCATTCATGCAGTAGAACAATATGCAACCCTTGGAGAAATTTCAGATACCCTCAGAAAAGTTTTTGGAGAATACCAATAAGCATTACATCATGTATCAGACAGAATTGGTTACCAATGCCAGACAGATTCAACAGATCGCTGATTTATCGGCAGCAAATTTAAAATCTGCAGTTGATGAAAATACTAAAATTGAACAAGGGTTTCTTACCTGGGAATACAACGTGGAATTGTTATCTGCCATGCATGAGATAGCGTCAAGTGTTATCGTTACTTATCAGGGTGATGTGGTCGGATATGCATTAACTGCCACACATGCAATGGCAGATGTTCATGCTGAAATGAAAGTAATGCTCCAAAATCTTTCAACACTTCAATACCTGGGCAAACCCCTTAATGATTACCGGTATTATATGATGGGACAAATCTGCATTGCAAAAGCACATCGCGGTAAAGGTTTATTTGAACAGCTATACCAGCATCACAAAAAAGTATACGGACAGTCCTATGATTTCTTACTGACCGAAGTATCCACATCCAACCACCGTTCACTACGTGCCCACGAAAAAGTAGGCTTCAAAACCATTCATACTTATTGGGATCATGCGGATGAGTGGGATGTGATAATTTGGAAATTTGGAAATTTGAAAATGAGGGAATTTTTTATGCTGTGCATAAAAATGTTCATTGTAAAAATTAGTTCTTACACTCCATATTCCTCATTTTCAAATTTTCAAATTTCCAAATTTCCAAATTTATAATTAAGAATTCCCGAAAACCACTATCAACGCATAAATAACGCCGGGTAGCCAGAATAAGAGTGTTAGTAGTAAACTAAGCCAGAACTTTCCATTTATTTCGCCCTGGTGTAAGCCTACGGCTAATGGTGGGAGTATTACACAGAGGATACCTAGTAATACCTGATTGGTACTCACTTCTCCCCCGGCTTTCTTGGTGGCTTTGTATTCTCGAAGCATTTTCTTTACTTCTTTCATCCTGGCTTTTCTTTCGGTTCTGGTCAGGCTTTTAAATTCACGCATTGCGTCTTCAACCACGATATCATTCATAACTGGCTCTGTGGTTATAGCGGCCGAAGTATCCGTATTACTTGTTTTGGAGGTAATTACACTGGCTTGAGTAGTAATCGTTAAACCAAGTGCAATAGACAGAAGGGTAAAGATTTTCATACTTGATGGATTTAACATTGAAAATACGACATTTTAATTTGCTGGAAAGGTCATAATCTCTATGTATATTGCTATTCTGTAAACAAATTCACTTTAACCAAGGCTAATTACATGAGAACTATTTTATTCAGTACAGCATTGCTGATAGGCACAGTAGTGACGGCGCAAGATTTACCCGCTACTTATCCTCAACTGGTAAAAGATATAACCCCTAAACTGGTTGAATGGCGCAGACATTTTCACCAGAATCCGGAATTGTCTAACCGTGAGTTTAAAACAGGTGCCTATATCGCCGATTACCTGCGCTCAATAGGGTATGAAGTAAAAGCCAATGTTGCGAAAACAGGAGTTGTCGCAGTACTCAAAGGCGGCAAGCCTGGTCCTGTAGTGGCATTAAGAGCAGATATAGATGCGCTGCCTGTTACAGAAAGGGTAAATATTCCATTCGCATCCAAAGTAACTACTTCTTTCAATGGACAAAACGTTGGCGTAATGCATGCCTGCGGACATGATTCACATACTTCCATTTTAATGGGAACTGCTACTGTTTTAAAACAAATGCAAAAAGATGTTCCGGGGACCGTTGTCTTTTTATTCCAGCCTGCTGAAGAAGGTGCTCCAGAAAATGAAGAAGGTGGGGCATCATTAATGGTTAAAGAAGGCGTATTGAATAACCCTAAAGTTGAAGCGGTTTTCGGAATGCACATAAAATCAGAAGTGCCTGCCGGACAACTACAATATAAAACCGGGGCATTTATGGCTTCGTCAGACTGGTTCCGCATTAAAGTAAAAGGCAAAGGCGCACATGGTTCCAAACCCTGGACTGGCGTTGACCCTATTGCCTCGGCAGCTAATATTATTGAAGGATTACAACAGATTGTTAGCAGACAAATGGAACTTACAAAAGCTCCGGTGGTAATTAGTGTGGGTTCTATTCATTCCGGTGTTAGAAATAATATCATTCCGGAAGAATGTGAATTGCTCGGCACCATCCGTACACTCGATAGTAAAATGCAGAAAGAAGTACATGAACGCATCCGCAATACTGTAAAACATATAGCAGCCAGTTCCGGTGCAGAAGCGGATGTATTTATTGATACAAAAACCCTGGTTACCTACAACGATCCCGCATTAGTAAAACTAACCCTTCCCTTTTTAGAAAAGGCGGCTGGTAAAGGCAATGTGGTTGAAAGAGACTGGGATACCGGCGCTGAAGATTTTTCTTTTTATGGGGTTGATATTCCCAGCTTTTTCTTTTATCTGGGTGGAATGCCTAAGGGCATGGATCCGGCCAAAGCTTCTTTGCACCATACACCCGATTTTTATATTGATGAAAGCGGATTTGATCTAGGAGTGAAGGCTTTTTGTCAATTGGTGTTTGATTATGCGAAGGTTAAGAAGTAGATAATATATTTATTGCCACTGAGGGCACAGAGGAGCACAGAGTCATACAGTGCCCTCAGTGGCAATAAATTTTAGGCATAATTTCTCGCCCCAAACAGCAAACTTCCAATCCTAACCATTGTACTCCCCTCTTCAATAGCAATTTTATAATCACCACTCATGCCCATGCTTAGGATGGCTGATGTAGGATCGCTGATGGCGGATTTGATTAGTAATTGGTGTAGAACTTTAAATTCATTCCGCACTTTGGTTTCATCATTACTGAAAGAGGCCATCCCCATAAGGCCAGCAACTTTTACATTTGGAAATAAATGCAACTGGCTAATCGCTTCAGTCAATTCATGTTCATCCATTCCAAATTTAGTCTCTTCGCTCGCTATATGAACCTGTAATAAGCAATTGATAACCCTGTTATTTTTTGCTGCCTGCTTATCAATTTCCTTCAGCAACTTTAAACTATCAACACCATGAATCAGGTGTACAAACGGTGCGATATATTTTACTTTATTGGATTGTAAATGTCCAATAAAATGCCAACGGATATCCTGAGGAAGTACAGCCTGTTTATCTACCAGTTCCTGAACATAGTTCTCACCAAAATCACGTTGCCCTAATGCGTATAATGCTTGAATATCTTCAACAGGTTTGGTTTTACTAACTGCAACCAAGGAAACTCCATCAGCAGTTAATGCTGCACTGAGTTCCTGGTACTGCTCAACATTTACGGACATAGCAGAAATTTGAAGCGAAAATAGTGAATTGTCGGGTGTGAATTGTCCGGCGTGAATTGTCAATGGTGAATGGTGAATGGTAATAGGAAGTTATGAGTAATAAAATTTTATTATTGACAATTCACCATTGACAATTCACACCCGACAATTCACGCCCTGCTCGTAAACATTGCTTTCACAAAATCGGCAACAAGATAGCTGATCATTTTGCCGGTACCGTGTCCGCCGCGGCCGTCTGATAGTTGTACGGCGCCCTCGCAAATATGGAGATAGGCCACTTTGCTGTCGGTGGCGGTGAAGTTGATATATTGACGGGCATGAGCCAGGGAGATACCTGCCGGACTAGACGCACTGCTGATACTGTTTTCAATTACATCCATATCTAATTCAATACCGCAGTAAGTATCTTCGGTAAAACCAGTGGCATGTGCTACTGATTGCAGGAATGTTCTTTTTTCATGGAGAAAAATATCTTCGTAACTGATACAATCTATGAACGGATTATTCACCATATCCATCCATACATTTTGAGGGAGATAGTTTTCATGATAGCCGATTACACAGTATTTCTCCAGGTAACCGTCAGCTTCAGCATAGGAAAATCCATTGCCACTATGCCTGCCTTCCATGGGTCTGAAATCTGCATGTGCATCGAGGTTAATCGCATTGATTTGTGCTAATGGAATTATTCCGGATTTATACAACCCTTTTGCCGCTCCTTTGATACAGGGGTAAGCATTATTATGTCCACCTCCTATTACAATCGGAATTTTTTGGTTCTGGGTGATGAGGTGTATCAACTGCTCCACTTCATCATCAATCATATTTACGGCATGTCTGTAGGCGGCTAATTGTTCATCGTATCCCTGCGCATTTGAATCGATGAGTTGCTTGGCTTCATTAAAATCAAAGTGACCAATTAACAGGATACTACTTCCTTCAAAAAAATCATTACTCTGTGTATTTAAAAATGCCTGCAAGAAAGCAATCCATGCAGAATCACAACCTCCCACACCCTGGTTTGCCAATACCCCAATATCTTCCGGAATACCAATCAATACAAAAGGCGCACTAGACTGCCTGATAGCTGTTTCCAAATCAGGCGCATGTTGTAAAACCTGTATCCGCTCCCCGATTTTTGTCTCAAACCGACGGATGCGTGTAACAGACAGGATATCCTGCTTATTATAAATTTTCAAATGTGGCAGTTGCAAAGCGTTGGGTTTTGTAGTTGAATATACGGAAAACTGGGAAAAAGTGAGGGGTGAATTGTCAATTGTGAATGGTCAATAGCACGATATATAAGTATCAACCAAACTAACTAGTCCCCATTCATCATTCCCCATTCACAATTCACCATTCACCATTCACTCCCATTCACCAAAACCCGGTCAATTAAACTCGATCCGAAAGCATAGGGAATATAGGCTATTGACGGAATAGGTTTAGTTATGATGAGGTTTGCACGCTTGCCGACTGTAATGCTTCCTACTTCCTTTTCGAGTCCCATGGCAAATGCACCATTAATAGTGGCCGCATTAATGGCTTCTTCGGGTAACATTTTCATTTGAATACAGCTCATCGAAACAACGGTATTCATGTTGCCACTTGGACTTGATCCTGGATTGTAATCAGAAGCTATGGCAACGGCCGCTCCTGCATCTATAATGCTTCTTGCAGGCTGGAAGGGCATGCGAAGAAAATAGGCTGCTGTAGGTAAGAGTGTACCAATAGTATTGGATGATGCCAATATATTGATAGTCGCTTCATCCATGGTTTCTAAATGATCTACAGATACAGCATTCACAGCAACACCTGCCTGCACTCCTCCTGAAAGGTTTAGCTGATTGGCATGAATTTTTGCCTTTAATCCATATCGCTTACCCGCTTCACAGATGCGCATGGTTTCTTCCTGACTGAAAAAACCTTCCTCGCAAAAAACATCTATATAATCTGCCAACTGCTCTCTGTCGATTGCAGGTAACATATCGTTGATGATTAGGTCGATATACGATTCATGGTCTTCTTTAAATAATACCGGATATGCATGTGCTCCCAGAAATGTAGCTTTTACCGGTATCGGGAGGTGTTCTTTCAAACGGCGAATAACGCGCAGCATCTTTAACTCAGCATCCAGTGATAAACCATATCCACTTTTTATTTCAATAGCTCCGGTTCCTAAAGCAATAAGTTCTAGTATTCTTTTTCTGGCTTGTTCATAAAGCACATCTTCTGTTGTAAGGGCCAGTTTATTTGCTGAGTTCAAGATGCCTCCCCCTTTTGCAGCTATTTCTGCGTAACTAAGTCCTTTTAACTTATCTACAAACTCATCTTCCCTGCTGGCCGCAAATACAGCATGAGTATGACTATCACACCAGCATGGCAATATACTTCCTCCTTTAATATCGAGTACTTCAGTTGCGTCCGGACAAATATCCATGGTGCCAAAATCTGCAATACGTCCATTGATGATCTGTACCCATGCATTATTCAGCACGGGCAAGTTTTTTAAAGCTTCTCCCCTTAATAATTCAGGATGCTTGCGAACATTTATGAGCTGATGAATGTTGGTGATTAGCAAATTAGACATACCAGCAAATTAAGGAAAAACATATTGCCTTGAAATGAAATTATTGGCAATGATTAATCACCCTGTCGGTTATCCTAAGTTGTAAATAAACGATGATTAACACCAATAATGAATATGTTACCTTCGACTAATTCAAAACTATTAAGCAGGTGATAGCAAGATTGACCATAGTAAAATATCCTAAATGGATGGGATGGGCAGGTTTTTTGTCGATGGCATTGTTTCGTATTCCATTATGGTTAAGCAGTACACACAGCTTTTGGAAACTGATGGGTTGTGGAAGGAATGGCAGTTTCGATAAAACACCCGACTGGCGACAATGGGCTCTGCTTGAAATATGGGACGCCAAAACAAAACAAGGAACCCATCCCCGATTCATACAACTATGGTGGAAATTCTTCGGTTGCAATAAAAGAATATTACTGCTTAACCCGATTGAAGGTCATGGCACCTGGGATCATAAACATGTATTCGGAACATTGCCTAAGAAAAGTTTGTACAATGGGAAGATCGCCATCTTAACAAGGGCCACCATCCGGATCAATAAACTCAGCAGTTTCTGGAGCCAGGTAGATGCTGTAGCACAGAAAATGGCAACAGCTCCTGGCTTTCTTGGCTCAGTAGGTATTGGTGAAGTACCATGGATCAAACAAGCCACATTCAGCATATGGGAATCAAAAGATGCTATGACCAGCTTTGCCTATAAAATGCAGGAGCATGCAGAAGTAGTCAGGAAAACAAGAAGCGAAAACTGGTATAGCGAAGAAATGTTCGTCCGTTTCCAAATCATTGATAATGAAGGAGATCTGAATGTATTATCGCCAATTAGGGAAAATTCGTAACTTTATACTATAGATGCATCATTGCTCGACCATATCATTACTTACCGCACATTTTGCCTGGATGTATCGTGGTCTTAATTCAATGCCCGACCACTGAGGTCGAAATATTTTCCCTTTCCCCGTTAGCATTACTTTATTCATTTAATTCCGTTCTTACATGGAACATACATTGTTTGTTACCTCAGAAATAGGTACGTTAAAACGTTTATTGGTACATAGTCCTGATAGTGGTTTAGGAAAAGTAGTGCCTTCAAAGGCGCAGGACTGGTTATTTGAAGATATCGTTCACCTTGATACCATTCGCAAAGACGAATACGATTATTATACAAAGCTGCTTTTGTATTTTCTTGATCCGGGAAAAATAAAGGGAAGACTTAAAGAAGTGGATCAGGATGACAGAAATTTTTTCAAACCGGATTCACCTTCTTTTCATAAGTCAGATAAAGTAGTTGAATTACAATGTCTGCTGGCAGAAATATTGGAAGATAAAAATATCCGCTCTCAATTAATAGCATCCGTAGCTGCACTTGAAGGATGTACTTTTGAAGTACAGCAAAAGCTATTTGAATATTCAGCAGTGGAGCTTTCCAAAACTTTTATCTCTGGTACTTCGATCGATAAAAAATTGCTTTTTGCCCCTATTCCCAATTTTATTTTTACACGTGATATCGGCATTACCATCAAAGATCATGTGCTATTGAATAAGCCTGCAAAAAAAGCAAGAACCAGGGAAGCCCTTCTATCCAAATACATCTTTTTCCATCACCCTATGTTTGCAGCCTGGCAGAAGAATATCATTGAACTAAACGATTCGAACCAGGGCTTTCTTATGCCCGAGGAAGAAGAAGATGATCGAAAAACAACCCTTGAGGGCGGTGATATAATGGTGGTTAGTCCAAAGCATTTATTGGTAGGTATCAGTGAACGAACATCTGCAGAAGCCGCAGCATTGATTACCAACCTGGTGTTTGAAAAAAATTTAATGGAAAAAGTCTCCATCATACGCATTCCTAAAAAGCGTGATTACATGCATATTGATACTGTTTTTACACAGGTTAAAAAAGATGTATGGGTGATGTTGGGTAATTTTTCACGTAAGGCAGTGAAACATGAAGACGATAATACCATTGAAAGAATATTACAGGTAAAGAAAGAAGAGAAAATAAAGATTACCCAATTTCATAAGAAATGTCCAGATAACCCCACCATTTTCGATAGCCTGGAAGATTTACTGGTAGATATCAGCGTAAATGATTTGCATTGTGAAAACGAAGTGCGTTTTATCTTCTCGGGTAATAATGAATTCCCCTATAATGCAAGGGAACAATGGACAGATTCCTGTAACCTGCTTGCGTTGAAAGAGGGTGTTGTATTAGGCTACGACAGAAACGACAAAACCACAGAAGCTTTTCGCAAAGCAGGATTTACGATTGTACATGTAAAAGATTTATTAAACCAACTGGAAGCTGGCACGGTGAGTCCGGAATCAATTACTGATACACTGATATTAATGCCATCAGCCGAACTCTCCCGTGCACGCGGAGGATTTCACTGTATGAGTATGCCGCTTTGGAGAAGCGAGGAGGGATAGGGATGTGAATTGTGAATGGTGAATGGTCAATAGGTAAAAATTCACCATTCACCATTCACCATTCACACCTTGCTCACCAATAAACCGATCCCCTATGCAAACAACATCACACCTGCTCATGATAAAACCCGTTCGATTCGATTTTAATGCGGAGACGGCGGTTAATAATAGTTTTCAGCAATATTCACCTGATGATTCTATAGCTGAAAAAGCTGCAATGGAATTTGATCAGTTTGTTACTGTACTTTCCAATGCCGGTATTGATGTAACGGTTGTACAGGATAGCCCAGAGCCACATACACCTGATTCTGTATTTCCTAATAACTGGATTTCCTTTCATGATGATGGCACGGTGTTTCTTTACCCCATGTTTGCTGAGAATCGTCGCCTGGAAAGAAAGCCGGCAGTAATAGAAGCCATTAAGCAAAAATTCATTTTAAAACAAACCATTGACCTTACCAGTTTTGAACATAGTCATTTGTTCCTGGAAGGTACTGGAAGTATGGTGCTGGATCGGGTCAATAAAATAGCCTATGCCTGTTTATCACCAAGAACAGCTATTACTGTTTTAAATAACTGGGCAGAAAAAGCAGGTTATAAAGTTATTGATTTTATTGCTGTTGATAATAATGGTTTGCCTATTTATCATACCAATGTGATGATGTGTGTGGCAGACCAATATGCCGTTATCTGTTTGGAAGCTATACCAGATATAGCCAAACAAAATATGGTGAAGGATGCTTTATTGAATTCGGGCAAAACGATTATTCCAATCAGTTTTTCTCAGATGAATCAATTTGCAGGTAATATGTTACAGGTTCAAAATAATTCCGGCAATAAATACCTTGTAATGTCTAGCCAGGCTTATAACAGTCTTACAGAAACCCAGATCAAAGCCATAGAAGCATTTAATCCTATTCTACATTCAGGCATTAAGACTATTGAAACCAATGGAGGAGGAAGCGCAAGGTGTATGATGGCCGAGGTATTCCTTCCACTTAAATAGGAAACAGCGTTTTGAGATTTTGGGGTGTCTAATATACAGCACATGGCAAAAGCATCATTAAACAGGCTGATTTACGAAAAACTAGAAGAGCAGGTTCTGTCCATTCAGGAACAACTGACCAGACCCGTATTTCTTCAGTATGCCGAGTTATTAAAAATGCACCATGATGGCCGTGTTATATTTTCAGATTCGGAAGATATTGAGTCCATTCTGTCTGAGAAAGCCAATGATATCGGTGCCCAAAATGAATTTGCAGCATTTATGGATGCTCATCAAGTAGATATTAAGCAAGCAGTACATTACTTAAAACAGGAACTTAGGGAATGCTTTTCGGAGGAAGCAGCAAGACAACAGTTTAAAAAATCTGGCGCTGTTTCATTTTCTTACGATTGGTACTTTCATTATGATTCCGGCATAAACTTCTTCAAAGATATTTTCTCCTACCCCATTATACTTGAGCCAAGGTACCTGAACCATGAATTACCGCCCGATCATTACGATGCATTTGCAAAGGGCCCGGATTTTTCACCAGTATGGCCTGATTGCAGTGAATTGATTGAGCGGACAGATTTAGATGGCGACTTGCTAAACCTCGGAAGTCAGTTAATGAATTTTTACCAATACCAATCACGGCTATTCCTGCACCTCGCACTTCGTGAAATGGATGAGGCTGGGGAATTGTCTTTTATTCAAAAAGATCCTTTTATCTTCTACATCGCAGAACATGATAGCGAGGAAATGACACTTTTTGTTACCTAGCATTAGGACGTATTGCTGTCCTGGGAAATTTGTAATACGAGTTGTAGGCGTGCGTATGATTGAACACAGATCTTCATGATTTTCAAGATATATCATGATAAATCTTGAAAATCATGAAGATCTGTGTTCAATTATTAGCAACAAATGCATTCACCTCAACCAAATATTCCTTTAAGCATCAGAGACTTTAGATTATTTAATTCCTAAGTCCCCAATAATTCCAATAAAAAGCAGAAATCCTAAAATAAGCACGCATCAAGGCTTGTAGCTTGCAGCTTGAAGCTTGAAGCCAATTTTCCCCGGACATCAATGGCTTAAAACCATAAACCTTCCCTATCCACCAACCCTGCCTCTTTCAGCATCGGAAGATCCTGTGTTACGCTGAGCAAGACTTTTACCTTTATTAAATCGGTAAGAGAAGGAAAGTGTAAATACCCTTGAATCTAAATAGCTTTTCCAGTTTGCAGTGGAATTTTGAATTCCTTTGATGTTTCCGCCAGGCTGATTGGTATAAAGAAAATCATTCACACTAAAGCGTACTGTTCCTTTTTGCTTTAAAATCTTTTTAGCAACCGCAGCTCTTACTGAACCTACTGGTATAGTAACAAACTGTCCAACATACACACTGGATTGATAATTACCTCCCAGTTCAGCCGACCATAATGAATTGATTTGAAAAATATTCACCGGCCCTACATAAACATAAGTTCCTTCGTTCAACAAATTTTGCTGATAGAGTGTTGCGGTAAATTTATTTTTAGTTAGCTCAGTATACATTTGAAGTTTCCACCATTTAGTAATCGGTACCATGCCACTTAGCGATGCACTGAAAGAAACCTGTTTACCGAAATTGCCGGGCCTGCTGTAAAAAATACCATTTTTCTGTTCAATAGTTTCCATAATCAGGTCATTGACAAAACTATATTGTAACGAAAAGGTATAATTTCTTTTATAAGTATAACTCAATTCTGTGTTGTAGGAAAATGTAGGCTTGAGGAACGGGTTACCGCCATATAAAGTGTACCTGTCTAAGGGGTAGGTAAACGGATTCATATCCTGATAATTTGGCCTGTTGATCCTCCTTCCAAAATTAATATTGAGCAAATGATTTTCGGCTGTATCGATCTTATAGGATAAATAAAAGGTCGGGAAAAGATTATTGAATGTACGTTTGAAGGAAGAATCTGGTTTACCCGGAGTACCATATTGAAGGCCCCTGATCTCTGTATTTTCATATCGAAGTCCAACTTTGCTGCTAAACCTTTTTTTATCGATACTATAGGTCAGATATGCAGCATTGATATTTTCTTCGTATTTAAAATTATTCGAAAACTCTGTATTCAAAGAAAAGCCGCCACCCGCTTGTTCATCATAAAAGAGGGCATTGTTATTGGTTCTGATGATACTCGTTTTTGCTCCAGCTTCAAGCGTTCCTTTAAACAAGGGTTGTGAATAATCAGCCTGAGCAGTAGTTATTTCAATGGAAGCGGGTAAATCAGATATCAGATTGGTTCTTCCTGCGATGGTCTGATCAGGATTGTATACAATATTTAACAGGCTATTGTCCTGATCTGAACGATACTTAAGATAATCCGCATTCACGGTGAGTAATTTTGATTTTCCATCCAGCTTATATGCTAGGTTAAGATTGGTTCCTATATTATTGAACGACCTGTTGCGGGGAGCATAAGCAGAAACTGTATTAATAAGGTCACCATTACCATTACTGATAACTGCATCATTCTTTATATCTTCTTTATTTCTGTTAGACACACCGGTAATAACAATACCCATGGTTAGGTTTTTATTGGCATAATAATCCACTCCGGCTTTATAATTAAATCCACGTGGCATTCTTTTTATGAAAGAACGTTGTGTAAATGCCGATTGAAGGATGCCTGATGGAGAGAAATATTGTCTTTTTAAAGTAAGATCCTGATACGTATTATTAATAGCACTACTCAGGTTAGTAAAGAAATTAAGTTTATTGATCCGATAGTTTAAACTGAAACTATTATTACTTCTCGCATAGGTACCTTGTCCATAACCAAGATTAACCGCACCGTTGAATCCGCTTATTTTAGATTTCTTTAGCCGGATATTTATTACACCACTGTTTCCCGAAGCATCATAACGGGCGGGTGGGTTAGTCATGATTTCAATACTTTCAATGTCGCCAGAAGGCAGGGATCGAAGGTAAGCTGTAAGGTCTTGCTGAGACATATAAGTAGGTTTATCATCGATAAAAACTAAAACACCTGGTCGACCTCGCAAGCTGATATTGCCATCGGCATCAATTTGAACGGCAGGTGCTTTCTCCAGTACTTCTAATGCTGTTGTTCCTGCATTACTGATGAGTGCATCCGGATTAACTACTACCCTGTCGGATTTTCGTTCAACAAAACTTTTGCGGCTACTTACTACAACTTCTTTCAGTTGATTTGCAACTGGTTTTCCCAAGCTTATTTGCGGAAGGTTAAATGCAGGTTTTGAGTCATCAATATTTACCGGATTTATTATCAGTTCTTCATAGCCATTGTATTTTACCTGGAGAAAATAATTTCCGATATTAATATTGGTTAGCACAAAAGCTCCTGAGGCATCTGTAATACTGGTTTTAACGAGCAATGAATCCTTTGAGCGGTATAAAAAAACATTTGCACCATCTGCTTTGGTTCCATCAGCAACGATTACAACACCTGTGATTATTTTCTTAGTATCCTGTGCAAAGCCAATTGCAACTACAACCAATGTATAAACAAGCATACCTGCCAATCGATTTACGAACATATTATTTAATTATTTGCCGTAAGTAAATGCATATCCCAACGCAGACATGTAGTTTTTATATTAATGGTAACAAGATCAGAATCAATAATCAGGATGATAGCTGAAACCCTTATTCAGCAATGGCATGTATAAATCCGAAAACAAATAGTTCTACAGGAAATAGCTGTATTTATTTATTGGCAGGTATATAAATTGATCAGACAATCGAGTTGATCGGTGAGTATATGGATAAGAAGTCCGATGGCAATAATTCGGCATTTGGGAACAAATAGCAAAATTACATACACAGCAATAGCCGGGTAACTATGTAGCGGATGGAAATTAATACTACATCTGCAGGCATCAAATAAAGGAGTGGCGAGCAGATGATCGAGATCAATGAGCATGGTTAACCATAAGATCAGTGTTGCTCTTTTCCAATATTCTCTGAAAAAAATCCATGAAATAATTACCGGTAATCCGAAATGCAAAAAATAATGTAATATGGTTTGAAATAAAGGCATGTATTAATTCAGAAAAGTTAACTTAAGCAGTTATTTATAATAATAACAAGGTTTTTCCGATTGCTTCTCTTAATTCGGTATTTACGGAAGTACTTGAAGCAAAATCGTTCCACCTGCTTATAACCTCCTTTACCTGATCAATGATAGAGGCCGCTTTTTTGATATTCATATTTTTGGCCACAGCCAGCAGATCGTCTCTTGTAATATTTAGTCGTTTGCCATTTATACTGAGTGAATGTTGACTTACCCATGAACTATCGGGACGGTAAGCATGGCAAAGGTCAAATGCAGGTGCAAGTTTCCAGCTACCGTTTTTATCCATTACAAAGGAGAAGTTTTTGGTATGGTCATCGCAGTTTTTTGCCATCACATTAAAAACCATTCTTCTGAATAGTTGTTCAGCATCTGTATAGGGGAGTAAAAGACTGCGCATGGTTTCGAATAGCTGTTCGTAACTGAATGAAGTAATTTCATTAAAATCATAATGGGCCATTGCGCAAAAACTTTGTACGTGTAATTTTTCATTACCGGGTAAACGATCGAAGCGTTTGGTCATGAAATGCGCCCGATTATTTTCTTCGAGTAATCGGCATTCCATCATTTCAATACCTGCTTCTTTGGCCATCAGGTAATAGGCCATTTCTACCCTTCCATATCCGGAAGATGAACCTAGTTGTTGATCAGTTACACCATCAAATTTTAGTAGCCAGTGACTAAATCCATTGGGCACATCTGCCTGACCAGACCTTATTTCACCGGTATCCGGATTAAATGCCACAACTGCTTTTGCCCTTGCTCCCCCTGCTGAAGAGCCAATTTTTAAGATATCTGTCAAAGCCTTCGCTTCATCCGCACTTAGTTTGGTATTGAATTCCTGCCTGCCCGATAAAATTTCCTGTGCCATATTTACCAGTCCATCCAATTCAATTTTTGTAGCAGTTTTATTGGCGGTATAAAGTCCAGGTTCAAATTCCAATGCACCCATTCCCCTTTTCCCAATAAAGCAAAGAAGCTCTACGGGGTTCATACTATTTGCTGGCCGTCCATTTTTAGAAAGCCATGCGTTGATTAGACTATTACCGTATTTATCGGGTAAGACATCTGCCAACAATCCGGGTAATCCTTTGAAAGTAATACTGTCTCTCAGTTCCGGAAATGAAAATATCCTGCCAGAGGCATTTGCTATGGGCATTTTTATTGGCGATAAGTTCCATTGCTGATTCAGAAATGAAGGTTCATATTCGAAAGAGGCAATACCTGTTTTATCGTCCCAGGCAATGGCTCCAACCCGCTTGTTCCAGATATGTATAAAAGCTGTGGTGATCATTACCAATCTGATTTTTGTTGTGAATCTGATTCAGTATTTTTTCTACCGGCTCTTTTTCTTTTTTGCTGATCCATTTTCGCCAGTTGTAAGGGACTTATTACTGGTTTTACTTCGAAATTTTGCAGCAACTGTAATTGTTGTAAAGCCCTTAATACCTGAATGAATGACAACAAGGTTCCGCCCCCTCCTCCTTCAATCTGAACAAGTGTTGAACGGTTGATGCCTGCAGTTTTTGCTACTTCCTGCTGTGTTCTATTCTGTTGCAAACGTGTTTGTTGCACAAAACTGCCCAATTGAACCAGTATAGCAGGATCACTGAAAGAATACCAATTCGTGTTGTTATTTTCCATCATTAAAGGCATTAATATTAGATAATGTTGGCTTATCTCAACAATACAAAGATATTAAAAAGACGGCAAATTCCATCATAATAATTAAAAAAATGACTTATTGATGGAAAAATTAGTCAAAATAACCGAATCGGGTAAAGAAGATTTAAAAGCCGACAAGTTGACTACAAATATTCCTTTTCAAAAAAGATGCCCTGAAGCTAAACCAACCGATTAATAAAGACGCTTATTCATAAATGCTCTTCCCGATCCTGATTTCAAATACTTCTCAAAATTGAAAGCCTTTATTTTATCAGGAAAAGCACAATAAAATAGCAGTTTTACAGGTAAATAAGACTTTGTGGACGTTACGCTTCCTTCATTATGCTGATTAATTCTAGCCCTCAGATCTTTCGTACATCCAACGTAGGTATGTCCATTGTTGCATAAGAGTATGTATACGTATTGCATTTTTTAAAGCAAAGATTTCTTTTAAAAAAGAAGTTGACAATACGTATTTATACCTGATTTCCCCACCTCCCCACCTACGCTGAAGCTTCGGTGGGCAAGCCGAAATATTACCTAAGCTGAAGCTTTGGTGGGTGCAACTCCACCTATGCAGAGGCTTTGGTGGGTGAAACTCCACCTTCTTCCACCTTAGCAGAATCTCCGGTGGTCAAGTGAATGGACTTGCCCGCCGAAACCCACAAGGGAATTGGGCGGGTAGAAAAACCACCTGCGCCAAGGCTTCGGTGGTCGAGGGAATGGACTTGTCCGCCGAAACCCACCAGCAATTGAGCATGTATAAAAAAAAAAGAACCCACCTGCGCCAAGGCTTCGGTGGGTGAAGGCGGAGAGAGAGGGATTCGAACCCCCGGACCTTTGACAGTCAACGGTTTTCAAGACCGCCGCATTCGACCGCTCTGCCATCTCTCCGCGGCAAAAGTAAGGGTTGAAAAATTTCTACCAAAAAATATTCAAAAGATTATCAAAATAAACAGATTAACAAGGAGTTATACCAGGTGGCCTGGCCTCATCCGCTCATCCAAATTAAAACAGCGACTTGAATTTTACATGATAAATTAACTATATTTAAGACCTAAACTAACAACCATGACCCGTAAACTATTTCTACTCGCAGGCGCATTTTTAAGCCTGTCTGTACTTTTCTCTTTTTCATACAAAGCAGCTAATTTCTCTGGCACCTGGAACCTCGATGAGAGTGCCAGTGAACTGGGACAATTTGGTGCAAGATCTGCTGCGTCTAAAATTGTCATTGAACAATCAACTGATGCATTTAAAATGGTGCGCTCTGTTACCGCATTCGATGGTAGCGCTGGGGAAATTACCGAAAACTATACAGTAGGAAAACCCGTAGAAAATGCAGGTATGATGAACAGTAAGAAGACCGGTACCCTTTCCTGGGATGGTGAACAAAGTTTTAAAATAGACTTTGACCTCAAAATGGAATTTCAGGGAAACAGCTTTGAAATGAAAGGCAACGAAAAATGGGAAATCAGCGCCGATGGAAAAACATTAACCCTCAGCAACCACCTGTCTACTCCTCAGGGAGATTTTGATACTAAGGCGGTTTATAAGAAAGGATAGTTTTGATGTGAATGGTCAATGGTGAATTGTCAATAGAGAGCATTACTTGCAATTTTCTATTGACAATTCACCATTGACCATTCACTACTCACTATTCACTACTTTCTCCACTACCACAAGATCAGCTAAGTCTACGTTGATGGGGAGTTGGCCTACCTGCACAATGGCTCTTTTGCCCCTGATCTCTTTTACCTCGCCTACCTGGTAATTCTTTTTCAGTTTAACCATTGAGCCTACTGCAATAAGCTGGTTCAATTCTTTGTATTTCTGGTCTACTTTTTTAGCAAGTTTGTTTACTACAATTGCTTCTTTTTGTTTAAAGAGCAGGTTTTGCAGGTTTTTGATTACATCTTGCTTGTTTTCAGCTTTTTTCCAGTCGAGCACAATTTGCTTCAACTTACGTTCCATGTCTTTCAGGTACGCCAAACGCTCCTCGGTAATACGATTCTGGTTTTTCAGTAATTCTACCTGTTGACGATGCCTTTCTTTGTCCATTACCGTCTCCATCTCCTTTTTCAACCGGTCATTTTCACGCAGGAGTTTGTGTAATTGCTTTTTCTCCTGCTCTAATTGCTGCAGGTCTTGCTCTGTACGGTTTAATAAACGATCCAGTTTAAAATGATCCTCATCCACCAATTTTCTTGCCCTGTTGATGAGGTGCTGAGGTAAGCCAATTCGCTCAGCAATGGCAAAAGTGTATGAACTGCCCGGCTTGCCTACAATGAGTTTATACATTGGTTGAAGGTTCACTTCATCAAACTGCATGGCCCCATTGATGATACCCTGTGTTCTGTTAGCCATCACTTTCAGGTTAAGGTAGTGTGTGGTAACAACCCCAAATGAATGTCTCCTGGCCAATTCTTCCATAATCACTTCTGCAAAAGCACCACCCAGGTTGGGATCACTTCCGCTACCTAATTCATCAATAAAAAACATGGTTTTACCATTCGCAGACTCAATGAAATATTTCATGTGTAGTAAATGGCTGCTATAAGTACTCAGTTCAAACTCTAAATTTTGTGTATCCCCAATATGAATAAACAATTGCTTGAAAATACCCATCTGCGAATCGGGACTAACGGGCACCAGTAAACCACTTTGGAGTAATAGCTGGTTTAGTCCAATGGTTTTCATCGTAACCGTTTTACCCCCCGCATTCGGGCCACTGATCACCAATATCCTGTTTTTATCATCCAGGGTAAGGGTTACCGGAATGGTTGCTTTACCACTTGTTTTATTATACAAATACAATAATGGATGATAGGCATTGATTAAGTGTATATGTGCTTTATCTGATAACTCAGGTAATTGACCATTCATGTCAATGGCCAGTTTTGCTTTTGCCCTGATAAAATCATATTCTCCGGCAATCATCAGGTACTGTGCTAGTAATGAAGCATAAGCAGATATGCGTGATGTAAGTTGGCGAAGTATTCGCTGAACCTCTTTTGCTTCTTCGTTTTCAAGCGAGAATACCTGGTTATTGAGGTCAATGGTTTCTTCCGGCTCAATAAATGCTGTCTTGCGACTATCACTCTCTCCATGCAGAATACCTTTTACCTGTCGCTTATGTTCTGAAAACACAGCTACTACCCTTCTTCCATTACTGAAACTTTCGTCGATATCAGCCGTATAACCCGATTTGGCGAGTTTACTGATCACTTTCTCAAACACACGCCTCAATTCATTACGCTTCCGGTAAAGACTCATACGGATTTTATGTAAGTCATCAGAAGCATTATCTTTTACATTTCCCTGTTCATCTATTACTTCATCGATCAGTGCAATAATTGCTTTTTCATAATAAACCCCTTCTATCACTTTTGCCATTGCCGGGAAGGCCATTCTTTTTTCGGGATCGAACCAACGAAAAATATTGGCGGTGTTTTCAGCCAGTTTTCGAATTTGTAACCACTGCTCTCCGGTAATTAATGCTCCCTGCATACCTAAAAGCTTTATTTCTTTCTGTAGTGGTTGTGCAAAATCGTTGGGGAAATATTGTGCCTGCTGAAGAATGGACTTAAACTCGAAACTTTGCTTCAATTCCAGCTCTATGTATTCTTTTCGGGTATGTATGCGCAATTGGGCAGCCTTTTCTTTGGCATATACTGTTTTACAATACCCTTCCAGCAAAGCACGTACTTTGTCGAATTCCAGTTGTACCAAGGCTGTTTCCGGGTATAAGCGCATAATGGTTATTTCAGGCGCAAAGGTAAGGGGGGAAATTTTGATCTTTGATCTTTGATTTTTTGATTTTTAGAGGTTGGCCTCCTTAGGGATTTTTGAATTTTGACTTTTGATTTTTGAATTCTGCCCCCTCCCTAAAAAATTAACAACATGAGTTTTAACAGCTTTTTTGTAAGTACAGAACATATATATAGTCTAATCTGTTATACTACCAATTACGTAATTTTATTAAAACAGGAAATATGCGAATGGTCATGAGTTTACTGGTACTGGGGTTTAGCCTGGTATCCTGCGCCCAGCAACCCGCAACAAAATCAAATAAGATGAACACTAAGATTAACTATGCAGGCATCGAAACAGATACTGCAACTTTCGGAGAAGGATGTTTTTGGTGCACAGAGGCTTTTTTTCAACGTCTTGACGGTGTATTGGAAGTAATCAGCGGTTATGGAGGAGGATTTGTTGAAAACCCTACCTACGAACAGGTTTGTGATAAAAATACCGGACATGTGGAGTTGGCAAGGATTATTTTCGATCCTAAAAAAATCAGTTATGATGAATTACTGGAAGTATTCTGGAAAACACACGATCCTACTACTCCAAACCAGCAAGGCAATGATATAGGCCCGCAATACAGGAGTGTAGTGTACTACCACAATGCATCTCAAAAAGAAAAAGCAGAGAAATATAAGGCCCTGCTCGACAAAAGCGGCGCCTGGGATGCACCGATCGTCACCACAGTCGAGCCCTTTAAAAATTTCTATCCCGCAGAAAACTATCACCAGAACTATTACAACGATAACCCTAATCAGGGTTACTGCAGGTTTGTAATCAGACCTAAACTGGAGAAATTTGAAAAAGTGTTTAAGGATAAATTGAAGAAAAAAGGGTGAGATGTCATTTGTGAATTGTGAATTGTCAATAAATTATAGTGAGTAATGCGAATCAAGGCTTGAAATCTGCCAAAAAGAGAAAATTATCCATAGAGGGAGTTTTGACGTCATTAAAGCAGACTCCTATAAAATAATCGCTACTAATCTTATTTGGCTGCTTAGATAGAACACAGATTTATCATGATCTATTATCATGATTATCATGATAAATCTGCGTTCTATTGCCCGCTTATTGAATTTTTACTTTTCTTAGTTCCAGCAGGTTTAATGCATTGGCATGAAATCCGCTTATATTGGGTTGAACGAAATGGATTGCCATGTCATACCAGATTGGGATTACGGGTGCATCATTAATGACCATCTGATCCATTTTGCGATAAAGTGCATAGCGAAGGGAGTCATTGGTTTCGAGTAATGACTGCTCATATAGCTTATCGAATTCCGGATTCTTATACCTTGTATAATTTGGTGGAGCCGGGTTCTTGCTGTAAAACATCGCCATATAATTTTCCGCATCAGGATAATCAGCTATCCAACTGCCACGAAAAAACATGGCTTGCGACTTAGCGGTTTGTTCAAGGAGCAGGCTTTTTTGAATTACTTCTACCTGAACCGGAATACCCACTTCCTCCATTTGTTTGGCCACAAAACTGGCGATATCGACATATATGGGAATGGTGAGTAGTTTTATCTCTGGCAACTTCCTGTTATCTGTAAAACCAGCCTGCTTAAGCAACTTACGGGCAGTCTCAGGACTATAATGATAGCCTTTTACCGAGTCTATATTTTTTGAAGGTAATCCACCCGGAACAAAGCCAGACTCAGCAGCAATACCAATTGAATTACGCATATACATCATCAATTGTTGACGGTTGATTGCATAGTTCATGGCTTGTCTTACCAGCTTTAATTTAACCGGAGAATTTTTCACCAGTGGATTTTGGTCATCTACCAATATGCCAAAATATTCCGTGTTGAGGTAGGCGGCTTTATTAAGTAATAGCTTACCCTCCCACTCCTTCCGCAACAATCCTTTTTTAGTTAATAATTCATCTTTAAAAGAAGCATCAATATCATTGATAAAACTAAGTCTGCCCTGCCTGAATTGCAGGAACTCCGTTGCTTTATTATCGAAGAAACTTATCTGTATTGCATCCAGGTAAGGCAAGGTTTTGCCTTCTTCGTCGCGTTCCCAGTATTGTTCGTTTTTATGAAATACCAGGGCCTCACCTTCATCCCATGATACAAATTTAAATGGTCCGGTACCACAAGGGTTTCTCCTGAAATCTTTGCCATATTTATCCACCGCTTCTTTGGGAACTATGGAGCAATATTGCATACTTAAAATACCCATAATGGGGTGAAAAGGCCGAAGTAATTTTAACTGAAAAGTCGAATCGTCTATTACCGTAAATGGTTGATCGTTATCTATCCTGTTATTAAAAATCCATGCCCCACTGCTGGCAGTATTTTTATCTATTATTCTTCCCAGGCTAAATGCAATATCGCCGGCACTCATTTTTCTCCCTTTCCCACCAGGAAATATATTGCTATCATGGAAATAAACATCTGTACGGAGGTGGAAAGTGTAGGTCTTGCGGTCTTGACTTATATCCCAGCTTTTAGCAAGTGATGGAACAATATTTAGGTTGCTGTCTATTTCAACCAATGTATTGTAGACCTGGTGAATGGCCCACATGATAGACTGGTTCTTAGCAAATGCAGGATCAAGGGTAGCAATTCCGGTTGTTTCATTGTAATAAAAGACTTTTTTGTCTGACTGAAGTTTCGTGTTGCAACCCGTACCTATTACCAGGTAAGCACCGATAAGTATATAAAAAAAAGTTATTGTATTATTGATTGCTTTCATCCTGCCCCGAATATCCTATTTTTAACCGATCAATGCAAAAGCCACTATAAATTATTAACCAGGCATGGGAAGTATCAGGAAACAAACAATTATTTCTAGTGTGCTAATTTATATTGGCTTTTTGATTGGTTTTATTAATCAGTATTTATATACCAAAGACGGATCATTTACGCCAGAGGAGTTCGGTCTTACAAGAATATTTTTCGATTTCGCACAAAATATGACGGCCTTTGGTGCAATGGGTATTATTCCTGTTATTTATAAATTCTATCCTTATTATAAAGACAACCTGCCTTTTCAGAAGATTGACCTGATGAGCTGGGCTATGGTAGCCTCCTTTATTGGCTTTTTAATTGTACTGATCAGCGGTTATGCCCTTCAACCTTATTTTGTAGAACAATACTTGAAAAAATCTTCGTTAATTGTTCATTATTATTACTGGATGTTTCCTTTCGCTATTGGGCTCCTGTTTTTTTCGATCATTGAAGGATTTTGCTGGGCATTACAATTATCTGTTGTTTCTAATTTTTTAAAAGAAACTGTTTTACGCATTATAACCAGCGTACTAATTGGTTGTTTTTATTTCAAGGTTATTGATTTCAATTTATTTATTAAACTATTTGCTTTTCAATACCTGGCTGTTTTTCTTTTCCTGCTGGTATACATGATCCGTAGCGGGAAATTCCCCTTTACGATTTCCCTCAGTAAGGTAACTCGTAAGTTCTGGAAAAAAATGTTGGCAATGCAGGCTCTTGTTTATGGTGGAACATTAATCGCTTCTCTTGCTGCAACCATCGATACCTTTATCATTGCTAAATTTTATGACCTTACAGCAGTTGGCATCTTTGTATTTGCACAGTTTGGAGCCAATGTTTTACAAGTACCTCAAAGAAGTATTCAGGCGGTATCATCCAGTTTTCTTGCCAGGGCCTGGAAGGATAAGAATCACGCAGAAGTTAACCGTATATACTCACGCTCCTGTATTAATTTATTGCTGATGGCCTTGTTTTTATTTGGCAATATCTGGCTTAATGTCAGGGAAGGAATTAGTGTATTGAATATACAAAACGAATATTTAGATGGCATGACCGTTTTATTTATTCTAAGCATGGTTCGTATTATTGATGCAGGTACTGGGTTAAATGCTATGGTAATTAATACCTCTACCTCGTGGCGATTTGATTTTATTAGCGGTGTGGTACTTATCGGATTGCGCTTACCACTTACTTATTACCTAATTAAAAATTATGGCATACTTGGGTCTGCTATTGCAGAACTGATTGCTTATGCCACCTATAATTTCATTCGGTACGAATTCCTCCGGCGAAAATTCAATATGCAACCATTCAATGCAAAAACGGTTTATGCCATATTACTTAGTGTGGCAGCATATGGCGTATGTTATTTTGCTTTTGGAACATTAAATGGTTGGATATCCATTATCCTCAATGGTATTGTGTTCTCCAGTATCATGATCGGAGGAGTATTCTATTTCAAACTAACCCCCGACGCCATGCAACTGTATCATGTTGTGAGGCAAAAACTCAGCCCAAAAAATTGATCTTTGATCTAGGATCTCTGATCTAGGATTTATTTTTCATAGGGCAAATTCATTATTTCAAATCAAAGATCAAAAATCTAAGATCAAAAATCCGACATCAGCGATCAGCCATCAGCCATCAAAGAATCACGTATTCCCCTTTTTTGTTCACCGAAATCAATGGGAGTTTTTTGTGTTCTTCGAAGAAGTCGTACACTTCTTTTAAACGTGTGGAGAATTTTTGGTAGTCGCTGTCTTCTTTGCTATTTCTGGAGAGGTATTCCTGGCTCCTGTTATTGCTGAAACGAACAGGATAAATATGTACGGGGATAAAATCCTGTCCCTGATTACGTGCATGCGATGCGAGCACATAGAGTTCCTCGATCTGGTCGTTCTGTATAGGTATACAACCAACAGTTACACAACTTCCATGGATAAAAATATCGCTGCCCGGCTTAATAGAATCACTTAGTAAAAGGTCTGATGCATTCGGATAATTCAACCCAAGGGAAAGATGATACATGCTTTTGGGGTTGAACTGATTAATATAATAAAACCCTTCCGGAACCTGGTAATCACCCTCAATTCGTTTAGGTCCAAGCGTCCCCGATAAAGCACATATCTTGTAGGTTTTGAACAACTTATACGGTTCTGCTGAAGTATTTCTTACCCATACTTCCAGTTGACTATCATATTTGAAACTACGTACATAGATATCTTTTGCCGGCCATTGCAATTTAGCCGCAGCAAACTGTTTTTTGAGGGTATCTTCCTTGGTCTTTATCGCACCGGCAACCCTGGGAAAAACTCGCTGGTAATCAATAAAGCCATTTTGGGCCAACACAAAACTGGCTATAAAACTGAAAATAATAAGGAGCAGGGATCGCCGCATAGCTGCAAAATAATAAAACGATTGATACGCTGGTTTCAATATCGTGTTAAAGAAACGAAGTTTGGCGAAGATTATTGTTTGCGAGCCTGGCCGCTGGCGGGACCATAGACAATAGTCCATAGGAAAACAATGTATTAAAATACTATGGTCTATGGGCTATCGACTATGGTCTAGCGCCAGCGGCGCTACAAATTGCCGCGGCTTTCCTGCTCTCTTTCGATGGCTTCAAAAAGGGCTTTGAAATTGCCCTTGCCGAAACTTTTGGCGCCCTTGCGCTGTATTATTTCGAAGAATAAGGTTGGACGGTCCTCAACGGGTTTCGTGAATATCTGTAACAGATAACCTTCATCATCCCTGTCTACCAGAATCCCTAAATCTCTCAGCGGAGCAAGGTCTTCGTCGATATGTCCTACCCTGTCCAAAAGATCATCATAATAAGTAGTGGGAACTTTCAGGAATTCAACACCCCTGTCCTGGAGTTCTGTTACTGTTTGAACAATATCATTTGTTGCAAGGGCTACGTGCTGGCAACCTTCTCCATTATAGAAATCCAGGTATTCTTCTACCTGCGATTTTTTCTTTCCCTCGGCCGGCTCATTGATCGGAAACTTAACAAATCCATTTCCATTACTCATTACCTTACTCATCAGTGCAGAGTATTCGGTAGAGATATCATTATCATCAAAACTGAGGATATTTTTAAAACCCATTACATCTTCATAAAATTTCACCCATGGATTCATCTGGTTCCATCCGACATTGCCTACACAATGGTCAACATATAGGAGTCCTGTTGGGGTTGGATTATAATGACTATTCCATGCTTTATAGCCAGGTAAAAATGCACCTGTGTAATTTTTCCTTTCGATGAAAAGGTGCACGGTATCTCCATAGGTATGAATACCACTCATAACTAATTCACCATCATTGTCGGTAAATTTTTGTGGCTCCATATAACTTTTCCCTCCCCTTTTGGTAGTTTGATGCCAGGCATCAGTAGCATCTTCCACTTTTAGGGCAAGTACTTTAACGCCGTCGCCATGCTTGTAAACATGATCTGCAATAGGGTTATCGCCACGTAATGCTGTTGTAAATACAAAAGTGAGTTTGTTTTGTCTCACAGCATAACTGGCCCTGTCTTTAACACCAGTTTCAGGGCCGGCATAAGCCAGGCTTTGAAACCCAAATGCTGTCTTATAAAAATGGGCAGCCTGTTTGGCATTGCCTACATAAAATTCTACATAATCAGTGCCCTGTAAAGGCAGAAAATCTGTGGTAATATCAGGAGAAACCATGGTATTGGCGCTTGTTCCCATTCGATAAAATTTAAGGATGAATAAATAAAACGGCAGAGGTTATCAATCAGATCGCCGCATCCATAGCCAATGCTTCCATAAGCAGGCAATAGCAGAATCGCTTGTCGCCAAAGATTTTATGTGGATAGTCGGGAAGCATGCAACAAAATTAGGGGATTCTGCCTGCCATTTCGTATTTCTCTGTTCCTTATTTCTCTGTTCCCCCCTTATCTTCGCTGCATGAAAGCAGGAATACTTGGAGGAGGCCAACTGGGCCGCATGTTATTACAAGCCGCGGCCAATTATACGGTAGAAACTTATGTTCTGGAAAACGATCCTAACTGTCCCGCGGCCCATTTATGCCACCATTTTGTTCAGGGTAATATCAACGATTTTGACACGGTTTATCAGTTTGGGAAAGACCTTGATGTATTGACTATCGAAATTGAATCAGTAAATGTTGATGCCCTTGAAAAACTGGAATCGGAAGGTGTGAAAGTATTTCCTAAACCATCTGCAATTCGTACCATAAAAAACAAAATACTGCAGAAAGAATTTTACCAGCAAAACGACATCCCCACTTCTCTATTTGTGGTAACCCAAACACTGGCAGAAGTTCAACAACATATCAACCTGCTTCCTGCAGTACATAAAATAGGTCAGGGTGGTTATGATGGTAAAGGTGTACAGATCATTAAAGCAGAAGATGATATTCCTAAAGGCTTCGATGCCCCGGCGGTACTAGAGAAAATGGTACCGATTGAAAAGGAGATCGCTATGATTGTTGCCATGAACGAAAAAGGAGAAACTACTTTATACCCTCCCGCAGAAATGGTATTCGATCCGGTATTGAACTTATTAGATTACCAGGTTAGTCCGGCAAAACTCCCCGAAAAAGTACTCTGGAAAGCAGAAGCCATCGCTCTTCGTGTGGTAAAGGCCCTTAATAGTCCAGGATTATTTGCAGTTGAATTATTTGTTGACAAACAAGAAGAAGTATTGGTTAATGAAACAGCCCCAAGGGTTCATAACAGCGGACATCATACCATCGAAGCCAATTATTCGAGTCAATACGATATGCTCTGGCGCATTATGTTAGGCTACCCATTAGGTAACCCTGATGCCATACTTCCCTCTGCAATTGTAAACCTCTTAGGTGCTGAAGGATACAGCGGAAATGCATTTTATGAAAACCTCGAAGAAGTATTAAAAATGGACAATGTCTTTGTTCATCTTTACGGAAAACAACAAACCAAACCAGGCCGTAAAATGGGACATGTAACCATCATCCACAAAGACTACCAGGATCTTACACACAAAGCGAATAAGATTAAGCACCTGTTGAAAGTAAAGGCATAACGGGCTTTGATGATGTTAGATCTCAGATGGCAGATTTTGATCGCTGATGTCTGATTGCTGATGTCGATTTGGATATTAGCTGTTAGGAGTTGGGTTGTTGAATTAAGTAGATTGTGTACTAAACATTGTATATTAACAAATCTAGCTTTAATCCTATTACTGCTTTCCTAAATCAGACATCAGCCATAAAAAACCTACCATCAGACAACCCTAAATCTCCCCTATCCTTTTTTAACCGTGAACGGTTTCAGAAACCCTATGCCTATTAGGCTTTTTGTTTGAAGTCCGGGAGAGTTTTTGTTGGGGCCGAATAGGCGAACGTCGTCGTCGTAAATCAAATCCAGACTATAGGTAGCAGAGAAGAATTTATTGATTTTGAATGAAAAGAGGTTGGTCATAAAGAAGTCGATATTCTGCGCTTTGTTATTGTAATTGGAGAACATATCAAGCCTTGCTTTATAGGTAATGTTTTTAGCAATCGTATTGTTATAGTTTACGGTTGCAAAAGTACCTATCTCATTAAATGAATTCTTGCCAATTGGCACACCATATTTACCTAATGCTGAAAGACTTTTATTCGCTACGATTGTCCACCTGGATGTTAGCGGTGATACGAATACAGAAAGTTTGGAATTGGGCTTATAATCAAAACCAACAGATAGGATTACATATGCCGGAGAAAGGAATGAAGAAGCTAAAGAAGGAACCCCACCAGAAAATGTATAACCATCAAACCATTGTGAACGGAAATTAAACAGACTTGAGAGGAATATTTTACCTACACTGTCCATTTTATAACCATACTTGCTCAGGAAATCAAAACGATCATCATTCTTACGTCCTCCTAAGCTTGTTGTTTGTACATACCCCAGGTTCATATCGAAGTTATTGTCCCAGTAATGCCTCCCTTTCTTTAAAAAGAAATAGGTATTAAAATAGGAACTAACCGCAAGAGAAAAATTATCACCACCCGCAGCCCAGTTACTCAAGGAGCCTTGTGATAAATTTGCACTTAATAATCCACCCCTTTTCCAGGTCCATCTGCTGGTATCTGCTTCTTTCTTAATGGTACGGGATGTTTCGCTTCTGAGCTTATTAACAACTATATCCTGTGCTAATCCTGCCTTAACAATTACAATTAAAAGCAGGCCTAAGATCCATTTCTTCATGTGTTTTGGGCATTTACGCTGCAAAACTAATTGATTAACAGAATTTTCAAGCTTGAAAACCTGTCAAACTGGCACAAAAACCAGACAATTTTGTTAATTTTGCATTTCTTAAATTCTAAGATTCATGGATGTATTGGATATAGGGGAAAAAGTACACGACGAAGCTCGCCAGGGAGAAGCATTTAGTCCATTTACAAATGACCCCAATCGGTATTCGAAATATTTCTATATAGAAAGTTATGGTTGTGCAATGAATTTTGCGGATAGTGAAGTAATTGCCTCCATACTAAACAATGCAGGTTTTGGTGCTACAAAAAATGTAGAAGCCGCTAACCTGATATTTTTAAACACCTGTTCTATTCGCGAAAAAGCGGAGCAAACGGTTCGTAAGCGTTTAACTGAATTTCGCAAGCTGAAAGAGCGAACACCCGGTTTATTGATCGGCATGTTGGGTTGTATGGCCGAAAGACTAAAAGCCCAGTTATTGGAAGAAGAAAAGCTGGTTGATATTGTAGTCGGTCCGGATGCTTATAGAAGTCTACCGGCACTAATCGAAGAAGCTGAAACCGGACAGAAAGCCGTGAATGTATTATTGAGTCGGGAAGAAACTTATAGCGACATCGCTCCGATTCGTTTAGATAGTAATGGCATCAGTGCATTTGTATCGATCATGCGTGGCTGCAATAACATGTGTAGTTTCTGTGTGGTACCTTTTACCAGAGGAAGAGAAAGAAGCCGGGATGCCAATTCAATTTTACATGAAGTAAGCGAATTGGTGAGCAAAGGGTATAAAGAAGTTACTTTACTTGGTCAGAATGTAGATAGTTATTATTGGATCGATGAGCAAAAAGATGAAACAGTAACTTTCGCTTCCCTGCTCGAAAAAGTTGCACTGGTAAGTCCGGACCTTAGGGTTCGTTTCAGTACGTCACACCCGAAAGACATTACAGACGAAGTATTGCAAACCATGGCCAGGTATGAAAATATCTGTAAGTATATACACTTACCTGTTCAAAGTGGTAGTACGAGAATATTGCAATTGATGAACAGAACCTATACACGTGAATGGTATATGTCCAAGGTTGATCGCATCAGGGAACTATTACCTGAATGTGGTATCAGTGCAGATATCATCGCTGGATTTTGTACTGAAACGGAAGAGGATCACCAGGATACACTAAGCATCATGCGCTATAGTGGATACGATATGAGTTATATGTTCTTCTACAGCGAAAGACCAGGAACACTTGCTGCAAGAAGGTACAAAGATGATATTCCAGAAGATGTTAAAAAAAGACGCTTACAGGAAATCGTAGACCTGCAAGGAGCATTATCGAGACAAAGCAATCTAAATGATCTGGGTAAAACATTCAAAGTGCTTGTAGAAGGAAATAGCCGTAAAAGTGATGCAGCCTGGATGGGCAGAACGAGCCAAAATAAAGTACTCGTATTCCCTAAAATTGATCCGAATGAAAACCTCAAAGGCAGCTATGTAATGGTCAAGGTTACAGATTGCACCAAAACAACACTGTTGGGGGAAAGAGAGAAGGAATGAAGAATATTCAATATCCAATATCCAATATCCAATATCGAAATTGAGCGTGACAGTGGGGTGTTAATTGTTATTAGTGAGTTAGTATAGAAACATTAAATCTGACATCTGAGATCTGAGATCCAAAAATCAAATCAGACATCAGCCGTCAGCCATCATCAAATTAATCTTATGGATCTTCAAAGTATAAAAAACAGGTTTGGGATTATAGGAAATGCGCCGGCATTAAACCATGCGCTGAATACTGCTGTGCAGGTTGCGGCTACTGATCTTACGGTGCTTATTGTGGGTGAGAGTGGTGTGGGTAAGGAAGTTTTTTCGCAGATTATTCATGCTTTATCCGCAAGAAAACATAACCCCTTTATAGCAGTTAACTGTGGGGCAATTCCGGAAGGTACCATCGATTCAGAATTGTTTGGACATGAAAAGGGTGCTTTTACCGGCGCGGTAGACAGCCGCAAAGGATATTTTGAAACGGTTAGTGGCGGTACCATTTTCCTCGATGAAATTGGCGAAATGCCATTGGGTACCCAAGCCCGATTACTACGTGTGCTAGAAACAGGAGAATTCATCAGGGTTGGATCTTCAAAAGTGCAAAAAACCGATGTGCGGGTAATTGCCGCAACCAACCGTGAATTATTAGAGTTTACACAAAAAGGCAGATTCAGGGAAGATTTATATTACCGTTTAAGTACCGTCCCTATCCGAGTACCTTCTCTGCGCGACCGTAAAGAAGATGTGCTCTTACTTTTCAGAAAGTTTGTAGTTGATTTTGCCGAGCGCTATAAAACAACCCCGGTACAGTTGGATGATGACGCAAAAACCCTGTTAATTAACCATCCATGGCAGGGTAATGTCCGCGAATTAAAGAATATTGCAGAACAAATTTCTGTGCTTAGTCAAACAACCCAGATATCTGCAGCAACACTTAGCCAGTTCTTACCAGATCAGGCTAAATATTCAAGAATGCCTGTTTTGGCGGGACAGTCTAACGGCGGATCTGGAGAGTTTGCCAATGAACGTGAAATATTGTACAAGTTGTTCTTCGATATGAAGAAGGATGTTACAGAGCTGAAAAAAATGTTCCTGGAAATATTGCAGAATCCTTCACTGGCAGGTTCTGCGGCTAATTTTACCAGAGATTCATTACTGCAGGATTTTCAATCGAACAGCGAACTTCAACCGGTAATGAATAACAGTGCCCCGCAGCACCAGATACTACCTGCGAATGGTCAGCCAGTAATATTGCATGATGAAGATATTCATCACCATGAAGAAGTGGAAGAATCGTTAAACATTATGGATAAGGAAAAGGAACTTATCCTGAAAGCATTAAAAAAACACAAGGGTAAGCGTAGAGATGCCTCGCTTGATTTAGGCATCAGTGAAAGAACCCTTTATCGGAAACTAAAAGAATACGATATTGAAGAATAATTAAGCATGAAAAAATCAACCGGTTCATATAATATACATGGTTTTCTTACCCTGATAATGTTGACTGTATTATTTGCAGGCTGCAAAGTGCAATACCAATTCAACGATGCAAGTATCGATCCCAAAGTAAAAACCATTAAGCTCAACTTTATCGACAATAAAGCATCGTATATCAACCCACAGCTTAGTCCAAAACTGAATGATAAACTGCAACAAAAAATAACCAATCAAACCAAACTCACCCGGGTAACCACTGATGATGCACATTATATAGTTGGGGGAAGTATTACTACCTATAACGGTACACAAACCGTGGGTGTTAGCAACAGACAAGCCAGTACCAACCGATTAACAGTTACCATTCATATCATCTTCAATAAAACACTAGACAACCAGAAAGAAGAATTTGATGTAAGCAGAAGTTTCGATTACAGTGCCAATTTAGCTTTCAATACAGCAGAAGCGCAATTATTAGATGAAGTAGTAAGAAATATGGTTGATGAAATATTTAACCGACTTTTTTCTAACTGGTAATCAATTAGTACATTTATCGCTACGAATTAACCCATTTAGAACAGTGGCAGGTTTAACTGCTTCTTTAAACTGGCTTAAATCAACCAATAGAAACAAATGAATGCCATCCGGGAAAAAGCTTTATTCCACTTAACAGGTCAGTCTTCTGCTGATTTTGTACCTGTTGATCAATTGGAGGCATTGGTGAAGTCGTACCCCTATTTTGCACCTGCACAGGTATTATACAGTGCCAGACTCAGGCAATTGGGTAATTCGGCTGCTTATGAAAAGTCTATTGGCAAGTCTTTATTACATATTCCCAATGCACTATGGTTTCAATATATCGTAGAAGTGGATGCCAGGACGGAAACGGTTGGTATGCCGGAAACTCCGGTAATTGATAAGCCGGTTCATAAAAATATTTCCATTCCTTCCATAGAAGACGTTCAGGATATTATCCGAGCCATAGATCCCCGGAAAATACCCGACAACCCTCCTGATGTAGACGATACTGATGCAGTTGATCCGGATGATACAGAGGCCCTCCCCCTACCCGATGCAAAGCTTTCAGATCTGTTATCGGAACAATTGGCCGATTTTAAAAAACCGGTTAAGGAGGATGAAAAGCTGGAAATTGAAACCGAGAAACTCCATACCATCGATTATTTTGCTTCTCAGGGCATTAAAATCGATCTGAGTAGTATTCCACAGGATAAGCTCACGTCCCAACTCAGGAAATTTACCGATTGGCTAAAGCAAATGAAGCAGGCAAACCCGTCAAATACAGACCTGGGAACCGGCTCCGACCTTGAACAGGCTGTGGCGCTGATAGCGGAAAATTCCAATGAATCAAGGGAGGTTGTGACCGAAACCATGGCCGAAGTGCTCGAAAAACAGGGGCAAACTGAGAAAGCAATCCAGCTCTATATTAAATTAAGTTTCATAAATCCTGAAAAATCCGCTTATTTTGCGGCCAGGATTCAACATTTAAAAGGTATATAAAATGATCATTCTGTTTCTTGTTCTGATTGTGTTAGCCTGTGTGGCACTAGGTTTTGTTGTACTGATTCAGAACCCCAAAGGTGGCGGCCTCTCTGCCAATGTGGGTGGCCTGACCAATAACTTTATGGGTGTTAAACAAACAACCGATGTATTGGAGAAAGGCACCTGGATCTTTGCTGCCATTATTGCTGTACTTGCACTTGTTTCAAGCCTGTTCCTGAAAGGTGGTTCAGGGGTTGATAATTCTGTATTACAAAAAGTAAATACAACTACCAGCCAACCTGCTCCAACGCCAACTGTTCCTGCAAATACTGCAACAGCTACACCGGACACTGGTAAGAAATAACCATAAAAAATATTCATTCAAAACCCTGCCTGGAGTACAGACAGGGTTTTTTGTTTAAATTGATGTGGTAAAACATCAACCATTAATTATTGGCATATTTATTGGCCTGAAATTGCTGGATAAAATCAATCTTTCAAACACATGAAACGGATATCGGCCTGGGCCTTTTTACTGGCGGTTTTTGTAGGTTCTGTAGCCGCATGGCTCCTTTTTGGGAGTACCACCAATTTTGATGAAAAGAGTCGCTATTTTATCATTCGGGAAGGACAAACAGATAAAGCAGCAGTATTGGCACTTTTAAAAGATGAAAATATTGTATCCCGTACAACTGGTTTGCAAATAATCGGGTCATTAACTACCCTCTGGCCAAAGTTGAAAGTGGGTAAATATGAAGTGAAGAAAGGTCAGTCGGCATTTAGTATAGCAAGAATGCTTCGTAATGGAAAACAGGCTGAGCTTAAACTGGTCATCAATAAAATTCGCACAAAAGCAGATCTTGCTAAATTGATAGGCAAACAGTTTTCAACGGATTCTGTCCAAACAATGGCATTTCTTTCATCTAATGATTCTTTGATTCAATTAGGTACAGATACTACTCTTTTGTTTACACAGATAATTCCAGATACGTATATTTTTTACTGGAACACTCCTTTGATTAAAATCATGCGTAAACTAAAAGACCGTAGCGAGCAATTCTGGCAACAAAATAACCGGCTCGCTAAAGCGCAGTCTAAAGGACTAACACAAACCGACGCATACACCCTTGCATCAATTGTGGAGGAAGAAACCAATTTCGACAGTGATAAATATAAGATCGCAAGTGTTTACCTGAACAGATTGGATAAAGGAATGCCCCTTCAGGCATGCCCTACGATAAAGTATGCGATGCAGGACTTTACCATTACCAGGATCTACGAAAAATACTTATCGAATCCTTCTCCTTACAACACCTATCGTAATAAAGGATTGCCTCCTGGCCCAATTTGTACCCCATCACCCAAAACAATCGATATTATTTTAGAAGCGCCCGTTACTGATTATCTTTTCTTTGTAGCTAAAAGCGACTTTAGTGGTTATCATCATTTTAGCGCTAATTATGAAGAGCATAATAAATATGCAAAAGAATACCAGCGTCAGTTAGATATCTATATGGCCAATAAAAAATAACGACATTTTGATTAAACTACAACGAATCATCATTTCCTGGAAACCTATTGCTTTTGTAATTCGCAAAAGCAAAACCCTTTTAATACCAGGGTTTCGTGGACTTCCATTGTATGATGTGGTTGTGTTCTTTTTCAAACAGATTAATAAAGTGGGATTAAATGAAAGGGCCTCAGCTATTTCATTTAATTTGATCATGGCATTGCCTGCTGCACTATTGTTTCTTTTCTCGCTTATTCCCTATTTTCCTGCATCCATCAATGTAGAAAAACAAATACTGGGGTTATTTAAGGATATATCGCCAGGTACAGAAACATACGAGTTCCTGGATAAAATTTTAGCTGATTTACTTGATAAACAAGTCGGTGTATTCTCCTTCGGATTTCTGTTATTGATTTTTTATGCTTCAAATGCCATGATTGGTATTATCAGAACTTTCGACAGATCTATTCAACAGCAGAAAGCATTTATATTTCACCAGCGCTGGAGAGCTATTCAATTAACCGCCATTCTAATTTTGTTAGTGCTTGGGTCGTCTATCGCTTTAATTGGACAGGAACAACTTTTGAAACTCCTGAAAAACTTATTCAACATACGATCACAATCACTTCCATTCTGGAATGTTTTACGCTGGCTGGTAATTATTGCGCTGGTATTTTATGGAATAGCTTTTACCTATAAATATGCTCCATCAGTTACCAAGAGATGGAAATTGGTAACTCCAGGCTCCTTACTAGCTACATTTTTAACCCTGATTACGACTATTATCTTTTCTTATTGGGTAAGTCTATTTGCCAATTCAAACTATAACCGAATTTATGGTTCAATTGGCACTGTATTGATTCTCATGCTATTGACTTATATCAATTCGTTAATTTTGTTAATTGGGTTTGAACTTAATGTTAGTATAACTTATCTTACAAGAGAAGCTGAACTCAGACAGCAAAAAGAAGCTGCTAAAGAAGTCTGATTTTTACACATCCAAAAAATAAGTCAGTCAATTTCTAACCTAATTAAAGTATACCTTATGAAAAAACTGTTTATAACAGCCTTGTTATTGGGTAGTCTTTTATCGCTAGAAGCCCAATCTCTATCCATTGGAGCTGATTTACCAATGGGTGATGTGAAAATGAAAGATGTTTCAGGAAAAGAAACGAGTATAAAAAATGAGTTTCAGCAAAATGGTGTATTGGTAATGTTCTCCTGTAATACATGTCCTTATGTAGTTAAAAACCAACAACGCACATTAAACCTGGCAGCTTATGCCAAACAAAATAATATTGGCATTATCCTATTGAATTCGAATGAAGCATCCAGAGATGATGATGATTCATTTAGTGCGATGCAGGAATATGCGAAAACCCAAGGGTATGATTTTGCTTATGTAGTTGATAAAGATTCGAAAATTGCCAATGCATTTGGCGCAACAAGAACGCCAGAGATATTTCTTTTTGATGCCAAGGGAAAATTACAATATAAAGGAGCCATAGATGATAACCCTTCCGATGCCGGAAATGTGAAACGTGTACATAGTGTTGAAGCCATTAATCAGCTTGTTAAAGGGCAATCCATTACAGTTCGTGAAAGTCGTTCTGTCGGTTGCGGCATTAAACGAAACTGATTCAATATCAATAAATTGTAAAAGCGGATTATTTAGGTAAAAAAAATATCCGCTTTTTTTATGGAAAATAATCGTTCAGGCATCCAATTAGTAACCAAACTACTGTTATATGCGACCCATTCTTATCATCATTATGCTGGTATTAATCGCTTATGCACTTGCTGAAGGGATAAACTATGGAAGCACAACTGGCATTGTATTAGCAACCTGCAGTCTGATTGCCCTTGTTTATGCCATTTATCTTACTACGCGTATGGATAAACAGTTAGAAGAATCTGAAAATGATTACCAATAGTTTATTGCGCAGTCAATGCGTTTAACTCCTGTATAAACTTTTGTTCCGGTAATTGCTGCGCAAAAAACTTCCGGTATTTTTTCTTTTTATTTACCATTAGTGTAACTGGGATAGCTCCATCCCACTGTTTGTCTATTTTAGGACAAAAAACATCGGCATCTGTTTCATCAAGCCAGATGATGGTAGAGCTGTAATTATTTTTCTTTGCAAAATCGGCAATTCCTTTTGGATAGTCGTCTGCAAAATCCAAACTCACCAGTAATAATTTTACCTGTTGATCTTTGTAAGAAGCAACTGCTTTTTCGAACCAGGGAATTTCTTTGATACATGGAGGGCACCAGGTTGCCCAAAAATTTACGACCAATGGAACAGAAGTTGTATCAATGATTTTCTGCAGGTCCTTGATCTTGACTTTCTGAATATTTTTTTGTTGCGCTTCTGCCTGGTTTAATAATAAAATACAGGCAAAAAGAAAGCATATTTTTTTCATTTTCAACTTATATAAGTTTATAGAATTACTCGACCCCGACAGACAGAACTAAAACCGTATTAAACTAAGTTTCTTCTTCATATCCCCATTCCTGTAACAATTGTTCTTGTCTTTCAGTAGACATAGACACCTGGTTATACTGTCCAGCTATTTGCTTTTGACGACAGGCTTCATAAATACTTACAGCACAAGCTACAGAATTGTTCAGGCTTTGGATAATACCCATTTGTGGTATGACGAAATTGCCATCAGCAAGAGCCCTTATTTCATCGCTAACACCTGCATGCTCATTGCCGAATACAAGTGCAATGCTTTCCGTAAAATTAATATCATAAAGACTTATCGCATCTGAAGCAAGATGGGTGGTTAATATTTTCTTATAGTTCTTTCGTAGGTCCTGAAAGCAGAGCTGAGCATCTTCATACTGGTGTATGGTTAACCATTTAGCGGCACTACTGCTGCTTTTAGGTCCAAATTTCAAGTGTCGGGGGATTTTGGTGTTCAGAATATAAATATCCTGTATACCAACTGCATCACAAGTGCGCATAACGGCGGAAATATTATGCGGATCCTGTACATTTTCCATAACAACAGCCAGATTCGCCTGTCTGTTCTGCAGAACCCGGAGTAATTTTTCTCTTCGTGCTGGCGTCATAACCCGAAAGTCGGTACTAAATCAGAAATAGACAAAAGAATGTTGAATAACGAATCATTGCTGTCAGGGGATAAAACAGCTATTAGCCATTAGCTGTTAGCCATTAGCTTTTTTGCTATGAATTTAACCATCTACGATCAGAACCGAGACAATTAAATACTTCTTTAAAGTAGGATTTTTACAAAACAAATTTGCAAGCCCTGTCATTTATTCCATTATTAGTAGATAGTCTAAAATAACCGCCAATCCTGGCTAACAGCTAAAGGCTAAAAGCTAAAAGCTGTTATTTACAGGACAATATTGAATAACGAATGATGAATAACGAAGGAGGGGTTGTGCTTTACTTCAACGTTCATCATTCATTATTCATCATTCACCATTGCCCTTACCATCTACCGCGGCCGCGATCGTGGTCTCTCCTGTCTCGACGGTGATCGTCGCGGTCATATCCTCTTCTTTTATCAACAATTACTACCGGTGGTCTGTAGGCAGTGTATTGACGGCCATATCTTTCCCGATAATATTGAGGGCGGGCGAAAGGATTTGGGTCGTTAATCACCACTTTATTACCACGGTAAAGATCGAATCCACGATAGGCTCTTGGCAATTCACTCACATATATCCATCTGCCACGTTCGAGGTATACGAAACGGCGTTGGGGAATATTATAGTAGACATCGATTTCGGGGAAATAGTAGAAGTCTCCCGCATAGTTACCAGGCAAGCCCCAGGCTGGTCGTTGACCAATATTCACGTTGAGGTTTACCCTCACTTGAGCTTCGGATGTGTTGATCAGTAATACTGATAATACAATGGCGATGGGTAAAATTTTCTTTTTCATGACTAATCGTTTTTAGCGTTTAAATACATGAAACTTGCCGATGAATATTGCAGGTAATCCTAACACTATTATGGCTCATTTCATGGTTTGTTGGTTTATACATTATATAAGCCAAACGCAATGCCAGAAATGGCCACAACTGTTATAAAAAAGTGAATGTGGAAATAGCTGAATTGGCGTACACCGATTAAATCAGTTGTACACCGAATCCCGGTTTACCGGTTAATTGAACTTTACCAAAATCGTAGTTAAGTCCTGATGCAATATCTTCTGCCAATAGCAATGGCCCATCCATATCCACGTAATCCAGTTGTGGTAAAAACTGGGCTATTGCAGCAGATCCAATGGTAGATTCATTCATACTGCCCATCATTACTTTTAATCCCAGTGTTCTTGCTTCCTGAATCATTCTGATTGCGGGGGTAAGTCCACTGCACTTGGTAAGTTTAATATTGATTCCATGAAAATGACCGGCACATTTTTTTACATCATGTTCCGATACACATGATTCATCCGCAAATAAAGGAAGTGAAGATTTTTCGTATAAAATTTTCATCCCCTCCCAATTATCTTTTGCCAGTGGTTGTTCAATGAACTCAACCCCTAATGTTGCCAGTTGAGGAATTTTGCTCAATGCCTCTTCGGTTGTCCAGCCAGCATTGGCATCAATCCTGAAACTTGCATTGGTGTATTGTCTTAATGCCTCAATAATGGCTATATCCTGAGGAGTGCCAAGTTTTATTTTATATACGGGCCATGGGTGGGCTTTCATTTTATTGACCATCACATCAATAGTGTCGATGCCAATCGTATAATCTGTTTCAGGTGTATGATCCCACTCAGTATTCCATAATTGGTAAACAGGTTTCCCCTTCATCTTACCAAAAAGATCCCAGCAGGCCATGTCGAGGGCACAAACCAAAAAAGGGTTATTAGGAAGCAAATGATGCAGATAATGCCAATATCGTTCTGGCTCCGTAAGTGCAAATTTTTCGATCATTACCCTGTGTTTCTCCAGGTCGGCGATCATTTCCTCTACGGTAATATTGTAATAGGTAATAGCAGGCGCTTCACCAAAGCCCACAAATGGGCCAAGTTCAAGGGCCACAATTAGTGAAGGCTGGTGTGTTTTGGTTCTTCCGTGAGAAATGGTAAATGGGTATTGAAATGGCAGATTGATTGCCCGATAACTCAGTTTCAAAGGGATTGATTTTGGAATCGCAAATATAATAGATATGCCCTAGTGATGCCTATTGAATTAATAAGTGCCGGATTTTATTCAACAGATTATTGTTATGATGGCTAACGACTTGGTATTCGGGTGTAACTGGATTTATGCAATTTAGACCATAGTCCATGGTCCATGGTCAATATTCTATGGACTATGGTCTATGGACTATGGACTATCGACTATGGTCTATGGACCAGCTTCTCAAAGGATGCAACTAGGCTCTCCCACTTGCCTTTACAAAGCCATGTATTTCCTCTGTGAATAGCGATTCTTTGAGTAATTCTTCTATACTTATATGTAAGCGGTAACGCCAGTAATGTTTAGGGTTTGCCGGAACATTGATTCTTTCGGAATTGGGATTTTCACGTCTGAGTACTGCATTCATGCCAAGTAAGTCTTGTAGCTGAAATACTGCCCACATTGCGGGTGAATATAAATGTTGCAATACAATGGACTGATTGATCCAGGCTTCGCAGTAATTCGGTGCTTCGCCCCACTGACCCAATTCGTGGTTGTAAAATTGCTGAATCCTTTCCTTGTCTTCTTCCCACCATCCACGAATTGTACTCATGTCGTGGGTTGATGGAGTCACCACACTGAGGTATGGAGCATCATTCGGGTGAAAGAAAGTCTTCTTAGGATCTTTTGGCATCCTTTGAATTTCCAGGCTCAAAAGTCCGAGTTGACGCATTACATCAGGTACACAATCTGGTACCATTCCAAGGTCTTCTCCACATATCAGCATATTGGTTACCCTTTTCAACGCAGGGAGTTTTTGCATGGCTTCATTCTTCCAGAAATCATCCTGACGACGATAGAAATAATCTATGTAGAGCGATTTAAGTAAACCCTGTACATGTGCATCAAGATAGCGGAAGGATGAGGTATTTTCTATACCGATACGAAAATGAAATGAGTCATTGCTTGCTTCTGCTGCAGGGAACAATAACACATTACTGATCAGGTCATACAATCCTTTTTTTACTTTTTCATGCTGCTCATCCTGTTCAAGTGTATTAAAATAGGCTTCCACTTGTCGTTGTGTAGCAAATGTTGGTTTAAGGCGATAAAATCCTTCCCCATCCGGTTCAAGGAATTCTTTTTTTACCAGGTCATTATCATACCCAAAAAGTTCCCATAATACATTTTCGTTGATAAAAGGCTGGGTAAAGCGATGGTGATCGAACGAAATACCTCTTTGTTGAAATTCATTGATATGAACAGGAATAGCGGGAACAAAATGTCCCATAATGCCTTCAACCGCATGCATTGGAATACTCCATATACGGAAGAAGCCGAGAATATGATCGATTCGGAATGCGTCAAAATAATCGCTCATTTGGGCGAATCTTTGCTTCCACCAGGCAAATCCATCTGCTTGCATTTGTTGCCAGTTGTAAGTAGGGAAACCCCAGTTTTGACCAGCTACAGCAAAATCATCAGGTGGCGCACCCGCCTGTGCATCCATGTGATATAATTCAGGATGCTGCCACGCATCTGCTCCATGTCTGTACACGCCAATTGCAATATCTCCTTTGAGTATGATGCCGTTTTGATGAGCATAGGCGGTAGCTTCTTTCAATTGCAGATGTAACTGGTACTGTATATAATAATGAAGGGCTATTTCCGGATATGCGGCCGTATCAGCAGCAGTTAACGCATTGATTTCTTCTTCACGAAAATGCCTGTAAGCAGGCCACTGGCTAAAATCAACGGTGCCATATTGATCGCGGAGATAACAAAACGCAGCATAAGACTGCAGCCAATGTTTATTTTGATTAAAATAGTCCTTAAAACCTTCTGTAGCTAAAGTTACTAGACCTTTTTCAGCATAAACTTTTGTAATCAGCTTTGTCTTGAATTTCAGTACAGCCTCATAATCAATTTCTGTTAATGCATTCAGTTTTGCTTTTTCAACATTGATTTGTTTCTGAAGTTTTGCGTCATCCGTAACCAATGCATCCAGGTTCAGGTAAATGGGATGTAATGCAAAGGCAGAAATAGCGGCATAGGGATAAGAATCCATCCAACTATGGGTTGCAGTAGTATCATTAATGGGCAAAAGCTGAATCATTTTCAACCCTGCTTTAACGGCCCAGTCAACCATCAGTTTCAGGTCGGTAAACTCCCCGATACCTAATCCATGTTCTGTTCGAATGCTAAATACAGGAATGGCTACCCCTGCTCCTTTCCAATTGCTTTCAGGCAAAACAGCAAAGCCATCGTGTACTATCGTGAGTTTATCTTTTTGAGCTACTTCATGCAGTATGCGATTATTGCCTTCTTCAAAGCGAATAAATTTCTGCTGGATTATATCAAAGACTCCGTATTTATAAGCAATGGGAAATCCATCCTTATTTAAGTTCAAGGCAGTTTCATAATAATCAGACCCTGGTTGTTTTGATAATAACACAGGAGATGCTGTATCCCAGAAGCCTAAAGTATTACTACTACCTACAAGGCAAACCGTTTCCCCCTTTTTTAATAAGGGCGTTTTCACACGCATTATATGCGTATACGATTTTGGTTGATCAATTTTGAAGAAAGTGTTATTATCCTTAAGTAATACCTGTTTAAAAGGTTCTGTATAAAAAGCATTTTCAAAATACCCAGCATAGTTCCAGGTATCTATAATATGCAAATGGTTCACTTTTGTAGTGAGCAGGTTGAATGTTTTGTCATTACCCCAATCCTGTTGTATAGAACCATCCGCATTTCGAAGTACATAATGATAGGTAACTTCTCCTGTACAATCTGCTGATTCAAAAGGAAGCGTTAATACCCAGTATTCTTCATTAAAATATTGCATGGGAACGGCCTGCTCTACCTGATCACTTCCCAATAATGGATGATTACCCAACACGAGTAGGTCTTGTCCGAATGATGTATTAAATCGTATTTGAAAAGTTACATGTTTAACCCCTGACTTGGGTTTGGCTGGCTTTTTTGCGGCCTTTTTAGCAACAGGCTTAGTTTGCGCAGACTTTTTAGGGCTAGATTTTTCTGTTCCTTTGCCGGTTATGGGCATAGGTTTACCTTTTGGTGCTGCAATCGTTTTTTTAGTAGTAGCCACTTGAGCTGGTTTTGGAGTCACAAAGTAGTTATTTAATGTGTAAATACAACACAATAATTCAATAATAGGCAGGCAAAACTAAGACTACCAGCTTGATTTAATAAGGTCGGCTGCTTTTTCTGCAATCATAATAGTAGCAGCATTGGTATTACCGGAAATTATTTCTGGCATAATCGACGCATCTACAACCCTGAGGGCTTTGATCCCATGTACCCTTAACTGATGGTCAACAACAGCGTCGGCTCCATTTCCCATTTTACAAGTACCTACAGGATGATATAAGGTTTCCAGGCTTCGGTTGATGTGTTGGTGTAGTGCTGCTTCATTATCCGGATCCTTGGGCAAGTTTATTCCGTCTATGCAATAGGCATTCATGGCATTAGTGCGCATTAATTCGATGGCTTTTTGTAATCCTGCCAACAGTTTATCACGATCATTTTTTTCACTTAATACATTAGGATTGATAACCGGATAATCTTTTGGGTTAGCAGTTTTTAAACCAATGGTTCCCCGACTTTGTGGTTTCAATAAAATTGCTAAAATGCCAATACCACTCTGTTTGGGAAAACTATTCAGGTTATAGATATCCGTGCTATAATCGTCTGCAATACCAACCGGAACAAAATGAAATTGGATATCGGGTCTTGTGGATTGGCTATCTGATGCTATGAATGCATTGGCTTCTATAGGACTGTTTGCAAGAGGGCCATTCTTCATTAATAAATGTTGTAAAAAAGCCATGCCCATTTTAACCGGCGACAACAGTGCATTACCAGTAGGCAAAATAGTTTGGGCACCAACACCTGTCCATACATGATCTTGCAGGTTTTTACCAACACCTTCTAAATGATGTAAAATATTAATTCCAGCTCTTCCCAATTCTATCGGGTCTCCAATACCGGATAACATTAATAATTGTGGGGATTGAATGGTACCGGCACTTAGCAGCACTTCTTTTTTGCAATTGATGCGTTCAGTGCCAGTTTGTCCAGACATCACTTCTACCCCAACGGCCGTTCCATTTTCAATTAAAATTGATTTTACCTGGCAACCGGTTCTGATAGTAAGATTTGTTCGCTTCTTTGCAGGCTTTAGAAATGCAGTTGCCGTGCTGTGACGCATATTATTTCTGATGGTAAACTGAAGTAAGGAAGCACCCATTTGATCAGCACCATTATAATCATCGTTCCTGGGTATACCCACTTCCTCGCAAGCCTGTAAAAAAACATTGGATAGTGGGTGCGGTTGCATAGACTGAGTAACAGTCAGCGGCCCTTCCCAACCATGGTATTCACCACCAAATTGCAGGTTGTGTTCCGATTTTTTGAAATAGGGTAATACTTCCTCGTAAGACCATCCACTGTTACCCATAGCTGCCCAATCATCAAAGTCTGCCCGATTACCCCGAACATATGCCATTGCATTGGTTGAGCTACTTCCTCCCAATGTTTTACCCCTTGGTATATATAAGCGTCTGTTATCAATATTCTTTTGAGGAGTGCTCCAGAATGCCCAGTCTACCTCTGATCTATGCAGCTTTCCATAAGCACCCGGAATATGTATTTCTTTTTTGGTATCACGCCCACCTGCTTCCAGTAATAATACTGAACAGGCTTTGTTTTCAGATAAACGATTGGCCAGTACACAACCCGCTGATCCAGCACCGATGATGATGTAGTCGAATGACATAAACGAAATATTGCAGTTGGTTTCGAATTTTGCTCAAAGGATCCAATCACCAGCGATAAAGCCAGTTTAACAACAGTTTGATTGCTGTTCCGCTAAAAATAAACGAAATTGTCTGCTATACAAGCTTTCAGGATAGATTTGATCATAATACAACAGATGGTCCATGTTTATCCATCAATCCCAACCCCTATCTTTGTAAAAACTAACAATTGTTCGTATGACTGATTTGGCATTTAACAGGAATGAAGACTGGATGAAACTTAGCACAGTACAGCTTAATCAACACATGGAAAAAATTAAGCTGGGCGGTGGGAAAAAATCAATGGAAAAACAAAAAGAACGCAACAAGTTAACCGCAAGGGAGCGTATTGAATATTTATGCGATAAGGATCAACCCTTTGTTGAAATAGGTGCTTTTGCAGGTTTTGAAATGTACCAGGAAGAAGGTGGCTGCGCGGCAGGCGGAACAGTAGCAGGTATTGGTTATGTGAGTGGCAGACAAGCTGTAATTGTTGCCAATGACCAAACTGTAAAAGCCGGTGCATGGTTTCCTATTACTGGTAAGAAAAACCTGCGGATGCAGGAGATTGCCATGGAAAACCGTTTGCCGGTAATTTATCTGGTAGACAGTGCAGGTGTATACCTGCCGATGCAGGATGAAATATTTCCAGATAAAGAACATTTTGGCCGCATATTCAGAAACAATGCCCGTATGAGTGCTATGGGTATTACACAAATAGCTGCCGTAATGGGCGCTTGTGTGGCCGGAGGGGCCTATCTGCCAATTATGAGTGATGAAACATTGATGGTTGAAGGCAACGGAAGCATATTTCTGGCAGGTGCCTATTTAGTAAAAGCTGCAATTGGGGAGGATATTGATAATGAAACATTGGGTGGTGCAGTTACACATACCGAAATAAGTGGTATTGCTGATTATAAGTTTAAAACCGAAACAGACTGCCTCGACCACGTCAAAAAAATGATGTCGAAACTGGGTAGTCCACAGCAAGCGGGATTTAACCGAATTGCGGCAAAAGCACCTGTAAAAAATCCAGCTGAATTATATGGAATAATACCAGAAGGAAACCTGAAACCATATGATATGCTTGAGATTATCGAGCGTATTACAGACAACAGTGAATTTGAACAATACAAACAGGATTATGGCAAAACCATTCTCTGCGGATACGCCCGTATTGAAGGATGGGCCGTTGGTATTGTAGCAAACCAACGTTTGATCTGTAAAAATAAAAAAGGTGAAATGCAGATTGGCGGTGTTATTTATAATGATAGTGCCGATAAAGCCGCAAGGTTTATCATGAACTGTAACCAGAAAAAAATCCCCCTTGTTTTTTTACAGGATGTAACCGGTTTTATGGTAGGAAGCAGAAGCGAGCACAGTGGCATTATTAAAGACGGTGCCAAACTGGTGAATGCTGTTGCCAATTCAGTTGTTCCAAAAATTACCATCATTGTTGGTAATAGTTATGGTGCAGGAAATTATGCCATGTGCGGTAAAGCCTATGATCCTCGCTTTATTTATGCTTGGCCCTCTGCAAAAATTGCGGTTATGGGTGGAGAGCAGGCTGCCAAGACTATGGCGCAAATACAGGTTGCAGGTTTAAAAGCCAAAGGCAAAGAAGTGGATAAGCAGGAAGAACAGGATTTATTGAATGAAATAAAAGGGAGATATGAAAAACAAACAACTCCCTATTATGCCGCTGCAAGACTTTGGGTAGACAATATCATTGACCCGATTGAAACCAGGAAAGTAATTGCGGAAGGACTGAATGCCGCCAACCATAACCCTGATATGGAAACTTTTAAAACAGGTGTTTTTCAGGTTTAAATGCAATATAATTTAGCTGCAAGCATTAGATAAGCGTAGGATGGAACACAGATTTTCATGATCTTCAAGATCTATCATGATAAATCTTGAAGATCATGAAAATCTGTGTCCCATAAACGGGTTATTTGCAGTCCGAACCTTGTCAGAATGACTCCTGCTTTTGATTTAAACGTATTATCTATAAACGGTTAACATTCTTGGCTTGAATCCATTTACTTTGCGATCAATAATTATACTATGTCTTCATACCCAATTTATACGGTAGATGCTTTTACCGATCATGTATTCGGAGGAAATCCGGCAGCGGTTTGTCCACTTAAGGAATGGTTACCGACAGAAACCATGCAACAACTGGCCGCAGAAAACAACCTTTCAGAAACGGCTTATTTTGTACAAAGAGCTGATGGTGATTACGATATCCGCTGGTTCACGCCTGAATTGGAAATTGATCTTGCCGGACACCCTACACTAGCTACTGCTTATGTATTGTTTTATGAACTAGGATACGCCAAAACCACCATACAATTCCATAGCAAAAGTGGTCTTCTAACGGTTTCCAGGAATAACGATCTGATGGAAATGAATTTTCCTGCACGTATGCCGGTTGCTTGTGAAATTCCAGCGCACTTACTGGAAGGATTCAGTATTAAACCTAAAGAAGTATTGCGTTCCCGCGATTATTTCCTGATTTATGAATCGGAAGAAGAAGTATTAAATGCGGTGCCTGATTTTACGAAACTGAACCAGGTAGAAACGCTCGGCATTATTATCACTGCAAAAGGAAAAGAAACGGATTTTGTATCCCGCTTCTTTGTACCTAATTCTGTTATAGGGGAAGATCCTGTTACCGGTTCTGCACACGCAACACTAATTCCATATTGGGCCAATACATTAAACAAAACTAGTTTAACAGCAGTTCAACTCTCTAAACGAAAGGGACATCTCTGGTGCGGATTGCAGGGCGATCGTGTTACTATTTCCGGCAAAGCAGTTTTATACATGAAAGGAACATACAGGATACAATGAGTGAAAAGGAAAAGCATCAATTAATTATATATACAGATGGTTCATCCAGGGGTAACCCGGGGCCGGGTGGATATGGTATTGTTTTGATCTGGGGAGATAAGCGAAAAGAAATTTCAGCAGGATACAGACTCACCACCAATAACCGAATGGAATTATTAGCGGTGATTGTTGCATTGGAATCTCTCACCAAAAAAAATATCGCCGTTACCATTTATACCGATAGCCAGTATATTGTAAATACAGTAGAAAAAAAATGGTTAGACAACTGGATCCGAACAGATTTTAAAGGCGGCAAAAAAAACAAGGATCTGTGGTTACGTTATAAAGCAATTGCCAATCATTTCAAGGTACGTTTTGTTTGGGTTAAAGGTCATGCCGATAACCCCTGGAACAATCGTTGCGATGAGTTAGCAACATCGGCTGCAGATGGCAATCATTTGTTGGTGGATGAGGAATTTGAAAATTTGAAAATTTGAAAATTTGGAAATGTGGGAAGCTTTTATTGCCAATGGTCGACTAGAAATCAGTTTTTAATCAGAAAATAAATTGTCAGGATGAATCATTTGTGTCTTAGACACAAATATTCATCATTTTCAAATTTTCAAATCTTCAAATTTTCAAATTATATGCATTCTCTCTCTTCCTGGAGTGGTGGTAAAGACAGTTGTTTTGCTTTGATGAAAGCAATGGAAGCAGGGTTAAAACCTGCTGTTCTTTTGAATGTGATGAACGAGTCGGGAAAAATTTCCAGGAGTCATGGTATCCCTGAAAACATACTGAGGGCGCAGGCTGCGGCAGCAGGCTTACCTATACACCTGATCAGCAGTAGTTGGCAGGATTATGAACAAAATTTTGTGGCAGCACTACTTTATCTAAAGACAAATTATCACCTAACGCATGCTGTGTTTGGCGATATAGACCTGCAAGCACATCGTGACTGGGAAGAAAAGGTATGTGGCAAAGCAGGGTTAGAAGCCTATCTCCCATTATGGTTAGGCGACAGAAGAAAGCTTGTGTTTGAAATGATGCAATCAGGTATTGAGACTATGATTGTAAGCTGTAATTCCATCATGGGGCCATCCTTTTTAGGTAAAACTATTACGCCTTCTTTGGTAGATGAATTAGAAGCGCTTGGAGTTGATGCATGTGGTGAAAATGGAGAATTTCATACACTGGTGTACAATTGTCCGCTTTTTTCAGATGCACTTAATGTGTCTGTTACCAATAAAATGGAGCATGAGCAATATTGGTTCTCGGAGCTTGTACTCACATAAAAAAGCAGCTTATCAATCGATAAGCTGCTTTTCAAAAAGGATTTATAACCTTATTTAATTAGTTCTGCCTTATTTTTTGATTGGGTCAACAGGTAATGGCCACCGAATAGTATTGCGGAGAATACTACTGTAGCTATTAAACTGTTTCCGTAAAAAGGTAATGCATCGGTGTAACATTGAATTAAACCTTCAAATGTCTTTGTACGGTTCAATCCACCGCCGCCAGACCATACCATGAAATTTGATACGAGGAAAAAAGTAGTTGGAGAAGCGAGGGAACCCAACAATACATGCATAGGTTTTCCATTTCTCAATAAAAATCCAAAACAGGTTAACCCGGTAAATAATAGATAGTTCTGCCATTGACCACTATAAAAGCCTTGTATTTCAGTTAATCCGTTTACATATAATGCCTGGTAAAGCAAATCTGAAAGAAACATTGAAATCAATGGTATAATAAAAGCCCATTTTTTATCTTTTACAAATAAGGCCCCTGCAAATAACCCAATGGCAAATTGTGGAGCAAATCCCCAAGGCCTGTTTGGCATTGCACGATAAATAGCACTTAGAAAAACAGTAAGTACGATCGAAATAATTAAGGAACGGTTCAATTTCATTGTAATGAGTTTCAGCAGCAAAAATAGGTCTTATCGGTAAAGTTCAGCCCTCAATTTTCCTCATTTTGTGCATAAGCATTTTTTAATGGAACAAATGCTTTACATAATTGGGTTTTACCTGAGGTTTGAAAATGGTAATCCTGACCTGGAAAAACAATAAAAGCATCTCCTTTTTTGCGCACTAATTGATTATTTATGATTACCCCTCCTTCCATCACTATCCAGATTTCAGGTCCGAATGCATGGTCCTCAAATGTTCCTGACTCGGCTAAAGAAACATGTGTAAGGCCAAAATCCGGAACAGGAAATTCAAAAACCGTTTCCCCATCTTTTAGTTTGGTGCCTTTTAAAATCTGAGGTATTACAGGGTCAAAACTGGTATTAGCCAATAATTCAGCCACATCAATGTATTTGCTGGTTAATCCACCCCTTAATACATTATCACTGTTAGACATTAATTCTACATTTTGTCCTTCGAGGTATGCATGTGGAATACCTGCCCCCTGAAAGATGGCTTCTCCGGGTTGCAACTGTACTATATTGAAAAAATAAATTGAGAATACGCCTCTGTCGATGTCCCCAGCCGGGTTTGTATCATGGTAATATTTTGAAACCCACCAACCCGGATCGTTTTTGGTAAGAATACCATCTTTCTTATTACGTATCTCTCTTTTAACCAAGGGCATTAAAAGGTTGGTTACGGATGCCTGATCCATTTCCATGATAAAACTGTACAATGACTTAATTCCTTCCTTTTTGAAAAGAGGCAATAGTACCTGAAATTCGTTTACAGAATCAAGTGTAGCTGCTAGCTTTACTTCATTTTTAAATCCATGTAACAGCCAGAACTCACTGATAGCCAGCATAACTTCTGGCTTATGATTTTCATCCTTGTAATTTCGATTATATGCATTTCTGGCTATTCCGAGATTATCTTCCCTTGCATAACCCGCTTTAGCGACTTCTCTGGTTGGATGCACCTGGATTGAAAGCATTTGATTTACATCCAGTATTTTCAGAAGGTATGGCAAGCCACCAAATTGTGCCAAAACTGAAGGTGAAAGAGCCTGTTCAGGATTTTGATTAATCAGATCCGTCAAAGTATATATTTCGTTTTGAACGGTCACCGATGCTAATCCAAGTGGATGAACCCCCAGCCAATATTCTGCAAAGGGTTTGTTTTCTTCATTTTTTATCCCCAAAAGAGCAGGCAAAAAGCTAAAGCCACCCCACTCGTAGTGCTGCACTTTACCTTGGATGGGAAGAATAGTATACGACGATTGCATAACAGGATTTATAGATGAAGTAACGTCGAAAACAGCCTAAATAATATATCAGTAATAAGTTTTAACAATCTATGGCAAATCATAACCAGCAAATAGGGCAGCAAGGAGAAGAAATTGCCTGCTCCTATCTTAAAGAAAATGGGTTCGAAATTCTGGAGCAAAACTGGCGCTTTAAGCATTGGGAAGTAGATATCATTGCTTCCAAAGCCCGAAAACTGCATTTTGTTGAAGTAAAAACAAGAAACTCTCACCGATTCGGTAAACCGGAAGAAAGCATAACAAGGGAAAAAATGAACCACCTGAAAAATGCTGCAGAAGCATACCAATTACAAAATCCCAGTTGGAAATACCTCCAATTTGATGTGATAGCTATTACGCTAGTAAATGGTATCGCAAAAGAAATATTTCGAATTGATGATGTTTATTTCTGAAGATGCTAAATAGTTTGTATATTTAATGTCTAAACATTGAATATTGTCTTTTCAAACCCTTCATCAGATCCTAGGGAACAGTGCAACCACCCAAAAAATGCCTGCTCTATTTGTAGGACATGGAAGTCCTATGAACGCAATTGAATACAATGAATTCTCTACTGGCTGGCATAATATCACGAAAGAAATTCCAACTCCAACAGCCATACTTTGTATTTCGGCTCATTGGGAAACCCGGGGAACATTTGTTACAGCTATGGAAAAGCCATCTACCATCCATGACTTCTACGGCTTTCCTAAACCACTATTTGATGTTCAATACCCTGCACCTGGAAGTCCAACTCTTGCAGCACTCACACAAGAAATTGTTACAAAGGAAGTCATACAACCAGATTATAAATGGGGATTAGATCATGGATGCTGGAGTATTCTGAACCACATGTATCCTAAAGCGGATATTCCTGTTGTTCAACTTAGTATGAATCAATTACAAAAACCGGAATGGCATTATCAGTTTGCCAGAGAATTGACGGCACTTAGAAATAAAGGTGTTTTAATTGTTGCTAGCGGAAATATGGTACATAATCTCCGGATGATCGACTGGCATAAACCAGATTCAGGTTATGATTGGGCAGTTGAAGCAAACCAGCAATTCAAATCGATGATTATACAAGGCGATTACCAGCCGTTAAGTAACTATACTATGCTGGGCAAAGCCGTACAACAATCGATTCCTACACCAGAGCATTTTCTTCCTTTATTGTACCTGCTTGGACTAAAATCGCCAGAAGATAACATGCATTTTTTCAACGACAAGACCATTTATGGTTCTATCTCTATGACTTCAGTCTTGATGGGATAATGAATCAGAGATTAGAACCGTTCCATCATTTTTTCTACCATCTTAAAAGTGGCCGGACAATATTCAACGTTTTGTTGATGTACGTGAATATATTCTACCATTTTCTTTTTCTTCAAATGAGGGAACCCGGCACAATCAGAAGGCCTTACTTCATAAATCGCACACATATTGGTAGACATATCCAGGAACTGACATGGTTGTTTTTTATTCATCCAATCACCATCCTCTTCATCAAAGTATAACCATTTCTCTTTAAACTCCTTAGGCGACATGCTGAAATGAGTGGCTATTCTTTTAATATCCGTATTCGTAAAAGTGGGGCTCATTGTTTTACAACAATTGGCACAGGATAAGCAGTCAATCTCCTTCCACACTTCTGTATCAATTGTTTCAGCAATCTTATCCAAATGTCTGGGCGGGTTCTTCTCAATTTTACCTAAGAATTTTTTAAATGCCTTCTGGTGATGTCGTACTTTCTGTTTAAACGAACGGAGATTAATCGGCTGCATGTACAGTATTAAAGTGTTTGGCTTGCAATATCGGTGAGCAGCGGCGTTATGCCAAATCATTTTATACAATGTAGTATTCGGCACAGGTTCTGACTTATGGCAGTTTAGACAATGGTCCATAGACCATAGTCAATAGTCAATAGTCAATGGTAAACGCATTGATTCAAATAATAGTATTAGATTCAAATAAGTTTCAATCAAGACTAGAAGCTAAGGCATAACTGAAAATATCATTACCGCTAATGAATCCTTATTTTTACCTTGGTAAAAATCAAAAGCATTCCATTTTCAAATCTTCAAATTCACTAATTTTCAAATTATATGTGGGATGCCTATAAAAAAGGATTTAAAGCATTTTTACGGCTGGAGAAATCGCTGAGCGATTTAACTGTGGAAGCTTATCTCCGTGATGTTGAAAAACTTACCCAATACCTTTTACTTAACGAAAAACAAGTAGCTCCTTCCGGAGTTGTTTTAAAAGATCTTCAGGGTTTTGTAAAGTGGATCGGAGAACTTGGCATGACCGCCACTTCACAGGCCAGGATCATTTCTGGAATCAGAAGTTTTTATAAATACCTGCTTACCGAGCAATCCATAACCGTTGACCCATCTGCGTTATTGGAAGCACCAAAAACCAAAAGGGCATTACCCGATGTTTTAAGTTTTGAGGAAATTGAACTGATTATCCAGCAAATAGATTTGAGTAAACCAGAAGGTGGTCGCAATAAAGCCATACTTGAAACCATGTATAGTTGTGGCTTACGGGTAAGCGAAGTGGTAGGATTAAAGATTTCCTGTCTATACCTTGATGTAGGTTTTATAAGGGTAATCGGAAAAGGTGATAAAGAAAGACTGGTACCAATCGGTTCAGATGCCATTAAGTGTATTAAAATATACAAAGAACAAATAAGGGTGCACCAACAACCCCAGCCTGGCTTTGAAGATATTTTGTTCCTGAATGGCAGGGGGAAGCATTTATCAAGGGTAATGATATTTTATATTATCCGGGATCTGGCCCAGAAAGCCCGGATAAACAAACAAATTTCCCCGCATACATTCCGTCACTCTTTCGCTACCCATCTGGTAGAAGGTGGCGCAGATTTAAGAGCTGTGCAGGAAATGTTAGGGCATGAAAGCATCACCACTACTGAAATTTATACACACCTCGATCGGGATTTTCTTCGAAATACCTTACAGCAATTCCACCCTGCCTTTAAAAAAAATAGCCTTCGTTAACAAAGAACAAGCTTTATTGAATGATTTTCGGGTAGTTTTGTGACTCTAAAACAATTATCAGTATGAAAAAACTTTTATTGCTTGCCGCTACTGTATGCAGCATCAATGCGTTTGCACAAATCAATATGCCCCAGCCCAGTACTACTCAAACCATAAAACAGGCTTTTGGCATGGGAACAATTGAATTAACCTATTCAAGACCAAATATCAATGGCCGCAGTTACCTGAAAGAAGGCAGCGACCTGGCTCCACTTAATGTAATGTGGAGAACCGGTGCCAATGCAGCTACCCGTCTTACTTTCACTGATAATGTTACAATTGGCGGTAAAAGATTAGATACAGGTGCTTATGTATTATACACTATCCCCGGAAAAGACAATTGGGAAGTTATCCTAAACAAAGGTTTATCTAACTGGGGTACAGATGGATATAAAGAAGCAGAAGATGTGGTTAGATTTAAAGTAAAAGCCGATAAATCAGCAGGTAATACCGAAACGTTTACCATGCAATTTGCCAATATCGCTCCGGAAACCTGCGATCTGACTATTATATGGGGTGGTACTTCTGTACGTATTCCCATAAGTACAAACATTAAAGATCGTATTCGTGCTCAGGTAGAAAAGGCTTTAAGTGCCGAAAAGGTAAATCCAAATGCTTACTTCCCTGCTGCTAACTTTTATTATGAAATGGATAAAGACCTGAATAAAGCATTAGTAGCAGTTACAAAAGCAACCGAATCAAATCCGAACGGTTTTTGGATGTTTCTTTTAAAGGCCAAAATTCAGCGCGACCTGGGAGATAAAATAAGTGCGAAAGCCAGTGCAGAAAAATGTATCGAATTAGCCAAAGCTGCTCCCACACCAAACTTAGAATACGTAAAACTCGGCACAGAGTTGATCAAAAAATTATAAGTAAACACTTCGAGTCTAATTAATAAAAGAAGCCGCCCAAAATGAGCGGCTTCTTTTATTAATATACTAACTTCGAAATTTGTCATTCCTCTGTTCCTCTGTTCCTCTGTTCCTCTGTTTATTTCGCTTCCGCCATATCAGGAATCGCTTCTACCTTATAAGCTCCGGCATCCAGTTTGGCTTTGGTTTCACTGAAAGCTTTCAATGTTTCTTCAATATCCTGATCCGTATGTGCGGCTGTAGGAATCAATCTATAGATGATATGTCCTTTAGGAATTACCGGATACACAACAATAGAACAGAAAATATGATAGTTTTCGCGGAGGTCCATTACCATTGCAGTAGCTTCTTCTACCCCACCTTTCATATAAACAGGTGTAACAGGAGTATCGGTTTTACCAATATCAAAACCTCTTTCTTTTAGTCCATTCTGCAATTTCATGGCATTGCTCCAGAGTTTTTCTTTTAACTCAGGCATGGTGCGCAACATATCCAATCTTTTCAAGTTACCAATTACAATAGGCATCGGTAAGCTTTTGGCAAAGATTTGAGAGCGGATATTATAACGAATAAAATCGATGATGATTTTTGGTCCGGCCATAAATGCACCGATTGATGCCATTGATTTTGCAAAAGTGGAGAAATAAAGATCGATTGCATCCTGACAACCCTGTGCTTCACCTGCACCTGCTCCAGTTTCACCAAGTGTACCAAAACCATGTGCATCATCTACCAGCAGACGAAATTCATATTTAGCTTTTAATGCGGCTATTTCTTTTAATTTACCCTGATCACCGGCCATTCCGAATACACCTTCAGTAATTACAAGGATGCCACCGGTTTTTTGTTTTTCAATTAAAGCGGTTGCACGTTGTAATTGCTTTTCACAATCCTCCATATCATTATGCTTGAATACATAACGATGTCCGGGGTGCAAACGTAATCCATCAATTATACAAGCATGACTTTCTGCATCATAAACAATCACATCATGTCTGCCACAAATTGCATCTATAGCACTCATGATACCCTGATAACCAAAATTCATCAGGATAGCATCTTCTTTTGATTCGAAAGCGGCCAGTTCCTGCTCTAGCTGCTCGTGGTAATTACTGTTTCCGCTCATCATCCTTGCTCCCATAGGTAATGCAAGACCAAACTGCTGAGAAGCTTCTGCGTCGGTTTTACGAACTTCCGGGTGATTGGCAAGACCCAGGTAGTTATTCAGGCTCCAGACAATCATTTCCTTTCCACGAAAAATCATCCTGCTTCCAATTTCACCTTCCAGTTTTGGAAAAGCGAAATAACCATGCGCACGCTCACGGTGCTGACCAATTGGACCATAGTTCTTAACCAGTTTCTCAAAAATGTCTGCCATATTATTAAATTATTACTTTGGTTCGAAATTGCCGCAAAACTAATCTTTTTAAGACTATGGGGCAAGCTGATTTATACACGGTATCGTATCTTCACCCCGTTTTAAGCTTCTACAAAGGAAAACTCAATCTCATGAAAAGAATTCTGTTTATTGCAAGCCTCCTGGTTATAACAACAGCCGGACACGCTCAGAAAGCCCCTGCACCAGCCACAAATGGCGTTTCAAGACCAAAACTGGTGGTTGGACTCATGGTTGATCAAATGCGTTGGGACTACCTCTACCGCTATCAAAATCGCTATGGCAAGGGTGGATTTAACCGCTTGTTGAATCAGGGATTTAGTTGTGAGAACACGTTTATTCCCTATACTCCTACTGCAACCGGTTGCGGTCATTCATGCGTTTATACAGGTTCGGTACCTGCCATCAATGGTATTACCGGCAACAATTGGTGGGATACCAAAATGCAAAGAACCGTTTACTGTGCAGAAGATAAAACTGTTAAAACAGTGGGTTCTGACAGTAAGGATGGTGAAATGAGCCCGGCCAACATGGTATCTAATACAGTAACCGATGAATTAAGACTTGCGACAAATTTCAGGAGTAAAGTGATAGGCATTTCAATTAAAGACCGCGGTGCCATATTTCCGGCTGGTCATTCGGCCAATGCTGCTTATTGGTATGACGAATCAAAGGGCCTTTTCATTTCCAGCACTTATTACATGAAAGAATTACCTCAATGGGTAAATGACTTCAATAACAAAAAACTGCCAGACACCTACTATAAAGAAGGTTGGAAAACGCTTTATCCAATTGACACCTATACACAGAGTTCAGAAGATGTAAAAGATTATGAACGTTCTGAATTAGTAGCTAAAACCAGTTTCCCTTATGACCTGTCTGGCTATGTAGGAAAAGACTACTATAAACTTCCTCATATTCCCCAAGCAGCCACGTATACATTTGAAATGGCCAAAGCGGCTGCAATCAATGAAAAGATGGGTAAGGGAAAGGAAACTGATTTCCTGGCAGTTAGTATATCATCGCCAGATTATGCTGGACATACTTATGGTCCAAATGCTGTAGAACTGGAAGATACTTACCTGCGCCTTGACAAAGACGTTGAGCAATTCCTGAACTTTCTGGATCAGCAAGTGGGAAAGGGTAATTATTTATTGTTTCTAACTGCAGACCATGGTGCAGCGCATGTTCCTGCATTTTTAAAGGAGCACAATCTTCCGGGTGGATCTATTCCACTAGGCTCAATCGTTCGAAAAATAAATGCCGAACTGTTGACTAAATACAAATTAAAGAATGGCATCATCAATTCAACCTATTATAATCTTGCATTGAATTTGAAGGATATTGATTCATTAAAACTAAATCTTACTGAAATCAAATCATTCATTATTAACATGATGGAAAAAGAAGAAGGTATTTACAGGGTTGTTGATAAAGCAACACTTGGGGAATCTAATCTTCAGCATACCATTCGTGAAAGATTAATCAACGGATATTTTCCATATAGAAGCGGCGAGCTTCAAATAATTCCAAAACCAGCCTGGTTTAAAGATAATTCCAAAGGCACAGACCATAGCGTTTGGAACCCCTATGATTCTCATATACCTTTAGTATGGTATGGATGGAAAGTAAATCCGGGCAAAACTTATAAAGAACACTATATGACTGATATTGCTGTAACAGTTGCGGCAATGTTGAGTATCCAAATGCCTAATGGCGCAGTTGGTAAAGTGATCAGCGAAGTGGCTGGAGGCCGTTAGGTAAGCTAACCTAAAACAAGCCATGAATATGCATTAGAAATGCATATTCATGGCTTGTTTTATTATAATCGCTGAATTTTCTTCATATAATGACTCCCTTCGATAATCTCTACCAGCAATGGCCAGAGATTGTTTTGAAATTTCTTCCGAAAGATACCAACATGTCCAACAGGACAATGGGTGTATTCATCTACATAAAGTTTTAATAATTCATATTTAGCATCTGGAAAAAAAGATAGCATCATAGGAGCTGTAGTATCATTTGCCAGTGGGTCATCACTCATATATACAGAAGTGATCGGAATGTCAAATCCATAAAATTTATCGGCATGTATTTTCCTGTTCAGCATTGAGGCAAAGTAGGTTTTACTTAAACACCACTCTCTCCATTCTTTCATCATATTACGCGGCAAATTTTCTCCCCATCCAATTCTTTTCATCGCACCATATCCAAACAAAGACACCATAAGTGGGCCTATAAAAAACCAGAGTCCCCATATTTTCCATTTTATGGGGGAAGGAAAATATTTCCAGTAGCCAAATGCTGCACTAATAGCAATTACTTTCCGGATATGTTCTTTATGTTTTAGAAATCCAACCAATTGTGCTCCAACACTATGTCCAACCCAAATAATATCGGTCGCTTTTTTTTCGGTTACCATATAATCCAAAACAGCATTCATATCTAGAGTACCCCACTCATGCATAAAAGATGCGCATTTCCGTAGGTTTACAGGAGCCGATTTGCCGATACCTCTATAATCATACAATAAAACAGCGTAACCATTTTGAACCAGATATCGGGCAAAATTTATATAGAATTCCTTTTTTATCCCTGTGGCAGAACTTAAAACTATATAGCCAATATTTTGGCCTACGGGCTTGCTATAAAGTGCGCTTAACTTGTAACCATCTGCTGCGGTTATTGTAATTGTCTGCATAAATTATACCTTTTCATGTATCATACATTATATAAAAAACGACCTACCTGTTTCTATAAATAGAAAACAATAATTGTTGAATTCGACCCATCATGCGGATAAAACCGATGAATGAAAATGGGCCCGTATAGAAATACAGGCCGATGTGCGTACCCTATGCGAATTACACACATGAGAAATCTAAACCTTGCCTGTTCTCATTAAAGGTTACCATTACGCTTTTGATAAGCTTGGGGAGTTAACAAGAGTGGGATAAACTTTGTCGGTCAGGTAACCTGTTTGCTTAATAACGATGTTTCTTATACCTATTTACATCATATCAACTTTGCAATTTGAGTATGCAAAAAAATAAAAGTTTTCTTAGTGTTGTTAGTAAATAAGAGTAAGAACCAGTTAAATAGAGGAACACCTTGTTGTTTCATTTTTCCTCCTTTAATTTTTTTATTTGTGCCTCATATTCAGGAATACTGGCAATACGATCTGGTGGAGAATTTTCAATCACTTGCTCCCAGCATGCAATAGCTTCAGTATTTTTTCCTTCAGCAGTGAGAGATAATGCCAATCCCATATTTGTCCAATATTTGTCCATCGGGAATTTCTCTTTATTGGAAATAAAAATTGAGGATGCTTCTTTTAAATATCCTTTTTTGAGTACATTTCTTCCAAGCAAATAAAGATCTGTTACCAGGAGCTCTTTCAGTCCGACCAACTGATCAAATACCAACTTCGCTTTCTCTCCCCTATTTAATTGTAGTAAAAGTTCATATTTTATACGTAGTGAATTCGCATCTATAATTCCATTCATGCGAGCTGTATCAAGTGCTCGGTCAATGAACCATAGTCCTTTTTCCATTTGAACCATGCTATCTAAACAAAATTTAGCCGCACGAATCCAATTCCGGCTATCAAACCCAGCATATCCTACCAATTCTTCTTTCATTTTGGCAACATATAAATCATTGGCATTGGGAAGTTCAATTCGAAAACCTATCCGTTTATCTTCCCAATTCAACCACAATTGACAGGATGCAGCATTTCTTTGCTCAAATGTATACGTTAACCATTCTGAATATGGTGCATTCTCCGGATTTGCCGGGATGCGCTGAACATCGTCTTCTTCATTATAATAATACGTACCCCAACTTGTGGAAACAGAGGAAAATATCCAGGTCCATGCATTCAGGGAGTCTAAAGCCAGCATCAACCCATAAGTACCCGGTAAAATTGATTTGCCGTTTACTTTCATAGCATGCGAGAACTGAATCGTTGTAATTTCATTGGAGCCTGCTCTCCAGGGAGAAGCCATAGATGGTCCAAAACCTAAATCCGCGAACCCATTATGAACCAGGTTTCCCCATATTTTTCCCCTGCGATCATTTCCATTGTTATCATGAACATCTGGCCCCCGGTAGGTAACGGTAACAAACCCAATCCCCATCCATTGTGAGACGGCTGATTTTTGATTACCGCCATTGGGTGGCTGTGTCAGGGTAATTGTTTGACCAGCAACCTTAATTTGGAGGAAAATACCTAGAAATACCAGTAGTTTTTTGATCGTCATATTGAAGGGTATTGAACTTCAATATTATTAATGGCAAATTTCGACTCCTAAACATTACCGATAAACAACTTTAGAATTCGATCAAAAACGACTACCACAGGTTTTTGAGCGCGTTGCAAGACTAATGATCGAGTACCTTTGCACTAATACAAACCCCGTAAAAGATGCAAAAAAAGCAAAAAAAATCATGGATCATTTACCATGTATTGTTTTGGATTACGATGTTTTGCTCTTTCATCTTTGATGTAATCGGGTTATTGCCCGAATACCCTTTTGTATTTTTCTTTTCACTATTCTACCGTGTTTTTTTATTGGCATGTATTACCTATATCAATCTTTGGTACCTGATACCTCAATTCTACGTAAAAAAGAAATATATTGAATACTGCCTGATACACTTGCTTTTAATGACTGGATTTGCCTTTTGTTATCAGGCCGACTACAGGAGTTTATCAGAAATGTTTATTACCTATAAATCAAACCCAATCCAGTTCTGGAACAACTATTTTCTCGCCTTAAGATATATCCTGATTTCTTCTTTGTTTTATTACCTAAAAGAGCAATTCAGACAAAAAGAGCAAATAAATGCGATGCGTATTGATTATTTATCTACAGAACTAACCCTGCTCAAAGCTCAGATTAACCCTCATTTTCTCTTCAATACATTAAATAACCTTTACGCATTGTCTTTAAAGAATTCAGCGAAAACACCTGAACTCATACTTAAGTTATCAGATATGATGGAGTATATGCTTTATGAAACGGACGAAAATACTGTTCCACTTGAAGCCGATATAAATAACCTGGTTAACTACATAGAATTTGAAAAACTCCGCAAAGACATTAGTGAATACGATATACAATACAGGATTGATGAAATACCCAAAAAATCATTCAAAATTGCACCAATGCTTTTATTATCAATCGTTGAAAATGCGTTTAAGTATGTGCATGCAGCGGATCATAAAAAGAGTTTCATTCAAATAAGCTGCCGACTAAATGAAAATATATTATTATTTCATTGCGAAAACAGTTATTCGGCTTCAATTCAGAAACCCGGCAAACAAATGGGCCTGATAAACCTGAGGAGAAGGTTGGCATTATATTATCCAGATAAACACCAATTTACACAGGAGAAAAATGCTGACATTTATTCCATTCAATTATCTATTGAATTATGAGAAAGTATAAATGTATCATATTAGATGATGAACCTTTGGCTATGGAAGTAATAGAGAATTATATCCACAAATCAAATTTATTACAACTTCATAGCAAACATCTTAATCCATCTGATGCTAAAAAAGAAATTGAGAATGAAAAACCAGACATTCTTTTTTTAGACATAGAAATGCCTACAATTAATGGACTCGATTTCTTAAGATCGCTTGAAAACAAGCCTATTACAATTATAACAACGGCATACAGACAATATGCACTTGATGGATTTGATGCCGGTGTTATTGACTATCTGCTGAAACCAATAAAACTTCCAAGATTTGAGCAGGCTTGCAATCGGGCGAAAGAACTACTAGACCTGATTCACGCTGGTGCCCAAACGATTGAACAACCTTCCAAAATAGAAACTGAAATAATTACTATAAAATCAGGCACTAAATATACCAGGGTAAACATCAATGATATTACACATGTGCAAGGACTCAAAGACTATGCAATCGTTTATGCAGGCAATCAAAAGCATGTAATTCTCGGCTATATGAAAATCATTGAATCAAAATTGCCTGAAGATTTATTTATTCGGGTTCATAAATCCTTTATTGTTGCCAAGAACCGTATAAAGTATATACAACATGGCAAAATTCACCTTAACGAACACCAGATACCTATTGGCAGGTCTTATAAGAAACAGGTCGAATCATTTATGCAGATATCATAACAGGACCGACTATTGCATGAATTTAATCTTGTATCGCCACAGCATTAAACGAAACTAGTTTCCATTGGCCTTGCTCATAGAAATAGTAATTACACAATTGCAAGGCACTTATTCTTGCATTTGCTTTAGTTAATTTGATCACACTCCAGCTTACAGCAAAATCTTTACGCGGAAAGAAGACAACCTCATTAATAATGTCGTGTTTATACTTGATTGTCTGCAAGGATTTAAAAATTGTAAGCCCCCCTTATGCAAACTTCCATCAGGATAAGATATCCAGGTTTCGGCTGAAGTATCATTTTTCATTAAAGCAATATCATTAAGCGCAAATGCATTTACCCATTTTCTGTTTAATTTCATTACGTTTGACTCTTCCTCATATTGGTTTTGGGATGTGGCTATAGCTGGCTTTAGCAGCACAGGCACACTAGTAATTTCAGGAAGGATGTAATTATCCAGGGCTATATTAGCAGTATTGGCTGCAATACATTTCCACCCTTCTCCACTTTTTAAATACACATCATTATACCTGCTATAGGAAATTGTTTCTGCGTCAAAATCCGCATAAGGCGTTACTGCATATACAAATGCGATAGAATCACTAATAAACCGAATCTCAACACTGTCAGCATAAAATAGTCTGATTGCACCAAATCGTTTTTCACCAAAAATGGGCGCTAATTCCACACGAGGTATAAGCCGCCCTTTACTTGCGCCAAGATGAACAAAATTTTTGTCCCACAACAAATGGTTATAGGTAATGGTATCTGACCTGATCCATGACTGGATATATTGTTCATTCAGGTAATGCAAACGCATTGAATCAAGTTTTCTATTACCTATAAAGCCAGTTTGTGCATTTAAGTCTGTTGTGAAAAAAAAGCAAATGAATAATAACATGAGCGTTATTAAGCGGATAGCGAGGGGTTTATAATTCATAATTAATTGATTTTTCCGGGACGTATTTCATTTTGTAATGCGTTACAGAATGAGTAGATACACTAAACCCTTTTTTAAGAAAGAATTTTTTACCCATTAGATTATTCTTCTGGACATGTAGCTCAATCTCAAATGAATCCTGAATCGCTATTTTTCTTAAATTATCAAGAATTATACTGCCAATTCCTTTACGCTGAAAATCATCTATAATGACTATAGCTTCCAGGAATAACAGATTGGAAGCAGTTTGGTACACAGAAAAATATCCAACAATCCTTTCATCGACGATAATTAATTGATAGGTTTCAGGACGAAAATGTTTTGCATGATACGCAATCTGTATTACTGGATCCCATCCCCAAACTGGCTCGGTGAGTTGTTTTGTAGAATTTAATTTAATATCCAATATTATATTGCTATCACTGGAAGTTGCATTCCTAAAGCTAATCATACCCTTATTTCTTTTAAACTATCAACACAGTTATCCCTTCAAATCAACAGGTGATCGGATATGAAAATAAATAGGTGTATTGTAGAAAATGTCGTGTAAAACTGGTTTATAGATAACAGACATGTTTTTTCGAGAAATAACATGCTTAAAAACACAATTTAAAGCAAACTATGCTTTCTTATAGTTTCTTTAAATATTATGATACAAGCTGGAATAAAAGATTAAATGTTGTTCCAACTTCAGGTGTACTGGCAACTTCCATTTCAATTCCCAATGCTTCAGCAAACTCCTTGGCTAAAATTAAACCCAAACCACTCCCCTTTTCTTTATTGGTACCTTCCCTGCTATTACGTATTCCCGGAATAAATAATTGCTTTAACATATCTTCCGTCATACCGCACCCGGTATCAGTAATAGCTATTTTAACTTTATTGGCTCCCAACCGTTCACTGGTTAAACGAATTGTTCCGGAACTGGTGAATTTATTGGCATTGCTGATAATATTGCGAAATATAAACCTTAGAGAATTTTCGTCGGAGTGAACAATACAGGCTGGTTCAATATCATTGACGATTGTATTATTTTTAATACTCGCAAACGGCTGGAGATTGGTCACTATGTTCTGAACAATTTTTCTCAAATCAAGAACCTGTGTCTGTGGCTTATCTTTTTGAATAAGTATACTACCCCACTCTACCAAATTAGTCAGCATATCCAACGTAGCATCCATCTGTTTATCCAGCAATCTTAACAACTCTTCCTGATCCTGTTTCGCAAGTTCTTGATCGTTACTCAATTCGATCATACTTTTAACAGATGCTACCGGCCCGCGTACATCGTGTGCAATAATGGATATAATTTTATTCTGAATTGCTTTTGAGATTTCAAGTTTTTTCTTTTGCTCTTCAATTACCTGATTCCTTAATACTTCTTCTTTGTTTTTCAGCCTGAGTTCAAACATTTTCATGGTCTGATTTCCCAAAGTCCTCAATGCAAATTTCTGTTCTTCAGTAAGTGTTCGGGGAATTTTATCAATAACACAAAGAGTACCTAAGGGATAGCCAGATGGACTTATCAATGGGTAACCTGCATAAAATCTAATATTCGGATCACCTAATACAAGTGGATTATCAAAGAAACGAATATCATTCAGTGCATCTTCTACTTCCATGATATCCGTCTGATGGATGGCATGACCACAAAATGAAATACTCCGATCGTCACTTGCTTTATCAATACCTATTTTTGCTTTGAACCATTGCTGGTGAATGTCCAGTAAGGTTATAGTAGAGATCGGTGTTTTACAGATAGATGAGGCCAGTTGCACTATCTGGTCAAAATCTTCTTCATACTGTGTATGAAGTACTTCATAGCGAAGTAATTCCCGCAAACGATCCTGTTCATTATTTGGATTTTCTGCCGGTATCATTTTTTAATTTTACAGGTATTAAAGTTGATTAACTGAACGATCGAAGCCATAATCACGTTCTACCTTGCAAATTCTGGTTTTAAAGTATTGATACCAAATATCCCGCCCTTTTTTTTGTGCTTCCATATGCTCAATATTGGCTTTCCAGTTTTTTATAGCTTCAAGGTCTTTCCAGTAAGAAATCGTTATACCCATCCCATTCCTTACCGATTCAAAACCCAGACATCCGGGTGACTGTAAAGCCATTTCACACATTTTATCTGCCATTGCTTCGTAACCTTCTGTATTTTCTGTAAGTCCATTCGTAAATATTACTGCGTAATACGGAGGTGCTGGAGTTTCAGCGATCATATTCTATTAAGATTTGTTTTAGTGAATTCATTTTGAACATTACCTGTGTTTAACGTAGTAGCTGGTTCGAATAACATTACCCATACTTCCTCATTTGCATTGGGTCTGTGCTCTACTCCTTTGGGAACAATGAGGAAATCCCCTGTTTCAAGTAAAACATCTTTATCCCTAAACTCCATGACAAAAGAACCTTTCACAACATAAAACAACTCGTCTTCATGATCATGATGGTGCCAGGTAAATGGTCCTTTGAATTTAACCAATTTTACCTCCTGACCGTTTAAAGATCCGGCTACTAAAGGATTCCAGTAACCATTAACCTGATTAAAGGCTTCTAACACATTTATTTTATTCATCTGAAGAATCGTTAACTTCTTTTAAAAACTGTTCGTGCAGTTGTAATACTTGCGGAATAAGCAAGTGTTGATCATCATTCAGAATAACATAATCGCATAAACGCATTTTAATTTCTTCCTGAATTTGTTTATTCATTCGGTCGAGTACCGCTTCCCTTGACAAAGCATCTCTGTCCATAACCCGTTTAATCCTGATATGTTTCGGAGCATATACCCCAATGATATAATCCATCCCTTCAGCAGACCCAGCTTCAAAAAACAGAGCCGCCTCCTTTATAACATATGCCGCCTTCTGCTTATCCGCCCATTCTTCCGCTGCACGAATAGCCGCTGGGTGAACAAGGGCATTCAATTTTTCTAATTGCAAAGGATCTTTGAAAACAATATCGGCGATTAATTTTCTGTTTAACCGACCTCCAATAAATGAATCAATTCCAAATAAAGACTTTATACCAGCCTGAAGAGTTGCATCTGACTCCATAATTATTTTGGTATTCGCATCAGCATCAAATACCGGAATACCCAGTACCTGAAAAATTCCTGCAACGGTAGATTTGCCGCTACCAATACCACCTGTGAGTCCGATTTTCAACATAGATTAAAGATAAAACAAGAAGGTCCGGAAACTGCATTCCCGGACCTTTATTTTCCACCTGTTGAAGGTTGATTTATTTTTTGTCCGCAGACTTATTAATAGCAGCACTCCATTCCATACTAACGGATGATTTTTCGATTTTCAGGTAGCTGCCCGGACTCACTTCCAATTGGATAGTATTGTCTTCATTGATTTTATTGATGACGCCATGGATACCAGCGATGGTAACGATTTTATCACCTTTTTGCATATTTTCTACGAATTTCTTTTGCTCTTTGGCTTTTTTGGCTTGTGGACGAATCATAAACAACCAAAAAACAAGGATGATAGCACCCATCATTACCAATTGAACCATTCCACCACCTTGCTGACCACCAGCGGCAAGTAATACTGAATTGAGATAAAACATTGTTATTTGTTTAAATGAAAAATGACTAATTAATTTTTGACGCCCTTAACATGGCCTGTAAAGATAAGGGTGTGTTCGCTACCATTAAAAGTATTTGTAAATACCAGTACTGTTTTTCTGGTATCTCCCGTCATGGCTTTATTGGTATCAAATGCCGCTGTTACGGCCCCTTCTCCCCCGGGAACTACGGCTTCTTTTGTATAATCAGGAACCGTGCAACCACAGCCAGCCCTTACATCTGTTATAAATAATGGCTTATTTCCTGTATTCCTGAACCTGAATTTAAGTTGAATTTTCTCTCCTTGGGTTATAGTTCCAAAATCTACCAGTGAATCAAGCCACTGTATGGTTGTATAATTTGCCGTATCGATCAATTTTGGATTAGTAAGGGGAGATTTTTTATCAGGTCCTGCACAAGCTATTATCCAACCCCCGATAACACACCCCAAGACAATCCGTCTTATGAAAACAAACCCCATAAATTATATATTTCTTATTCCTTATTTCGTATTTGCTATTTCTTATAGCCTATTTTCTGGATTTTACCGGCATCTGTAAGCTCTTTATGAATATTATCCAGAATACCATTTACAAACTGTCCGCTTTGCTGGGTGCTGTATTCCTTGGCCAGGTCTATGTATTCGTTAATAGTAACTTTGGTGGGAATCGTTTCGAAATATAACAACTCGCATACTCCCATGCGCATAAGGATCATATCTAATAAGGCGATTCTTTCGGCATCCCAGTTTTTCAATTTTGGTTTGATTAGATCTGTGGCCAGTTCTTTCTTTTCAATGCTGGTAATTAGCAGGGTTTTGGCAAATTGCCATTTTTCCTGACTAATCATTTCCTGGAGATTATAACTCGTTGGCTTTTGAATATAATTGAGCATTAGTTGCTCCATCATTTCAGCATCATCATCCCAGTTATTGAAATGCTCTTCCAAATGACTGATAAACGACTCATTTGGTAACATCAGATGAGTAAAGATGATTTTAATGATTTCTTTTTCCTTCACCTTTTCTCTACCCGGGACCGCTATATATTCCTGATATTGGGGAAGTTCGGTTAACTGTTGGTAAATCTTATAGACCAGGTCTTTATCGAGTATTTTCTCTGGAAAATGGGCTTCTTTAGCCTTCTGAAAAGTTGCCGACTCTAAAATCTGCCATAAAAACTCATTACCAGCGATTTTGGTATTAACATTTAAATCGGCACTGGTGGGAAGGTTTCTGGATGCACGCTTAACCGCATTGGTTTCGGCATAACGGGCAATTTCAGTTAAAAAATAAAGCAGGTATACAAACAGGGAAGTTGTCTGATCAAATTGCTTCTTCAATTCAATTTCAGGCTTCTGACGTGTTACGCTGGTATCTGCAGCCTCAATCATGTAAAGGAGCTGCATTACTTTAACACGGATATTTCTTCTACTGATCATCTGGTAAGAACTTATTGGAAAGTTGCAAAGGTATTAATTTCAGGATGCATGTCAAAATGAAAAAACCCGTCCGGGAACGGACAGGTTTAACCTTGATACAACCTATACATAACCCTTTCCGGATTAAGGTTCTACGATATCGCCTTTTAAAGGAACAAGTGCTCCGCCAATGGTGTTCACATCTGCATCAGAAACATTGTTCTTTTTCAGGGCCGCCACCAGATCATTAACCAATGCGTTAAAATGAACGTCTTTAATACCCAGCCCTACGTGTGCGGCTTTCATAGACAAACCTGTGTACTTCTCTGGTCCACCTACTGCCTCTCCGATCTGGTTAACCAGGTGCATTTTCAGGTCATCAACCCGCTCCTGTGATTTGGCAGTATTCGCAAAAAAGCCATTGATCACATTATCAGCCACCACAATTCCAATAAAATCATCGACTACTTTCTTAATACCTGCGTTACTTCCAAGTCTTTTGTATAGATCACTACCACTGTTTACAGGCATTGCATCATCTTTTTTACAGGCTGTAAAACTTATCGCAACCACTAAGGCGATTGCGGTAACCCCTAAAAATGTTTTTTTCATGGTTTTCTTAATTTAATGGTGATTGTATTTTGAATGATTATTTACGGATGTTTAAGGCATAAGTAAGTTTCCGGAAAGCATACATATTTACCGGACATTCTGCCCTTGATTGAAGCGGTTGTCTTTCTACCAGACCGGGGTGATACCCCTTCGCCAGATCAAGAATGGCCGACCTGCTGGTTTTGCGGGGGTCGATGGTCACACAAAGGGTTTGGCTCTTTAAACTGATAACATTAGAATAAACACCCTTTTGCTGCATAAAATAGGCTTCCATTTCAGTGGAATCTTTACTGGAAAAGCTATCAGGAAACTGCATTACCACGATCTGTGTAGGGTTTTCCATATAAACCCGCTCACCCAATGATGGTTTTGCCTTATTTGCATATATAAACAACCCAGCAAACAATACGAGCACCAGTATTCCCACCCCTTTTAATATCCTTTTGAGTAGTTTCATGTTATTGCATTTTATGCAGATACGGCATTCGTTTAAACTTGGATTGGAGTAATTAGAAATTTTATCCGGGGAGGCAAATGAAAATTTGGCACTATAAACCAGAAACTTACTGCATCTTTGCCGCCCGTTCTGACAGTACGAAAGCTTGTCCAGGGCATTCCGGAGCAGGAAATCTGCAATTTTGACCTGTTCGCCCCGGGTGGCACAATTATCGATGAATGGCAAAAAGATTTTTAACCTTAATAAATTAAAAACCAATAACGTATGGCTAAGAAACTCAACGTTACTCCCCTCCATGACAGAGTAATTGTTAAGCCGGCCGCTGCTGAAGAAAAAACTGCCGGCGGAATCATCATCCCTGACACAGCGAAAGAAAAACCACAGCGAGGTACCATCGTAGCCGCAGGTACTGGTAAAAAAGACGAACCGATGACCGTAAAAGTGGGCGACAATGTCCTGTACGGAAAATACGCAGGTACTGAGATTCAGATCGAAGGACAAGACCTTCTCATTATGCGTGAAAGCGATTTACTTGCGATCGTCTAATTTGAAAATGTGGTAATTTGAAAATTTGAAAATGAATATGTTTCAGTTTCAAATTTTCAACTAAAAAGTAAGACCTACATTTTCAAATTTCCAAATTTTCAAATTTTCAAATTGACAAAAAATGGCAAAACAAATATTCTTCGATATCGAAGCAAGAAATAAAATGAAAAAGGGTGTTGATACCCTTGCTAATGCAGTTAAAGTAACCCTCGGACCAAAAGGCCGTAACGTGGTTATTGAGAAAAAATTCGGTGCACCTTCTGTAACAAAAGATGGTGTTACTGTAGCTAAAGAAATTGAACTTGAAGACGCTATCGAAAACATGGGCGCTCAGATGGTGAAAGAGGTTGCTTCTAAAACTGCAGATATTGCTGGTGATGGTACTACTACAGCTACTGTATTAGCACAAGCAATTATTGGCGAAGGTTTGAAAAACGTTGCTGCAGGTGCTAATCCAATGGACCTGAAACGCGGTATCGACAAAGCTGTTGCTAAAGTGGTTGAAAACCTGAAAGCACAGTCTCAAACCGTTGGTAACGATTCTAAAAAAATTGAGCAGGTTGCTACTATTTCTGCCAACAGCGATAATGAAATTGGAAAACTGATTGCTACTGCAATGGGCAAAGTTGGTAAAGAAGGTGTTATCACTGTTGAAGAAGCAAAAGGTACTGATACTACTGTTGATGTAGTAGAAGGTATGCAATTCGATCGTGGTTATATCTCTCCATATTTTGTTACCAATAGCGAAAAAATGGAAGCTGAATTACAGAATCCATACATCCTGATCTACGATAAGAAGATCAGCGCTATGAAAGATATCCTCCACATCCTGGAGAAAGTAGCACAAAGCGGCCGTCCATTGTTAATCATCGCTGAAGACCTTGAAGGTGAAGCACTGGCTACACTGGTGGTGAATAAATTACGTGGTACCCTTAAAGTAGCTGCTGTTAAAGCTCCGGGCTTTGGTGACCGTAGGAAAGAAATGCTTACAGATATCGCAATTCTTACTGCAGGTACTGTTGTAAGTGAAGAACAAGGTTTCAAACTGGAAAATGCTGACCTGTCTTATTTAGGTCAGGCTGCTTCTGTTACCATCGACAAAGACAACACAACTGTTGTTGGAGGTAAAGGTAAAAAAGCTGATATCGTTGCGCGTGTGAACCAAATCAAAGCGCAAATTGAAAATACCACTTCTGATTACGACCGCGAAAAATTACAGGAACGTCTTGCTAAATTAAGCGGTGGTGTTGCAGTATTATACGTTGGTGCTGCTACAGAAGTAGAAATGAAAGAGAAAAAAGATCGTGTAGATGATGCATTACACGCAACACGTGCGGCAGTTGAAGAAGGTATTGTACCAGGTGGTGGTGTTGCTTACATCCGTGCTGTAGAATCGCTGGAAAAACTGAAAGGTGCTAACGAAGACGAAGCAACTGGTATCCAGATTGTAAAAAGAGCTATTGAAGAGCCTCTCCGTCAAATCGTTGCTAACAGCGGTATCGAAGGTTCTATCGTGGTTCAAAAAATCAAAGAAGGAAAAGCTGACTTCGGTTTCAACGCACGTACAGAAGTATTCGAAAACCTGTTCAAAGCAGGTGTTATTGATCCTACCAAAGTTAGTCGTGTAGCACTTGAAAATGCAGCTTCTATTGCAGCAATGTTACTGACTACAGAATGCGTAATTGCAGACAAACCAAAACCAGAAGCTCCGCATAGTCATGCAGGTGCACCTGACATGGGTGGTATGGGTTACTAATTCAAAAGTTCATCAGTTTTTACTGATACACATAAAAAAATCCCTTTGCAAATGCAAGGGGATTTTTTTATGTACCCAATTAATTAGGTAATACAGCTACTTATTGTTCTTTAATTTTCCGGGGATACAACAATTGCTGAGGTCTTAGTAAAACCGATCGTTAACAAGCATTGGGCGAGCCCATAAGTGAGCATTACCGCTAAATCTAACAATGGTTCATGAAAACGAAAAAGGTTTAAGGCTAGTATTGCATCGCTCAAAACAAATAAAATAGCACCAGGGGCAAAATATTTAATAGCTATTTGTTTGATTGTTGGATTAGAGAAAGTATGGATTGCCAAAGAAGCCATCAGGCTGATGAATAGCATATAAAAAACCACGGGCAACTGGTATGCCCCGAGATAGTTTTCCAGAAACGTGTACACCGTTGCACTAAAAACCAACATAAGGATCAAGGGTAAAATAAATAGCTGTTTTGTGCTTTTCTGTACAGGGTTTAATTGAATGAAATAATAACTGTAATTCAAGTGTGCCATCACAAAGGAAATCATTCCGGAAAGAAAAAATACAGGTCCCTTCCCTATCAATAACGCATCTCCGAGAAAAGAAAAGAACAAAGCATAAACAGGTTTTATCTTCCAGTTAAATTTGTCTTGCGATAATAACAGATAGGTTATTAACAATGGCACTAATAATAGCTTTGTTACCGCCCTCCATAATTCCAGTTCTGAATAGATACAAAGCAGATGCGCGATTAATAGTAGTATAAATACAGCAATCAATGATTGTTTTCGCTTCATAAGGCAGGTTGTGGTAATTAAAGTTATGGGTATTTTTTCTTCAAGGGATAAGTGGTGCATTTGAACCAATACTGTCTATAGAATTTAGGTACTAGCTACAACTATAGTACAATATGGAACATAGATTTTCATGATTTCCAAGATCTATCATGACAAATCTTGAAAATCATGAAGATCCGTGTTCTCATAATCGCATTTTAAAGGCAGAAACCCCAAAATGACCACATATCAAAGCTTGTAGCCTGAAGCTTGAAGCCAAATCCCCCAGACAAAAATCACTTCGACAGATTGTTACTATAAACACATCCCTAAAGCATCTTTAAAACTCAATGGCTGATACCCTAATGACGAAATTGCTTTATCAATTTTTAAACCTGATTTCTTTGCTCTTCTGACGGGTTCTGGGAAAATTGCTGCATTAACAGGTTCGATTAGATTTTTATCTGCTCCTATATGGTCAGCAACAGCAATAGCCATATCATATGGTGAAAGAATTTCACTACCTGCTAAATGATAAACGCCATTCTTTTTAAACATTAATACCTGTTCAATACCCTTACACAAATCATAAACATAGGTAGGTGTACGCAATTGATCATTTACTACTTTAATATTTTCCCCTGCTGCTAACTTCTGTTTAACCCATTGTACAAAGCTTGGTCTCATTCCGGGAAATACCGGGCCATAAATAAAAACGGGTCGAATAATTGTATAAAGTATACCGCTGTCTTGCACCAGCTTTTCGGCCATTAATTTACTTTGTCCATAAAAATTCAGGGGATCAGGTATGTCATCTTCGCTATGGGGACCATTTTCTCCAAAAATAAAATCTGTAGAAAGATGAATAAAATGAACCGGATAATGTCTGCTGGCTTCTAAAAGATAATTGGTTGCCGTCACATTATTTAACATACAGGCATCCCTGTTTTGATCGCATTCATCCGGCTTACTCATGGCGGCAGTATGTATAACCACATCCGGCGCTACTTTCGAAAAAACACGCAATACGGAACGAACACTTGTTAGTTCCATAGTATGATAAGTAATTTGTTTATGAACAGCAATCCTTTGCGGACCACGTCCGGTAGCATGCACATCAAACCCGTTATTAGCAAGTGTTATACATAAATGCTGTCCGGTAAAGCCATTAGCACCGGTTACTAAGATTTTCATTCGGCAAGTTTACTAAAATGTAATTAGATGCTATTGTTGGCATTTAATACCAATTGCTTATTTTTGAAACTCTGTGTAGCTGATACACATACAATTATAGAGAAATACCCATTGCATCAAGAAAGAAGAATTGTCAAAAGAAATGTCTGCTAAAAAAGTAACCAAAATAGGCGTACTTACATCGGGTGGCGATGCTCCTGGTATGAATGCCGCAATAAGGGCTGTCGTTAGAACTGGAATATATCACGGTTTGGAAGTATATGGCATCATGCGAGGTTACAGTGGCATGATAGAAGACGATATCTTCCAGATGGATTCCCGCTCAGTTGCTAATATTATCCAAAGAGGAGGCACCATATTAAAAACGGCCCGGAGTAAAGATTTCTTTGAGCCTGAAGGCCGCGCCAAAGCCTATGAAAACCTCAAAAAAAGAGGCATTAACGGATTGGTAATAATAGGCGGAGATGGTAGCTTTCGGGGAGCACAAAAATTCAGTAATGAATTTGATATCCCCTGCATAGGTTTACCTGGCACCATTGATAAAGATATTGCCGGTAGTGATTTTACCATTGGTTTTGATACAGCAGTAAATACCGCCGTTGAAGCCATCGATAAAATTCGTGACACGGCAGATGCCCATGACAGATTATTTATTGTTGAAGTAATGGGGCGCGATGCTGGTTATATTGCTTTGCATAGTGGCATTGCTACCGGTGCAGAAAACATCCTTATCCCGGAAACTAAAACGGATATCGAAGAACTAATCAGTTCACTCACTGAAAAAGAAAAAAGAAAAAAACTGGTTAACCTGATTGTGGTTGCTGAAGGTGATGAATTCGGTGGTGGGAATGAAGTAGCAGAAATTATAAAAAAACGTTTACCTAATGCTGATACCAGGGTTTGTATACTTGGACATATTCAGCGAGGTGGCTCTCCTACCTGTCTCGACCGATTAATCGCCAGCAGAATGGGTTACCATGCCGTTGAAAATTTAATCCATGGTAAGTATAATGTAATGGTGGGCATCCTCAATAATAAAATGAACTATATCCCACTTGACAACGCCATTAAAGCCAAACAAAAAATTTCAGACGACTGGATGAAAATCGTTAAGATTCTAGCCAGTTAATATCAAGCAAACAGAGAAAGGATCGTAAACCAATAAACATACCCTCCACAATGTCAAAGAACCTAGACAAGTACCTGCACAAGAATATGGACAAACAAGCAGGACTTGAACACGTAAATCATAAGACAAAGATTGTTGCAACTGTTGGACCTGCATGTGATAGCTATGAGCAATTACTGGCATTGGTGAAAGCGGGTGTAAATGTGTTCCGACTGAACTTTTCACATGGAAGTCATGAAGACAAACAACGCATCATTGAACATATTCGCAATATCAATAAAACACAACCTTATAATATTTCCATTCTTGGCGATTTACAAGGACCGAAACTGCGTGTGGGTGAAATTGAGAACAATGCATTAGATGTAAAAGTGGGCGATATACTCACTTTTACCAATGAAAAATGTATTGGCAATCTTGAAAAAATATATGTCTCCTACCCTAATCTGGCAGGCGATGTGGTTATTGGAAATATCATCATGATTGATGATGGCAAGATTGAAGTTAAAGTAGTCAGCATTGAAAAAAATGGTGACGTTAGAGTAGTGGTAACACTTGGTGGCATACTCTCATCCAAGAAAGGAATCAACCTGCCGGATACCAAAATTTCCTTGCCTGCATTAACAGAAAAGGATTTGATTGACCTTGATTTTATCATTGAACAACAACTTGATTGGGTAGCCCTGAGTTTTGTGCGTAGTGTAAAAGACATCGTTATTCTCAGAAGCAAGCTTACTGAAAAGAAAAGCAAGACGAAGATCATTGCAAAAATCGAAAAACCGGAAGCATTGGTAAATATTCGTGATATCATTATTGAAAGTGATGGTATCATGGTTGCTCGTGGCGACCTGGGTGTTGAACTTCCTGTTGAACAAATACCTCTGATCCAGAAAGAACTGATCCGTAAATGTATACACCGGGCAAAACCAGTTATCGTAGCTACCCAGATGATGGAAAGTATGATAGACAGGGTAAAACCAAACAGAAGTGAAATTACAGACGTAGCTAATGCTGTACTTGAAGGTGCAGATGCTGTAATGCTGAGTGGTGAAACTGCTGCTGGTAACCATCCGGCATTGGTAGTTGAAACCATGCGTAAAATTATCCTGGAGGTAGAGAAAAAAGAATACAGGTATAACAGATCTGAAGACCTAAAACCTCAACCACACTCACCATCTTTCCATAGTGATGCTATTTGCTATAACGCATGTAAGATTTCTGAAGATGTTGCAGCAACAGCATTAGTTGGTATGACACAAAGCGGTTATACCGCATTTATGTTGAGCAGTTACCGTCCGTCTTCCCCACTTTACATTTTCACAAAAGAAAAAACACTGGTAAATCAGTTAAGTCTGAGTTGGGGTGTGCGCGCATTTTATTATGCTGAAGAAGATAGTTTGGATGATATTATTTTCGACCAGATTAATATCCTTAAAGAACGCGGATTTGTAAAAGCCGGAGATGTGGTTGTAAACACGGGTTCAACTCCTGTAGATCAGCATCTTCCAACCAATATTATCAAACTCACTAAGGTTATTTAGTGCCTTTCATAATTTAATTGCACAAAAAGATTCCCCGGTGGGAATCTTTTTTTATTTTGTTACTTCATACATTGGGTTGATTATCAGGTTATTTTCAATATAATTAATCAGAAATACGTGCATTAAAACGCAAAAACAGGCTAAATAGTCCGCATAAAAAAGGTCATATATGCAGGTTTTTGCGTTTTTCGAGAAATCGCTGTATTTTCGTAAAACTAAAGTCATGACAAACATGGTTGACTCTTTTGAAAAGATTCCGGTTAAAATTTACCCTAGCTCTAAGGATGGATCAAAATATGTAGCAGCGGAGATTGCGGCCCTGATAAGGGAAAAACAGCAAGCCGGACAACCCTGCATTCTGGGGCTTGCAACGGGATCTACTCCTATCAGTATGTATGCTGAGTTAGTGCGTATGCATAAAGAAGAAGGACTTAGCTTTTCCAATGTAATCAGTTTTAACCTCGATGAATATTATCCTATTGAAAAAGATGCCTATCAGAGTTATTGGAGTTTTATGCATAGACACCTTTTCAATCATGTAGATATAGATCCCAAAAACATTCATATCCCTGGAGGCGATTGGCCAAAAGATTCGATTAAAAAGCATTGTAGTGAATATGATAAGTTAATAGAAGATTTGGGTGGCATTGATTTACAAATTCTGGGAATTGGTAATAATGGACATATTGGTTTTAACGAACCGGGCTCCAGTATTCATTCTACCACAAGACTTGTAAACCTCGATAATACTACCAGAATTGCCAACGCATACGAATTCCAAAATATTTCGAAAGTGCCTCGTCTGGCAGTTACAATGGGAATTCAGGTAATTATGAGAGCCAAGAGAATATTGCTGATGGGTTGGGGAATGAAAGGGAAAATTGTTGCACGATCTGTGGAAGGAGATGTAACAGAACAAGTGCCAGCTAGTATTCTTCAACAACACAATGATTGCACTTTTGTTATTGACGAAGCTGCATCCGCTGAATTAACCAGGATTAAATCGCCATGGTTAACGGGAGAATGTGAGTGGACGCCTAAAATGATTAAACGTGCGGTCATAAACCTGGCTTTGAAATTGAATAAATCCATTTTGAGTCTTACTGAACTTGATTATAATGAAAATGGTTTATCTGATTTAATTGTAGAAAAAGGAGAAGCTTACGAAATAAATCTGCAGGTTTTCTACATGCTGCGAGATAGCTTAACAGGATGGCCCGGTGGCAAAGCCAACGCAGTAATACCTGCACACCCTGAAAGGAGTAGCCCATATCCAAAAAAATGCCTGATCTTCTCTCCTCACCCGGATGATGATATCATCAGCATGGGCGGCACTTTTATGCGACTGCATGATCAGGGGCATGAAGTACATGTGGCCTATCAGACAAGTGGAAATATTGCTGTCACTGACGAATTTGTAACACGTTTCCTTGATTTTGCCGTTGGATTTGAGGATTTATTCGGCATAGACAATGAGAAGAGTCAACATATCCTCAAATCTGCGAGTAATTTCATTGCATCAAAACAAAAAAATCAGACCGATACCAATGAAATCAGGGCTATTAAGGGTTTGATAAGAAGATGTGAAGCTAAAGCAACCTGCAGGTATGTAGGGTTGCCTGATGACCGCTGGCATTTTATGAACCTGCCATTTTACGAAACAGGCACCATCGACAAAAAACCGATGAGTGAAGCAGATATTGAAATTACCATTGCCCTATTACGCAAATTGCAACCACAACAAATTTATTGTGCCGGCGACCTCGCTGATCCGCATGGAACACATAAAGTTTGCTTAGATATTGTTTTTGAAAGTCTTCGCAGAATTAAAGCCGCCGGAGATAGCTGGGTAAAAGATTGCTGGGTATGGTTGTATAAAGGCGCCTGGCAGGAATGGGATATCGCTGAAATTGAAATGGCAATCCCTATGAGTCCGGATCAGGTAATGAAAAAGCGTTTCGGCATCTTCATACACCAGTCGCAAAAAGACATGGTACCTTTTCAGGGAAGTGATAGCCGCGAATTCTGGCAAAGAGCAGAAGACAGAAATGCAAATACAGCCAATCTTTATGCAGCATTGGGCATGACAAAATATGCCGCAATGGAAGCATTTGTTCGCTGGCATTATTAATTAGCAAAACCATTCCTATAAAACCTCCGTTATAAAACAAAACGGAGGTTTTATATTTGCCGGATGCAGGATAAAGGACATAACCAGCTTTCTATTCAGTCAAATTGGCCTGAAGCATGGCAAAACATGGTTTTCAGGAGAAAGCTTACCATAACTGGTATTATTCTTTTCATTATTATCCTTTGCTTACCGCCCTTCTTTCAATACATAGAGCAAAGAGAAGGCGCCTATATGCACGATCTTGTTTTACAGGCCATCCCAGCAACGGATGTATCCTTACCTACTTTTCTGATTATTTGGGGGATCAGCGGGTTAGTTATTGTAAGAATGATTAAAGACCCGGGATTTGCCTTACTCATGTTATCATCATTCACCCTGCTTTGTATTGCACGAATCGTTAGTATTACGATGGTACCGCTAAACCCGCCTGATGGACTAATCAAACTTAAAGATCCGTTGACCAGTATGATTTATGGGGGGAAGGATAAATTCATAACCAAAGACCTTTTCTTTTCTGGACATACTTCAAATATGTTCCTGATGTGCCTTTGTCTGCCGAAAAAAATGGATAAATACCTGGCATTAATTGCAACCATTATAGTTGGCATTCTTGTACTGGTGCAGCATGTACATTATACGATTGATGTATTGGCTGCATTTCTTTTCACTTATGTAATATACAGGGTAAGTATACGAACAAGCACCTATTAAAATGCTTCTGCCAGTTGAAAATAGAACCCGCTGTTCTGACCTTTTCCAATTCCGTAATCAATCCTAAGGTTTAGTTTTTCAGAGGCATTCAGCGCATAGCGTAGTCCCCCACCAAATGAGTATTTCAGGTTTTGAAAATTTAAGGCATTAATATCATGTGCTACATTGCCGCAACTGGCAAAAGCGACAATGCCGATTTTTTTATATAAATGTCTCCGGTATTCACCCTGAAGCACAAATTGCTGAAGATCTCTAAAGCGGCCCTGATAGTAGCCACGCATGGTATTATCTCCTCCAAAAGCAGCCTGACTTCTCAAAGGCACCGATTTGCCAATATTACCAAATAACCAGGCCTGCGCCGCAAAAACACCTTCCCTGCCAGCAGGCATAAACTTGCGGAAATCAAGTACAAAATTGGTATAGGGAAATTGAGAACCGGTAACCTTACTGAAATGGTTAAAATACCCCTGTGCAAAAAATCCCTTTGTAGGATAAAAAGCATGGTTTCGGCTGTCATATGTGAGGCTAAGTCCAAGACCGGAAACATGGTAATTATACCTTCCATCTATCTGTTGCTGGTCGAATAAACCTCCAGGCTGGTATTTTATATCCCATACTCTTTGGTACTCGTATAATAACCCTCCAAAAAGCCTTGGGGCAATTTTTTTCATAAAATGCAGGTATACGTACATCTGCTTGAATGAATAGTCTTCTGACTTACCGTCCAGTGTATTTTTACCCAATCCCCAGAATTTATCGGGAAATGAACTAAAGGAAACCTGTTCGTTAAATATCCATTTTTCATTATGGAGGTATTGTGTACCTCTAAAAGACGATACCAGTTGCTTTCTTAATGAATACAAAGCGCCAAATTGCAGACTCGAAGTGCGTGATATAGAATCAGTTTTTGAAGCCCGGAATGTATAAGAAGCAGCTCCTCCAAATGCCCAACTTGTTTCGACGGATCGGGTCATGGCTGGGAAAACGACGAGTTTAGGTTTTTTATGGGTGGAATCTTGTGCCCCTACTGTGGAAAAACAGGTCAAAACCAATGCTGATAACCATAATTGCCTGATAATAGGTGTCATATAAATGCAAAATAAGCCGTTGATACCATTATAATGAGAAATCTAGCTATAATTTGCTTATTTTTGTTTGTTTTACAGACCTTGGTGCTTTACAATTTTGTAATAAATAATTAACATTACAGTTATATACTAAACGAACCGGATTCGAATGAAAAAATGGGAAAGTCATTTTAAGCTTGGCGATACGGTAACCCCCGAGCAATTGGATTTTTTTGACAAGCATGGTGTAATCGTGTTTCGCAATTTCCTGGACAAAGAAAAAGTAACCACTTATATTAGTGAGTTACAAAGACTGGAAAAACAGTGGCTTGATGAAAAAAAGGATAAGATCAATGGTATACCTCTGAAGTTTGGAAAAGACGATCAGGGTAATACTACTATTCAACGCCTTTGCTTCAGTTCACTTTACAGCAATGCGCTTCACGATCTTTTGGGAGACGAAAGACTCAAAGCTTTAACGGCATTTCTGCAACCTTATGAAGGTCGCATTGCAGAAAACGAAAAGGATGGTCTTGTAATAAATAATTACATCAATACCCCCAACAGTACATTTACCCAAATGGGATGGCATACAGATAGTCCAAGAGATTTATTCATGGGACAGAAAATTATGCCAATGTTGAACGTAGGTATACACCTTGATACCTGTCCTTTTGAAAATGGTGGATTACGCGTTTTACCAGGTACCCACAAACAGGGTATGTTCAAATTATTATTTGGCAAGAAATATTTCATTGATAATAATGATGACCCAAGAGAAGTTGGGTTTGATATTTTCTCTGGTGATTTATCTGTACATGATGGTCGTTTATGGCATCGTGTGAAACAATCACCAAAATTTGGTGAAGAAAGCCGCAGAAGGGTTATGTATGTGCCAATTGTTACTGGTAAATACAAACCAAAAGATGAAAACAGTAAAACACCGTTTTATCATCGCTTCACTGGCAAAGTACACCACTAATTAAATAGAAAATTTTATTATAAAAGGTCAACTTTGGGTTGACCTTTTTCATTCAAAATAATTCAGCATCATGTATGCATTAGTTACAGGCGCGAGTAAGGGAATTGGGAAGGCGATAGCCATAGAACTTGCTTCAAGAGGTGTAAACCTTTTATTGGTTGCCAGGGATGTTTCCTCGTTGGAACAGCTTAGTGCTACCCTAAAAAAAGCATACCAGGTTGATGTGCAGTTTTTGGGGCTTGATTTATCACAACCCAATGCTGTACAAACCTTACATACCTGGATAGAAACAAATCTATACCGTATAAATATCCTGGTGAATAATGCCGGCTATGGTTTAAGTGGCGCTTTTACAGATTATACCCTCGAAGAGCATACCACAATGATGCAGGTTAATATGCAGGTACCTGTAGCTTTAACCAGCACTCTATTACCCCAGTTAAAAGCAAATCAGCCATCTTATATCCTGAATATAGTAAGCTCTGCAGCCTACCAGTCTGTACCAGGCTTGACCACCTATGCAGCCAGCAAATCGTTTCTGTTAAGTTTTAGCCGTGGTCTCCGGTATGAACTGAGAAATAAGGGAGTCTCTGTGACGGCTGTTAGTCCGGGTTCTACCGACACTGGTTTCGCGACCAGGGCCAAGGTAGGCGCAAAGGGATTAAAAGCAGCCGAGAAGGTAAATATGACACCGGAAGCAGTAGCACGCATTGCCGTAAAAGCCATGTATGCAAGAAAAGCCGAGGTAATTACCGGATTTATAAATCAACTGGGTGCGTTTCTTGTATGGTTATTTCCCAAAAAGCTGGCGGAAAAAACCGCTGCCAGTATTTATGAGCTGGATTAACCAGAAAAAACTACTTATAGTTTGTTAGTTATTGGTTGCAGTCTTATATTTGCAGCCCTGAATAAGGAAATGGCCTTTGTTGTTTAATCAACGCATCTTTAATGGCAAATGTTCATATGGCCTCGTAGCTCAACTGAATAGAGCATCTGACTACGGATCAGAAGGTTTCAGGTTTGAATCCTGACGAGGTCACTCGGAAAAAAGAGTCAATTATTTAAATAATTGACTCTTTTTTTATACTTATCATCTTCAAAAAGTTCTTTCGAAAAAAATACAATGTTATCTCGTTGCTCAATCCGCCTCAAACGGAAGCATCTGAATACGGATCAGAAGGTTTCAGGTTTTCCGCATTAGGAGGATGACGAGGTCACTCAGAAGAAAAAGTTAACTACTAATGCGAATCAAGGGTTGAAATTTCATAGGAGCGGACAATGGAACGCAGATTTATCATGATTATCATGATAGATCATGATAAATCCGTGTTCTATCTAAGCAGCCAAATAAGATTAGATGCTAATATTTTTTAGGAGCCTACATTAATGATTTTAAATGAGTCCTCTATCGATGATTTTTTCATTTTTGGCTGATTTCAACCCTTGATTCGCATTATTAGATGGTTCTTTCTTCTGTTTCTTGCAAAAATGATTTGAAATAACTATAGGCTAATTCCGATTTGTACAGACGATTCTAAACTCAGCTATTTCCGCTGAATCGTTTTTAATAATTTCATTAGTTTATTGTTACCATCAACTCCTTTAACCTATTTGAAACATTCTTTTGGGCAAGTTGAATAAAATTTGAAACATCCATAGGAAAACAAGCAACCTCCTTCATCTTCCCCAATGCATCCATATAAAATTTAGCCCACACTTCCAGAATATGTATTTCCGTTTCTTTATTCCCTCCTTTTTCGATAGCAGTTTTACTAAGAGCAAATTCAATATTTAAGCGTTTAATGGCCGATTGTTCATATTCCTTTATTAAATATTCAACCATCGACTTATTGTTGGCTGTTAATGAATAAGCTGCGACCAATGCAGATACGCCTACATTTTTCATCTCCCACGCAGAAACTTTATCAATCCGATCTGCATCGGTATGATAAAACACATCTGTAAAATGCCACAATAATAATCCCGGAATCTTCGCATTCAGAAAGGGCGTATGATCTGAGCCTCCTTCAAATGGATTTGTTTTTACGACCCAACCATTTGTTGCTGCCTGATCAAGGCAACGGCTCAACATAAAATCATTGAAATAATGCGGTACAATGGCAGATTCCGGTAGTGGACTTCCACCCCATTCTGTATGTTTCTCTTCCCCCCTGGTCCATACAGCGGAAGGGTCTGGCATTTTTTCAATCAGAAAAGTGCCGCCTGTTTTTTTGGTGTCTTCTCCCACCATATCTAAACTCATGCCCCATTTTATTCCCCTGGCCCTTACTGTATCTTCTACAATATATCTCCTGGTTGAGCTTATTTCATCACCCCATAAAAAACTAATCGTACGTGCAGGTATAACGGATTTTTCTTTAACCAACCTGGCAGCTACACTCGCCATTTCTGCAAGGGTTCCCACACCTGATGCATTATCATTAGCCCCTGGCTCCTGCACATGTGCAGAAAATACAAATCGTTCTGTAGGCTTTGCATTTCCCTTTATGTCTGCAACCAAGGTAAGTTCTTCAGCTATGTATGACTTAGTCTCAATTTTCACCCGTAATCTTACTGATCCTTTCGCTAAGGCATTTTTTAGTCTGGCCCTTGCTGCTGTTGACAACAAAATACCGAAACCTTGTTTTTTGGTACTATCAACCTGCGTTATAGATGAAAATTGAATTGAATTCGTATGCTTCTCCGGTTGTGTATAGGAAGGAAGCGAATATCCTATTACACCAATTGTACCTTTTCCTGATACTGCACGATCTACCATAGAAACTGGTTGATCAGCATAAAGAATTTTTCCCTGTAAATCCTGTGTAGCAAGTACATCAGCAGATGTTTTTGGCAAGAACAAAACTTCTGCTTCATAACCTCCTTCAGGAGTTGAAGCAGAATTAATAGCCAGCATATTTCGATTGGTCTTAAAAGAAAGCAAGGGCTCTTTCTCTCCTACTATTTCAACAAGTGCATCAACCGGTTCCCAGGTTTTCCTACGCATGGGTCTTTTCTCGATCCGGTAAGTTAATTTATCATCGGGACTGGCCATGTTTTCCTGAACATATCCGGCATTCAGGAGTATTTTCTCAACATAATAAATACTCTCATTAAATCCACTATTACCCGGCAACCGCCAGCGTTGCTCCACAAAAGCAACTGTTTCAAAAGCACTTTTTTCCTGAAATGCTTTCCTTACCTGTTCATAATATTTCTTTAAGGATGGATTATCCTGAGCAGATACACCCATCCATACTGCTGAAAACAAAAAAATAAATAATACACGCATAGAAATAGTATAAAAAGTAAAAGACCAATTCATAATTTCAATTATTGATTTCGGGGGAAAAACAGCTGCTAACTACTATCTTCTAGCTTTTTTTGCTATTATTTAAAGTAGGATTTTTACAAAACAAATTCGCAAGCATTTTCATTTATTCAAATAATAGCAGAAAACCTAAACCAAGCACCATTCAAGGCTAGCAGCTAGAAGCTAGAAGCTAGCAGCCTATTTTCCAAAAGAGCACTGACTTTGCCCCTCTGTTATTTTGCTGTCACATATATACCCATATCATATACCAACACTTTGGACCACAAATGACTATAGTTCTTTACAAATTCCTGGTGAATCGGATGATCCTGGTAGATTTTTTGTCCCTCCAGGTCCGCAAAAAACATGAGCTCAGAAACATCCCAACTATTATCAACCACATCCCGTTTTTCTGTACTAGCCGGAAAGCCAATATGCAATTGTTGAATAGTAGGAATGGCTTTTAATGTTTCTAGTCCTTCTACCAATTTCAAACGGTCAACGGTTGAACCAGGCTGTTTCAGCCAGAAAAATACATGGTGTACCAAGGTTTTCTCATTTTGATTGAACGAATGTGCAATTGGCATTGTAATAGATCCAATACCAAGTATTGTTGCCTTTTCGATAAAATTACGTCTGGATTGGTCAGTCATAGCAATAAATACGCCTTTTTTGTAAATTTAAGTATTCTGTAAGTCAGAACTCGTACCTGATAAAATTAGAAAATAGAAAAGATTCAGTAAGCTCTATTCACTAAATTGCCGCAGTATTCAATTGTTGAAATATGTCAGAAGAACGCAAATTATTGATCATTGAGGATGAAAAAAAGATTGCTACTACCCTAAAAAAGGGGTTAACAGAAAACGGTTACCATGTTGATCTTGCATTTGATGGCAATATTGGAAAACGTTTGTTCGATTCTAATGAGTATGATTTAATCATCCTTGATATCAACTTGCCGGGCATGAATGGTTTTGAGTTATGTAAGGCCATCCGTAATCATAATCAGCAAATTCCTATTATCATGCTAACGGCCATGAATACCACTGAAGACAAAATTGAAGGCTTCGATACTGGCACAGATGATTATATGATTAAACCCTTTGAGTTTAAGGAATTATTGGTTCGAATAAGGGCATTGTTGAAAAGAACCATGAACCAGCAGTTACCCACTGGAAATATATTAAAGGTTGCAGATCTCGAAATGAACCTTGACACAAAGGAAGTAAGCAGGGCAAACCAGTCTATTACCCTTACCGCTAAAGAGTTTCAATTATTAGAATACTTCATGCGTAACAGAAACAGGGTATTATCAAGATCCGATATTGCAGAAAGGGTTTGGGAAATCGATTTTGATACGCAGACAAACGTGATAGACGTATATGTGAACTATCTGCGTAACAAAATCGACAAAAAATTTGAAACCCGATTAATTCATACCCAGGTTGGAATGGGCTATATCATGAAAGAACCTTATTGATGAAAATTAAGTATCGGATAGCCATATTATTTACCATTCTGGTTACGCTCATCTTATTTTTTGTATGCGCTTCCATATACTATTTTTCGAACCTTAACAGGGAATTAGATTTTAAAAGACGCTTACGCAACAGGGCACTCTCTACCATTAGTCTGCTTGTTAAAGTGGAAGGAATGGATCAGGCCTTATTAAAACGTATCGATGAAAACACACTTATTTCACTGAAGGAAAAAAGTGTGCTAGTGTACGATGGACAAAATAAGGAAATTTATCGGTACAGAGATCAGGGAGCCAACTATGAACGACCAACCCTGACCATTTTACAAAGCGCAAGGGATAAAGGCGAGTACATCTATAGCAGTGGGAGCCGCGACGTGATCGCTGTTGCACTTAAATCCGGTGGTCATCAATATGTTTCAGTTGCGGCGGCCTACGATGATGTTGGTCTGGATAAACTTGAACAGTTGAAATTTATTCTGCTAGTCAGTTTTATCAGCGGTTCGTTGATTACCTTATTAACCGGGTTGATTTTTTCATCCAGACTTGTACGCCCTATTAAAAAAATTACCAATGAAGTAAACGAGATTTCTTCCCAGAATCTTTCCAGAAGAATCTTGTTGACCTCCACAAAAGATGAGTTATACGAACTCTCTTTTACCTTCAACCAATTATTGACCCGCTTACAGGAATCTTTTGAAATACAACGCAGATTTATTGCCAATGCTTCCCATGAGTTATCTACCCCACTTACGTCGATTTCAAGTCAGTTGGAAATAACCCTGCAAAATAACAGGACAGCCGATGAATACCGACAAATCATTCAATCGGTTTATGAAGACGTAAAAAACCTGAACAGGTTAACACGAAGTTTGCTTGAACTAGCGAAAGCAAGTGGAACTTCTGACGGAATGGAATTAACCCTGGTAAGAATAGATGAGTTGTTAATGAGGTTACCGGCAGATATGCATAAAACAAAGAGTCTTTATAAGGTAGAATTGCATTTCGAAACTTTCCCTGAAAATGAAGATAACCTGCTGGTATTTGGAAACGGCGATCTGCTGGAGAGTGCCATTAAAAATGTGGTTTTAAATGCCTGTAAATACTCTAACAATCATACTGCAAATGTAGCCCTCAACTTCTCCGATAACCACTTATATATTGTAATCACGGATAACGGTCCCGGCATAATAAAAGAACACCAGGAAATGATCTTTCAACCCTTTTTCCGAAGTGAAAAAGATTCAAATTCAGAGGGTTTTGGTTTAGGTTTGTCACTGGCTTACAGAATTATAAAATTGCATAAAGGGGATATCTTATATACGGAAGTAATCCCGCATGGCAGCTGCTTCACCATTACCCTGCCTATAGCCAGACATTTTCACCTGATCTAGTCATAGTTTCTCTCCTAAAGCCCTTCTATCCTTTTCTAATCTCATTCTAATCTTGTATTAATCCATGCTTAATAGCACGGTAACATATTGCATGCAAATAATTTAACACTGTTATTATTTGCTCAGGGTTTAGTTTAAAGCCGCTCTTTTCTAAGAGTGGCTTTGTTTTTTTAAGCCATTTTGGCTTTATAATACGCTTCTAATATCATGTTAATGCCTTTCTAAGGCCTCCCTCCGACTTTTGCTTATATGATTACTGTTATAATACCCGCTTTAAATGAAGAGAAAACCATCGCAAGTGTGGTGAAATATTGCTGGTCGAAACCCAATGTTTCTGAAGTGATTGTGGTGGATGATCAATCTTTCGATAATACTGTAAAATTCGCCACGGAGGCTGGTGCTAAAGTAATAACCAGTACTAAAATTGGCAAGGGGGCATCTATGAAAGATGGTATGCTCTGCGCAAGCAATGAAATCATCCTTTTTATTGACGGAGACATTAACCCTTACCCCGATCAAATGATAGAGCAGATGTCATCCCCCCTTATAAACAATGAATACGACTTTGTAAAAGCCACATTTGCCAGAAACAGCGGAAGGGTAACTGAATTGGTAGCCAAGCCATTACTTTCCATGTTTTTCCCCGGGTTATCGCATTATTCGCAACCACTGAGTGGCATGATTGCCGGGAAGAAGCCATTTTTTGAGAAAATCGAATTCTTCAACGATTATGGCGTAGATGTTGGAATTCTTATTGACATGCATACACAACATGCCAGGATAACCGAAATAAATATTGGATATATAGAAAACGATAGTAAGCCTTTACATGAATTGGGGAAAATGAGTAAAGAAGTGGCTAGTGCCATTATTAAAAAAGCATTCTCTCAAAATAGCAAGGCGGTATCGATGGAGGAATTTCAATCTATAAATATAATCAGGGATCAAATGGAAATAGCATTTAGCGAACAATTGAAAGATGCCAAGAAAATGGTGGTATTCGACATGGATGATACCATTCTATTAGGACGATTTGTAGATACTTATGCAAGGCAGTTTGGACTTACAGACGAGTTAGAAGAAATCAGAAAAAAACTCACTGACAGTACCCTCAGAACAAAAGCCATCGCAAAATTATTTAAAGGAAAACATTTTGGTGAATTAATAGATACGGTTAATTCTATAGAAATCATTGAAGACATAAAGGATGTTGTTAATATTTTACATGAAAGAGGCTATGTGGTAGGTATCATTACGGATAGCTATGATTTTGTGGCCAATCATGTAAAACATAAAATCGGTGCAGATTTTTACCTTGCCAATGAGCTTGAGTTTTCTAACAGCATAGCAACCGGCGAAGTAAAAATTCCGTCCTTCTTCTTCCACCACAACAATAGCTCATGCCTGCATACCATTTGTAAATCAAATGCACTGGATCATATTTTGAGAAAATACGATATAGATGAAGGTAATTGTATGGCTATAGGCGATAGTGAGAACGATATCTGCATGGTAAAAAAAGCAGGATTTGGTGTGGCTTTCCGCTCTAAGAATGAATACCTCAAACAAACAGCGGATTTATTGATAGAAGAGCCCAGATTTAATCCAGTATTGGCTTATGCGGTGCACTAGATTCTAATATGCTTTTAATACGAGTTTAATTAAACACTAATTACTGAACTGTAGGTTTGATTTAATAAATGGTGCCATTTAAAAATATATTGATCCCGGTCGACTCTCTTTACAATGCTCAAATTGCGGTTGATAAAGCACTTGAGTTATCTGAAGCCGGTGAAACTACTGTTTACCTGGTAGCCATTATCAAGTATGAATCGTTTTGGCACAAATTGATTTATACCAACACGCAAAAACAACCCAGACTAAACCGAAAAAAGGAGCTGGCCCGAAAAAAATTGGAGACACTGCGTGATAAAATTTATGATTTAGTGCCGCAGATTGTGGTAAAAACAATAGTTATTACTGAAACAACCATCAGCAATAATTTATTGAGGTTTGTGCAGGAGCAGGAAATTGATTTAGTAATCGCTACTAATCAACAACAAAAAACCGGGTTCTCATTTTTTAGGAAAAGTATACATGAAGACCTTTCCGTAAAAGCAAACCTTGCGGTACTCACGGTAACAAAAGGTTGCCTGAACCATCCAATAAAATCGATTGTGTTGCCTGTCACTTCTTTTGTTCCAGAAAGAAAAATACATATGGCACTGGCTTTTTCAAAAAAATTCAATGCACATATACATCTGGTAACCATATTAGACAGCAACGATGTAAATACAAAAATTCGAATAGATGCTTTTTACCTGACCTATAAAATACTATCAGAACTTGGCCATTCACCGCAATACAAAATATTGCACGGAAATGATTCCGATATGTCATTAGTCAGATATGCAAACCAGGTAAAAGCAGATATGATTTTAGTAAACCCGGAAAAGAAAAAAATGATACCAGGTTTTTTCCAGGGAAAAATTACGGATATGATGCAGCCTTTATCGGCATTGCACATCCTCACCTTGAAACCGTATTTAAGAAGAAGCATTTAAAAGGATAGATATGAAAAGAACCATTGTAACAGCAATACTACTGATTGCTGCTGGCAGCTTATTTGCTCAGGATGCAAAATCAGGAGAAACACTGTATCACTATGAAAGATATAACAGTGCCATTCAAACCCTGAAAAAAAGCATCACTGAAAACCCTGCTGATCTAACCAGTTGGTATTGGCTTAGCAAATCGCAACTCGCAGCAGATCAGGCAGACAGTGCTAATTTAACTATTCAGCAATTGCCTCAAACTATTGCAGAACAGCCATTGGCCAAAGTAATTAAAGGAGAGCTCTTATTGAATAAAGGCGATTCCGTTGCTGCCTGGACAATGTTTAATGATGCCATTGGTACAAAAAGAAAGAAAGATCCATTTATACAATGGGCCGTTGCCAGGGCTTTGATTGATGCCCCAAAAGGTAACCTTATTCAAGCACTCAATTTACTGGAAGAAGCCTCAAAAAGAGACAAAAAGAACCCCGCCCATGCGATAGCAGCCGGCGATGCTTATAGGAAATTATATGATGGCTCTTCTGCAGTAAAAGCCTATCAGGAAGCCATTGACTATAATGCAAAACTGGCCTACCCTTACTATATGATTGGTAAAATTTACCAAACACAAAATAATGTATCTGTATTCACAGAATATTTTAATAAAGCGATTGCTGCAGATCCCGATTTTGCGCCTGTCTACTATCCTCTCTACTATTATTACTATTTCAGAGATGTAAATAAGGCAATGGAATACCTGCAAACATATATTGCCAAATCTGATTATACCATTGAGCATGATTATATGCTTACCGATCTATATTATGTTTCAAAAAAATACAATGAAGCCATTCAAACCGCGCAAAAAATCATGGCGAAAGGCGAAGATGCTACCAAGCCTAGACTGTATAAATTACTAGCATATAGTTACGAAGGACTTGAAGATTATACTAACGCGGAAAAATGGATGAAAGACTATTTTTCGAATGAGGCGGACAGTAATTATGTTTCAAAAGATTATGAGCTGATGGCTAAAATTGCCGCCAAAAATGCGCCTGCTACTGCTCCTGAATGGTATGAAAAGGCATTTAAAATAGAAAAGGATTCAATCGCAAGACTTGGATACCTGAAAAACATTACTGCCTTTTATAAAAAGGAAAAAAATTATGCAGAACAGGCCGCCTGGACTGGCGAGCAATATAAGCTCACTAAATCGGCCTTTACCAATGTAGATATTTTTAACTGGGGGGTAGCGTATTATAATGCCAAAGACTATACAATGGCCGACAGCGTTTTTGGTATTTATGCAGAAAAATACCCCGATCAGACTTTTGGATACTACTGGAGAGCCCGTTGTAACGCTGCTATCGATACCGCAATGGAAATGGGCATTGCCATTCCTCACTATGAAGACATGATTGAAGTTGCCTTAAAAGACACCAGCAACGCTAACAATAAAAAGTGGCTGATTCAGGCATATGGATATATCGCAGCATATAGGGTAAATGCAGAAAAGAAATACGACGACGCATTGGCACTTTACGATAAAATTTTAGCCCTCGATCCGGCAAACGACGATGCAGAAAAGTATAAAGAGATATTGGAAAAAATGAAAGCTAGTCAGCCGGATGGAACAAAATAGTGTAGGTTTTTCTCAAGGTTTATAGGTTTAGGGCCGGAGTTCGCAGCTCCGGCCATTTTTTTAAAGGACTGTAGTAACTTTGTCAAATGAAAATGCAACTATGGTCTGTCGGAAAACCGCATGAAACTTATGTAAAATCGGGAATTGAGGATTTCACCAAAAGAATCGGAAACTATTTCCCGGCTCAGTGGCAGATCATTGCACCACCTAAACAGGCTGCTTCCTTAAACGAAACGGCCTTGAAAAAAGCAGAAGCTACACAACTATTATCTCTTTTAGATAAAGACGATTATTTGGTACTACTCGACGAAAGAGGGAAACAATTTAGTTCCACGGAATTAGCTGACTTTATTCAAAAAAGAGCCAATGAAAGTACCCGTAATATTGTATTCCTGATTGGCGGTGCATTTGGGGTAGACCAAAGTATCACCAACCGTGCAAATCTAACCTGGAGCTTATCTAAACTGGTATTTCCGCACATGCTTGTTCGTTTGATTTTAGCGGAACAATTGTACCGTGCCTGTACCATTTTACGAAATGAAAAATACCACCATGTTTAGAGCCTGTTTAGCAGAATTTACTAACTTGGCTCTATGTTAAGCATTACTCTCCTCATCCTTATCGTTACCTGTGTCGTTTCTTTTACCGCATTTTCTAATCAAAAAGTAATCGATGACCTGATATTTTATCCGCCGGCCATTTCAGAACGTAACCAATGGTATCGTTTTGTAACCAATGGATTTATTCATGCCGATATTGCCCACCTGGCATTTAATATGCTTTCCTTATACCTGTTTGGTGATTTTGTAGAAAAATATTTCAATTATTATTTTGAAGAAAAAGGGCGTGCTTTATATTTAGCGATGTACTTAACCGGATTAATCATTTGTCTGGTTCCAACTTATTTGCAACAGAAGCATAATTATCAGTATAGAAGTCTTGGAGCCTCGGGTGCTGTTTCGGCTGTGGTATTTGCCGGCATATTCCTGGATCCTACGATAAAAATCGGGCTCTTTATTTTACCTCCTGTGATCCCAGGGTTTATTTTTGGTCCCTTATACCTCTTTTTATCTGTTTATATGGCTAAAAGAGGTGGCGACAATGTTAATCACTCCGCCCACTTTTGGGGGGCTATCTGGGGTGTTGTGTTTATTATTGTAAGTAGTCTTTTGTTAACCGACTTTAATCCGATCACTAATTTTATTGATGCTGTTGCGGGCTACTTTAAATAAGTAATGCACAAGAAATCAGAGGTTGAATCTGTTATTCGAAAACGGTTATCTATACGCATGCCCAATACCCAAACAATCTTTTTATTGGACTCTAGCACCCATACTTTTTCCTTATCGGTTTTAGATAATTTCAAATCAGCTAAAAAGCGGCTGATCTTTTTTTTCTTGTTCATTCCAAGGGGATAAAAATAATCTCCCTGTTTCCAAGGACGCAGTATTAGAGGGAAGGTGAGTAATGCAGCATTGATGACTGCCTTATCAGGCTCTGCACTAATTGCCGGATTATTGGTTACTGAAAGCTGCAAACTACCCATTGAAAATGCAACCTTATCTGATCCCTTTTCAATGGATATCAATACAGGCTCATAAGTATCGGCCAGTGGTGCAATAATCATCCAGTTACGGTTCTTGATTAAACGGTGTGTAGAAGAATGAATGTAGCTACTATTATCCCCATCTAATAATTTAATCGCTTCAGCGGTTTGAGCTGCACTAAATCCATAGTCTTTCAGCAATTCAAAAGTTATAGTAAAAATCGGATTTGCTTTCTTCCATAATAAAACCGGAATATGCAGCTCCTCTCCTTTTACGGTAACCATCTTTTGAATGATCCCGTTTATAGCATTCCGGTAAATAATATCCGTTTCTTTAAGTCGGGCGATTGTGTGAAGCAAATTACCCTCCACATTCGGAAATATATTTTTTACAGCAGGAATCCATTCATTACGAAAATAATTTCGCGTATAATCACTCTTCAGGTTCGAACTATCTTCTCGATAGGTTAATCCATTCGCTTCTGCATAAGCAACCAGGGTTTCTTTTCTAAAATTGAGTAAGGGTCTGATTAAATCATTTCGACAGTCATCCATTCCTGTCAATCCATTTAACCCTGTTCCGCGAAACAGATGCATGAGTACCGTTTCAATATTATCATCCGCATGGTGAGCCACTGCAATTTTATAGATCTTATCTGGATGTGTTGTTTCAAGAGAAGATTTTATCTCTCTAAACCATTTATAGCGAAGTTCCCGCGCGAGTTCCTGTATAGATAATTTTCTTTCCGCAGCTAATTGCTCTGTATCAAAATGTTTTACTTCGATCTGCTTTCCATACTTAACAGCCAGTTTTCTTACAAATTGTTCATCATCATTACTCTCCTCACCCCTCAATTGAAAATTACAGTGTAGTATGGAAAAATCAATACCTGCATTTGCAACTAAATCTGTCAAAACAACACTATCAACCCCTCCACTTACTGCTAATAGTAAATGTACTTTAGCTGTAGGCAGATGTTGGAATCGCTGTTTCCACCAGTGTAATATAAAGTTTTGAGATAATTGCATTAGGTGCTAGGTGCCAGGTGTTAGGTGTTAGGTGCTAGGTATTAGGAGCTAGGTACTAGGTACTAGGCGTTAGGTGAGGTTAAAAAAAATCATTTCTTATTTCTTATTCCTTATTTCTTATTCCTTATTTCTTATTCCATATTTCTTATTTCTTATTCCTTATTTCTTATTCCTTATTTTCCCGCTCCTCTTAACTACCTTTTTTCTGCTCCTTGGCCCAGGTGTCTTTTAAGGTTACGGTTCTGTTGAAAACCAATTTTTCAGGGGTACTGTCTTTATCGAGACAGAAATACCCTTTGCGTAAAAACTGGTATCGGTCATCAGAAGAATCCTTTGCCAGCGCAGGTTCCGCGAATGCATTGGCTACAATTTCCAAGGAATCTGTATTGATATGATCTTTAAAATCTCCTTCTGCATTACCAACATCTTCTACTTTGAACAGACGATCATAAAGTCGTACTTCAGCTTTTACGGCATGTTTGGCACTTACCCAGTGTAGGGTACCTTTAACATTGATACCGGAAGTATCTTCTCCACTTTTACTTTCGGGAATATAAGTACAATGCAAGGCTGTTATTTTACCACTTTCGTCTTTTACAACTTCATCACAACGGATGATGTATGCACTTTTTAATCGAACCATTTGTCCGGGCGCAAGCCTGAAATACTTTTTGGTGGGTACTTCCATGAAGTCATCCTGCTCAATGTATAATTCATTAGAGAAAGGTATTTCTCTGCTACCTGCATTGGCATCTTCAGGATTATTTTCACTGCTTAACATTTCTGTTTCACCATTATGATTGGTGATGATCACTTTCAAAGGATCGAAAACAACCATTCGACGAACAGCAATTTTATTAAGGTGTTCCCTTACGCAAAATTCCAACAAACCAACATCGATCAGGTTATCTCTTTTTGCTATTCCTATACGATCACAGAAATCACGAATAGCAGGAGCCGTATACCCTCTTCTGCGCATACCACTGATGGTAGACATCCGAGGATCATCCCACCCATTTACATAATTTTCGTTAACAAGTTGAAGCAGTTTACGCTTACTCATAACGGTATAGGTCATGTTAAGGCGCGCAAACTCATATTGTTTGGAAGGAAAAATATCAAGTTGTTCAATAAACCAGTTATAGAGATCCCTATGTGGTATAAATTCCAGTGTACAAACAGAGTGCGTGATATTTTCGATAGCATCACTCTGTCCATGTGCAAAATCATACATTGGATAAATGCACCACTTACTGCCTGTACGGTGGTGATCGGCGTGTTTGATACGATAGATAATAGGATCACGCATGTGCATATTTACGTGTCCCATATCAATTTTAGCTCGTAATACTTTCTCACCGTCTTTATATTTACCTGCCTTCATTTCTGCAAACAGGTGACTGTTTTCTGCTATACTTCTGTCGCGAAATGGACTATTAGTGCCGGGTTGGGTTGGCGTACCTTTTTGTGCGGCGATGGCTTCGCTGCTACTATCGTCGACATAGGCCAGTCCTTTTTCGATTAGTTTTACTGCAAAACCATATAATTGCTCAAAATAATCGGATGCATAACGTTCTTCCGCCCATTGAAAACCAAGCCAGCGAACATCATCTTTTATACTTTCTACATATTCGGTATCTTCTGTAACAGGATTGGTATCATCGAAACGAAGATTGGTTTTTCCGCCATATTTAAGGGCCAAACCGAAGTTCAGGCAGATGCTTTTTGCATGGCCTATATGTAAATAACCATTGGGTTCTGGGGGGAAACGGGTTACAATAGAGCTATATTTCCCTGATTTCAGGTCTGCTTCTACGATTTCTTCAATAAAATTCAGGCTTTTTTCTTCTGACATACTACGCTATTAGGGGCACAAAGTTAAGGCTTGTGCACTAACCTCGTTTCTGTTGTTGTGACGATTTAGCCACAGATTCACAGATATTCATTCAAAATCTGTGAATCTGTGGCTAAAATACCATCTTACCTATACGCCATAACTATTTACAAAGTCAATCGCCATCTTCATATCATCATGCAAAACGCGATCCTGTTCATTAAAACTTACCTTTTCACGGAAAGCCTGTACTATTTTTTCTACAGCAGTACTACTTTTTTGAGGACGTCGGAAATCCAGGGCCTGGGCAGCGCTCAGCAATTCGATGGCCAATAGTTTTTCAACATTTTGAATTACCCGGTAACATTTTGTGGCAGCATTGGCACCCATACTCACATGATCTTCCTGGTTATTTGAAGACGAAATACTATCTACAGATGCCGGGGTACAGAGTTGTTTGTTTTCACTTACAATTCCGGCAGCAGTGTACTGGGGAATCATAAAGCCGGAATGCAGGCCTGGGTCTTTAACCAGGAATAACGGTAAGCCACGCTGACCACTAATAAGCTGGTAAGTTCGTCTTTCAGCGATATTGCCTATTTCACTCATAGCAATTGCCAGATAATCTAGAGATAAAGCAAGGGGTTGCCCGTGGAAATTGCCCCCGCTGAGTATCATATCTTCTTCGGGGAAAATATTGGGATTATCTGTTACGGCGTTTATTTCACGAAGAAAGACGGACAAAATATGTTTAAAAGCATCTTTGGAAGCACCGTGCACCTGGGGAATGCAACGAAATGAGTATGGGTCCTGAACCTGTTCTTTTTTAAGTTGTGCTATTTCGCTATCTGCCAGATAATTGCGCAGTTTATTGGCAGTATCTATCTGCCCCTCATGTGCCCGTATAGCATGAATCCGTTCATTAAGCGGTTCTGTAGTACAGGCAAATGCATCAAATGAAACTGCGCTGATCAGGTCAGCCATTTCCAACAGGTGTTCTGCTTTCTTTAAACAATACATCCCATAGGCACTCATAAACTGGGTGCCATTTATGAGGGCCAATCCTTCTTTACTTTGTAATTGAATAGGCTTCCAGTTAAGTTGTTCAAGCGCTCTAGCAGACGGCATACGCTCGCCTTTGAAATATACTTCTCCTAATCCTATTAAAGGCAGGCTTAAATGACTTAATGGAGCCAGATCACCAGATGCACCAAGTGATCCCTGGGTATAGATAACTGGTAACACATCGTTATTATACATTTCCATGAGTCGTTTTACCGTGTCTATCTGCACCCCACTATGACCATAACTGAGCGATTTAATTTTTAGCATCAGCATCAGTTTCACAATATCATGGGGCACTTCTTCACCGAGGCCACAGGCGTGTGAGACGAGCAGGTTATATTGTAGCTGACCTATCTGGCCTGCATCTATTTTTACATTTTGGAGAAACCCAAAACCGGTATTAATACCATAATAGGAACGGTCTTTTTCGGCCATTTTACGGTCGAGGTACTCCCTGCAGGCGAGGATACGTTCATGGGCATCGAAAGTGATAGAAATATGCTGGTTAAAGTCTAACAGGTTCTTCACCTGGCTGAAATGCAGCCATTTTTGGTCTAAGGGGAGATAATTATAACTCATGAAAGCAATCCTTTGCTACAAAGTAAGGGGATTTGGGGTTTGAAAAAGAGTATTGAGCTTCTTTTGATCGGTTACGATTTTTTCCTTTATTTTGCGCCTCTGAAATGGATGAATCTATTCATTTTAGGACCGGTAGCTCAGCTGGATAGAGCAACTGCCTTCTAAGCAGTAGGTCATTGGTTCGAATCCAATCCGGTTCACCCAAGTGGATAAATCGATTTTCTTATCGGTTTGTCCACTTTTTTTTTCTCCAAAACCCTCCCCCATATTGAATATTAGCTGAACTGCTTCGTTCACTTTTGTGGTTCGAAAATCCGAACCTTCAAAAACCAATTTTTCAGGAAATATCGAACCAACGACCTTTCTGCGGTTAGAAATAGTTCCATTCTCAAAAATCTCATTCAAATTAGACAGGTTATGAATCGCTTTTCGTATTTGATCACTGATATTAATCCGTTTCTTGGAAAGCTCGAAAATTTCAGCTTCCAGTCGTTCTATTTCAGTTTCACACCCTTTCCTTACTTCGTGGTAATCTGTCTTATCAATTTCATCAATAATAAATTTGCCTCTTGCCTTATTTATCTGATCCTGTAATTCCGAAACACGGGTATTCAATTTTTGTATCTCAATATTATTTGAAGATGAATTTTTCTTAAACAAGTCATTGACAACTTCAGCATAGATGTCTGCCATTCCAGGTTTAGGAATGAACTTTTTTAATTCAGAACTAAATTTTTCGTTTACTTCCAGTGCCTTAAATCTTATTCCGCATTTACTATTACAATGGTAGTAATGACTATAAGATGACCTGCCTTTTGAAGAACTGGCAGTAAGACTTTTTCTGCAACGGGGACACTCCAAATATCCACGCAGGAAAAACCTCTCAGGAGTTTCTCCACTGGTTTTTCTAACCCGTTTGCCCCCATTTAATCTATCCTGAACATCAATAAAAAGTTTCTCAGAAATAATTGGATCATGATTACCCTTGACGATACAATCCGGCTCATCCTTGTAGCCCCTTAGAAAAATCTTACCATAATAGGCCGGGTTCCGCAATACGTTCCAAAAATGATTCTTACCACAGCTCAACCCCTTTTCTTTTGCTAACCTATATACTTCTTCAATATGGAGCTGACGGTTTACAATCGTTTCAAATGCCCATTTAATAATTTCAGCTTTTGGAGGATCGACAGCTATGTATTTTTTCCCTTCCGGTGTGGTTCTGTTAAGATATCCTATTGGAGCTCCATTCATATACCTACCTTCTTTAACTGCCCTTCGCATACCATAACGAACATTTAATGAACGTCTGTCATTTTCTACTTCAGGAGCTGTCAGGTAAATGCCCAACATGATCTTGTTTTCAGGAATATCAAGGTCTAAGGGTTGTTCAATAGCACTGGGTTCAACACCTAATTTGCGAAGAAGATTAATCATCTGGAAAGCATCCGCTGCATTTCTGCTGAAACGATCCCATTTGGTAAATAAAATCTGTTGGACTTGCCCACGTTTGGATCGGTAGGATTCCAATATCTTTTTCCACGCTGGTCTCAGAAATGTCTTGGCAGAAAAATCCTCGTAAATAACGTCGCGGATCTGGATATTCTTGTAAGCACAATACTTACGTAATCTTTCTTCCTGATCTCTTTGGGAATACCCTTTTTCGGCTTGCTCATCCGTGCTCACCCGGATGTATAAATCTGCCCTCATTTTCTACGATTTGATGTAAAGATATAGAGGCCAAATTGGCAAGGAATGATAGAATTATCTCCGCCTCGGATAAGGTAACAAAATTACCATTTTTAGCTAAAATTTCCATAACCTTTTCAGGGGTCATGTAGATAAAGTTTCCCATAAAATTCACTTTTCATACTCACAAAAAAACCGGCAAAAAATCACCGGTTTTTATTTCCAGAAAAACTCAAAAGAAAGTCTATACCAACCGCCTAAACTCTAACCAACTTTCACCCTTCGCTCTTTTTGGCAGGTAGTTGATATAGCGAAAAGCGTGGAGATCATGCATACATTTATCATAGGTCTGCCGGGCGTTTATCTTAGCGAGATACATCAATCTTGTTCTATCAACGGGTATTCCAATGGGGCACCCTAGGGTCTGCCATTCATTCACTAACGCAAGGTATAGGCTGATATGGGCAACAGTAATCCGCGTATCCTCAGAAACTACTGAGAAAAAATCCTGCAGTTTGAAATCCGCATTCATGAATTGTTGGCATTTAGACGACGGTTATGGCGAAGCCGTTTCTTTAGCAGATGACTACCTTGTCTCCCGCTATTGCTTTTCAACAATTGTTTTCTGTCGGCGTTCATCCTTCGTTCCAGCCACCGGCTTTGCAAAAAACGCATGGCATCCCCAAAATTGATGGGAGACTGTTGATCGATCAGGTAAAACCGTTGACTGATTTCAAACTGTGTTTTCAGGTAGCCCAGATTTGGAACCATTTCTTCGAGGGATGTTCCGGACCAATGCTTATATCGCACCAACCCATCCTTATCAAAATTGATGGCTTCCTGTAATAGATCAGCAATAATATATGTGTCCTGAACAGGATCGCCTAATACCAAACCTTCTTTTCCCTGATACAATGCCTGCCAGTCAATCTTATGCATGGATGCATCTATCTCTGATAAATCCAGAGGCGTTTCAGGGAGTTTACGCAGACTTGCAATAAAGTAAATGGCATCATATAAATCCTGATCGCCACGCACACAATGAACGCTGAATTTGCATCTATCTGAGCCAACCAACATTTGATGTTCTATTTCAAAATGTGCGGGTGCAAAACAAACATTGGCCAGTAACCTGTATTGAATGTCTTCTGAAAACCCAAGCTGCCGAAGCCTTCCAGCAAGCATGTCCATATTTTTACGATTCATAGCACTTCCTTTTATCCAATATTTCTTGATTTACTCTTACCTGTTCTGTTTTTATTGAGTTTAACGCCTTGACCCGGTTGTACTTCATTGCGGTTCTGGCGTCTAGCTTTTGATCCATTATTTTCGGATAGCGGAAGGCCTTTGTCGTTATTTTGTTGGTAACCCGCGTTCAGCGGTTCACCCACCTCCAGCACAGCCCCCTGTTCCACACGCTTCTCGTCCACAGGAGCCTTTCCATACTGCACTTCCTGTTTGGGTGCCGGCACGTACAATTTGGTGCCTTCTTTATCAAACATCCGGATCGTTTTAAACTTGGGATCAGCAGCAATTTGCACAGAGATTTCTTTTTCTGGTTTCACCATGGTAGCCTGTGCCATATCACCTCGCTGTAAGGAAGTAAAGAGTGTAGCCATTTTATCAGGATCGCCCAACTCTTTAAGCGGAATACGCGACAGTGCCTCCTTTAAATCAAAGCCATACTTTTCATTGAAAATATTCAGCTTGGCATTGTTGAATTCATCCCGCTTACTGAAATCCAGTTTAACCCAGGCCTTGTAGCGCGCGCCCTCCTTGGGCGTTAATTCCTTGTACACACTTCTGCCGTTCAGCAGATTACAGGCTTCCCGGAAAGTGATGCTCTGCCCTTTGTTATTGATAAAAAAAGTTTGCTGAAATTTTCCATGGTCATTGTTTAAAGTAGCGTCGTATTTGTTGAAAAAATACTTATCGCTTCCATCCTGCTTCGATCGGGAAAAATAAAGCACAGCTTCCATTGTATCGCGCCCAAACTCATGGCTGGCCTGTATCTGAAAATCAGGATGCCCCTCTTTCAGTTTCTTTTCCAATTGAGCGTTCAAACCCTCCCCAAAACCTGAATAAAGCATTTGCTTTTGCAGGTATTCCAAATTTTCTGCGTTCATGTTTGTATTGTTTTGTTTATTAGTATTTTGTAAATAGGAACCTCCATCCTTTTCATTCAGCAAACCAGAGCCTTCTTCCGGCAATGCTTTGTAGGCTTTTATTTGATCGGCAGCATATTGCCCGGTGAGGACAGGGTTCATATGCATCTCCATAGGCGTATGATGCCAATAACCGTATAATATATCTGCCATGATTTCTTTACCTGAAAGATGGGTAAGACAAAAAAGAGAAAGCTGATCTATGAGCCAGTCAATCCTGTTATAGGCGATTTTTGATTCGATATTGTCGAACTGTGACTGCCCTCTTTTATAATCAATCCGGTTCCAGTCAACCTTATCGAGTTCATAAACGAATTGATTAAAAGCATCACCCATCCGTTCACGAAGATTGATTTCATACTGATCCCTTAATGCTAAAAATGTGCTTGTTGCATCAGGATTCATGACCAGTCTTTGCCGGGCAAATTCCTGAATCATATCATGAACAGCCGAAGTTGGAAACAGGTACACTTCCTTTGATTGCGTTTCATTAAACTCGACAAAACCCAACCCATCCTCTCTGAATTTAAAAGGATGCAAATCAGCCACTGAGAGTTGATCGACATTCAGGTGAATAGCTACAAATGCTTTACCTTCCTCCACAAAGCGTTGCAAAGTATTCACCACTGCTGGCAACTCACGGAATTGAATGTGCATGGAAATTGTTTTAATGAATCAGAATGGCATTCACCAGGTACCTGTTGACGATCGAGAGCGAATGATTTCTTTCACCATCCTTTTCAGCAATATCAATCCGAAGCGACCTTGCATTGGTCAGTGACGGTTTGGGAATGATCAGCGTAAAGACAAGCACTCCCTTTTCCCGCACAATGGTTTGCTGGGAAAGGGACAGTAGTGGCTCCACGACACGCTCCTGAGACGATCGGCGCTTGGCAGTAACACGCTCCTTTGAATAAACACGTACACCCCCTATTTCATAAGAAAGAGAAGAATTGTTTTCCAGCTTCAGTTTACAAATGATCAGTTCGCCCGTTGCGTAGATCCCCAGTATAGAAGCGCGCACGCCCCCTTCCGTATTCCCAATCCCATGCAACAAATTTTTCGCCTGCTGTACCCTTTGTGAAAGCGCGAGCAGAAAAGTATCCTTATGTATTTGCACACCCTTACTTAAATGAATCGTCAGATCAGAAGACACAACAGAAAAATGAACCAGAAATGCATAGAGTTTTCCGTCTGAAGTGATTACAGTAAGACTGGTGGTATCAGTGAAAACTGAATCAGCTTTCACCCGCAGAATATTATGGATAGATTTTTGCACGACAATCCGTTCACTTCCCCGGTCAATGGAAATAATGGTGGAAGGGAATATGACGCTCGTCGTTTTATTGGACGAAACAGCAATATAACGGACGCTGTCAGCCTGCTGGGCCTTCGCGCCAAAACAGAAAAAAAACAAAAGCACCACAATTCCGTTTCTCATAACTATTGCTCTTTTGTATCCCGCAATAAGACCTGGTAACCGGCTTCAACAGTCACCTGCAGGTTTTTAACTTTTCTTAATAACAGGTTTTTAGCCGCACCGATTCCGGCCATAGCAGCCTGTGTCTTGATAGATGGATCAAGTGAGAGAACATTGACCGATTGAATGGATTGATCTGCTGCAGATCTAAGTATTTCCCTTGGTGCTGATCCGGGTATATAAATACCTTCGATTCCATCGAGATCATACACCGACAGTGAAACAGGCAATATTTTTTTGTCAATACGAATAGAGGGAATCAATACCTGTAAGCGTTCCTGTTGTATCGAAACAATGCCATGCAATAAATGCCCGGAAGGAATGATTACACCTGCTATATAGAGTGGTTGGTTCAGTAATAATTGCATGGCCGACCCGGATTGTAAAACCTGTCTGAATGGAACCCTCGCACCAAATGAATGTTGAACAGACTCATTTTCCAGCTGATCGCTTAAAAAGCCATTTGACGGTAAAACCATGCGCTTACCAAAATAACTTTCGTCCTGCATCGGTTTGCCACTGACACTAAATGCTGATTCCTTTACCACTGATTTTTTCTCCACACTGATATCGGGCCTTTGTAAGGCTGCTAATTTTTCAATGGTTTGATTGATGGCTTCCAGTTCTGGATCAGGTACAAGAACTTTTTTTGAATGGTTCACAGAATGATCGATGGCCTCATCAACAGTTTCATCCACTGGCACCGATGTTTTTCGGGGAGAATATTTTTCCTCGACAGGAGTATAGTCCTCAAATGTCAATTCGGGAACAGGCTCGGAACTTTTTAAAATATTCGGATCATTCCGTAAGGCTTCTTCCCTTTTAAGCGAATCCATACCCGCCTGCTCATAAAAGGAAAGTTTATTCCTCATACTGTCTTTTTCGACCCTGGCCGATGGCAACTTAAAATTTAATCCAGTTGCCGCATTCGCTTTACCGGAGGGACTGCCACCACCCATCAGCCAGAAAAACCCACTGATAAAGGGTATCACAAATAGAGGCAGCATACCATAAAAGAGGACTGTTCTACGCTTTTTCATCGCACTTCAACTTTTAAATCTTTATTCTCTATAACATCCCATTTTTCTATCAAAAGACCATGCGGATTATGATCTGTTCTGCTCACATTGCGCAGATAGCCCTGTGTAACAAGGGATCGCGTAACAAGACTGGTAGAACGAAGTATCTGAACTTTTGCATAACAGGCAAACTGGTAAGGTGCTGCAGTTGTATTGACCCTGATACTGTCAATATGTATTTGCTGGCTCACATTGCCCGAAATAATACCGGAGATATAACCCGTTTCTACCAGGTCATCATATTGGGTTTTAGCGGAGCCATCCGCCATATACAGGGCGCGGGTAATAGTGGTGGTGATCGCCTGCTCATCGGGATCAAGCGTAAAGAACCAGTGATGAAACATCGCCACATGATCGCGCGCCTCCACTTCCAGGTTTTCTGTACGACTACTCGCTACCACTTCCATGGCCTTCCCATTCGCCAGCACATACACACGATCTTGCATCCTTGCAGACAGTTGCACATTTTGGTACAGAGCATACAGACTGATACAAAGACATCCAACGATAACCACCAACATCAGCATCCGCATCGCACGAAAAGCCGTATCAATATTTTGAGTAGGTTGAAACATATTATTTACCCCCGATTTTATCTTTGAAATAACCATTGCTGGCACCCGCTTCACTCATCCCATTGTTCATCTTATTAGCCGCTCCTCCATAAGCATCCCCTGACATACCTCCCGTTGCTGCACTGGTTGCTGTGCGTGCTGAGCCAACAGTAAGCCGGGTAACTTTATCCATCAGTGCATTACCGCCACCCGCATGCACGATATAACCTGCAACAGAAGGAACCGTGAAATACCCGACAATACCAATCAGCAGAAAAGCGATATAAGCCCAGTCAGTAGCAATAAAAACGCCCGGATAACGCACACCTGTACTCAAAGGGTTCACCATATGTTCCTGGATCGTAGCGATAATGGCTCCAAAGATGTTCGCCACCGGCAACCACAGAAACACATTGATATACCTGGCCATCCAAACGGTTAACAGGTGCTGAAAACCATCAAAAATCGAAAGCGCAAAAACAATCGGGCCGATAATCGCAAGCACAATCAAATAGAAAGTGCGGATCACATGAATGATCAGTGCAGCCGCCTGAAATATCCATTCCAGTAGCATTTTAATTCCATCTCGGATCCAGTTCGCCGGATGTAATGATTCAAGCAGCGTATTATTGCTTTCCTGCATGGCGATATATTTTTCCATAGCCAGGTTGGCATTCTTTACCATTAATGCCGTCCCGGTTACCGTGGGTTGCAAAAGGGTGTTGAGCAATACAATCACGGATGGGAAAATCAGGATACAGAACCCGATCACAAATGGACGAAGCAGTCCATACAGATCAACTGGTTCAGCCGCTGCAATACTTTTCCAGACCCGAAGAGCGATATAGCAAAGCGTGGCTATCGCAGCTATGCCACGCGCCGCGCCAATCAGTTGTTTACACATGGGCATCATCTGGTGGTATAAGTTGTCCAGAATGGATTGCATATAAGTACCATTGGAAATAGACTGCGCCGCAACCATCAGGGGCGAACAGAGGAAGAATAGACCGATCCACTTTTTCATGCTGTCTACTGAATTTTATTCAATCGTTTAAGGCTTTGGATATCCCTAGTTTTTTGTTGTCTCTCTGAAAGCGTACGCAAATAGTTCATGCGCAACGAATCCAGTTTGAGCATATTGGTCTCCATGGATTGACGGATGCTGTTGATGACTTCTTTTCGCTCTCCATCACTCATCCTGAATTTTCCGGGACTGAGTACCCGGCTCAAAACTTCCATATCCGCATCACAGGAATGGATGATGCGCTTACATTGTCCATCCAATTGAAAAATTTCATCGGGTCTGAATAGCTGAGTTTTCCTGAACTCCTGCAAAATCGTCACACCAGTAGTTTGAATCTGCTGATGAGAAACCTGGATATACCTGATCAAAGGATCACGTTGCAGTTCCGGACTAACCTGGAGCAGTTTGTCTAACTGTTGCTGGTGCAGTTGAAAATTAGTCTTGCCTATATCACGTATCGTATCGTATCCTTTTACAAGGCTCTGGTAACCATTTTTCATTTCGCTTAACATCAGTTTTAACTGTGCGAGCTTTTGCATTTCCACCTTCAGTGTTTCCAACTCCTGTGATTGCGCCGCCAATCGGCTAAACGCCAACAGCAGAGAAATAAAAACAAATAGCTGTTTCATTTTTGCTTGATTAAACTGGACAAATAGCGCAAATCCCTTTGCTTGCTTTCCTTCAATGCAACACCCTGTAGATATGCTTGTTGAAGACGTTCAACTTCTTCTACACAGTCATTCATAGCAGTTCGCAGTTGCTGAACATACAGCAACCTGTCTGCATCTTTCATGACCAATTGATCGGAAGACAACAATTGCTTCAAAGACTGCATCAACAAACGGCTTTTGTCGAGTTGCTGCATATAAGCCTGTCTGGAACCAGCAGATAAATAACTGCCAGCTTTTTCAAGTGTGGCTTGCAGATCACCGATCTGCTTAGCCTGTTTTAAATTTTTCACCCACTGATTCACATGTCTCAGTTCCTTAAAATAACCCGCATACAAATCCTGCTGCTTACGCTGGCAATCCGCAATCTCCTGCATCTTAATCGTGGAAAGCCCACGCTCCGCCACCTGCTGGGCCTGCTGCAATACCATGGTAGCGTACTGCATTTTTTTTACCTGTAGTTCAAGCGCACGAATCAATTTAGAAATCAGTAAGGATACCGGATCAATACTTTGCGCCTTCACGCTCACATGCGAAACAGACACCAGCAATAAAACAAGCACTACCTTTTTCATGACAATTATTTTTGAAGATGAGCAACCATAGATTGAATACCTGCTTCCATACCCCCCCATTCATGAGCAGCTTTGGTAACCATCAGTTTTTCTTTTTCTTCCGTGGTATAGCAATAATATTCTTCAGGAGAAACTTCTACCCGGTACACTTTACTTTGACGATGAGCGAGGGAAATAAAAACTTCCTTGTACTTTTTATCCGGATCATTCGCCTTATTCAGTGACAAAACCATCGTTCGTTCCTTTTCCGTCAACCCCAGCATGGACTGCACTTCCTGGAATTTATTTTCATAACGCGACAGATCCATCAGGATCATACAATCACTATTGGCGATAATGGTTTGTTTGACAATCGGTGAGGATAAAATATCTTCCACTTCCTGCGTGACCACAATAGCTTCTCCATAATATTTACGCAGGGTCTTATACACGAATTTGATAAATTCTGCCATCCCGGTTCGCATCAGTGCTTTCCAGGCTTCCTCTATCACCAGCATTTTGCGCTCCCCTTTCAACTGTCGCATCTTGGCAATAAATACATCCATGATCATAATGGTCACCACCGGCAGCAGGATCGGATGGTCTTTGATCGTGTCCAGTTCAAAAACAATAAATCGTTCATGCAGCAGATCAAGGTTTTCCTTTCCGTTTAACAGGTAATCAAATTCACCACCCTTGTGATAAGGTCGTAAAACAAAAAGCAGGTTGTTCAGATCAAAATCAGATGGGCTAATCACTTCAGCCTTCATCTGCATCGAATAATCAGTACTCAGAAAGGTATAGAAGGAATCAAAACAACGAAACCCGATTTCCTTTTCATAGTAACCCTGCACCGCATTCGACAATGCCACATATTCACTGCGAGTAAAATGCTCATCATCCTTTTTCCAGAGTGCCAGGATCAATGTTTTGATACTTTCTTTTTTTTCGCCGTCAGCAGTAACCCCCGCAGGCAGGAAGAACGGATTAAAACAAAGCGGGCGTTCATCCGAATAAGTAAAATAAGTGCCGTTCACCATGCTACAGAGTCCACGATAAGAATGACCGATATCAATCAGCACAATATGCGTACCCTGTTCATGATAAGATCGGGCAATATGATTCAGTGTAAAGGATTTACCACCACCGGAAGGACTGATGATGACTTTATTTCTGTTAGCGATAATCCCCTGCTTCATTGGTCCATCCGAAATATCCACCAGTAAGGGCCGCCCGCTAACCCTGTCACCCAGCCTGATCCCAAAGCCCTGCCCTTTCGCTAACGCGCCGGTCTCTGTATTCAAAAAACAAGCCGCCTGGTTTGAAAAATTGAGAAAAGTTTCATTGGATGGAAGATCAGCCGCATTACCCGGAATACCCGCCCAGTAAAGTTGCGGCGCACCCACCGTTTCCAGTTTTGGAAAAGCATCAATAGTAGACATAGCAGTTAGACATTGATTCCGCAAAGCCTGTAAACCACTTGCCTGATCCGTCCACGCAAGCAGGTGGAAATGTGCGCTCACAATTTGCCGTTGATCCGCCACCGCTTCCTGCAAAAAAAGGTTCACCGCATCGCGCGCAAAAGCATTCTCCCTCGAATAAGCAGACAGGGATTGAAGCCGCAACCTTTTTTTCTCCAGCCGCTCCACCAGCTCGCCCTGGTTTTCTATTTTGATAAATTGCTGGTAGAGATGATTTACAGGCAGTAATTGACAAAAACTATTGACAAACCCGATCGGAAATTTGCTGGTATCAGTAGAATACGGATCAAAGCGGATACTGGGTCCGCAGTGTGATGGCAGAGCCGCCGTATCACCGATTGTGTATAGCACACAGTGTTTCTCACCCACCCGCACACCATCCTGAAAATCTAGATCCCGCCGCAAACCATCTGTATCTAAACTCAAATATTCATTTACCAAACGAACCAATGCATCCTGCTTTAACCTGCTGCACTTGACCAGTCCGCTATCAGCCAATAAACGAACTGCCTGTGAACAAACGGATTCAAAACTGAGTGCAAAAGCCGGATCCATCGTTTCAGCCGGAACAAAATGTTTTTGTAAGAGCGATGAATAAAGTGAATTAACCTGCCTGCGCGTATGGGCTGGCATCGTAAGCATCAGGTAACTGTGATGTTGAATAAAAGGCCTTTCATTAAAATGTCTTTCGCTCGACCGTCCCAGAAGTCCTTGAACCTCTTGAAAATCGCCCACAAACTTTTCTTCCAGAAACCAGTCCTGTTTATGCAACAGACAACCATCGGGTAAAAGACGGATCAGCTTTAACCAGCTTTGATGAAGCGTTTCATAATCAGAAACCGAAAGCGTAAACAGCTCAGGCAGTTCCAGTCGGTAAGCAATTGTCAGATCACCTCGTTTGGAAAGCAGGATATCATGCTCTACACCATAAAGGGGTAATATGTCTGAGATAGATTTCATCCGATAAAAAATTGATCCTGTTTGATATGTTTGGGCAAAAGACGCGTTGCATATTGTTTCATAAAGCCATCTCTGCCATACTTTCGATTGCACCGATAAATCACATAAAAAAGAACAGCACCCAGCACCAGCAAACCCAAACTGCAAACAACAAGCGGAACACCCAGCAGATAACAAAACACAAAAGCCAAAAACAATGCAACCAGACCACCTGCCAGATAATTAATCCACTGTCCTTTCAACCCTTTAAACACAATCGGTTGATGAATGCCCTTATTGATAGCATAAACACTGTTCATAGTCGTCTGGCTTTTCCGCTTCTTAATTTTTTCTTTTGAAGTTTAACCGTCCTGGCTTCCTGTTTCGCCCTGCGCGCCTCTTCAAGCACCGGCATCATGCGTTGAGCCCACTGCAGTAAAGTATCGAGTGATCGCTGGTGCTCTTCCTGATTAGCACAGAGCCATTCAAAACCAATAGGGTCCAGTTTCTCCAGGCTGGGCAGTTCAACAAGCACAATCTCTTTATCCTTTCGCTGTTCCAGCTCTGCCTGCCCTCCGCGAAACACACATCGATGAAATTTATCGTAGAGCAGGTATAATTTGTCCCCCTTTTCCTGTAGGTCATCATGGATAAAAACCCGGTTCATAAAATTTTCTACATGACGAAACTCATAGAGTCGCAGGTCAATAAAATATTGTTGACCCGCTATATCAACGATTGGTAATGCCCTTCCCATCAGATACCAAAGAATGCACGGATAACCGTAGTGACTACTACGAGGAATACACAGGAGCCAAACCATGCCGCCGCCACCCTGCCCGTATCTGGTTCACCAGCGTTCCATTTATTAAACACTTTCACAGCACCAATCAGTCCCACAATGGCACCTACCGCATAGAGTAGTTGCGTACCCGCTGCGAAATAACTTCTCACTTTTTGGTTCGCCTCCAGTAAACCCGCATTCACATCCTGTCCAACAACTGTTACTGAATAAAATACCATCACCAACAACCAAAATATTTTTCGCCTCATGATAGAATCGATACACTTTTTCATTTCACCATCATTTTAAAAACATGCCCGCTGTCCAAATTGAATGCACTTGGTTTTCCTGCACGACAGCGGGACATGCATACTGCAGTTGCCTGATTCACTTTTTTCTTTCCTTCCACCACTGCAATAATTCTTTTCGATAATAAACCAGCAGTACCAGGTAGTAAATGCCAAAGACAATCACCAGTGTCCTGAAAAACTGCAACCAGCTAATCGTGTTGATCATTTCCATTATTCAAGATGACCGATATTCAAAGAGAGGGTGAACCCAAAACTGTTTTGAAAGGGAGATACCGCGCCTTGTTTGCCAAAGGGGATGAGATAAAAAAAATCGATCCCATAATGCTGATCACTGACAAACCCTTTATACCCTGCACCGAGTGAGAAAAATTTGCGATTACCCTTTGTTACATGTTCAAGATGGACACCTCCGCGCATAAAGAACGACTCCGCAACCCCGTATTCCGCACCGCAGGAAATACGCGTACCGCGCCAATCCTCTTTCAACAGCTTACTGGCTTCCACTGTCACTGCGAGTGCATTATTATCCGGTGAATGAGATTGATAAGCTAGCCCAACACCCGCAGCAGTCGGCAAATCAATATTCGCACCCAGGTTATTGACAACAGCACCGATAGATAGTGTATGTAATGCATCACTTAAAGGAATGGACTGGTAATAACTGATATCACCACAAACACTGCTGCGGTTATTCGCGTTCACGCCCGGAACCACCTGCGCAAAATAGCGGAGCGTCGTTCCCAGGGAAGCCTGGCTGCCAATCTGCAAGCCATAAGAACCGGCGATGCTATATTCACCCGCTTTATACAAACCCAGCGTTGCACCACCCGCATCCCGGATCGCAAGCGTTCCGAAATGCAAATAATGAACACTCACGCCCATCGCAGCACTGCCCAGCGAACCGAGATAACCCGCATGTATCAATCTTGCATCACTGTTAACACCCGGCAGCCATGGCATATAGTGCAAACTTCCCTGGTGACGGTGCTGCGTAAAAGCAGCTTTCGCAACATTGTACACGAGTGATTGATTTGCTATCGATGACGCAATACCACTATTGCCCATCGCCCATCCCCTCGCAGATCCGGGAATGGACAACACATGAAAACTGGTAGGCAAAGGCATCGGTTGTGATAGGACTATAACGGGAAAAAATAAAAAGATCAGGATTGCTTTCATGGTACAAGAATTGAATAGTGAAGCGTATCAGATGAAACACCTAAATCATCCACCACATGAAAAAAAACTTCCTGCTGCCCACGGTCGTGGAAATACCATTGCAGGTAAGGTGTACTGGTAATTTGTTGTTGCCCGTTGATTAGAAAATGATAGGAAACAATCGCACCATAAGGCTGCTTGCTCGAACCCGCAATAAAATAGTAAAGAAAATTGTCCGGGCTTTTTCCCAAAGGCTTATAAACAAGCCCCGCCACGGGTTTAGGGCTGGTCATACATTTAACCACCAGTTGTCGGTGCAACACCCGCCCCAGTCTGTCCGTCAGATAAAAATCAGCTGTATAAATACCCGCAGTATCTGCCGCACAAAATAGCGCGCTGCTGTCCGCCGCCACCACAAAAGGCTGCCCATCCACCAGCGGAGCGCCCCGGTAATAAAAACGCACCCGCCCACTCGGCTCATTATAACTCATGTTTAGCTGATGTTCCGCCGGTTGACTGAAAATGCTGAATAGCCCGTTATTGGTTTGATTGATATTGAAATAATCTTTCTCCCGCACAAAAATGGTATCCCTGGAAAACCGGAAATTGGTTTCACCGGCACCTGTCTGTTCTTGTTTTTTGTTACAAGAGAATAGCAGCAAAAAGATTAAAATTGCCATCAATGATTTCATAGAAATAATTTTATTGTTTAACGATGAGTTCACTATGTTTTTGTTGATTGTAATAAGCAGTGAGATAATAGATGGTACCACTCAACAGATGACCCAGCCCTTTGATCTGAAATTCATTATCACCCTTTTGTCCCTTGAATGTCCATTGCTGTAACCACCTGCCGTCCGAAGCAAACAGATCGATGCGCACCGTTTCATTTCTTTTCAGCACCGCAGAAACATGTAAGTAGTGGCTAAAGGGAATCGGATATACATTCCAGTCACGAAGCTGTCCGGAAAAAGAATGATTGGGAATCACGGTCGGCACGCGCGCTGCCACTTTCAAGCGTGCCGTAAATTCCGTCGAACAGTTGCGCGCACTGATCGCACGCACCCGAATGGGAATACCATCACCCTCCTGGTAAAACCGATGCACCATTGTATTGCCACTTGTCGTATAAACTCTTCCATCACCGATCTCCCAGATATAACGAGCAGCGTGGCTAACCTCAGCCCGCATCGTAACCGCTTCACCATAACCAATCGAATCAGAAGAAAGTATCAGTCTACCCGCCGGGAACTCAGTATCGTTGTTCATCACAACTGCATTCACACTGTCAGTGCAACCCTGCGCACTAACCCATAAACGATACTGTCCGGCATAAGCGAAAAAACTGGAATCCTCCGATAAGCTGGGACTGGTAGGTGGTGATCCCCATCGGTATCTACCACTACCCTTTTCAACACTTGCTGTAAGTAATGTTTTACCACCTTCGCATACTTTGAGCCATCCGGTAATAATCGGTTTACCAACAGTCCCCGAAGTGATTACCAGCGGATCGGAAACCGTCTCACCCACACAGCCATTAACAGAAACCGCCGACACGGTATAAGAGCCCGCAGCCTGCACCTGGATCGTATCACCCGTTGTCGTCCTGATCATCACACCATCTTTGAACCAGGCATAAGTCTGTCCCGCCACATAATTGCTGACCTTCAACACACCTATCTCTCCATTACACAAATGATTATTTACAGTAGAGAGAACTGGTTTGACTGGTTGCGGATGAACAGTAATCAGCACCGTTCCACTCGCAGCTTGCTGACAGGCTGTTGCTGATACATCCTGCACACTGACCAATTGATAACTAAAGGTCCCCGCAATAGTTGTCGGTGCCTGAATGGAAACAGTATTTCCTGTACTACTGATAGTCAGATCCGTTCCGTTATTGATGCGATAGGTAAATAGGTATGGCGCAGTTCCATTCGCTCCGGTAAAACTGATGAGCGGTGCAGTTCCATTTTGACAAACCGTTGCCGTTCCGCTGACACTCGCTGTAGGCAGCGGATGCACGACTACCGTCGCCGATGCATTGATGGTAGCCAGACAGGAATTACCACTTGCCTCCTGCACACTGATCAGCGTATAAGTATAACTACCGGCGTTTTGCGTGGACACAGGCAGACTCACAGCATTACCCGAGGTCGTGCTGATGCTTTGCGGACTACCGCCATTCACACGATAGATAAAAGTATATGGTGCTGTCCCACCCGTTCCACTAAACTGTATCAATGGTGAAGACGCGTTCCTGCAGACAACCGCATCACCCGTAATGTTACCATCGGGTAAAGGTTGAACACGCACCGTCACCGAACCACTCGCCGCATTCGCACAAGCCGCGATCCCAGACTCCTGCACACGCACAAGTTCATACACAAAATCACCCGCCGCAGAACTAGGAACGGCAAGACTCACAGAACTACCACTCACAGTAGTAATCGTCTGCTCCGCTCCTCCATTCACACGATAAGAAAAAACATAAGGAGCTATACCGGCACTTGCCGAGAACACAATAGCAGGCGAAGCCCCATTTTGACAAACCGTCGCAGCACCCGTAATACTTGCAGTCGGAACTGCATGAACTGTAATGGTCGCATTACCCGAAGCAGATGCAATGCACGACCCCGCTTCCTGCACACTAACCAATGAATAAACAAATGCACCGGCAGTTTGCGTAGGAACTGGAATACTGGCAATATGACCGGGTCCGCTACTGATAGTTTGTACAGCACCACCGTTAATACGATAACTAAAAGTATAAGGTGATTGACCACCTGCCGCCGAAAACTGCACCATCGGTGAAGCACTGTTCACACAAACCTGCGTCGTGCCAGTAATTGTAGCAGAAGGCAAAGATTGAATAGTAGCACTAACAGCACCACTCGCACTATTGCTGCAGGCCCCAATCCCCGACTCCTGCACGCTCACCAATGTATAGGTATAATTTCCCGACACCGTTGTCGGCACAGCAACACTGACACTATTACCAACACTTGATACGGTTTGTAAAACACCTCCGTTAATCCGGTAACTAAAAGTATAAGGTGCAGTTCCATTGCTTCCCGTAAACACCACACTCGGCGCCGTTCCATTCAGACAGGCATTACCACCGCCGGTGATCGAAGCGATTGGCAATGGATGTACGGTAACATTGATAGCGGATGAAGTGGCAGCACATCCATTGGCATCTGTCGTAGTAACAAAATAATTACCGGAGCTGTTAACAGTAATAGAACTGGCACTTGAACCATTATTCCATGCATAAGCACTGGCTGCACTGGAATAAAGTGTGACAGTTCCGCCCGCGCAAAAACTGGTCGCACCCGAGGTTGAAACCGTAGGCGTACTGACCGTATAGTAACCCACGGTCACAGGTGCAGAAGTCGCAAAACATCCCTGCTTACTCACCGTCACCGTATAAGTGCCAGGTCCAACTTCAATCGTTCTGGTAGTCGCACCATTCGACCATGCATACGTATCATAACCCGCACCTGCATCAAGCGTTTTCAGCACACCCGGACAAACAAAGAAAGAACTGCCGGGTAGCGGTGTCGGACAAACAACTGTCGTTAGATTGACCAGATTACTCTGCACACTATTACCACAACTATTGCGATCAACCGCATAATAATTACCTGCCGTATTCGTACTGATCGAATGACCGACCGCACCCGTTGACCAGATAATATTATTGCCCGTAGCACTCAGTGTTATGGATTCGCCATTACACAATTGCTGGCTACCCGATGGCGTAACAGTCGGTGCGGTTGGCGTTGTAGCAGTTTGTATGTTAAATACATTACTGATATTGCCACTACCGCATCCATTGCTTTCATAAGCATAATAAGAGCCTGCCACACTTACCGTCAGCGAATTTCCCGCCGCTCCATTGCTCCAGAGAATCGTACCACCAAAAGAAGACATTGTAGATAAAACCGTACTCGCTCCATTACACAACAAATTGCCGTTACTATTGGTAACAGTCGGCGCACCCGGTGTGGATGCGGTGCTGATAACAATGCTATTACTCTGTCCACTCGTTCCGCAATCATTTGTTGCCACTGCATAATAAACACCTGCACTGCTCACACCAATCGAAGCACCCACAGCTCCGTTGCTCCAGCTAATCGTTTCCGATCCCGAAGCCGTAAGCACAGTAGATGCACCATTACAGAGAAGAGTGCTGTTGGAAGAACTGATTATTGGCGCTGACGGCACGGAACCGGTAGTGATGGCCATCACGTTACTGGTTCCACTCGTGCCGCAGCTATTCGTTTCATACGCATAATAATTACCGGGACTGTTCACTTGTATACTGTTTCCAAGGGCTCCGGTACTCCAGCTAATAGTTCCGCCATAAGACGGCGATGCAGAAAGCGTGGTAGAAGAACCATTGCAAAGTGAACTGCCATTACTACTGCTCACAACGGGTGGCAGCGGCGTTTGATTCGTGCTGATCACAATCACATTACTGTTACCACTCGTGCCGCAACCATTGGTAGCGGATGCATAATAAGCACCTGCCGCAGCCGTGGTCATAGATGCACCGCTGGCACCATTACTCCATTGAACGATACCATCTGTAACCGTGGCACTGAACGTTGTGGAAGCACCATTGCAGAGCAGTGTGCCGCCGCTGCTGCCGATCACCGGCGCAGCAGGTGTGCTAGCCGTAGCAATAAAAACCGGATCACTCACCGGCGAAGCCACACCGCATTCATTGATCGCATAGACATTATAAGCACCCTGCGTGTTCACAGAAATGGAATTGCCTGTCGCACCATTTGACCATACATAACTATAGAGAGGATCAGTCACGCTCAATGTCGCGGACGCACCATTACAGAGTGGAGTGGAACCCGTTACCTGGATAGATGGTTTCGGCGGTGCAGAAACAATATAGGTATCCCGGAATTCCGTGAGTGGTGCTTCATTCTCCCGATAACCCTCTGCCGAACAGATGATCTCATCACCGGGTGTGTAGGCACCCGTAAAACTTGCTTCTCCATCACCGCTCGGAAGCAGTCTGCCGATGACACTGCTATTACCAAGATCAATGTTCCAGATGGTTCTGTAAAATCCATAATTGCCAAACTCATCGATATTACGGATATGGAAGCGGACACTTAATTGTCCGGTGGAACAATCATAGGTTTTACTGATCAGGGAAATCAGGATATTATTATTGCTGGTGTTTTGCGCACGTACACAAATCGGCAGAAAAAAAAGCAAAAGCATCCCCAGCCGGCATCGCCGGAAAAAATTGAAAGCTGACATGTAAGTAGGATTTAGTTCACTTAAAATCAATAGGCACTCAATCGGTAAGCGAGGCCAAGACCAAAACAGAAAGCATAGCTGCCCATCTGTTTTCGGAAAAAATATTTTTGCTGTCCAAAAAGACTCAGCCGAAAATGTTCAGTGATATTGCAGTCGAGATTGACTTCAGAAAGCAGTCCGTAGTTCATGCGTTCGCGAAAAGAAAGTTTTTGATAAAGCCAGGGCTCTTGTTGCACCTGCCAGGTCGCACCCGCCCCCAGTCTTAACCCAAACCAGGGTAAGGGATCTGCATTCCGGTTGCTGATATATTCTCCCAAGAGGTCAAGTCCGTAACAGGAATAGTTCAGTCGCTTGTAATGGGAACGTTGGTGAAACAGACCACCGGAAAAATTGATCCCACCATTGGTCCAGTGTTCATAGCGCAAAGCAATATGATCCGCCGGCCACAAACTCTTCCCCATTTGCAGGCTGATATTTTGCGCTTGCCCCTGGCTGTTGATGATGACTAAAAAGATCGCGATAATTGTTTTCATGATCAGTAGTTTAAATGCTGAAACTTGACAACACAAAACTACCTACACGTGAAAGGGGCTTAATTGACACTCGTCAACAGGAAGAAAAATATAAAATGACTTTGATCACTGAAATCATTTTTATCAGGTCATTATGATTTAGAGAGAGTTTCATTTTTCAATTCAATCCGTTTAATTGTTGAAAGAAGCAAACGGGTGATCCATACAGGAGCAAAAACTGCATCCTGTCTTACAATATAAGATGGAACAAGATTTAATATTTTGACGAGATGCTCCTTAAGTTTTTTATTTTTTTTAATATAGTCACCAATCTCAATAAGGGCTTGAATAATTAGATAAACCATTGGATCTTTTGCACCCATGTATTTAGGATTTCGATGCTTTAATGTGATGAAACCTTTTCCAATTTTTATTTGCCTGGATGGCCCACTCGTAAGGTACACAATACGCATAGGTACTTGCGTTGAAAATCCAAGTCTATTGAGAGCATCTGCGCCGGTAGGTCTAATCATGATTTGATCTCGCTGAGCAATTTTTTTAACAATATCATCAATCGAAGGAACTAGAGGGCCAATCAATTCATCTATAATCGGCAAATAATATATGCCTCTGCTAATACGTCGTATCTCCTGTCGTTTAACTAATAAAGATAGTCCGCGTTGAATTTTAGAAAGTTCACCCAAATGCAAAAAATCATCCGCGAAGAAGACCTCTCCTTTGTTATGTTGGATAGCTTCTCGAAGTAAATTAATAAACCCTTTTTCAGCTTGCATAACAACAAAACTATTCATTCAAAGAGATCATAGAAAAATAAAGCATTGCAGTTTCTGAGATTTTAACAAGCATAGTGTTAACATCAAACAAAAAAACCTGTATGCACAGGTTTTTATATAATTAAATACGTCCACTAATAAACAGTTACTTTATTTTTCCAAATGCAATGCGGAAGGATCAATAATAGGAAGAATTGCATTATGCAGAAAAGTGCCTTTAAAAGTAGAGAACATAACCCCTCGTGTAGTAGAAATCGAAACTGAATTCAGCGTATCGGACAATGTTTTAGGTACAGACCATTTACCATCAGGATTTAACTTAATCACGTCTGGGAAATTGATAATTTCATAGATACAACTTACGTCCAATGCACCGACAGGCTCTTTGCTTTCACTGCAACTGATCCGGATCTTTACAATGACAAATATCAATTTTTGAACCGAGTCAATTTGGTTTTCAACAGCTAGCTCATAAGTGAAATTCGTGAGTTGCGTATTCACCTGTGGAGGGTAATGCAAACTGCCTCGCAATAATTCAATGCCCTTAAATGAAAAAGTAGCTTCTTCTAAAGTAATATTTTGTTCGTTGTCCATATTAGAATCGGGAATGTTCTCTATTGTAACAATAAGAAGTGATCATCAAGTTCTTATTAATCGCATTTTCATATCCTTCAATGTCACATAATTCTCCGCCGATAGACCTTGTCAGATATTGTATAGCAGGACGATCCATCTCAACCTTTATTGTTACATGCATCCTGCCAACAATTTGTATCTGCATCGGAGCAAATAACTCAGAAACAGGAATTTGCATAATGAATGCAATCTCAGATAAAGTATCGAGCGTAAAATTTTGTGTACCACTAAGCCACTTGGTTACCTCAGAAGGGTTCTTGTTCAGTTTTTGTGCCAGTTCACTTTTGCCCCATCCCCTTGCAATAATTAAATCATCAATTCTGGCGGCAACTGTCATCCTTGTGTTGGTCTGAAACTGGCTGACTGGAGTGATCTTGGCAAGAAGGTCACCAAGAATCTTACTGCTGTGCTTGCTGACTGCTCTCTCTTTGGTCATGTTGTCTTGTAGTTTGGTTTTCATATATCACGAGCCTTTATTCAAGGCTATCCTAAAATTAATTGCCTTCCTCTTCTTCTGCACTATCAGCAGAATCATTGTTGAAGGCTAAGTCACCCAGGAGTTTAGCTCCATCGGACGACCAGGAAAGTTCCCCGTTAGAAATACGGGTAATAATACTGGCAGATAAGTCGATCATTTCCCTTGCTTCCATTTCCAGTTTAGGGTCATCCTGCCAGGCTCTTACCTCTTTGGGACCGCCACCACCCAAAATAATGGCTACCGATCCATAACGGATACAGTATAGCCTGAGATGGCTGTCAGGATCATCATATAACGCACAAACCCCGTCCCCGGGTATTCCTTCGTCATGTTTAAAGAACTTTTCCCTTGCTCCGGTTGAACTTCCTATTTCACGTAAACGTTTCAAAATTGATTGCACCTCGTCCGGGTATTTTTCCGCATTTTCACTAAGAAAATAATCAAATAAGCTCGTTTCATCACCATCCAGAAGGACAGTGTAAACGGTGGCCATTGTTCCCGAAAGCGCTGCTAGTTCGACGATTTGATATTTCACTTATACATAAAATAGAGTACAAAAATAGGACCATATCTCCGAACTATTTCACTTTTAAGTAAAATTTCGGGATAAATATAGGGGAATTGAATACTAATTTCCAAAAATCTCGGTAAAAGAATGGATGATCGGCAAATTGAAATGCCATAAACCACTTGAACCATGATCATAATTGGTATGCCAGTCTCAATCTTCGATTATTCAGGACGAGGATCGCGGCTTCGATTTTTAGTAGTAAGCAGATCCAGGTCCTGCAGTCTGCGACCGAATTCATCATCAGCAGCCAATTTTAAAAAATCATCCTGCAAACCCAAAACGCGTAATGTATTAAAATAAGCCCCCAATGAAACACTGGCACTACCTTTCTCAATCTCATAAAGCGTCGATCGGTCAATCCCTGCCCTTTCAGATACCTGTACAGTGGTCAGGTGCCTGCGCTTTCGCGCCAGTTTGATATTTTCCCCCAGTTGGTCCAGTACACGCTGGTATTTCGGGAAAATCACCTGTTTTTTAGTTTTCATTTGTTGGTTATTATCTACAAATAGAACATTTTTGTAGACAATAACCAACATTTTATAAAAATCTCCGTGTCACCCACAAGATCAACTCTATAAATTGATCCTTGACAGACTTCCTCCAGAACCCTAAAACCACACCACCATATGATCCTGTGGATATATGAGTGGAATCCCTACCGCTTCCACCTGCTCACCGTCGCCCGATCCACCCCCAGATAATCCGCAATCATATACTGCTTGATGCGTTTATCTTTCAGCATCCAACCGCAAAGTGCAGGAAGCCTGGAAAGTCTTTCTTTAGCCGATTCAGCTTGTAGCAGGTAGTGTTGTTCCAGTTGCGCAGATTGCAACTCTGTAATCTTGCGCAAATGCGTATGAAAGACAGGAAATTTGTCAGCTACCGCCTCCGCCTCTACCCTACTGATTTTGCGGATCACTGTTTCGTCAAGAGCGACAATAGAAAGTCGGGATGGAGCAAGCGCATGAAAACTACTGGTAGCGCAGGTAATTTCACCGGTACGCAGAAAACAGATAATACGCTCCTGCCCACCGGATATATCATAGCAGCACTTCACAAGTCCTTTTTCAATAAAAGCCATCCAGTCGCAAGGATCACCGGTCCTGAGCAGCGGAACATTCTTCCGGAAACTAAACCGATGACATCGCCCGACCAGCGCAGCCCGGATCTCGTCAGAAAGCGGGTGCAGCGTAGAGAGATATTGAAAAAATTCATCCATCAGCAGTTTTATTTTCACGTTACAAAAAAGGGACGGGCCAACTAAATGCCCGTCCCACCCTAAACCAACTGCGTCTTATGGGGGGAATAAGACGATATGAAAATACATTTAAAACTGTCTTGGCAGATGGCGGCTCTTGCAGAAACACTGGCGGCATTCCCGCAATATTCCTATACACCGCTATCGTCTAAAATTACGAGCTTATTTCGAATGGCATAGACTACAATCCCGGCCCTGGTTTTGACACCCATTTTCTCTTTGATCTTTGCCTTATACCTTTCTACTGTTCTGTCACCTAAGCAGAGTTCAGCAGCAATATCCTTCATAATCATGTCCTTCACGATCAGGGAGATGATTTTCTTTTCGCTGCTGTTGAATAGTTCTTCATACTTCTGTGGCTTACCGATATGACTGGCCTGTATCATGCGCAAGATCCGCTGAGAAGTCGAGTCGCAATAATGAGGTACACCATCAAGAGAGGATTCAAGCGCGGTGAAAATGACCTCCTTTGGCATGGATTTGTTCACGTAGCTGAACGCACCCGCCTCCAGCGCATTTAAAATCAAATGATCACTATCAAAATTCGTCAGCACCACACAGAGCATATCCGGAGCAAAAACCCTGATCTGCTGAATCGCCTCAATACCATTGACACCTGGCATACTAATATCCGTCAGCACCACATCCGGCCGGTTCGCCCGGACACTGTTCACCAACTGCTGCCCATTCCGCACCGTATCAACAACCTCATAATCCGGATGATTGTCAAACACGCGCAGCATGCCTTCAATAAATACTTCATGATCATCCGCCAAAACGATCTTTATTTTACCAGTTCTTTGCATGGATAAGTTGTCGATAAGGTATAGTAATAAAATAATGCGTACCGTTGCCGCCGCTCGATTCAACAATCATAATCCCATGCAACATGTCAATCCTGGACTGAATATTCTTAAGCCCTGAATGATGTTTTTGTTGCAAGCAACGCTCATAATCAAACCCGGTTCCGTCATCTCTGATTTCCAGGATAAGACGAGAATGATCCAGGACAATCCCAATATCAATTACCGAAGCCTTTGAATGCTTGATTGAGTTGCTGACAATTTCCTGTATCACCCTGAATAGCACCATCGCTTTTTGTTTGTCCATCGCTTCAATACCTGCAACGGGTAAATAGTTAACCTGGATCCGGTTAACCGAATTAATACGTTCTACAAAACTTTCAATCGCAGCATTCAGTCCTTCTGTTTCAAGTTCCCTCGGCAACAGGTTCAGCGCAATCTCACGAAGTCGCAGAATGGAAGCACCGATCTGTTCAGTAGAGGACACCAACAACAGATTACTCCGGTCCTTTTCAGCAAGCGCAGCAAAAGAAAACTGCAGCCCGGTCAGTAATGAACCCAGATCATCATGCAGATCCCTGGCTATCCTCGCCTTATCAGCTTCAATTAGGCATTCATCCTGAAACAATTTATCTCTTAACTGTTTGCGCTTCTTCCGGAGATGGTAGAAGATGGAAAGGGCAAATACACTAAACAGGACAGAAATAACAGTCAGCCCTGCGAGGAAAGAATAGAATAAGTCGGTTTGTGTCGGTGGCATATAAAAGCTACAGTGATCATTAAATTAGTCAGGATATTGAGTCCATTATCAATCACCCATAACCTGATAAAATAGGATGGTTCCAGGTGGGTGGTGTATAATTGAAAAGACTCGATAAAAGCACGATAGATATAATGAAACAGAAAAGCCAGGCTAATAAGGATATCTGATAAGATAACCGAGCCGGCTCTGTTCAACAGTGTGGAAACCAGTTGGTCGTTACAGACACTCACCAGTAGAACATAACAAACCAGTCTTGACATGGAATTATTGGAAAACAGTGAATGAACAATAAGATTATCACCCACCCAAACCAGTACACCAGCAGAAAGAATCAATAAATGAAAACGACTGCTTCTATGTGATGGCCACTTTTTGAATAAGAAGCCAAATAAAACAAACTCTAACAACAGGTATATATTCCCGTTCAATGTATTTTGACCATAGACTTTAATAGTGATATAACTGATTAGATCACTTAAAGCGCCTATGATTAACAACACCACTAAAAATGGATATTTTTTGGAGATACCTGTCCACTTCCAGCCAACTGCTGAAAGTGGAATAAGTATCGAAAAAGAGGAAAGATGACAAAATTCAAAAGCTGTCATAGTTAAGGTATTAAGGGCGACTCAGGCGGGCAGGTGTGCGGACACTTATAAGAGTTTTCAAGCACAAGTGCCTCGCCCTCCTCGCCTAGGTTATTAGGTTCAATTTTGCTGACAGGAGGCAGTATATCATATCCGGCAGCATCAACCGCAACCAGCACTGCACATACATCTCCGTTTTCTTTTTTCCCGTAATAAATACGGAATTGAGTTGCTCCTTCCACAGCAAGCATGGCAAGCACAGATGCTTTTTCAAATGTCTCGCAGATGGGCATATCAGCAGGTCGATCTGCCTGGAAATGTGAGGTTAACTGAATCGCTTCAGTTAGCGAAATCGAATGTTGAATGAAATTGTTTTGCATAGTATTTGTTTTAGGTTACAATACTATGCTGAGAACTTACCGTGACTGTGGCGGCGTTTACAGAATCATTGGCGGCTTTCCCGCATTGTTGAATTGCATCCGGGTAATTTAATCAATCCTTTTGCTAATAAGCCGTGAAGGATTCTTAAATAAGTATCCATAGAAACTGGAAGACAATTATTCATTGAGTAGAGTTCCAACAGGGTTATCTGCCCTTTTGCTTCGTAAATTTTGAAATTATCTTGATGCATGATTGGAAATATCAGCAAAGATAAATCAAATATTCTAAAAGGTCTATTTACAATACCACTTATTATGATTTATGGATGTTGTTTTATCATATGATTTCAGAACAAGATGTGATAAAACTCAAAACAGCTATCGTACTAAACGAAATGCTGAAAGAGGCACAATCTGTTGGAAACAAAAATGCTCGAATAAATGATAGAAAGATTGAAATCGTAAATTCCTTTGGCAAACTTTCTGCCGAAACAGGAATTACAAAATCTAATTTACTGTCAATGTTTTCTGGAAAGACAGGTACTAAAATTACAAGTTTATTGCCTGTACTTTCAGCATTTAATAGAAGTATAATTGATTTTGCAAAACGGTATGAAAAAATTACAGATTCAGACATTCAAAAATTCAAAGAGCTCCGTAGTCCAAATGCGCCAACAAATAAGAACACTAAAAGGAAAGCAATAAAATAAATTTTTATCGAAATCGAATGGCGGATTTAGATAAAAAGGTATCTGCCGGGCTAGTAAATTGACATATTGTAAAAGAGACTTACTAAGCAACGAAAGTTATACCTGCTAACACTAATTGCGTAGACAAAACTGAATTCATTAATCTTAACCTCGGCTTTATTAAACTAATCCAGCAGTTTCAATATCTCCACTTTGATCTGGACTAAACATCTCTTTATACTGGCATTTTGTAATCTTTCTCCTATAGTTACTATATAAAAAAGAATCGAAATATTATCGCTTAGATGTTTTACATTTAATTATCGTTTCTTAGATGCTTATTAGATTTTTAATGAAAAGGAAATACAATATTTCCAACTTAAAAGAAAGACTTTGCAATTTAATCGTTAGCAATTTGTTTAAGTTCCAATACTATTGCCGTCATCAGCCTTTTACCTTTCTCGATTATTAAACCAAACTTTTCAAGTTCTTTTGAAACATCTTGCAAATTCGACATATCAGCTTCAATGTGAAGCTGGATATTATGATTTATTCCTGACTCATTAAAAATGGGTATATCCTCTCGATTATATTGACGTAGAATATCAAGAAGTTTTGAAACTGGTTGATTTTTGAAAATCAATCCGAAGTTATCTTTTCGAATTACATTATCCTTATCCGTAGCGTGTACGAGTTTATTTTTATCAGTTACTTTTAGAATCCAACATGGAGCATTAATTTCAATTAACTTAGATTGATATCCAGTTAAGTTTTCAAGATCCCGTTTTAAATTTTTTTGTATAAATTCATTCGTAAAACTTGTGGCAGTATTAAAGATGCTATATTGATAGCGTTTTTTAGAGTTTTCAAATATTTTGATCCCATTAAGACTATCTTTAATCATTATAAATGGGAAATATTTTTCATACTTTTCGGTTTTGTATCCCCAATTAGTCTCTCCATAATAAGCATAGTTGTACAAATCAAATAATGTAACTCCTATAGCTTGAAATTTATCTGAATACTTTGAATCCGATATTGTTCGGGGTATGAAAAAAGGATCTCCTTCTTTCCATTCTGCCAGTAATGTTCTATTTAATATTTTAAATACCCCATGAGTAGAATCAGTACTAAAAATCAGTTTATCAGGATAAAACGTGTTTATTGTTTCCTTTGTATTTAAGACAAAATCATTTCCGCGTATGAAGTTTTGAATATTAGTTTCTGTAACTTCATCAGGTCCCGTTGTTGCGACTATGATACCATCCTTATTAATCCATATATAGTATGGAACCATTTGGATACCCAAATTAGAAAATATAGTAGAGTCGAAAACAGTTGTCAAATCGAGAGAATACTTATTTGCAACACGTTTATATATTGAACGGATATTTTCATCTTCTTTCCCAATTAGAATAAATTCAAAATTGTTTTCAAATTTTCTTTGGAGAGAATCAATTTTAGGCATGGACCGAAAACAAACTATACAAGTAGATGAGAAAAAATCCACAATAATGTTTTTACCTCTTAATGCCGGTATCGTGAATGTTTCGTTTTGTTCATTTTCAATTTTAAAATTGGTATAGTCATTATACAACTTACCTATAGATACATTTGTTTTAGGTTGAGCATCAGAATAAATACCAAGTATTAACGAAAGGAAAAAAATAGTTAAGCTAAATTTCATAAGTAGTGTTAAATTACTTTTTAATATCCAGGATTTTGAGTTAAACTAGCATTTCGTAATATCTCTTGTAATGGGATTGGGTACAATTGATCTGTTGTCGCCCAATTACTGCCTTTCACAGAAGTCATAACTTGATTTATTGAATTACTTCTTTTCAGATTCAACCATCTATCCCCCAATTCAGCAAACAATTCCAAATAGCGCTCTTTATTTACTTGATTAAGCAGATCTGTCAATGTGGTTGGGACAAGAGGAATCAATCCTGCGCGTAGCCTTATTGCATTTAAGTCTTGATACGCTCCTAACAGATTAGATTGTCTACCTCTAGCTTCTGATCGAATTAAGTACATTTCACTTAATCTGAAAATCATGGTATATTCAACAACAGATGTCGCATTTTGCCCAATCTTATACTTAAATGGAAAATAATATCGCTGAGAACCAATTGTAATAGAATTTATCCAAGAATTCACTCTTTTATCGGAATTCTCAAACTCATTAACTATGCTAGGCCTCAAAGAAACAGAGCTGGGAGAGCTTGTTAGTATAAGATCAAACCCTATTCTTGAATTTCTCAAAGGTGCTGTTACCATTAATTGCCAAATAGCTTCTTTACTATTTTTTAAATACACTGAATTTAAATCTGTCAATAATGAATATGTGCTCGATTTTGAAATAATTTTTGTTGCCGTTTCTTCTGCTTTACTATAATCCCCGATATATAAATATACTTTTGCCAATAAAGCATTTACAGCTGAAAGATTAGGTCTTACTCTTTCTGTTGATATGGCATTATTCCCATTTAGATAATCATCATTTAAATAAATTGATGCGTCAGTTAAATCTCCAATTATAAATTCATATACTTTATTTATTGAAGAGCGACTAATCGTAGAATTCACTCTATAGTCCGTACTGTTTGCAATCGGCACTTCAGCAAATAGATTAACTAAATAGAAATGACAAAATGCACGAATAAATTTAGCTTCGGAAGTGAGTTTTTCTTTAACGACACTCCGGACGTTTCTTGATTTTTGCAAAGCCTCAATCACTGCATTTGCCTGGTATATAAATTTATAAGAGTCTGACCAAAATCTAGATGTGATAGCATTCTCAGATGTTAAATTATTAAAAGCGAGATCCATTGCCCCCGATGTATTATTATAATTTATGAATTCATCTGAAGATAGCCCAGTTAATTGCACTATACTTGAAATATAGCCATCATTCTCCATTTGAGAATAAATGGCTACAAGAGCCCCTGTAGCTGTAGCATCATTTTCAAATACAGAAGATCCAACAAGCTGTGTATTTGGGTTATCAATTTCAAGAATTTTTGAACAAGAAGTAAAAGCTAAAAATATAAATGATAATAGTTTGATACTTTTCATACAAGAACGATTTTAAAATGAAGCATTAATACCAATTGTAAATGATCGTATTGGGGGTAAAAAAGATCGAGTCTCTGGGTCCAATCCTTCGTACTTAGAAATTGTAAGTAAATTTTGGATTTGGAAATAAACCCCCAAGTCAGATATGTATTTTCTTTTATCCGCTTTGGAAAGAATTGTATATTCTAAATTTATATTTCGTAATCTAATAAATGAGCCATCAGTAAACGCTGCGTTACTCTGTCTAAATGCTGTAAAAGCGTTATTTGAAGCCGTATTAGAATTAGCAAATTTTTGAATATCAGTTAAATCACCGGGTACCCTCCACCTGTTTAATACTAATCGAGGTTGATTCATTAATAAACCTGGTCTGGAAAAACGTGAAAGATAATTTTGAACATATGGCTGTTTAGTAAACTGCATAAGAAATGAAAGTGAGAGATCTCCGAATTCTAATCTATTTTCCCAACCACCAAATAGAGTTTGACTTGTATTAACAATAACTTGTTGATCATTAGGAGCAGTAATGCGACCATCACCATCATAATCAAAGAATCTATGATTCCCCGAATTAGGATCCACACCTAACCATTGATACCTTTTCTCTATAAATAACGGTTGGCCAATCACATATTGATTTGCATAGCTTGATTTTTCAAGTCCATCAAATTTTATCAGCTTATTGTTTGGGATTGTAATATTAAAAGTACTATTCCATTTAACCTTATCTGTTTTGATAACATCACTATTTAATTCGATTTCCAAACCAGTATTTTGTATTCTTGCAGGGAGGTTTTGTAAAACACTATTGAATCCGGTTAATGCCGGTAGTCCATACTCCAATAGTTGATTTCTTGTTTCGTTTCGATAATAGTTAATGTTTATTAAAATACGATTGTTTAGGAACCCTGTTTCTAATCCGAACTCTAGTTTATTGACCTTTTCCCAATTAAATCTACTATTAAATAATTGAGTAGGAGATAATGTTGTAACTCCTTGATAAGAAAAAGTGTATGGTGAATAAAGATCCAAAAATCGATAATCGCCGATCTGATCATTACCCGTTACGCCAGTTGAAAATCTTAATTTGCCAAAACTCAACAATCTAGAATTTTTGAATAGATTTTCATTACTAAAAATCCAACCTAGTCCAATTGAACCAAAATTTGCATACCGATTAGCTAAACCATACCTGCTTGACCCATCTCTTCGGGCCGTTATTGTGGCTAAATATTTTTTATTATAATTATAATTTAATCTCCCGAAGATTCCAAAGTATTTATATTTTGAGTCACTCTCACTATTAATTAATATACTTGATGCTGCTCTTAAACTATATAATAAGTCATCACTCGTATAACCAAGACCTACTGCATACAATGAACTTTGACGAGTACTTTGTAAAGTAGACCCTACAAGAGCCTCAAAACTTGACTTCTCATAATTTTTCTTATAATTTAGCTGAGGTTCGAAGATCAGGGTAGAAATCTGCCTATCCCCAAATCCCGCGCTACCGTTGGCGGAAAGTGCAGGATCAAAAGACTTCTTGGGATTTAGTAGATTTTCTTGTGTACTAATTTTTGTATAACCTGTATTAAAAGAAAAATCTAATCCCTTAGTAATATTATAAGAAAAATTTAGATTAGAGATCGAATTCTCTGTTTTGGAATTGAGCTGACTATAAATTGCTGCAAAAGGGTTTGACCAAGTCGAATTCTCCCAATTTAAACTCCCATCAGGGAGGTATATTGCTGGGGCATTTGGAGAAAGAGTTATACTACTGGAAAAATCCTGCTGAGGCAAATTGTTCTTAGTAAATACAAAGGCTGTATTAAGAAAAATTCTCAACCTATTATTTAATGATTTATGAGAAAAGTTTAAACTACTTGAAAATTTTGATTGCCCAAATTCACCGGGGAATACTGTTGATTCATTTCTATAACTATTTGAAAACATAAATTGTGTAAGCTCGCTGCCTCCTGAAACACTAACATTAACATCAGTAGTATGTGATGTATTTCCTATAAGAATACGCTGCCAATCTGTATATCGAGTAGTATCCCATAACAATAAATCTCTAGCATTAGAAACCGTAGGAACAGTTCCATCATTTAAAAACGCTTCCTTACGCATTGAAATATATTCTTGCGTATTAAGCAAGTTCATTTTTCTAGATACTTGCCCAATCGATTTATACATTCTAAAGTTTGTAATCAATCGACCTTGTTTCCCTCGCTTTGTAGTAATTAAGATGACACCATTTGCACCTCTTGATCCGTAGATTGCGGTAGCGTCAGCATCCTTTAGTACTTCAATACTTTCAATATCAGCCATACTCAAATTATTAAAAGGGCTTGATGCTATCCCTCCCCCACCTCCAAATGAGCCACTTAAAGTCGTAGAAGGGAAAGGAACACCATCAACAATGTAAAGAGGTTCATTCCCATTCGCAATACTGTTTCTACCTCGTAATCGAACGCTAATTAAGGATCCCGGAACTCCTGAATTTTGAATTATTTGAAGACCTGGAATTTTTCCGGCTAATACACTGATGGGATCAGATACAGGCTGCTTATTTAAATCGTCTGATTTTATGCGTGAAACGCTACCAGTAGAATACCTTTTTGTAGTTTTCCCATAAGCGATGACAATTTTTTCGTCTAAAGAATTTATTGCAATTCTTAACCTTACAAAAAGTTCCTTTTGTCCAACATATCTGATTGTTTCTGTTACATAACCAATACTTGAAATAATCAATACGTCCCCACTTTCTATAGATTTTAAACTAAAATATCCTCTTTCATTTGTATTTACTCCAATAGAATTTTTACCCTTTACTGTAATAGATGCATTAACCGGATTATCTTCTTCATCAACGATCCTTCCATTTAATTCTATCTCATTTTCGATCACCTTTTGATATAAAGAATCAATGGTAGAAATTGCAAGTCGTTTAGTCTTAACTCTCTCCTTGATTGTTATAATCTTACCTATAATCTCATAATCCAAATCCTGGTTTTTAAAGATTTGATACAATGCTTCCCTTAGGTTAGCATTGTATACATACACTGAAACAGGCTTAGATTTCAATTTTATTAATTCTTTTTGGTACACTAAATCAAAGCCACTTTGTTTTTTGATGGTTTGCAATACTTTCTCAAGTGTCGCATTTTTTTCTTTGAGTGTGACCTGTGCAAAGGACTCTGCCATGGATTGCAGAGCAAAAAGAAAGAGTAAAATGGCTGTTAATTTCATACGCAACAGCGTTTTAGGGATAGGGTACGGCATTAATTTGCCGAAAGCAGCAAAATGCATAGCTTTGGTTTGTGGGTTAACAAATAGGTCTTTGCGGACATTATTAAAAGTGAACCTGCATCCCCGCTTCGGTTACGACCCGGAGCGGTTTTGTTTTATTGAGGTCGCACGATTAGTTTTTTATGGGCAGCATCAATACTGCAGTTCAAACCATTCAGTTCCAGCACTTTCACCAGTTCATTTAAGGTGGCTGAACGTGATACTTCAAAATAGAAGCTTTGCTGTCCCAGATCACCCTTCATTTCAATTTCGACATCATACCACCTGCTGATGGCACGAAGTATCCCATCGATGGCAACATCATGGTAAACCATGCGTCCATTCTTCCAGGCCAATACTTCATCCAGATCAGCATTCGTTAATTGACCGGATTGATGTTGCTGACCGGGACGCAGGATCAATGGTCCCACTTTCACCTTACCCTCAGCCAATGTTGTCCTTACTGCACCTTCATCCGAATAGGCATTGATATTAAAATGGGTTCCCAATACTTCTATTTGATCAGTACTTGTTTTTACAATAAAAGGCTGCTGGGTATTTTTTGTTACTTCAAAATAGGCCTCCCCTTCTAATTCAACGGTACGGGTTGATCCCGTGAACGCAGTGGGATAACGCAGTTGAGAAGCAGAATTGATCCACACATGTGTACCATCAGGAAGGATCACCTGGAACTGACCACCCCTTGGTGTTTTCAAGGTATTATAGGCGACTGCATTTGCTTCCTGGTAGGTAGCTACCCCATTCTGAATAGTAGCATTACCAATTTGTACATTCCCCTTCCCATCTAAGACCATTTCTTTTCCATCACCGGTAATAAGTATCGCTTTATTGCTGCCGGGCGCGATGATAGTCTGCTGGACAAGACTATGCTGCGTTGGCTGATCTGGATGAATAAGCCAAATGGTTCCCACTGCCATCAATGCTATAACACAGGCGGCAGCCACATAACGCCACCAGAGCCTTCGAACCGGAGCTTGTTGTTGAAGAGACAGGATCGCATCCAGAATTTCTCTCGAACTCTCTTCATTTAGATCTATGAGTTCATGGGAATCAAGTTCAACCTGATCCGCCAAATGTTGTAACTGCTCAGTATGATTGGCATCATTCACCAGGGCGTAAAACTCCGCTGTCTCCAATGGAGTAAGGGATTGGGCGAGATGCCCCTTAAACAATTGTTCCAATCTGAATGATGCCATATGATAGATGACTTCAACGGATGAAAAAAAGAGTAGTTAACAGAAAAAAAATATAAGAACAGCCTGAAATTCCTTATGCATACAGGATCAATAACAGGATAGCCAGGTCACTTTGATGGGTCAGAAATGCACGAACAGACCTCGCTGCCAGTTTTAAATGGACACCTACGGTTGCAGGGCTGATACCCAACATTGCTGCTATCTGATCCTTTTTCATCCCTTCCAGAAAAGACAGTTCAAAAACTTTTTGTTGTTGAGGGGTAAGTCTGGAAATGGCTTTCTGCAAAAGTTGATCGGTGCTTTGGCCATTGCTGTTGGCTGATTGCCATGCTACAGGTTGCCAATCGAAATAGCCTTTTTTGCCCGCTGCATCCTTAGCCAGCCTTTTTAGTTCTGTAAGGCTTCGGTTTTTTGTAACCGTGCGCATCCAGGCATCGATATCCTGCACTTCGGTTAATTTCTCCCGGTATTTCCAAACCCGCACAAAAACATCCTGCACGATTTCTTCGGCAAGGGATTCTTCATGTGTAAATTTCAGTGCGATGCTATACACATAAGACTTGTAATGATAGAAAAAAAGCTCAAATGCAAGGTGTTCACCGGCAGCAACCTGGTGGATCAGGTCCAATGATATGGGAGAATGCACTTGATACATGGGGTTACTCAAAAGACTGTTTGCAAACTAAAAAAGCTGCACATGTCCAGCCGCCAAATTAGGGAAATCAAATTAATTGATGAAAGTTACTTACGATAAACCTAAGAAGCCGCATAGGAATATAGACCAAAAATGAGCGGGGTATGAAAATACCCCGCTTGGCAGGAGAAACTGCCCTGGCTGAGACTTGTAATCCCATGCACCCGGTGCTTACTCAAGAGCAACACAACTGTTATTGTAGTTCTTGCAGATGCATGTTTGATTCAAGAAAGTTAAAATAATATCAGTGAGCAGTTATCAATTCATCAGCAATAAGCTTACGATACACTTGATCAGGAATAATCAGTTGATCTTTTTCACGCCTGAACAATTGATGCCTGCATAACTGCTTATCTCAATAGCTAAAAGTACCAGCAATGGGGAATAATTCTTGGCTTGTTTTTATCCATGAAAAATATTGCGCCTTACTTCTCTTTATAAATTCAATATCCTTTAAAAATATTCTTCGATATTGCCAATGGGATTTTACAATCATACAATCTGCTCTTAAATATTCAGTTGACCTTTCTAATCTTTCAAACAACCGTTCGATTTTTTCACTTTTAAAAGGTTCTTTTAAATGAAAAGGAATCTGACGATCCAATGAATCAGTATATCGTTCCAAAAATTTACTCAACAGTAAAAAACGCTGATCATTGGGGAAACAATCCAACAAATTAAAATCCCATCGCTTCACATGAATCCAAACCCATGTATAAGCATATAATTTCGCATGCTCATATACCTCCTCCTGATTAGTTAGTTCATGCACCTGAAAACCTTTTGCACTTAAGTATTTCGCTAGCAAATTTGATTGTTCTCGATGATCATGAATGATTAAGCAATAGTTCATATTAGTGATTAAAAATCTTCTAAAAAACCGGACATCGTAGAAACGGATCCGGGTGTGCATGGTAATGCATACAAATGAGAAAATCCTTAATTCCACACATGGATAGCATTGGATAAAACCATCCGTTGGGTTGCGGCTGTTATACTCCAACAACAGCCCACATGTTTAAACGCTGTTTGCCAATTCTGGTATGCAGCCAATCGGTAATAAGGTTGCATCACTTCAATAGTTAGCAGGTTCTCCCCTTCCATTTTTCGTAATTCATGTTCGAAATAGACCAGGTAGTAAAGGATTCGATCACGAACAAAACAAAAAACGCTTTTATCTTCAAAATAAGCCCATCCAACTGTTATTTCCAGGATCAATAGCGCGTTGGCTGTTTCAATCACCAGCCTTTGCATGGCTGTTAGCTGCTCCAATCTATCCTGCCGGTGATCAGATGCAAGATTGACCAATTCACCCTCTAGTGATTGTAACATAGCAATGATCATGTCGTCAGTCCTGGTCGTCAAAATAGGCTGTCGTTTAATTGATAATCAATCAGGTTTAACACCCGGTAAATCTGGTTAGCTGTATTGAACCGGGAAAAGGAAAACCGGATATTGATTCTGTCTTCAGCCTGGATAGCCGAAATAACACTGGAGGGTGTACCACCGGCACAGGCAGGCCCACTTCCAACAGATACACCTGCTAAATCCAACTCAAGTAATAAACGGCGGGATCGCTCATTTTCTTCAAAACCAATATTTAGTATCGTAGGCAGCCCTTCTCCATTTTTCATTCCGTTTACCCTAACTCCGATTTTTTCAAGCCCATTCCTTAATTGGTCTTTTAGTTGTTGTATCAGTTTTAAAGCGGATTCATGATGCTCCATTGCAAGTTGAAATGCTTTGCCCATACCTACAATACTGGCTACACATTCGGTTCCGGCTCTTAATCCATGCTCCTGACTCCCTCCTGTCTGTTGAACATGCAATCCCAGGTCCTTTTTGACCCACAGGAATCCAGCCCCTTTTGGTCCATGAAATTTATGTGCCGAAGCAGTCAACATATCTATACTCGTATCAGAAAGATCAAAAGGATAGCAAGCGATGCTTTGAACCGTATCCGTATGAAAATAGGCCTGGTATTGTTTGCACAGTTTCCCGACTATATTCAGGTCAAGCATGGATCCGATCTCATTGTTTCCATGCATCAGGGACACAAGTACAATTTCATTTTTTGATCCTTGCAACAATTTTTCTAAATGGTCATAATCTGGCACGCCTTCCTTAGTGATATCCACCATCTGTAAGGTAAAAAAGCCTTGGTTAGACAACGCTTTGAGTGTTCTTGAAACACTTGCATGTTCAATGGGTGAACTGAAAACAGTGGCAACCCTTTTTGCCATGACAAATCCACGCAACGCAAGATTATTGGCCTCGGTACCACCAGAGGTGAAAATAAGCTGCGAAGGATCTGTACTTAAGCGGACTCCGATCTGTTTACGTGCGTTTTCTATGGCAAGTCTTGCGTTTCGACCCTCTGCATATCGAGCAGAAGGATTACCGAATTCCTCTATAAAGTAAGGCACCATTGCTTCCAATACCTCAGAGCAGATGGGAGTAGTAGCAGCATTGTCTAAATAGATTCTTTTCATGTAAACAATCTTTTCAACCTTTGGACGTAGATAGTATAAAAACCGGGTAAGTAAAAACAAACCCGGTCGTGCATTCTCCAAAAAAATACACATGAGAAAACTTTTCAGTTCATTGTCTTAGCATATAATGAAATCTTGTATTGCGGAAAGTATAACCCCAGCCTATACCTTAAATTATCCTCCATAAAAGGCGATAATTTTTCAAACCAGGCCCTAACCTTTAAATGCGTATCAATAAAGGCATAATCAGTTATAATTTCTACTTTAGTCGCCTTTAGGTTAATTAACACCTGTATAACTTGGTTCAGTTCACTGGATGATACTTCTATTGCATCTAAATCAATACAATAATTATATATTGATTTAGGCTCACCCTGAATTGTATCAATCCGTGTACTTCTACACCCTTGCATCGCTATTATACAGCAGACAATCAAAGCGATTATTTGCTTATTGTAGAGCAATGGAAAAATTCTCTTTTGCAGGGGATAAACATTTTCCATTTGTACAAAGCATATACTCCACCGTACCAGTGATATTGGTTTTGAATTTCTGTTTAGCATTAAAACGTACTAACTGTGAGAATTCAACACTATCTTCATAGTATTCAACATCAAAATCAAACACCTCTTCAAAGTGCTTAATCTTTTTCCCTTTTTCTATGACTTTACCCTCTAACCTGATCAGCGGATTAGAGTTAAATGTGATCTTAGTAGGTGTAGGGCCATCTTCATGACTTACTTGAGAGTAAATATGCCATGACTTTGCAATTGCTGCCTTTATTGAAACTGAGTATACGCCATCTTTTATAGTGTATGATTTAAAGTGCCAGTTAATTATTTGTCCTAACCCAAAATTGGCAATAAGAAATACCGCAATCAGCAAGAAATAAGTCTTTTTATTTTGATCAAATCGTTTCATAATTAATTATTTAACATAGTATAGACTTTCCCAATTAAAATAATGGGTAGTCAATTTGTAATTAAAAATCGAAAATCTGTTAGAAAATAGCTATACCCCTTATCAAGAAAACGAAACCTGTGAAATGACCCTATGCTATTTCAAATAAATTAACATAGAAAATATTAATCTGGTAATAATACATATAGGAACAATTATTTAATTACAATAAACTCAGCCAATTGTCTCCTTTTATCAACCCTAAGATCGAATTTTACTAAAAATTGGTTTAGCTCTTCTAGGCTATTTACATTACCAGGTAACTTAAATTTAGGATTTGTTGTATTCGAAGTCCCATCAAAAAAAGGATATCCGAACTTTTGTGTTAAGTAGATTAAATCCAAAATAAAATCTCTCATCTGTTGGCGATTTTCATACTTAAACTCGGGATTATAATCTTCACTAATTTTCGATTGGCTTTTAGTTAAATTGCTATCGTTTGAGTTTATATAAACATTAGATAAGACTAAGCATTCTTCAATTTTCTTTTCAATTGAAATTGAATAATCGAAAAAACGCATAAGGTCTAATTGCATCATTTTATAAATACTCCGTGGATTGTCTTGATTTAAATAGATCTCATAACAGTATAAATTTTTATCTCTCCATGAATCAAACTTTTGAATAGAACTAGGCGATTCAAGAAGCTTTGCTCTATCTGATGCTAACAGAACTCTATGATTCTTCAATAATCGAAAGAGATTTGGATTAACACCATATATTTCCTTATTGTAAGCTAATTGAAGAAGTGAAAGTATGGACGCATTCAATACTTTAATTTGTTGAGGTTCTTCGCTCTTTTGAGAAGGCAATACTTCAATTCGATAAGTATTAAGGACATTATGAAGACCTTTTGTTATCACAGAATAAGTCTCTGTATATTCTTTCAATTTAGTTGTAGCTTCATTAATAAAAGGTTGCTTATAGTCTAGTTCCTCAATACGTGTTTGATATGCAAAATCTAATGAAACTCCATTTAGAAATTTGCTTATAGCTTCTTCATTTGTGTTATATCCTCCTGCTATATATCGAATAACTCTTGAGGAATCAATCCAAATATGAAGAGGATCTCCTGAATGAGGAAACAAAATATCATAAACAATTGTGTCAGCAACTACAATTGGCAAATTTGGCGGCAACTTTTTGATTCTTCGAAAAAGAGAGGTTACTTCAGCCTTAGAATTCTTTGTTACAAGAATAATTTTAATAGAGCTAGAATATTTTTGTTGAATAGAATCCAATTTATACATTCCTGAAATACAACCAGCACAATGGATATCCCATAAATCAATAATAATAGCTTTTTCTTTTATTGATTTAATATCGAGATTAAATATGGAATCACCTTGTGTAACTTTAAATGAATAATTCTTGAATGTATCTCCGATTTTTAATTGGCTTACTTTTTTTTGTCCTAAAATATTATAAGACAAAAATATTAGTATTAAGAAAAATATAATCTTATTCAAAACTTGATAGATTTAAATATATGAAGTAGCAATAACTACTCAATTGAGTTTTAACTTATTATCCGTACTAAATCGTTAATACCCTGGATTCTGAACTAATGCTGTATTTAGATTTAATTGGGTTGTTGGAATTGGCCAAAGCATATCCGTTATCTGCCAAGTCGCTGGCTTAAGTGTCGCCAAAACTGTATTACTACGATTTGTTCTGTTCAAATCAAACCAGCGATGTCCCCATTCAGCAAAATATTCGACTTGTCGTTCCTTTTCAATTGCTAATAAAATTGATCCCTTATCAGTTGCATTAGTATTGTTTAATCCTGCTCTTCGACGGATAATGTTTAGATCTGCTTGGGATCCAGCTATGTCATTTAACTGAATCTTAGCTTCTGCTCTGATTAGGTATTGTTCAGCAAGTCTCAAATAAACATAATATTCGCTAATTGCTTGATTGGATTGCACCTTGTATTTATATGGATAGTATATTACTTGACCTGAAAATATTCTAGACTGGATCCAATTTACTCTTCTTAAATCCCCAGTTTCAAATGAATTCAATAATGTATTTGTAATCAAATAAGTTGGTAAAGCAGAATTGGAAGTAGGAATTATAGTACTACCTTCCCAAGTATTTATATTGCTAGCCCCTGGTTGAAGTTGGAATATAGTCTCAGAACTCCCCTTCAAGAAGACAGAATTTAAATTTGTAGACAGAGAATACACCCCAGAATTTATTACCTTCGTAGAAAGTTCATTTGCTTTATTCCAGTCTCCCAAGTATAAATACACTCTTGCTAACAAAGCACTTGCTACCAAACTATTAGGCCTTACTTTTTCCGCAGTAGGATAATCATTAGTCAATTGCATTTCTGCATCAATAAGATCTTTCACAATTTGATCATAAACCTTTGATTTAGGATCCCGAGCTTTTATTGCGTTATCCAAATAAGAAGTTGTTGTAATTAGCGGGACGTCTCCGAACAAATTAGCTAAATAAAAATAACAATATGCTCGTATGAATTTAGCCTCCCCTATTAGACGACTTTTCATACTCGCTGTTAGAGTTTGTGATTTATTTAAGCCCTCTATGCAGGCATTAGCTGCATAGATATATCGATAAGCAGGATTCCAAAAAACGATCGCAATTAAATCATGATTTGAGAAACCAATCTCATTTTTTAAAAATTCTTGCTTAAGATCATTAGTATAATAATATAGTTCATCTGCAGACAACCCTGCATATAAAGTAGTATTGCTAGAAGTAAATTGATTGTTTAGCATCATTTGTATGTAAATTCCAATCACAGCTCTAGTTGCAGTTGCATCATTCTCAAATACTTTGTAATTCATAATTTGAGTTGGGGATGGAGATACATCAACAAATTTTTTACACGATCCCAGTATAATGGACAAAATAAAATAAAGTATGATATTTTTTTTCATGTCTTTCAAATTAAAAGTTAATATTAAATCCGAATGTAAAGACTGACATTGGAGGTAGCGCTTGAATATTTTGATTTTCCGGGTCAGCCCCAACATATTTTGTACTTGTAAAAATGTTTTGCCCCTGAAGAAATAATTGACAAGAATTGAATCCTACTTTTTTAGTCATACGCTCAGGTAAAGAGAAATAAAGTGCAATATTTTTGAGTCGTATAAATGATGCATCTGTTAATGCAGCACTCGAAATATAAGTTCGTGAAGCTGCATCTGAAGCAGGAGTCCCAAATGATTGTGTAAATTTTTGATACTCAGAAATATCTCCAGGTTTTTGCCATCTATTCAAAACTGCTACAGGTTGATTGGCAAATCCCCCTGGGGTGTTAGAATTTCCCAAAATAGCATGACGACCTATTTGTTTTCTAAATTCGAACAAGAAACTTAACTCCATATTCTTATATCGAATTATATTGTTTAATCCTCCGTAAAAATCAGGATCAGTAGTTCCTTGATAGGCATAATCGCTAGTGTTCAAAATACCATCCTTATTTTTATCGTCGAATTGATAAATTCCTGATTGTGGATCTACACCTTGGTAGGCATACCCAATCAATAAGTTTAAGGGCTTGCCTAATATGTAACGATTTGAATAACTTGAACTTGACAACCCTGAAAATTCAATAAGGCTATTTCTCTGAATTGTTAAATTCAAAGACGTTTTCCACGAAAAAACCTTGCTCAGAATATTACTCGTACTTAAAAGAATTTCTACACCTTTATTTTGAATAACCCCTGGTATATTGTTGATAATACTATTAAAACCAGTTTGATCAGGCAAACTAAAAGAAACTAACTGATTTTTACTTCTATGTCTATAAAAATCAATAGATAGAGTAAAGCGATCCTGACTAATTCCAATATCAAAACCAAGATTAATTTTATTTATTTCTTCCCATCCATACTTTTCATTGAACAGTCTAGTGGGTCGCAGGCCTAACTGTGTTTGATATGAATTAAGCGTATTTGTCCATGTATCAAAATATTGGTAATCTCCTATTCTATCATTTCCAGTAGACCCAATGCTAAATCTAATTTTCCCTGTGCTGAATGATTGATTTTTATTGAAAAGGAAGTTTTCTTTTGCGAAAACCCAAGCAATTCCAAGCGCCCCGAAATTTGCTAGACGGTTAGCAGGTCCAAATCTCGAAGATGCGTCTCTTCTTGCTACAAAATTGAATAAATATTTATCATCCCAGTTAATATTTATTCTTGAAAACAAGGATGAGAATTTATACTGAGAATAATCATTTTGAACATTGATAGTTCCAGCCCCGACAATAGAATTGATTTGTGCATCATTAGTATATCCAGACCCTATTAAATATACTACATTATCAATTTTTTGCTGATAGGTATTCCCTATTAAAAATTGAAATTTTCCTCGATCTAAAAAAGAACTACTATAATCTATTTGGGGTTCAATATTCCAAATTTTCGAAGAACTATAATTGAAGCTAGCTGAGCCTCTAGGATTAAATATTGGATCTTGAGATGCAATCGGCCTATTGCTGGATTGATTAAAATAAACTGAATTAAAATTGAAATTTGACTTTACAGTAATTTTATTTGATAGTTTATATAATAATTGCCCATTTGCAATAAACCTATCTGATGTTGCTATATATTTTTGTTGTAAGATTGAAAACGGGTTACCATAAGAAAATCCGCCTTCACTCCATTGAAGCCTACCAAGCGAATCGTATGGCTTATACATATTGGGGGGAAGAAGTCCAATAAATGGAGTCATATCTTGACTTGGTAAGCGGTTCTTATCAAAAGTATAAAGTGCTGAAAGTATCGCTGAAAACTTATTATTATTAGAAGTATTGGTCACATTAAAACTAAGAGACCCTCTAGAATAATTCTGATTTTCGGGTAGTACAGTACCTTCTTTGTAATATCCTGTATTTAAAGAGTAATTAATATTTTTAGTCCCCCCAGTTATACCTAATTGAAAATTTGTCACGAAAGCTGGACCTTTAATTATTTCCTTTTTCCAGTCTGTATTTCTTGTAGTATCCCAGAGAAATAAATCTGGAGCCAACGTCGAATTGGGAATTACTCCATCATTTTTGAAAGCCTCTCTTCGCATTTCTATATATTGCTTAGTATTCAAATTGTCCATTGTTCGTGTAGGCTTATTTAATCCAACAGTATAGCTCAAGTTAACAGCCATTTTTCCAGCTCTTGATTTTTTTGTCGTAATTAAAATAACTCCATTTGCACCTCTGCTTCCGTATATAGCGGTTGCATCAGCATCTTTTAATATTTCAATACTTTCAATATCTGATGGGTTTATTGTATTAAATGGATTTGTAGCACTGAGAGAAACACCTGCTTTATCTAAATTTTCAGAAGAAAATGGCACCCCATCTAAAATATATAGAGGTTCATTTCCTTGCTGTATTGAGTTTTGACCCCTTATACGAATAACTAAATTTGAACCAGGCAATCCATTTCTTTGGGTAATTAAAAGTCCTGGAACGCGTCCTTGAAGAGCGATGATTGGATTTGAAACAGGTTGTCGCTTAATATCATCAGAAGTAATTTTGGAAACACTACCCGTATTTAGTCTTTGCGAAGTAGAATAATATCCTTTATTAATAACAACAGGAACAAGGGTATTAATGACTGTTGTTAATGTAATTGTAGACAAATCAGATTTCCCATTTATACTAATTTCTCGAGTTTCAACATTTAGAGCACTAAAGATTAATATCGCATCTTTTTCAATATTCTTCAAAATAAAATACCCATCAGGATTAGTTAAACCACCTCTCTGTGTCCCTTTTACTTGAATCGTTACTTCCAATGGATCGCCCTTTTCATTGACTACCCTACCCTTCACATCAACTGTAATAGTCTCTTCTAGAATTCCGTTTCGTGGAAGCTCATTCTCTTCCTTTAATTGAATCGGGAAATCTTTTTTCTTAATAATGATGGAATTGTTCTTAATCGAATAAGTTAAACCCTGAGGCTTCAGGGTTTCATCCAATACCCTCGAAAGGGGCTCTCCTTGTACAGATATATTGACTTTTTTCGCTCCATTCATGATTGCTTGATCTGCGAAAAATTCGTAACCTGTCTGTTTTCGGATTTCGGTAAAAAGCTGGACGAGTGAAATTCCCTTTTCTTTCAAAGTAATCTTTTGGGAATAGGATGTTGCACTCACAGTTAAAGAGGCAGCAAGAAGGAATAAAATAGTCAGCTTCATTGCTTTAAGGATTGGGGTTCGGAAAAAGAGAAAAACTGCTGTTGGTGAATGCATGTCTTTCCCGTTTGGGATCAAAGTCATAGCTTTGCATTAGTTTGGGTTAAACAATATCGAGTCTTGTCGGACTTTTTGATTGACCTGAATTGTTGCCGGGAGTGTTCCACCACTTCCGGTTTTTTATTCAAATCAATATGTTGAATCATTTAGATGTTGACATCACAATGATTTTTCTTCCTTTTGTTTCAAAACGCACTTTCCCTGTTTCTGCAAGAATCTCCAGTAACTGCTCTGCATTCTGCCTTCTTGAAAGTATCCCCATAAACTGTACTGAGCCAAGATCCCCCTGCACTTCTACATCCACATCATACCACCTGGATATTTGTCGCATAATCGTTCGCATATCTGCCCCTTGAAAATTAAAACTGCCATTCTTCCAAGCTAATACCTGTTCCAAATTGGGCTTAGTCACTTCGAATTGCTTACCTACTATTCGTGCTTGTTCTCCGGGGATAATCATTTTCTCAAGTTGTTGTGATTGTACTTTCACACTACCATGTAAAAGTGTAGTGCGAACAGCACCTTCTTCTGGGTATGCCATCACATTAAACCCAGTTCCAAGGACTTGAACATTAACCTCATTAGTCTTAACAACAAAAGGATGCTGAGGATCTTTTTCTACTTCAAAATAGGCTTCCCCGCTTAATGAAACCTCCCGATTGTTACCAAGAAATGCGGTTGGATAACGAAGTGTGGATGCAGAGTTGATCCAGACCTTTGATCCATCAGGCAATTCTACTTGATATTGCCCACCTCTAGGTGTGGTAAGCGTATTATAACCTACCTGCACTGCAGTGCCTTTATAGGATAACAATCCACTATCCAATTTAATGATCCGAACGCCGTCCTGATCTGCAACATCTCCATTACTGGCATCATCAAGTACGATGGTTTTTCCAGATGCAAGCGTTAATACAGCTTTGTTACCACCGGGCAAAAATTGAGCAGGTGTATTTGATACAAGTAGATCCTGTTTGTCTTTTAAACCCATATAATACAACCAACCTGCTCCCAGAGCTAAAAGCAATATGGCCGCTGCAACCCAACGGAACCGCCGGATAAAATGAATTTTATGATTAGGCTTTATAGGTGCAAAAACGCTTTCGTGCTCAATTTTTGCAAGTAGTTGTTCCTTTATCCGGGATACTGCTGCTGCTTTTGACCCGAATACTTCCTCGTCCCACGGTTGCTGGAATGAACTAAAATAGTTGATAAGCTGCTGCTCTTCCAGTTCACTCGCATTCCCTTCTCGGTATCGGGTAATAAGTATAATGAATTCCTCTTTATTCAATGGACCACAGATTAAAATAGTAATACAATGATAATAGCGGATCAGTGAGAGAAATCCCCCATGCGCTCTTGAAAATTATTTTCCACCAAGGAATAAAAGTACAAGGGGCAGAAAGTCACCAAGGGAGGCACGTATCTTTTTCATTGCCGTAGCAAGCTGATTTTCAACAGTCTTAGTAGAAATGGATAGTCTTTCTGCTATTTCCTTATGGCTTAAGTGCTCTTCCCTGCTTAATAGGTAGACCTGCTGCATTTTTTCCGGCAGATCGTAAATAGCCTGTTTTAGTTTATCCTGTAGCTCCCGTTGGTAAACCTGGTTTTCAGTGACTGCCTCCATCCAGATTCTTTTTTCAATCTGGTCAAACACCCGCTCTTTTACTTTGCCCCTGCGTATGTGGTCAATGACTTCATTGCGCATGGCCCGGAAAAGGTAGGGTTCGAGTGAAAGGTTGGGATCAAGTTTCTCCCGGTTGACCCAAAGCCATAACAAAACGTCCTGAACAAGATCCTCGCAGGTCTCACGGTCGTGTAATACATTAACGGCATACACAAGCAACCGTTCTGCGTAGGCATCAAAGATTTCAGTGAATGCTGCCACCTCACCAGCCCGTAAGCGGCGTACCAATAATACCGGGGATGTTATAAGATTCAGTTCAGTCATTTCAAGGGTTACAAGGGTAAGAAAACAGGCAGTAAAATAGTACCACCATCAAACCGAAGTTAACAATGTGTAACTAAATGGACAAGTGAGGGATAAAAAATGATGCTTGCTTATCCGATTAATACTCAGTAGTTTCTTTCAAAAAAAAGGGAAAGTAAAATATCATTATAAAAATCACAACAACTAAACGAGCGATTACGTTTGTGTATATTAGTATATGAGCTCAACTGAATACATAGAGGTTTTCAATAAGTTGATCACTGCACAAAATTTACCAGACGACAGCCTAATAATGCTTGTCAACCAATTATTGTCTCAAACACCTATTTCATTTCAGAAGATCAATATGCCTTTTATAGTTAGGACTTCGGTGTTGGATCCAGGTGAACATTGTCAGAATATTTCCAGATGCTCCTATAATCCGGACACTACCCAAATCCCTTTGCAGAGGTGCAATAATAAAGGACAACAAGTATTTTATGGAACCATCCCCGGTGGAATGACCAACCTCAGCGATGCCGCACAATCTTCCTTTATGGAAACCTGCTTTGACCGGATTAAAGAAGATCCAACTTTTAATAACCGGTTTATTGTTGCCACCAGATGGATATTTCGGCAATCACCGCTGGTTTGGGTGCTACCCTTTCATTCAGGTTCACTGGAACTGAATGAAAATTTTAAATTTCTTTTTGAGCAGTTTGACACAAAATTGAAGGAGATAAGCCTAGACGAGGCAACCTACCTTGACCTTAAAGCCAAAGCTGAATACCTCAGCGGTTTGTTTTGTTGTGCTGAAAATAAAAAAGCATCCTACCGTGTCACATCAAGTGTACACAATGAAATGCTTAGGAACTTTAATGAACAAATGGAAGATAGGCTACACGGCCTGATTTACCCAAGTGCAAATACAAAAGGCGAAGGGATGAATATCGTTCTGGAAAAAGATTTCATTACCCCTCAAAATATCTATTGTGACGTAGCAATTTTGTATTATTTCCAGCGAAACCCAGGAAATCCAAAGGAAATTTCATTCTTACCCAGGGCTACCGGTATTCCAGACCAAAATGGCGATATTGTGTTTGCACCTTTAGATTTATAATTTCATCCCCTTCATTAAACTTTGCATCTAGCTATAAAATTGGAAATCAATAGCTTATCATAATAACATTATTTTGCACGATAACATATATTTTGTTATTGTGCAATTTTGTGTTATATTTGGATCGTGAATGACATTAGCAACTATATAGACAAGGCTTTTGGTCTGCAAGTACCTTTGCACCGGCTGGACAACAAGGATTTGGGGAAACTCCCCGTTTATTTGCGGGGAGCATATGACTTCTGGTTGGGAAGGATGCTGAATAATAAAGTGATTTTTGCAGAAGTAAAAGATAGGGAGGAACTGTCTCCTTCGCGCTTGAAAAAGCAAGCTCGGGATCTCAGGAATATGCTGCACCATCCGGTGATCTTCGTGCTGAAGGAATTGGAAAGCTGGAACCGGTCGAGGTTGATTGAACAGAACGTTTCCTTTATTGAACCTGGGAGACAGCTCTATGTCCCGGAGCTGTTGATGCATTTGAATGATACTTCGGGTCGCAATTCGATGCAGTTGCATGTGGGTGAAAAGTTGGGGATGCAATCACAGGCCATATTGCTGTGGAAACTAAATAAAAGGTGCATTGAGCCACTCGAATACCAGCACATGACCAATGTTATGGACTGCTCATTGATGACAGTGAGCAGAAGTATGCGGGAATTAGCAAGTGCTGGATTGGTGACCATTGAGGAGGGAAAGCCTAATCTGGTTTACTTCAACGCGCACGGAAAAGAACTATGGGATCAGGCTTTGCCGCTACTCTCCTCCCCTGTAAAAACGGTATGGCGGAGTGAAAAACCGATTGATACGACTGTAGACATGAAGATATCCGGAGAAACAGCTTTAGCACATTACACCATGCTTTCAAAAGGTAATGGAGCTACCTACGCTGTAGGTAAAAAGATGTTTTCTTTTTTAAAGAGGGCCCCAGCATTACAACAACTGCAGCAGCACTATGGTGATTTCATCATCCAGATATGGGAGTACGATCCTGATTTAGTCATGGGCAATTTTGGAGCTGTAGTGGACAGGCTGTCACTTTATTTATCAATGAAAGACAATATTGAAGATGAACGGATGGAAGCAGCATTGCAGGAATTATTAAATAAAATGGAATGGTAGAAGGATTGGATCTATTTACGGAACATTTTGCAGATCACACGGCGCATTATGTATTGATTGGTGGCACGGCATGTGACCGTCATTTTTCGCAAAGGGAATTACCCTTCAGGGTTACAAAGGATCTGGATATTATACTCGTGGTAGAAGCGTTAAACGATGCGTTCGTGAAACACTTTTATGATTTTATCCGCGCAGGAGAATACGTGTTAGCAGAAGTCGATGGCAAGAAAACATTTTACCGTTTTATAGAACCCAAGGCAAAAGGATATCCTTATATGCTGGAACTATTTTCACGGCACCCGGAAGTGCTAAGTGCGCCGCCGGAAGACATTCATATCACAGATATTGAGACCGGGGAAGATGTTTCCAGCCTGTCGGCGATACTAATGAATGATGATTATTACAATCTTACGATGGAGCATAGCCCGCTGATAGATGGTCTTAGGGTGGCCAGCGAACCTTGCCTTGTTTGCTTAAAGACTCGCGCCTACTTTGGCAATCTGGAACTGAAGGAAAAGGGTGTGAAAATACAGGACGATAAAATTTACAAACACAAAAAAGATGTGCTTCGTTTGTTAAGCGTCATCAATCCTGCTTTTCGTCTCCCGGTTCCTGATTCCATCCGCCCAGATATTGAGAAATTCATCGCTGTGATGGAAGCCGAAAGCGAAGGGATTCAGCAGTCGCTGAAGGGAATGAAAATTGGGGCATCACCAGCGGATCTGATTGAAGTGATGCGCAATGTTTTCCTGCCTGAGCAAGGTTAAATCAAAATCATATACTGCATGACAAGAGTAGTATGCGATACGATGGTATGGTATGAACTGGCAAAGGGAAGACTTGCCCACCCCGAATAACATTCATGTGTAATTCCTTTTCCGGATCAAGCAGCAACAACAGTTTGTTTTTAGAAAGTGTGAGTTTTTCTATCAGGGTCTTTTTCCTATCGAGATTAACCGCCGGATCCTGAAACTCAATATTCAACATTTTTGCGTTTGCGCTCACCTCTCCCACAGTTATTCGTAATTCATCTACCCATTTCTGCGGGTTATTAGATGAAAGAGCTGCGCTCAACTGCAGACGGAGATTCGCTCTATATTCTTTGAAACCGGCTTTTGAGATCCAGAAATTGATGGTTATGGTGATGATAGAGATGGCTAAAGTAGCGATCCAGGGCATATTATATTGATACCAAAAGGATTGAGTTTTTGCATCGGTAGCCCCTTGCCCAAATGCTATAATTACGAGGCAAAATAAAATTGGGAAAAGAATTAGTTTTTAATTCATTTTAACGGAATTTGATAGAAATATAAACAAAATCGATATATGCTCAGTGATATGTCTCCCATCCGTCACCTGGAATGGGAAAACCTTCCAGACCCAATGATTATATCTCAAATCCATTTTGAGCGGAGTGCTTATACTTTTGATGAGGGCGCAGTGATAGAAATCAAACGGTCGGACGAATTTAAACTAAAAGCGAAACTGCGCGGATGGACAGACAATTTTGAAGTCTTTCAAAAAGACTATTTTAAAGGAAATTCAACAATCATTGAAGGAGATACAATCCGTGGAAAAGATGCTGATGGCAATGAAGTGATTTTACATGAATGCTATATAGATAGCTTTACATCTACTAATGCAAACAGCAATAAGAATGGGTATTATTTTGAATCAGATATTCTGATTGACTCCTGCCAGATCAATAAATCATCCTTAGAAACCACAAGTAATACTCCTGTACGTTTGGAATGGTTCATCACTGCACGTACAAAAGCGAGGCTAAAGGGATCAACGCTACGCAAAGGCAAACCGTTTTACAAAAAACTGCGAGAAGGTATTGATATTATCCCACAAGAAATCACTGATGACCATTTGGCTTACACAAGCTGGTCTCATGATTATATCAAGGTTGATTTACCAGAGGGTTACTTCATACTTTCGATTGTCGCAAAAGATTTTACACCGGAATGGGCGCAGGGCATCTGTATTGAATATTATCCGGTAAATACACAGGATTTTACCAACCAAGTTAAAGAATCCATTACAAAGTGTATTTCGTTTTTATTGGGCAGTGTATTGATCCCGGTCGGTCATTCGATGGTATCAGGCAATGAAACCACTGAAGCGTATTTTCAAAATCCATGGCAAGACAATATCAAAAAATACTGTTCGTTTGCACTTCCGCCTGTTCATTTTAACTATCACTATGATTGGGGAAATCTTCAGTGTCTGGCGCAATCAATGCTTGGAAAATACATTAGGCTGAATGAGCCATTGCAGTTAAACCAGGTAATCGAAAGATATTTTATTGCCTTGAAAACACCTATTGGTGTTAACCTTCCGATCCTTGCCAATGCGCTCGAAATACTGTCAACTAATTACCTGAAAAAAGAAGGAAAACTAAACGAGCAATTCATCACGGATGAAAAGTATGCAGAATTGATCTCCCCTGAATTAGAAATACTGTCAAAGAACCTTTCGGGTTTGGACGGCGCAGAAAATATTTTGCGAAAAATAAAGGGTGCCAATCGAAGAAATCCGGCTGAGAAAGTTTTGCTGTTCCTGCAGCTGATTGGGATCATTCCGGGAAAGTTAGAAAAACAAGCACTCGCACTGCGGAATAAAATGGCACACTCAGTCAGAGATTATTCAGATGATGAAACAAGTCAGAACGATGTTGTCATGACACGGATATACCAGACTCTTTTTAACAGGATCGTTTTAAAGGTTCTCCGCTATGCAGACTTCTACATTGATTACAGCCAGTTTAATGTAGTGGCAAAACATATTGACTTGCCGGCAGGCAACAACGATCATTAAAATACTTACCCGCCTTTAATCTATTGATAATCAAATCGAAAAATTACGTTGATAGCTAGATTTCAAAAGATTCGTTTACCTGTAATACATTTGAATACATGCAAAATTAAATTATATGGCAGGTCTTAATGAAATAACGCTTGATCAGATTAAAAACCTAAAAGACATCGAGCTGAGCCAACTGCTTCACCACCTGCTGCATTGTGAAGCCTCCAAATTTATTCCCGGTCATTTCACGGTATCAGTTCCTTTCAATATTACCACTGCTGACGCTGGTTCTGATGGCCGGGCTCAGTGGTCAGGAACACCGTCGCGAACACCGAAGTTATTAAACCAATACTGCGTTTTTCAAAACAAGGCTACAGATCTTATTCCTTCGAAATGCTACGAAGAAATTTTAGAGAATGCGGTTGCCGGGCAACCCAGGAAACTGAAAGCCGAAATCGAAAAGGTTGTGAAAGCAGATGGCTGTTATATTCTCTTTACGAACAGGGCTATTGTCGATGATGGCAAACAGGAAAGAATTGCAAAGTTTAGAAAAGCAATTGAAGATAGCGGCCACGTTAATCATGCCACCTTTGAAATGGCTGTTTATGATGCCAACGAAATCAAGGACTGGGCGAATCAATACTTAAGTGCAGTTATTCTTGTACAAAAATTCAATGGAATAACACGACCACTTGGATTTCGGACATGGGACGAATTGGGGCCTGACATAAAAGAGAAAGACGCTACCTATCAACCAAATGTTGAACTGACTGATGCTATTGCAGCCATTCGTGCAGGAATTCTAACAGAAAAGATATACAGGATTCACGGTCATTCTGGGTTGGGAAAAACAAGATTCATATATGAAACATTCCGCCCTGCAAATCCTGTTGTTGAAGGGTTGAAAAACCTCTTCGTTTATTTCGATGCCGAATTAACCAATAAGATTGATGATGTTATCGATTATGTAATGTCGCACAGGGAAAAACAATCAGGTGTAATCGTAGTTGATAACTGCGAAGTCAGTACACACTTGAAATTCTCAGGGCTGGTTAAACCATATGAAGGAATAAAACTCATTACTATTGGCCTTGACGACAGCAGAGAGGTAACTGATCGAAAAATTAAATTGATCAGGGACAATCAAAAAGAGGTAGTACAACAGATCATCGATGAAAGGCTAGGGAAAACGCATACGCTGGCTGACAGACAATATTTATCTTCCGTATGTGAAGGATACCCTTGGATGGCGGTAAAGTTTTCCGATCAGGTATCCAAGTTGGGATTGAATGAACTTCACAATTATCCCATCGACACATTAATCAAACGACTGCTTTTTGATCACGGAGAACAAAATGATTTGGACTATGATGTAATTCGTGCTTGTTCCGTTTTCTCTTCATTTGGTTTTCTGGACGACAGTTTTCAGTTTGTTATTAACAAGCAACTGGTTGATACACTGCAAAAGCAAATGGATTTTATTCGTGAAGAAATTTACGATGGAACGATCTCCGATACTAAGTTCCGGAGCATATGTAAACGGTACAAGGATAAAGACATCATTGAGAAAAAAGGAGTTTACTATTCAGTGAAACCTACCGTACTCGCTACGCACCTGGCAGCGACTTGGTTAAAAGAAACATCGCCACAAAGAATTATTACTATTCTTGAAAAGCTAAAAAATGCTCAGTTAGATACAAAATTTATTGAGCGGTTAACCGATCTGGATCAGATAGACGAGGCAAAAGAATTAGTAGGAAAACTCTGGGGAACAGGCGGTTTTTTCGGATCAGCGGAAGTGCTTAAATCAGAATGGGGCTCACTCCTCTTCCGCCATGTAGTTGAAGTGAACCCGGTTGAAACAATGAATACGCTGAGTTATGTATTCGGCAGTTTATCCACGGAAGAATTGCGTTCTGAAACTGCTTCTCGCCGTAATATAGTTTGGGCATTGGAAAAACTATGTTTTAGAAAAGAGACTTTCACAGATGCCACTAAAATGATGTTTTCTTTAGCAGTGGCTGAGAACGAAACATGGGCGAATAATGCCACAGGTCAGTTGCGACAATTATTTCAAATTCGGCTGGCCGGTACAGAAGCAAGCCTGAACGATCGTATCCCGGTCTTAGAATGGGCACTATCGAAAAACAGGGAGGATTTTGAACGTGTAGCTGTGCTTGCAATGATAACCGGTTTGGACAATCACCATTTTCATCGCTCTGGTGGACTGGAGAATCAGGGAAGTGGAGCACCATTAAAGGATTATGTACCCTCTGGAAAAGAAGTTCATGAATACTGGAAGACCTTACTTGCGTTTTTTAAATCTATCGCAAAGAAAGACACATCTAACGGAGAATTGGCAAGAAAAGAATTTACCAGAAACGTCCGTATCCTGATACGGGATGGTTTTTTAGGTGAAATAGAAAATTTCATTCGTGAAGTGATAATAGATTTTAAAGGAACCTGGCCAGATCTTACCAATGCACTTCGTAGGGCAATCGCATACGAAGTAAAAGGAATGAGTGTTTTAGTAACCCGAATTGAAAGCATCATTGAACTGCTAACCCCGAAGGACTTACGCAGTGAGTTAATACTGAAAGTATCCAAACCGGAATGGTTTGACCATGCGGAAGATATAAATGGAGATCGGCCTGCTAAAAATGCAACAGCACTTGCTGAAAAAATTGTCCAGAACAACATTGATATATCAGAATTTTTGCCTGATCTTCTAACAGGTGAACAGCGGCAAAGTTTCAATTTTGGCAAACGTCTGGGTGAGCTTATGTCGGATAAAAAGGAATTTATCACCAAAGGACTCTCCGCTCTGGATGCTATTCCCTTTAACCAGCAAAGTCCGGAGTTACTTGCAGGTTTTGCAATAGGCTCAAAAGATGACCAGTTAATTAGCGATCTATACACTTCGGTATTAAACAGTAACACTTACATGCACACTGCTTTTTACTTTGCCCGAGCATTGAATATAAAAATGCCGGATTTGTATCGTTTGTTCAATCTGGTTGATAACAATAAAGTAAACATTGGCTACTTTCTAAATTTTAAATACGGTGGATTTTTTTCCGATACTTCTGAAGAGAATGTCATCGATTTTTGCAGGAAAATCAACTCATATCCTGATGGTAATTGGGTAGCGTTGACGTTACTTTACATGTATTGCTTTAACAATGAAGGCTACTGGCAATCCTGCTCCGCTGCTATGAAAGAGATCATCACAAAAGAGAACATGGTAGTCAATAAAAACATAGCTTTTCAAATGGACGATTATCATTGGGCAAGTACTGTTGAAAAACTATTGACAATGGAAAGTGACAATGAATTTGCGCTGACCATCATGAAGCAATTGATCGATATTGGATCTGAGCGGGACTATAACTATAACATAGATCCTTATCTTCCCAAGATTTACAGAATCCTGTTTGATAAGTATTTTGATCAAACCTGGCCTATTTTTGGAAATGCATTATTGGGGAAGAATTACATTTTTATTATTCATATTAACCATACCATTGGTGCACAGAAGGGAAGCCAAGAATCTGTCGGTGTTTTATTTGAAAATCCGGAAAGATTTGAAAAACTGATCGCCTGGTGCAAAGAGCATCCAGAAGAAGGACCGAAACGAATGGCCCACATGATGCCAATTGAGGCTGGGTCAAGTGAGAACATCGAATGGCATCCTTTCGCAAAAATGATTATTGATAATTTTGGGGCGAATAAAGAGGTGATCAGCAACCTTTCAGCTAATATCGGCACATACGGTTCTGTAGGTAGCAGCGTGCCATACCTTCAATCGGTATTCTGGTTGATGCAATTGCTTAAAGATCACCCTATCGATCTGGTGCGTCAATGGTCAGTCTCTGAAGCGAACTCTTTGCGTAAACAAATCAAGCATGAAGAATTAGATAACGAAGAACAATTGCCCCGGATATAATTATCAATTAATGACAGACTCAGTTACATTCGGAAGCCAATTTCTAACCTTTATCCACCAGGTTCATGAAGTGATAGATGAAACCATTTATCCATCAAAAAAATACGTAGATGAACCAGAGCGGTTTTATTATACCATCCTTCACAAACTTGCAACAGTTAGTGACGTTATTGCTTTTTTAATCACGAACCTTGATGCCAAACCCCATTACGCCAACAGTGCGATTATTCTGGCAAGAACTTCGATGCTGGATACTATCTGCCTTTACTATGTTCTTGACCAAACAAATGATGAAGAGGATCAGAAAAAAAGAATTGACAATATTTTAAATGATCATGTGCGGTCTATATATCAAAGTACGTCCAATGAAGAAAAAAAACTTGAAATCAGAAATCAATATCCATGGTGTTTTGAATCAGGGAAATTCAGAGCGGATATTGAGAGAATTACAACAAAAAAAATGATTGACAGCTTGCATGTTGAAGAGTTGAAGAAACCCACTGATCGTGCGCTTAAATTGTATAGTTTGTTCTCAAAAGTTGAACACAATGGGTTGTTCACATTTAATATACTCCACAGTCACTACAATGATTCGGATAAACGGTCAGTTATGATGAACTACGATGCCGCGTTGGTTATCGGTGAGGTTATTATGATAGTTTTACTTCATTGGGTTGATAAAGATGATGAACGCTATAGAAACCTTCTTCACCTTTATGGTTTGATGGGAAAATGCTTCAATAATTAAAAGATCCCAATACGGTATTATACCAGTTTATATTTAGAAAAATACTGTACTTCCGAAAATACGTGAACCATCAGTGCCCGAACCTCTCTTTTAAATAGATTATGCCTGTACCGGCTGACGTAAATAAATTGAGGAGCGGAACCCGTCTTTTCCTTCTGAAACAAGTACCCGAGCCACCGGATGTTTGCATCATATACCTGCCAGTGACAACCGTCATAAAAGGATGCTTCGGAAGGATGTAGAAACGTAGCTTTTACATGATGCTTCATTGATTTGCGGACGCGCAATTCCCTATCACTTGTTTTGAGCCATTTCGATATTTCATCACCGAAGCCGGTTAACGGATGCAAAAGCCAGTTTTTATGCTTTTCTGCGACCTTTTCCATAGTTGTGATCCGACCCAAAAAATATATTTTATAGAGTGCTTCCATTTTTTTTAAATGCACTAGCACACGGTTAGCAGCGAAGAAAGTAATCTCGAAAATTTTATCTTTTGCCTTCTGCGGATCATCGTAGGTAATGTGTAAGTCAATCTTTCGCTCCCCTTGTTTCCAGATGATAGTATAATGTTCGCCTGGCACAACACCGCCAAGCGAGATCTTCTCACATCCAGATCTGATCCCAACCTGTGCCCAAAAGCCTGGTAATTCCGTTTCGATTGTTTGCATTCTCTAATTTACAAAAACATCAGCGTTTATTCCTGAAAATCAATGCATTTAGACGCAAAGACATATTATTATATTATTCGTTCTGTTTCCGCACCTACTCTACTGCAGACCTCATAAAAGCTGCTGTGGAACATGGCATCACAACACTGACCTTGTGCAACATCAACTCCACCTACTACCACTGGGAATTCGTAAAACTTTGTCACGAAGCGGGTATCAAACCGGTACTTAATGTTAGCATCAGAAACAAACATCAGCACTGCTATTTATTAATCGTAAAAATAATAAAGGCTTACAATGGCTCAATGAATTCTTATCACATCACCTGATAGCTAAACTAGACTTTCCACCTGATCCCAATGCTTCTGAACATGTGTGTTTGTAATCTACCTCAATGACTCAAAAAAATTGAAGATCTCAAACCCTATTAACTAAAGTCTTTGTGCAACTTCACACCGGCCATCTGCTTTATTGACTGAGTACAGCCGCTACCCTACCCTGGTTACCAATACCTACAAACTCCTCGATGCATGTTCTATGGAAATGGAATTTGAAGTCGACAAAATCAGGCAGGTATTCGGCGGCTCGAAGGAATATCAATCCAACAAACGATTAAAAATAGGTACTCACCCCAAATTGAAATCCTGCCAGCTTAACTGGTGGATTACCTAAGATATCTTTCTGCCAATTGTAACGATAGTTCAACCGAATCACAGTTTGTGCAGTAGGTCGCCAACTGATGGCAGGAACAATGGAAAATACTTCATCACCAATATTATCGCCCGAAGACTTGAACCTTCCTTTATTCCAATCCACATATTCAATACGCAAAGCTGCATTGATAACTGACTTTTCAAAGCCAAATACAGGTTGCTTGATAACAGGCTGCACAAAATCAATAAAACCTCCCTGTTGTTTACTGCCGAATTGCTCGGTATAGGTTTCTGGTACATCGACATTGACCCATGCCCATTCAGCATTGATGAAGGTATTGATTTTGGGAAGGGTAGTATTAAAGTCTACCGCAAATACATTGACGCTTCTTTGTTTATCCAATATCAATCCATCAGCTTGATATTTATTATAAATGCCTCCCATATAGGATAGCCCTAATTCACCTATCCCCCTGTTTCGTACCGCAACTTTACCCGTGAACAATGGGCTACCATTAGCGCTTTCCTCAAAGCGATTTTTGTTTTCTTTGCTGGCTGGCAGGAATGTTTTGCCCGCTGCGTTGTCAATGATTTTATCATCGAACCCATTGGTGAGGTATGCCTCATAAGCATACACCCAATCCTTGGTGTATTTTTTTCCAAACAAACCAAAACCGATATTACTCCAGGTGGCCGGGAGCATTTGAGTGGCTGACACAGGGCGATCAATAAATTCCCATTTTGGACCATCATGATTTTGATTAAATGCGCCAATAGGGTTCATTACAATACCGCCCCTCAGATTAAAGAGAGGTGCAAATTCGAAATCAACAGATCCAAATTCAATATTGATTTCTTTAGTACCGTCTTCAAATTCTATTTCACTTAAAAATTTTATTCTTTTTGAAATAGAGGAGGATACAAACAAGGTCAACCTTCTCATTTGAAACTGGTGACCCTCTGATATACCGTCTTTCTGGAAATATTGATAATTGGCTTCCGCATAACCGCCCAATGCTACAGGTAATTTACCTGACTGAAGAAAAGGTCGGTTATACACGGCATCCATGTTTAATAGCATACCCGAGGTGTCTTTTGCCATTCTGCGAAGCAATACAGGGTCTATCTGTGCAATAGCAGTTGAGGAAAAGAAAACAAATGTCAGTAAGAAAATAAATAGTCTCATATTTTTCTCAAGTCAATGAATAGTTCGTTGTTATTGATCGTAACCGGAAAAGTCCGCAGGTTTTTGTCGGCAGGTCCGTTGGTTACTTTACCGTGATTATCGTACTCACTGCCATGAGCCGGGCACTGCAGGTAATCACCTGCCACATTAAGTTCAGCTCCCTGGTGCGCACATTCCATCCAGATAGCGGAATAATCTTGATCACTAAACCGGTACACACAAATAGGAAACACCAACTCCTCATTGCGTACTACGATGTATAAGCGATGTTTATCACTTCCCTTTATGACAAAATCTTGTTTATCTATTTCGATTCCGTCTTTGAGTAACTTACCATTGGAAAATTTTGTAGTTGCACAAGAACCCAAAAGTGTTGCCACAGAGGATACGCCGAGACAAGCTGTACAGGATCTAAGTATAAAATCTTTTCTGTTCATCTTTTCAAAATACTACAGTGATGCTAAAAATTTCAGCAGGTTGTTTTTCTCTTGTGCTGTAAGCTGTATAAATTTATTTTTGCTTTGCTGTGCTTCGCCTCCGTGCAGGAGTATGGCTTCTTCAATACTCTTTGCCCGACCATCATGCAGTAGAAAATATTTCCCTCCCTGCGAATTCGGAGACAGGCCCAATCCCCAAAGTGGTGGAGTTCTCCATTCAGCCGTTGTTGCACTACCTTCTGTATACCCATCGTCTAAGCCCGGTCCCATATCATGCAACAGCAGATCTGTATAAGGATGGAATGTTTTATTTGATAATGAAGCGATGGTAGAAAAATCTGTTTTCAGTGTCTGCTTATGGCAACGCTCACAACCCGTTTGTATAAATGTGTTCTTCCCTTTTATTACGTCAGCATCATTTTGATTTCTTTGAATAGGTGCTTTCAAAGTTTGTAGATAGAAGACAACATGGTGTATCGTTACATCAGAAACTTCGGGTTCAATATTTAATCCGGTATAAACGTCTTTTGGCTGAAAGGTAGAAGTGATACCAATATCCTGGCTGTAAGCATTTACTGTTTGTTGCAGCAAATTATACGCCGCAGCCTTTTTACCAAAACGATGAATGTACTTTCCGTTTCTTGCAATGGCTTTTGTAAAGGGAGTTACAAATGGAGGCAGGTATTCATAGTTGGGTACACCGCTTATCCCATCACCATTAACATCATTAGGATCAGCCATTGCCAATATATCGGCATCGGTAACCAGTTCTAAAAATCCTAATCCCGTATTAGCGGGGGGCATAAAATTTGAAAATGTGGCTCCAGCAGGTATCTGCTCAGGCATATAGCCGGGCAATGCCCTGTTTTGTAATTGCGGTCCGCCCAGGTGCAAAAATCTGTTACCTGTACTATCCACCTGACCAAACCTTGTAAGTGTGGTAAAAGGGTGTCCCTTGCCATCACCTGCATGACAACTTCCACAGCTGGTGGCTACAAAGACAGGCCCTAAACCGTTTGCTGAAGTGAATATTTCATCATTAAAAGCTACATCACCTGCCAAAAACCGTCTATGCTCTTCGTAACTAAGCCCTTCTACAGGACCGTCCAATAACGCATCTTCTGGGGGGGCTTTTGGTAATATTTTCTGGCAAGCTATTATACCTGTAATGCTTAAAATTATTATGGATAGGATGATCGTTTTCTTCATTGTAAATACGATTACATGGGTTCAAAATTAGATTATTTTAATTAATAAATTAGGTTCATCTAATTTATTTTTTATACAGGTTTACGTACCTTTATTAAAATAGAGAACCAGTGCATTCATTTACAGAAGAAAATTATCTTAAGGCTATTTATAAGTTACAGGAAGCCAATGGTTTAGTAGTTGCGACTTCATCACTAGCGCAAGTACTGGAAGTGCATGCCCCATCTGTAACGGATATGCTGAAAAGGATGGCTGGAAAGAAACTCGTTACTTATCAAAAATCTAAAGGAGTTAAACTAACAGAAAAAGGAAGACAGGTGGCTGTGGGCATCATTCGCAACCACAGGCTTTGGGAAGTGTTTCTGGTTGATAAATTGGGGTATAAATGGGATGAAGTACATGACCTCGCAGAACAACTGGAACATATACACAGTGAAGACCTGACCAATAAACTGGATAGTTTCTTGGGATTTCCCAAAGCCGATCCGCATGGCGATCCAATACCAGATGCAAATGGCATTCTTCCGAAATCGAAAGCGGTTTTGCTATCAACATTTGCAGAAGGTGATCAAGGTACTTTTACGGGCGTAACAGATCATTCTGCTACTTTTTTGAATTACCTTGATAAAACCGGGTTCTCCTTAGGCGATCCGATTAAAGTAAAAGGGATTGAGAAATATGATCAAACCTACACCCTGCAATTAAAAGGAAAGAAAGAAGTAGTCGTAAGTTTTAAAGTGGCTAACAGCCTATTGCTTAGCCAATAATTATTTACACAAGATTCTTTCCTTATCAATAATAATTAAAACAACAGCGGTATAATGGCCGGCCTTTGAATGTAACCGTTAGTGTCCCTTTCTTAGCATATCAGCATATTCATTTGGCAGTGGACTATCCTCAACTGCTTTAGCAGCTTTCTCAACGTCATATTCAAAACGGACAAATTCTACCTGCACAGCATCCTTATTACGTGTGCTGCTATCTACATTAATAGTAAGAATTACATAACATCCTTTTGGATTATTATCTTTTGGTTTGCCTACTGAACCGATATTGACTGCATGACGGTAGTGTAAATTTTCAGTTTGCTCTGTTGGCAATATCCTGTGGTAAGGTTTATGTGTATGACCAAAGCACATAATATCAGCGTCCGCCTGTTCCATAATTCGATAAAGACTTTTTTCTTCTCTATCTTCAAATAGGTATTCATTTATTTTTCTTGGACTGCCATGTACTAACAGCAAACTCAGCTTATCGTTATTCAATTGAAACTCCACTTTAATATGTAATGGAAGTGTCCGAAGATACTTTCTTTCATCTGGCTTTACAAGATGGTTGGTGTACGAGATAGATATTTTACCCATGTCTTTTTCCGCCTCGGTTTTATAGGCACAACCACATTCGTCACTCAGTAAGCCAATGCCCTGATCATAATTACCTGCAATAGTGGGAATACTTCTTTTTCTTATTTCATTTATCACTTCATTCGGCCAGATATTGTAACCAACCAAATCGCCCAGGCAATAAATGGCATCTGGTTTTTGTTCTTCTATACTTTTAAAACATGCTTCCAGTGCAGGAAGATTGGCGTGGATGTCGGAAAATAATGCGATTCTCATTTTGATATTTTATTAAGCGATTTGTGATTTTGTATAGTACTTATTGCGAAGCCAGCGAGCAACATTCACCAATGCAATCAGCGCTGGTACTTCAACCAATGGCCCTATAACACCAGCAAATGCCTGACCACTGTTAATACCAAATACACCAATGGCAACTGCAATAGCTAATTCGAAGTTGTTACCAGCTGCAGTAAAAGCAATGGAGGCATTTGTTGAATAATCAGCACCCATTTTTTTACCAATAAAAAAGCTGACTAAAAACATAATGGCAAAGTAGATTACCAACGGAAGTGCAATACGCAGAACGTCAAACGGAATTTGCACAATCAATTCTCCTTTGAGGCTGAACATAACAACTATGGTAAACAGCAAAGCAATTAATGTGATGGGAGAGACAAAAGGAATGAATTTTGTTTGATACCATTCTTCCCCCTTTACGCTTAATAAAACTTTTCTTGTGAAAAATCCAGCAGCAAACGGAACACCCAGATAGATTGCAACGCTTTCTGCTATCTGTCTAATTGTGATATTGACCACTGAACCTGTAAATCCAAATAAAGGGGGTAGAACTGTGATAAATACATAAGCATAGACACTGAACATCAATACCTGGAAAATGCTGTTCAATGCGACGAGACCTGCTGCATACTCCCTGCTGCCTTCTGCTAATTCATTCCAAACAATAACCATTGCAATGCAACGGGCAAGGCCAATGAGAATTAAACCGACCATATATTCAGGATAACCTTGTAAAAATGTAATGGCAAGTAGAAACATAAGGATGGGACCAATTACCCAGTTAAGGAATAAAGACACTCCTAAAATCTTGGTGTTTTTGAACACCTCTTTTAGATTTTCATACTTCACTTTCGTAAACGGCGGGTACATCATTAAGATTAATCCGATAGCCAAAGGAATATTGGTTGTACCAGAAGAAAATGAATTGATAAACTTTGATGAATATGGATAAAAATAACCAATTGCCACACCCACGGCCATAGCAAGAAATATCCATAAGGTCAGGTACCTGTCTAAAAAACTAAGTTTCTTCCTTTCATATGCCGGGGCACAATTATTTGCACTCATTTATTCAAGATTTACTTTTTAGTTACATATAACATTTCCGCAGCCATTTCTTTTACTAAAGCTTCAACTTTTTCTTCCCCATCTGTATCACTCACTTTGGTATAGGCTAGGTGGAACGGTGTGAATTCTGTTTTAATATTTGCACAGTCAGGTTCAGTCTTTATATCGCATACAATAACAGCTGTTATATCTTTTTTAGGTAAAGATGGGTCATCAGTCGTTTTTGAATAAAGAATGACAGGAGAAGCGTCATCACTGAACCGAACTTCGTAGGCGCTTTTACCGTTTTTTTCCGTCTTTGTTATTCTGTACCCGATCTTTGTAAGATAAGTTATAAGCCCAGGGCTTACTTCAGTTGAACTGAGACCTGCCGAAAACGATTTTACTTTTTTGAATTTTCTTGAATAGCATAGAGTTTGAAGTAGGATTTGTGAAGCCTGACTTCGATAGGAGTTTTCACTGCAATAGAAAACAACATTATAATCCGAATAATCCATCGTGCTAAAGCTGATATTGGATTTCAGGTTTTCTAAAGCCTGTACATGCTCTGTCGAAAAATCCATTTTGGTTACGGATTTAAAATATGTTTCCAGTTCAGGATAAAGTTTCGGCGGAGCCGAAACCGGTCTAAAAGAAATTAACGTTATAAATGCAACAACTGCTGATAAAGCAATAACTGATTTTTTCATTTTCTATAAGTTTTGGTTTAACAATTAACAACAACCTCCGCCCGGAGTGCATTTGCCCTCATCTGCCGTAACCAATTCACTCAATTGTATTTTTTGTTTTACAGAAGGAATACCGCATGCATCACTTGCCAAGCAGGCTGTATGTTTGGGTACAAGTTGAAAATCTTTGCCATTAAAATGCAAGCCATACTTACTGATGGTTTCTGATTGATACTCAACCTCAATTTCCAAATCATTTAAACCTAATTTCTCTTCTGAAAGAGCGATGATTTTAATTAGCTTTTGCGGTTTCAGCCGATGGTCATAATCGTTTGCATCAAAAAGTTGAAAGTTTACAACTTTTTCAAGACGTTCAGTACCTCCGCAATCAATAAAGTGTCTTGAAACAATTCCAATTTCTGTTACGTGAAAATTTTCTGGAACATAAGCACCTGAAGGCAGTCTGAAATTGAGGGTTTCGGCTGTCGCAAGGTGCCTTTTAATTTCTGATAATTTCATTGTATATATAGATTACTTAATACAAAATTGGTTCGACTAATTACTTCATCGTAATATCGTAATATACCGATGATTTAGGATAAAAAAAATCAAGAACATCCCGCTTTTATGTGGTAGGAGATAAAGAAGCCTTCAAATTCTTGCTTTACCTGCTGCCATACTTTCTCATCAATACAGTAGCTTACACTTGTGCCTTCAACACATCCTTTGATGATGCCGATGCTTTTTAATTCCTTTAAATGCTGCGAAATGGTCGCTTGTGCCAATCCTAATTCCTCTACGAGGTCACCACAAATGCAATGTTCAGCCTTTATCAAATGCTGAATGATGGCAATACGTGCAGGATGAGCCAGCGCTTTAAGAAGGTTTGCCAGTTTATTCTGCTTTGAAGTAAATATTTCTGTCTTTGTAATTCCCATTTCATCGCAATATTACGATATTAAAAATTGCTGCCAAATTATTTTTCTGTCAAGTCTATAATTTGAACATGCTGGTTATTACGAGGCTCTCTTCCTTCCTTAATTCTTTACGTTTTTTATCGGCCCATTTCATCACTTCATCTACCTGTGTGTCGTTTGAATAACTGTAGGGAGGGCTTTTACTTTCAAGAACTTCTGAAAGGTGTTTGTGTCCTTTTTCGTCCTGTACAACGTAGCTGATATAAGTTTTCATAACCTTATTCTTAATTCATCGTAAAGTAACGATGAATATGCAAAACGCCCCATGACTTTTATCATAGAAGTGAATGACAATAAATAGCTTCTTTAGAAAGATGCTCATACCAGACGGTTGATATAATGAAGTAAACGAATCAGCCAACTGTGATCAAAATATAGCTGATGTCGAAAAAAATAGACAGCAGCTAACCAAAATACTAATATCAAGCCAACGCTATGCTGCGGTGAATTGTTTTTTTTAATCGATTGTCTTTTAGCAGCGAGGGATTGGTTTATATTTTAGTTTGCTTTTATAAAGAGAGGATAAATGTTATTATAACCATGTTATCTGCAACAAGATTTATTCATCTGTATAGGTGGGCAAACAACATTGCCATAGCTACAAAATACACAACAATCTCCCTGCTTTGGTTTTAGTACAGTTCCACAGTTTGTACATTTATAAAAGTATTGACAAGCATCCGTTGGCATTCTTTCTTCTTTTTGAAAACCGCATTCAGGACAATTGATTACAGATTGTAATGTCAGTGTGCTTTCCATTTTTATTAGTTTTTATCGCAACAAGATTTCGTAGAATAGCTACAACTTCCTGATGCTTTAAAAGTTGAAAAACTCTTCAATACATCATAACTTTTTACTTTGTACCCTGCTTTATTAATGGCCGCCTCTATTGTCTTTACATCAACTTTTAATTGATCAAATGTGATTAAGCTGCTTCTGGTGGCATAAGAAGTTTTATAAGCTAATACTCCATTTACTTTAGACAGTTCATTGTTTACATGCTCCTCACATGCCTCGCAAGTCATGCCTTGTATGGTGAACTTTGCCTGTTGTTCGTTCTCAACCACTGCAAGTGCTGCCTGCACTTTTGGTTTTGGATAAAACACTTTTGCATACAATGGAAAAGTCATCATCAATATAGCAAAGACAGTTACTATTGCTAAAAATGTTTTGGACTGAAGGAATGAAGTCTTTTTAGTTGTTTCGCAATCACAATCCATATCGTTTGCTTTAGCTGGTTTTAGTTTAAGATACCATGCAAAGACTAATACGGCAACTGATAATCCAATCAAATAAGGTCTTGCTGGCTCTATCCATGAAAAGTTAGCGGCAATGCTGCTGCTACCGGCAAGCAATGCAATAACAGGTGCGATACAACAGAGCGAAGCTGCAATAGCAGTAAGAACACCTGCACCTGTAAATGTGCCTGATGATTTTATACTTATCATACTGTTTCCATTTTTTGAGTTTGTACATTAATATGTTTGAAGAAAGGCTTTAAAATCTTTAGATTTTCCTGTGTAAGTGAGTAATAAATTGTTTGTCTTTCTTTCCGGGTTTCAACAATGTTTCCATCCTTCAACTTTCGGAGGTGTTGTGATACTGCTGGAATACTCATGCCCAAAATATCAGAAAGGTCGCAGGGGCATAATTCTTTTTCTTCTTCCAATAAATAGATAATCTTCAGCCTTACTTCATTGCCTGCTAAAGCCAATATGTTAGACAGGCTTGCAAAAGATTTTTGTGCAGTCTTCAACTTGCTTTTACAATTCTTTATTTGCTCCTGGTTTGCAAACAACCTGATACAAGTATTGTTTTCCATGAGGCAAAGATAGGGGAAATACTTATTTAAGCAAATGCTTAAATAAGTAAAATTTGTCCGTGAGCAAAAAATTAGGATTGTTGAAAAAAGTTCGAGGTTTTCAGTATTTATCTAATACAATGAAATTATCCAGTACACTTCAGTAGGAAGCTCCAGGCTTGGCCCAGTTAAATTTTAATACTAATAGTAACATAAACATTTCTACCATCACTTGGCCATATACCAGGTCCCGGATAGAAAGTTGGCCTTTTTGTAAAATATTGTTTGTCGAAAATATTGTTCACGCCAGCCCTTATGCTAAGGAAATAGTTTGTACGAAGCGAAGCATTAAAATCCCATATTGAATAAGCAGGTGTAAAACCCTTTGCACCACTGGAAGGTGGAGTTATGGTATTTAAAGCGTCAGAAAATGTAGAGGAGGTGTAATTATAAAGAATTGTACAGCTAAATCCTTTGTACAAAATATCCAACCCGTTTCTGCTTATCCATTCGGGAACTGCTTCTACATTATTTCCCTCTATTGATTTATTGACCGTACCTGTTGATACTTGCCCTTTCGTGTATTTTGCATCCATGTAGGCGGTGGATGTAAACAACCCCGCAAATAATTGGTTGGTGATGGGAAATTTATACTGTACGAATAATTCAATACCATTGGTGCGGCTATTGCCGATATTTGTTTTATATGTGTATGGCTGCCCTGTATTATCCTGCAATACCAAAGTGCCAAGCCGGTTTTTATAATCAATCCTGAATAAACTCACATCGTATTGCAGATGCTTTAATATTTTACCTCTGATACCCAATTCTGCATTATACCCAAAGGCGTCTTCCAGATTTTTATCTATTTGCTCGTAAGTAGATGCCGGAACAATATCTTTGAATATAACAGGACGGTAAGCCTGTGAAATACCACCATATAAAGTATTTTCTTTGTCGAGCAGATATTGAGAGCTTATCCCTAATAATATAAAATTGTGGTTAATAGTCGTCGGCAACGGGTTTACGGTATAATATTTTATGATGCCGCTCATTTTAGAATTACCGTTTTCAAATCGTACACCGGGAGAGATTGTCCAACGATGATTAATCTGGAAAACATTTTCAGCAAACAAAGCAATATTATTTGTTTTGAAATGAAGATCCCTTCCAAACCCGGGCTCAACCAATGATAAATCATAATCTGTTCCTGTAGTCCCTTTACCCAACTGGCGACGGTGTAAGTCATTATTCATATAAACAAAGCCGGTTGCCAGCTTACTTTCTAATTTTCCAATGCGGTATTGATGTAGTAGTCTAAGTTCAATCGTTTTGCTGTTAAAATTATCAATATCTACCTGTCTGTTTCTGTACAAGCCAGTTGTTCTGTTAATTGAATCTGGAACATCGGCAAATGCATCAAATAATACGCTGTTCCTGCTGCCAAATACACCAGATGCAGTAATATTTACTTTTGTATGTTCTGATAATTTCCAATTGAGCGCAAGTGACGGCACATAAATATCAGGACTGAAATAGTTTCTGCCTCTGGTACTCATTGTAGGGTTTGCATTGAACATACTATCATTCAGTGGCCCCGGAATATGATAGAGATATTTGGAACGACCAACCTCCGCTTTCAGGGAAAGGTTAGCGGTAAATTGATAATTCAGCTGTAGGAACTGTGCAGTAGCATCAGACTGGCTATTTTCCCTGTAACCATTGGAATGACGCTTGTAATAATAGGTGTAATAGGAGAACTTTTTATAAGTGCCGCTAATGGCGTTATAAGTAGTGAGCAAATTAAATGAACCGGCTGTATTAATACTCTCTAAAGAAAACACTTTTGAAGTATCAGGTTTTTTGATGATGTAGTTTATCATCCCCCCAAACTGTGCACCATATTGCAGCGAGCCTGTTCCCCTGACTAACTCAACCCTTTCATAACTTTCCATTGGCGCACTGTAGTGACTTGCAGGGTATCCATACATATCTGAATTTAGGAGAATACCATTTTGCCGAATATTATATTCCCAACTGCGGTGTGGATCAAGACCACGGGTAGAAATGTTAAGCTGATTACCGCTGCCATCCATATCATACACAAATACCCCAGGTATTTTAGCAAATAGTTGTCGGCCTGTTTTTATGGCGATATTAGCGTTTGTTCCGGCAAGGTTCACTACTTCGTTTTTCTTTCCGGTATTCAAAAAGCCATTTTGCTCCTCGGGCAGACGGGTAATATCCCTACGCTGCCATGCCCGGATGGTGACTTCTTTCAACTCCTTGTGCTTTATCGTATCGGGTTGAGATTGCGCCTGTGCACTCAAAGTAATAGCTATAATAAAAAGTGATATAAACAACTCCTTCATAAGTGCAAAAGTAAGAAAATAGAACGCAGCCGGTTTTTAGGCTATACCTTAATCCTTTGTATCCTCACCGCATTCAATATTGCCAGCAAAGCCACTCCCACATCAGCAATCACCGCTTCCCATAAAGTAGCTACACCGCCAGCTCCCAAAATCAATACAAACACTTTCACTGTCATTGCCAGAATGATATTCTGCCAAACAATGCTCCGGGTGATCTTGCCTATCTTAATAGCCGAAACTATCTTATGTGGCTGATCGTTTTGAATTACCACATCCGCTGTTTCAATAGTAGCATCACTACCTAAACCACCCATTGCTATACCGGCATCTGCCAATGCAACTACCGGTGCATCATTTACACCATCACCAACAAAAGCAATATGCCTGCCTTCATCCTTCAGTTTCTGCACTTTCTCAACTTTACCCTCCGGCAGTAAATCACCGTATGCCTCATCAATACCAATCTTCTTTGCCACTTCATCAACTACAGATTGCTTATCACCGGAGAGCATCACCGTTTTAATATTCAGGCTGTGCATGTCCTTTATTGCCTGTACTGCATCGTCTTTTATTTCATCGGCAATAGTAATGTAACCAGCATACTGATTATTGATGGCCGTTACAACTATGGTGTCAACTATCTTTTCTATCTCAGATGGATAAGATATATTAAATTTCTTCAGCAGTTTAACATTTCCGGCGAGCATTTCTTTTCCGTCAACGTTCCCTTTTAAACCATGACCTGAGATTTCTTCCACTCCATCCACTTTAATACCATTCACAATATCACCGGCGTATTCGGTTACTGCCTTTGCAATGGGGTGGGTGGAGTTCTTTTCTAAAGCGGCTATTAATTTCACTAATTCTTTCTCATCCATATTTAACGGAGCCACTTGCTGCACTTTAAAAACTCCCTTCGTCAGCGTTCCGGTTTTATCCATAACTACAGTATTAACCTTTGTCATTACATCAAGAAAGTTTCCTCCCTTAAATAAAATGCCATTACGTGAGGCAAGGCCTATGCCACCAAAATACCCTAATGGAATGGATACCACCAATGCACAGGGACAACTGATTACTAAGAATACCAGTGCTCGGTAAAACCATGTCTGAAAATTATAATCTCCCACAAAAAAGTAAGGGACAAAACAAACTGCAACAGCAAGAAAGAAAACGATTGGTGTGTAGATTTTGGCAAATCTCGAAATAAATAGTTGCGTCTGTGATTTTCTTGCAGTAGCATCTTGCACCATTTCTAAAATCTTACTCAGTTTGCTATCCCTAAACAGCGCTGTCACTTTGATTTCTGCTACTGTATTTAAATTAATCATGCCCGCAAGAATGGTTTCTCCTTTATATTTTACATCTGGTTTACTTTCCCCGGTTAAAGCTGCTGTATTAAATGAAGCATTTTCAGAAATTAATTCCCCATCCAAAGCTACTTTTTCACCTGGCTTTATTAAGATGGTTTCGTTTAACTCAATAATGGAAGGATCGGCAACAAGCGGTGCATTATTTCGGATCACTGTTACTTCATCAGGCCTCACATCAAGCAGGGCTTTAATACTTCGTTTTGCATTGTTGACTGCAGCATCCTGGAACCATTCCCCGATTTGATAAAATACCATTACTGCCACACCTTCTTCATATTCTCCAATCACAAATGCACCAATGGTGGCCACACTCATCAATACAAACTCATTAAAGAAATCACCTCGCTTTGATTTTCTGAAAGCAAGATCTAACACTTTCCGGCCAGCCAATAAATAGGCAACTATGTTTATTATCAAAGATGGAATTTTAGGCAGCTCAATTCTGAAGCCATACTCCAGTACAAGCAACACTATTAATATGAACAATGACAATAGTAAATCCCAATTGGTTTTCCATCCGGGTTCATCTTTATCATCATTTCTGTAATTATGACCATCATTAGCCGAATGCAACGGAACAACCTTTGCGGCATTCGCTCTTTCGTCTGTACTGCAACAATCATCTTGAGTTGCATTTTTTATGTCATCGCTTTTGTGTTCCATAAACCTTCATTTATTTAGTGTAAAAAAAATGTAACAATACCTACTATAATTAAAACTATACCTGTAATTCGTTTTTCATTATGCTCAATAAATTGTGAATTCATCATTTGAACTCCTTTAAATGCAAGTATTACAAGAGTGATAATCCCGGTGATGCTGATTACTGCATATACTAAGGCGATCAATAAGATACCATTCAAGCCATAAGCACCAGCTGTCAGAAAAAGACTTTCTACTTCCAGGCAAGGAGATAAAAACATAGTGGTCGCAAAAATCAACACCCATTTAGTTTTTGACTTTTTGTAGTGCGGCACGTCATTATTTGCAGTATGATGATGCGGCAGATTAACTGTAAAATATATCAAACCGAATATGATCAATAATACTGGAGCAATTACATGCACATATCCTTCAAAGTGATACGCCAGCTTTGAGCCCACCATTCCCAAAGCTATCCCAAGAATAACAGTACCCATCACATGCGCAGAGGCAGAAATAGATGCCACCAGTATCAATTCATACTTTTCCCATTTCTCCGACCTTGCAATAGCAACCAATGGCAACCAGTGATTGGGAATAAGAGCATGAGTAATCCCTAATAATATGGTACCTGTTATTATACTATACATGTTACAATACTCCTATTATACAATTTTATTTTAACCAATTAATCAGTGTTGTGTTTTTCGTTATGCCTGTTTATCATTTTATTTTTCCATTTTACATACCATTTCTGTTGATGCAGTGAAAGCAATAAATATAAGGTAACTGTTCCAACAATAGCAATGATAAACATACTGAGGCCTACTGCCACACCAACTGCGGCAGTACACCAAACCGTGGCTGCTGTTGTAAGTCCATGAGATGTTCCGGCACTGTCGTTCCGATAAATAATACCAGCTCCAAGAAAGCCTACACCTGTAACAATATTGGCTATTACCCGGGAGATAGCAGCAGCATCACCTACAAGATGAGCCGCAACAGCAGTAAATAAAGTAGCTCCGATACAAACAGCGGCATAGGTTCTTATACCGGCATTGCGAGCGTGTTTCTCTCTATCAAAGCCAATAAAAGTACCCAACAGAAACGAAACGATGAGTTTCCCAACAATTATTAATTCGAATCGAACATCCATTTTTTCAATATTTACATAACATAATAGGTTTTTGGATCTTCTTCAGCCGGCAGATTTCTAACACCTATCATCTGTTTTAAATTAATATCCATGGTAGCGGATAAACTTATTACTGGGATATCCATCGGTGTATTTTTAAAATGTTTGGGTAGAGGGGCCCTGCCGCTCAAGGTTTCCCATTTTCATAAATGAGGCAAACAAAGCAGGGCTCCGACCCATCCTATTTTTATTCTTCTTCCTCTACATTATTCATCTTCGACAATAAATCATAAGCTCCGTTAATCACCACGCTAATTTTCCTGTTAAACCCTCCTGGTAAAATCACTTCGGTATAACCATTTTCTGAAACGCCAGTCGTCACTTCAATTCTTTTAAACAGAATATGCTTTTCTGTAGCGACTTCATTTTTCCCATCGGCAGGTTTCTTTTCACTATTCTTTTCATTTGCTACTATAAAAATGTAAGATTTTCCTGCTGCTTGAACGATAGCTTTATCAGGCAGCGCAGTAGTGGTAGCAATACCTGTTTCTACAATTCCCTTTAAATACATCCCTGGCAACAGGTTATTATCTTCCTGAGACAGATGTCCATGAACCCTAACCGTCCTTTCAGCGCTGATCTCACGACCAATTAAATGCACATCTGCAAACCGCTCCTTTGTTTCATTATTCAATAAAAAACGAATTTTCTGACCAATCTTTAATTTCGGAACATCCTTTTCAAAAATGATCAGTTCTGCATGAAGGTGACGGGTATCTACAATTTCAAATAGTTCCTGGTTAGCGTTTACAAACTTCCCGATATTCACCAATACTTTAGTAACATAGCCCGATATAGGAGCATAAATATTTGCCCTGCCTGAAATGTTTTCCGGGTTGATTTTCTCAGGATTGATATTGATAAGCCCCAGTTTTGCTTTTAATCCCTGTACTCTTGCCGTCATACTGTTATACTCGCTGCTGGCTTTTTGCAAGGTTTTTTTTGCATTTACATTTTCTTTTGCCAACTCTTGTTGTCTTTCCAATTCTTCTTTCAGGTAAATCAACTGACTTTTATAATCCAGATAATCCTGCTGAAGCTGGATAAACTCAGGATTCTCGAGTACGGCGATAACTTCACCTTTTACCACGGGCTTCCCCTGCAGTAAATCGGTATTTTTTAATGTGCCTCCATAGGGAGAAGAAACGGTTAATAGCTGTTGCGGAGGAACATCCAGTACTCCTGTTGCCTTGATAACGCTGCTGAGTTTTTTTTCTTCTACAACACCATACTGAATGTCGACTGTTTTAAACTGGTCTTCCGACAAGCCCACAATATCTGCTTCTTCAGTTTTCGTTACTTCAATCGGGGCTGCTTCTGTATTTCCTTTGGAAGAACAGGATGAAAGCCATATAGTAGCCGCTGTAAGTATAATAAGTGAATTCAAAAATTTCTGTTTCATATTAATTTTATTTTACCCCGTTCTGATTAATTGATGCCACCGATAAATTCGATAGCAATGACGGTTTGATTATATTGATTTAAAAGTTTGGTATATCCCTGTTTTACAACAACGGCATTATTGAGTGATTGTGTCAATTCATAATAACCGATTTCGCCGGCAGTAAAAGCTCTTTGTGCCTGCGTAATGATGAGATTGGCCTGCGGCAAAGCTGTATTTCGGTAATAGTTCATTTGAACTTTTTGTTTTTGCAATTCTCCAAACAGAGTTGTTAATTCACCTTGCAGGGTAAATTGATAATTGGTCAGCTCTGCTTCACGGCGCACCCGGTTTACTTCTGCCGCTTTTACTTTTTCTTTTTGCGCCCTGGCAAATATGGGAATACTGATGCCTAAATTAACTCCTTGAAAACGATTGCCAACACCATAATATTTATCAACTCCATTCACAGTTTGATACCCTACTAAAGACTGGTTGAAATAGCCTACCGAGAAATCTGGTCTTAATCTTGACTGCTCAACAGCTGTCTCTTTGTTTGCAATATCAATCTGCTGTTTAATAAAGGCAAGTGTTGGGTTGGCTGCAATAGCAGTGGTATCAAAATTGACCTGTATCTGCTTTTCAACAAGTAAGGTGTCGGTAATTGAAGTAACAGAAGAATCTGCGGTGAACACTTTCAGGCGGTTTAACTCAATGCGGTAATCCTCTTCTGCACTTCGTAATTGAGCCCTTATCTCATTCACCTTGCTTTCAGCATTGTAATTTTCTAATGCATTTGTTTCTCCTGTTTTGTATCGCAATGCCGAAGATTTCAGTATATTTTCGTAAATGGATAGTAGCTCTTTCAGCAACCTTATTTCCTCCATCCAAAAGATTAACTGGTAATACGATATTTTTGTGTTCGCTGCAAGTTCAGTTTGATAAATTCTCAATTGCAGTTCACTACTTTTGATATTTGATTCAGATAGCTTTATGAGACTTTTAAAGTACCCTGGATTCAGTATGCCCTGATTAATGCTGAAATTATTATCATAGGCAATGCGACTATTGTACTGCCCAAACGTTACACCGAAATTTGTTTTGCCATAATCTTTTACTGTCTTTTTCAACTGCTGCTGGTAACTTATATCCAGCGTTCCTACTTTAACCAAAGGATTATTCTTCATAGCTGATGCAACAGCATCACTAAGATTGATAACTATTTTTGGCTGTTGTGCATTTGCAGCAAATGATGAGGTTAAAAACAGGATGAGTAATGAAGCCACCCCTTTCACCACATCAGACTTCATCATTTTTGGTTTTATCTTCTCAAACCATGTATATAATACTGGTAAAACCACCAACGTAAGAAATGTGGCCGTAATCAATCCTCCGATTACAACCGTTGCTAACGGCTTTTGCACTTCTGCTCCGGAACCTGTTGACAATGCCATTGGCAAAAAGCCTAATGAAGCAACCGTCGCAGTCATTAATACCGGTCGCAACCTTATAGAAGTTCCCTTTAAGATGATTGCATTTATATCTGTCATACCTTCCTTTTTTAACCGGTTAAATTCACTGATTAATACAATACCATTTAATACCGCCACACCGAATAGCGCAATAAAACCAACACCAGCCGAAATACTAAATGGCATTCCCCTTAACCATAAGGCGAATACACCGCCAATAGCACTCATCGGTATAGCTGTAAATATGAGTAAGGAATATTTAATTGAACCAAAGGTGAAATAGAGCAATAAAAGTATCAGCGCTAATGCGACAGGTACCGCCACTGATAATCGTTTATTGGCCTCTTCAAGATTTTTAAACTGCCCGCCATAAGTAATAAAATATCCAGGAGGCATTTTTACCTGTTTCTCAATTTTTTCCTGGATTTCTTTTACAACTGATGAAATGTCCCGGCCTCTTGTATTAAAGCCAACAATGATTCTTCGCTTGGCATCTTCACGTTGAATCTGGTTAGGACCTAACTGCATATTGACATCGGCTACCTGCTCCAATGGAACTTGGTTGCCATCAGGTGCAGCAATAAATAATCCTTTAACATCATCAATACTCTGGCGGCCTGTTTTTTCTAGCCTTACCACCATATCAAAACGTTTCTCGCCTTCATAAACAATACCTGCGGCTTCACCTGCAAAAGCAGCGCTGATGGTACGGTTTATATCTTCTACATTTAAACCAAATTGCGCAATCTTATCACGGTTTAGTTTAACCATAATTTGCGGCAGACCAGTCACCTGTTCTACATATAAATCTTCTGCACCTTTTACTGTGGGTACAATCACACCGATTTTTTTTGCCAGATCTGCCAGTACATCAAGGTCTTCCCCAAATATCTTAATCCCCACATCCTGTCGAACACCTGAAATCAATTCATTAAACCGAAGTTGTATAGGCTGCGACAACCCATAGGAAACACCGGGAATTTTCTCCAACTCCTTTTGCATCAGTTCTGCCAGTTCTTCCCGGTTATGTGCACTCGTCCATTCCTTTTTATTTTTTAAAAGAATAGTAATGTCACATGCTTCTATAGGCATAGGATCGGTTGGTATCTCAGAGGCACCAATCTTGCCGATCACTTCTTTTACTTCAGGGAATTTTTTCATTAGTAAATCGGAGGCCTGTGTTATTTTTTCAATCGTTTGACTTAACGAACTGCCTGTTAACAGTCTTGTTTCGACGGCAAAATCTCCCTCTTCCAATGTGGGAATAAATTCACCACCTAATGTTTTAAAAATGACAAGGCTAATGATAAATATTCCCACAGCGATGCTAACCACCAATAATTTCATCTTTAATGCCCCACGTATTAATGGCGTATAAAGCCGTTGGAAAAACTTCATCATTTTATCTGACAGGTTTTCTTTGTGGCTAATTTTCTTACTTAATACAAGGGCACTCATCATGGGCACATAAGTAAGTGAAAGCAGGAATGCACCCAGTATTGCGAACGAAACTGTTTGTGCCATTGGGCCGAACATTTTTCCTTCGATGCCAACCAACGCAAGAATAGGTAGGTACACAATCAGGATAATGATTTGCCCGAAGGCAGCCGAATTCATCATTTTACCCGCTGATTTATATACTTCATCATTCATTTGGTCTTGTGTCATTCTTCCAGGCTTTCGGTAGCCTAACTGATGCATGGTTGCTTCAACGATAATCACCGCTCCGTCCACAATCAAACCAAAATCAATAGCACCTAAACTCATCAGGTTACCAGAAACACCAAACAGGTTCATCAACGAAATAGCAAAAAGCATGGCAAGCGGAATGACGGAAGCCACTATCAACCCGGAACGGATATTGCCAAGGAAAACCACCAATACAAAGATTACAATCAACGCACCTTCAATAAGGTTAGTTTTTACAGTTCCTATCGCCCTGCTAACTAAAGCGCTTCTGTCAAGAAAGGGTTCAATGACCACACCTTCAGGCAAACTTTTCTGAATCTGTAATATTTTATCTTTTACACTGTTAATTACAATACTGGAATTTGCTCCTTTCAACATTAAAACAATACCACCAACTACTTCGCCTTCTGCGTTACGGGTTAACGCACCGTATTGCGTGGCATGACCCAACTGTACCATTGCAATATCTCTTATCAACACGGGTGCGCCACCGGAAGTTCTTGTAACAACAATTTTTTCTATATCAGAAATTGTTTTAATAAATCCTTCACTGCGGATAAAATAAGCATTGGGTTTTTTATCTATATATGCACCGCCAGTATTCTGGTTATTTTTTTCAAGAGCATTAAATACATCCGCTATCGACAAATTATAACTGCGAAGTTTATCTGTATTCAATGCAATTTCATATTGCTTTAAAAGACCGCCAAAACTGCTTACATCAGCAATACCGGGTGTCCCAAGCAACTGACGACGGACTATCCAGTCCTGAATCGTTCGAAGCGACATGGCGTCATATTTATTTTCATACCCTTTTTTAGCATGTAAAACATATTGATAAATTTCACCTAATCCCGTAGAAATAGGAGCCATCTCAGGATTGCCGATGTTATTGGGTATTTGGTTGCGGGCTTCTATCAACCGCTCACCTACTTGTTGACGAGCCCAATATATGTTAGCATCATCATGAAATACAACAGTAACTACGGATAATCCAAATCTGGATATGGAACGGATTTCCTGCACTTCCGGAATGGTGGCCATAGTTTGTTCCACCGGGAATGAAATAAGTTGTTCTACTTCCTGTGCCGCCAATGATGGACTCAACGTAATTATCTGTACCTGATTATTTGTAATATCAGGAACGGCATCAATCGGCAATTTATTGGCCGAATAAACACCCCATATTATTAATGCGAGTGTAAAAAGGCCAATGACCAATTTATTTTTAATGGAAAATTGAATGATTCTATTAAGCATATTTCTATTTAATGTTTTGAAACAAGACGATAATACTTAATTATAATTCCGAATATCGCCATCAGCATTATAATGCCAAGCACTATCAGTGTACCAGTTCTTATAACCCTCATCCACAAGGGCTTTACAGGGTCTTTTATCCTGCTGTAAACTGTTTTACTGCGGGTAATTGACCTTTTTTTATTAGTCATAACCACATTGTAAACGAAATGATAAAAATGTAGAAACCAGCGCGTTATAACTGCACTGAAATAAGAAAAAATTAAGCAGTTAGCTTTGGGGGCTGCCAGATAGAATAGGAAACTTCTGAATTAAAATTTTCATCATCAAGGGGATCCTTTTCAGATCGAAAAATAATTTTTACGAACTGTACCTTACTCAGAGGATGATAAAAGGCTGTAGCTGCACAGCATGAACAGGTGCAAAAAGGCGTGCACGCTTCTTTCGAATGATTATGTGCCTGGTGATTGGCGGAAGCTGAAATTTTTGATTCTGATTTTGCATTGCATTCCGTGCTGTCGCTACACGCAAGGCATGACAGGTAGAGCAGGGAAAAGCCTAAAAAGAAAAATAAAAATTTCATTGAAGCAAAAATAGCAGGATATATTGCAATTTTCAGTAGAAATAGACTCCTAAAATGGCAATATGGTTGCAAAAGATGGAAGATCAGGCTATTTTTTCCGATTTCGCAACCCGTTTTCTGCCCCATTTTGAACTGACAAAGAATAATGCAAACCCACTTATCACAGTGATCAATCCAAAAATGGAAAATATTCGAAGCAGCCAGTTACCGATATGATCCCTACTTTCATAATCCATCGTGTGCATCATCCACAGAAAATCAAATATTCTCCATTTATTATTCCTGAATTTTTGAATAGTTCCTAATTCACTGGCAACGTAAACAGTCGTTTTTGATGGATGTTCAAAGGTAATGGCATAGGCAGGCAGAGGGCTTTCCCGATATTCATGATGACCACTTGTGCCAGTTAAGTATTCAACTGATTTTACTTCGGGTTCTCCATTAAATCTCATTTTAGCTACATTAACCGCTTCTTCTTTTGTCAATGGTCCACGAATCCGACCTGTTTCTGCATCGGCAAGATGATTCATTACCTGCGTCCCATGTTCATCATTAGTTTCATTCTGAATGGTACTTATACAACGAACCTGGTAAAAAGGCTTGCCCAAAATTTCAATCAATTGAATGGAGACAACTGAATCAATACGATGAATCATTTTTATTGTATCCAGCGCTACTGTAGGACTGACCAGAGAAATATCAGAAGAGAGAAGCGTTGCATTTTTCTTTTGAATGTCACCATGCACTTCATCCATATTGCTCCAACTGAAATATAGGCCACCAATTGTCCATAATAAAAACTGAATGCCTAAAATAACACCGAGCCAGCGGTGTATTTTTCGTATGTAGTAGTGTTTACTTTTTGCCATAAACAATATAGGTTGTTGATTTATTTTATTTTTAAAAGACTTGCATTAATAGCCACCACAACCGTACTCACACTCATTAAAACGGCACCAGCAGCAGGGCTTAACAGGATTCCCATTTTGTAGAGTACCCCCGCCGCCAATGGCAAGGCTACTATATTATAACCCGTAGCCCAAATCAAATTTTGAATCATTTTTCTATAAGTGGCCTTGCCAAACCGAATTAATGAAACAACGTCTTGCGGATTGCTATTGACCAATACAATCCCAGCTGTTTCCGCTGCAATATCAGAACCAGATCCAACCGCAATACCGATATTAGCCTGTGCTAAGGCAGGGGCATCATTGATACCGTCTCCTGTCATCGCAACAAACTCTCCTTCTTCCTGTAATTCCTTAATTTTTTCTAGTTTCTGATGTGGTAACACCTCAGCAAAGAAAAAATTCATACCTAATTTACGGGCAACTGTTTCAGCCACTCTTCTATTATCACCTGTAAGTAATACTGATTTTATATTGTCAATACCCAAAGCACGGATAGCTTCTGCTGATTCTGGCCGAATAGTATCTGACAAAGCAATATAACCGGAAAGTTGATTATTTATCAAAACAAATACGACGGTTTCAGAAGCATCAGTCATATAGTCCTCGGGTAATTTAACATTCGACTCTTTAAGATATCCAGGACTCACAATTTTTATATCGTAACCTTCTATAGTTGCTTCGACTCCCTTTCCTGTAATGGCATTAAAGTTGCCTACAACTGGAATTTGAATCGATAAGATTTTTGCTTTCTGCATAATTCCTGTGGCAATAGGATGTTCTGAGTTCTGTTCCAAAGCAGCTGCATATTTTAATAATTCATGTTCAGAAAGACCTTCAGTTAATGAAACAATCTTAGAAACTTCAAATTTCCCAACTGTCAGCGTTCCGGTTTTATCAAATACCAACGTTGTTATCTTTCTTGCATTTTCAAAGGCTGTTCTGTTTTTTATCAGTAACCCATGTTTTGCTGATAGTGCCGTTGATTTTGCCACTACCAGTGGAACAGCTAATCCCAGTGCATGGGGGCAGCAAATAACAATTACTGTTACCATACGCTCAATGGAAAAGGCCAAATCTTTTCCCGATAAATACCAAACCAAAAAAGTAGTGATACCTGCCACAATCGCAACCAACGTAAGCCATCTTGCTGCCCTGTCTGCAATTAATTGAGTTTTGGATTTTGATTGTTGTGCATCCTGAACCAGTTTTATGACCTGCGATAAGTAAGAATCTTTGACACCATGTGACACGGCAACTTTTATAGCTCCATTACCGTTGATAGCTCCTGCAATCACTTTATCTCCCTTTGATTTTTCAACAGGTTTCGATTCACCTGTAAGCATGGACTCATTTAGGTAACTTTCCCCATCTATGATAATTCCATCGGCAGCAACCTTCTCCCCAGGCTTGATAAGAATCACATCATTTTCTTTCAGTGAATCAGTTTTTACTTCAGTTATTGTATCACCATTGATTAAATGAGCGTCATCAGGCATTAACTGTACCAGTAATTCAAGTTCCCTTGATGCACCAGCTACAGATTTCATTTCTATCCAGTGCCCTAATAACATGATAAGAATGAGTGTTGCTAATTCCCAAAAGAAATCCATGCCCTTTAACCCCAGTACAATTGCTAGGCTATAGATATAGGCTATAGAAATAGCAAATGCGACCAATGTCATCATTCCGGGATTTTTTGCCCGCATTTCTCCGGTTAACCCTTTGAGAAATGGCCAGCCACCATAAAAGAATACAACCGAGGATAAAATAAGTAACACATAGTTTGAGCCAGCGAAACTGATGTGAATATTCAGCCAATGTTGAATCATTTCTGAAAGCAACATGATAGGAACCGTAAGAATCAGCACAACATAAAACCGTTTTTTGAAATCTGCGATACCGGAGTAATGAGCTTCATGTCCACCATGCATAACAGGTTTTGCAATTGGCACAAGCGACATACCACACAGAGGGCACTGACCAGGACCATCGTGTATGATTTGAGGGTGCATGGGACAAGTATACTTTTGGAACCCTTGAGCATTTCGCCGTTCAACAACATACTCTTCATGAGAAGAGGCCTCTATTATATTGTCTGTATGCAGATGCTGCAACTGGGAATGTTCTTTCTCGTTTGCATCAACAGGGACGAGATTCATTCCGCATTTGGGACAATTGCCGGGTTCGTCCTTCACAATTTCAGGATGCATTGGGCAAGTATACCGCTGCTCGTTGTGGTGGTTATGTTTCATAAAATATTTTTATTCTCATTTCAATAATGCCATGTTAATCCAATTCCCCATTTATAATCACTGTCATAATTTGTGCTGATGGAAAATGATTTAGCTATCATATATCTAGCTGCTACATTATATTCTTTATCAGTATTTACCCTGAAATCAAAAAAGAAATTACTACTTAGGGGCAAATCTCTTCTTTCCAATTGTAATCTTAAACGACCTGTATGGTCAACCCTCCATTCTGAACGGATAAGCATAGGCAATAAATAATAAAACCCTGCATCAAAAACCCTACGGTTATCCTTTGAGTTGGGTTTGTTTGCCAATGGCAGCGTTTTATTTTTCCTGTAATCATAGCCTATATAAAAAGCGAAGTATTGTTTTTTATCGAGGTAACGTAGTAAATGCGTTTCCGTTTCGTAATCACCCTTCCAGCTTGCCCTTCCCTCGAATTCCAAAGCCATCTTATTATTTGAAATATTTCCACTCAGCCATGCACCTTGAGAGTGTACTGACAAATCGTACCATGGATAAAGAACATTATCCTCTTTTTTTAACTTTCGGTATCCGTTTTTTGCAAATTCATTTTGCTCACTTCTCTCATAGCTTACAATACGGGCCATCCCTGCCATCATGTGGTATAAAATATGGCAATGAAAAAACCAATCCTGCTCTTCATTGGCATCAAATTCAATAGTTACAGTTTCCATTGGCTTGATATCGAATGTGTGCTTGATGGGCGAATATTCACCCTGAGTATTGATGAAACGGAAGAAGTGACCGTGCAAATGCAATGGATGCCGCATCATGGTATTGTTGGTTAAAACAAATCTTACCCTTTCTCCTTTTCGGATAAGTATTTTATCGGCAGTTGATAAAGTTTTAAAATCAAATGACCAAACATACCGGAGCATGTTGCCTGTGAGTGTGAGCTTAACTTCCCTTGGTAGTAAAGAGGAATCTAATGTGGTTGGATGCAGAGCCCGCAACATGTTGTAATTAAATTTACCCGGTATCTCCATTTTCATATCCATGCCTGCCATATCATCCATCTTCATGCCTTCCATATGCTGCATACTCATTTCTTTCTTTTTGGCTATAGTATCAGCAGGCATACGCATATTCTTCATGTCCATGCCCTGCATACTGCCCATATCCATAGTCTTCATGTTCATACTACCCATTTGCTGCATCATCTTAAAATAATTCAGCCTTGGAATATCGGGTGCTTTAATGACAGGGCCGTTGCCAAAGAAAGCGGACGAATATCCCATTACATCCCAAGAAGTAGCCCTTAGTTCTGCACTGCCTGTTTCGGGCACTGTAATCAATACGTCGTAAGTTTCTGCAATAGCAATTTCTAGTTTATTTACACTAACAGGAGTTACATTAATACCATCAGCGGCAATGATCCGCATATAACTGTTTGCATATTGTAGGTTGAAGTAAGTTGCAGCCGACCCGTTGATAATCCTTAGCCGGATTATTTCTCCCGGCTTTGCATCTTTAAATTCAGTTGTTTCCTGCCCGTTTAATAAGAATTTATTGTAGTAAACATCAGATACATCCATGGCGGGCATACGCTGCCATTCCTGTTTCAGTTTATCTTTAAATGCACCTGCTGCAATAGCTTCTCCATAGCTCTGCAATGCACCCTTTTTAATAGCATACCATTCGCCTCCCCGTTTCAGGTAACGCATTACTTGGTGTGGATTTTCATCTGTCCAGTCGGATAATAATAATACATACTCTTTCAATTGCGGCTCCGGCTGGGCAGGGTGGATTACAATAGAACCATATAAACCACTTTGCTCCTGTACCATAGTGTGTGAATGATACCAGTAAGTACCGCTTTGTATCAATGGAAAAGTGAACGTATAAGTTTTGCCAGCTTCCACAGGAGAAGTTGTTAAATAAGGAACCCCATCTTCTTTATTGGGTAATAATATGCCATGCCAATGGATAGATGTTTCCATCTTCATCATGTTATGTACCCTAATGATAGCAGTATCGCCTTCAGTAAATTCAAGAATTGGCGCCGGTATCTGCCCGTTAATGGCAATAGCATGACGACGTTTACCGGTAAAGTTTACCATTGTATCGGTTACATACAAGTCGTACTCCACTTTCTTACCCTCATAAATTTTTCCGGGAGCAAGTGGGGTTTTCTTTAAAGGGAAATGGTACGATGTTATTTTTTTAAGCCCATCATCCACTACTCCAGGCATAGAGTGATTTATTTGCGCAAAAATGCAACCCGGAACCAGCAATACAAGTGAAAGCAGCTTTTTCATAGTAATGTTATTTATTGGTTTGTCTGCTTGTAATTCTTTTTACGGGCCGGGTTATTATCAGGAAAACGAAATGTATCCATCGGATTCTTCGGTGGCATTTTCATGTTGCCCATGCCAGGCATGTCTGTCTTCCTCATGTCATTCATATTCATTGATGAATCCATTTTCATCTTATCCATTCCCGGCATGTTATTCATATTTTTCATGTTCATAGAAGAACCCATTTCCATATCCTTCTTGTCTTTCATGTTATCCATCCCGGGCATATTCTTCATGTTCTTCATTTTATCCATCCCTTTCATGTTTTCCATACCCTTCATATTGTTCATGCTTGTGCTTCTATCCATGCCGGGTATATTCATGTCTTTCATATCCATAGAAGAATCCATTTTCATGTTTTCCATTCCTGACATATTATCCATATTGTTCATGCCGGACATCGTATCGGTCATGTTCATTGCCGTATCATTTTTCATATCCATGTTCTTCATGTCACCCATTTTGCCACCTTCACCATGGCCTTTCATTAAATATCTGCCCATAGGGCCGATGCCAGCTATATGGGTAAGCCTTGCCCCGTGATGCCCGGCAATGGAAAGAAAAACGGCAGCCATAATGGCGGCTATCAATACAATAATTTCAAATGAGCGGCGATTGATTTTGAAAAACACACCAATGAGTTTCAGCAAAAATGTAATGCCACTCATCCAAAGAGTCAGCTGTGCAAATTTCTCATGCTGTTCAAATATTTCCAATGCTGCTTTGGGGGCGTCTGCAGACGGCTCTGCATGAAAGACCGTGCTGGCAGCAAGCGATGAAAAAAAGGCCCCACCCATAATAACAAGTGCAACCCACTTTATCTGCTTCAGTTCTTTCCAAACCAGCATGGCCTGTAAAGCCACAGCCAATAAGATCAGTACAATGGGGAAATGTACTGCAAGAGGATGTAATGAAGGAAACTCTTTGAACATATTTAATAATTTACTGCTGATATTATTTGAGGAATATGAAATCCAACTCAACCCTAATCTTTTCTTTTGCCACAGCAATCCTGCCCGTTTCGTTTCTTCCTGTTTCAATAAAATATTGCAGCCTTTCTTTATAAGTAACTTTTTCGGTTTTACGATAGTCCTAATAATATCTTCATTTTCGTTACATTAAGTTACCGCTTTTGCTCCCCTTCTTTTATCAACCCCGTTGTCTCGTTGGATTGTGCAAAAGGTATTATTGTCTTTGATATTAGTAAAATCACCGATACTATTATCATCAAGATTGTAATAAAACAGTAAAATTGGGAAAAATCATATAAAGTACCGCCCACAGTATCAGTTCCTATCACACCTATAAAAACACAAAAAGTCAGTAATGTGTATTTCGTTTTTTTATACCCTTCAAATCTAAGTGAAGCAAATAAATAGAGATAAATAAATGAAGTTGAAACATGATGATGCTCCCAAACTCTTCCAGATATTAATAATGATATAAGAAACATTAAGCAAAAATCAACCCCGGTAAATACATTATCTTTATGTTTGAGAATACGGTAAATAATTCGACCAAAAAACCCACTTAATAATAATACTTGAATAACCCTTATCAGTAATTCAAGATTATATTGGGTTAGACGAAGACTTGGCGAGATACCTAGCGAGTCATTTCCAGTATTTAGCTTAGCAAGAAAAGAAGGAATGCCCATACTAATTAAATCTCCATCGATTTGCCCTCTTGCAAAAGGTCGAAGAAATGCATTGTAGTAATCTACCCAGTCGCCGATACCTCTTTCTAATCCTCTAAATATAAATGGAACAAATATGAATGGAAGACTTAATAGTATTATTCTACCCCAATCTTTATAACCTCTCTTTAAAGCTATAGAAATCAAGAAAATAATTGGTATTATTTTAAGAAAGCATCCTGCTAAAAAGAATATGTAACTCAAGTTGTACTTTCCCCGTAAATAATACAATATTCCGAATAATGTCGTGTTTAACACAATCAGATTAGCTTGTACCCAAATGAAATTGTGCCAATAAAATCTAGCAGAGCAAAGAAACGCAAGTAATAATGGTACTGTGCAATTTTTCGAAGGAAAAAATTCGTTTGAAATTTTATATAAAAGGAAAAATGAGTATATCCACAGAATAAAATTTATTATGTAACAAAATAAAATTGCTGAAGTGTGAAAGGAAAAAATTGAAAAAAGTTGAAAAAGCATTGCAGCAAAAGGTGGATATGTAAAGCCGCCGTCTTTAAGCCCTTGTGTATAAATTGGCTTATTTTCCAAAAAGTCCTTACCCCCTTTATAATAAATATAGAAATCTCCATTGATGTCTTCATTCATTCCCTTATTGTATGCTAACAAAAGGAATGCAATGCTAATTGACATTAATATGGCAATATTCAATTTTCCGTTTTTCATTCCAGTTAAGGCTTAGCTTATAGTTTATGAAATTGACTTCAAAAATTAATCGCGCTTTACAATTTCGAAAAATATTAATGAGCTCAAACTACTTTCGTATTTTCAAGTTGGCAGGGTTCAGAAACCCTGCTCCAAAACTGTTTCACTATAAATAAGGAACCCAAAGCAGAGCCCACCCCATATTCTTTTCTTTAATACTAAAAAAAAATATTCATTACCATCACTTTACGCCAACTCCTTTTTTTCCTGCTCAATCAAGTATTTCTTCAGTGCCTTTTCTCCAAAAAGTTTAAAAACAACAGGAGTTACAATCATATCCAGTAAGGTTGAGCTTACCAATCCACCTAAAATAACCGTAGCTACCGGGTACAGAATTTCTTTACCGGGAGCCGTAGCATCCATTGTTAGCGGTATCAACGCAAAAGCTGCAACTAATGCCGTCATTAATACAGGCACCAATCTTTCCAGTGAACCACGGATAATCATTTTGTCTCCAAACACTTCGCCTTCATGTTGTACTAAATGGATATAGTGGCTAATCATCATAATACCGTTTCTGGAAGCAATACCGGTAAGTGTAATAAAGCCAACCATGGTGGCAATAGAGAAAACACCACCCGTAAGCATTACGGCTATTACACTGCCGATTAAGGCTAATGGTACGTTCAGCATTATCTGCAAAGCAATACGGCTGCTTTTAAAATGGCTATATAGTACGAGAAATATACCTGCAATAGAAAAGATGCTGAGCAGGGTAATTAATTTGGAAGCTGATTGCTGACTTTCAAACTGACCACCCCATTGCAGATAATAGCCTTCCTGTAAGGGCAATTCTTTCTTTACTGTTTCCTGCATTTCTTTTACTGTGCTGCCCAGGTCACGCCCTTGCACATTGGCAGAAACAACAATACGGCGTTGCGTATTTTCATGGTTAACTGCATTGATGCTGTTCTCCAGTTCAATCTTTGCTATTTGTTGCAGAGGTATCAATGAACCATCCGATGCTGCAATCTGTGTATTCCGAATAGCTTCAATATTCTTTCTGGTGCTGTCATCAGTTCTTAACACAATATCAAAACTTTTTTGACCATCAATGATCTGGCTCACTACTTTGCCATTGTAAAATATTTCCAATTCATCTGCAACATTTCCCACCTGTAAGCCATAACGCTGCACCGCCATACGGTCAAGTTTTATCATTAACTGCGGTACCATTACCTGGTTCTCAATCTGTACATCAACCACACCCGGCACAGTAGAAATAATTGATTTTAATCCTTCGGCATTAGAGCGAAGCGTCAATAAATCATTACCGAATATTTTAACTGCCACCTGTGCTCTTACTCCGGAAAGTAAATGATCCAGACGGTGAGAAATAGGCTGACCAATATTTATGGAAACACCTTTTAAAACGGAAAGATTAGTACGCATCTCTTCCAGGACTTCTGCCCTGCTTCTCCCACCAGGTTTTAAGGCAACTTCAATTTCAGTTGAGCTTGGCGGCTCTGCATGTTCATCTAATTCTGCCCGACCTGTTCGGCGTGCAGTTAGTGCAACTTCCGGCACTTTTAGCATTTGTTGTTCGGCGATTGTACCAAGCTTATTACTTTCTTCTAACGAGGTTCCTGCCGGAGCCACCATGTTTACCGTATAACTTCCCTCATTAAAAGGTGGTAGAAATTCTGTACCAAAAAAAGGGATAATGCTGATAGAGGCGATGATCAATGCAATAGCCACACCGGTTATTGTCTTTGGGCGTTTTAACCCAAAATGAAGTAGCCTGACATCTTGTTTTTTTAGCCAGCGAACAAGAGCGCTATCCGGTTCGTGTACAGCATCAATACTGGCTTTCTCTTTTTTGCGTTTCCAAAAAGCCAGATTGATATGGCGTAAATGATTTTTCTTTTCTAATAAATAGCTGCACAGTACTGGTGTAACTGTAAGTGATACCACTAGTGATGCAACAATAGAAGTGATGTATGCAATTCCAAGCGGGGCAAATATTCTTCCCTCAATTCCCTGTAAATAGAACAAGGGAATAAATACCAATACTACAATGATGGTGGCATACACGATTGAATTTCTCACTTCACTGCTGGCATCATAAATTATTTTAAGCAGCGGCTTCGGTTTTTCACTGAGCCAGTTTTCTTTCAAACGACGGTATACATTTTCTACATCGACAATTGCATCGTCTACCAACTCACCAATGGCAATAGCCAAACCACCCAGTGTTAATGTGTTGATAGAAATATCAAAAAACTTAAAAACGATGGCTGTTATAATAAGTGATAGCGGTATTGCGGTAAGTGTTATAATGGTAGTACGAAAATTGAGAAGAAACAGAAATAGAATAATAATTACAAGAATGAACCCATCCCTTAATGCTTCTTCAACATTGCTAAGGGAGTTTACAATAAAATGTTTTTGCTGAAAAACATCCGTATTAATTTGGATATTCTTTGGCAGGGATGCTTTTATTTCCTCGATTGCTTTTAATGATTCACCAGTAACATCGATAGTGCTACTGCCGGGTTGCTTTTCGATACTAAGTATAACGGCAGGTTTTCCATTAAACGAACCATCGCCTCTTTTAATGGGGCCGCCAAATTTTACTTCTGCCACCTGTTTTAATAATACAGGTGCAGCATTTCTGTTGCTTACAACCGTATTGGCCAAATCGTCTAATGTATTGGCACGGCCAATATTTCTTATCAGTGTTTCGGAACCTTTATTATCGACGAAACCGCCCGTTGTGTTTTGGTTAGTTAGTTGTAATGCATTGTCAACATCATCAATGGACAAATTATACTGCCTTAGTTTTTCACTTGAAATCAAGACCTGGTACTGCATTCTTTCTCCACCAATAGGTATTACCTGACTTACGCCTTTTACACTCATCAGCCTTCGGCGTATGGTGAAATCAGCCAGTGTTCTTAAATCAGCAGGCGAAACGGTATCACTTGTCACCGCCACCATCATAATCTGCCCCATGATGGAACTGATGGGGCCCATTACGGGTGTAATACCTTTAGGCAGTTGAATGTTTTGTAACTTCTCAGCAGTTAATTGTCTTGCACGGTAGACATCCGTATTCCAGTCAAACTCCACAAAAACCATCCCTAATCCGGGGCTCGCTACGGAACGGACTACTTCCACACCCGGCGCACCATTTAATTGTGTTTCCACCGGCAGGTTTACCTGGCTTTCTACTTCTTCCGGAGCCATACCATTGGCTTCTAAAAATATGGTTACTCTTGGTCTGTTTAAATCGGGTAATACATCCACCGGAAGATTAACCAACGTAAATACGCCATACACCATGAGCAAAGCAGCCATTGAAACTACAAGCATCCGGTTCTTCAAGGAAAAAAGAATGAGTCTGTTCAGCATAAAATAAAATCTTTAATTGCCATTATACGATCTAAGGCAGAAGCATTATAAATCATAGCAGGCAGTATGCCCGCTATGATTTGGCACCCGTTTTAGTGTTGATGATCATGTCCATCTGCTGCAGGCTTATCCTTTACCATAAGGTCAAAAGAAGCCGATGCGGTTTTGTCCCCGGTTGTAAAAGTCACAATGGCCTTGTTGTACTTTTTGGCCTTGTCAAGGGTGTACATAAACCCTTCGTTTCCACTTGGGGTTAATGTGATGGTTGAAGTTTTTCCGTCTGCCATTTGAATAACAGCTGTTCCTGTTACACCTTTATTCTTTATTGCTTTCTCATTTGCATCCAGCAAATAGGCCATTACCATACCGTCTTTTACACTTACTTCAATATGAAATCCCCCGGCCGACTTAACTGTCCCTCCGTGTGGTGAACCATGTTTATGATCACCACCACCACTATGCTGTGCAAATGTTGTAAAAGTTGCTATCAGCAGTACTGTCATTAGAATTGTTATCTTTTTCATTTTTTTTAATTTTAATATTTCCATTTTTTGTTTAAAAATTAATGTTTCATTTCTTTCATATCCTTATTACCATGATCCATATTTTTCATGCTAGCTCCTGTTCCTTCTGACACATTCATTACAAAATCACTTGTATAAATTTTTCCCTTGCTTTGAAACTGTATCCAGCCACGATATACACCGGGTTTTTCAAACTTAGTATGTAAATCAAATTTTCCACCTTCTACGCTTGGGTGTACATGCAAATATTTTTTATCGTCAAGGCTTACTACTACCATGTGGGCTTTTGCTCCAAGGTAATCTTCTAAGGTTGTTACATCTACTTCTTTACCGTTTAGCATTACTACTCCATTAATGTGCATGGGCATATTGGTTAAAAACTTACCACCCTCAGGAGTAAGTAAGACAGAAAATCCATCCCCGGCGGCGCTGGTTAGTCTATCTGCTCCATACACTTTTGCTGCTGGCACTGTACCTGCTACACTTACATTTAAATAGTCAACCGTATGATTGGCACCACTTGGCTTATAGTCAGCAAACAAAGTGTACTTGCCTGGAGCCGGAAATTTTTCTTTCACTGTGTAAGAACCATCTGCGTTGAGTTCAGGATGTATATGGTCAAACCAACTAAGGTCATCACTAACAACAATGAGGTGTATTTTTTTGGTGTGCTCTACATCCAATGGAACCTGCTCAGTAGGTTTATCCTTTATTTTTGGAGTCATGGATAAAGTAACTTCTTCTCCGGGCTTAGGAGATGTCGGGCTATATGTAAACTGCATACTAACATTGTTTGGACCACCAGCATTGTCATTATGCTCCAGTTTCATGCCGCATTTTGGGCAGGTATCGCCTTCTTTGCCTGTTACTTCCGGGTGCATAGGGCAGGCATAAATATGGTCACCACCTTCATGCGACATTTCTGTTTTTGTTGAAGCGTTTTTTTTATCGCCACTGTCATTGCATGCTGCAAAGACCACGACAGAGCTAATAGCGAAAATTGCCATCGTAATTTTTAACACTTGTTTCATTTGCTTTATTTTATTGAATAGTTAATTGTGATCATGACCCTTATGATTATCTGTCGAGTTTTTTGCCTTCACTTTGGTCAGGTTCATATTGCATTTAGGACATTTTCCTGCCTTATTGTAAGTTTTATCACCCTCACATTTCATGGGGCACTGGTAAATGGCATCGACCGGTTTTGGCAGAGCCTTCAAATTCATATTGCATTTAGGGCATTTACCTGCTTTATCATAGGTTTTATCGCCTTCGCACTTCATCGGGCATTGATAAATAACTGAATCGGCGACTGCAGTTTTATTTTTTGTTGATTGTGCATTTACAGCAGTAAAACTAAAAACTGCTATTGCCAGTGAAAGGATAACGCTGATTTGTTTCATTTTTTCTTTTTTATAATTTGAGATTTATTTTGCTTTCCTAAATGAAGAATGTGTTTGCACAATCTTCCAGCCAGCTTTTGTTTTTCTTAAAACTGAAGTAGCTACTCCCTGACTTTTTATTTCCTTAGCATCTTTAGCAAGAACGATGGTATAGATATACGTTTCCGTTGAAAAAGCATATTCACCTGCCATTGTTACATCTACTTTATAATTACTGAAAGTGAAAGATTTGAACGCTTTCAGTTCGGGCCCCAGATGATGTTCCAGATAATGACCAATTGTGCCTTCATCGCTCGCCTGTTCATACACTTTAGAGTCTTTTACAAAAAGATTCACAACACCGGCGGTGTCTAATTTTTCAATTGCTTTTTTGTAATTGTTCAACACTGCTTTTACAGCTTCACTATCGCCGCTTTGTGCAAAGGTTGCGGTAAAAGTTGCCAGTAGCAGGGACATCATTAATAACTTTTTCATGTTTGTTTGTTTATTTTGGTTATTGATTTAAATACATCATTTTCATTTGATACACATTGGCAGTAACAGCTCTTTCGCCGTCTTCAGTACCCTTGGTGACAACGGTAAACTTATCATTGCTTTGCCCTTTCACTATGAAGCTGATACTATACTGTTCAGCTTTATCTTTTATAAAAATGGCCGGCTTACCATTCACATCAGTAATTGCTTCATTAGGTATCACTACCTGCCGGATGACATTATTTCCTGTCATCCGCACATTTATATTCTCACCAATTTTGAACTGCCCTCTTGGATTGATGATTTCAAATACGACTTTCTGAGATTGGTTACCTGTATTTACTGATTGGGCAGTGCTGATCACTTTCAATGTATAAACCAGTGTATCTGTATTTGAAATAGTAGTAAACCCTGTTGCTAGTTTCAATTTTTGAGCGTCACCTGCAAATACCTGGGCTTCCACAAATACCTGATCAAGATTGGTTATTTCAAACAAGGTTTCTCCGCTGTTTACCACAGCGCCAATTGCATAATTAAATGTGCCAACAACACCACTAACAGGAGAAGAAAGGCTTATAGTTTTTGTATTACCGGTATTCTTTCCAGTGTTGGCATCAAAGAGTGCCTTATTTTTCTGGGCACTTTCCAAACGGGCTTTGGCCTCGGTAATATCTTTCTTTGCGGCAATGTCTGCGATACCCAACAACCTGTCATATTGCGCTTTGGCAGCTTCATATTCTGCATTTACACTGTTACTTTGGGCGTTGATACTAATTTGCGTCCCGGCATCAACCTGTTGCTCTATTACAGCTACCACTTGCCCTTTGCCAACCCGTTGACCGGGAGCTACTCTTAATGAAACGATTTTACCTGATTGCGGCGTTTGTATGACTGCCCGGCCCTGCGGAGCTGCAGTTACTGTTCCTAGTAAAACGGATGATTCATTAAAATCACCTGTGCTAATTTTCTGCGTTTGAATATTAAAAAGGAATTGTGTTTCCTTTTCAACTATAAAGGTGGTAGAAGAGCCACCGCCAGTTTTACCTGCCGCGTCACCATGGTCTTCACCACCATGTGCAGATACCGGATTGTAAGTGGCTGTTGGCAAAAGACAAAAAAGAATAATTGCTCCCGTAATTATTTTCCTGCTGCGACCTCTGCTAACAAAGAACATAACAAGCAAGCCGGTCAGCAAACCAATCAAACCAAAAAACCAATTGCTGCTATACCAATGAGAATGCGGGGTGCTCTCTGTTGTAACTACTGCAGTCAATTCTTTCCCTATTTCAATATTGCTTAGTTGAATTAAATCAATGCCTGCATAGCTATTGATATTGAGTACAAGATTGTATACTTTCTTTGCTGGAAATGTAGTTTTCAATTCAAATACGCCCTTATCAATCCTTGTAACAGTAATCTTTATATTAGGATTGTCAGCTACTGTCACTTCCATTATAGCGCTGTCGATAGGGCTATTGGTATTGTATTCACTTAAATACAAACGAAGCGATGCTTCCTTGCCTGGTGCTATCGGGCTGTACTTTAACAATACTTCATAGACTTCAGAAGCAGCCTCAGAGGAGAAATAACTTGCAGGTGATATAGCTGTTTTTTTAGCATCCCCATGGTCTTCGCCGCCATGTGCAAATGTAAATACCGGCAATAGCCCCAATAAAAATTGAATGATTATTCGTTTCATAACTGACCCATTAAATATTTGTGATTGATAACACTGAGATTATAATTTCGTACTGCTTCTAGGTATTTCTGGTAAACAGTGTAAGCATCGTTGCTGTTTCTTAGTAAACTGATATAATCAATTTCACCACTCACAAAAAAGCGTTGTGAAGTAGTAATCACTTCCTGTGCTTTTCTTAACCCTGTTTGTTGATAATACTGAACAGACTGCCAGTTGGTTCGCATTTCGCTGTTTGTATTAATCGTTTGTGCAGATAAGTCTTGCTGCAATCCCTGCTGTTTGCTTTGAATAACCTGTTGCTCCGTCTTGGCAGCATTGATATTACTTTTATATTGTCCGAACCATAACGGAATAGTTACGCCAACCCTGAAACGATTCAACCATTTCGTATCCCTTTCGCCCTGGTTGAAATAACCAAAAGCCAACCCAGGTAGCGCTTTGCTTTTTTGCAATGCAATATTTTGTTTGGCTACATTCTCCTGCTGCTGTAATATCTGTAGGGCAGGATTTGCAAATAACGCTGTGGAATCAGGCGCAAGAGATAACTGTACCTGAGAAAGTGAAATAGCAAGTGGCTCTACTGAAATAGGATCTTTAATGCCTGTGAACCATTGCAACTGCGCCTTTAAAGAGGAGGCTCTTACAAGCGACTGTTGATATTGATTATGAATTTCACCATACTGTGTTTCAGCAAATGTTTGTTGCAGATAATCTATTTGCCCAGCTCTGAACTGGCGGATGGCAGACAGCTTTATTTTTTCGTACAGGGTATCCTGTATGTATAATTGTGAGGCTAGCGAATCAGCGTATTGTATTTCTAAGTATAAGACTTTAACTCGATACTTTAACTCTGCTTCTGTTAGTTGCTTTTCTTTTTGCGCCACACCAATTTGCTGCTTTTGCAAACGGTACTGATTACTGTACACGGTGGGGAATTCAAACGACTGCGTAATGCTACCGGTATAAAAGTTACCTGTTGGGCTTTCCCAAAAAAACTCGGGATTAGGAAGATTGATGGCTGATTTCAGTAACTGCTGCTGTTGTTTTACTTGCAGTGATGCAGCTTGGATATTCTTGTTATTAGCCAATGCCTTAGACACAGCTTCATCTTCTGTGAGCACCTGCTGTGCCGATGCTGAAAAACTGATGAAGCCTGTAAGAAAAACTATGATACGATATCTGAACATAAAAATTGATTACGGTAAAACAAATAGCCTCACATTGCAAAACGCAAATGAAGTTGGATGAAGCAAAAAAGCTTCACCTGTTTTACCATAATCAAATCTGGAAACGCTGAATCGCTATGCGTATTTCAGTCGGTGGGGGGTAATAAAAACGAACCTTATAATGGACAGGAAAATCCTTGACAGCCGCTGAGAAATCAATATTAAAATAAGTACTAAGAATTGCCACAAATACCGGCACATTGATACCAGTAGTATTTACGGAAATATTTTTATCCAAATCTTGAAACTCGAGTACTTCATTGGTGCAACATCCGCCATCCTCTTTTGTAAGTAAGTTGTTGCCATCAACGGGAATTAGTGTTGTGGGCTCACTATCATGTTGGTGATTAATGCCATTTTCATGAACATGATTTGTTACTGTTGCTGTTTCCTTTTCATGAACATGGTTTTTCCCATCCTTGTGAATATGCACTTCTGCAGACGCTTCAGTTTGGTTATGATGAGAGGAAGAATTAAAACCCATATCTACACCTATAGCACAGGCAAAACCCACTGCCGTATTTGTCGCAAATACAACCAGCAGGAACAGCGCTTTCAGTTTTATGGATAAACTCCGTTTCATTTATGATGGCTAAAATAAGAGTTTTTAGCGAACCTCTACTCCTTTTAAAGACGAAGATATGGCAGAATGGTTTAGCAAATTTGTAAAATTATAGACAATTTTTATAAAATTTTGCTACCACTTACAGCTATTCTTGCTTGGCTTTCCCGTTGAAAATGTAGCATTTACGTCAGCTAAACGTGTTTTTACCCCTTTTTTCCTGATAGCCTCACACCACTCAACTAAAATTACTGAATCACCGAATTACTATCATATAATAACAGCCGCATGATTTTAATAGTATAAGTTAAATGAAAATAGGTTGCCTGTCTGCTATTTATTGACTAAAACCTAACTATTTCCGCATTGCATAACTCTATTTCCCTTTTACATAAGTGGTATTATATAAGGCATTAGCACTTTTGCAATTCAAAATCATACTTATGAGTAAAAGAGCGCTTGTTTTGTGTTTAATGATATGGGTATTAAATGTAGCTGTCGGGCAAACCAAAAAAGGAAATAGTGATACACTACTGATAAAAAGTCTGCCCGATGTGACTGTAGTGGGTAGAAACAGCAAAAGCGATTATCAGCAAATGCCGGAAATTGTTGGCACAAATATTTATGCAGGCAAAAAGAATACACTGATTGTGCTGGATAATGTGCAGGGTAATGTAGTAACAAATAACATGCGGCAGGTATTGGCAAAAGTACCCGGAATTCATATCTGGGAAAGCGACCCCAGCGGAATTCAGATTGGTATTGCTGCTCGTGGATTAAGTCCCAACCGCAGTTGGGAGTTTAATGTGCGTCAAAACGGATATGATATTGCTGCGGATCCTTTTGGTTATCCCGAAGCATACTATAATCCACAGCTACAGGCTGTACAACGAATAGAAATTGTAAGGGGGCATGGTTCTTTGCAATATGGACCACAATTTGGCGGATTGGTAAATTACATTCTCAGAAATGGCAGCGAAGTGAACAAATCTTTTGAATTTGAGACACAGCAAACAATTGGAAGCAATGGCCTATTCAACAGCTATAATGCAATAGGCGGCAAGAAAGGGAAAGTTCATTATTATACATTTTTCGACCATCGTAATGGAGACGGATGGAGAGAAAACAGCCACTATTTTACAAATGCTGGTTATGGTACTGTAACCTATAATTTCACAACAAAATTTTCATTAACGGCTGAAGTAATGCGTTCGCATATCCGCAGCCAGCAACCAGGTGGTTTAACAGATGAACAAATAAAGCAGGATGCCCAACAAAGTTTCCGCAGCCGGAATTGGTTTGATATAACCTGGACAACCCCTGCATTAATCGCCAACTTTCAAATAAATGAAAACACCCGCTGGAATACCAAATTATTTGGTACCATCGGAGACCGAAACAGTGTTGGATTTTTACAATCCATCACTACCAAAGACAGTATTAACCCTGCAACACTTAGCTACAACAACAGAGTAGTGAATCTTGACCAATATAGGAATTATGGTCTGGAGAGTCGTATCATTACTGATTATAGACTTGGTAAAATGAAAAATACTTTATCTGCTGGTATCCGTTTATATACCGGCACTACCACCAGGCAAGCCGACGGTAAAGGAACAACAGGTACAGGATATGATGTTACCATAACCGGTAATTATCCCCGTGATATTATTTTTAAGTCCAGAAACACAGCTGCATTTGCAGAAAATATTTTTCGCATAAGCGATAAGTTTTTGATAATACCCGGAATAAGATATGAATGGCTGGAAGGTTCATCTTCCGGGCGAAATGGATATACATCAGGCGGTACAGAAATAATCTTACAAAATATTACAAGAGATAGAAGTTTTATTCTCGCTGGTGTGGGAACGGAGTACCATCTTACCAGATCTACTGAGGTATATGCAAATTTTTCCCAGGCTTATCGCCCTATTCAGTTTGCAAATTTGCAAGCTCCACCTACAACCGATGTGGTTGACGCAGATTTGAAAGATGCAAAGGGATACAATATTGATTTAGGCTACCGTGGTAAAGTGAAAGATTTTCTTCAGTTTGATATAAGTGGATTTTACTTACAGTATGATAACCGTGTAGGGACAATTACTGTTAGCGGAACACCTTCATACCGGCTTATTACTAATGTTGGCAGCAGTACCAGCAAAGGGTTTGAGGGGTATGCAGAATTTAATCCTTTCAGGGCATTCGGAAAAAACAAGGATGCAGATTTAATTATTTTTGGATCTTACGGATATACAGATGCTAAATACAGTGGCAACCATAAAGATGCCAGTACAAAAGGTAAGAAAGTGGAGAATGCACCCACGAATATTTTCCGTAGCGGAATAACAGGCGGTTACAAAGGCTTTTTATTAACTGTACAGATTAGCAATGTAGGAGAAACCTTTAGCGATGCCAATAATACAGTTACACCTTCGGCAAATGGCAACAATGGTTTAATACCGTCTTATACTGTAACTGATTTAACAGCTACTTATAAATTTTCAAAAGGGCTAAACCTGAAAGCAGGAGCAAATAATTTATTTAACGAAAGATATTTCACCCGCAGAGCAGGTGGTTATCCGGGACCAGGTGCTTTACCGGCTGACGGAAGAACATTCTTTATATCTGTTGGAGCAAAATTTTAAACGAAAAGCGGCAGTTGCATTAACTGCCGCTTTTTATACTGCCTTCGCTATCTTCTCCATAATATGATGACTCTCGCCAAACTTGCACAGTGCATTGCAATGACTACGTAATTCAGAAAAAAGGATGTATTTAATTACTACATTGTTTTGTTTAATTGCAGGACGGGAAAGTTGAAGGCAAACATCTTTTTCTCTCTTATCAGGCACAATCAGATAGAACACTTCATCACCATCTGCAATTGTATAACTCAAATCTGTCAACCTTAAAATGCCTGAATAAATACTGGTGCTTTTTTCCACTTCAAAAGCAGCAATTACATTATTTGTTCCCTTTTGAAACCACAGCACATCTATTAGTTTTACAGTATTCAATGTATCTTTCTCCAATTGGATATCGGGGAATTGTTGTAAGCTCATAAATGAAAAACTGTTCCCACAGTGTGATTTTGATCTGTCGTTAGAAGCGGCAATCACATCATAGCCCAAGGCACTGCCTATTTTCAATAAATGATATTGCATTTCTGTATGCAGATTTTCTTCGTCCTTTTCCTGCTGCACACTTTCCTGTCTTTTTTCAATTAGTTTTTCCAATTTCTTTCGTTCAGGCTCGGATAAATATGCATCTGCACCCAGTATCAATTTTTGGGTTCCTATTTCAAATAACAGACCAGCAATAGCGCCTAAATCGGATGAAAGTTCTGAACGATACTGATTATTGGCATCAATCATTACTTCTCTCAGCTTCAGGTATTCACTCCAGCTACCTAATTTCTTTTTGTCTTTGTATAGGAAATTGAATCCATTAATAATAGCAGTGTTAAATGGAGGAATAATGGTTGGGTGGAGAAAATAAAGGATACTCGCGACAGCAGGACCAAGGCCTTTAATTTTTAAACCATCCAGTCTTATGATTTCTTTAAGAAGCTGTTCTTCAGTCTTTGCATTCAAACAATTTTCTAAGAATTGTCCGAATGCCTGTTTATTGTTTTCATTCTCATAAATATCAGGAATCCTCAACTTGGGTTTCCAGTAAAATGGATGGGAAGCTCCTTCAAATACCTGCTTTTGCTCTGTAATGCAGGTAAGCACAAACTCTAACGAAGACCCTTTAAAATCAGCAGGAAATTTTTTGCTCTTAATATCATCAATTACCTGCATAACACCACGACGGATGGAACGAAAAGCCTTCAGCCGTTCCTCATTATTGATGAACCATGTGTTATAGACAGACTGATTATCTTCTTTATATTGCCGTATAAGTAGGGCCAAGTTATTGTTCATATGCTGCTTAAAACAGCAAAATACACTATTTGACCCATTAGTTCACCCTAGTAATGGTCTTGGTTTTACCAAATAGCCTCATGCCATGGTAACCCGAAACAATAGCAGTATTTGCATCTTTGAGTTTAATATAACAGCTTGCAGAATGTCCCATATCAGGTAACTGGATTTTGCCACCTTTCCACTCTTTGTCATCAGCATCGTATTCCAAATCCCACAAAACTTTTCGGCCAATTTCAGTTTTCTTTGACGGGTCTTTTACCCAATATATTTTACCAACGTATTTGCCATTTTCTTCAACAACGCTTATCTTTTTACTACCATCCTGAAGCTGCCAGTTGCCGGCAATAGCATCTGCATCCGTTTGAGAAAATGCAATTTCATTCATAAACAACATACCTCCAATCAGTAATATGGTTTTTGAATTTTGCCGAATCTTCTTATTGAAAGGGTAGAGAAATTGTTTCCAGTAGTTTTTGGGAAAGTTCTTTTCCTCAGCAATACCGATAGCACCTAACTCTATGTTCATTTTCGGACTATTATAAGCTGTATTAAAGATACGGTCCCAAATAGTAAGCCATGCGCCGTAGTTAACCTGCGCATCTTTATAATCTGCACGGTGATGCCAGCGATGCAACTCTGCCACACAAAAGATTTTTTTCAAAACACCTGCTTTGTAATCAAGATTGGTATGCTGCATAAACATATTTATAGCCAGAATTGCCAGCGCCGCCACTACCACCGGTTGCGGAGTACCGATTACAAGGCAAAGAATAATGCCAGGTGTTCCCTCTATAACCTGGTGCAATGCATGACGTTTTTCACCATTCAAAAAGTACAATCGCTCCGAACTATGGTGAACAGCATGAAGCTTCCATAAAAATTGGTATTTATGACTCTGCCAGTGCACCAGGAAAAGAAAGAAGTCAATAATTGTAAGAGCAATTATAACCTGCATCCAAAATGGCAATTGCATCGGAAACCACGACAAAAAATGAATGCTGCTGGCCAGCCATATAAAAAGAAACTGAGCAATTAGTTTTATACTGTAATTAATGATGTAGTAAGTAAGGTCAAGGTTCCAGTCATTTTTACCACTTACCCAATTCTTTTCATAAGGCATCCATTTTTCCAATACTAAAATTAATATGCCTGTAAGAGTAATAACAGGTATAGTTGCAAGATATTGGTTGTACCCTGATTTAATTCCATACAAAATAATGGCAGAAGTTGATAACATGATAGCAGGATAAATCCATAACTGAAATACTTTCTTCATGCGAAACATTTTTAAAGTGCAAAAATGCTTTACCGAAAAGTAAAAGACTTGAATAAACCTGCTATTATTTGAGAACTTCTGAAGGCGAAACGCCAAACATTTCTGTAAATGTGCGGCTAAGATGGGCTACATCTGAAAAGCCCCCGGCATATGCTGCATTGGTAAACGATTGTCCTTTCATTACTTCTTGTAATGCTGCCTGCATCCGGCACCAAAGTATGTATTTACGAAATGAGATGCCGGTTTGCTCCTTAAATAAATGGGCAAAGCGGCTTTCAGAAAGATGCACTTTAGAAGCTATATTTGCCAAACTTATTTCTCCATGCAAGTTTGAATGAAGAAACGCTATTGATTGTTTAATTCTTTCTTCAATTTGATTGACTGAGCTTTGGCTGCCCGTTAGCTTTTCAACAAGTAAGCCGATTAGATTATGTACATTTTCATCTTCATTTGATGCTGAATTAAACCAATTGACAAATTCAGTTCTTACAGCTTCGATTTCACTACCAGAGTAATGAAGTAATCCTTGTTTTTCCAGATGCACGGATGCTTCCAGCCTATGAGTGTAATTCAATTCAGCATCCAAATAAATGAAAATATAAAAATCATCCTTACCGATAAATTGATGTGGTAAGTCGGCAGCTATAATGCTGCAATCACTTTTTTCAAATTCAGTTCCATTTTTTGAAATCAAGAAAGATTTCTTGAATGACATTACAATTTCAAGGGCATGGTGTGCATGCATTTTTGTTAGCACCTGACGGCCTATATAGACAGCCATGCCCCCGGAGATATAAAGTTTGAATTTTTGCAAGCCTGCTAAATTTTATTATAAAAAGATGTGTTAGCTTAAACGAATGTTCTGAAACCGGTTAATCTATTAAAATTGAATACTGGTCAAGCTGTGAATATTCCATAGGAAAATAGTTATTGTGCTTGAGTGATACAATTATTTTCCGTTTAGTATTATTCATTTTGTCTCTTCAATTGTTTACTTGATACATTGTTATATTTTTAGAAATAAGTTAGGACGAAATGATTTTAACCGTTCTTCAATATTAATGAACCATATGTTGTGAACAGATTGTATATTTTTCTTGTATTGAACGATGATTGGGGAGAGGTCGCTTTTCATCGGTAGTTTAAAACAGTAAAATATATCATTTACAGCAATCCTTTTTCCTTACAAAGAGCACTTTTAAGATTTTCCAGAAAAATTGCCATATTGATTTTACAGTTGCCATTATAACATAGTTAGTAATATTAGTCCACTCATGTAAATCATTAATAAATCCGCCAGAATGGTAATGGTACTCATGGGTAAATTAAATACAGCACCAAGGCAGGTAGGCTTTATTTTCTTTTGTTAAGAACGCTTAATAAAACTACAACAATGCTTACCGTCATTACTACAAAGGTAACGGTATTGGTAAAAATTGGATTGACCCCAGTTAAGAAAGCCAAGCATAAAGATAGCTTCTGCATATGAATTGCATATAAATATGTTTGAATATTTAGATTATTATAGCCCAATTGAACATTGATTAGAGTTCGTTTGATGAAATATCGAAAGAGGGAGGATTTTTATTAATCGACTTCGCATGATTGATTTTTCTTAATGGCATTTTAGTATTAAGCAAGCATTCAAATTTAGGCCAATTAGGAAGACAGTTAGGCACTTGATATCGTTTAGCGGCTAAACGTATTTTACAAGTAAAGAAGGAATCATCTCTATTTCGCATATACGATATTTGATACTTATTTTGAAACGTATATCTTTTGTAAATAGCCATCGTTTGGTACGGATAAACTAAAAGAAAGGTTGCTATTACTTTTAAAAAAATATCAGCTTTACATTTTCATACCCTCCATCGGATTAGCTCCTTTCTTGAAAATATATTCGCTATGGAGCAAATAAGCCCCTTTCAATACAACAATATCTCCTTCGCTCAAACCGGATATTATTTCTATCCGATCATCACTCTCCAACCCCGTCTGTACCATTAAATTTTTAAATGTATTCTTACCAGTCTGTACCCATACAGTCGCCCCTTTGCCGTCTCTTATTACTGCATCAATAGGTAAACTAAGGGACTTTCTTCTAGGACTTTTTAACAATACATAAGCCGACATGCCGGGCTTTAAATAATTACCGGGATTCGGAATAGATATACGAATAAGATTGATTCTTGTAGCCTGATTGATTTCAGGATTTACAAATTCAAGTTTCCCTTTTATTTCCTTATTATTAAAATCTGGAAGTTGAACAGTAACCATACTGTTCTCCTGCAAATCAGCTAATTGCGAGCTATATACCTGTGCCTCTACCCATAATGTTGAAAGATCAGCAAGTTTGACAATTGTACCACCTTCCATTACATAATCGCCTTCCCTTATATCGAGTTCTGTGATATAGCCGCCTGCAGTACTGTAATAGGTGGTTATCGGGCTTGCCTTCTTAGTATTGCCCAGTTCATTAATCTGGGTTTCGTTTAAACCCCAAAGAAGTAATTTGTTTTTGGCACTCTGAACTAATTGATCAAAATCAATAATGGCCTGACTTGAAAAAGTATTTTTCTTATCGATTGCAAGTAGGTATTCCTGTTTTGCATTATTTAAATCTTCACTGTACATTTCATAAAGTGGCGCTCCTTTTTTAACATATTCACCAAGGTTCTTGAAATAAAGTTTTTCTACCCTTCCCATAACCCTGGAGCTTACAGCATATAGCCTCGATTGATCAAAATTCAATGAAGCGGTTAAAATTAATTGATCGCTGATTGTTCCATTTTGGATAGTATCAACCTGAATATTCCCTAATTGAACCTGTTGATCACTCAGTTCCAGTTCATCCTGACTTTCTCCCTTTCTTTTTTTCACTGGTGTTAAGTCCATTTTACAAATAGGACATTTACCAGGTTTATACTCAACTACCTGAGGATCCATTGAACAGGTATAATATTTATCAGTATCAATAGGTTCCTTTATTGTATTCTTGCAAGATAAAACGAGTACTATTGATACTATTATAGAGATGATATACCGCATACTTAGTTTTTTACTTTTATAAAACTTTCACTATCCATAAGAAATTGAGCATTTGCTGCAACTGAATCTTTCATCGTCAATCCTTTGAGTACCTGTATCTGTTTCTCCAGAGAGACACCTGTAATTACTTTGATTGCTCTAAAGCCCTCTGCTGTTTTTTGGAAAACCACTTTTTCTAATCCTAAAGAGAGTACTGCGTCTTTGGGTAACCAATAACCTTTTACAGTATTTCCAAAAATTACTGCCTGAACCTGACTACCAATAGGTATTCTTAAACTGCTATTATTGAAGCCAACTCTTACAGTCTGGGTCTTACTTTCTTTGCGATAAAATGGCTCAACGAAATCAATGGTAGCTTTAAAGTCTTTCTGCCTCGCTGTTTCAGGAATAATACTTACAGCATTACCTTTTTTTACAAAAGATTGATTTTCGCCATATATATTTAGGATAGCCCATGCTTTATCGGGATTAAAGACGGTAAACACTGACTGACCTTTCTGTATATACATCCCTTCTTTTAATGCAAGCGCTTCGGTTTGTTGAGAAATATTTCCCATATTATCATTTGCTACGTTCATTTTATCAACATTGATGGTTTCATGAATATGCCCACTGTAATTACTGATAACCGAAATCGTGAATAAGGGTTTACCCGATTGAATCAATTCCATTACCTGTTGATTGCTCATTCCGAGTAATAAAAGTTTTTCTTTTGCTGCTTCTAATAAAGTCGAATTTTCAGGATCGTTCTTGATGAGAAACAAAAGATTCTGCTGTGCAGTGAGTAATTCAGGACTATAAATATCCATGATACGCTGTCCGTTAGTGACTTTCTGGTATTTATAGCGTACATAAAGTTTTTCGATTCTTCCCGACACCTTGGCAGAAATACCCCCGATCATTCTTGTATCGTAGGCGATATTACCTAATGCATTCAGTTCTATTTGCTCGCTGCTGAATGCAAGGCCAGTAACAGGAATAGACGAGATTACAAGCTCATTGGTTGGCTTGAGCAAAGCGTTCAATTCAATATTTTCCTCTTTTTTATTATTGTTTTCTTTTTTAATTAAATCCATCCCGCAAATAGGACAGGCTCCCGGTTGATCTTTAATGACCGAAGGGTGCATGGGGCAGGTATAGGTAGCATTCTTCTCTGGGTGATGATTTTCCTCCATTTTTACCAAATCCATTCCACACTTGGCACATGTACCAGGTTTATCACTAAATACAGAATCCTCTGGCATTGGACAGGTATACATTTCCTTAGAAACAACTGCTTGGTGATCGCTATGTGTATCTTTATTTTCACAGGCAACCAAAAAGAATACCAGAACTTGTATAAAAAATAATTTCTTCATCATATATACAGCTTATATCAATTCATATTGTAACATCATACCATCATCTTCATGTTCAAGATTATGGCAATGGAAAACAAATTTTCCCAAATTACTTTCGAAAGGAATGATTATTTGGACTGTCTCCCCAGGCATTACCAGTACTGTATCCTTCCAGCCAGTTTCAGATACTATCAGACTGCCCCTGCCACCTGTTCTTTGAAGTACCTGGAAAAAAACTCCGTGTAAATGCATGGGATGGGGTTCATCGCCTTTACTATTATCAAAGACCCATATCTCATTCGTATTGGATTTAATGCTTTCATCAATGCGACTGCTATCAAAAAGTTTATTATTAATGCGATGACGCATTCTCATGCCATCATTCATAGGATATCCATGATGTTCCATCGGATTAGATATATCAAACACCCTGCTCCTGACTGATGAAGAAGCTGGCAAACTATCAACCATTGAAAGTTTTGTGGGTACAGTGAAAGAATCTGTGACAGTAGCGGTAACTTTAAACTTCATGATCTTAAATGACTGCTTCCCTTGAGCATCCCCTCCGTTAGCAAATTCTTTACTTAGTAAGAATAGCTCTGTACCGATAGATAACCCATTAAAATTTACTAAAACATCCAGTCTTTCTCCCGGAGCCAATAAAATTTCCTTTACTGTTACAGGATTTTTCAATAAACCACCATCATTCCCAATAATTATCATATCGGCATTATTACTGAATGCGAGATTATACAAACGTGCGTTTGAGCCATTCAAAATACGAAGTCTGTAATAACGGGTTGATACTTCAGTATAAGGTGAATAAATACCATTTACCAATACAGACTCACCCATATAGCCCGACATAACTTCTTCTGCAGTAGGATTATATGTTATCCCCTGATTGGTTAATCGTTTATCTTGTATAACCAATGGAATCTCAAAACGACCCGATGGTAGATTTAAAGTTGCTTCTTCCAGATCATTAATAATAAATAAACCGGCTAAGCCCTGAAATACCTGTTTACCTGTCTTAAAATGAGGGTGTGGATGATACCATGTCAATCCGGCTCTCTGATTCACAGTAAACTGATAGCGGAAAGTACCACCTGCATTTGCTAATTGATCTGGGTGTCCATCCATTAATGCAGGTACTTTTAAACCATGCCAGTGAATATTGGTATGTTCAGATAAATTATTCTGGAGCAAAATATTTACAACATCTCCCTTGTTTACCCTGAATGACGGACCAAGCATCCCATTAGGTTGATAGCCCAAGACAGGAATATTAGCCCCCCTAATATTTACAGTTGTAGTTTGTGCTGTGAGTGTCTGATTGGCACCAGACTGTAATGGGTTGGTAAGCATTTGTGAAAAATCATTCTCAATAACCATAACAGGTTTTGTCATTAGCCCGTTGTGATGTTCTTTTCTGCACCCTGAACCAGCCATAAAAAATCCAGCTAAAGATCCACTTGTTATTAGGCTACCGGTACTAACCCCAGACAGTTGTATGAATTTTCTTCTTTGCATTCCGATTGGTTTAGTTTTTTTCAATAATTCTTTCAATTGTCACTTGAAGTTTCAATGCCTGACTCAGTAACTCTAATAATTCTAACTGCTTCATGTTTAGAATTTCCCATGCATCATATAACATGAATAACTCCTCTGTATTCTGCTCATAACCGAGCTGCATTGTCTTGTAATTATTACGCAATGCCGGTATAATCTGACCTTCAAAAAGTTTTAATTGCTTTTTCTTTAACCCCAGTTCATTACGCATGCCATAAGCCATCCCACTGTATTCATTCACCATCATTTCTTTCTGTGACTGAATGGCATTACTTTTCCATTTTAAGCTTTCAATATTGGCTTTATTCATTTTAGAAGACCATTTAGCCATCGGAATACGAACCATTCCCATAATGGTATACTGCAATGGCTGTCCTCCAAATCCAATCATATTATCATAACGAATTCCAAATTGAGGTTTAAGTGCAGTACGCTCCGTTTCCTGTTTTAGAATAGTAAGATCAATCTCTCTATCCAATGATTTTAGGTCACTACGGTTAGTATAAAAAAGAGTGCTGTCAAAAACAAGAGCTTCATAACTATTCAAGAAGTAAGTGGTATCAATATCGAAATCTGTCATGGCATTTCTACCCATAAGCGAATTGATGCGAATACGCTTTTCTTTAATATCACTTTCAAACATTAATTGCATATTTTTCACTTCTCCTAAAGCGGCTTTTGCCTTATAATAGGCACTTATCTTTTCAAGACCGTTTTTGTAACGTATTTCTGCATTTTTGATCATGAAGTCCAGTATCTTTTCATTCTCTTCCAGGATCGACAATTTCTTTTTCAGGATTATCCAATCATAATAGAACTGTTTAGCATCGTTCACTAATTCATTTAGTGTTGCATTCTTTTTTTCTTTCTCAACTGACGACATAGCTTTCATGTACCTCTCATCTGCATCTAATTTTTTTCTATTCGGGAGCATTTGCTCTCCTGAAATCATCACAGATCCCATACCAGGCATATCGCCCTCCCTGTGCCAGAGTCTGACATCATATGGTGTCATAAATTGACCAATGCCGATTTGAGGAGGCATCCAGCTTCTTGCACCTTTTGCAGCTTCATCCATAGAACGGATTTCATGATCATACATCTTCACTACAGGATGCTTTGTTTTAATGCTATCAATGATTGCACCCAGCTTTAGGATTTGTGCATTGCCATATGCAAAACTTATCAAACTAAAGAAGGTCAGTATTAATTTATTCTTTAACATCGATTAATTCAATTTTACCGTTACGTTTTAGTTCTCTCTCTTTAATCATTTCAAAAATGACAGGAGTAATGAGTAACACATAAATAGTGGATGAGATTGTACCACCAATCAATGGAATGGTGATGGGTCGCATGATATCACTACCAACTCCTGTCGCCCAAAGGATAGGGATCAACCCGAATAGTCCAACTGAAACAGTCATGAGTTTGGGGCGCAACCTTTTGGCGGAGCCTTCAATCACATAGTCTCGGATAATTGCAGGTGTTAATGTTGATTTAGAATTACCATGTTTTGCAACCATATTGTTCATGGCTTCATTTAAATAGATCGTCATCAACATGGCCGTTTCTATGGCCATTCCAAATAAAGCAATAAAACCTACAGCAACTGCTACAGAAAGATTAATACCATAAAAATAGACCATGAAAACACCTCCGATTAATGCAAATGGTACGGTTATCATGGTGGTAACAGCTTCTTTAAAAGAATGATATGTAAAATATAATACCATGAAAATGATAATGAGTACAATCGGCATAATCATTTTTAAAGTTTGATTAGCCCTGATTTGATTTTCCCACTGACCGCTCCATTCCAGAAAATATCCTTTTGGAAGTTTAGTGATCATTCGATTCAATCGCTCTTGTGCCTCTTTTACTGTACTGCCTAAATCTCTTTCCCTAACATTAAATAGTACTGTACCCCTAAGCATTGCATTTTCTGAATTAATCATCGGTGGGCCGTCACTTAGTTTAATGTCTGCAACAGCTTCTAATGGTATAGGACCAAAGTCCATTGTCTGTACCTGAAGTCGCTTTAATGCTTGAATATTATTTCGAAAATCTTGCCCGTATCTGGCATTTACGGAAAATCGCTGACGGCCTTCAATAGTGGTAGTAAGTTTCATACCTCCTAATGCACTCTCAATTACGGTATTGACATCATCAATACTCAGCCCATACCGACCGATTTCACCACGTTTAACTATAATATCGATGTACTTTCCGCCTGTAATGGGCTCCACATATAAATCCTTTACTCCATCAATCCCCTCCAACTGCCTTTTAATAGTTTGAGCAAATGCGTAAATACTATCCAGGTTTTGTCCGTATACTTTTAAACCAACATCGGTTCTTATACCGGTTGAAAGCATGTTAATACGATTAATGATGGGCTGTGTCCATCCATTTGTAACACCCGGTATTTGCATTTTTGAATTCAGCTCATTTATAATATCATCTTTGGTTCGCCCTTCCCTCCATTCATTTTTAGGCTTGAGTAAAATGATGGTTTCAATCATGCTGATCGGAGAATTATCTGTTGCTGTATTGGCTCTTCCTGCTTTACCAAGAACATGTGAAACTTCGGGAACAGAACGAATCAACTTATCCTGAACCTGTAATAATCGTTTTGCTTCAGAATTGGATACATCTGGAAGAGTTACCGGCATAAATAACAATGAGCCCTCATCCAATGGCGGCATAAATTCCGAACCAAGACGAGTCATCATGATTACTCCCATGGCTAATGCCAGAATATTAAGCCCTATGGTAGTTTTTCTCCATTTTAAACACCATTTTAGAATGGGCGTATAAATCTTCTCCAGTGTTTTTGTTATTGGATTTGAATCTTCTGGTTTTAGTCGTCCTTTTAGAAAAAAGGAAATTAGAACCGGAGTTAATGTTATAGCTAATACCGCATCAATTAATAGGATAAAAGTCTTTGTCCATGCCAGGGGATGAAAAAGTTTTCCTTCCATACCTGTAAGTAGAAATACAGGAAGAAAAGAAGTGACTACAATAATGGTGGAATAAAATACGCCGGGACCTACTTGTTTTGAAGATCTTTCAATAATCTCATTTCTTTCCTCTATTGTTAAGGGGTCTTTATTTCTTTTGAACCACTTTGCCATACTTACGATTTGTCGGTTAATTTAATTTTTTTAGCCTGTGCCTCGCTAATATGTCTGTACGCATTTTCCACCATCACAATGCCATCATCAACTACTACACCAATAGCAAGCGCGATCCCCGTTAATGACATAATATTGGATGAAATACCAAACATTTCAAGGAAAATAAACCCTGCTGCAACTGAAATAGGTAATTGAATCAGTATGATCACAGCACTGCGCCAATGGAATAGAAATATGAGCACTACCAATGAGACGACAATCATTTCTTCAACTAACGTTCCTTTTACTGAATCAATAGCTTCTTGAATGAGTGTACTGCGGTCGTATGAAGTTTGGAACGTTACACCTTCCGGTAAGCCCTTTTCAACCTCCTTCATCCGAGCTTTTATCGACTCAATTACCTTATTGGCATTTTCATTGTATCGCATTACTACTATTCCACCTACCACTTCTCCTTTGCCATCCATATCAAAAATTCCCAGACGCAAATCACCCCCCATTTGAACAGAACCAATGTCCTTGACTCTTACAGGTATACCATTGTAATTGGTCAGTGCAATATTTTCAATATCATCTTTATTTTTTATGTAGCCTAAGCCCCTGATAATGTAAGCCATATCTGCCATTTCAAATTTGCGCCCCCCTACATCATTATTATTGGCCTTGACTTTATTCATCACATCCATCAACGAAATATTGTAATACTGCAGCTTTATGGGATCAACTACTAATTGATATTGCTTTTCGAAACCACCAAAAGATGCAACTTCTGCCACACCAGGTACTGTTTGTAAAGCAAATTTGATGTACCAGTCTTGAAGTGCTCTTTGTTCTCCCAAATCCATCTTAGGAGCATTGAGGTGATACCAGAAAATATGTCCCACGCCTGTTCCATCAGGACCTAACGTAGGTGTTACATTTTGCGGTAGAAGACGTTGTGCAAAGTTGAGTCTTTCGAGTACACGGGTTCTCGCCCAGTATATATCAACATTATCTTCAAAAATCACATACACAAAACTCATCCCAAACATGGATGAACCACGAATATTCTTGATTTTAGGTATACCCTGCAAGTTGCTGACCAATGGATAGGTTACCTGGTCTTCTATAACCTGTGGACTGCGTCCCATCCATTCAGTAAATACGATCACCTGGTTTTCACTTAAATCCGGAATAGCATCAATCGGATTCTGTTTCACAGCGTAAATTCCATAAGCAAATAATCCTCCTGCCAATAACAGAATAATCACCCGGTTACGCAAAGCCAGTTCAATTAATTTTTGAACCATAATTTGATATTAATATTTGAAGCAATGTAGAAGCATTAGTTTGACCTCTTTTTTAAATCCATGCCACATTTAGTGCATTTACCAGGTTTATTGCTGGTGACATCCGAATGCATGGGGCAAGAATATATTTTCATCACTTCCATTTTCATTTTCTCTTTTGGAGAAAGTGTCAATGAGGTTCCACATTTTGAACATTTACCTGGCTTGTCACTAGTCATGTCCGGGTGGATAGAACATGAATATGTTTGAACAGACTGCTCTTCTTCTTTTAAATCCATTCCACATTTTGGACACTTACCTGACTCATCACTTGCAACATCGGGGTGCATGGGGCAGGTATAGGTTTTCATTACTCCCATTTTCATTTTTTCCTTGGGTGAAAGATTCATTTTAGAACCACATACTGAACATTTGCCGGGTTTATCTCCTGTAATACCTGGATGCGCAGGACATTCATAAAGACCAACTACCTCCATTTTCATTTTTTCTTTTAGAGTAAGGTTCCTGCCACATTTTGGGCATTTCCCAGATTTATCCATAATCACATCAGGATGCATTGGACATATATATGTCTTTTCAACAGTTTGTCTAATTTTGTTCTTTTGTGTTGTTGGGTCCTGAGCAAATACTGAAAAAGATAAGATAGTTAGCGCTGCCATCATTAGCATTTTAATTGCTTTCATTTTTCATGATTTTATTGTTGTAAAATATAATACTGGCAAAGAGAAACGCCAATAGCCTGACAATTTTATTGCCTGGCACTACTAAGTCAACATTAAATTAAATAAGGATAGTTCTGTTAAGAAGGTATACGGGCGTCTTGCAATTTCGAGGTGGAGCATGACTTATTGGATACTCTTCACTTGAAGAGATATAGAAAATATCCGATAATGAAAAAAGGGATAGCGGTAAGTCAAGAATAGTGAGAGTAAAATTAATAGAAACTGATTCAGTAATTTTTTGTTCTGAAATGTTCTTTACAAACTTGTTTTCATCTTTACAACAGCCATTATCTTTTGTATCGGATTCCTCCATCCCACAATTTTCACATTTTGTAGAATCCCTATACATAAACCCCCAGTCAGCAAGTTTACCCATACAATAATGCATGTGTATAGTAGCCCCTGATGAAGTACTCAGAAATAAAATTGCTACTATAAATGTGATAAACTTTTTCATAAACTTGCCAAAACAAATGTATAGTTTCTTTTTACAAAAGGAGTTTAAAATTTTAGTTCAATGCTTAGTAATTCATCAAACTATAATTTAACTGTATATTTAATAGTATAAAAATTAATTAATTAATTGACAATACATGATTTTATCCATAGTTCTGAATTTTGTAAGTATTTTTTTACAACGGTACTTTCCCCATCACCCGCATAAATTTAACTAGGGTGGTAAGCCTGAAATTCACCTCCCCTTTTTCGATTCGCCTGAGCACAGCTACTCGCACATGACATAAACGAGCAAAAGTAGATATGGATAATTGCTTTTCCTTCCTGTACGCATTGATGGCTAAACCAACTTGCACATGATGATCACTGATGGCTTTATTCATCCTACCAAATTACACTGATCAAAGAATAGTACTGACATACGATCATATGCCAACCAGAAACAAAGCAAACTAAGATTGAGAAATGTCTTGCTTCTGAAATTCCATAGCAGTTTCTATCCCTTTTTGGGTAATCGAAAATTTAATGGTGTCTGCATGAAAAATCTGTACCATCTCTTCTTCTTCTAATAAGCAAAGACAGGAATAAATGATTGACCAGTCAATCGGTAAACGCAGAATCAATTCACGGGGAATAAACTGGTATAAACTAGGTTGGGTAGATCCTTTAGCCATCTGTGCAAGGGTCGACAATACCAATTCTTTGTGTTCCATGCGCCGAAGATAAGTGATGGGAAACTAAATAATAAAATGACAGCGAAATCTTTAAACCATTCACATATTTTTACACCATGTCGGAAAACTTCGAGCTTCCCCTATGGTACAATGGGAAGGAAATCATGCTACCTGCTGAATTTCAGCCATGGGGATACACACACCGCATTACTGTCTATGTTGAGGACTTTCCTTTTGTATTTGAACCCGATGAAGAAAAAAATTATCGGGCTATCATAATCGGGCAAGACAGAAAAAAAGCGGAGAGAATAGACCAGCACTTGTTACAGGCTATTGTGGAAACCTTGCAGGAATTATTTTCTTAACTATCCATTGATTTATATACAGCGCTATCGAAACCCATAAATATGGTAATAAAACCTTCATCCTTGAAATGGTAGCCATATCGATAACAAAAAATAAAGTCCTTGTGCAGATGCGTATGATAATCCAGGTTAAATCCCTGTTTGATAATCTGCTCCCTTTTCTTTTTTACATACTCCTTTTTACCCAGTGCTTTTCCCAGTATTAAAAAATTCTTCAAAAGAATTTTATTAATTTTTTTGATATCCGGATGGGCATCAGCCCGTCTCGGATTATGATGAGCTGCCTTGCACTGCTCATTACAGAACTTGGCATCCTTACGCATTTTAGGATGAAGCGCTTTACCACAGTCTATATAAAGACAATATCGTTGAGGTTGAACTATTGCTGCTTCCATTCAATAAATCTAATAAAAAACACGTATCTGATACGGATATTATACGAAACAGATATGGATAAATACGGCTTACCTCATTTAGAAATTCAAGTTTTGCACTTCAAATCACTCATCATGAAAACAAAAAACTTCGTCCAGTTAATTGGCTATCTCGGCAACGACCCAGAGGTTCACATAACTACTACTGGTAGGATATTGGGACGTTTACGATTAGCTACTGACATCTTCCTTAAAAAGGAAGATGGTACCAGTTCAAAGAAAACAACATGGCATGACGTCAATGCATGGAATAAACTGGCAGAAACCCTATCTGGTCAATTCATCAAAGGCAGCCATGTAATGGTAGAAGGGGAAATCCAATACCGCACATTCTTTGATTATGAAGGCCATAAACGCTACGTAACCGAAATCAAAGCCTCAAGAATCCTTAACCTCGACCGTTAACTCAAAATACTTTCTTATGAAAACTGGCACCATTAAATTCTCTTACCGAAACCCGCAGCCTGTCAAAGGCTGGGGTTGCCGGTTTGACTCACTGACCGAACTCCGTTTTGCGATCTCAGTAATAGAAGACCATGCTTTAATGCGTTCACCCGTTTCCCTGTATTTTCATCCGGGTTCAGGTCAATTGGCACATTTCCCAAAATCAGCTTATCGGAGATACACACCCGATTTCTTGATACGCAATTACGAAACAAAAAAAGCAACCCTTGTAGAGATAAAACCAAGAGCATTTGAAGACCAATCTTCGCTGGCATTGCACCAGTTGGTTGCCAATAATTACATACGCTCACTGAAACTTGACTGGCAGTATAAAGTCATTTTTGATGACCAGATCATCTTATCGGCAGAACAACTCACCCAATATCACGACTGCCTGCAACTCGCGACCAAAGACAGGTTTAAGTGGTATGAAGAATACTACAAAAGAATAACCGGAAATGCACATTTAACAGCCCACAAATCTAATGCAGAAATGGAATTCTTAATGCGTGGATGGTTACCTGAAAAATAACAATACCATGGCAAAATTCACCTACAACCAAAATGCAATAGCCTGTGTATATAAAGGCAAATGGCTTGATTCCTTGCTGGAATTGCGGTATATCCTTTCAATTGAAGAGACCCATTATTGGTTGAGGGATGATTTGTCTATATACTATAACCTGGATACAGTGCCAGAAGGAATAAAAGGTGGACTAAAAACATATACACCTGATTTTCTAGTACGGAATATGCGCACAGGCAAAGCTACGCTGGTGGAATTAAAACCTGCCGGGTATGATGATCGTTGGGAACTTCTCCGTAGAAGAAAGATTGCAGAAGATTTCATACAATTCATGGGATTTGACTGGGAATATGAAGTGGTTTTCTCACACCAAATTGTTTTAAACCGGCAAGCCCAATTAAAATTTGACAATTTCCTCAGCAAATGGCGAATCGGCTTATCGCCCTCTTTTTTGCATAAGTCCGAATGGCAATCGTTAGGCTATATTGATTTTGTAATGTATGGTGGTTCACCAGCAGTTATCCTGTAGTGGCGTCACCCGTTGCGACGCTCCCTTCATGGTTCTGTTCCCTGATAATTCTTTTAATATAACCAACGTCACTATTGCTACAACCAGGTGAAAGAGCATCCCCTGCGCCCATTCAAACAGGGGATGCTCTCCCACCTTAATAACGAAAAACGAATTGTATGCAAACATCAGAATCTAACAAATGGAACATGGTAAGTGAAATCGAACTGGTTTACAGATCAAAGATTAAAGCAACACAAAGACCTTTATTAAGATCCTCAAATGATGTTTTTGAATTTTTATTGCAACATTGGAACCATGACAAGATTGAGTTGATAGAAAATGCAAAAGCGATTTTCTTAAACACCGCCTGCAAAGTTCTCGGGCTTCTCGACATATCCATGGGCGGAACTACCAGCACTATTATAGACCCAAAGATTGTTTTTCTACCAGCTATTAAACTTAATGCCAATCGTATCATACTTGCCCATAACCACCCATCAGGGCGTGTAAATCCAAGCGCTAATGACCTTTTATTGACAGAGAAAATTTGCAAGGCGGGGATCTTGCTTGAAATAAAAATTATGGATCACATTATCATCTCCAAAGACACTTATTACTCTTTTGCAGACGAGGGTAAAATCTGATCGCGTCGATTTCTTATCAACCCCTCCATTCGATTTGAGAGGGGATTGATAAGAAATCCTTTACAATTTTTATAATTATAAACCTTCATTATGAGTTACACCATTGAGCATGATAGAAAGATATTTAAGATGCCTGAAGGGACATTGATTCCTGAAGGGTTTGGAAAGATGGAACATACTTTGATCCAGGACAACTTTTTCATATTTACAAAGTCCGGTTGCAATAACATTGATCCAAGACCTAAACATTGGCATCTTACTGCCTTTGGGTGGAATTACGAGGTGATCAGTTCTATCTGTGAAAGAGCGGGATGGACGGAAAGTGGATCCTTACAATTACCGTCAGGTAAAACAACACCGGAAGCATACCTGAAACTATATCGGAAAGAACTCAAAACGGCATCACTGTTTTCCTTAAAATCACTTCAACAAGCTACTGTAATCTACGGTGGGTACTACTGCCTAAATGATAAACACAACTGCTCGCCAGAATGGGTAAACAAATCAATAGATAAAATCAAAGATTGGTTTGAATACTATGGTGAATATAACGGCTATTACAGGTATGATACAAGGTTTTCCACCCTAAACCACTTTCGTGCCTTCCTCCACTTCCAACATATCGTAAACAAAATGGGTGGATATATAGATGTACAATCATACATGAATAAATAATTCATTCAAACAGCATAAAATGGCATTAGGTATTCATACATATTATGTATTCCCCCGTACCCATAATCTTGTACAAAATAAACAGGATTATATGATTGGTAACTTTGTTGGCGACCATTTTAATGACGAAATATTTGCTGAACGACTAAAGAGAATAGAAACAAAACTGAAAGCCAAATTTGGCTTCAGATTCACGACATACTGGTCGCCAGGAATTATAAAGACTTATAAACCACTATCTCAATCCCAGCGTTTCCAACGCGCGATTACAAAAATTTCAAATCTTCACAAGAAAAAAGCACTACAGATCATTCAAGACAATACACTCTTTACAAATGATTTTTTATACGAGGAAATCAAGCGGTATCATGACCGTGTAGAAATGCTGAAAAAAAGATACAACCAAATCAAATCAGCTATTTGATATCGATTTTTTTCAACCCCTCCATTGGTATTGAGAGGGGATTGATAAAAATCTCCATTTATAAATTATTCAATTAAAAAATATTTTATGCAAATCACAGGAAGGATCACAGCCGATGCAAAGATCAACACAGTAAAAGGCGACAAAGAAGTTGTCAATTTCTCCATTGCTGTTAATGACCGCTACAAAGTAAAAGGAACAAACGAGGTAAAAGAGTTCGTCACATTCATCAATGTCGCCTGGTGGAAGAGTACAGGGATCGTGAAGATCTTAAAAAAAGGTGCGATCGTCACGGTTACCGGCAGGTTATCGTGCAATGCCTACATCGACATGAACGGTAACGCAAAAGCCAGTATCAATTTGAACGCAGATAAGATCGATCTGATCCATTCCAAAAAAGCGGAAGTAATGATTGAAGCGGAGCCTGCTTTGATCACCGAACCAGTTGCAGATCTGCCATTTTAATCACCCAAAAACACTTCGCAAATGTCACACGAAATTAATTTTAATGAAAACACTGGAAAGCACAGCTTCTTTTCAGTAAAGGAAACGGCCTGGCATGGATTAGGGCAGGTGGTTGAAGATTATCCTACCAGTAAGGAAGCGCTTCAGTTTGCAGGGCTTGACTATAAAGTAGAAAAAAGAGCTCTCTTCACTTACGATAACGAAAACCAGGAGGCGGATGAAGAAACCGGCATTAAGATTCCTGAACTGGAAGTGCCTGATCACCACGCTACTGTCCGTATAGATACCGAAGATGTACTCGGCGTGGTTGGAAAGGATTACGAGGTAGTACAGAATGTTGATGCCTTCTCATTCTTCGATTCAATCATCGGTGGAGATGGGATTCTTTACGAAACAGCAGGCGCATTGGGAAAAGGCGAAAGGATCTTTATCACGGCCAAGTTGCCAGGTTACATCAAAGTAGGTAATGATGATTGTATTGAAAAATACATCTTCCTGACCACATCACACGATGGCTATGGAAGCATCATGGCAGCATTTACACCTGTCAGGATCGTTTGTAACAATACCCTTAATGCCGCTTTGTCAAATCAAACCAATTCAGTAAAGATCAGGCACACCGCCAATGCAAAAGACAGGCTGGAACAGGCACACAGATTGATGGGGATTACGGGTAATATTTCCGAAAAAATGCAGGAGATATTTAACCAGTGGTCGAAGATCACCCTGTCTGATGCAGAAATGAAACAGTTGATCCAGTTTACCCTTGTGCCAAATCGTGAAGCACTTATGGCACTCCAACAGGGAAGAACGGACGAATGTTCAACTTACTATCAGAATATGTGTGATGCCGCCTTCCAGTATGCCATGGAAAGTGATGCGCAGCAGATGGATTCTACCCGCGGAACGCTGTTCGGTCTGTACAATGCCATTACCGGCTATTTTCAGAACGTTCGCAAATACAAGGATGACACCGCTAAGATGAAATCATTGCTTTATGGCGGACTTGCCCAGCAGCGCGGACAAACAGCATTTAACCTCTGTACGAGTTTTGCAGCAGGTAAACAAGAGATCAGCTAAGAAACTAAGGGCTGCTTTTAAGAAAGCTCCCCTTTACCCTAAAAATTGTCTAACAAAGTAAAGTCATTTAACATGAAACATAATTTCCACGAGAGAAAGGCAAACAGGATTGACTATGCAAAGAAGCAGGCGAAGAAAAATGAAGAGCTTTCGGATTCTTTATTTGAAAAGGCCAGTAAGATGGCTTCTATAATCCCCATGGGTCAGCCGATACTTGTCGGACACCACAGCGAAAAATCAGACCGGAATTACCGAAACAGGATCCATAACACATTTGGCAAAGCATTTGATGCAGAGGACAAGGCAAAATATTACCAGGATAAAGCAGAAACCATAGAGTCGAATGATGCAATTTCATCTGATGATCCTGAGGCACTGGCCAAGTTGAAGGATAAGCTCGCTTCACTTCAAAAGAGCCAGGACTTTATGAAAGCAGCCAACCAGTGCCTGCGAAAAAAAGATAAAGAAGGGTTTCTCAAACTCGAAATGGCCACAGAAGGAATGTGGGAAGAATTAAACAGTCCCAATAATTTCGGATTCGCACATTACAAGTTTTCCAACAATTCTGCGGAGATCAGGAGGATTAAAGATCGCATAGTACAGCTTGAAAAGATACAGGCGCTTGAAACAAAAGAAATACGCATTGGCGACTCTACAATCATCATTAATATTGAAGCCAACCGTGTCCAGATTTTATTCGATTCTATTCCACCGGAGGAAATGCGAAAAAAGCTGAAATTAAATGGGTTCAGATGGTCTCCAACTCAGGGTGTATGGCAGCGGCATATTACCAATTATGCCATCTATATCGCAAAACAATTACTCACCGTTTAACCAATTAATATGCAAACGAACTTCTTTTCCCGAATCAAGCTACTAAATGTAACCGGCAACCTACGACTGAATATACAGCCACAGGAAAATGGTGAACTGATTGTATCGCTCTTATTGGACACATCACATATCAAGGATAAAGCATCGAAACTGATTCCGCCACTTGTATTAAAGGGTAGTGATAGTGACCTTGACAACGGTTTTTTTCAAGCAATTAGCCAACCGGTTCAGGCTACCCAATCACTCATGGTAAACATGCAGCAGCATGTCGAAGCACTGGATAAAGCCCATAAAGAATCACGTATCGAAAAAGACAAACAGGATACACAGAAAAAAGACAAGGAGGGCAAACGGAAAAAGTTTGACGAACAGATGAAAAAAGTGGATGACTTGGTGAGGTTGAAAAAGATCGGTGAGGCCATCGGACAGTTACCAGACCTAAAGCAATTCCCTGAATTTGAAACGGAGATCAAGAAGAAAAGCCAGGAACTGCGGGGACAGCATTCATCACTTTCCTTGTTTGCTGATGAAACTGTAATCAAAGGCAGCGAAGAAGAAGATACAACCGAGGAAAATGAAGGCAATACTGATGTAGATGATGATAACAACGACGATAATGATGAGGAGAGCCTCGATGAGAACGATGACAATGATGAGGATGAATACAACGCATAATTCATATACCGCTAAAACTATTATCCATGTTAATCAGCAATACTTTACCTCGAGTTTTTCTTTACGACCAGCAGGGCTCCAAACTGGTTCTTTCAGACCCTTCAACAACCATGCAACCAGAAGCGGTGCTAAATATGTACGCACAGACTTACCCTGAATTAACCACCGCCAAGATCGAAGGACCGGAAATCAAAAATGACCGGGTGGAATACATCTTCCAGGCAATGCTTGGCACAAAAGGATAACCATGAATAAAAGATGTAAAATAAGATTTGTAAAACCTGTTAAAAATCATTCGTTATGCCAGCAGCTAGCACAGATCGGGCAGTTCGCAGAAAGATTAAACAAATTGCCGGACTCAGACGCAGTAAAAAAAGCAAAATTGCGTGCGGTACCTGTGGCCCAGTTGCCCCTGATTTTTTAAGGCAGCAGTTCTTACCGATAACATTCAATAAGACCTCCAACGCTCAGAATTGGGAAAAGATTGAACAGGTGTTTTTCGCTTCCGTAGAACATTTATGCACCTTGCATAAAATTAATTTTGTAACCGAACCTGACCTTTCTTTCCCAATGAACATTGCGGTTGCTTACCGCTTCTTAAAAAAAGAACTGGAAACCATTGATCCTTCGCTATACCTGTTGATCACGGAAAACAGGAATAAGATCATACTTGCCACCATTAAGTCACTGCACAAAGATTACGACCTGTTTTATGTACCGCTAAACGCACTGGATGAATTGCACCGTGATAAAAACAAAGGCTGCTTTGATCTTGTGCTTTCAGTATTTGGTTATCTCAACCAACATGTCCGGTTGCCTTTGCTATGTGAAAACGATTATCTGAGTGGATGCTATGAGGCAATAACGGAGTGGATAACCAATGCAGACAGTGAATTAGAAGAAGCAGAGTACAACCGCTATCACGCCGATTTAAAAGCTATGCATAAAAAGATTAGCATTCTAGAAAAAGCGGTGCTTAATTCCTCCCATTTGGCTGCATTTAAAAAAAGGCTGAATGCATTTAAACCCCTTGGTAATACTGAAAGAAGATTAAAGGTGGTTGCTCGGAAATTTTATTCGCTTTACCAAGAGTTTCCAAACAGAAGTTTTCACAAAAATATTCATTGTGAACACCTGGAAGAAGATGAAGGTGAACGAGGATATCCTGATCATTATTTTAGCTTTTTCTGGGACGACCATTGCTGGATCCACGACCACCTGATGGAATACGTGAACTGTGACTTGCAGGAACTCTTAGAATTTGAAGTCCCGGTATCAGTTCAATATTTTGACAAGAAGCAAACTTCGGTTACGCATGCATTTCCATTTGAGCACAAATTACTCACCCTGATGGACGAACTCTGCGCCGTCTTATATCGTTTTAATTATGAAAAACATCACGACTGATTTTACAAACATGCACCACCCTTACAAGGGACTGGTAGTTTACCGGTCGGCAGAAGAAAAACCGGATTATTATGTGGAAGCATATGACTTCAACGATGCTGGGAAGATGGTCAACCCACATCCACTGTCCTTGCAGGAAAGCCAGCAACTGGCGGCCACCTTACAGACTTCTTCAGAATTATCGGATAGTTACCTGCAATGTCGTGAGTTAATACCTGCTAAACTCTTGTACACGCGTCAGGGTACCAACGGATTTGCAATCTGGTACACGCCTCCCATAACGCATTTTTTAGCATTTACACCGGACTTAAAAATACCGGATGGCAAATACCCGGTACCACCGATGCTATGGAAAGCATCCCGCACCGGTGTAACTGTGTTTGCGCTTGCGAAAAATGAAACGCCGACCTTAAAAACTACGCTTTTAAAGGCTCCATTTTTCAATGTACATGACGATGGTAATGTCTGTATGGGAACGGTGGATATCGATATTGACCCACATACCCACTTGGAAGCATTTATGAGCAAATGGGAAGAGTATTTTTTCAATTCCAGGTTCTCCCATGTCCTAGGCGGTAAAAGCCCGGTAAAAGGCAACATCATTCAGCTCTGGCAATCCCTGAAAGATTCACGCAGAAAATTTCCTGTTAGTTGTCTTCTAAAACATTCACTCACCCTTAAAAAACTGATCGCATGATTGCTCAAAAAACTGTCGTGCATTTTACGGACAACTACCTGCTGAATCCCACTAATCCAGTAACGGTAAATCTTATTGGCGCGGGTGGAACCGGAAGCCAGGTATTGACCGCACTGGCGCGGATGAGTCATTCACTGATCTCACTTGGTCACCCCGGTTTATATGTACGGTTATTCGATAATGATGTGGTAACAAAAGCCAACCTCGGTAGGCAGCTATTTTCTAAAGCTGAATTGGGGATGCACAAGTCCGCAGCTTTGATTGCGAGGGTCAACCGGTTCTTTGGGAGCAACTGGAAAAGTGTAGCCTCCAAATATGATTGGCTACCCAATCTGAAAGAAGAATTATTTGCCAACATCACCATTTCCTGTGTCGATACAGTTAAGGCAAGGTTTACAATTGCCACTGTATTATCTAAACTGGAAAGGCAGAACAACGGTCCATATAAGCTCATTTACTGGATGGATTTTGGCAATGCGCAACAGACAGGACAGGTTATTTTTTCTACTGTATATCCGGTAAAGCAACCCGCTTCACAGATGTACGAAACAGTAAGCTCTTTGCCTACAGTAACCAAACTTTACCGCAGACAATTGAAGGACGTGCAAGAAGATGATCAGCCCAGTTGTTCGATGAGCGAAGCACTTGCCAAACAGGATCTGTTTATCAACACATCTATAAGTGCTTTGGGTTCATCTCTTCTGTGGAATTTATTCAGGGAAGGAATGACATTTTACCGTGGCTTTTTCCTGAATTTAAAACAGTTCTCTTCTAATCCAATTCCCATCACTACTTCCAAAACCTAAGCCATGCAAAACCTATTATTCATGATCATGGAAATTGACCCGAAAGACCCGCCAGAAGATGGGCCATTTTATGTCATAGAACGGTTCCACAAACCGCAATTTGTTGTGGATGAAGAGGGCAATATAAAGTCCTTTGTTACCTACCTTGAAGCAATAGCAGAAGCAAGAGATTGCCAGAATGGCCATGTGCTTGCTTTTTAGATGCTATAAGTTGTATTTAGCTTCGCAATCGCTGATCTTTATTTACACTCACTTGCCTAATATAAAGGCAAGCTGCGCAGGATATTTCTACCCTTTCTACTTTTACATAGTAATTCCGATAGAACCTGAAAAAAAGTCGCCGGGTGTTTCCACATGGTAGCCGACTTATCGCCGGCTGCAAGATGTACAAACGTAATACGTTTGGGGTCATTTGACACTCACTCGGAACTCGTTCGTGTTGTGATTGACTGAAAACTAAAAGTGATGGACAAGGAAAAACGAATGATCCGAAACAAGATCATTACACTTCGCATGAATGAGGATGAGTTTTCAACCCTGGTCAAAAACCGCCAAAAGACCACTGAGAAAACCAACAGTAATTATTTACGCAAACTTGCCCTTCACAAAGCCGTAACCATCAAAACCAGAAATACCTCAATGGATGAGCTTTCCGCAGAGTTGATCCTGCTGCGAAAAGAAATCAATTACATCGGCAACAATTTGAACCAGGCAGTACATAAGCTACACACACTGGATAAAATCCCGGAATTCCGTGTCTGGGTTACAGTTTATGAAAAAACAAGGCAGGATGTTTTATCCGTGACAGTAAAACTTTGTACTGAAATTCAAAAATGGTCAGACCAATGGTTGCAAGGATAACATTCCCGGCTTCAATTAGTGAAACACTGAACTACAATGAACACAAAGTTCAAAAAGGGGTAGCCATGTGCATTGCAGAAAATAATTTTCTATTGCCTATATCTGCCATGAATTTTTACCACAAACTCGATTGGTTCAATCAAAGGAATAAATTGAATGAGCGTGCCACAACAAAAACAATGCATGTGTCCCTGAATTTTGCACCATCTGAAAACTTTTCGATCGAAAAGTTAAATTCAATCGCACAGGATTACATGGAACGAATTGGGTTTGGCGACCAACCCTATCTAGTTTACCAGCATAAAGATGCGGGGCATCCTCACCTCCATATTGTCGCAACAACGATCCGGGGAGATGGTTCTCGGATCAATACCCACAACATAGGCCGGAATCAATCGGAAATGGCACGCAAACTGGTAGAGGAAAAACATGGGCTCATAAAGGCGGGGACAACGTCAAATGAACTGGCCTTGGCTGCTCCCATTCAAAACAGGTTGGAATATGGCAAATCAGAAACGAAAAGAAGTATAGCCAATGTGCTGAAGCAGACCATCAATCTTTATAATTATGTTTCACTGGCACAGTTTAACGCGATATTGTCCACGTTCGGTGTAAAAGCGGATCGGGGCAAGGAAGGGAGTTTTACGCACCGAAAAAATGGCCTTCTGTACCGGATGATCGATAAAGAAGGTCAAGCCATCGGAATACCTATAAAAGCCAGCTCCATTGCAGGCAAACCTACCCTCGCCTATCTGGAGAATCGTTTTACGCTCAATGAAACCAATCGGGATCTGTTAAAACTGAACCTCAAAAACAGCCTTGACAATTGCTTGATGCAGAGACCTACATCCCTTGACAAAATGATCCAATTCCTAAGCAACCAATCCGTCCAAACGGTTCTTCGACAAAATGCAGAAGGAAGAATCTATGGTATCACATTTGTCGACCATAAAAACAGAAGCGTTTTCAATGGATCAGAATTAGGCAAAGAATACAGTATAGCAGGATTGGCCAAAAAACTGAAAATAGAGAAACAAAAAGTCATAAAGTTGATCCATGCGGAACAAATAAATGCAGAGAAAAACGTGCAACAAATCGAAGGCCTGGTTAATGATCTATTGCAGGCAGAAACCGGAGCCCAGCATATCCCCTTTCACCTAAAGAAAAAGAAACGAAAAAAACAAAGAGGCATATAAGCAAATCTTTTGAGCAATGGGAACAGGTGAGAATGAACAGGGCTTACGAAAAATTGTGGACTTAAGCAGGTGGCTTTCTGTTGGCCTTCTGCTGCTGCATTTTTACTACAGTTGTTATGCTGCCTTTGCAGATTATGGTGTGCGTTCTTCTTTATCAGACCGCATGTTACAGTCCATCGCTAAAACAGGGGTGTTCGAAAGCACCTTGAAAATCAAGTCTCTTATTTTAGTTCTCTTAATCATTTCCTTTCTGGGAGCAAAAGGTAAAAAAGACCAGGAGTACAAATTAAGTGCAGTGATCAGTTGGATTATTTGTGGGTTACTGATGTTCTACCTCTGCAGCTTTCTTCTTGCATCAGATTTGAATATGGCTACTACTGCCTCCTCTTACATCCTTACCTGTAGTACGGGATTTGGATTACTGGTTTTTACTGGTGCCCGGTTGAGCCGCTTGATCTTTGACAATTTGAAGCAGGATATTTTCAATGAAGAAAATGAAACATTTCCGCAGGAAGAGGTTCCGCATGTCAATGAATATTCAATCAACTTCGCTGCACAATACCGGTTAAAAAATAAAGTCCGTAAATCCACTATATCCTTCCCCAATCCTTTCCGTGGACTTTTGGTAACAGGTAGCCCTGGTGCAGGTAAATCATGGTTTGTGATCCTTCCCATGATTCGCCAGTTGATCTCGAAGGGATACACCATGTTCATTTACGACTTTAAATATGATGACTTGTCAAAAGCTGCCTATAATTGGTTGTTGCAAAACACCTCCGCGTATAAAACGCCGCCTGCATTCTATGCCATCAATTTTGACAACCTCGCCTGTTCGCACAGATGCAATCCGCTGGATCCTGATTCCATGTTTGATATCACCGATGCCACTGAATCAGCCAGAACAATTTTATTAGGCCTCAATACCCAATGGATTAAAAAACAGGGAGATTTCTTTGTAGAATCTCCGATCAACTTCGTAACAGCCATTATCTGGTTTTTAAGAAAGTATGAAGACGGGGTATATTGTACCCTACCCCATGTGATTGAACTGATGCAGGTAGAATATGATACTCTATTTCCGGTACTAAATTCAGAACCAGAAATTGAAGTATTTGTCAACCCTTTTATCACGGCATTCCAAAACGATGCAATGGAACAATTAGAAGGTCAGGTAGCTTCCGCCAAAATCGGAATGGCCAGACTGGCGTCCCCCCAACTTTACTGGGTGCTCTCAGGTAATGACTTCACCCTCGACATCAATTCGCCCTGGCAACCAAAAATCGTCTGTGTGGGCAACAACCCCGACAAGCGTTCCATATATGGGGCGGTCCTCTCTCTTTACGCCTCCCGCCTCATCAAAATCGTAAACAGAAAGGATAAGCTCAAAAGTGCCTTGGTTTTTGACGAGTTCCCTACCATCTTTTTCAATGACATTGATGGGCATATCGCAACTGCCAGGAGTAACAAAGTTGCAACCATACTTGCCGCACAGGATTTTTCTCAGCTAAAGAAGGATTATGGTAAAGATCAGGCTGATGTAATCACCAATATTTGCGGGAATATAATTTCGGGTCAGGTAACAGGAGAAACCGCCAGATTACTTTCCGAACGCTTCGGTAAGATTGTCCAGTTGCGACAGAGTATGAGTATCAACAGCAATGATACCAGCATAAGCAAATCCTGGCAGATGGACAATGCCATACCCGCATCCAAAATTGCCGCTCTCTCCTCCGGTGAATTTGTAGGAATGGTAGCAGATAATCCTGATGATAAGATTAAGCTGAAAATGTTTCACGCAGAAATCCTGCAGGATACCGAGTCAATAAACAGGGAGATGAAAGACTTTAAGGAAATCCCGCCTGTTTATAGTATTTCACAACAAGATATTCTTGATAATTTCTACCAAATCAAACTTGATATCCGGCGACTAATTGAGAATGTAGTTTTGAAACTTGAAAATGAGTCTCAAACCCGTTAAACATATAACTGGAAAAACATTCTTAGGAGATACATTTTCCTTGTCAAACCCCCTCCGGTTGGTAAGGGGGTATTGCTAAGTAAAATACAAGGATTAGACACAGTTCTAGTCTGCCTATAATTGTATCCTGTTTATCTTGGCGCAGCACCCAAAGCTGCTCCCTAAAACAGAAAATGAGGATTGCTCTTGTAAATCAAACGCCTTTTCTGTTCTGTATCGCACATAAAATGGGATCATTTTCGGGCCGAGTCTTGTCATGTTGCGTACTGATACCAGCTAAAAGCATAATATCTGAAACAAATTGGTTCGAAAATTCCCAACCTCCGGTCACTAGCCTCACAATTTTGTGGGGCTTTTTATTTGCAGTAGCTCAGATGGATAGAGCATCCCGATGCTAATCGGGAAGGTCATTGGTTCCCCTTCCGATGTCGGGGCAATCCGGTTCACTAATCCTCACTCTATTGTGAGGCTTTTTTGTAGCTCAGGTAACAAATAATTTTCTACTAATGATCAATTAGAAATTAGCCACAGATTCACAGATTAATTGTATATAATCTCAAGCTTACTATTTGATAGTGATTTTGTTGAATTGAGTATGCATTAAGTTTTTTATCACAATTTTCTTTCGATTGAATACTAAAGCCAAATCCTAATCCAAAAGCACCAAATACTAAATAAACATTTTTAAGGAATTATATTTATACAGCTTTGTTTTAAATATTATGCCATGAAAAAGACTTTTGCTTATTTACTGTGTTGCTTATATTTCGCCAATATTTATGCCCAACAAGTTACTGACACTGCCATAAAACTGAACCATTACAACGAGTGGACAAAAATCATGGAAACTGACCCATCTGATATATGGGCAAGATATGCTCCTAATAAAAATTTTCAGGTTTTCGACAAATTTAGTCCGAAATACAAACCAGGCAGCAACACTTCTGCAGCAGTTGTCGGTTTTTATGGTAATGCAACTTTAAGCTGGTTGAATGGACAGGATTTTTTAGAATTGGCAGCTACAGGCATTACAAAAGCAAATGCCGATTCCTTTTTATATCATGTAGTAATCAACGATAGCATTGAACTCGTTTCATGGCAACATCCAACTATTTTTAAAACAAATAAAAAAGGTGCTTACGCCTACCTGGGTAAATTTAATTCGAAACATAAACTCATCAAGTTCGAACTATACCATATCGCACACTATTACGATAAAAGAACCATTTACTTCAATAATTTATATACGCCAACCCCATCTATAGCACAGGCAAGAGTATTTTACAATGATGCCAACCTTTTCCAGCCTTTAAAACAACATTATATACCTGCTTCAAAACAATTAAAGATCGGAGGATATGAGATTAAACCCTCGGAAAATAAAAAGAATCCACTTGCTACTGTACTAAATGAAATACAAAATCGATCCTTTGAATGGAACGATAGCATCAACCATATTGCCCTTTCGATAAAACCAACAATTCTCAATGAAATGTATTTTGTGTACCTGCGTCATTATAGTAACACCCATTCCGATACCAGCTTAATATCGAATAAATGGAATATTTCCTACTATAGTAAAAACCCTGAACTGCAAATCAATGCTGCCTATTTTAAGAAACCGGGTAACTATGAAATCATCATTACGCCAAAACTACCAGAGGAATTCAAAAGATCAACCAATATCCCAAAGGCAAGTCTTTTCTTTTCGGTAAAACCATCTTCCATCGTTCTATTCAATTCAAAACAAGCCATTCTTTACACTGCATTTCTGGCACTAATCGGAAGCACTGGCTTCTTATTCTACAGGGGTAAAAGCAGAGCAATGCTTGCCAAGAAAAACCAGGAAAAACAGATAGTTTCATTACAATTAAAAGCAGTAAGATCACAACTAAACCCTCATTTCATGTTTAATGCCCTCGCTGGCATCCAAAATCTGGTGAACAAAAATGAAACCGGCAAAGCCAGCAATTATCTGTCAAAATTTGCTCGAATTACAGGGCATATTTTAAATGAAACAGATGATGATAAAACAACCATTGAAGAAGAAGTCAAACTATTAAATGATTATCTTTCAATGGAACAGCTTCGTTTTGGGTTTCAGTACAAAGTTGTTATCGACGATAATATCGATCAAATACATACCGCTATCCCTTCAATGCTATTGCAACCTCTGGTTGAAAATGCAGTAAAGCATGGCGTTTCCGGACTTTCCGAAAGAGGAATGATCTCCATTAACTTTATGAAGCAATCTGAGGAACTCATTATTCAGGTTATTGATAATGGACCGGGATTTTCTCCTGATGCAGTCAAGGAAGGATTCGGACTAAAACTAATCAGGGAAAGAATTGAATTACTCAATAAATTGTATAGCCAATCAACCGTTCATTTTGATGTATTGTCTGTAGATGGCCATACTGCCTGTCAGCTAACACTTAATTACTGGTCATGAACATTCCATGTTATATAGTAGATGATGAATTACACAATATTGAAAACCTGTCATTTTTACTGCAAACCCATTGCCCCGAAATAACGGTAGTGGGTACTGCCAGCAATGTAGAAAGTGCGCTAAAAGGTATTCAGGCCAGTAAACCTGCATTATTGTTTCTTGATATCAAGCTGCATAAAGAAACAGGATTTGATCTTTTGCAACAATTATCCAACACTGAAATCGAAGTAATTTTTGTAACCGCCTACGATCAATTTGGAATACTGGCCATCAAATATGCCGCACTCGACTATCTGCTTAAACCAATAAATTCCGATGAACTGGCAATGGCAGTAAAAAGGGCCATTGAAAAAATAGGCACGAAAAAGAAGAATGAACAATTACGCTTCCTATTAGAGGAAATCAATACTCAACAACCCAGAAGAATTGCATTACCTCATCAACAAGAAATCAGGTATGTTGATATTACCTCAATTATCAGATGCGAAGCAAGTAATAATTACACTTATATATTCCTCGATTCAAATGAAAAAATATTGGTGGCCAAAACCCTGAAAGAATATATAACCCTATTGCCTTCCAACGAATTTATACGACCGCATCAGTCGCACCTTGTTAACCGCAATTATATCAAAAGCTGGATTCAAGATGACGGCCCAAAACTATTACTGCTCGATAAAACAAAAATCCCTGTCTCCCGCCTGAATCGTGAACGTATCAAACAATTACTCCATAGACCATAGTCCATGGTCCATGGTCTATGGTCTATGGACTTCTCTCTATGCAAAACCTACCGCATATCCGATTTTTTTGGCATATATAGAAATAATGCATAATTTTCATTTTACCCTGATCTCCTTTCTAAAACCTGTATTTAATCCTATCCATGCAACCCGGAAACGGACTTTATTGTCTTTTTCAGATACCCGTGTAATTGATCATTATGAAAGGAAACTACAGATTTTCGATTTATAGCCACACCTTAAAATGGGGCGTTCTGTTGTTCCTATTTGCCTGCATTAACTTTACTTCGGCTTTTTCCCAATGCCCTCCCAATATTGGCTTCGAAAGAGGCAATTTCGATAATTGGGAAACCCTGAAAGGACAAATATCCCGCGATGGCGCTATTTTCCTTTCCCCCATTTCCCCAGACCCTTCCACACACAGGATCATGGATGCAAATATTAATGGGAAAGAAACGGACCAATATGGCGGATTTCCGGTGGTTTGTCCAAACGGCAGCGGTTACTCCGTTAAACTTGGTATGGAACAAGGAGGCTCTGATGCCCATGGCTTGAATTATACGTTTACCGTGCCAGCAACCAGTGGTGATTATAGTATTATCTACAATTATGCAGTGGTACTGGAAAACCCGAAACATGAATCATTTGAGCAACCCCAATTGGCTGTAAAGATTTTTAATGTCACTGACAACAAATATGAAGACTGTGGCTCTTTCCAGTTTATCGCTTCCGCAGATCTGCCAGGGTTTAAACGTTCCACCGACCCAAGACCTGATGTGTTTTATAAAGACTGGGCCCCGATTACCCTGAAACTCCAAAACTATGCCGGTAAAACACTTAGACTCGAGTTTACGGTAAATGACTGTGCTTTAGGCGGACATTTTGGCTATGCTTATATCGATATAAACGAAAACTGTACAACCCCTGTTACCGGTAACGTATTATGTAACGGATTACCACAGCTAACCTTAACTGCGCCCTATGGATTTATGGCCTATAAATGGTTTACAGAAGATTTTTCACAAACACTGGGCATCAACAATACCCTTAAACTAAACCCTGCGCCCGCCCCTGGTACCCGGCTAGCCTTAGAAATTGTTCCTTACCCTAACCAGGGCTGCCTGGACACGTTGTATACAACAGTAACAAAATCGGATGATCCGTTCGACTTTATTTTAAAGCCTTCGGTTGAAGCTTGTGAAACACCTGGCATCGACATATCATCCCCAACGCTTATTCAGGGCAGCACACCCGGAATGGTGTATAGTTATTTTGCCGATTTTAATGAATCGGAATTTGTATCAAACCCCAAAAAAATTATTAAAACAGGTACCTATTACATCAAAGCAGTTAACACCGCAGGATGTACAGATACCAAGCCTTTCAATGCAATAGTCTGGAAAAATCCTGTTGTAAAAGTAAAAGCAGAACTCCCGGAATGTATCCCAAATACAGTTGATCTAACTACGAGCGATATTATACAAGGCAGTGAAAGCGGACTTACATACAGTTATTGGAACGATGAACTTGCTACAAAAATTTTAAGTTCTCCAAAAGCTATCAATAAATCCGGCACCTACTATATCAAAGGAACTACCGACAAAGGATGTACTGTTATTAAACCGGTTGATGTTTCCATTACAGCACCGCCAGTCTTAATTTCCAACGATTTTGCCGCCTGTGGCGAATTGCTGCTTTCTACAGTTAATCCGGTGGCAGGAAGTGATCCTACTGCCACACCTAGCTATTGGTCCGACGCCGCATTTACTTCAAGATTACCGGATGATCATGTATTTACTAAAACCACCAATTATTATATCCGTTTAAGATCTGCAGCTGGGTGCGCCGTAAGCAAATCAGCGAAAGTAACCATTAACCCTATTCCTGAATTTACAGTTACAAACCCCGCAACTGTTCGAATACCACAAACCATCAACCTGATTAATTCAGTGCCTTTTAGCACAGACTGGACCTACTCCTATTGGCAAGACAGTGCAACTACCAAACCTCAGTTAAACCCTGAGCGAATTTTAAAATCGGGGACTTATTATGCAAAGAGTACAAATGTTTTTGGATGTACAGCCACCAACCCTATTGTAGTAAATATTGAAGATGCCCTCATTGCTCCATCCAATATATTTTCTCCGAATGGAGATGGCATCAATGATACCTGGAAGATTCCACTCATTGAATATTATCCTGAATCAAGGATCGAAATTTTTACCCGAAACGGACAACTAATTTATAAATCCAAAGGGTATCTACCTGTTTGGGATGGACGCTCGAATAATGGCAGCATAGTTCCGGTAGGTGTTTATTACTACCTCATCAAACAAAATGATAAACAAAAACCGGTTACAGGAACTGTGACGGTTGTGTATTAGCTAATGGCCATTAGCTGTTAGCCATCATCATGCTTCATTCAATAATTGTTTCTGTATTTTCGCAATCAATCTTCAAAGCTAATGGATGTAAAGATCGAAGCTTCATGGAAAGAAGTGCTTAAGCATGAATTTACAAAGCCTTATTTCCTGCAAGTTGCAGCGCACCTGAAAACTGAGAGAGCAACTGGCGCCACAATTTACCCTCCGGGTCAACTTATATTTAATGCATTTACATTTACGCCATTTCAAGAAGTAAAAGTGGTAATACTCGGGCAAGACCCATACCATGGTCCGGGGCAGGCACATGGTTTAAGTTTTTCTGTTCCAGACGGTTTTAAACCTCCTCCTTCCCTGGTAAATATTTATAAGGAATTGCAGGAAGATATCGGAATGCCGATACCCACAACAGGTAATTTAACCCCTTGGGCCAAACAGGGTGTGCTATTATTGAATGCAGTATTAACTGTCAGAGCAAATGAACCTGCCAGTCATGCTAAAATCGGTTGGATGGATTTCACAGATGCCGTAATCAGGAAGATATCAGATGAAAAAGAAGGAGTTGTTTTTTTATTATGGGGGCGCTTTGCACAGGAAAAACAAGTATTGATTGATGCAACAAAACACCATGTATTAAAAGCCGCGCACCCTTCTCCCTTTAGCGCCGATAAAGGATTTTTTGGATGTAAACATTTCAGCAGAACAAATGCACTATTGATGAAACAAGGCATGAGTCCAATAGACTGGAGCATTACCAACAACGCTTAATACATGAACAAATCAATACCTATCAAAACACCTGTTTGGAAACTGATACTCGGCAGAGTATTTGCACTATGGGCCCTGATACTTTTTATCGGCACCATGCTACCTGCCATCGTTTTTTATCTCCCCTGCTTTCTACTCAACGACCCGGCTAAAGCCAGGTGGCACAGACATGTATCAAGGGTATGGATGTGGATTTACCTAAACCTGATTGGCTGCCCATTGCGTGTTAAAGGCAAAGAACATTTTGAAGACAATTGTAACTATATCGTTATCTGCAACCATAACAGCCTGATGGATGTACCCGTAAGTACGCCATTCATGCCAAGGGCCAATAAAACCATTGCCAAAAAAAGCTTTGCTAAAGTGCCTTTGTTTGGATGGATCTACACTTTCGGCAGTGTGCTGGTTGATCGAAAAAGCGACGAAAGCCGCAGACGCAGTTATGATGAAATGAAAAGAATGCTTTCCATCGGCCTCGATATGGTTATCTATCCGGAAGGAACACGTAACAGAACCTCAGATCCGTTGAAAAGTTTTTATGATGGTGCTTTCAAACTGGCAACAGATACAGAAAAGCCAATCTTACCCACCATACTATTTCATACAAAAAAAGTATTACCAGCCAATATCTTCTTCTACCTGATGCCTCACCCACTCGAAATGCATTTCCTTCCACCCGTTCCTTCAAAAGGAAAAAAAGCTTCGGAACTTAAGGAGGAGTTGTTTGGTATAATGTGGAAATACTATGAAGCGGAAGAAAGGTGCTAGGTGCTAGGTATTAGGTGTTAGGATAAAACTCTTTTGAGATAGTAAACTGTTAGTTAAAATGACACTTATACCTTATACCTAGTACCTAACACCTAACACCTAATACCTAAAATCTAGAATTCGAAAACACCCTGCTCCTATTGATTCTAAGATCGCGGAGGATACCTGATTTAGGATTGATGGTGATATTGAAAGATCTGTATAATCCGATAGGGGTTACATTGATCGATAATTGCCAGCAATGCATTTCCCTGGTTATAAACATACTCAGTTGTTGTAATCCGCCATTATTTACATCATAATAACCCGTACCACCCAATTTCCATTTTTCCGTCAAACTAAAATCTCCATTGAAATTCAGGTTGGAAAAAATCTGTGTTTCGTAACCGGAAAAGTCTTGTTTGAGGACACGGTTAAAATTCAAAGAATAAGCAAGCGTAAGACTCCAGGGTATATTAAAATCAGTAAACTCTGCTGGGTTGGCCTGTGCAAATTGTAATTGTCTTTGTTGTTCATCAGGTGTCATGAACGGATCGATTGGAATATCTTTTTCATTTTTATCAGACCCGTCTTTCGATTTACTGGTAAAAGAAGTTGAAACAGCAAGATTGCCACTGGTAATACGGCCAAACTTTAGTTTTTTAAGATCAATTGCCAGTTGTTTTAAACGATAACCTTGTGCATCTACTGCATAAGGGTCAATATTCATACCGGCTGTTATATTGATCTTGTCAAACAAAGTACTACGGGCATAGAAATTAAAATTCCCCAATGCAAAACTATCCGCCAATAAATTATAGGAAGAGTTAAATCCGAATCCATCAATCAGCTTGATTTTTTTGGTAGCTTTTCCGGAACTATCCGATTTGTCCTTAAGTTTCATCTCAAGCAGGTTGTCGATACCAAAACCAATTCCGCCAAAAGCACCTTCTGAGAAGCCGGGAATTATACCACCTTCAAATTGAGAGAACCGCATGGTTCTTCCGGTTGAATCAATCTGAGTAGTATAAAAATATTTCGCAGCCATATCTGGCTTATAGTTGAATGAGATACTTGGGCGAACTTCGTGTCGGATAATTTTTGTGTCCTTCGATTTCAGGGTATATGTACCAAAAATCCGGGTATTCAAACTCACGCCAAAAGCCATTTGTCTGGCTGTATAAAAACCACGCTGAATTTTTGTATCAACCTGCTTAGCTGTATCGTTCCAGGAACGGAAAATACGCTGACCATACCATCTTTCTTCATAAGACACACTTGGGGCTATTGTAACCGGACCCAAAGCAGGTAATGAAAGGGTTATGGGGATATTGTGCTGGGCACCCCACTGCAGTTCATCAAGCGCACGACGCATATTAAATGCCGTATCATAAAAGGATAATTGATTCTGCACATTGCCACTATAACCTATCCCTATTTTTTCATACCATTTTCCTGAACCAACCTGGTCTTTTTTCTGGAATGGATAAAAAGTTACTACGTTAAAATTCAATGTTGGCAGATTCAGGTTTACCAATCTTGTATTGTTGTTCTGGTTATGGTTGGCATTAACAGATAAGTTGTATTTACCTCTCCAGTCTTTGGTATAATTGATAGATGAACTTAACTGGTTTTGAAAATTCTGGTAAGGATTATTCAACAACAACTGGTTAAACCTTGTACTACCAAAATTTACATTCGCTGAAAAATTGGTTCCTGGCCTGGCTCTGCCATCCCGGCTATGCGACCAGTTAATCATGAAAGATTTTGTTTTACTGAACTCGTCTTTGGTTACACCTCCCCTGTTTAGTATCCTGGAACTTTGTATCGTAACATTGAGGTTACTCGTAAACTTATATCGTTTCAGGTATCTTGAATTAAAATTGATATTATACCCTCCATAGGAATATAAATTGGCCCGGGTTGTAAGATCCAGGTTATCATTGAATATGTGGTAATATCCGATTCCTTCTAATCCTAATCCAAAATCTTCGCTGGCCGTAAATGCCGGTGCTATAAAACCAGATTGCGGGCCACGATATAATGGAAATATTCCGAAAGGAATACCAATGGGTATGGGCACGCCTTCAAACTCGGGAAATGCGGCACTGGAAATGCCCATTTTGTTGTTGATGATTTTCATCTTTCTGGTTCGAAAGGCGAAATGGGGCGTATCGAGATTACAGGTAGTAAAACGAGCTTTACTGGCAAATACTTCATCGGCACTCACTTTTTTTAGTGCTTCTGCATTTACAAAAATTTCACCCTCCTGAAAAAAAGTGTTTTTTGTGAGTCCTTTTCCAGTTCTCATATCGTAGAAAATAGAATCACTCACAGATTGTAATTCACCCTGAATAAATTGGGGCTTACTTAAAGGATTCCCAGTTGAATCGAGTGAACCATATGCCTTAACCATTTGCGATTGCTGGTCGTACCGAATGGTGGCCGCTTCCATTTGAAGGTCCTTATAATTGGTTTTGGCCTTGCCATAGAGTATGAACTCTTTTGTATCTATAATTAAAACACCAGAATCCGTTGCATTGTAGGTTATAGGAGCATCTATTGAGTCTTTGGAGATACGCATGGTATCTGTTCGGTTAACCAACGAATCACCTGTTTTAGCGGTTTTTAAACTATCCTTTTGTTTCACGCTGGTATCACTTGCAGATTTGGGCGGAACAGTATCCTGTAAGATATTTTCAAAGGAAGATTTAAATAAAGCCGGAGCTGCGCCAGCCTCCTTATGAAATGTTAATATGAGCAAATATGCACACACAACAATAGGAAGCATGGTTTTTACGTTAATTTTACAGCGTTTGCGCATATTCACCTGGCAAAAATAGTGTTTGAAGCGTGTAAACGGAACTCTGGTTATAATCCTTTAACGAATTGATATGATGCGTGTTAAATATGCTGCTTTTGTTTTGTTAAGTTTAGGGGTCGGTATATTCAGTTCTTTTATGCCTGAAAAAGGCAAACCCCAACAAAAACAGGTACTTAAGAGGATCATTGTAGATGCTGGTCATGGAGGAGAAGATGTTGGAGCAAGGGGCAGATATTCTACTGAAAGCCAAATTTCGCTTGAAGTTGCCCTTAAACTTGAGAAAATGCTTCAGGATGCCCTCCCTGATGTAGAAATCGTCATGACCCGAAAAACAGATGTCTTTCATTCCGTTATCCAGAAAGCAGAAATAGCCAATCAGGCCAAGGGCGACTTATTCGTCTGTATCCACGTAAATTCCGCTGCAGCAAGAAAAAACCGCGAGTTTATTGGCTATAAAACCATTACCGTAAAAAGAAAGGGTAAACTGGTTAAGCAAAGAGTGAAGGATTATCGCACCTGGACTACCCCCAGCCCAGCAATGGGTACTGAAACATTTATTTACGGAATCGATAAAACCGACGAGCGTAAAGCGGTTGCCAGTGAAGGATTGGATGAATACCTGGATAGTGTTTCCGTACAAATACTCAAAGCCCGCAAGGCGGCAGATGCCAATGACCCTACCAAAACCATGTTGGCAAATATCCTCACCCAGCAATATTTTCAACGCAGTGCCAAACTGGCCATGACTATCGAAGAGGAATTTCAGAAAGTAGGTCGCATTAGCCGTAAGGCCCAGCAACGTAAAAAGGGAATATGGGTATTACAAGCTGTAAATATGCCAGCCGTATTGGTTGAAACAGGCTTTATTTCCAATCCGGAAGAAGAAGACTACCTGAACAGCGAAAAAGGACAGGTAGAAATTTGTCAGGTTATTACCAAAGCAGTCCGTATTTATAAGAATTCTCTTGAAAACCAGGCTGGCATAAGTGCTGGTAATTCCAGAAAGTAAAGTGCCTATTCTAATCATTATTGTCCGTGGGAAATAGGCTGCCTGCTTCTAGCCTCTAGCTGCTAGCCTTGATAGGTGCTTATTTTACAGAGACTAGGACCTAAACTTCCCAAACAACCATGGACCATGGACTATGGACTATGGACTATGGACTAAGCCCCCCAAAAAACAATGTTTAACAGCTAGTTCAGACAGGCTAATCCAAGAAACCTTAGTTTTGCCGTATGAAGATATCGAATGAAACAAAAGTAGGGGCTCTAACTGCTATTGCCATTACTTTACTGATCCTTGGCTTTAATTTCCTGAAAGGTAAAACCCTGTTCAAAACAGGTAATTTCATCTATGCAAAATATACTGATACCAAGGGGATAATGGTATCGAATGGTGTTTTCATTAATGGCTTTCAGGTTGGGTCTGTATATGATATTGAAAATGCGGACGCCAATTTATCTGCCATCGTAGTAGCCATAAAACTAAAAGACAAGTACAATATTCCCAGCAACTCTGTGGCTTCAATCAAAGAAAACCCATTGGGAAATGCCAGCATCACTATCAGTCTTGGAGACGCCGCCAGTTATGTGAAATCAGGAGATACCATCCTCACCTCTTCTTCTGCCGGATTATTGGGTGATGTAATGAATAAACTTGGCCCCGTTGGTGATCAGATAAAAGCAACAGTGGGTTCATTAGACAGTGTATTAAAGAATATCAATACCATATTTGATCCTGCAACAAAAAACAACCTGCAAGACGTTATAGCCAATATCAATAAAACTACTGCCAGCCTTGTAGTATCTTCTGCTTCTATACAGGCCATGCTGAACCAGCAAACCGGAACAATTGCTGCTTCCATGAATAATGTAAGCAGCTTTACCAAAAATCTTTCCGACAATAATGATAAGATAACCCGTATGCTTGGCAATGTGGAGAAAACCACAGAAAACCTTTCTAAAGCAGATATTGATGGCACAGTAGCGCAGTTAAAAAATTCAATCGAAACATTGAACAGTATTCTTGCCAAAGCATCTTCAACCGAAGGTTCATTAGGCAAATTACTGAACGATAAAACGCTTTATGATAACCTGAGTAATACCGTTCGAAGTGCCAATATTTTGATGGATGACCTTCGGGTACATCCTAAACGCTATGTAAACATCTCCGTATTTGGCAAGAAGGACAGAACCGGCCCATTAATGGCTCCATTAGACTCTACGAAGAATAAATAATTATGCGGATCCGCAATTTTGTTTCCTGCTGTTTGTTTTTGTGTTGCAGCTATTTAAGCAATGCACAAACAACCAAAGATCCTGCAACAGACACATCTGCTGTTGTAACAGGAAAATTATTGGAAATGTTGCGGGCAGATCGACAAAATATAAAGAAAATCGATTCTGTTAATCAATTCATTTCTTACGCTGGTAAAGTAATCATGCGTCAGGAAAAAACACTGTTTTATGCAGACAGTGCTGTGCTTAACCCGATCACCAATGTATTTGAAGCATTCGGCAATGTTCATATCAACGACGCAGACAGCGTACACACTTATGCCCAATACCTGAAATACCTGGCTAAAGAGAAAAAAGCTTACCTGAAGAAAAAAGTGAGGCTTACCGATGGCAAAAGCACCCTTACAACAGATGAACTGGAATACGATGTAACCGTAAAAATCGGCACTTACCTGAAAGGAGGTAAAGTAGTAAATGAAAAAACGAACTTAACCAGTATTGAAGGATATTATTACGGAGACACCAAGGATATTTTTTTCAAACAAAAAGTTATCCTGATCAATCCCGACTATCGCATCAATACAGATACCCTTCAATACAATACAGAAACTGAAATTGCCACATTTACCAGTCCATCAACGATTCGTAACGATAAAAAACTGGTGATTAAAACCAGGGATGGCTATTATGATCTTAAAAACAAAAGAGCCGAATTATACAAACGTTCCGTAATTGATGATAGTAGTTATACTATGACTGCTGATGAAATGGCGCTCGATAGTACCAGTGGACTTGGTGAATTCAGGGGAAATGCAGTATATCGCGGAAAAGATTCACTTAAGGGTTTTGACCTGATTGCCAATAATATAAAAACCAATAATAAGAAGAATTCATTGCTGGCAACCCAACAACCTTTACTCCTTTTGAAACAGGAAAGAGACACCATTTATATCACTGCAGATACATTTTATTCCGCGAAATTGTCAGACCTATTAAAATATAAACCTGTTCCAAGAGTCAGGGATAGTATAGATTTTGTATTCTCTCCCGACAGTACCAAGGAAGACAGTACAGATAAATATTTTGAAGCCTATTATAACGTAAAAATTTTTTCCGACTCACTGCAAAGTGTCGGTGATAGTTTATTTTATGCACTGAAGGATTCCGTTTTTCGTTTATTCAAGCAACCTGTTGTTTGGGCACAGGAAAATCAGGTGAGCGGTGATACTATTTACATGTATGTAAAGAACAATAAACCTGAAAGATTGTATGTTTTCGAAAATGCACTTGCATTGAGTAAGGTCGACAGTTCTCTTTATTTTAACCAGGTAAGAGGTAATACCATTAATGCCTATTTCGACACGACCGGACAAATTAATTTTTTAAGGGCCAAAGGGAACAGTGAAAATGTTTACTATGGTGTTGATGAACAGAAAAATTTTATCGGCGTAAATAAAAACAGTTCTGATGTTATTGAGATACGTTTTGACAATGGCAAACCAAAACGCGTAGTATTAATTAATGCCGTTGATGGCACTATGTATCCCATGCGCCAAGTTGACCACGATCAACTAAAATTGCGTAACTTTAGGTGGTTGGAAAGTCGCAGACCTAAGAGTATGTTCGACATTCTTTCTTCGCAATAAACTATCCCCTTTTTAATTATTAAATTGTAAGTATGATCTTATCAAAGCTTGTACAAACACGATTATTTCATCCACTCAAACAGTTTATCCGGGATAGCCGGGCAATTGGAGTAACGCTGCTGGCATGTACAGGCATTTCTTTACTATTGGCAAACTGGGGTGATTTTGGTGTTGCATACAGAGACATGTGGAATATTTTTTTCGATGGAACAACGGATCACCATACTTATATCGGTTTTTTATCCTTGCCCAATTCCCCTTTACTCGTAATCAATGATGCCTTGATGGCCGTATTTTTCTTTCTGGCGGGCATGGAAATAAAAAGAGAGTTGGTTTGTGGGGAACTCGCTTCTATAAAAAAATCTGCGCTGCCCGTAATAGCAGCTATCGGAGGTATGCTTGCACCTGCCCTATTATTTAGTCTTTTTAATAAGGGAACTATTTTTATGACAGGTTGGGCTGTTCCCACCGCAACAGACATTGCATTTACTTTAGGAATCGCTTCATTATTAGGTAGTCGTGTACCTGTAGCATTAAAAATATTTCTTACCGCACTGGCTATTATAGATGACCTTGGCGCCATAGTTGTGATTGCCTTATTCTATGGAAACGAAATTGAATTCGGATATTTACTGGCTGCGATTATCACGGTTGTTTTATTATGGTTACTCAATAAAAGAAAAATAAATTTTGGTTACCTGCATTGGATACTTGGACTGGCACTTTGGTATTTTATGTTTAACTCGGGAATTCACGCAACAGTTGCAGGTGTGATTTTTGCCTTTATGGTTCCTGTTTCCAAATTAGCAGATATGGAGATAAAATTTCATACCCCGGTATATTTTATCATCATGCCCATCTTTGCATTGGCTAATACTGCAATTGGCATACCGGAGAATAGTCTTGAAGCATTAAATAGCAGTTTGAGCTGGGGTATAATTTTCGGGCTTTGTATTGGAAAACCATTGGGAATTACCAGTGCCTGTTATTTACTGGTTTCAAGAAAACTCGCGGAACTACCATCTGGCACTAACTGGAATAAAATGATTGGGGCAGGTTTACTTGCTGGTATTGGGTTTACCATGAGCATCTTTATCTCCACCCTTGCTTTCAACAAAGTAGAAGACCAGGATATTGCAAAAATATCCGTCCTGCTCGCTTCACTGATTGCAATGGTTAGCGGGTTTGTTTGGTTGAAAATGGGACGAAAGGAAGAGAGGAAGAAATGAACAGATGAACAGAGGAATATCCAATATCCAACGTCGAAGTAAAAAGTTGGAAATTGAACATTGGATATTCCTCTGTTCCTCTGTTTATCACGCTTCTTTCTCCATCATCAGGTAGGCTTTGATAAAACCATCTATTTCACCATCCATTACTGGGCCAACGTTGCCTACTTCGAAATCGGTGCGGTGATCTTTGATCATTTTATAGGGATGGAATACATAGCTCCGAATCTGACTACCCCATTCTATTTTCTTCTTGCCTGCATTAGTAGCATTCATCGCTTCCTGACGTTTACGAAGTTCTTCTTCATATAAACGACTCTTCAGCATTTTCAATGCCAGTTCCCGGTTCTCACCTTGTGTACGTGCCTGTTGACATTCAACGATAAATCCACTTGGAATGTGTTTTAATCGTACCGCAGTTTCCACTTTGTTTACGTTCTGTCCACCACTACCCCCACTTCTATAAAAAGCCCATTCTAAATCGCCGGGGTTGACATTTATTTCGATACTATCATCAATCAACGGATACACAAATACCGAGGCAAATGAAGTATGTCTGCGCGCATTACTATCGAAAGGTGAAATTCTTACTAATCGGTGTACCCCACTTTCAGCCTTTAAGAATCCATATGCAAAGTCGCCATCAAATTGCAATGTGGCACTTTTTATTCCTGCACCATCTCCTTCCTGGAAATCAAGTTCAGTAACTTTCCATCCTTGCTTATCTCCATACATGCGATACATGCGTAAAAGCATTTCTGCCCAATCCTGGCTCTCGGTTCCTCCTGCTCCAGAGTTGATCTGAACGATCGCGGGTAATTCATCCTCGGGTTTATTGAGGGTACTTTTGAACTCTGCGTCTTCCAGGCTGTTAAGGGCATTATCATAAGCCTGCTTTGTCTCTTGCTCTGTAGCATCTCCGGATTTCCAAAATTCGAAGAGTACCGCAAAATCTTCTACAGCAGCTTCCACCTGCTTATACAAACGGAGCCAGTATTCATTAACCTTAATTTCCTTCATGATGCCTGTAGCGCGGGCATTATCATCCCAAAATCCAGGCGATAGAGAGAGCTGACGATCGGTTTCTACTTTATGGTTTCTGTTCTCAACGTCAAAGAAACCTCCTCAGGACAACCACTCGGTCCCTTAAAATTTTTATTTGTTCTTGTGTCATAAAAGAATTTTGGGATCTTAGATGGCAGATCTCAGATTTAAAAAGAAATCTGAGATCTGCCATCTGAGATCATCAATCAAAAATCATATACCTCATAAGCCGGATTCTGTTCCTACACCATCATTTATCTAGCCCCACCATTACTGATGAGATCATGCTGCCTACCCTGGAACCTTTCCGCCTAAGGCGGAATCGGACGAGCCGCCCTCAAAGACTCCTATACATGGCATTACAGCACCCAAGGTTTACCCGCTCTTATTGTTACCAATAAAAACCGTGAGCTCTTACCTCACATTTTCACCCTTACCCCCACAGTACTGTGGGGACGGTTATTTTCTGTGGCACTATCTCGTCCCCACAGTATTGTGGGGAGCCGGCTATTCACCGGTGGGTCGCTCTTTGCTGTCCGGACTTTCCTCCCCTCCCACATTAAGCAGGTGGAGCGATGGTTCGGGTATATGAAATACAAAGATAACGTAATTTATTGTAGGGGTTAGGCGTTAGGTATTAGGTGTTAGGTGTTATTTTTGTAAAGACTATTTAAAATCCCAATACCCAGTACCTAACACCTAACACCTAATACCTAATACCCAACTCCTACCCTCAATACTGAAAGAAAATTTCCGTGGCACCATACCCAAAACGGGGATCGTATTGGTTGATGAAGTTTTTTACTTCCCGTTTGGTCTTGAGGATATCGTGTATCTCTTCCCTTAATCTACCTGTGCCGACTCCATGAATTATGATAAGACTTGGTTGCCTGTGCGCAACTGCCAGATCGAACCATTTCTCAAATTCGGATAACTGTATACCTACAATTTCCAGGTTACTGAGGCTTTCGTAACTATTGGTGAGTTTTTCAATATGTAAGTCTACCACAGAACGCGCGGGAGGCAGGTTCTGGCGAACTTTAGACGCATCATATATCTTAAAACCTTTACCGGATAATTTTGAAAGATCTACATAATCCTCTTCTTGCTTATCGGGATATTCATCGAATAGCTGATAGGAAATAGTCGGAGTATTATTTTCCTTCATGGCTTCGATGCGTTGAAACAATTGTTTGGGTTTTAATTTCAATTGCGCCTCAAAATGCGGAGCTTTCTTTTTATCTGGCTGTAGCAGAGAGAAATCTATGGAAAAGGATGGACTATCGTTTACTGCTTCAAAAGCAATATCATGCAGATAGAAATCATGAAAGCTCTCTATCTGATTGGTTAATTCAAAATCTAATTCCTGGGCAAAAAACTGCTTGTAAACAAATTTGTAAGGTTGTGGGGTTTTATTTACAAGATGTACTTTGAGTAAATCAACAACTTCATCATTAAAATCATCCAGTGAAAATTTTGGAATGAGGGATATCCAAACACCATCTGCCACTTGTATTTTATTGGGCTGTGGTTTTTCCTTGGGTACCTGATCGATATATTGTTTAGGTGCCGACTTTTTTTCTTCTGTTTGTTTCTTTTTTGTAAATCGATAGAAATAAGGAAAATCTATCTGATCCATATAGGCCGGAAATTTCACTCCCCTTACCTCAATCAGCACCATCTTATCATTTATCAGCTCAATTACTTTGCCCTCTTCATTGCTATGTAAAACAATGATCTCGTCTCCTACCTGGTATTTCATACCACAAAAATACGAAGAACTGGGAAAACAGATGAACAGAGGAACAGAGGAATGTCCAACTTCCAACTTTTTACTTCGACGTTGGACATTCCTCTGTTTCTCTGTTCTCTTTTCCTCTGTTTATCACATCCGGTTTTCGTGGTTTAACACGCTGTTTCTTCGGCCGTAGAAGAAATAGATAAGCAATCCCAGTGTCATCCAGATAAAAAACCAGGCCCAGCTTAATGCGGGTATTTCAATCATCAGGTAAGCACAGGATAGTACACCCATAATTGGAATAAATCCATAATTACGCAGGAAAGTAAGTATGCTCAAAATGATGGTAATCAATAGAAATACCAGGAATAAAATTTCCTGATATCCTTCATGGGTAATATTGGCAACTGCGAGCTGTATTCTTTCCCAAGAAAAATAGATAAAGCTGACGGTGAGAATTGGCACGATCCACTTTCCGTTGATATATGGTAAACTGAATTTACCGGGTCCTTTTTCTATTCGTGGCAATAACAATACTCCACCAGATACAAGAACAAATGCAAATAAGGTACCGATACTGGTAAGATCAGTCATAATACCCGCTTCAATAAATAATGCTCCTGTTGCCACAATAATGCCTGTAACAATTGATGCAAAGACAGGTGTATTATATTTTGGGTGAATTTTCTGGAATCGTTTAGGTAATAATCCATCCCTGCTCATGCTCATCCAGATACGCGGTTGTCCTAACTGGAATACCAACATTACGGATGTAGTTGCTACTACTGCACTGATTGAAACTATTTTTTCGATCCATGGGGCTTTATTTTCAAAAACAAATGCAAGTGGATCGTTTACATCTTTAAAGTTTGCATAGTTTTCCATGCCGGTAAGTACCAGTGCAATAAGGATATATAAAATGGTACAAATTACCAGAGAGTAAATCATCCCCCTTGGTAAATCGCGTTGTGGGTCTTTACATTCTTCTGCGGTAGTTGAAATGGCATCAAAACCAATATAGGCATAAAACACAGCCGACACTCCTTTTAGTACCCCGGCAAAACCATTTGGCATAAATGGTCGCCAGTTATTGGTATCTACAAAAAAAGCACCTGCAATAATCACAAAAATTATAACTGCCACTTTAAAGATTACCATTGCATTGGCCGAACTTTTACTTTCCTTGATACCAATAATGGTAATCCAGGTTATAAGTGCTACTACCATAAATGCGGGCAGGTTAAAGAAAATATGCCATCCTCCAATCACCGGTGCTTCGTTATAGGCTTTGATAGCAAACTGATAGCTTTCCAGTTGGGCGGGATCGGCAATATTACCTGCTGCGATAGCTTTAGTAGCACTGGTAAAAGCATTGGTTGCCGTTAATGGATCGACCAATAACCAGTCTGGAAGATGAATATTAAAAATATGCACCAGCAGGTTATTGAAATAACCACTCCATGAAATAGCCACTACGATATTACCGATAGCGTATTCTAAAATCAGCGCCCATCCGATGATCCAGGCAATTAGTTCTCCAAAAGTTACATAGGAATAGGTATAGGCACTACCGGCAACGGGCACCCTGCTGGCAAACTCAGCATAACAAAGTGCCGAGAAACCGCAGGTAATAGCGGTTATTACAAATAAAATAGAAATCCCCGGGCCTCCATCATAGGCAGCACCACCAATAGTTGAAAAAACACCTGCGCCTACTACTGCGGCTATTCCAAGAAAAGTAAGGTCACGAACACCCAATACTTTTTTTAGTCCGGCTCCATGTCCGTCTGAGTGTCCTGCAGCAGCATCTGCTGCAATTTTATCAATCGATTTTCTTCTGAAAAGAGAACCTGGCATGCTGGTTAGTTTTGGTGATAGATATTATTGACTAATTATAGCCTGAGTTACAAGATAGTTTAATCCGGCTTAATATTCCCGCTGTATTAGGAAATTAGCCAGTTCCTCCAGCGGCTCTTTCCTTACTGATCTTACTGCAATGGCTTCCAGGTGCGACAACGCTGTTTGAAGATATTTGTCTTTGAGCTCCCTTGCCCATGCATCAACATTACATTCCCGGAAGATGTTCAACACTTTTATTACTTTATCCGGTGGGTTTTGTTGCATCAGGTTTTCGAGTTCTTTTTTTTGTGCCGGTGATGCTACTTCAAGTGCATGTAATAAAAGGAATGTTTTTTTATTCTGGCGAATATCTCCACCCACATCTTTCCCAAATTTTTCCGGATCACCAAAAGCATCCAGGTAATCATCCTGCACCTGAAAAGCGATACCCAGGTTTTTACCGAAGTCGTAGATATGCCTGCAGTTACCTTCGCTGGCTCCTCCAAGAATGGCTCCCATTTCTAAGCTTGCTGCAAGTAAAACGGAGGTCTTGAGACTGATCATCCGGATATATGCATCAAGTGATACCGTTTCCATTTTTTCAAAGTCCATATCAATCTGTTGTCCCTCACAAACTTCTCTTGCTGTTGTATTGAATAAATGGAGTATGCGATGTAAGTATTGCGGATTTATTTTATTCAGGTAATCATATGCCCTGATAAGCATTACATCACCAGCCAGCAATGCAGTGCTTTCTCCATATTTCAGATGTACTGTTTCCATTCCTCTTCGCAAGGGAGCTGCATCCATAATATCGTCGTGGATCAGGGTGAAATTGTGAAACAGTTCTATAGCTGTTGCAAGTTGCCAGGTATCAGCATGAATATCATCAAAGAGTTCATTTCCCATCAAACACATCACCGGGCGAATGCGTTTGCCACCCCATGATAAAAAATATTCATTGGGATCATATAAACTGGCAGGCTGTTCAGGAAAATGTCTGACAGCGAAATAATTTCCGAATTCTGTTACTAAATCTTTAAAACTGTGCATAATACAAACCTAAATATAAAACCAAATGCAACCTTAACTATTCCTTGAACTTTCCTGGGATTATTTTTGGCACGATTTTATCTTATAAGAGAAAAACACTGTTATGAAAAGAGTATTATTGTTCACATTGATCGTTTTTGCTGCCAATGCAGCTATGTCGCAAAGTATGGGATCTACCTACAAAACAGCGTTAGGTGTTAAAGTTTATCCTGGTGCGATAAGTGTAAAACATTTTATTAAAAGCGATGCCGCACTGGAAGGATTGGGATATATCTCCAATGATGGCTTTCGTTTAACCGGCCTTTATGAATATCACGGCAATTTCAATGGTGTAGATGGATTGAAATGGTATGTTGGTGGTGGTGCCCACCTTGGGCTCTGGAGCGATAACTGGAAAAACCGTTATCCAACCAGAAACGATGGTCTTGCAGTAGGTGTAGATGGCGTATTAGGTGTTGATTATAAAATCAAAGGCGCCCCACTCAACCTTAGCTTCGACTGGCAACCCTCATTCAACTTCATCGGCTACAACTATTTCGAAGGCGGATGGGGAGGAATTGGGATAAGGTATACCTTTTAGAATAAGAAACAGAGGAATAAGGAATAAGAAATGAGAAAGTGTAATTTCCTTTCTCATTTCTTATTCCTCATTTCTTATTCCTTATTTCGTATTTCTTATTTCTCTGTTATTCTAAACAGGCTATCCACAAATTCTCGTTTATCAAAAATAATCAGGTCGTCTATTTTTTCTCCGACGCCGATATATTTGACGGGGATTTTAAATTGGTTGGCTATGGCTAATACTACTCCACCTTTGGCTGTGCCATCGAGTTTTGTGATAGATAAAGCGGTAACTTCTGTTGTAGCGGTGAATTGACGAGCTTGTTCCAATGCGTTTTGTCCGGTTGAGCCATCTAGCACCAGCATTACTTCATGAGGTGCATCGGGAATTACTTTCTGAATAACCCTTTTAATTTTTCCCAGTTCATCCATCAGGTGCAGTTTATTGTGTAAACGACCTGCTGTGTCTATAATAACTACATCTGCATTTCTGGCTACCGCACTTTTTACGGTATCAAAAGCCACTGCACTTGGGTCTGACCCCATCGCCTGTTTTACGATAGGTACGCCTACTCGTTCGCTCCAAATGGTTAACTGGTCTACGGCTGCGGCCCTGAATGTATCTGCAGCTCCCAACACTACATCCTTACCTGCTTTTTTATAATTGTGGGCAAGCTTACCGATGGTAGTGGTTTTACCTACACCGTTCACTCCAACAACAAGAATTACATACGGTTTTTTGCCTTCTGGTATGTCAAAATCTTTATAAGAAAAGTCAGGTGCATCAATCAGCATATCCTGTATCTCAGACTGGAGTATTTGATTGAGCTCTGTGGTGTTTACGTATTTATCCTGCTTAACCCTTTGTTCAATGCGTTCGATGATTTGAATGGTAGTATCAATACCAACATCTGCACCTACCAATGCTTCTTCCAGTTGATCGAGCACTTCTTCATCTACGGTACTTTTTCCGGCGATGGCTTTAGTGATCTTGGAAAAGAACCCTTCTTTGGTTTTTTGTAAACCCTGGTCAAGACTTTCCTTTTCTTTCTTCCCGAATAACTTATCAAACAATCCCATGAAATGCGGTTTTAGGGCAATGCAATTAAATACAAAAAGCCTTCCCGTTAAGAGAAAGCTTTTAATATGTTGTGATGAGAAAGATTATTTCTCAGACATGTAATCCTTTACCTTATCCTTGTGCACAATAGCCTCTTTAAAGGTATATGCACCAGTTTTAGGGCTACGTACAGCCTTGATCACTTTAGTCCAGTTCTTAGCTTCAGCGGCTGCTTTCTGGTCTTTTACTTTCGCGTTTTTGGAAGCTGCTTTTGCCATGATTATTTAATTTCTTTATGAACGGTTACTTTTTTCAGAATTGGGTTGAACTTTTTCAGTTCCATACGCTCAGGCGTATTCTTTTTGTTTTTGGTAGTGATATATCTGCTTGTACCGGGCAGACCAGTGGTCTTGTGCTCAGTACACTCCAGAATTACCTGTACCCTGTTACCTTTCTTTGCCATTGTATTAGCTAGTTTTTTCTTGTTTGTAATTAGATCTTAGCTCCCTGCGCTCTCATTTCTTTGATCACAGTTGCTAAACCGTTTTTGTTGATGGTTCTTAAAGCATCAGTAGACACTTTCAGGGTAACCCAACGGTCTTCTTCAGCAAAAAAGAAACGCTTCTTTTGTAAATTTGGTAAAAAACGGCGCTTGGTCTTAATGTTTGAGTGAGAAACACTATTTCCAACAATCGGCTTTTTTCCAGTAACCTGACATACTCTTGCCATGACTCAATTTTTTTCGGGACGGCAAAGGTAGGGAAAGATGGCAAAATATCAATAAGAAAGACGGTTTTTTTATGAAATTTGTTCACATTTCCAGGATAATTCCTGTTTGGGAATTTTGTTTGGCTAAAATTATCCACAATTGATGGCCTGGAAGTCCGAAAGTCCAGCAGTCTGAGAGAAGTTTGCTAACGACATATATCAAAAATAACCATTTTGTTTCTTTTTACCTATCTGTGTTTTTCTGTGTTCTCAGTGGCAATTAAATGCCACTGAAGTCACAGAAAAACACAGAATAACTGATTTTGATAGAAGACACCTCCGAATTATAGCCTGATTATATCCCCAAAAAACACCGCATTCATAAACATTTTGGATGTCCCAAGCCAGAATGCCCTGAAATTCAGATTATCTACCATCGAAATAATTTTACCCCTTCCTACCCCATCAATATTAATTGCGGCTGTTTTCTTTACCACTTCCTTGTAACCACGGTATAAATAACCACTTTGTAGAGGATTTTCGGTATACATTACTGGTGAGTCATATGGACTATTATTCTGGTCCATAAACAGGGTATTCGATTTAAAAATCGTTACAGACGGGTCGCGGTAGCCGTAGGCTATTGGGTGCGTAAGGTCAAGGCGGGCTTCAAATAGGGAACCAGCCATGTCTTTTGCACGCATTTCATCTGAACGCAGGTAATAGGGTAATTGCAATGTACTGTCTCTTTTTTCGCCTGAGTTTTTAAAGATTACCCTGGTAAAACCATTTGTTGAAAGCCACCTGGTGGCATCTTCAGTGGCAACCAATGTTCCTCCGGCACTTACCCATTCTCTTAATTTATCCTGTGCCGATTTATTCAGGTTATTATAAGAACCCGATGGCATAATGATTACATTGTACTTATCTGCATTTATTGAATTAAAGCGATCTACATCAACAATACTCACCGGCATCTGGTACCGGATATCAATCAAATGCCAAATTTCGCCAACATCAGTTGCACTGGTACCCGTACCTCCGAACATCATCACTTTTGGCTGTTTTACATTATTAAAACTGGCGCTTCCGAGGTCAATTCCACCACCTGCCAATCCGGTAGGTAATGCATAAACTTCCACACCGGTTCCGGCGGCTTCATTACCGATCAGCTTTGCAATATCTTCTCCTTTTACTGGTTGCGTGGCTGCTGGTATCAGTATGGTTCCATATTCGAAACTTTCTTCTTTGCCATCAACCATCATTTTAAAACGCTGTGTGGCCACTTTTGCTTTTAGTCCTTTAGACTGCAATCGATACAACACTTTTGGGGCATTATAATCATCCCAACGGAACGCATAGGCTGTTGCATTAGATGATAAAGACATCAATGGCATACTAAGCGGAACGGCGTTGATTACTTTGGCGCCTAATAACTGATCGTACCCTGCTTTTAATTCAGCAGTAGGCATACCAAATGCCAGCGACATGGTCCAGGCTGTTACATCGTAGAAAAGACTGTCTTTATAATCGAAGGTCTTTTCAAAAACTGTTTTAATAATCTTGAACTGTTGCTGACTTGCAGGTATTACAAATGCTTTACCCGCTTTGAATTGTTTACCGTCGGCGTTATAGTCCTGTTTCAGGTTAAATATATCTACCTGATGACGCAGTAACATCTGCACAAAAACCTGTGTGCGTGTTTGGTCGTATTGATCTCCGATCACAAATGCTTTTACAGGATAAGCGGCTGCTTCTTTCTCAACTTCTTTAAAGAAATCGCGTTGAAATTTCAGCATATCCACACGTAAGGCCTTCGCCGCCGCAAGGGTCGATAAAGCCGCTGTAAATTGATTACGGATGGTGAATGGGAATGTCAATAACCCATTTTCGGTTTCCTGTGCATGCCCTCTGCTGCTGGCCTGCTCAAATAATATACCTACTCCGCCATTGATATCCGGATAGGTTGAACCTTTTCCGTAATAGAAATCATCATATCCTTCCTTGGTAAAATATAGGGAACCAATACTGTCGAAATATTTTGCATGATAATTTCCGATGGCCGCAGTCAACTCCTGGTTTTTGGCAGGCGTATTTGGATTCACCCTTGAAGGAACCCCAGGCTGAAAAAAGAAAGATGAATTGCTGCCCATTTCATGGTGATCAGTCAGGATATTCGGTTTCCAATTATGAAACATCTGCAACCTGTTCTGGCTCTCCCTGTGTTGTGCCGGTAACCAATCACGATTCAAATCGAACCAATAATGGTTGAAACGACCACCAGGCCATACTTCATTAAACTCCCTGGCTTGTGGGTCAGCTACTAATGTCTGACTCTTATGCATATTCGCCCATGTGGCAAAACGATTGAGTCCATCAGGGTTAAAAGAAGGATCAAGTATTATCACTGCTTTATCCAACAAAGCATCCACTTCCGGTCCTTCTGCTGCAGCCAGATAGTAGGTAGTAAGTAATGAGGCATTGGCTCCACTGCTTTCATTTCCATGGATACTATGCCCTATCCAAACAACAACAGGCATATCACTGATGTTCAATCCACCCGATTTATCGGCCTGTGTTAATTGCACATGCTGTTGCCTTATTTTTTCGAGGTTCTGGTGATTTTTGGGGGAAGTAATCACGAGTGCAAGTTGTGGTCTACCCTCATAGGTTGTTCCCATCTGTTGAATGGTTACCCGATCTGATGCTGCATCAACAGCCTTCATATAATTAACAAGACGGTCATGTGTTACATGCCATTCTCCTACTTCATGCCCTATAACCGATGCCGGTGTTGGGATTGAGGCATTATAACGTACATTTTTGGGGAGATAGTAATTAAGCTCCTGTGCATGTAAGGAAACAGATAAAACCAGTAAACTGGCGAGTAACAAATTTCTCATGATGGTTTTTTAGCGTGCCTAAGATAGTGAAAACAAAAAAGCCATCCGCTGATGCAGGATGGCCGGGTGAATTGTTTTTTACATTGCTTAAATGAGTTGCATTTTCATGACCTTGGGATCTACATGAACTGTATCATGCTCAAAATCTAATTTAATGCGCCATTTCTGCATAGTAGCTGCACCGATAACCGCTTCTTCAGTTAATCCGGGCACAAGTAGAAACTCATCACTTACCATTACATCATTGATCCAAAAATCCACAATAACACGATGCGTAACTTCAATCCGATGCCCCTCGCTTGCTGTTAAAACAAACCTTGGGTTTGGTAACAATTCTGCATTGGCAATCTGATCAATATAGTCCGGATGAATACAAGACAAATTAGCCCTGCTATCAAATAAAGCGTATAATCTTTTTTCACCTCTTGATCCAACAAACAACAAGGGAAGCTTTATTACAGACATAAAAAAAATGATTGTTTAAAGCTAATGTACAACACATCAGCATTCAAACAACCATTCTGTAAATATTTGCGGGAAATACGCTACCAGACTACATCTCAGGCGTATTATGCATATAATTCTTCTCTTAATTCTTTCACTCTTTTATCTTCCATATACTCATCGAATGTCATCAAACGATCGATGATACCCTTAGGTGTTAATTCAATAATTCTGTTTGCTACCGTTTGCATGAACGTATGGTCATGCGAAGTAAGTAATACAATACCCGGGAAACTGATACAACCTTCGTTAAAGCTCTGAATACTTTCCAGATCGAGGTGGTTAGTTGGTTGGTCGAGTACAACGAGGTTAGGGTTTTGTAACATCATTCGACTTACCATACACCTTACTTTTTCACCCCCACTTAATACGTTGGTTTTTTTCATGATATCGTCGCCACTAAACAACATTTTACCCAGGAAACCACGGATAAATGGTTCATCAGCATCCGTAACATGCGCAGGAACAAACTGACGCAACCAATCCATCAGATTTAATCCTTCCGTAAAAAACTCACTATTCTCAACCGGCAGGTATGCTTTTGTAATAGTAGTACCCCACTCAAATTTACCTGCATCAGCCTGAGCATTTTCATTGATGATTTCAAAGAAACTGGTTACAGCCAGCGGATCCTTACTCAGGAACGCAATTTTTTCTCCTTTGTTGATACTAAAGCTTACTTTATCAAACAGTACACGACCATCAACTGATTTTTTCAGGTTTTCAATATTCAATATCTGGTTACCTACTTCACGCAAAGGCTGGAAGATAATACCCGGATATTTTCTGTTTGATGGTTCGATTTCTTCAATGGTTAATTTCTCCAAAGCTTTCTTCCTTGAAGTAGCCTGCTTACTTTTAGAGGCATTCGCGGAGAATCGGGCGATAAAGTCGAGCAATGCCTGGCGTTTCTCTTCCGTTTTCTTATTCTTATCATTTATCTGACGGCTCATGAGCTGAGACGACTCGTACCAGAATGTATAGTTACCAGTAAATACTTTAATCTTGGAGCGGTCTACGTCTGCCACATGCGTACAAACAGTATCTAGAAAGTGACGGTCGTGACTCACTACCAGTACAATATTTTCATAATCTGCCAGGAAGTTCTCCAACCAACCAATGGTTTCTATATCAAGACCGTTGGTAGGTTCATCCAATAAAAGAATATCCGGATTTCCGAAAAGCGCTTGAGCAAGCAGCACACGCACTTTCATGTTGGAAGGAATATCTTTCATCAAGCTTCCGTGCATATCATCTTTAATACCGAGACTGCTCAAAAGGGTTGCAGCATCGCTTTCAGCGGTATATCCACCCATTTCACCAAATTCAGCTTCCAGCTCACCTGCACGGATACCATCTTCTTCAGAAAAATCGTCTTTTGCATAAATGGCTTCGCGCTCATGCATGATGGTCCACATTTTCTGGTGACCCATCAATACAGTATTCAATACGGTACATTCATCGAATTCAAACTGGTTCTGTTTCAGGAACGACATCCTTTCACCAGGCGTAATCTCTACTGTTCCTTTATTGGGTTCAATCTCACCGCTTAATATTTTAAGGAAGGTTGATTTGCCCGCTCCATTGGCACCAATTACACCATAACAGTTACCCTTTACGAAATTGATATTTACTTCATCAAACAATACCCTTTTACCATAAGCCAGGGTGATATTTCTTGCACTGATCATTGATTAACGTTGTTTTCAGGCCGCAAAATTACGGCTTAAGCGGCGGATTTTAGATTGTTTTTGCAAAGCAGTTCAAAACGGCATTACCAGGTGGCTCTGGCTGTCGGACTTGCATCCAGCCCCATAAACTGCTGATCGAGGTATTTATAATAGGCTGTAATTGCGATCATAGCAGCATTATCGGTACAATATTCAAATGCAGGTATATATGTTTTCCAGCCAAGTTTCGATCCTGTTTCCTGTAATGTATCTCTCAAACCACTATTTGCGCTTACTCCTCCGGCAATACAAATATTTTTTATTCCCGTTTGCTGAACAGCTTTCTTTAATTTTTTGATCAGGATATTAACGATAGTAAATTGTACCGAAGCACAAAGATCATGTAGGTTTTGTTCGATAAAGCCGGGTTCCTGTTTTTGAAGGAAATACAATACAGAAGTTTTCAGTCCACTGAAACTAAAATTAAGTTCAGGCACCTGGGGTTCGGCGAAACTAAAGGCCTTGGGATTGCCGTCTTTTGCATAGCGATCTACCAGTGGTCCACCAGGATAGGGTAAGCCTAATAATTTTGCCGTTTTGTCAAATGCTTCTCCTGCTGCATCATCAATTGTTTCGCCAATTACTTCAAGATTAAGTGGTGAATGCGCAAGCACAATTTGTGTATGACCCCCACTTACTGTAAGACATAAAAAAGGAAATGGTGGTGGATTTTCACCAATCAGGTTTGCCAATACATGCGCCTGCATATGATGCACACCTATCAGGGGTTTATTAAGCGATAAAGCGAGGGATTTTGCGAATTGTGCACCAACCAATAAACTACCGATCAAACCAGGGGCTTGTGTAAAGGCAATTGCATCAATGGTATTAAGCTCGGTTCTTTCAATATTCGCTGCAGCAAGTGCCCGATCAACAACCGGCACAATATTTTGCATATGGGCGCGACTGGCTAGTTCAGGTACGACCCCGCCATATTGCTCATGTATGGTTTGATTTGCTATGAAGTTGGATAATATTTTGCCATCCACACATATTGATGCAGAAGTTTCATCGCAGGATGATTCAATGGCTAATATGGTAACAGGTTTGCTGATAAAAGACCGGGCTTGCTTAAAGCCTGCAAAATTAACAGAATGAAGGATGCAAAATATTGCTGTTTTTGAGAAACGGCTATTAGCTTTTGGCCATTAGCTGTTAGCAAGTACTGTTCGGGTAAATTTGACTTCTCCAGAGGAATCCTTTAGACAAGCTTCAAGCAGCAAGTCTATTGTAGGATAGAACACGGATTATCATGATTTTCAGGATTTATCATGATATTTCTTGAAAATCATGAAAATCCGTGTTCTATTCATGTTTCCAATGCATTGATCCCTAAATTTCATAAAGGTCTTCCCCTATATACCTACAGGATAATAACAATTCATCAACACTTCAAAACACTAATTTGTGTTGTACTGTGTTGTTGATGTGTAGATGATGTGTAGATGGTCCATGTAAATCATTGATAACGTGCGAATTAAGCTTTTGTGTTTTTGGGTGAAAATTGCGTCGAATGATCCGGTAAAACCTAAGCAGGTAAAAAACAGCTATTAATGCGAATCAAGGGTTGAAAACGCATAAGTGCGGGCAATGGAACGGAGATTTATCCTGATTATCAGGATAAATCCGTATTCTATCTAAGCAGCCAAATAAGATTAGGAGCTATTATTTCTTATGAGCCCGCTTTAAAGGTGTAAAAAAACATCTGGTGATGATTTTCTCATCTTGGGCAGATTTCATCCTTTTATTCGCATTATTTGGTACGAATGGCTACAACAGGATCCATTTTAGCGGCTATAGAGGCAGGAATAATACCTGAAATAATACCCAACCCTATACAAATACTAAGCGCAAGGATGATAATATTGGGAGCAATATAAATCGGGAATGGAAGTACTGCACTTAATACCAAGGCCATCAACCATACCAATGCTAAACCAATTAACCCTCCAATAATGCAGAGAAAGGCACTCTCGAGGAGAAATTCGGTAAGAATAGTTCTTCTTTTTGCACCGATAGCTTTTTTCAAGCCTATCTGACTGGTTCTTTCACGAACCGTAACGAACATAATATTAGCCACTCCAAACGCACCTACAATCAGACTTAATCCTGCTATGGCCCAACCTCCGGCACTTACCTGACCAAAAAAACCGCCCACCTGCTCACTGAACTGGGCTACATCATTACAGGAAAAATTGTTTTCTTCTGCCGGACTTAACTTGCGCAGTTGACGCATTACACCGATAAGTTCGTCTGCAAGGGCTGCTGATGGCACTTCTTTTTTACCCTGCACCATGATAAAAGGACTGCTATAATCAGGATTATAGACACTGGCAAAATAGCGATAGGTGACAATGAGTGACTGGTCATAGTCAAACCCACCGACAAAACTTTGTCCCTGCTTTTTGATCACCCCAATGATATTTACCCTTTTGCCATTGTACGAAACCTGCTTGCCCACGGCTTTTTGAGGGTTTCCGAATAGCTGTTCAGCAATTACATAACCGATAACAGCAGAAGTTGTTCCCCGGTTAAATTCTGCTTCATTCAGATAGCGACCGAAATCAATATCAATGGTTTGAATAGCGGTAAACTCTTCTGTAATACCATACAGGTTTACATTACTGAGTATATTGTCTTTATAGCTAAGGTTGACATTATTAGAAACAAAAAAACAAAGATTACTGGCCAACTGACTTTTAGCCTTGATAAACCGCATCTCCTCTACTTTCATATTGGGACGCTTCATGTATTTCCACCAGGGATAGTCGGGCCCGCCGCCGCTGTAATCCCATTTATCAATATAGATAGTATTGTTACCAAATGCTTTGATATCATTCTGCACTTTACGTTCAAGACTGTCAACAGTTGCCAGTACTCCGATGATACAGAAGATACCAATGGTAATACCAAACAGGGATAGAAAAGTACGCAGCTTATTAACCCGCAACTCTTGCAGGGCCATCCGGAAACTATTCCATAATATATTCAACAGTTTGAACATACATCAAATGTAAGCCGAGTAAGTGGATGAATGAACGAAAATTTTATGGGCGGGGATTGGTGATAGTCCGGAAGACCGAAAGTCCGAAAGACCGGAAGTTCAAGAACTAAAGCATAACATCTTTCCAACGTTTTGTCATACCGACTTTCGGTCTATCGGACTTCCGGACTTCCGGACTTTCGGTCTTCCAGACTTTCAGTCTTCTCGTGAACCATTTAACCCTAAACGCTGTTTATCAACATAAAAGAAGAAAACTTTTTTCTTTTTCCGAAAATGCTATTGCGTTCTGTGCTATTTTTGCAGCGATTTCTTAAACCATAAACTTGCAATATGACCTGGAAACAAGTATTTACCTCATCTGTTGGAAAGAAGCTGGTGATGGGTTTTACTGGTATTTTCCTGATTCTTTTTCTCATCGTACATGCCGGACTGAATGCCTGTATCTGGGCTAATGATGGTGGTGAAATGTTTTTACATGCTGCCCATTTTATGGGTGCCAATTGGGTTCCCCGCATTTTAGAGATTGGTTTATTCGCCGGATTCATCCTTCATATTGTACAGGGTTATCTGTTAACTGTTGAAAACCGCAAGAAAAGATCCGTTGGATATGCTGTTTCATACAGCGATGGCAGTAAATGGTATAGTCGTAGTATGGGTTTGCTGGGAACACTTATCCTGTTGTTCCTCATCATGCACATGTCTCATTTCTGGTTTCCTAACCGTTCAAACCAGGGTTTCTTATTGGGTGAAGAAATTAACCTGTATGAGAAAATGCAAACCGAATTCAGTGTTTTATGGGTAGTAATCCTGTATGTGATTGGATGTATATCCCTTGCCTACCACCTTGCTCATGGTTTTCAGAGTGCTTTTAAAACACTTGGGGTACATAATAAAAAGTATAATAAAATGCTTACCGCCATTGGGTATGGTTTCTCAATCATAGTACCGCTGGTATTCGCTATGATGCCTGTAAGCTTTTATTTTCAATGGGTGTAAGTAAAGTCAAAAACCAAAAATCAAAAGTCAAAAACCAAAAATCAAAAACCATAAAATTAAATCGGTAATCCTTCTAAACCAGTTTTACTATCATTTTGAATTTTGATTTTTGAATTTTGAATTAAAATTGTCTCATATGCTGAACGCAAAAATACCTGCCGGGCCATTAGATCAGAAATGGACAGATTACAAGGGACATTGTAAATTGGTGAATCCGGCCAATAAACGCAAGTTGGAAGTGATTATCGTGGGTACCGGTCTGGCCGGTGCTTCTGCAGCAGCCTCATTAGGTGAACTGGGATATAAAGTGAAAGCTTTCTGCTTCCAGGATTCACCCCGCCGTGCTCACTCTATCGCAGCACAAGGTGGTATCAATGCTGCCAAAAACTATCAGAATGATGGTGACAGTATTTTTCGTCTTTTCTATGATACCATCAAAGGAGGCGACTATCGTGCACGTGAAGCCAATGTTCACCGTTTAGCAGAAGTGAGCGCCAATATCATCGACCAGTGCGTTGCCCAGGGTGTACCATTTGCGCGTGAATATGGTGGCTTATTGAGTAACCGTTCATTTGGTGGTACACAGGTTCAAAGAACTTTTTATGCTGCCGGACAAACCGGTCAGCAGTTATTAATAGGTGCTTACCAAGCGCTCGAACGCCAGGTAGCATTAGGTAATGTGAAGATGTACAGTCGCCACGAAATGCTGGAGATTGTAAAAATTGATGGCAAAGCACGTGGTATCATTGCCCGTGACCTGGTTAGTGGTGAGTTGGAAAGACATTTCGGTCATGCAGTGCTTTTATGTTCTGGCGGATATGGAAACGTATTCTACCTTTCTACCAATGCCATGGGTAGCAATGTTACCGCAGCATGGAAAGCACATAAACAAGGTGCTCTATTTGGCAACCCATGCTTCACACAAATTCACCCTACCTGTATACCTGTAAGTGGCGACCACCAGTCTAAACTTACCCTGATGTCTGAATCATTACGTAATGATGGACGTATCTGGGTTCCTAAAAAACAAAACGATACTCGTAAGGCAACTGATATACCGGAAGAAGAAAGAGATTATTACCTGGAGAGAAGATATCCTGCCTTTGGTAACCTTGTACCCCGCGACGTAGCATCACGTGCTGCCAAAGAAAGATGTGATGCAGGATATGGTGTAGGTTCATCAAAGCAAGCGGTATACCTTGATTATGCATCTGCAATTGAAAGATATGGTCGTACAGAAGCAAACAAGCAAGGTCGTAATGACGCCAGCCTGGAAGAGATCATTGCAATGGGTAAGGAAGTAGTGAAAGAGAAATATGGCAACCTGTTTGATATGTATGAAAAAATCACAGGTGAAAACCCATACGAAGTGCCCATGCGCATCTATCCTGCTGTTCACTATACCATGGGTGGATTATGGGTGGATTATGAATTACAAACAACAGTACCCGGATTATATGCATTAGGCGAAGCTAATTTCAGCGACCATGGTGCCAACAGATTGGGGGCATCCGCATTGATGCAGGGTCTGGCCGATGGATATTTTGTAATTCCTTACACCATCGGTAACTACCTGGCAGATGAAATTTACAGCAAAGCGATTGCAACGGATCATCCTGCCTTTGCTGAAGCAGAGAAAGCAGTTAGCGACCGCATCAACCAACTGATGAATATCAAGGGCAAGCAGTCTGTGGAAAGCTTCCACAAGCGTTTAGGTAAGATTATGTGGGATAAATGTGGTATGGCAAGAAATGAGGAAGGTTTGAAACAGGCTATCGCTGAAATTCAGGCATTGAAAAAAGAATTCTGGAGTGATGTGCGTATTCCAGGTGAAATAAATGCTATGAACCCTGAACTTGATAAAGCAAACCGTGTTGCTGACTTTATTGAACTGGGTGAATTGATGTGCCTCGATGCACTCAACCGCAAAGAAAGCTGCGGTGGACATTTCCGTGAAGAGTCACAAACCGAAGAAGGTGAAGCACTGCGTGATGATGCCAACTTCATGTACGTTGCCGCCTGGGAGCACAAAGGTGAACACCAGTGGGAACTGCATAAAGAATCATTGAATTACGATGTAATTAAACCGAGTCAGCGAAATTATAAATAATGAATTTGAAAGTGTGGCAATTTGAAAATTTGAAAATTGTTGATTGTCACTCTTCGAATGAAAATATAAGCTGATGCGGTGCGGGAGAGAAAATTTATAAATGGGATAAATTGCACCCATTTATTTAATTTTCTTATGCGAAACGATAAAAAGAATGTGATTGTAGAGAAGACTATTTGTTTTTCTTTAAAGATCATAAAGTATACGGAAGCTCTTGAACAAAACAGAAAGTTTGTCATTGCGAAACAGTTATTACGATCTGCTACATCGATTGGTGCGAATGTATTTGAGGCGCAGAATGCAGAGAGTAAAGCTGACTTTGTTCACAAAATGAAGATAGCTGCAAAAGAAGCAAGCGAAACTTCATACTGGCTGATTTTGTGTGAACAAAGCGAGGGTTATCATTTCGATGTTCAAATTAAAAAAGACGCTGATGAAATCATCCGCATCCTTTCAAAAATCATTTCAACATCAAAATCATAACAACTGGTTTCATTTTCAAATTTTCAAATTATCAAATTTTCAAATTATCACCATGGAACATTATGTTATGAATTTGAATTTAAAGGTGTGGAGACAGAAGAATAGTGCCAGTAAGGGTGAGTTTAAGTTGTATCGGGTTGAGAATATTTCTTCGGAGATGAGTTTTCTGGAGATGTTCGACGTACTCAATGAGCAACTGATCCGCGATGGCGAAGATCCGGTTACATTCGACCACGACTGCCGTGAAGGTATCTGTGGTGCATGTTCTATGTATATTAATGGTAAGCCACATGGTCCATGGCAGGCTAATACCACTTGTCAGCTACACATGCGCGCATTTAAAGATGGTGATACCATTGTAGTTGAACCATGGAGAGCAAATGCTTTCCCGGTTATTAAAGACCTGATGGTAGATCGCTCTGCTTTCGATCGTATTATACAGGCCGGTGGTTATATCAGTGTGAATACAGGTAATGCAGTGGATGGTAATGCCCTCCCTATTGAAAAAGATAAAGCTGACGCGTCATTCGCAGCAGCTATGTGTATTGGTTGCGGTGCATGTGTTGCAGCTTGTAAAAACAGCTCTGCCATGCTTTTCCTCAGTGCAAAAGTTTCACACCTCGCCTTATTACCCCAGGGAGCACCAGAACGCAAAACACGCGTTATGAATATGGTTGCTCAAATGGATAAAGAAGGTTTTGGTGCCTGTACCAATACAGGTGCATGCGAGGCGACCTGTCCTAAAGAAATCTCTATCAGCAATATCGCCCGACTGAATCAGGAGTATCTGATGGCGGGGTTGATGGCGGAATAAGCTTCAAGCTACAGGCTACAGGCTGCAAGCTGCAAGTTTTTTTTAAAAAGCATCCGGGTGACCGGATGCTTTTTATTTTGGGAGCATTCACTTAATAGCTTGCAGCTTGTGGCTTGCCGCTTGTAGCTTTCCTCTTCAAGAAGAACGCGCTGATTAAAGAAACTACCAGTCCTACGGGTAATATTTCTGTATAGGTGATTAAGGCATTGAAGAAGGGATTCTTATACATTTCGTTGAACTTGGCTATTTCGGCAGTTTTTTTAGCCAGCTCAGCTGCAGTAGCACCTGACTCCTTGGCTTTTGCCAGTGTTTCTTTAGCATATATTTCCGCGAAATCTGTAAATACATAGAAATATTCGAACAGCCAGGTCACCACATAAAAGGTTGAAGTAATCAAAGCAATCAGCAAACCGATTTTAAAAGCTTTGCCAAAGCTGATGAATCCACTATTGTATTTATCTCTATAGCTTTTTATTCCAACAAAAATGAAGATAAATGCCAGGATCATCGAGGCATAGCCATAGATCATTCCATTTTCAAAATCTCCCGTGCTTTTAAAGTACAGGGTTGCAAGTACCATGAGTGCGCTCACAATAAAACCACCAATGATACCATTAATAAGGATTACTTTTTTCATGTAAGTTGTTTTTCGATTTAAAAGATGATGCGCAAAATCGATCCAATTCGAATAATCGGGTTCATACTTTAGGGTGATTTTATACCCTTTAGAACATTTTCACCTATTAGTACCAGTTTTCAAGGAATTAAACCCAGCTTTTTTGCCTGATCAATAGCCAGCAACCTTTTCCCTACGTTTAATTTTTCGAATATGCTCGATAAATGTGTTTTAACTGTGTTAGGCGAAACAAATAATTGCGACGCTATTTCCTTGTTACTATATCCCAATGCCATTAATTCCAAAACTTCTAACTCACGATTGCTTAATCCGAGTTCTTCTACCATTTTTTGATTGCGGACAAAAGGGGTATCTGTACTGCGGTAAATGATCTTTTCCTTAAAGGTTATTTGTTGTTTGGGTTGTGTAAGCTTTCGGGAGAGCCAGACGCCAATTACCAGAAATAGTGCTGCTATGAAAAGGGCATAAATGATAAATGCATGTTCATACAAAAGATACCTCAGCTCCATCCACCTGAGTAGGGCAAGCAATACTGCCAGACAAAAACTATAACCAATAATGAGCCGGTATTTTCTGATCATGTGAAACTGCCTTCCCCCTAAGATAATAACTATGGGTTAAAGGGATTGGTGTCAGGGGAAAATGGCTGCAAGCTGCAAGCCGCAAGCTACAAGCTATTGCTGTCCGGGGAAATTTAACTGTGAGCTGTTGGTGTCGCGTATGATGGAACACAGATTTTCATGATTTTCAGGATTTATCATGATATATCTTGAAAATCATGAAGATCTGTGTTCTATTAATAGCAGGTAGTACATTTACGGCAACCTAATATTTCTTTAATCAACTGACTTTAAATTTTCTCCCCCTCTATTCTACCATTAAAAGCAGAAAGTCTATAATAAGCACCCATCAAGGCTTGTCGCTTGAAGCTTGCAGCTTGAAGCTAATACTTAACTTTGCCGAATGCCCAACGATTATTTTCAGTTTAAACAGTTTGTGGTGCACCAAAAGAAAGCTGCTATGAAAGTGTGTACCGATGCCTGTTTGTTTGGTGCATGGGTTGGAAACATGGCTTCAGCAAATAATTTCACTGGTGCTGCTAAAGCTTTAGATATTGGCACAGGTACAGGCCTGCTTTCCTTAATGCTTGCCCAGCAATTTCCAGGTACGATTGATGCAATAGATATAGACAAGGGCGCTGCGATACAGGCAGCAGAAAATATAGCTGCTTCAAACTGGAACAATAGAATCATTGCACACCAATCATCTCTGGAAGAGTGGAAAAACGACCAATACAACCTGATTATTTCCAATCCGCCTTTTTATGAGCAAGACCTTAAGAGCCCCGATTTGCAAAGAAACCTGGCATTACATGATAGCGGTTTAACATTGGGTACGCTCTGGGAAAATATTAATCGTTGCCTTCTTCCTGAAGGATTATTTGCGGTTCTTCTGCCCTATCACCGGCTAACGGAATGTTTGCAGTTTGCCGGAAACTATGGATTTTATTTACATGAAAAGGTAGTGGTGCATCAAACAGAAAAACATCCGGCTTTCAGGGTAATGTTATTATTTAAGAGAGAAAATAATGTTTCTGTTCAAAAATGTATCCTGATAAAAAAAGAGGGGGCGTATTCAATTGAATTTATTGCTTTACTTAAGGATTATTACTTGCATTTGTAGTTATTGATTGCCACAGAGAGCACAGAAATACACAGAATAGTTCAGTGGTCTTCTGTGTATTCAGTGGCATTTTTTATTTTTTCGCATATTCTTCCAAGTATCCAAAATGTGAAGTAAGGATTCCTTTCCTGAGAATGGTTGCACGATCAATGGTTTCAGTGCCTCCATTTAGTAAATCTTCCAGCACATATTTAATCAGTTGTTCCCCAAAATATTTACTGGCATCGCGGGGCAGTTCATTGGGTAGGTTACCGACGGCCATAATATCAATTGAACCTGGCAGATAGGGAGCAGTTTTGGCGAAACTATGTTTGTCTACCCCATAAACCGGATCATCGATGGTAGCATCTCCAAGGTTACAGGGCACACTTCCACCTTTATCATCGGTTATATCTGCAATAGTTTGAATACGGAAAGCAGGATCCTGCAAATCTTTCATTTCAAACAAGCGAGGAATATGGTGATCCCAATAAATCCCATTCATCAGTATATCTGTGTGTGGATAATACTGGCGGAATATGCATTCGTAGTTTTCCGGATGCTGGTGAAAATCATCTCGTTGGTATGTTCCCTGTATTTTATGCCGATAAAGATCACTGCCTTTTAAATGAACATAAACCGGATAGCTGAAGTTTCTGCTGGTATATTCATCTGGTTCTACTTCCTGAACATCCATCAGGTTCATGATTTCTAAAATACCATGTGCCACTCTTCCACTACCGGTTACAGCAATTTTGATATTTGGTAAGCGCAAGCCGAAATAGGTATGTATGAGTTCACGGTAATCTTTCACTTCAACTACGCGGTTCAGGTTCAGGGATCCTGTTCTATTGCCATAACACATGATGCCATTATGGGCCCCTACTATCCCTGCAAAAAAGCCGAATCCAATGATTCTTTGTCCATCTTCGTGCTCCAGGCATTCATAGTCAATAAGGGTTATTTTCTTATCCACCATGGCATGCATTAACGCCTGGTTATAGGGCTGTTTTTTCTTTGTATGGGAGAAAAAAAGGTAAGTTTTATCGGGAATCAGTTGGTCGATGGGTACTTCTTTAATACCCAATAAAATATCACAGTTGCTAAGGTCATCGGTCAATTCAATACCCGCATCTGCATATTCCTGATCAGCAAAACATCTGTTAGGAGCATTTTGTACCAGTATTTTACAGCCATTAACATGCTTTTGCAGCCATTTACACTGTCCGGGTGTAAGTGCCACCCGGTTATCTGCCGGAATTTTTCCCTCTCTAATAAGTCCGATTACAAGCATTGAAGTAATTTTGGGGCAAGATAGGGAGATTGAAAGACCGAAAGTCCGGAAGACCGGAAGTCCGATGAAAGATATTTATTGCACAACTTCCGTTCCTACCTCCGGTCTTCCGGACTTTCGGACTATCGGACTTCCGGTCTTCCGGACTATCAGACTCATCAATCACAACTCACCATGACCCATTTCGACCTCTTCGAATTACCCATCACCCTTAAAGTGGATAGCTCGGGCTTATCTAAGCAGTATTTTGCTTTGCAGAGAAAATACCATCCCGACAGGTTTGTTCAGGCATCTGAGGCTGAGCAGGAAGAAGCATTGCAGGTATCAGCACAGGTTAATAAGGCATACAAGGTATTGAAAGACCCGGATGAAACCATTAAATATGTGTTACAGTTAAAGGGGTTATTGGAAGAGGAAGAAAAATACCAGCTATCCCCCGATTTTCTCATGGAAGTAATGGAATTGAATGAAGAATTGGAATCGGGAATCACTGAATCGGTACAAAACAAGATTTCTGATCTGAAAAATGAATTATATGCAACTGTTGAAACGATTATTACAGGTTATCAGGAAGGTATTACTTCCGAAAAAGAGTTGTTGCAAGTGAAAGCCTACTATTTCAAAAAGAAATACCTAGACCGACTCCTGCATCAGTCCAGATAAATTCATTTTCAAATTTTCAAATCCCCAAATTTTCAAATTCTTTCCTTAATATTGCAGCCCATTAGCCCAGATGGCGGAACTGGTAGACGCGCTAGACTCAAAATCTGGTTATCGCAAGGTAGTGCAGGTTCGATTCCTGTTCTGGGCACAAAAAGCTGTTTATTTAATAAACAGCTTTTTTATTTTGCAAAGAGAATATTTCAATTAAAAAATATTCTTTGTCTAATATTGTAAACGAATAGTAAGATTAGCCACAAAGGCAAATTAATAATCAAGAATTACTAACGACTATTCATTAACGAATAGGTAATACAAAAAATAAATGATACACCCTGGCCTGTGTAGCGAACGTCCTCCAAAGTCCTATGGACCTTCGTACCTCAGGAAAACGATGCGTAGAACTCCTCGTTTTATGTATACTCTACGGAGAAGGAATACAACCTGATCCCTCAGGTCACCAAGTGCAAGATGAACGGCTCTAATTCTCGTAATATTCGTTTGATGACTCATGTGGATCTAGCATTAGTTTTTTTAAATAATCAATAGCGATCCTTTTTTCACGGGTTCTGCCGGTTCTGATCACATCCAGCATAGCCAGTGCTTCATAAAGCTTGTCATCAACTTTTGCAGCCCTGACCTGGTTAGGATAAAAAGGCTCAATGGCCTGCCCATAATCCTTTCCTCCTGCTTCGGGCCATACATAAAGTTCACTGCTGATGATACTTTTTACAAAATAAGGGTGACTATGACCGGTTACCATTCCCTTTGTCATTGGACCAGGTGACTGCGGGAAAACATAGGGCATGCCATATTGCAGAAATTCAAAAAAGGACATCCGATGTACCTTTCTTCGTTCTTGATTCACCAGACCAGCTATACTGCTTCTGTTTAAGGACTCAGATACTTCTGCCGGACTGATATAGAGTGCCCTGGCAATATCCTGAAACTGCCAGTCACTTCTTTCCATAAGTACAATTTTCAGCAACACCACAATATCCTGTGGCCGCATACCTTTATGTTGTCTCATGATACAAGTGTAATTTACATTTTGCAAATTGCAAATTGTAAATTGAGAATAGTTTTTTTTGCTAAATCCTAAAACTTGATAAATAAAACTAAATCAATAAGTTATGATAGAAAACTAGCTGTGTAGCGCTCAACGTCCTCCAAACGAGTCCTATGTGCCTTTGTACCTCAGGAGACGATGCGTAGAACTTCTAGTTTTATGTACACGCTACGGAGAAGGAAGAAACCCAGAAAAAGTATAGCTATTTGGTAAAAAACAAAAGTTGAAACACAGCTTACGTCCGCCCAGATTTTTTAAATGCTAATGTTGTGCGTTCGTTTTTTCAAGGCATCATATCCTTTTCAATGTCGAAGTTTTTCATTTGAGAACTTGCTCGAGCAGTGAAAAGACTTACAACTAAAGCGACAAAAACTAGAAAAATAATAGATTGCCCACAAACTAATATTTTTCCAAAATTAGATGTGGGTGATAAGTCTCCATAACCAATGGTCGCTGATGTAACAAAACTGAAATAGATATAGTCAATAACGCCTTTTGCTTTTTCACCTAATAGGTGAAGCCCTGCGTACAATACTGCAAAATCTAACGCAATTAAGACATAGTCAATCAGAAGTAGAAGCACCGAACGTCTGTACGACCTTGACTGAACTAATTGGTCGGAAAGAAATATGATTGCCATAATGTAGCATAGGCTTTCAATCAATAAGTATGCTGTCAATATAACAAGCCATTTATTCGTGTATGTACCAGATAGTAAAACAATAAGCGGAAAAGCAGTTTTCAAAAGGACATAGGTCTCAATTGCAATTGTCTGGTACATATAACCAAACCGCCACAGAAGATGTCTCATGTAAACAGCGGGAAACAAAAACTGAATGGAAGCAAGAAATAACCTAACGAATTTTTCAATCCCTACGTCATTGTGGTTTTCATTATTCCAAATTCTTTTTATAATAAGAACTTGATTTTTGATGGCAGGATAGGGAAGTATGAAGTTGTACTCCGGTTTACCTAAAACAAGTTTATAGAAAAACGTTCTCATCTTAATTGTCGAATAAATTATTCTGATTGTTATTTTCTATCCTATCAGGCGGTATAACTTCAAGCACTTGTCGTGCTTCGTAAGTTACAATAGGCTTTAAGGTGTTAGCATTTGTGGTATAAGTGATTTTTAAATCAACTTTCAAATAATCATTGGGCTGAATAATAATTTTTCTATTATGATAATCGTCTAACCATTCTTTATGAAGAATTTTTACTTCAATTTGTTTTCCTAGTCTAATAAGCTTCCAACTTGCTTTGTCGGAAAGCAAATCAAGTGTCTTAACTTTTAATGTTTCAATTCTCTGTTGCTCCAAAGTCTGACCACCCAGTTCATAAAGCAATTTAGCCATATTTACAGAGCTACCATTTCCGATCCTTGCATTTCCCGCCTTTGATTTGTATTCAAAATATTCCTCTTTTTTTAATTTACGACCTTCAATACTAAGTTCATTGATTGCGTTTAAAACAAAATAAATATTGACTTCAAAAATGATTATTGTTGTTGTAGGTAGTTTATTGATTTCCTTATTAATGTCGTTAGTAACTTTTTGCAAACTCGCAACCGATTGCACCTCGTTAGTTTCTGTCGCTTTAATAAGACGTTTTTTAATGTAAACTAAAAGGTGCCCAAATAACTTTCCTGGATTTAAGATGTCTTTTAAAACGTCATCGGGAATTGATTTTAAAATCTGGTTAACCTTAGATTTTATTGAAGAATATTCTAAGTCAATGAGTTCATACTCCAACTTAACACTTGGTAAAATGTTGTAAAGAATTTGCTGGTCAATAGATAACAGTCTTTCATACATTTTTGCAATCTGTCCAAAAGCCTCAACAGGATTTTTCTGTCCTGAAAATATCAGGTCTAATTCAAAGTCGAAGTCTTTGGTAGATTTACTCATTGTAATTAAAGGTTTTGGTTTCGTGATGTGTCATCCAAAATGACGCACAACTATTAAATTTACGAAAATCTACCATGTAACCCGAATTGCGTCAGTTTTTATAAACCCTTGATTATTAAAAGAATGAAAATACTGCCGAAAGACTTTTTCATTTCGCCAATCCGCATCATTAGCTTATAACTTGTGTATTTCCTTAGCCTTTGTCCAATTCTTTTTCAAGATCGGTTTGTTAAAAGATGTTTCTCCAAAGGATTCTTCACCAGAAAAATGGCAATATTTCTCAGCATAATCTCTATCGTTCCATTTAGACCAACTTTCAAACGCTTTATCTGTCATAGGCATCAAGACATTAAACGGGATTTCTTTTCCAGTACGAATACAATATCCTGTTGTTTTATTGCTTTTGGGTGATTGTTTGCGTGAAGGCTCTTTAACTGATAAATCAACCAATTCGAAAGGTTTATCATTGCTGTTATCTTCTATAAATCGGATATAATCAAATGCTTTTGAATAAATTTCATTGTCTGATTGATCGGAGGTGTCATATAGTACCCCAATTTCTTTATTATTCATCATTGAGTATTCATAGAAATTCATGGATGTAATAATCATTTTAGTATCATTCAGATAACATTTTGCATGGAGGTTTTCATGAAACTTGAGATATACATGTCGTAAACTGGTAAGAAACTTTAATTGCTCTGGTGTTAATTCATATTTACCGTATATAATGATCGTTTTTTTCTCATTCTTATTTCGGGAATTTATCAGCTCCTGAAATTCTTTAGAGAGTTTTAAAAAGGGGCTGACTAAGTACAGGACTTTGTCGGCTTCCTGGATTAAGTCTTCCAAATGAGAAGATATTTGTTTTGTAGTCAAGAATTTAGCCATGGACTATTACATTTATTCTCAAAATATGAAATATTTAATATATAACTATATTGTTTTTTTCGTCGTATTTACCCCTTGTGCTCCTTTTAATAAGCGCACCTGCCGAAAGGAAATTTACACAAATGACTGTCTTTTTTGACTTAAATATGATTAGAGGAGAAAGTACAGTTATTTTGTAACCTTTCTACCTAACGAAGGTTTAACGCTATAATGAAAAAGATTTTCGCTTTCCTGGCATTTGTTACTACCGTTTCAGCAACCCATTCACAACCAAAAGTAACCGTAACCGTACACCCCGGTACAGAACTGTTGAATATTATTCATTTTCTGTCAGATACCGCGAAAGGTGTAAAATCTACTTACAGAAAAGATATTGAGCAATATTTCAGTAAGTACAAAAATCATAGTGCCATAAAAAAGGCAAAAGAACTTCCTTTTATAAATTGTGATTTTCCTGTTCGCCTAAGTTGGGCATTTGACAATTTCCCCAGGTTAAAGTTAACTGCACCAACCTCTCTGATGGGATATGAAAAGTACTTTACAAAAGACCAGGTTACCGATTATTTCCGTTCCTGTCTGGCTTTTTCAAAAGACACCCGTTTCTCCCAATTTTATAAAAAGTATAAGCCAAAATACCAGCAATGGGTCCATTCCTTTGAACGTAATCTGCAGGAGCAAAATTTGCTTACGGTACTTGATAGTTTTTACAGATTCGTTCCTAAGAAGGAAATCATTATTACTCCCGGGGCTCTAAATTGTGGCTCCTATATCGTTGTTGACATGAAAAAACTTAATCCATCATACAATAATATAATGGTAATTATGGTGGCCTATGGAAATATTGCGGGCAATAAAGCTAATGATGAAACTGACCCCGATTTTTATGCCCCGATTTGGACATCCCAGTTGGTGTGGCATGAAATGGGACATGCTTACCTCGATGAAATATTCGAACAAAATAAAGACAGGATCAATAAGCTGATATATATATTTAACCGCGACAGCACAATGCAAAAACAAGCCCAAAACATGGGCTGGTGTATGTATCTGAATGAAAACATTACACAATCTGTAACCAGTTATCTAAGGATAAAAACGGGCAAAATGAGTGAAGAAAAAGAAATGAAACGAATTACAGGAGGCCCCTTTTATGTGTTCGTTCCGCTCCTGTTGGAAATCATAAGAAAAGAATACGAGACACCTGGAAAATATGCAGATTTCAAAGCCTTTTTTCCTGTGCTTTTAACCGAGCTTGAAAAGAAATATCCTGCATCGCTATAATAGCAGCATAAGCTGTTACACTTGTAGATGGTTAAATTCATAGTAAAAAAAGCTAGAAGCCATTGTTGTCCGGGGAAATTTAACCGCGAGCTGTAGATGTAGCGTATGATGGAACACAGATTTTCATGATTCTCAAGATCTATCATGATAAATCCTGAGAATCATGAAGATCTGTGTTCTATTAATAGCAAATAGTGCATTTAAGGCAACCAACTATTTCTTAAAGCAACTGACTTTAAATTTTCTAATTAGCAAGCCCTGCCATTTATTCAAACAATAGCAAAAAACCTAAAACAAGCACTATTCAAGGCTTCCTTCACCGCAGAGTCTACTTTCTATGAACGTTCCCCGCAGAAGTCTCTCGCAGAGGACTCTGCGACCGTTTACACAGAGGCATGTTAATCATTGAGTATTACTCACGACTATTCATTTACAAATAGGTAATTCAAACAATAAATGACACCCCCTAGCTGTGTAGCCCGCAACATCCCTTCTTACCTCAGGAGACTGATGCGTAGAACTTCTCCTTTTATGTACACCCTATGGAGAAGGAAGAGATAAAAACCTGCGGGCATTGATTCATATTACGATCTACATATTTTATCATGTTTTGTAATTCGTTGATTGTCAAGTAAGAAAAATAAGATTAGCATTTTGCTAAATTATTTAGTAATCTCGCGTAGATAAGGTTACTAATCAATGTACTTAGACTCCAAAACATTCTATTCCTTCTGTTTCGGCACCTACTCCACTGCAGACCTCATAAAAGCGGCTGTTGAACATGGCATTACAACACTTACATTATGCAACATCAACTCCACCTACGATCATTGGGAATTCGTAAAACTTTGTCATGAAGCGGGTATCAAACCAGTACTCGGTGTTGACATTCGAAACAAATGCGAACATCTATACCTGTTACTTGCAAAAAATAACCAGGGCCTTCAATGGTTAAATACTTTTTTATCAAATCATCTGATCAATAAAACAGATTTCCCCCCTGACCCGAACGCAATGGACGATGTTTTTATCATCTACCCGCATGAGTCTAAAGATCTTTTGAAACTAAGGGCCAACGAACGTATCGGCATCAAACCTTATGAACTAAAATCCCTGTACAACTTCACTCCTACTGAGCATCATGTTATTCATCAGCCGGTAGTGGTAGAGAACAAAGAACATTTTTACCTGCATTGCTTATTAAGGGCTATTGACCAGAACATCCTGCTTTCACAACTGGACCCAAAAACCTGTTGCAACAGAGAAGACGTATTTGTAAGCCCCACGAAACTATTGGCGCAATGCAGGCACCACCCTACCCTTGTTACCAATACATACAAACTCCTGGATGTATGTCATATTGAAATGGATTTTGAAGTCGACAAAACCCGACAGGTATTCGGCGGCTCAAAAGAAGATGATTTCATTTTACTGGATAAACTGGCCCGATCTGGTCTCATCCGTCGTTACGGCAAACGCAATAAAAAAGCGGCAGAGCGGCTAGACTATGAATTAAAAGTCATCAACGATTTAGGTTTCACCACTTATTTTCTGATCAATCATGACATGGTGCGCTATGCCAATGAACAGGGCTTTTACCATGTGGGTCGTGGCAGTGGCGCCAACTCCATCGTTGCTTATTGCCTTGGCATAACAGACGTTGATCCTATGGAACTGAATTTATATTTTGAACGTTTCTTAAATCCTGAAAGGACTTCTCCGCCTGATTTTGACATTGATTTTTCCTGGACCGATCGCGATGAAGTTATGGACTATCTTTTCAAACGTTATGGTAAAAAATATGTGGCTTTGTTGGGGTCATGTCCCACTTTTAAAACCGACTCTATCATACGCCAGCTCGGAAAAGTCTACGGCCTGCCGGATGAAGAAATCAAATCCTTTCAACGAGATTATCAACCGGTTTGCGCAACTACACGCAAGATCAAACACTATGGTGAAATGATGCGCGGCTTCCCTTATAATCCATCATTACATCCCTGTGGTGTATTAATCTCAGATAAACCCATCACTGAATACACATCGATGTTCATGCCACCAAAAGGTTTTCAAGCAGCATTGATGGATATGTTTACGGCAGAAGACATCGGTTTAAATAAATTCGATGTACTCTCACAGCGGGGCCTCGGTCATATTCGCAGTACGCTCGAACTGATCCAACTACACCATGGCAAACACATCGACATCCACGACACTAAAAAATTCTTTACTGACGAAAACATCAAAAAGCAGATCCGTGAAGCCAATACCATCGGTTGTTTTTACATCGAGTCACCGGCCATGCGCCAGCTTTTGAAAAAACTGCGTTGCGATGATTACCTGACACTGGTCGCTGCCTCTTCGATCATTCGTCCTGGTGTAGCACAATCCGGTATGATGCGCGCCTACATCGAACGATTTCATGATCCATCTTTGGTTGAATACATCCATCCTTTGTTCAAAGAACACCTGGGCGAAACATTTGGGGTAATGGTATTCCAGGAAGATGTGATTAAGATTGCGCATTATTATGGCGGACTCTCTTTGGGTAAGGCAGATATCTTACGTCGTGCCATGAGTGGAAAGTATCGCTCGCATAATAAGTTCCGGGAAATCAAACAGGAATTCTTTACATCAGCGATTGCCCTTGGCAGAGATCCCGCAGAAGTAGCCGAAGTATGGCGGCAGATGGAATCCTTTGCAGGATACAGTTTCAACAAAGCACATTCAGCTTCTTTCGCGGTAGAGAGTTATATGAGCCTCTATCTCAAAACCTACTACCCACAAGAATTCATGGTTGCTGTGATCAATAATTTCGGCGGCTTCTATTCACGTGAATTGTATTTTCTCGAACTGCTGAAATGCGGTGGCGATATTCATTTGCCTTGCGTAAACCACAGTGAAGTTTTAACTACAATACACAATCAAAAAGTATATACCGGCTTTATCCATATCAAGTCATTGCAGGATTGCTTGATCCAGGAAATCACTTTGAACCGTGAAATCAATGGCCCTTACAAAAGCCTGACTGACTTCATCGAGCGCCTGCAACCCGGCCTCGAACAATTGAATATCCTGATCCGCATCGGTGCCTTCCGTTTCACCGGCAAGTCCAAAAAGACCCTGCTCTGGGAAGCGAACTTCTTACAAAAGAAAATGAGTGTCACGCACGGCCCTGTAATGTTCGACGAACCACTGTCGTTGAACTTCGAACTCCCCGAACTCACCGACGACCCGATCGATGATTTATACGACCAGATGGAAATCATGGGCTTCTGCACCACAAACCCCTTCGCCCTTGCCGATGCTAACCCCGCAGACTACACACCCGCCCGTGCAATGCCCAAATACAAAGGAAAAACCATCACCATGCTGGCCTATTTCATAGCCCGTAAACACGTCATCACCAAAAACGCAGACACCATGTTCTTCGGCACATTTGTCGACAGCAACCTCGACTGGATCGACACCGTCCACTTCCCCACTACAGCCAAACGCTATCCACTACACAGCAGCGGTTTTTATAAACTAAAAGGAAAAGTAACAGAAGACTTCGGCGTATTTAGCCTGGAAGTGAATCACTTACAAAAAATAGGCTACAAAAACAGGTCGTATGCATCCTTATAGGCAAGATCACATTAACAATATTTTTAATGGACTAAATAATTACATAATATTTAGTTAACATGTATTGAGAAAAGAAACTTGACATTTACCAAAATATCCATATATGTTGATAGCGAAACCAATATCCATTTGCCTGTTTGTGCTGCTCCTGATTGGTGGTTGTAAAAAACACGTAGATAAAGAAAATGAGTTATGCCAACAGATTAGCAATATTGTTCCTGCCATCAGGATATATGAAGAAGTTGGGCAAAAGTACTTTCTTACCGACACTATTCTTGACGGTTCTTTTGCGGTGCTTGACGCTAACCTCATGCTAAGTGAACAATCTCTTTTTAGTCCCTTTAAATCTATCGAATGGAATGTAGGGGGAAATAAATTTTATAATGTCCCAAAACTGCGATTAAGGTTTCCTACTGGAGGAGATGCGGAAATTACCGTTCAGGTTAAGCTAAAGTATGATCCGGAACTACTCCCATGCAGGAAAGATACCAATACAGTCACGGTTACAAAAATCCTGGTAGTAAAACCAATTACACAAAGCCGAATAGTAGGGTCCTATACTGGAATAAACCAGGGAGAAAATGAACCTCCTTTTACAGTGACCATAAAGGGAGAAAACCGTTATAATGCATTTTATGGTTATTGGATAAAAAATATTAACAAAGGATGTTATCAGGGCTCAATCCCTCCTTCACAAGAAGAAATAAAGCCTGGCGTTGAAATGGTTGCAGGGTATAATTCTGCAACATTTTATGAACCCGGAAAAAATTATGGTTGCGTAAGTGTTTCAGGAAGTCTGGTACTCCAAGGCAACAAAATCATCATAGATTATCGATACGCAGATGAACTTGAATATGGCACCATCAGTAATCCCACCTACTATTATAAAAAATTTATAGGCACCAAAAACTAAAGTTTATGAGATTAAAATTTACAACCATTGCTATGGCAATGGGAGGCATCCTATTGCTTAACACGGCTAAAATATTTGCCCAGGATTGTCCGCCAACCGGACCAATCAGTACCAATCCGGGTAATCCGATTAACACCCATTCACCAGCCAAACTAAACTACTTTGATTGGACCAGCCCCTCCTATCAGTTGAACTGGATAAGAAATGGATTTACGACAACAGTGGCCAGTCCTTTTTATCAAACGAATAATCCTATAACAAACAATCTACTCGATTCAAAGGACATGTTGTACAAGGATGGATGGGAACTTATTACAAAAGATAATGGCTATAATGACAATGGAACGCTGGCTATTACTCCAGTGACAAATCCTTATGTGGTTCTTTATAATAAATATACAGGTACCCTACGTGTCTTTTTCATCATCGGAGACAGAAACGCAGACTATAATTCAATGTCGGTAAAGGTTTCTTTTTTTTCTTCCTCAGGAGGGAATAGCTATGCTTCATCGCTTTTAATGTTATCTGGGGGAGAAGTAAAGCCTTTAACAAGCACATTTCCATTGCAACAGCCATCTTTCCATTCTGTAAATACCTATATCAATGATGCAGATGCATGGTTTTATGCAGACTTTCCTATGACATACGATCCTTGTACTTGTCTTTATAATTCAAAAATTATTATTACACCATTTTTATCCGTCAGTTATACCATTGCAGCGACAGGTACCACTACAGGTACACTTGTTGATTTAAGTTCAAGCAGTAATCAGGTAAATAATAAACTTTCATTTGACAAACTTATTGAGAACGGTCCTAAAAAAGCGACACAGTTTTTTAACAGTACAGCTCTGTTAGGAAACTATATTGATCATGCATACAATGGAGATGATTCAATATCAGCAACTGAAAAGCAAAATGTACTAAATGGAGTAAGCAGTTTTTTAACTAATATTTCGAATAATACCTTTCTCACTCTGGGCCTCGGTGCTTATAATGGATTTAAGGAAGCATTGTCACTTTTTAGTTTCTTCACTGGAGGTGGTAAAGCAAGTAATGTACAACAGGTCAAAATACAACCTTTGGCAATAGATATGTCAACAAAAATTACAGGAAATATATCAAATGAACTTAATTTTCAGCCCATCATTCTTAAAACACCAGGAAGTTCCATTCCGGCTAATACTACAGAGGAATACCCTTATTACAATAAAATAATGGGTGTTGTAACTTTACTAAAAGCTCCGAAATTTGGAGCATGGACTATGACTGATGCGGTAGATGGGTATAGAGAATGGGCCATGCTTAAATTACTTGAACCTGTGAAAATTCTCTTAAACCCTGCAGCAAACCTGGAGATAGTTGAGGTAGAAGCCGCACTCATGTTTGATGAAACTCCAGGAAGAAAATCATATAGAAATGCTACCGTTGGGTATGTGAACAATCCATCACTTGGCTATTACAGTAATACTACCGTTGTAGATGACTTTAGAATTTTTGAGGCCAGATCAGAAGACTATGAATTTACTTATAGAAGCGACTACTGGAATTTATGTAACTTTTATCAAAGGAGATTCTGGATTTGGGACGGTTGGCTCGGCGTTCCCTTTACAAACTATAACAGAGACCTTTCTTTAAAACTTATATTTCATTTAAGAAGAAAAGATTGCCCACCGGGAGTAACCTGCCAGGACATACTAATCGTTCAGAAATACAAAGTCGATGTTGCGGTTAATGATAACCCGAATATAACATTTGATCCATACGACTGGTGTCAGGATGGATACAATGGTAAACCGTATACGCTTGCTGAATATGGTGATGAATACAGCGTCAACGCTTTTTGTCAAAGTAATGATTACAAAACAAACCGTGTTATCAGTGGATTTGATCAACCATTAGAAAATATAAAAATTGCAAAATCAAATGACAACTTAGTAACCAAATCAACAAAGAATAAAAGTCCCATTGGTTTTCCGAATCCTTTGCATAGTTCTTCGGTTTTTAAACTCAAATTCAATTCCAAAACCGGCAATGATTTATTAAATATATCGCTTGTTGACGGATTAGGTATTGTGCTTAAGAATTATGGTAAAATGGAATTCAAAGAAAAAGGCGACCATATCATTTCCTTAATGATTGGTAACCATAAACCCGGGACCTATTATATCAAAATAAACTCCCGGGAGGGGGTTACAAGTATCCCAATACAAATAATTCCATAAATAATCATTTTACAAGGCTGGCAAAATGCTAAAATATTTAGTATTTTGCCAGCCTTGTCCCCAATTAACCGCAATATCATCCACCTTGACCTCGACACCTTTTTCGTCTCAGTCGAACGTCTGATCAATGCTAAATTGATCGGGAAACCAGTGCTGGTGGGCGGTACAGGCGACCGTGGCGTGGTGGCATCCTGCAGTTATGAGGCCCGGAAATTCGGTGTCCGCTCAGCAATGCCGATGAAAGCTGCGCTGCGATTGTGTTCCGATGCGATTGTGGTGCGCGGGGACTATGAGACCTACAGCAAATATTCTCATCTCGTGACCGATGTGATCCGTGATCGAGTCCCGTTGTTTGAAAAATCGTCGATCGATGAATTCTATATCGACATGACCGGAATGGAAAAATTCTTTGGGTGTAGCAAGTACAGCCGGGAGCTAAAGCAGTTCATCGTGAAGGAAACCGGCCTCCCCATTTCATACGCCCTCGCCAGTAATAAACTGGTAAGCAAAGTAGCGACCAACGAAGTCAAGCCCAATGGCCAGCTCGAAATCCCCTTCGGCAACGAGCGATCCTATCTCGCCCCCTTAAAAATCGACCGTCTCCCGGGAGTCGGCGACAAAACAAAAATCCTGCTCATCAACATGGGCATCCACAAAGTAGAAACCCTATCAAAAATTCCGGTAGAACTACTTACCAACCTAATGGGAAAACCTGGCATTGACCTGCATCGCAAAGCAAACGGCATTGACGAATCTCCCGTGATCCCTTTCCACGAAGCAAAAAGCATTTCCACAGAACAGACCTTTCAACAGGACACGATCGACCTTAATTTCCTGAATGCCCAACTCGTCCGCATGACCGAAAAAATCGCCTTCCAACTGCGCCAGGAAAACAAACTCACCGGCTGCATCTCCGTAAAGATCCGTTACAGTGACTTCGACACGCACACATCCCAAAAGACCGTTCCTTATACCAACCAGGACCACATCATCCTCCAAACAGTGAAAGAGCTCTTCCTTAAGGTAAACACCCGCCGTCTACTTATCCGCCTCATCGGCGTCCGTTTCTCGAACCTCATTCCTGGTAACTACCAGATCGACCTGTTCCAGGACACGCACGAACACATCAAACTTTATCAGGCAATTGATAGTGTGAAAAAGCAATTTGGAGAGCATTATATGATTAAAGCAGCGGGCATTTGATACTTTTTATTATAAAAAACTTGCTATTGAACACTATACAGAAAAAGTATACTTATCCTTTTTTCAAGAATTTTTATAACGCTCGTATTAACAATGCGAAAGAAGCAGGTAAAAATTATAAGCGTTATATGGATATTCCCCTAGTAAGTTTTTGGTTTTCAGTAATTGATTTTTATGGAAGGGTATATTTCAAAGGAAAAGTAGGTCCACAATATCATAATAAACCAAAGCAACTGAAATTATCTTCAATTGTATCTTTCATAGGTTAGTCAACTGGTAATTCTGCCCATTCAAATCTTTCACTTGAGTGATTGGCTGTTTTAAAATCCTTCGCCACCGTCCATGCCTCCATCAGCTCCGAAGGAAACTGTGTACCTCCTATCGTTGTAATCTGCTCTTCGCTCAAATCCCCAAACAACCATTCCCAAGCTAAGTCCTCATTAAGTATCGTAGGCATCCGCATTTTACTATTATGAATCTTCGCCATGATATGACCTTCAGGCGCTGCCGTCGTGCAGATAGAAACCGTATCTACTGTTTCGCCCGTTGTCTTATCCGTCCATGGTTTATAAATACCGGCCATGAAAAAATAAGGCTGATCCTTAACACGTATATGATGCGGAATTTTAATCGCAGTCTTTACAGGTTCACCGGTACGTTTATTTAAAGGAAAAAAATGCCTCCATTCAAAAAAACCGGTAGATAAAACCAGACATCTTCTTTTGAGTGCCGACTCACGGTAAATCTTATTCGGCAACAACATCTCTTCAGATATCGCATTAAGTGTCGTAATACCCGGAATAAATTTCCCCTTCGCATCCTTATACCCTCTCCGCCACTGTTCAACCTTCTCTCTGGTATCAAGCGGCTTTCCAAACCAACTATCCGGAACAAATCCCCATTCCATCTGCAACAGATCAAAATCCTGCTTTCCCTCTATGGGTTTTAATACCGCGATATTTCCATAGGCAAACCCATCATGCAAGTCCCGATCCAGAAAATCATATTGTGAAACAGCCTTCTCCAGGCTCTTCAGGCGTATAAACTCAGCATGGGTAACCTTTTGTCCGTTATAATAACACATAAGACAAACTTAACTATAATGGCTTTCAATGGTATCACTGACAAGTTTGACCAAGGATTGGTCAATGAATTGATCCAGTGCTCTATCCAGTTGTGAAACGGTGAACCCTTCAGGTGTCGGAACGAGCCGGAACAGATAACCCTCGTGATTAGAAACAGAAAACTGGACCTCTCTTTCAGATGTATCGGGAGTGATACACAAAGAACCAATATAAAAGGGGGTTTCCATTAATACAAATTACTCAAAATTATTCGAAGAGCTGTAATGGCTTGGATATTACTTCTACCTTCTTGTCTTTCGGCTTATAGGCGGCTAACAGCGGCCCGAAAAGTTCCGCCTCAGGTTGCCGACCTTCTGGCAAGGATGTCCAGAATGTACCACCTTCATTAGCTTTGGCGAGTGTTAACACTAACGGCTGCCTGCCATCCTCAAAATAAAGGGCATACACAAGATCCCGACCCACCTTCTTGGGTTGCACCTGTATGCTCTGCCCATGATAGGAAAATGAATATCGTTCGCCAGCCTTTTGCATAGGCTAATATAAGAAGAAAATATCAAAATGCTAATATTTTTAGCTTTTTATTTGCGTAGAGAGACCTACCCATTTTCGATTTGTATTAGTACATCTTCTCTTACGCTACATTGTTCAGTAAATACGGAGAAGGATAATACTTTTCCCGGTCAACAAATTTTAGTCCGATTCAGTCGCGTATGATGGAACACGGATTATCATGATTTTCAGGATTTATCATGATAGATCTTGTAAATCATGAAAATCTGTGTTCTATTAATAGCAAATAGTGCATTTAAGGCAACCAACTATTTCTTAAAGCAACTGACTTTAAATTTTCTCCCCCCTCTTTAATTCCATTAAAAGCAGAAAGTCTATATTAAGCACCCTCAAGGCATGTCGCTTGAAGCTTGCAGCTTGAAGCAAATTTTCCCCCAACATCAATACCTATCGAACTAAATCAATTCTTTTTTCATCTCAGCAACTACTTCCATTAGCCTGGCTTCTGTAAAACTTATTTGTTCGGCAAGGTTATCAACCTGCTCATTTTCTTTCCCCGCTCTTTCTATTTCCCGGATAACTTTTTCCAGGGAATGTATCTTAAGGTTATCGATAGAAGGTTTTAACTTATGTGCCGCCTCTCCCATTTCTTTAAATTGCCCGGCATTGAAAGACTGTTTTATCTGACCTACAATTTGTATGGATTGTTCACTGAATAAGAGAATCATTTTTTGTATAAAATCCTGATCACCCCTGGCTATATCCTCTAAGCCAGCAAGACTATATAATGATTCGGTGGAACCCGAATCCGTTAATTTTGTAATCATTGGTTGATTGTTTTGATTGTGCAGCCAATATGAAATTGTTTTGATAAACTCCTCTTCTTTAAAAGGTTTGGCAATATAAGCGTTCATACCTGCCTCGATACATTTATCATTCTCGCCTTTCACTACATTGGCAGTTAAAGCTATAATGGGAACAGGGTTATTGTTTTTACGAATCTGTTGTGCGGCTTCAAATCCATTCATCACCGGCATATGAATATCCATCAATACCAGGTCTACTACTCCATCGGCAATGGTTTCTAAAGCCTCTGCCCCATTTGTGGCTTCTATCACGGATGCACCATAATTTTTTAGAATAGTGGATGCTATCAAACGATTCATATCGTTATCATCCGTAACAAGTATACATTTCCCTGAAAGAACATCTGCCGAAACAGCTTCAGTTACAGGAATTATCAGATCACCATCTGTACCTTTCTTTAACTCAAGAGATAACACCACTGATGTACCCTCTCCTTTTTTACTAAACACTTTAATCGTACCATTCATCAGCTCAATCAACTCTTTACAGATGCTCATCCCCAAACCTGTACCACCATAGCGTCTGGAAACAGAGTCTGATTCCTGACTGAATTTATCAAATAAGCGGTTGATAAATTCAGGATCCATGCCTATACCCGAATCAGTAACAGTTAAACAAATTTGCTGTGAATCAGCTTTGTCTTCAATCAGTTCAAGTAGAATATCTACTTTTCCTTTATCGGTAAATTTAATCGCATTACTTAACAGATTCAGCAGTATCTGATTTAACCGGTATGGGTCACCAATGAGTATTTTGGATATTTCATTATCGCAATAAGAGTTGATTAGTTGCAACCCTTTTTCTTCCGCTTTATGCATTACTACCTGCATCGCGTTTGTAATAACATTCCTGGGAGAGAAACCAATTTTTTCAAGGTTGAGTTTCCCTGCTTCTATTTTAGACAAATCGAGAATATCATTGATAATAATTAGCAGGTTATCTGCTGCCTGGTTAATGATATTTAAATAAAATTGTTGTTTTTCATTCAGGCTGGTTTTGTTAAGCTGATTACCCATTCCAATGATGGCATTCATAGGTGTCCGCATTTCATGGCTCATGTTGGCCAAAAAAGTTTCTTTGGCCCTTGCAAGCATTTCTGCATGTTCACGGGATCGGATTAATTCAGTTTCCAGGTTTTTCTGTCCAGTTATATCTGTATGTGTACCGGTAATACGTATCGGTTTACCGTTCCTTCCTTTTTCAATAACAACACCTCTGTCTAGCACCCAACGAATCGTTCCATCTTTATGAACAATCCTGTATTCCAAACTATGTGAGGTAATTTCTCCGGCCCTGTACTTCCGGTCATTATCTATCAACAATTCTTTATCAGCTTCATATACACTGGCCCACCAAATTTCCTGATTGTTGGAAAGATCATTTGTTGAACAACCCAGGATCTCATTATTGGTTTTTGAAAAATAGGTTTTACCTGTGGCGAAATCATGTTCCCATACATTATCACCAATATTCTCCAGTGCTTTTCTGAAGCGGCTTTCAGATTCTTTTTCTTTAGTAATATCTGCTTCCAATGCAAAGAAGCCGGTAATTTCTCCTTGCTCATTGATAATAGGCTGTCCATCTATTCTTACCCAATAAGTTTCACCAGATTTTGAATAGTTAAGTATCTCTGCATTAAAGGATTCACCTTTTAAAATCTGATTGCTCAGGTATGAAACGGTAAGGGGATTCGTTTCAGGTCCCTGAAGAAATGACCCTGGTTTTTTTCCGATTACCTCTTCACCAGAATAACCTGTTATGGTAACAAAGCTCTTATTAACCCAGGTTATTCTTCCTTCTTTGTCTGTAATAATTACAGCATTACTGTTATCTTCTACAATTTGAGATAGTATGCGTAGTTTTTCTTCATTTATTTTTTTATCGGTAACATCTTCTATAAATCCAAAAAATTCAACAATCTGTCCGGATTTGTTTAATACAGGCTGACTCACCGACCGGCCCCAGAACCATGACTTATCTTTACGATAATAAATAATTTCGGTACTAAACCCTTCTCCCCTGAAGAATGATTCCAGAATTTTAGTTAATGACTGCTCATCTGTTAACGCTCCCCTGCAAAGCTCAACAGGCGTTTTTCCAATTATTTCTTCTTGACTATAACCGGTTAGTTTACAGAAACCTTCATTAGCCCAGGTGATCTGGCCATTAGGGTTGGTAAACAGCACGCCGAGTTTATTGGCACTCGCAACAAGCGATAAACGCTCAAGTTGCTGCTGGTCATTTTTCTGCTGGGTAATATCCCTGCCATAAACATTCACATAACCTTCATCCATCATAGTAACACAAACAAAGGAATAATCACGTCCGTCCGATTTAGCTTCGATGATCCATCGGGGATTTGATTTATCAATTATAGCTGCTACCAGGGCAAAAAAATCATCGTTACGATAAACCTTATTCTTGTATTCAAAGAAATCCAGTTTTGCAGCCGCAGGGTTGTTTCTTAAAACTTCACCAGAGAAATTAATCCTGATTAAGGGATCAGGGCTTTGCGTAGGAAACAATGCTATATCATGTGCTTCTTTATTGGCTTTTTGTAATTCCTTTTTCTGGGTATTAATGGTTACAATCAGTTCCTTCAAATCATCATTTGTAATCTCCCTTGATTTGAGCACATGTAACAAATCGATCAAAGGATCATGATTGGCAAAATCATCTATTACCAAAGCCCTTTCCTGTATATCTTCAATGGAATTAATCCAGGGTGACCCTACAAATAAAATCTCTTCTGTTTCAGTGAACCATTCAAACTGACCTCTTAATGTTGTTTTAGTTCCAGTACAGGTTTCAATAATGACCAATTGATTTACCAATTGCCGAATTGTTTGGAAATTGGTATCAGTAACAAAGGGTCTTACGATTTTAAAACACTGGTTAAAAGAACTATTTTTTTTCAATCCACACATTTTTTCAATAGAGCTGCCAAATGAACCCAATTCTAATTCCTTATTTACCCTAAGGTAAAAAGGAAAAAGGCGGTTCAAACGCTCATGATTGAAAAAAAATTGTTCAGACATAGTTACCAGCTTACTTTAAAAATTTCATGTGTATCCCCATCATTCCTGCTTTGTATTAATTCTATTGATGCTTTAACATCATACATAATTGCCAATCCATTGAGTAATCCATGCACAAAATCCTGTAACCCTTCCCTTTTTGAAAAATAGTGTACATGTATCGACGCTTCTTCAATATTACTCACTTTAAATTCCGGTGGTGTTAACTTAGGATACATCAACATGATCCTGTTGTGAAATAAAGGAAGGTTTACCAAAAACTCTTTCAGGTTCTTACCTCCTGATTCCATCATACTGCCATATTTCTCCTTCCCTGTCTTCAATATCCACCACTCTCCAAATGCATACAGGATATCTGCAATTTCCATCTTCATCACCTCGGCTGCCGCTTGAGCAAGTTGGTAGGTGATCGCATCATCATAGGGTTCATTGCTTAGGAAATAATCAATTTCAATACCACTCTTTAATTTGATGGCATCCCATTCCTGTTCCCCAAATTTCGCTACAATGAGGTCCTGAATTGCTTTATTAACAATACCGTACATTTTTTGCTTAGGGTTTAACCTGTTATGTCTTCATAAAAGGAAGTGATCGTCATAGTTTGGTTATGTAACTTACAACTTCCCCCATCCTGAAAAGGAGATATTTCACCGTAAGAATAAAACCCTGCCATAATGGTGTTATTATTGAAGGTTTTGGCCACTGATTTCACTTCTTCAACTGTTTTACTTCCTAAAATCAGCTTTCTCCCTACACAGGAAATTAGTAAAGAAAAATCGGGATACCTTTTTTTATCTGGTAATGACAGTTCAGCGGCTTCTGCTGCGGCATAAGTTAATTTAGTGAAGTTAGCTTTCATGAATCGCACATAAGAACCTTCAGGTATATCACCAGCGAAAGTCATACTCTTCTCCGATTCATTAACAGACAATATTGTTCGTACCACTGCATTTCGCGACCCCGGCATGGTAACCGATAGTGGAAAAAGCAAGGCCGAGCCCGGAAGGTTTTTAGATTCTTCACCCAGGTATCTTTTATAAAGCTCCAAAGCATTTTGATGCTCTATTTCGAACAACACATTGCCTGATGCGCTGGTTACTCTTTTCTCCAACCCAAACTGATCCCACCCACCCTGAGATCCATGTGCTATTTTAATGTTTTTACCATACAAGCCGATTGCAACAATTTCTCCTTCAATAGGCTGCTTATTCAGTCCTACTAATGTAGAACTGAATGCCGCATCGTCGCCTGCCAGTCCGCCGGTAACCATTACCTGCTTATTGATCTGGGTACTCAATCCTTTAACGAGGTCGCTGCCATTTACAAGGCTACCATCTGAAAAAATCAATAAGTGAACAAGGTCTGCCTGAGGCAATTGTTTTGCAAGACTTGCGGCTGCTAAATAGCTATTACTGTAATTTTTTATATTTACCGATGCGGCCACTATTTTAGTTGTTTCAAATTCCATGGCCACCACTACAAATGCGTGATCTTCAACCTGGTTGTGATAAATTTCTCCTGAAGTACTGCAAAGTGCAATTTCAGCAGAAGGAAATTTATCTCTAACATGCTGATAGGCTTTAGGCTGTTGCAACATGGTTTTAGATGCAAAGCATAAAACAAGCGCAACCTGACTTTCATTTACAAGATGGCTATCAATATGCATTTCCCATAAATCACCTAATAATCGGTATATACAAGTTTTCATAAAAATTACTTACAAAACAAATAATCAAAAAGAAAGCCAATTTGCCAATGGATATACATAATTGATAATCAACATTTTACAAATCTCCCTTTCTTTTAAAATTCTATTATTTGGAACAAAAATCCACGAAATGGAACACTAGTTCAGTTTCAATTCGCCTGTTTGCAACATTTTATAGATGGTACTTTTCCCGACATCCAACGCTTTTGCTGTTTTTTTAACGTCATTATTATTACGCATAAGAAAATGCTGAATGATATCGGAAGTATATTGACGCAGTGTTTTGCCTTCCTGCAAAAACACTTCCGTTGTTTTAACGGAAGAAAATGTAATATCATCTGCTTTTATTTCATTCTTTTCGCACATCACTACACTTAATTCAACCACAGCTTTCAATTCTCTTACATTTCCAGGATAAGGATATTGCATTAGTTTGTCTTTGGCCTCTGCCGAAAATTGCATAATACCCAACTTATTATCTTTTGCAAAAGCATCGGCAAAATGTTTCGCCAGAATAAGTATATCGTTACCACGGTCACGAAGTGGAGGTAAATCAATCGGCAAGCCTATTACACGGAAATAAAGATCTTCCCTAAAATTTCCTTTCTTTACTTCCTCGGCTAGGTTTTTATGAGTAGCAACGATTAGTCTTACGTCTAATTTTACCTGTTCGCTACCACCTATGCGCGTTACTTCTCTCTCCTGCAATACCCTTAATAATTTTGCCTGTACATTCAAGCCCATCTCTGCTATTTCATCCAAGAAAACTGTACCTCCATTTGCCTCTTCAAATTTGCCGGCTTTTCTTGCCACTGCCCCTGTAAACGCCCCTTTCTCATAACCAAACAATTCACTTTCAATTAACTCATGCGGAATAGCAGTCATATTTACTGCTACAAAATTTTTTCGTTTTCGACTGCTGTTATAATGTATCGCCTTGGCCACTATTTCCTTACCTGTACCAGTTTCTCCTGTTATAGAAATATTTATATTAGTTCTAGTTGCTTTGTCCATCATAGCGAAAATTTTATTAAGTTTTTCACTTTGCCCAATGATGGATTTTTGAAAGGTGAATTTTTGTCCTAGTTCTTCCCTCAGCTGCTCTACTTCTTTTCGGAGCAACTGGTTCTCACGTATTCTAATTACACTTTTCCAAAGTAAATCTTTAGTAGCATCATCTTTTACTAGGTAATCATCAACCCCAGCTTTCAAAAGCGATACTGCAATTGATACTTCTTCCTGTGCGCTGATAATAATAACCGGAATTGTGGAATTTAATTCCCTGATTTTTTTAAACAGTTCATCGCCTCTCATATCTGGCAATGAAAAGTCAATGGTAATAATATCAGGTTTTGCAACCAGGTTATTGAGACATTCTTGCCCTGTTTCAAATCTGACCACTTTATAATCCGGGTTTAAACCAAGATGATAGGCTAATATTTCTCCATACCATGGATCATCTTCTACAATGAAAATTTTAAACGCTTCCATAAAATTATATTTTTGGCAACCAACACCCGGTTATATAACAATTTACGGAATAAACGCAGTAAATAGAAAAAATCCCAAAAATGGAATAATAAGTTAACCAAGCCATGATATAGTGAAATTTGGATCGGATGGTTTTAGAAAATAGTACATTGCAGGTGCTAGGTGCTGGGTATTAGGTGTTAGGTATCACCCATAAATCAGACATCAGCCATCCGACATCAACCATCCAAAATCTGTCATCAATAAATCACATGACTCATCAACTCGAACCCAATAACTGGATTTCCAACTACGCGGATGCGCTTTATGGCTATGCTAAGCCACGGGTGAATGATGCGCAGGTGGCAGAGGATCTCGTTCAGGAAACATTCCTGAGTGCATGGAGAGCAAAGGATGGCTATAAAGGAGAAGCATCTGAGAAAAGCTGGCTCTTTACCATATTGAAGAATAAGATCATCGATCATTATCGTAAAAAGGCCAAAGAGATTGTACAAACCGGATCGGAAAACGATGCTACTGATCGATTTTTTGATGAGAAGGAACATTGGACAGATACCGACAAACCCCTTAACTGGGGATCTGCCGCTTCGGACCCTATAATGCAAAAAGAGTTTTTTTCTGTTTTTGAGAAATGCAAACAGAAACTGCAGCAGGTTCAGCAGCAGGTATTTGTGATGAAGTATATGGATGAACTGGAGGCGAATGAAATTTGTAAGGTACTTGGTATCACACCGTCTAATTATTGGGTGTTGATACACAGGGCGAAGCTTGGTTTAAGGGCTTGCCTTGAAAAAAACTGGATCAACATAAAATAATATTTAGCGCATGGGATTGTTTAGCATCAGTTGTAAAAAAGCAACTTACCTAAGCTCAAAAAAAGAAGCAGGTAAGGCAAACTGGATCGAAAAGATTCAGCTACGCTCCCATTTGGTGATCTGTAGCCTATGCCGCTTTTTCGAAGAACAGTCAGCCATCATTGCAGATCATGCCAAACACAGCGAATGCACCGAGACCCTTCCCGAAAAAACAAAAATCAAAATAAAAGAAGCACTTGAAGCAGAAACAACATAGAAAAGCTTGATCTATGATTTCTGAATTTTGATTTCTTATTTCTCCGAAGGATTCTTTTTACCTGCAAGTAATTTCTCCAGTGCAGTTTCCAATCTTCTTTGCTTGGTTTCTTCCTTTTTTGCGCCCTGGATCCAGGTTACATATTCTTTCTGGTTGGTGAAGGACAAAGAGCTAAAGAATTCCTTAGCTTCCTCATGCTTTGTAAAGAGCCTTTCCAGTTCAACAGGAGCTACTACCAATCTTTTTTCAAAATCAACCCCTATTTCCTGGCTTTTCACTTCAGAGAAAGCACGGGAGCGATTGGGGATTTTCTCGGTTCTTTTAAACCGGATCGCGCTCCACACATGATCGAGGGCGACCATTCGAACCGATTCGTACTCTTTTTTGGTGAGGCAATCCCAACTGCAATCGCGGTTCAGGTCACTCACTATTTTACTGGTGGTTTTAGGATAAGCCACCCATAGTTTGCTGTCTTCATGCAAAGCAGGTAACACCTCACAGAGTACATTATTCAACTGCTGCTGGCTAATCGCAAATACGAGGGCAAAATCTACCTTTCTGCTTCGCAATAGCGGGGTTACATTCTTAGCGTAAGTTAACTTGGCAAACTGTTTTTCTATAGCTGAAGGAAGTCCCTGAATCAACAGGTTCTTCTCATCCTTCAACTGCAACTTTTCCAACACGGTCTGATTTGACATGCCTAAAAACAAATTAGCAGGATGAACAAAAGAAGTGCAAAGTTAAAAAAATGTTACCGCTTTCCGCAAACAATTGCAGGGTATTTTGTGTTTAAGCAGCATTTTTTAACATAAAAAGCTTGGAAATGTTGGGTTATATTAGAATAATCATATATGATTGATAGTCCGGAAGACCGAAAGTCCGGGAGTCCGGGGGGCCGGAAGACCGGAAGTCGGTTAGTTCGGAAGTCTGTCCTTCGTCGGACTTCCGGACTTCCGGACTCTCGGACTTCGAACTTCGGACTTCCTCTCCACTCACTTCCTATAATACTCCCTTACCGTCTCATCCATAACCTTCTGCAGTTCTTTTATACGGGTATCGTCTGCTGGGTGGGTGCTTAGGAATTCCGGCGGCTTATTGCCACCACTGGCCTTGGACATTCTTTGCCAAAATGCTATGGCTTCTCTTGGGTCGTATCCAGCCAGCGCTGAAAACATGAGTCCAAGTTTATCCGCCTCTAACTCATTCTTGCGACTAAAAGGAAGCATCACTCCTACACTGGAACCAATGCCATAAGAAGTCATAAATAGGTTTTGGGTTTCTGCGGGCTTAGAAGAAATAGCAGCCGAAAGTGCAATTCCGCCCATTTGTTGAATAAGTCCCTGACTCATTCTTTCACTACCATGACGTGCAAGCGCATGTGCAACTTCATGTCCCATTACAACCGCCAGTGCTGCTTCATTTTGTGTTAGAGGAAGTATCCCGGTATACACAACAATTTTACCCCCTGGCATACACCATGCATTGGGCTCTTTGTTATTTACCAGATTTACTTCCCACTGAAAACTTTCGAGTTCTTTCGAAAGGCCTTTTTCAGCATAATATTTTTTGATGGCTGTGATGATATTTTCCCCTACTCTTTTCACCATAGCAGCGTCTTTATTACCATTTGGCACAGCAGGATTGGTTGTCATAAACTCCTTATACTGGGTAAATGCCATGGCCTGCACTTCTGATTCAGGTATCAGGTTAAGCTGATTTCTTCCTGTAATGGCATTACGATGGCATGAGCTGATCGCCATTGCAAGTATAATGGCTACAATTGGAAATTTTTTCATAAGAACAATTTTTAGGAAATAAGAAAAAACCTTGCCAAAGGTGTGAATTGTGAATGGTCAATTGTGAGTAGTCAGTAGTGAGTGGTTATGCGAGTGTATAGTTATGGTTGAGTGTATAGTTGGTATTTCTACCGAATACTTACTACTCTCTATTCACAATTCACAATTGACCATTCACACCCTGCTAGTCCTGCTTAAACCTGTCTCGGCGAAGACGACGTCTGTCGCGGTGGCGAAGGATGGGCACTTTACTTTCTGTGCCTTTGAGCATGCGGGTGATATTTTTCTGGTGGGTAAGTACTACCATCAGGGCTACCAGTACTGCGAATATGCGGTACAGGGTTTCTTCTTCATTGAAAATGAAGAGAATAAAAACCATGAATGATATTCCTGCCAGTATGGAACTCAGCGATACAAATCGGGTCATGTACAATACAAAAAGAAATACACCGATACAACAAAGTGCAACCATTGGCTGGATGGCAACCGCCATTCCCAATAAAGTAGCAACTCCTTTACCACCCCTGAAACCTGCCCAAATCGGGAAAATATGACCTAATACCGCTGCGAGTCCTAGGCCAATCATGAGATTGGTTCTATCCCATTCATTCGTAAGGTAATAAGGTAAAAGAATATAAAGTGAGGTAGCTAATACGCCCTTAACCACATCCACAAACATCACAATACTGCCCCATTTGGAGCCTAGTACACGGAATGTATTAGTGGCACCGGCGTTACCACTTCCATAGTCTCTGATATCAATACCAAAAAATGTTTTACTTACCCAAATAGCGGTAGGGACAGATCCAATCATGTAAGCCAATGCAATGAGCAATAATTCGTTCATCGGGGGGTGGTTGAAGTTTGGAAGTACAAATATACCGATTTTGAAGATAATGATAAATTAACATTAGCGTTGGGGAAAATTAAGCCCGAAGCCGAATCGCTATCCACGTTCCCCTAAGCACTGTTTTAAGGTGCTGCCAACCCAATGATTTACAAGCTGTTAAAATATCCTTTTCGTCCTCGGCAAGTAATCCACTCAGGATAATTTCCGCCCCTTTACCCGCCGCTTTCGATAAATTTACCAGGTTATCGAGGATGATATTTTTATTAATATTTGCAATTACAATTTCAAACTGCTCAACGGTTTCAGCAGTATTATTTTGTTGAATATCAATATACTTACACCCATTAATTAAAATATTTTCTGAAGCATTTTCCACACACCATTCGTCATAGTCAACCGCCAGAATATGGTTGGCGCCTAACTTTTCAGCCAGAATAGCCAGTATGCCCGTACCGGTACCATAGTCAAATACCGATTTATCTTGAAAATCAATCTCTTGCATCAATTGCATTACCGCATAGGTAGTAGCATGGTGACCAGTTCCGAAGCTCATTTTAGGCGTTATGATGATCTCATGCTCTACATCCTTCAGTGGTTCGTGAAAACCGGCACGAATGCCTACAAAGTGATCAACCAATACCGGCTCGAAATTGGCTTCCCAGACTGCATTCCAATTTTCCTTCTTAATAATTGATTTTAAATAACTTAAAGAATACAACTCAACTATTTCTTTCAATGAAGATTCGATAAAGGAAGCTTCTTCTATAAAAGCTTTTAGCTCATCTTCCGATTCTTCAAACCCCTCATACCCTAGTTCTGCCAATTGGGCTATCAATAGTTCACGGGTTTCATTTTCGGGGATGGGGATGGTTATTTGGTAGTGATGCATTGAAATTTGGAAATTTGAAAATTTGGAAATTTAGAAATTTGGATATTCGATTGAGAAGGGTATAGAATTCCTGACGAGCGTTTCGGTTTAATGCACTTAAAAAAGGGCAGTTAAAACAAGACCCCCTGTTTTATCAGGAGGTCCTATTTCGACATTCATTATTCAATATTGATCATTGATCATTCTCTACGCTTCTTCCTCACGTGGCTTTCCACCTTCTGGTTTCGGCATCAGCACTTTGCGGCTAAGCTTGAATTTTCCGGTTTTAGGGTCGAGTCCAACGAGCTTCACTTTCACCATATCTCCTTCATTGAACAATCCTTCCATTGATTCAAGACGTTTCCAACTGATTTCGCTGATGTGTAATAAGCCCTGTTTTCCTGGCATGAACTCAACAAAAGCGCCGAATTCTTTGATGCCCTTCACCGGACCTTCATAAACATCACCAACTGTTGGCGTTGCGGTAATACCTTTTACCCATGCTACTGCTTTATCTACAGAAGCTTTATCGGCTGAGAAGATACTTACTTCACCGGTATTGCCCACTTCTTCAATATTGATGGTAGTACCTGTTTCACGCTGAATTTCCTGGATCACTTTACCACCTGGTCCGATTACCGCACCGATGAATTCTTTATCGATCACCAGTTTAACCATACGCGGAGCATGTGGTTTAACATCATCACGATGTGCAGGAATACACTCATACATAGCATCCAGGATATGTAAACGGCCTTTACGCGCTTGCTCTAAGGCTTCACGCATAACTTCCATACTCAATCCATCTACTTTAATATCCATCTGTACACCACAGATACCATCGCGGGTTCCGGTTACTTTAAAGTCCATATCACCGAGGTGATCTTCATCACCAAGGATATCGGTAAGGATAGCATATTTACCATCTTCGCGGGTAATTAAACCCATTGCCACACCACTTACGTGTTTAGGTACAGGAACACCTGCATCCATCAACGCCAGTGAACCGGCACATACGGTGGCCATAGAAGATGAACCATTACTTTCCAGGATATCACTTACAACACGCACAGTATAAGCATAGTTGCTGCTGTCTGGCATCATTTGTTTCAATGAACGCATAGCCAGGTTACCATGACCAACTTCGCGACGGCTTTGACCGCGCATCATTTTCACTTCGCCAGTGCTGAATGGAGGGAAATTATAATGGAGGTAGAATTTCGAATCCACAGATTTTGCGGCACTCTCTACCAACAGGTCATCCAGTTTGGTACCAAAGGTTACGGTTGTCAATGATTGTGTTTCACCACGTGTAAACAATGCCGAACCGTGTGGGGTTGGCAATGGATCAACTTCCATAGCCAATGGACGAACTTCATCGAGCTTACGGCCATCCAAACGGAAACGGTCATCGATGATCATACTACGAACTACTTCCCATTTCAGGTCTTCGTAATATTTTTTAGCCAGTTTCTTATCAGTATCAGTTACTTCTTCACCAAGGCTGGCAATCAGTTCGTCTTTCAATTCACTATATGCATCACTGCGTTCATGCTTGGCAGAGCCTTTGCGTGAAATTTCATATACTCGGTCTTTGGCAAAAGCATAAACTTTTGCTTTCAGTTCTTCATTCTGCTCAGGCTTCTTGTAATCGCGCATGGTGGTAACACCTTTCTTGGCCCTCAGTTCTGCCTGTGCCTTGATCTGTATACGGATAGCATCGTGCGCCAGTTCCAGCACCTTGATCAGATCTGCTTCTGAACATTCTTTCGCTTCACCTTCCACCATCATCAGATTTTTTTCTGTTGCGGCTACAATGAATTCGATTTCAGATTTCGCTAATTCGGTACGGGTTGGGTTAATGATATATTCACCATTGATACGACCTATCCTAACTTCACTGATGATTTCTTTGATAGGAATATCAGATACTGCCAATGCAGCAGATGCAGCCAGACAAGCCAGTGAATCTGGCATTACTTCAGCATCGCTAGATACCAGGCTTACGAGCACCTGAACATCACATAAATAATCTTCGGGGAATAATGGACGCAAAGCGCGGTCGATCAAACGGCTTGTTAGAATTTCATAGTCGTTCAAACGGGCTTCACGTTTAAAAAATGAACCTGGAATGCGGCCAGCGGCAGCAAATTTTTCCTGGTAATCAACGCTTAATGGGAAGAAATCCTGTCCTTCCTTAGGTTCTTTATTGGCAACAACGGTAGCTAAAAGCATACAATTGCCCTGGCGCACTGTAACGGCACCATCGGCCTGACGGGCCAGTTTTCCGGTTTCGATGGTAACAATACGGTTGCCACCGAGATCAAAACTGACACTGATTGGTTGTGATAACATAATTCTATTTTGTAGTAGGCAAGGCCTGCACAGGCGGGAAAAATGCAGGAAGCCTGGTTAGGGAAATGATCTAAAACAGGTACAGACACAAATAACTATTCCCAACCGTTCAAAAGTACCAGTTGGGAATAGCATGTATCATAGACTGAAAAATTATTTTCTCAGACCCAGTTTCTCGATCAGTGCACGATAGCCCTGCAGGTTTGTTTTCTGCATGTAAGTAAGTAAACGCTTACGCTGACCTACCATCTGCATCAGACCACGGTGAGTGGAATAATCTTTTTTATTGGCTTGTAAGTGCTTTGAAATATGGGCAATACGTTCAGTCAGCATTGCTACCTGACCTTCGATTGAACCCGTGTTGGTGGCTTTTCCACCGAATTCAGCAAAAATGCTGGCTTTTTTTTCTGTTGTTAAATGAGACATCTGAAAATGTTTAATAGACTCCGGAATGTTTTCCTCTTTTTTTTATCGGCTGCAAAGGTATGATATATCAGGCAAAATTTGTAATTTTATAGCCTGAATTTTACCCCCTCCCGTAATCCCGGTAACAAATACCTTCAGAAAGTATCTATCCCCGGGTTCAATTCATTGCTTTTTCATTGGTTAGTGCCCGATATAAGGAAGCAATTTATTGATTTTCAACTCAATATACCGTAATTTGTAAATCCTGGTTTTATACCGGCAACCTGAATCTATATGTTTGGCGTAACCATTTTAGGCAATAATTCGGCACTTCCTGCTTACGACAGGCATCCAACTGCCCAGGCCATAACCCTGAATGAACAGGTTTTTCTGATCGATTGCGGCGAAGGCACCCAAATGCAACTGGCTAAATACAAGGTAAAAAGAGGTCGTATCAATTATATTTTCATCTCCCACCTGCACGGCGATCATTATTTCGGGTTAATTGGCCTTATTACCAGTATGGGGTTACTTGGACGGGAGCAAGACCTGCATATTTATGGACCACCTGCGCTCGAGCAAATTATTTGTCTACAACTCGACGTTGCGGCCACTACGCTTCCTTACAAAATAATTTTTTATCCGCTTGAAGGAGAAGGATTAATACTCGATCATCCAAAATTTTCTGTGGAAGCATTTGCCACCCAACACCGCATTCCCTGTTTTGGATTCATCATCCGGGAGAAAAAGAAACCACGCAAAATCAATAAAGATGCTGCAGTTGCGGCACATATTCCCGCTGTTTATTATGAAAGATTGAAAAACGGAGACGATTACGAAACACGCGATGGACAAGTCATCAAAAACGAAACAGTCACTTTTCCCAATACCCCCGGACGTAGTTATGCGTTCAGCGCAGACACTATTTACGACCCGGCTATAGCTATCAAAACAAAGGGAGTAAACTTACTTTACCACGAAACCACTTACCTCAAAGACCTCGAAGAAAGAGCCGCATCCCGCTTTCATTCAACCACGGTTCAAGCAGCCAGCATAGCCCAACAAGCCAGCGCACAAAAACTATTAATCGGTCATTTCAGCAGCAAATACGAATTACTAGACGATTTCCTCACCGAAGCCCAATCCGTCTTCCCAAACACCCAGCTTGCGATTGAAGGAACAACTTATTTAATTTGAAAATTAGACAATTTGAAAATTTGAAAATGAGGGAATGCCTACTTTGTAGTTCATTTTTAAAATTCAGAGAATACCATTTTCAAATTAACTCATTTTCAAATTTTCAAATTTTTCCCCATCCACTTATAAAAATCCGCAAACTCCTGTTTCCAGTAGGTTTCGTTGTGTTGTCCTAAAGGGTTTATTACGGTGCGGATGATGAAGCGTTGTTTCTTTTGTAGAATATCGCTCATCTTTTGCAGGTTGGGTACTGCATTGGTTGATTCTTTACTGCCAGTATACAGATAAAATGCAGGCATTGAACTTGTGTTGAAATTTTCAGCCATCTGGTAAATTTCATTCCCTAATTGCAGTGAGGGAGAAAATACACCTGCACCCCCGAATATATCAGGGTATTGCAACAACGTATAAAGACTTATCAAACCTCCCATACTACTGCCAAGCAGGTAATTATTCTCTGCAGATTTATAGGTTTGGTATTTACCGTCGATATAGGGCTTCAATGTTTTGGCCAGGAATTCAGCATAGGCTTTCCCCTCCCCTTTACCATACTGTGCATGATCCCAGGGATTGTATTCGTTTATTCTTTTTTCGCCCCCGTTATCTATCCCAACGATAATACATTCCTTTTTTAATTGTTGTTGAAGGGTATCCAGACACTCATCCACTCCCCATTCACCCGCAAATGCAGTTTGGTCGTTGAAAAGATTTTGTCCATCCTGCATGTAGAGTACAGGATATTTTTTGCCGGATGTTGTATATCCTTTGGGAAGATATATCCAGATTTTTCTTTTACGATTAAGCTGAGGTATACTAAATGCTGTATCTATTATTCGTACTTGAGGGCTCGCACTATACCGTTTAGGCTTATCGGGATATTCATCCTTCCAGCCAGGAATATCGAACTCTAGGCTGAGATCATTGTTTACTTCCAGTACCCGATCAGCAATATCACGACCGTCTGAAAAGGTTTCCACTTTATCAAATCCACCCCGGGTAAACTTAAAGGCATAGGTACCGGGCGCCATATTCTTCAGCACAATACTTCTACGGGAGCCCCCAAATGGTTTAAGCTTATAGTTTTCGTCTTTAGGGTTCCAGTTATTGAAATTACCTGCCACATAAATATCATCCCCAGCTTTGGCGGCAACAGTGTTTACAATAAGTCGAACAGAGAATTGTGCATTGGCCTGGACAGCAAGCAAAAAAACACATGCAGTAATAAATCGTTTCATACAATTAAAATACGAAAGATGTATGTTACTCTTGATTTTAAATGGTTAAAATCATTCCCTGCTCCAGACTTTAGTCCGGATGAAACAAAAAAGCCACAGATGCACAGATTAGTCGTCTGCGAACTGTGGCTTACAAAAAATGTTAGCTGCTTAATCCAATATCTCTACATCTTTTGGATATTTCGAAGCATTGAATGCAAATAGATTATCTGCCAGGTTTTTATTAGGTACAATATTGGTAAAACTTACCTGAACAGTGTTATTGCCTTTATCGAGGATAACTGCACGTACAATCATGTTTTTATTCTTATCAACAAAAATGTTCACTTTAGAAAAGTTTTTTCTGTTGTCGATAGGTTTCATTTCAATTTCATGCAAATTACCTTTGGTTGCTACCAGACGATAGGTAAAATCTTTATCATAAGAACCGGATAATATTTTTTGGGGTGTAAGTGTTTGCACACTTTCTTCTACAGCAGAAACAGTGATGGTTTTACTGCCATCATAATTATAGGTTTTATTACCGTCGCAAAGAATTTCCGTCTTCCCTTCTTTCAATACATATTTCTGTCCTTTCGTGATAATGGTTCCGGTTTTGGTTCCATTATTCACCCCTCTGCTTGTTACAGATTTGATAGAAAATCCGGCAGATATGGTTTTATATCCTTTAACCGTATTACTAACGGCATCGAGTATTTTTTTGGCATTTGGGTCATTTTGTGCATTAACCTGCAAAAACATCGCTACCATGACCAAAACAATCGAGTACAATTTATTCATGCTTTTTATTTGAGGGCGCAAATATAAGTTTTACTGTTTTGTAAGACAGTTCTCATGCACAATAGTTTACGCTGATTGCCGGGAAAAATGTTATAAATCGGTGAAAATGAAGGATTAACCCATGGAATCGAGGAATTCCTGGAGCTCCATATCGGTTTTAAACAGTACTTCTCTGGCTTTACTACCCTGGTTTGGTCCAACAACCCCTGCAGCTTCAAGCTGATCCATTAATCTGCCTGCACGGTTATAACCCAGCTTCATTCTTCTTTGTATCAGCGAAGTAGATCCCATCTGGCTTTGAACGATAAGTCGGGCCGCGTCTTCAAAAAGCGGATCACGGTCGCTGGCATCGAAGTCTTTACCTTCCATCTCTTTCTCATCTACGTATTCTGGTAAGAGGAATGCCTGTGGATATCCGCGCTGATCGCCGATGAATTCGCAAACATTTTCAACTTCCGGTGTGTCAACGAAAGCACACTGCAAGCGGGTAATTTCTCCATTATAACTTACCAGCATGTCTCCTTTCCCAATCAATTGTTCGGCCCCACCGGCATCCAGAATAGTACGGCTATCAATTTTACTGGATACTTTAAAGGCAATACGTGCTGGGAAGTTTGCTTTAATGGTACCCGTAATAATATTCACCGATGGACGCTGTGTGGCAATAATCAGGTGTATACCAATTGCTCTTGCCAACTGCGCTAACCTGGCGATCGGCATTTCTACTTCTTTACCAGCAGTCATAATCAGATCGGCAAACTCATCCACTACCAATACGATAAAGGGCAGGTACTGGTGACCTTTTTCAGGATTAAGTTTTCTGGCTGTGAATTTATCGTTGTATTCCCGGATATTACGGCAGCCTGCTTCTTTCAGTAAATCATACCGGTTATCCATTTCGATACAGAGTGCATTGAGTGTATGCACTACTTTTTTAGTATCGGTAATAATCGATTCTTCTTCACCCGGCAGCTTTGCAAGAAAATGTTTTTCGATAACCCTATAAAGACTTAATTCCACTTTTTTCGGGTCAACCAGTACAAATTTTAATTGCGATGGATGCTTTTTATATAATAGGGAAACAAGGATTGCATTCAAACCAACAGACTTACCTTGTCCGGTAGCACCCGCCATTAAAAGGTGTGGCATACTTGCCAGGTCCACGATAAAGTTTTCGTTGTCAATTTTCTTACCAATGGCAATTGGTAAGGAGAATGCGTTAGACTGAAACTTCTCACTGGCGAGTAAAGTTTTCATGCTCACCACGGTTTTGCGTACGTTCGGCACTTCAATACCAATGGTACCTTTTCCGGGTATGGGGGCGATGATACGAATACCCAATGCAGCCAGACTAAGTGCTATATCATCTTCCAGGTTTTTAATTCTGCTGATACGTACGCCTGGAGCTGGTACAATTTCATAGAGTGTTACTGTAGGACCTACTGTAGCTGCTATGCGCTGGATAGCGATATCATAGTTTTTGAGGGTTGCGATGATCTGGTTCTTATTGGTCTCCAATTCAGTCGGATCATGCACTATTTTTTCGCTACCGTGGGTTTCTAAAAGATCAAGTCCTGGGTATTTATAATCTTTAAGATCAAGTGTAACATCATATTTTGTATTGAGCTTACCCGGTTGTGGTGCGGGGGCGACTTCTTCTTCCTCTTCTGGTGTTTCTTTGATCTCTAATTCTAATCCATTTGAGTCTGTAGCCATCTTCTTCGGTGCCGGTGGAATTACATTGATCAGCGGCTCTGGCTTGGCGATGATTTCTTCTTCAAATTCAGGCAGTTCTTCCTCCTCTTCTTCTATTTCTTCATCCTCTTCCTCTTTTTCAACCATATCAAACTCATTCATTGGATCAGCTTCTTCCTCTTCTTGCTGAGGCATAATAACAACTACACCGGATCCTTCAGATTTAAGTTTATTGGGGCTTACTGTTTTTTCTGTTTCAACTTCGTCTACAAGGTCCGCATTTTCATCCCATTCCTGTCTAACGGCCACTTCATCATCAATACTCAATTTAAAGTCATCTTCGTGTGCTTTGGGAGATGGTTTACTGAATTGCCAATCTGGTACTTTAAAAGTTGGGTTGAATCGCCAGATAACATAACTGAATACCGACAATAACAATAATGCGCCAGTGCCAATATTTCCAATCCACTTTACAAACCATGCATTCAACAACTCACCCACACCTCCTCCCCAAGAAAAAGCACTGGCTCGTGAAACAAAAGCAAATGCCATACTCAGCACAACCAGTCCAACAATCATATAACGAAGGTTGCGCACAAGGCTGAATATTTTCTTCCCAAATAAGAGGTTGGCTCCTAACACAAAAAAGAAACTGCAAAAAAGATAGGATGCAAGTCCAAACCCTTTATTAATAAGCATATGCGCCACATAAGCGCCCAATACACCAAGCAGGTTATTTACTTTAACATCATCGGTGGCAAAAATGCGGATACCAAATTGATGAACCTTATCCTGATCTTCCTGCCAGGTAAATAAGTAAGAGGTAAATGCGACAAATAAGAAGATGGTCAGCAATAAGCTGGATGCCCCAAGTATTTTGGTGGTACGTTCATCCTTCACCACTTCAGTAACGGTAACTTCGGGTTCCTTATCAGGATTCAGTTCTTCCGGACTGGGTGCTGGAGGCGTTTTCTTCTTCAAGCGATTTGCCATGAAAACAAATATAAGCTATGCAAATGCCTGCATAACCGAACTACCCACTGATGTGCAAAACTGGTAGTATATGTTTAAGTTTTCCACCAATATCAGGCCCCTTTACTCAATCCAAGTGCCAGGCATATCCATCCTGCCACGAGTAAAGTGCCGCCAATGGGTGTAATCGGGCCAACCCAACCCAGTCCAGACACCTGTGCTGCAGATTTATAGGTTAAGAGGTACAGAGATCCGCTAAAACCGATCATACCGGCAATAAACAATACCCCTGCTGCTTTCATCAAAGAAGGACTTCCTGACGAAAATACAAGTCCGGTTAGCGCAAGCGCAAATACATGGTAAAACTGGTAACGTACCGCTGTTTCAAAACTGTTTAATGATTCTGGCGCCACAATTTTCTTGAGTCCGTGAGCTCCAAATGCGCCCAACACTACAGATAATGCACCTATAAATGATGCTGTTGTAAGAAATCCTTTATGCATATTGCTGAATAATTTTTTTAAATGAAGACTCACTGATTTCTTTTTCTCTTAAAATATGTTGCGCTTTCTCATATACGGGTGTGCGCTCAATAAGTTTGTTTTGCAGAAAATCAGCCAATGCCTCATCTGATAAAGATTGGATCAAGGGGCGATGTCCTTTCTCTGGTTTTAATCTTTCCACCAATGTCGCTATGGGTTCATCGAGCCAGATGGTGAGGCCATTTTTATTCATCCAGTCCATATTGTCGTGAAAGCAGGGAGCCCCGCCTCCGGTAGCCAGTACAAATGCTTTTTTCTCTCCGAACCACCGTAATATTTTGGCTTCTGATTTTCTGAAATAGTCTTCCCCGTCTTCCTCAAAAATCTCACTAATGCTTTTCTCTTCGTGGGATTCAATAAGGAAATCAAGGTCATACCCCCCAGTCTTTAACTTTTTGGCCAAATACCTGCACCAGTAAGATTTTCCGGCACCCATCATGCCGATTAGAAATACTTTCATTGATTAAAATTTGGGGTGAGCAGTGAATTGTGAATGGTGAATTGTGAATAATGGGAACACTCCCCCATTGACAATTGACCATTGACAATTCACAACGCACTACTTAAACGCATTCAATCCCGTAACATCCATTCCTGTAATTAAGAGATGAATATCGTGGGTTCCTTCGTAGGTAATTACGCTTTCCAGGTTCATCATGTGTCGCATGATGCTGTATTCTCCTGTAATGCCCATACCGCCCAGCATTTGTCTTGCATCTCTGGCTATTTGTGTGGCTATTTCGCAACTATTGCGTTTGGCCATACTTACCTGTTGTGGCGTTGCTTTTCCTTCGCTCATCAAAACACCTAATCGCCATACCATTAATTGAGCCTTGGTAATTTCTGTGATCATTTCTGCCAGCTTTTTCTGCTGCAACTGAAATCCACCAATTGGTCTGTCGAACTGCACCCTTTCTTTGCTGTAACGCAAAGCGGTATCGTAGCAATCCATGGCGGCACCCAATGCGCCCCACGCTATGCCATATCTGGCTTTGGTCAAACAACCTAATGGACCTTTTAACCCTGTAACATTCGGGAGTATATTTTCTTTTGGCACACGTACATTATCAAATACTAATTCTCCTGTTGCTGATGCCCGTAAGCTCCATTTTCCGTGCGTTGTAGGTGTGCTAAAACCTTCCATGCCACGCTCAACAATTACCCCCTGAATATTACCTTCTTCATTTCTGGCCCAAACAACCGCTACCTGAGCAAATGGGGCATTGCTGATCCACATTTTGGCTCCGTTGAGTATTACATGATCACCAGCATCTTTAATATTGGTAATCATACCTGAGGGGTTACTGCCATGATCTGGTTCGGTCAACCCAAAACATCCCAGCCACTCTCCACTTGCAAGCTTCGGTAAGTATTTATTGCGCTGCGCTTCATTACCATAGGCATAAATAGGATACATGACTAAACTCCCCTGTACGCTGGCGGTGCTGCGTACACCGCTATCTCCCCTTTCAAGTTCTTGCATCATCAGACCATAACTGATATAGTCTAATCCCCCTCCACCATATTCAACTGGAATGGTTGGACCGAAACATCCTAATTCCCCCATTTGTCGAACAATATGTTCTGGAAAGGACGCACGTTGGGCATAGTCTTCGATAATGGGTGAAATTTCTTTTTTCACATAACTTCTCACCGTTTCACGGATCAGCTTATGTTCTTCAGATAATAATTCATCCAATTGATAATAATCTGGCGATTGAAACAAATCGGTTCTGGAAGCCATGAGTTTGAAATTTTTAGTGATTTAGGTCGGTCGCCTGTTCGTCACGCAAAAATAAGGTTTGCAAGCTGTATGGCAGGTTTTGCAGTTTTTATTCTTCTACGTATCTTTTCAGTTTATTTGGCGTTAATACTCTCCCTATATCTTCTCCCCACTTTTATAATTTGTTTACTCACTGGATTTAAAGGAAAAATGATCGCTATTTCCAACCTTTTGCCTGTGCTTGTCTCTTATTACCAAAAACCTATACCAGCATGAAAAAGACCACCATTCTTTATAGTTTATTCCTGGCATTTTGCCTTTCAGCAACCGCACAGGAATCTTATAAATGGGCCGTAACAAAGCAAAAAGATTTCGCCAAAACCCTTCCCATTGGCAATTCGGTTGTATCCTTAAGGAACCAGTTTGGAAAAATGGATATTAAACATTGGGAAAAGAATGAGGTTAAGGTAGAAGCTCGTATAGTTGTTTCCACTCAGGAAGAGGCTTTTGCAAATACTTTATTGGATATGATCCAGGTTATTGAAAAAGTTGGCCCGGACACCCTCAGCTTCAAAACCCAGATTGGCGATGAAAAAAAAGGCTGGAGCACCAATCAAAGCAACAAAATGTCGATCGACTACACCGTTTATCTTCCCAATAACGCCAGATTGATTGCCTATAATAGTTTTGGTCCACTTGAAATCGGCGACCATGTTGGAGAGCTTGATATTCAGAGTAGTCATGGCAGTCTGGTAGCAGGGAAACTTTCAAATATTAAATCCATCAAAGTAAACTTTGGTAAAGCAAGAATAAGTAAATTAGGTAAAACAGAAGCCAGTTTTTCTCATTCATCTATTGATATTGAAGAGCTCACAGGAGATATAAGTGCCAATGTAAATTTCTGCAACAGCATTGACCTACCGATAGGAAATGCGGTGAAAAACATTGACATTAAGACTAGCCATACCAGTATTTACCTTTTATTACCGAAAACCATTAGCGGTGACTACAATATAGAAACTACCCATGCCACTGCATCTGGTAAAGGTAGTTTTGAACTGAAAGAAGACAAACCCGAAAACATTCGCGGAAGAGTAACATTCAACCACCGATACACCGGAAAGCTCGGAACTGGTGGTGATGCGAAGATTAATATTAAGAGTAATTTTGGGAGTGTGAGGTTGTTGTAGAAAAGTCTGAGAGTCCGGGAATCTGAGAGTCCGGGAGTCCGGAGTCCGAAAGTCCGAAAGAAGATTAATAGAGCACAATCTTCTTTCGGACTTTCGGTCTTCGGACTTTCGGTCTTTCTGACGAAGGAAGAACGGACTTTCGGACTCCCTGACGAAGGAAGGACAGAGTTTCCTTATCTTCCCTTTTCAAAACAACTACTATGAAAAAGGGAATCTTTTTTCTGTTATTTTTCCTTTCTGCAATTGCGGTAATAGCTCAAAACAATACTTCTACTCAAAAACCTGAAGAGCAAATCCGCAAATACTGGTTTGTTATGTTGATTAAAGGCCCCAATCGCAATCAGGATTCCGTAACTGCTGCCAAAATACAGAAAGGTCATCTCGAAAATATGGATAAACTCTACAATGAGGGCAAATTAAAAGTGGCAGGTCCATTTGGCGATGGAAAAGACTGGCAAGGTATTTTTATTTTTGATTGCCCCACGAAAGAAGAAGTAGAAAACTTATTGAAAACAGATCCCGCTGTCGCTGCTGGCAGACTTATTTGCGATATTCGTCCATGGTATACAGCGCCTATTGGCAGCTTTGTTCCGGGGAAACCTAAGCAAACTTTATAAGTACAATTACACTTTGCGCTAATCCAATGCGTAGTGGATGAATAAAAAGAAACCATTGAATACAGCAATCAAAACCAAGTCCTGGTATCAAACCATACTTACCAATCTTACCTTTTACGTACTAATTGCTATCATAGCTGGTATACTATTAGGGCATTATGCACCTGCGACCGCCATTAAAACTGAATGGATTGGTAAAACCTTTGTAGACATTATCAAGCTGTTTATTGCGCCGATCATTTTCCTCACCATTGTGCTTGGTATTAGCAGTATTGGCAACCTCAAAAAAGTAGGCCGCATTGGTATTAAATCACTGGTTTATTTTGAAATAGTTACTACGCTTGCGCTTGGCATCGGTATTATTGTAGCGCTGGTGGCACAGCCCGGACATATAGACCGAAGCTCACTCGACCTGCAGGATGCCAGTAAATTTACCAGACAAGCAGGTAGTAGTTTCGACTGGGTTCAATTTTTCAAGGCAAATCTTACTTTACAGGTTTTGATTGTTGCAATTATCGTTGGCATACTTTTCAATTATTCTAAACACCGTTTAAAACTGATTCACTTTTTTGGACGGATTTCCCACTATGTTTTTACTGCTTTAAAATATGTAATGTACCTGGCACCGCTTGGTGCTTTTGGAGGCATGGCTTATACTGTTGGTAAATTTGGCTTACACACACTCTTACCTCTTGCCAAATTAATGGCTTGTGTATACCTCACCATGTTCATTTTTATTTTTCTGGTTTTGGGAAGTATCATGCGTTACTATGGATTCAGGATTGGTTCATTTTTAAAGTCCATTAAAGAAGAGCTATTAATTGTGCTGGGCACATCATCCTCAGAAGCTGCTTTGCCTTCTATTATGCGTAAGCTCGAAAAAATGGGTTGCAGTAAATCGGTGGTTGGACTTGTTATTCCAACAGGATATTCTTTTAACCTGGATGGTACATCCATTTATTTATCGATGGCTGCCATATTTCTCGCACAACTATATAATATACATCTTAGTGTTGGCGAGCTACTTACCATTCTGTTGATTCTGATGCTAACTTCAAAAGGAGCAGCCGGTGTAACAGGTAGCGGCTTTATTGTTTTGGCATCTACCCTTGCAGCTATTAAAACCATTCCGCTTGAAGGACTTGCATTTTTATTGGGCGTAGATAAGTTTATGAGTGAAGCCAGGGCCATTACCAATATTATTGGAAACGGGGTAGCGACTTTGGTGATTGCTAAGAGTGAAAAAGAATACTTAGAAGAAAATGTCTGATGTCTGATGGCGGATGTCTGATTTGGGATTTGGGTATTAGCGTTTTTTTAAGGCGCCTATACCCCAAATTGGCGGAGGTGATGATCGAGATGTTTCCATTGGAAGATCGCCCATTCATCGGGTGTAAGACGACCAAAGAATGCATGAGGCTCTTTCGTGCAGGCCTGGGCACCGCCTTTCAGTAGGGTTTCAATTAATTCAATTAGTTTTTTTCTTTCAGATTCAAAATCATACTCTCCACTGAAGATTAAACTTTTATCCGTGGGTGAGTTTTTGGCAAAAGGCTTATCACCTATTGCCATATTCCGAAAAAAAGGGCCTAATATTCTGCCAATAAATACCCTCGGAATATGGTGTCTTCCTAATGTCGTTTCTAAACCCTTGCAATTGTGGGCTAGCATTTGGGAAACGGTCATTTTACCCCATTTTTTTTCACTGTCAGGTTTCAGGTTATTGATTCGCTGAATCAATTCATTCACGTCGGTTTGATTAAAAAGCATTGTTGTCCGGAGAAAAAACAGCTTCTAGCCTCTAGCTACAAGTTTTTTTTTGCTATTAATTTAACCATCCACAAGCGTGGATGTGGTAATTAAATATTTATTTCATTAGGTTTTTACCAAACAAATTCGCCAGCCCTGTCATTTATTCAAATAATAGCAGAAGACCTAAAACAAGCACCAATCAAGGCTTGCAGCTAGAGGCTAGAAGCTAGCAGCCAATTTTCCCCGGCAGTACTGATTAAAAAGCGTAGACATGGTTTTGTATTTAACTGGGTTCCCAAAGTTCAATTTTATTTCCCTCGGCATCCATAATATGTACAAACTTTCCGTAGTCGTAGGTAACAATATCATCCAGTATGGTAACACCATTTTCTTTCAGCTTATTAACCATCCCTTCAATATTCTGTACCCGGTAATTGATCATAAATTCCTTTTTCGACGGAGCAAAATATTCACTCCCCTGTTTAAATAAACACCATTGAAGGGTATTTACTTCTTCCGGATTATCCATATTCCTGGATTCAAAACTTGTTCCATATTCACTCGATACGATTCCGAGATTTTTTTCATACCATTCTCTCATAGCTGAAGGATCGTTTGAAAAGAAAAAGATACCTCCTACGCCCGTTACTTTAGGTGTTAAAGCCTCCTCCTGATGCAATGCCATAATCTTGTATTTAATTTTAATCGGACTAAAATTGATGCAGGATAAATGTATTATTAATCCCTGAAGAAAGCAACTACTAATAACCCTGCATTTAACATGACCTGGAATTTACAGAGCTATTATATTTATGCCTATTTTAGATCATGATATACTTATTCAAGAAAATTACCCTTGTTATCATTCTATTTTTTTTAGTGATGCCCATATTACAGGCGCAAAAAGTCGTCAATCCGGTTATTGAAGGGTGGTACGCAGATCCGGAGGGGGTAATATTCAACAATCAATACTGGATTTTCCCTACATTCTCTGCCAAGTACAAGGATCAGGTTTTCATGGATGCTTTTTCATCAACAGATATGGCACATTGGCAAAAATATCCCAGAGTGATTGATACGAGTATCATCAAATGGGCCTATATGGCAATGTGGGCGCCATCAATTGTGAAAAAAGACAACCAATACTTTTTATTTTTCTCTGCCAATGATATACAGAGTAAAAAAAGGAATGGTGTACAAGACGACCATAATGGAGGCATCGGTATTGCTGTTGCAAGTAAACCTGAAGGCCCTTATAAGGACCACCTCGGCAAGCCATTAATTAACCAGTTTTATAATGATGCACAACCAATAGACCAGTATGTTTTTCAGGATAAAGACGGAGCGTATTATATCATCTATGGCGGTTGGGGTCGATGTAATATTGGTAAGTTGAATAAAGACTTTACCGCACTTGTTCCTTTTGAAAATGGGCAACTGGTAAAAGAAATAACGCCGAAGGGATATGTGGAAGGTCCAACAATGTTTATCAGAAACGGCATGTACTATTTTATGTGGTCGGAAGGTGGTTGGACAAACGGCACTTATAAAGTTGCTTATGCGAGGTCTAATAGTTTATACGGACCTTTTGAAAGAGAAAGCACCATATTGGAATCTGATTCTTCGGTTGCAACTGGCGCCGGGCATCATTCAGTGATAAACATTCCTGGTACAGATGAATGGTATATTGTTTATCACCGCCGCCCTATTCCTAACCTTGACAGAGACCATCGGGTTACCTGTATTGACAGATTGTATTTTGAAGCTGATGGTAGTATCCGTAAAGTGAAAATGACTAAAAGCTGGGATAGAACTACCAGGTAAAGCTTATTTAATAACGAATGTCCAATATTCAATTTTCAATAAGGAAATCTGCTAGACTTTCACGCCAAATAAATATCCGACCAATGCAGATATTACCATTGCAATGGTCCCCCATATAACGATGCGCAGAATTGCTTTACCAATACCAGAGCCTCCTGTTTTTGCAGCAACGGCGCCTAGTATTATCAGTGAAAGAATGGTAAAGCAATAAAGAAAATATTCCATTTGTTGTACAGGTGCAAATACTGTTACAAGCACGGGTAATAATCCCCCTGCCGTAAATGCTGCTCCGGAAGCAAATGCGGCCTGGATCGGTTTTGCCTGACTAACTTCATTAATCCCCAATTCGTCTCTAACATGTGTGCCCAGCGCATCAAATTCGGTGAGTTCAATGGCCACCTGCATTGCGGTTTCTTTTTTTAAGCCACGTTTTTCATAGATCTGAGCAAGGATATGTAATTCTTCTTCGGGCATTTCTTCCAACTCCTCTTTTTCTCTTGCTATATCAGCCTTTTCAATATCAGTCTGCGAGCTTACTGAAACATATTCCCCTGCCGCCATCGACAATGCTCCAGCTACAAGACCGGCAATACTTGCCAATAAGATAGGATCTCTGGTTGTACTTGCCGTAGCAACCCCAATGGCCAAACTTGAAACGGAAATAATACCATCATTTGCACCCAGTACTGCTGCGCGTAACCAGTTACTGCGGTGGATATAATGACTCTCTAGATAGTTTTCAAAGGTGATATTTCTTTCTGCAGTTGCCATAGGTTAAAAATTAAGCTAAAATCGAAAAGTAAGATCGGCTAATGAAAGTTAGGAACTAAAATCGACAATCAACAATCCGTTCTTCTGCCATTGTCTGAATAATGCAAGGCAACTTTTCTAAATACTTGATCAATCAAATCAATCATGTAAATCTCCTCATTATCATCTTTACTAGCCAACCCTCCACAAAAAACCGTGGCCTCCTTTGGAGGCCACGGTCATATCCTTACTTTCTAATTTGTTATTTTTTATTACTTATTTCTTATTTCCTAATTCCTTCTCCCTGCTCTTCCATTCTGCTCTACTTCCTTATTCATTTCCTCAATATCCGTTTCTGTACGACCAGTTTTATCGCCTAACAGGTGTTCTGCGAAATAATCAGCTTGTCTCCAGAAGAAGTATTCAGTCATATCGCCATAACCATGACGCTGACCAGGTAATACTACCAGATCAAAACGTTTATTGGCACGGATCAGTGCATTGGCCATACGGATGGTATTGGCGGGATGTACGTTGTTATCAATATCCCCATGAGATAACATGAGTTTACCTTTCAGGTTTTTGGCCAGGTCTGGGTTTTTCTCAATGCTGTAGAGGAATGATGTATCTCCTTTATCACTGATTACTTCTTTCACACCATGGTGTTGCTCGCTCCACCATCTGTTGTATACTGAGTTATCGTGGTTACCTGCAGATGATACAGCAACTTTAAAGAAATCAGGATATACCAGCATAGCAGCAGTACTCATAAAGCCTCCTCCGGAGTGACCATGAATACCTACACGGTTGATGTCGATGTATTTGAACCTATCGGCCAACTGTTCTGCTACTGCTTTTTTATCAGCTAAACCATAATCACGCAGGTTACCATAACCAAAATTGTGGTACCATTTACTGCGCGAAGGGTGTCCGCCGCGATTACCCAATGTGATAACCACAAAACCCATTTGTGCAAGGCGGTCTGTGCGATCGAATCCACGTCCAAATGCCTTATTCACCGCTTCAGTTTGTGGACCAGGATATACGTACTCAATTAATGGATATTGTTTGGTGCTGTCGAAATCAAAAGGCTTATACATTACACCATAGATATCTGTAATACCATCGTCTGCTTTTGCTTTGAAAATTTCAGGGAACTTGTATCCTGATGCAAATAATGAAGTGAAATCAGCCGTTTCAAGATCGAGTATTTTTTTACCATCAGCATTATACAATACTGATTTAGGTACTGTATTAACCCGTGAAAAATTATCGATGAAAAAGCTATTACCGTCATTCATACGCATAGCATGATCAAAATCGCCGCTGTTCAGCAATTTCATTCCTGTACCATCGAAATTAATGCGGTAAGCATGTAAATAATATGGATCTTCTCCAGCTTCTTTACCGTTTGCAGAGAAATACAGTACACGTTTGGTTTCATCAACTCCCAGGATATCTTCACAATGGAAAGCACCGCTGGTAATTTGATTTTTCAGTTTGCCATTTTCATCATAGAGATAAAAATGTGCCCATCCGTCGCGCTCACTCCAGTGAATAAATTCCTTACCCCCATTAACAAGCGCTATCTGATTAACTTCAATGAATGAGTTAAAACGCTCTTCTACAAGGGCTTTAACTGTACCTGTAGCAACATCAACTACGCATACATCTATACGTTTCTGATCGCGACCTGTACGGGTAAAGTAGAATTTATCTTTTGTTCCCAACCAGATGCTTGGTCTCCAATCGTCGTCGCGTGTATTCACTTTTGCAGGCATTGCCCAGGTACCAACACCCTGGTCTTTGAATGCAGATACATTTAACTCTTTGCTGGTTTTGCTGGTAATATCAAACAAATAAAGATGATCTACCGGTGCTTCTTTTTCACCAGGCATCCAGTATTTATACGTTTCGAGTGTTGGGCGTGGGTTTGCCACACTATTAATTACCCAAAGATTTTTCACTTTACGGTTATCTACCCTGCGCATGGAGAAATATTTCGAATCCGGCGACCATAAAGCAAATACAGGTCTTCTTCTTTTAGCTTCTTTTTCTTTGTCTTCATCCGTCATGCCACTTCCTGAAAGATTACCATCATTATAATAACCATATCCATCGAATCCATCTTTTGTAAGGGCATTTTCAACAATGGTAGAATCATTTTCATTTTTTAAGGCCTTTTCGTAGTTAGCCTTATCCATCCAGTAAATATTGTAGTTCTTACCAAAGATGATTGTATTGCCATCCGGAGAAATATTCGCCCAGTTGGGTTTTCTTTTTGGTTTTTTGAAATCTGGAAGTTCTACGAGTTCACCTGTGGTAAGATTGTATTCAAAATAGAATACTTTTTTACTTGTGGTTGAAGCCGCTGCAGCACCTCCTGCACCACGACGGCCAGTTGTTGTTGTAGCTGCTGAATCTTTTTTCACTTCATCCTGTGTGCTTTTCACTTCAAACTGGATCCAGTTTTCGTCACGTACAAAACGCATGCTGTCTAACCCCAGATTTTGGGCATCAAAAGGGTCTTTAACTACACGGGTAATTTTGGCTGCAAGGTCGGCATTGTCGAACATTACCTTCTTCTCTCCTTTTACAGGATCAACGATATACCATTTTTTACCTTCGGTAGTTTCATACACATACCAGAATTTTTCAGAGTTCTTCAACCAGTGTGGATCCACATTGGTGCTGAAGATCATTTTACTCAGTTTCTTTGGTGAGAAACGTGCCGCCAATGCATAGTTGGCCTTGGTAACGGGGGGATGTTGTGCAAAAGTGGCAAATGCAAATAGCATGCACACCGACAACAGCATGAATTTTCTCATACAGTTATAACGTTTTGGGTGCCTGAAAATTAGGCCAAAGCGATCAATTCACCGACAAAGTTTGATGAAAATTCGGTGAAGACTACCTCTCCATCCCTGTAGACCATGTTTATGGGGAAATACAAAATCTCTCATTTACGTTACTTTAGCAAGAAATTCTACCACATGTTTGCTTTTAATACGGATATCAATTATGCCATGCAAGCCGATGCATCAGATGAATTGGCTGGCTTTAAACAAATGTTTCATTTTCCACAGCATGATGGTAAAGATGTGATCTATTTCTGTGGTAATTCATTAGGGTTACAGCCCCACAATACAGCAGCAGCCATTGAAACCGAGTTGGAAAGCTGGCGTAACCTGGCAGTCGGAGGATATTTTGGAGGAACCAATCCATGGTTAAAATATCACCAATTCTGCACACCTGTCCTCGCTAAAATGATGGGATGTAAGGAGTCTGAAGTTACCGTTATGAATGCCCTCACGGTAAACTTACACCTGCTCATGCTGAGTTTTTATAAGCCTACAGCTACCCGCTATAAAATAATCATGGAAGCAGGCGCTTTCCCTTCCGATCAGTATGCGGTGGAAACCCTGGTTAAACATTTTGGTTTAAACCCGGATGAAGCCATCATAGAAATAAAACCTAGACCAGAAGAAAAATTACTTCATACAGAAGATATTATTGAAACAATTAACCAGGCTGGAGCGTCTGTGGCAATGATTCTTTTTGGAGGTATTAATTATTATACAGGGCAGCTATATGATTTGGCAGCGATAACCCAAACTGCACATCAAATAGGGGCAATTGCCGGTTTTGACCTTGCGCATGTAGCGGGCAATGTTCCGATGCAGCTTCATGATATAGACGCAGACTTCGCTGTATGGTGCAGCTATAAATACCTGAATGCCGGACCAGGAGCCATTGGTGGCGTATTTGTACATGAAAAACACGCATCGAATGCAGCCACGCCCCGATTAGCCGGATGGTGGGGAAATGATGAACAAACCCGCTTCAAAATGGAGAAAGGTTTTATTCCTAAAACCAATGCAACAGGATGGAATATCAGTACCTCACAGGTATTTAATACGGTTTGTCTAAAAGCTTCATTAGAACTTTTTGAGACAGCGGGCATCGACAGGCTTCGCAAAAAAAGTATTCACCTCACTGCCTATCTTGAATATTTATTAAAAGAATTGAAGCATATTAATTTTGAGATCATCACTCCTGCGGACCCGGAACAGCGTGGGGCACAACTATGTTTGTATTTTAAAGAAAATGGACGTGCCATCCACGATAAAATGATCAGCAGCGGAATCATCGTTGACTACCGTGAACCCGGCGTCATTCGCGTTGCCCCTGCTCCGATGTATTGTAGTTTTGAAGATGTATATCGTTTCTATGAAATACTGAAAAATAATTTCTAATCTTACTCAGTGTTAATCTGTGTATTCTGTGGCAAATTAAATTAGTCCGAAAGTCAGAAAGACCGAAAGTCCGGTGAAGATTGCCACTGAAGACACTGAAAGGCACAGAAAAATTCTGTTATGACACGTCATTATTTCAGCTATCTCGCTTTAGGCGATTCTTACACAATCGGCGAATCGGTACCCTTGCATGAAGGTTTCCCTTATCAGGTGGTTCAATTGCTTCGCAAAAAAGGAATTCATTTTCATGCACCGGAAGTTGTTGCCAAAACGGGATGGACCAGCTTCGAGCTTGCTGACCATATTTTACACACTACACTCAATGAACAATATGATTTTGTTAGTTTATTGATTGGTGTAAATAATCAATACCGTGGATTACCTGTTGCTGATTTTAAAGAAGAATTTCAATACCTGCTCAAAAAAGCAATTCATTTAGCTGACAATAAACCAGAAAGGGTTATTGTACTATCTATTCCGGATTGGGGAGTAACTCCTTTTGCATCGGGCAAAGACACCAACTCAATCAGCCAGGCAATAGATGATTTCAATAAAGTTTGCGAAGAAGCTACCAAACAGTTGGGTGGTCATTATATAAACATCACTCCACAAACCCGTCTCGCAAAAAACGACACAACACTTTTAGCCAGCGACCAACTTCACTATTCCGCCAAATCACACGCAGTATGGGCGGAGAAAGTTGCGGGGGTGATTGAGAGATTAATTTGAAAATTTGGAAATTTGGAAATTTGGAAATGAGATTATGGTAAAATTTGATTCCCTAAAATCAACACTCATCATTTTCAAATTTTCAAATTTTCAAATTTTCAAATTTTCAAATTTCCAAATTACGAATATTCCACCATCTTCCTACTTAACGTCCCGTCTTTAAAGAATTCAAATATCGCATAGGCAGGTGCAAATCCTTTGAAGGCTCCGCCCCACCAGTTTCCGCTTATTGCGCCGTTACAGTAGTAGTGTATACCGCGATATTCAACCATATCCTGTAAATGAATATGTCCACTAAGACAGCAACGTATATTTTTAAAGTTTCGGAAGAGTTCTGTTAATTTGAATGAATCCGTATGTAATAAGGCGCGGGATATTTTTCTGTCGCCGTTATCTTCTGTTTTATCAAAAAAGAATCCAGACACATAAGAAACGATAGGAATATGCGAGGCAATACAAATATGCGTATCCGCATCTGTATTTTTTAATTCATTTTCCAGCCATATCCATTGCTCTTCATCTATTTTGGCTATATATCCCCCATTGTTTTCATGCGCACTGTCGAGAATAATAAATTTCCAGTTCTTATGGGTGAAACTATAAAACCTACCAGGCATCTGGTGTTGTTTTACGGCCCAGGCTTTATTATAGAGCGGATCATTCTTAATTTCCGGTTCAGTCATTTGCCAACCCCATGCATCATGGTTACCAATACAATGATAGATGGGTAGTTTATTTTCTGCGTTTAGTATCTTATTCCACAAATCCCATTGCTCCTGTGTTTTAGCCTTTGTAGCTTTCATAGCATCCATAATAGCATCACCGCCGTTGATGATAAAGTCTACAGAAGGCTTAAGCGCATTCACATGTTTAAATGCCTGCTGCATGCCGCGCTCCGGTATTTCACCTGTCTTAACATGTACATCGGATATAAATGCTACCCGAATAGAGGGTTTGGCATTGGTTTCTGCAGCAGATGCTATCGGCAACGCAGCTACAGCCGCAGCCGACAAAGCTCCTTGCTGTAAAAATTTCCTTCTCTCCATGATGGGTATTTTAAGGATTGGGGTATGAATTCACTTAAATGGTTAGATAAGATTTCATTTCATGCTGATAATCCTGTGCTACTTTTTTTGCTGCTTCGGCAAAATCCTCTCCGCTGCTGGCAAAAATTACGGCCCTGCTGGCATTTACTAACAGGCCGGCATCTTTATTCAGTCCATATTTCGACACTTCTTCCAAACTACCTCCCTGGGCACCTACACCTGGTACAAGCAAGAAATGATCTGGAATAATGCTTCGAATATATTCGAGATCGCTTGCCCTCGTAGCACCAACAACAAACATCAGATTATCGGGTGTACCCCACTCACAGGTAGTTTGCAATACCTGTTCATACAATTGCTTACCCAGCTTATCTTCCAGAACTAATCGCTGAAAATTAAAACTTCCGGCATTGGAGGTTAATCCTAGTACGATCGTCCATTTATCTTTATACTCCAAAAAAGGGCGTACGCTGTCTTCTCCCATATATGGCGCAACAGTAACCGCATCGAAAGGTAATACCTCAAAAAATGTTTTAGCATATTGCGCCGAAGTATTCCCAATATCGCCGCGTTTAGCATCTGCAATGGTAAAATGGGTTTCAGGAATATATGCCAGTGTTTCTGCCATGATTTCCCACCCTTTCAATCCTTGTGATTCGTAAAATGCAGTATTTATTTTATAGGATACACAATGGTCTTTAGTAGCATCAATAATGGCTTTATTAAAAGTTAGTACCCCATCAGGCTTGCCTTTTAAATGAGCAGGTATTTTTTCAATATCGGTGTCTAATCCTACACAGAGATAAGAACCTTTAAGTTTTATCTGTTCTACAAGTTGTTGGCGGGTCATAGGACAAAAATATGAAATAAGGAATAGAGAATAAGAAATAAGGAATATGAAATAAGGAATAAGAAAATATAGATATTGAATAATACATAAATAAATCCATACAGGTAGACAAACTATACCCCAACTTTCTTATTCCTTATTCCTTATTTCTTATTCCTTATTTCATATTTCTCTGTTTCTTTGCCTTGCTATGGAAAAACAACCTATGTACTACGGCACTTACCTCGGTCTTGATAAGGTTTTGAATGCACAACACCCTGTAAGTTTCGAACCGGGAAATGAACCGGCTCATGATGAAATGTTGTTCATCATTATACACCAGGCTTATGAGCTATGGTTCAAACAGATTTTATTTGAACTGGATTATATTACCGGCGTTTTCAGCAAAGAAAAAATTAATGATAATTCTGAAGACATGAACTTGGTGCGTCATAGACTGCACAGGATCATTCATATCCTTCAATTACTCAATAAGCAAGTAGAGATTCTCGACACGATGACGCCACTTGATTTCCTGGAGTTTCGCAACCTGCTTACCCCCTCTTCCGGGTTCCAAAGTAAACAGTTCAGGTTATTGGAAGCAAGATTGGGATTGGAATTGGATCATCGCCACCATAAAGACTATTACAAAAGAACGAATGAAGGTGGATTTACCAAGGAAGATTATCAGCATATCACGGCAATTGAAGAAGGACATAATTTATTAGAGCTGGTTAATAAATGGCTGGAACGTATTCCTTTTTTCAGGGAAGATTTTTGGAAAGATTATCAGACAAAACACAATGGTAATCTGCATCCTTTCTGGAATGATTATCGCGCGATTTATGAGGCCGGACTTACAGAAAGAGAGAAGAACAAAATCCACGATTTCGACCTTGTATTTTTTGAACACAGACCCGAACATTATTCCGATGAGCAGGTTGCAGCCATGAAAACCTTATTTTCTCCGGCGGCATTACGATCAGCCTTATTTATCATGCTTTACCGCGATTTTCCATTGTTCCAAACTTCTTACCAGGTATTGGATGGCTTGATTGAAATTGACCACCTGATGAGTAGCTGGCGACATAAACACCTGGTAATGGTGCGCAGGATGATTGGTATGCGCGTAGGAACAGGAAATACCTCGGGAGCAGGATACCTTGAAGGGGCAATGAGTAAACATTTTGTGTACAGAGACCTTTCCGGACTTTCGACTTACCTGATAGAAAGAAGAAAACTTCCTGTATTACCCGATTCATTGATTCGGAACCTGGGCTTTCAGTTATAGTAAAGTTTCACCACAAAAAATACCTGTCAATTCAGTGATATTCTGTGTTTTCTGTGGCAATAAATCTTCTTTTTCGTATCTTTATAACACCCCCATCCGTGATTTTCGCGGAGCTATAAATGCACAAATGCCACAGGGCATTATCCCTGTTTATTTTTCTTTCATTCTAAAACCTTGTCATGTTGCGTATCAGACAAACCCTGCTCTTATTATTAGTTGCAGCATTTACTTATGCTCAAACCGGAGCAGACCAGAAACTGGGCATTGACCCCAAAGTAAAAATTGGAAAATTAAGTAATGGACTTACCTACTACCTGCGAAAGAATGTAGAGCCTAAAAACAGGGCCGAACTCAGGCTGGTGGTAAATGCAGGTTCCATTCTTGAATCAGACCAGCAATTAGGTCTGGCACATTTCGTGGAACATATGGCTTTTAATGGCACCAAAAATTTCAAAAAACAGGAACTGGTTGATTTCCTGGAGAAAAGCGGCGTAAACTTTGGTGCCGACCTGAATGCATACACCAGCTTTGATGAAACGGTTTACGAACTGCAGGTTCCCACCGACAGTATGCAGGTTTTCAAAAAAGCCATGCAGATCCTGGAAGACTGGGCACATCAGGTAAGTTTTGAGCCGGTTGAGATTGATAAGGAAAGAGGTGTTATTGTGGAAGAATGGCGACTTGGCCGTGGCGCTGATGCACGTATGCGTGATAAATTTTTCCCTGTTCTCCTGAAGGGTTCACAATATGCAAAACGCATTCCAATCGGCACCAAACAGAGTATTGAAAAATCACCGTATAGTCAACTTACCAAATTCTATAAAGATTGGTATCGCCCAGATTTACAGGCAGTGATTGTGGTTGGGGATATTGATATTGCTGAGACAGAACAGATGATTCGTGAACATTTCGGTAAAATACCGGCAGTAAAAACACCACGTCCACGCACAAAATTTGGCGTCCCCTCCTTTCCTGAAACAAGAACATCTATTCTTACAGACCCTGAGCAACCCTATAACGTAATTCAGGTTTATTATTTAAGACCTGAAATTCCACAAGCGAAAACTGAAAAAGACTACCGCGCCAGTATTGTACGAGGCCTATTCAACCAGATGATGAGTAGCCGATTGGATGAAATCGCCCAAAAACCTGATGCGCCATTCCTTTTTGGCAGCAGTAGTTATGGATCATTTATTGGCGACAAAGATGCTTTTAGTCTGATTGCCGTTGCAAAAACAGCAAAGACTATTTCAGCTTCTATTGAAGCACTCTTGAAAGAAAATGAGCGTGTGAAACAATTTGGTTTTGTACAATCAGAACTCGACCGTGCAGTAAAATCTACTATGTCGAGAATGGAAAACATGTACAATGAGCGCGACAAAACCAAGTCGGTTGAACTCTTACAGGAATATGTTCGCAACTATTTAAAAGGAGAAACCATTCCAGGTATTGAGAAGGAATTTGAAATGCACCAAAAATACCTGCCTACCATTCAGTTATCAGAAGTTAATGCGCTGATTAAACAATGGATCACCAATCAGAACAGATCTGTTGTAATTACCGCTCCTGAAAAAGAAAAAGCGGATATGTTAACTTCAGCACAGGTAACAGCCTTATTAAATAAGCCGGTTGGGAAATTAACCCCTTATGAAGATAAGGTTACAACAGGCTCTATTCTACCAGTTGCCCCGGTTGCAGGAAAAATTGTTGGTGAGAAAAAATATCCTGCTATTGAAACTACTGAGTGGACCTTATCTAATGGCGCCAGAGTTGTTTTAAAACCAACCAATTTCAAAAACGATGAAATCCAGTTCTCCGCTATAAGCTGGGGTGGATCTTCATTATATGAAGACAAAGACTTTATCAATGCTACCACCGCATCAAATGTTGCTATGTTGGGAGGTATTGGAGACTTTGATTTTCAGGCTTTCCAAAAAGAAATGGCTGGCAAGAACTGTTTTGTTTCCCCATCTATTGCAAACTATATGCAAGGACTTAATGGCAGCAGCACTACAAAAGATCTGGAAACTGCCTTGCAAATATTACATGGATACTTTGTGGCGCCACGTAAGGATGCTAATATGTTTGAAGTATTGAAACAACAGATGCAAGTGCAAATGGCAAATAAAGACAAAGATCCCGGTTCAGTATTTGCAGATTCCGTGAACTATATTATGGGGAACTACCACCCCAGACGTAAGCCTTTCTCTGTTGAAAGTATCAGCCAGTTGGAGCTTGATCGTTCTTTTGAAATCTATAAAGAGCGCTTCAGCAATGGTGGTCAGTTTGTGTTCACATTTGTAGGGAACTTCAACCTGGACAGCATGAAAATATTGGTTGAAAAATATATTGCTTCGCTGCCTTCTTCTGAAAAAAAAGAAAACTGGAGAGATGTTGGCATCCGTTATCCTAAAGGTGTAATCAATAAAACAATTTACAAAGGGAAAGAACCAAAAGCCAATGTACGCCTGTTCTTTACAGGTGAAGTAAATGAAATCAATGACATGGATGAAGTGCAACTCGGGCAGTTAACGAAAGCTATGGGCATTAAGTTACGAGAAGTATTGAGGGAAGATGCAGGAGGTGTGTATGGTGTTGGGGTGAATGGTGGTTTCAGCAAAGAACCCATCAAAACCTATAGCATCAGCATTCAATTCGGATGCGCACCAGAAAATGTAGATAAACTCATTAGTCTTGTTATGGAAGAAATTAAAAATACCAAGGCAAATGGTGTACCTGAAGTAAATATTGAAAAAGTGGTTGCGGAACAAACACGCAGCCTGGAAAACGATGTGAAGGAAAACAATTACTGGCGCTTCCGCCTGGAGCAGCATGTGTTCCGCGGAACTGATCCAACCGAAATATTGAAAGCAGGCGACAAAATCAAACTAATCACTGTTGAAAAAACAAAAGAACTGGCCAACCGCCTTTTCAATGAAAACAATATGGTGAAATTGGTTATGTTACCAGAGCAGCAATAATATCACCTTTAGAATTTATGAAAAGCCCTCTGAATAACTTATATTTAGAGGGCTTTTTATTATGGATCAACAAAGCTTTAAACAAACCTCACGCATTACAAGCATTATCTATCTCCTTTTGGCGATACTACTGCTTCCCATGTCGATAATGGTGGTTATTTCTGCCGATGGACTGGTATTATTGGGCGGACTTGTTATGTTGCTTACTGGCATCAGTTGTCTTGTGGCCTTTATCCGTGGTTTTTTGCAGAGAGCAGAAATAACGGCAATTGAACAAAAACATATACAGGTTTCGCAATCCCCAGTTTTACCGGAAGATGCGGTGAGTTGGCAACTCAATACTACTGAATGGAATCATTTCTTAAAAACAGAAAAAGCCAGAAGAACCAAGGGACTTTTGTTTGAATCGGGTTTGATCATAATAGTAGGAAGTGTCATCCTGATTTTTTCGAGACCCGTTAATTTTCAAATGAGTTTATTCTTCTCCTTTCCGATTGCTGTCATTTATTACTTAATAAAATATCGAACGCTGGTTTCAAAACTACCCAAAATTGGCGATGCTGTTCGTATTATCATCACACCTGAATCAGCAGCTTTTAACCAAACCATATATCCTTTAAACACTTCTGGCATGCGTGTTGCTGCAGCGAAGTTCATTAAAACCCAATCAGACCTTTTGCTAGAAGTGAGGTATGAATGGAAATTAAGAAAGGGTGGTTTTGCATTTGAAGAGATCCGGATTCCAGTTCCTCAAGATGCTGTTCAAGCAGCCGAAAGGGCCATTGAATTACTGACTGGTTTTCTCCATCGGTAACTCCGGCAACCTGCTCCACTCCTGTAATGAACCGTCATATATTTTCATTGGATACCCAAGGATTCTTCCTGCGAGATAAACCACACTTGCAGTTTGCCCGATAAAACAATAACCAATCATTTCTTTTTGCCTATCCTTGTTTACTGCATTAAAATAATATGCCAACTGCTGCACCGGCTTAAATTTCATGGTACTGTCTAGCAGGTCGGGATAAGGCAGGTTAAGGGCACCGGTGATATGTCCGTCGCGGGGATTACCCGTAACATCTCCATCATAGAATCTTTTTAGTCTTGCATCTACCACCATTTTATCTGTTCCTGTTAATGCTTTCTGTACATAATTCTTATCAACCAGCAGCTGTTGGTATTTGGGTTCTATATTTCCTTTGCCTGCGGTGGGCGAAGGCCCCATTTCCAGTGGCAAGCCTGCTTTTTTCCACTCTTCAAGTCCGCCATCAAGCAGGCTCACTTTGCCATAAAGTCCCAACTGCTCCAGTGTTAAAAACATTCGTGCCGTAACCGTAATATCAGTGCGCGTGTAGGCTAATATGATATGTGAATTTTGGTTGATCCCCAGTGTTTGTAATATTTTCCTGGCCGATACCAGATCGGGTGCATTAAAATTACCCTCTGGTGAATGCGCGGCCAGCCAGTCGGGCCATAGAAAACGGGCACCTGGAATATGTTCCCTTTCGAAATCGAGGCGTAGGAAATTGGTTTGTAGCACCACCATATTTTTATCCGCTTTATGCGCTTGTAACCAGTTAGGATTAACAAGAATTGGATTGGTTTGTGCACAGATGGCTGATGATACCAGAATGGCAATAAAAAGCAGCGGGTAACGCATAGCGTAATTTTTAGAGATTTAAACTACGGAACTAATATGATTTCCCTATAATAAATGATGACCAATGGCGGGATTTTTTTACCCATATTTAGGTTGAACCCTTGATTTGCATTAATAGCTTCCGGATAGCTTACTGACAGATGCATAAGAATCCAGCAACCATAAATACCTTATAAAACAATGGAATATCAATTCTTCCTCACCTGAATTTACCCAACAACTAACCCATTTCTTCATTTCTTATTCCTTATTTCATATTCCTTATTTCTTATTTCCTACCTTGCATCCTCAAAATCTTGAAACATGAGCTTTGGTACTTTCTCCTACCCGATTCCGGCCAATGAGCCTGTTAACAGTTATGCCCCCGGCACACCAGAAAAAGCGGCACTTAAAAAAGCAATCGCCGATCTGAAAAAGAAGTCACTGGATATTCCGATGTATATCGGTGGTAAGTCAGTTAAAACAGGCAACAAAGTTGCCATCCACCCACCTCATGAAATATCACATACACTTGGTTATTTCCATGCCGGTGAAGAAAAACATGTACATCAGGCAATTGATGCAGCTTTAAAAGCAAAAGAGGCATGGGCGGCTATGAGTTGGGAGAACAGGGCACATATCTTCTTAAAAGCAGCAGACCTGCTGGCTACAAAGTATCGTTATACTATGAATGCCAGTACTATGCTTGGACAAAGCAAGAACGCCTACCAGTCTGAGATTGATAGTACCTGCGAACTGATTGATTTTTTACGCTTTAATGTGCATTTCTTAAGTGAAATCTATAAACAACAGCCTATTTCTGCTCCTGGCATGCACAACCGCATGGAATGGCGCGCTTTGGAAGGATTTGTACTGGCTGTTACTCCATTTAATTTTACAGCCATTGGCGGTAACCTACCCACTTCTGCCGCAATGTGCGGTAACGTTGTTGTTTGGAAACCAGCCAATACACAAATTTATTCTGCCCAACTATTTATGCGCATTTTAAAAGAAGCAGGATTACCAGATGGTGTTATTAACCTGATTTATGTTGATGGACCAACCATTGGTAAAGTTTGTTTTGGACATGCCGATTTTGCTGGTGTACATTTCACTGGTTCTACAGGCGTATTCAATAATATGTGGAAGGTTATAGGAGAGAATATTGCAAAATACAAATCCTATCCCCGTATTGTTGGCGAAACAGGTGGTAAAGACTTTGTAATAGCCCATTCAAGTGCGGATGTAGATGCGGTGGTAACTGCTTTGGCACGTGGAGCTTTTGAATATCAGGGTCAAAAATGTTCAGCCGCCTCACGCGCTTACCTGCCAGATAACATTGCTGCTGAAGTAAAACAAAAACTGGTTGCTACATTAAAGACCATGAAAATGGGAACTGTGGAAGATTTCACCAATTTCATTAATGCGGTAATTGATGAAAAAGCTTTCAACAGTATCACTAAATATATCGATGGCGCTAAGAAAGATAAAAAGGCAAAAATTATAGCCGGCGGTAACTATAGTAAGAAAGCAGGTTACTTTATTGAACCTACTATCATTGAAACCACCGATCCGAAATACAGAACAATGTGCGAAGAAATTTTTGGACCTGTATTAACCATCTATACCTACAAAGCAGCGGATTTTGAAAAAACGCTTGATTTGGTTAACAGCACTTCTGCATATGCTTTAACGGGAGCCGTATTATCGCAAGACAGAGCAGCGGTTGAATTAGCTACCAATAAATTGCGTAATGCAGCGGGTAATTTCTACATCAACGACAAACCTACCGGAGCGGTAGTTGGTCAACAACCATTTGGTGGAGCAAGAGCTTCTGGAACCAACGATAAAGCCGGCAGCATGCTCAACCTGTTCCGCTGGTTAAGTGCACGCACCATAAAAGAAACCTATAATCCTCCAGTTGATTATAAATATCCGTTTTTGAATGAAGCGTAAGGAATAAGGAATATGAAATAAGAAATAAGAAATATGAAATATGGAATATGGAATAAGGAAGTGAGGGTGTAGTTTTTACTAATATTTCTTTATGAATTATTCATTTATCATTCGATATTAAAAAAGCCTCCATTTGGAGGCTTTTTCATGCACATGAGAAATCGGAGATTCTGGGGGGACTAATTTCATCATTCAAACAAATCCTTTCTTATTCCTTATTCCATAATTCTTATTTCTTATTTCTTTTCCTTACTTCGGCAATACTACTCCATCAATCACATGAATCACACCGTTACCAGCTTTCAGGTCGGTAGCAGTAACCGTTGCAGTACCGCCATTTTCATCGGTCAGGATTACTTTGCCATTGCTGATTGATGCTGTAAGTGTTCCGCCGCTAACTGTTTTCACTACCGCTTTTCCACCGCCATCTGTTATAGCTTTTACAACTGCAGCAGCATCCAGGTTACCGGCAACTACATGGTAAGTGAGTATTTTAGCGAGTTGTGCTTTGTTTTCTGGTTTCAATAAATTCTCTACAGTACCTGCAGGTAATTTACTAAAAGCCTGATTTACTGGTGCGAATACAGTAAATGGACCAGCACCTTGTAATGTTTCAACCAAACCAGCGGCTTTAACAGCGGCAACTAATGTGCTGTGATCTTTAGAACCTACTGCTACATCTACAACTGTTTTTTGAGCAGACACGGTAATAAATGCACCCATCATTAACGCGAAAGCCAGAGAGAAAAATTTCATTTTCATATTTGTCGTTTTAGTTTTTATACTACCAATACAGTGCTGCAGACAAAAGGGTTCAATTAATTTTTTCTTTTTCGTTTTTTTAACAGTGCCGTTTAATAGATTGAATTGAACCACCCCTACAGCTTAAACAGTATTAAAAAAGCCGGGAACTGCTTTGAGAATTTCAACAAATCAAATCCGTAAATTGTATTTTGATATAATCAGGAATAGTAAACCGATTAGATTGGTATATCCTTAAAGTATAAAAAATGGCAAATCCCAACTTAACATTGATTGAAGCCTTGCGTAACACCGCAAACCGTTTACGTGAGGGCGCACATTATGCATGGGGCAATCATGGCTCCTGTAATTGTGGCAACCTTTTGCAGGTTATTACAGATTTATCGAAAGAAGAAATCCTAACTTATGCACAAACGGGTATCGGAGAATGGACTGAGCTCGCAGAAGACTATTGTGGGGTAACCAATGCGCCGGTAAGTTTATTGCTCAAAAAATTACAGGAAACAGGTCTTACGACAACCGATATTCACCACCTCGAATACCTGGATGACCGGGAGGTGCTGAATGCATTGCCAGGTGGGTTCAGGTGGCTTAAAAAAAACGAGCGTGATCATGTAATCCTCTATTTTGAAACATACGCCACCCTGTTGGAAGAAAAACTCATCGATTCCATTGAAATTCCCAGTTTTGAACCTGGCAAGGAATTGGAGTTGATAGAAGCCTAGAAAATCTGTTGGCTGCAGGCTTTATTGGGGAATTTAGCTACGGGTTGTATATCATGGGTTTTATGGAACACAGATTTTCATGATTTTCATGGTTTATCAAGATAGATCGTAAAAATCCGTGTTTTATTATAGACGGATAGTGCATGAATAGCCATCAAACATTCATTAATCCAGCTGATTTTACATGACCTAATACGCAAAACCCTCACTTATTTAAATAATCGCAGAAAACCTAAACCAAGCACCAATCAAGGCTTGCAGCTTGCAGCTTGAAGCATGCAGCCAAATTTCCCCTAACAGCCAGAAGCTCCCTTTTAGCAGCTTTCTTACTCTTTATACCCATCCCAGGGCCGCCCCTCAATTTTTGCCGTATAACCCCTATATTTGCTCCTCAAAATTTGACCAAGTGCCAACCAAATTTTCTAAAGAAACATATTTATACTGGTATGAGCTGATGCAGCTTATTCGCCAGTTTGAGCTGAAAGCCGAGGAAATGTATAAAATGGCGGGTAAGATCCGCGGATTCTTCCATGCCTATGTAGGCCAGGAAGCAATTGCAGCCGGATGTATGACCGCCACTCAGCAAGACGATCCGTTTATTACTGCCTACAGAGACCACGGTCTTGCCCTTGCCAAAGGGGTTAGTGCCAATGCCTGTATGGCCGAGCTATATGGCAAAGCAACCGGTTGCGCCAAAGGAAAAGGTGGTAGTATGCACTTTTTCAGTGTAGAACACAAGTTTTTTGGTGGTCACGGTATCGTAGGAGCCCAGATCGGTACTGGTGCCGGACTAGCATTCGCTGAAAAATACAGGGGGTCTAATAATGTGGTGCTTTGTTATTTTGGAGATGGGGCTGCCAGACAAGGTATGTTGCATGAAACATTTAACCTGGCAATGACCTGGAAATTACCGGTAATTTTTATTTGCGAAAACAATAATTACGCGATGGGTACTTCCATTGAACGTACCAGTAACGTAACCGATATCTATAAACTTGCCGATGCTTACGATATGCCTGCTGATAAAATCGATGGCATGTCGGCTGAAGCTGTTCACGAAGGCGTGGCAAGGGCTGTAAAAAGAGCAAGAGAAGGCGATGGTCCTACCCTGCTTGAGATGAAAACCTATCGCTACAAAGGACACTCTATTTCCGACCCTCAGAAATATCGTTCTAAGGAAGAAGTAGATGAATACAAAGAGCAAGACCCAATTACACAGGTGCGTAATACCATTCTTGAAAACGGATTTGCTACAGAAGAATTCCTGACTGAAATAGACAAACGTATTGACGCTGTTGTAGAAGAAAGTGTTCGTTTTGCAGAAGACAGTCCATGGCCAGATGATAGCGAAGTGCTGAAAGATGTATACATCGACCAGAACTATCCTTTCATAGTAGATTAATTTAATAAACACCTATAAACTCGAATAATCAATTTCCCATGAGTGATAAGCACGAAGTGACGCACGATCAGCAGACCCTGGCCAAAGCACAAGGTTTCTGGAAACAATACCAAAAAATAATCATTGGGGCCGTTGCAGTTGTTGTGATTGGTTTTGGTGGCTGGTATGGCTACAATGAATTCATTGTAAAACCAAAAGAAGAGAAAGCTGCTGAAGCTTTATTCAAAGCTGAAGAGTATTTCCGTATGGACTCTGCAAACCTTGCCTTAAATGGTGACGGTCAATTTCGTGGTGCCCTCTACGTAATTAAAAACTTTGGTGGAACAAAAGCTGCCAACCTTGCACATTTTTATGCTGGTGTTAGCTATCTTAAGCTTGGCGATTTCAATAATGCGGTTAAATACCTGAAAGATTTCTCTACCGATGCCAAACAAATTCAATTATTGGCTTACGGTGCTTTAGGAGATGCTTATGCAGAGCAAAACAAATTTGATGATGCCATCAGTTATTATAAAAAAGCTGGAAGCACTTTCGAAAAAGACGACAATAACTCTGCAGAATATCTGTTCCGTGCGGCCCTTCTTCTCGAAACAAAAGGTAAGCAGGATGAAGCACTGGCTCTTTACAAAGAGATCAAAGAGAAATTCCCTAAAACCGATAAAGGTTTTCAGGCTGAGAGATATATCTATCGTTTAAGCATTGAAAAAAATGACCTGGGAGCTAACTAATGGCAACTAAAGGAAATACCTCATTAAACAAAGGCATCCCCACCCTAAAGGATGCCTTTGTTGTTATCGTTAAAACCGAGTGGAACGCCCACATCATTAATAAACTGGAAGCAGGTGCAAAAAAGATTTTTAAAGCCCAGGGAATCAAAGTAGTGAGCATTGTAGTTCCTGGTGCTGTAGAGATCCCTTTTGCTGTTAAGAACCATTATGCTTACAGCAAAACCCTTCCTGACGCTTATATCACTCTGGGCGCCGTTATCAGGGGGGATACGCCACATTTTGATTATGTATGTAAATCAGTAACCGATGGTGTTTTACAATTGAACCTTTCACTCGATGTGCCTGTTATTTTTGGTGTGTTGACCGTTGACAACGAGCAACAGGCAATAGACAGAATTGGAGGCAGTCATGGCCATAAAGGTGAAGAAGCAGCCATAACAGCCATCAAGATGATTGCCCTTAACCGTAAACTGATGAACGCCAAGTCTTAATACTAGTTTATGCGCGTACAGATTTTCATACCCTGTTTTATAGACCAACTCTACCCCGGTGTGGGGTTCAGCATGGTAAAAGTACTGGAGAAAGCAGGTTGTGAAGTTGATTATAATGCCAACCAAACCTGTTGTGGTCAACCAGCTTTTAACGCAGGCTTCTGGGGTGAAGCCAAAGATGTCTGCAACAAATTTATCGAAGACTTTAGTGGCTCTGATTATATTGTGGCTCCCAGTGCAAGTTGTGTTGGTTTTGTAAAGAACTATTACAGTAAACTGTACGAACAATCTTCACAACAACAAGTGGCCCGAAAACTTAGCGAAAGAATTTTTGAACTTTCAGATTTCCTGGTAAATATTTTAAAGGTTGAAAACCTGGGTGCAAGCTTTGAAGGAAAAGCTACTTATCATGATAGTTGCGCAGCACTGCGTGAATGTGGATTGAAACAGGAACCCAGGAAATTGTTACAGCAGGTAAAAGGACTTGAACTGATAGAAATGGCGGATAATGAAACCTGCTGCGGATTTGGTGGTAGCTTCGCTGTGAAATTTGAACCCATCAGCGTAGCAATGGCAGATCAGAAAATCACGAACGCAACCGCAACGGGTGCTGAATATATTATCAGCACAGATATGAGCTGTCTTATGCATATTGATGGTTGTATTAAACACAAAGGATCAGGATTAAAAGTTGTACACCTTGCAGATGTACTTGCTTCATTTTAAACCCCATATAACTTATTATGGCTTACTGGCTTATTAAATCAGAACCCTTTAAATACAGTTGGGATAAATTTGAAAAAGATAAATCTACTTTCTGGGATGGCGTACGTAATTATGCAGCCCGAAATCACCTGCGTGCGATGAAGAAAGGCGACCAGGCATTTTGGTACCATAGCAATGAAGGACTTGAAATAGTAGGTATCGCTAAAGTTATCAAAGAAGCATACCCCGACCCTACTGCAGATGATGATACATGGTCAGCAGTTGACTTCGCCCCATTTAAAAAACTAAAGACACCCGTTTCTCTTGCTCAAATAAAGTCAGACAAAAGACTATCCAATATGGCTTTGGTACGTTTAGGCCGTCTATCGGTACAGCCAGTTACAGATGAAGAATGGAAAATCATCCTGGAACTTTCAGGCACCAAATAATTTACTGCTGAGTTTTAACAATTCTTCCCGGGTTACTTTTTACACGTGAATGGTATTCATGGTTACAGGCCTGTGCATTTTTTACTTCACTGCATCTAAATAATAAACATTTTTATGAAGACCATTTCATTCATGGCCTCTATGGCCATACTGTTTGCTATTGCCTGTAACAGCGGTTCAACTGAAAGAGCCGATATCGCCACCACTATTCAAATGGAACCTGCAACGGTAGCTGATTCGACCAATGCGGCTACAGATAATATAGCCGATATACCTACACAGGATGAACCTGCAAAACCTAAAAACATATCTGGTAAACCAACCTATACTGATTGGGATAAGAAGCTGATTAAAACAGCCAATATCACCATTGAAGCGAATAACTATACGCGTTTCGATCAGGATATCCGGCAGAACCTGAAAAGATATGGGGCTTACATCGCATCTGAAGAACAGACATTTTCAGAGGAAAGAAAACAAAACCAGATGACCATCAAAGTGCCCGTTGCCGAATTCGAATCTTTACTCAACAGTTTTGCTTCAGACAGTGTTCGTATCATACAGAAAAACGTAGGCACAGAAGATGTAACCGCTGAAATGTATGATAGCCGGTCTAGAATTGAAGCCAGAAAAAAAATTAGAGATCGTTATGTACAACTCTTACAGGATGCAAAGAAAATGGACGATATATTAAAAGTTGAACAGGAGATCAATAATATTCAGGAACAATTGGAGTCGGCCAATGGACGGTTGAATTATTTATCGCATCAGTCTGCTTACAGCACAATACACCTCAATTACTATTCATTCATCACAGCTACTTCCATAACACCAAAACCAAACCCTTTCTGGACAAGATTAAAAGATGGTTTTGCTGAAGGTGGTGATATATTGGTGGAAATTATACTGATAGGCATTCGTATCTGGCCCTTAATTTTATCAGGACTATTGATCGGATTTTTATGGAAACGCAGAAAAATACAGGTACTCAAAAAATAAAACCAAAACTGGTAATACTCACTGGTGCTGGCATCAGTGCTGAAAGTGGTATCAAAACATTTCGCGATAGCGACGGACTCTGGGAGGGCCACGATGTTTATGAAGTGGCTTCCCCCAGGGGCTGGAAGAAAAATCCATGACTGGTGCTTGAATTTTATAACCTAAGAAGAAAAGATATTGCCAATGCTAATCCGAATGCAGCCCATACTGGTCTTGCAGAACTTGAAAAAGCGTATGATGTTCATATCATCACACAAAATATCGATGATCTGCATGAACGTGGTGGAAGCACAAAAGTCTTACACCTGCATGGTGAGATATTTAAAATGAGAAGCGAGCATGATGAATCATTGATTTATGCCATCCGAGGCGATATAAACCTTGGCGATACTGCTGAAGATCACCATCAGCTCAGGCCTTATATCGTTTGGTTCGAAGAACCCGTACCAATGATTACCGAAGCAGCCCGTATAACTTCACAGGCAGACATCTTTGTTGTTATTGGCACATCCCTGGTAGTATATCCTGCTGCTGGCTTATTGGATATTGCACCAGCACATATCCCGAAATATATCATCGACAAGCATATCCCAACAACACCCTCAATAAAGCATCTTACCAAAATTGAAGCCCCAGCCTCAGAAGGGGTAAGCAGGCTGAAGGAGCTACTAGCAGATGGACGATAGTCCATAGACCATAGTCCATGGTCCATGGTCTATCCTAATGAAAGAAAATGTAGCCGATAATAATGGCCATTACAACGCCAATTATATCTGCCAGCATGCCTGCCCAGATGGCGTAGCGTACTTTTTTTATTCCTACGCTGCCGAAATAAAGTGCAATGATATAGAATGTGGTATCAGCAGAACCTTGGAAGGTGGATGCCAGTTTGCCGACAAAAGAATCCGGGCCATGAACCTGCATTGCATCGAGCATTAACCCTCTGGCACCACTGCCACTGAATGGTTTCATGATGGCAACAGGAAGTGCCGCTGTAAAGTCTGTATTCACACCTGTCTGCATCAGCAACCAGGTTATTGCATCTACCAAATAACCCAATGCGCCGCTATCGCGAAACACACGAATAGCCACCAACATTCCTACCAGATAGGGAATGATTTTTATGATTACATCAAATCCTCCTTTAGCTCCTTCTACAAAAGCGTCGAATACATTTACCCGCTTCCACATCGCCCCAACAATAATTGCTACAACAATTAAAAGCAATAAGAAATTACCTGTGATTTTACTGAATACTTCCCTTTGTTCAGGTTGCATACCCTGCACCCAGAATAACATAAGGGCCACCACTAATAACAAACTCCCTATCCATCCAAACATCACCCTATCCCATTTTAGTTTTTGCTTCATCCCTACTACAAAAATGGATGCCAGCGTTGTACAAATCGTAGCAAGAACAAGTGGTATAAACACACTCGCCGCTTCCTTAGAGCCTGCAGCAAGCCTGTAAGAGATAATGGTTAAGGGAATTAAGGTGAGTCCACTGGTATGTAATACCAAAAACATGATCTGTGCATTGGAAGCTTTTTCTTTTTCAGGATTGATGGATTGGAGTCCTTCCATCGCCTTTAAGCCAAACGGCGTTGCAGCATTATCCAGCCCCAGCATATTGGCGCTGAAATTCATCACCATTTGTCCCATCGCAGGATGTTTTTCAGGAACTTCAGGAAAAAGTCGCTTCAAAAATGGATTGAGTATTTTAGCAAGCCAGTTAATAGCTCCGGCTTTTTCAGCAATATTCATCAGTCCAAGAAAGAATACCATTGCTCCCGTTAAAGGGAAAGCTACGTCTATCACAGAACTTTTGGCACTATCAAACATCCCATCTACCAGGGTCTTAAAAACATCGGTATCATGCAGAAAGATGAATTTATACAGTGCTATTACAAACGCAACGATAAAAAATGCTATCCATACGATGTTAAGGGCCATGGTGTTGAATTAGATCGTGAAAATAGTGAATAGTGAGTAGTCAGTGGTCAGTAGTCCCTAAAACTTTTGAATATTATATTCTCCTAAATTCACTACTGACTACTCACTACTCACTATTCACTAATCTCCCCCCAAAGCGCTATATTTGCCGCTCGAAAAATCGGATTATGGCTTTACAAGCAGGTATTGTAGGATTACCCAATGTTGGAAAATCAACCCTTTTTAATGCAGTTAGTAATAGTGCCAAAGCACAGGCTAGCAATTACCGTTTCTGTACCATTGAACCCAATGTGGGCCTGGTAGATGTTCCGGATGAGCGACTTGCGAAACTGGCAGAACTGGTGGTTCCGGATAGGATTGTTCCTACTCAAATGGAAATAGTGGATATCGCAGGTCTTGTTAAAGGTGCCAGTAAGGGTGAAGGACTTGGCAACAAATTCCTTGGAAATATCCGTGAAGTAGATGCCATCATCCACGTGATCCGTTGTTTTGAAGACGAGAACGTTTTACGTGAAGAAGGAGCCATTAATCCTGTTAGCGATAAAGAAATTATCGATACCGAATTGCAATTGAAAGACCTGGAAAGTGTAGAAAAGAAAATGCAACGGGTAGAGAAAATGGCCAGGGTTGGTACTGATGTAAAAGCAAAAGCCGAATTTGAAATATTGTCGCGTTGTAAGTCACACCTCGAAAAAGGCAAAAGCATATTCTCACTTGGACTAAGCAAGGAAGAAAAAGCAGCGGTAGCTGATCTTTTTTTATTGACAGATAAACCTGTATTGTACGTGGCCAATGTAGATGAAGCCAGCATGCATACAGGTAATAAGTTCTCAGAACAATTGAAAGTCGTTGCAGCAGCAGAAGGCGCCGAAATGATTGTGATGTGTAACAATATTGAAGCCCAGATTGCTGAAATGGATTCAGAGGAAGATAAGCAGATGTTCATGGAAGAATATAAAATGACAGAACCTGCCTTAAACAGACTTATCCGCACTGCATATAAATTATTGAACCTCGATACTTATTTCACTGCAGGTGTGCAGGAAGTAAGGGCCTGGACCATTCATAAAGGATGGAAAGCGCCACAGGCAGCAAGTGTTATTCATACTGATTTTGAAAAAGGATTCATTAAAGCGGAAGTAATCGCTTATGAAGACTTTATAAAATATGGTAGTGAAGCTGCTTGTCGCGATAATGGCAGATTAAGGATTGAAGGAAAGGAATACATCGTAAAAGATGGCGATGTAATGCATTTCCGTTTCAATGTATAATATATCCCTACCCTGGAACTAATTCCAGGGCAGGATTCTGTACTTTCGCTACATGGTTAGCTTGTCTATTTGGGAAAAAGAATCTTTTTACGCTCCCTGCGATATTGCTATTGTAGGCGCGGGATTAATGGGGTTATGGACAGCACTCTCACTGAAAGAAAAAAATCCCCGCGTTCGTATTACCATCCTCGAAAAAAACAAGACTCCTCTTGGGGCATCCACACGTAATGCAGGATTTGCGTGTTTTGGTAGTCCCACTGAATTATTCAACAACCTGGAAACCATCGGAAAAGATGATATGTTACGCATTGTAGAAATGCGCTATAAGGGCATTGAAAAAATTCGACGGTATTTTACTGATGAGCAGATTGACTTTGACCCATGTGGCGGATATGAATGCATCAATAAAGACTCCAGGCACTGGCCTGCACTTGACGACAGAATCAGCCATCTCAACAAATTACTGAAAGATATTACCGGCAAAAGATCTGTGTTTACGTATGCAGGCAACAAACTGGATAGCCTCGGACTACAGCATTTCGATACCCTGGTTGAAAACAATACCGAAGCAGCTTTACATAGCGGCAAACTGATACAGGTTTTAACGAAACTGGTTATTTCAAAAGGCGTACAGATTCTCTATAATTTCGAACTGAAAGACTGGAATTCAAGTGCAAATGATATTGAACTGATTTCATCAGGAGGAGAACGAATTAAAGCATGGCGTACTGTTCTTTGTACCAATGCATTTACACCTTCTCTGATTCCGGATAGTGAAGTTACTCCAGGCCGGGGACAGATCATCCTTACCTCTCCCATACCTAATCTCCCAATGATGGGAACATTTCATTTTGATGAAGGATATTATTACTGGAGAAACCTGGGCAACAGAATATTACTTGGCGGTGGCAGAAACCTCGATTTTGAAGGCGAAACCACTACAAACATGGAGGGCTCTTCCGTTATCAAAACTGCTTTGGAAGTTTTTCTAAGGCATCACATGCATCCTTCTATTCAATATAATATTGAACAGTCGTGGAGCGGCATCATGGCATTTACAGATACCCGGCAGCCTATCACCACATTTAAAGGTGAGTTTTTTGTTGCAATTGCCTGCAATGGCATGGGTGTTGCATTAACACCTGTTATTGCCGAAAGCTTTGCCGGTGATATACTTTCACATTATTAATGCATTTATTTTTTACCAATTCATTATTTTAGCCTGAACTTTAGCAGATGAAATTTTATCCCTATTTACTGGCATTTATTTTAATCGCCTCTTGTGTTGATAACAAGACAGACAATAACCAGGACAATAACAATACTACCGCTATACCTGCCCCAACAAACCTTAATTATTCTATTGTAAAAGTATATCCGCACGACACCAGCTATTTTACAGAAGGCTTAATATGGCACAATAATGCCCTTTATGAAGGCACAGGCCTTGAAGGCGAAAGCAGGTTAGTGAAAGTTGACCTTGAATCAGGTAAATACAACCAGAAATTGGATCTCGCAAAAGATTATTTTGGTGAAGGCATTACTATCTTGAATGATAAAATTTATCAGCTTACCTGGATGAACCATAAAGTGTTTGTGTATGATCTCGCTACTTTTAAGAAGATCAAAGAATTTACCTGGGACATGGAAGGCTGGGGAATTACACACAATGGCAAACAATTAATTGTAAGCACAGGCTCAAGTAATTTATACTTTGTGAACCCTGAAACTTTTGCCATCGAAAAAACACTTGGTGTATTTGACAATAATGGATACCTCGCTAACCTCAATGAGCTTGAATTTGTGAATGGAAGTATTTATGCAAATGTGTATCTAACAGATATTATTGTAAAAATAAATCCGGAAACAGGGTTGGTAGAAAGCCGGATGGACTTTTCAAACCTCCTAAAAAGAACCAATCAGCCTTTTGATGAAAATATTTTTATGGAAAAAGGGTATGTATTGAATGGCATTGCCTACAATGCTGCTACCCAAAGTTTTTACATAACAGGCAAAAAATGGCCTGCTTTGTACGAAATCAAATTAAATTAAACACGTAGATCAGGGAACTGCAGCGACGCTTATCGCCTAATGCGGTTAGGTTTGATGAAATACCGCTTAATAAAGCTCCTGGCAAGTTAGGTTTCCCATTTTTGTATTGCTCACTGAGCATTGACACATAAAATGCATCGAACCACATGGGATGAATCGATTCCAGGTTAAATCCATGTTGCTTTGCGAGTTGTTCCATCCCTTTAGGTGAGAAATGATATAAATGCCTGGGAACATCCCACGCTGCCCATTGCGCACCATAAGCTGAAGCATCTTTACTGGTATAATTAGGCACTGCAATCACCAGTTTACCTCCCGGTTTAAGCAATGCAACAAACTGCCTGAAATAGCCATGCAAATCATGTACATGCTCCAATACATGCCATAGCGTAATAACATTGAATGATAATTGCGGCAGGCTGTAAATATCATCTGCAGACCTTAACTCAATACCGTGTTTTTGTTTGGCATTTTCCCTGGCAATGCTATCCGGCTCCAATCCGGTTACTGTCCAGCCAGCCTGCAACATAGTTGTAACAAAAGCACCTGTTCCGGCTCCGATATCCAGTAATGCCCCCTGGTTTAATCCGCTGACTTTCTGTATCAATCGTTTTTTGCGACCAAGCGTATACCCTCTGACCCAATGGTATAATTTATTGATCAATCCTTTAGCCGTATCTGAATGAGAAATATATGCCGCAGACTGATAATACGCACCTATATGGTGGATATCTGGAACTGATTGGGTAAACCTATTGGCACAGGTAACGCAATGCCATATTTCGAATGCGGTATTGCTTACAGTATAATCCTTAGCTGCCATTACTGGATGAATGGCATCACTGTTACAAAAAGGACAATGGGTATAATTCACAATAGAGGCGCTCATGCATGCTAAACTTTAGAGATAACGGTAGGCTATGGCTGCAATGCCTAAAAGTAAAAGGATGATGGCATAGATCCACCAACCAGAATCATTTTTGTCAACTGATGCATCTTCAGCAGTCTCATCAGTCTGCCAAACAATACCATAAGGCAGGTCAATGGATGAGGGTTTAATTGCGGGTGTCGCAGGTATAAAACCAATAACCCCTTCTGTTGTTTGTTCAAGCGTACCAATAAAAGGCAGTTTCACAAAAGCATCCCGTGTAAGTTGTTCCCGGATAGATGATACCCAGGTGTTAAATGAGCCTATGGCAGCTATTTCATCCGTCGACATTTCATGCGCAAGGAACTGAAAGAGATTCTTATCGGCTGTAACCGGCTTTTCTTCAAACAATATTTGCTGTACAGGCGCCTGCATTACCGTTCCATCTTCCTGTACGGATGCAGGTGTACGGTAAATGGCAAACCCTCCTATTTCAGGTATGCCCAAACGGCCGTTTAAAATGAGGTATTTGTACAGTAAATCTTGTATCATAGTTCCCTTTTACCGGAACGAATATACAACTCCCCCCAAAACATTCAATCCTAATACTTCATATTGGTTCCAGCGCTGATATTTATTATTAAGTACATTATTTAATTGTACCCATAAATTCAGTTTAGGCATCACAGAAAACTCAGCTCCAAGATTAATATCTGCAGCCGGCTTAAGTTTGAAGGTATTGAGGTTTACATCGCGGTATTTACTGCCATCCCAGAAAAATGCATCCGCTTTCAGTTGAAGATCCTTTAATATTTTCCATTTTAAAGTACCTGTTACTTCAAAAGGCAATAAGCCCCAGGGCTCATAATTGGGCAAATTGGAATATTTACGGAAAGTAGCACCTGCTAATAAAGAGAGTTTCTCCTGTAATGTATAACCGAGTTCTCCATGAATCTGTACAACATTCAGAGAAGTTTCATACAAAACAGAAAAATCTTTGCCATCGGTAACGGAATTGGGGAATACTGGCTGGTTATTCAATTGTTGAAAGGAAATTCTGGCCCTATAAGTTAAGTGGTTTCCTGCAGCTCCTTTGATACCCGCGTACTGCTCCATAACTTTTGTATTCCTAAGCATCAACATCGGCGTATTGATCCATGGATTAAAATCGGCTATACTTCGGTAACTATTCTTATTAAAATAGCCAACCCAGCCTGCCTCTGCCACCAGAGGGGTTTCCGGAACTTTTACTTCTGCTGTGATATTAGGCAGGGTAGCAAATTTTCCATTATCCCAGGATGGTCTGATACCTCCAGAAAGTTTGAAGCCTTTGCTTACATATTCGATGGAAGGACTAACATAGAAAAGGTTATTGGTTTGTTTCCACCTTGATCCAATTCCAGTTACTTCAAAATCGGTGCTGGCAATATCAGCAGTTACACCAAGATCGATGGCAAAATGCTCTCCGAATTTCTTCTTTAATGGCGCATTCAAGATTAAGTTGTATTCTTTATTTGAACGGTTATCACTGAAATAATGCAGGCTAAGTTTCGGTGCATAAGTAATATTGAAAGCATTGGCTTTCTTGTTGCGCAAACCAATTTCAATCCCGGCATCATTAAACCTTCTAAGTAAAGAGCTTTTACTATAATGGTACAATGTAGAATCATAGCCATAATAATAGCGGGTAGTATTTTTATACCAGGCTTTGGTGGTCCACTCGTTATTATTGTTTGTATTAAATACAGATAGCACACTTAACCCCAGGTTTGCATATTGTTGGGCAAAAAGATTTCCTTTATTAGTGAGGTAATCTGCTGTTACAATAGTATTGCTTTTTACACCATCACCGAATGAGAAAGCCCCGGAGAGCAGGAAGCTATTGAAATTACCCAGACCAACTTTTACGGAATGGTCATTCTGCCAGTGAAAACCAGTATCAACGGGAAGTGCAAGTGGTTTAATCGGTACCGGCTGATAAGAAAAAAACAGGTTCTGTGCCGGCACGGTATAAGTAACTGGTGTTCTTGATGAATCAACAAATGGAGACGCAGCGGTAAAATTTATTTTGGCTGCATTCTTTAAAGAAGGTTTGAAGGCAGATGTAACCGTTACTACCTTGGGAGCAGAAGTATCTCCTAGTGCTTCCCTATTGGCCATAGATTCAGCCTGCTCGCTGGGAGCCGTAGTTTTTTTAACGGTGGTTGTCTTTTTAGGAGTAGTTTTCTTTTTTACAGTACGTCGGCGTTGTGCATCGGATGTAAGTACCGACAGCAACATCAGTGCAACTAAAACTCCTTTATATGTTTGATGAATCATGTATGCTGATTTATTCTTGTTCAACCTGATTAGTTTTCGCTTTTTCCGCAAGCACCTGCGTAAGTTTTTGCTGTGCTTCTGTTTTTAGCTCAGCTATTGTACCATTGTCTACAATACTTTTAAAAGTGGCTTCCGCATTAAACAGGTCTTTTTGTTTGAAATATATATCACCCAGGAGCAGGTAACTTTTTGTTACCCAAAATTCATAGGATCCTGATTTTTTAATAACCTCAAAAGCAGATTTCTCGGCATCTGCCAGTTTATCCTGCTGGAATAATATTTCAGCGATACGGTACTGTGATTCTGCACTATACTCAGATTTACCAGTTGCAATAACTTGCTTATAAGCATTTATTGCCTGATCAGGTTCATTATTTAACTGATGATTTTTTGCTACTACCAGACTTGCCATCATTCTATCATCTGTGGCAATACCAGATGCTTTCAGCAATTCTTCCGCGTTAGGGGCTGCTTCCGCCCATTTCTGTGCTCTGAACTGGCACCGCAGTAATCCGCGCATGGCCTCCAGTTTATTTTCCTGCTGTGTGGCAATAGGTTTTAGTTGTGTGAAATATTTTTCAGCCTGTTCATAATCTTTCAATTCAAAATAATAAATGCGTGCAGCTTGCAAAACGCTTCTCTCCGCAAAAGTACTTACCCCCTTCCCAGCTACCGCAACATAAAATGGAAGTGCTTCTTTCAGGGCTTTTTCATTCACCAGTATTTCTGCCGTAAAATAATTGGCTTCAATCTGGTATCGTCCATCGGGGAACTTTGACAAATAATCTTTGTACCCATTTTTTGCGCCCACCATATCCTTCACATCGTATCGTAACATGGCCGACTTAAACGTTAAAGAATCTTCCTCGTTATAAGTAACTGGTCTGCCATTGGCTCGCATAAAGGCAGCAAATTCTCCGGGCTGCTGGCGCTCTACAAATAAATTTCGGATATACTCAATAGCTCCATCCGTTTCCTTTGCATTGGGATATGTTGATACAAGTGTTTTAAAGTGCGTAAGTGATTCTTCGTTTTTATCAAGGTTAAAATAGGCGATACCGGCTTTCAGGTAAGCTTCTGGTTTTAAAGATGCAGCTTTATTTCCTTTGATGAGTTTATTCAATGGCACCAGGGCTGCTTCATAATTTTCATCCGCTATATAAGTATTGGCCATTTCAAGTGCCGCATCTGTGGTGAATGGAGAGCTTGGGTACTTAACATCAATACTCTGTAATAAGGTAAGTTTTTCTGCATTCTGGTTCATCGCACCTGCGATAATTGCTTTTTGGAACAGTGCATAATCGGCGCCATTCATTTGCAAAGCCATAACCTGATCGTAAATTTTTAAGGCCTGACGATAATCTTTATTCATAAAATAACAATCGCCTGAACGCAGGTAAGCATCCTTTTCTATGGCTGTAGATGAGGATCCGATATTTTTCGCAATCAGCTCAAACTGCTCCTTTGCAGCAGGATAATTTTCCGTTTTCAACAAAGCATATCCAAGGTTATACCTGGTATTCAATGTATTCACTTCCCCATTCGAAACAGGGTTTTTAAGGTAATCAGTGAAGAATGCTATTGCAGACTCATTATTTCCATTACGGTATGCAATTTCACCTTTCCAGAAACGGGCCAATGATACAAGGGTATTATTATAAGGCACTTCCAGTAAGCGACTTAACAGTGGATCGGCCTGCGACAATTGCTGGTCATTGATGAGTTCTACCGAACGTCCATAAAGTAATCTGGGATATACTTTCATGGCGTTCTCACTGCGCACAGGTAAGCTTTCATACAATGCAAGCCCATCTTTGTAGTTGCTGGTATTAGCAAGCGTGCTCACCAGCAATTCTCTTGCTTCCTGTAGCATTGTAGAGGTAGGGTATGCTGCGGTAAAAGACTGAAACCCTTTTTGTGCTGCATCCATAAATCCTAACTCATAAGAAAGTTTGGCGTAATTGAAAGCTGATACTTCCTTTTGTAAAGCATTGCTGTTATTGGCCGCACAAAACTGAAATGCATTCCTTGCATTTGTTTTGTCGTTCGTTTTCAAATACGCATCGGCCAACAGGTACATACTATTTTGTGCCAGAGAATCTTCTCCTCCGCCTAACTGTTTAAATCCATCGATAGATTTGGTCCAGTTCTTTGCTTCATAATAACAGTACGATAATTCATATAGATCCTCCCTTCTCACTTTTTGGTTACCTGCAACATATTTTTCGAGATATGGAAGCGCATTGGCATATTGTCTTTTTTCAAACCAGAGATGACCAACCAACTGTCTTAATTGAAGATCATAATATTGCCCCCCTTTTTTCAGCGCAGCTTCGCCATAGGATAATGCTTTGTCGCGCTCTCCATTGAAATAGTAAATTTCAGTAAGGTAAAAAGGTATGACGTTCTGGTAATCGGGAGATTGTTCTGCAATCTGGAAGCTTGTAATGGCTTCCCCATATTTTTTCTCATTAAATGCTATAAAGCCATAATAATAGTTCGCATCTACATAGTTGGGATCTTCTGGGATCTGGCGAATGGAATTAAACAGCGGTCTGGCTTTATCAAACTGCGCCATGGTAAAATATCCATAAGCCTGATGGAATTTCATGTCTGCAATTTCACGGTTGCTGAGGTTGGCAATATTGGTTTTTTCATAGCTGGCAACTGCTTCCTGCAACATTTTTCTTCGGTAATAATACTCCCCCAGATGAAAGTGCATCATTTGTACATGTGGTACATCGTATTCTTTCTCAACAAAATCAACTGCCATCGGCGCAGCGGTTGAATCGTTAATCTTTAAACCACAAAGTATATAGTAGTATTTCGATTCAAGCTGAACCGCCATTGGCAGGTTACTGTTTACCGCACCATTACTATATATTTTTTTGAATACAGGATATGCCAGACCATATTGGTCGTTTTGAAACAATTCCTTTGCCTGCTTGAATTCGGCATCAGGATCCTGCAACAATTGTGTTATCTGTGCCTTTGTGCCGCTATGCAATGCTAGTATGGCTACAGTGAGGCTTATGGATAGGAATCTGTTCATAGATTGCGACTGCTTAATGACAAAGATTTCTGTTTCTTTCTTAATGAAAAGCGAAAAACCTTATTTAAAGGTAGTATTAGCGTTTTGTAAGGAAAGGCTTAACAGGTATTTGTGGAAAAACAGATCAAGAGCGTAAGTTTGTCAACAAATCAGGATAACTATGTACACGCACAGCACTACGGTAAGGATAAGGTATGCAGAAACCGACCAGATGGATATCGTGTATTACGGCAACTATGCACAGTACTTTGAAGTAGGCCGGGCCGAGTCGATAAGGGAACTGGGATTTACCTATAAAAAAATGGAAGAGATGGGTATTCATATGCCCGTGGTGGCGATGGAAGCACGTTTTTTAAGGCCCGCGCATTACGACGACCTTATAACCATTAAAACAATCTTGAAGGAATTACCCACCGATCACAGCATCAGTTTTTACAATGAAGTATACAATGAGCAAAATAAATTGCTCACCACGGGAAAAGTAACCTTGTACTTTATTGACAGCAATACCGGCAAAAAAACACAAATGCCCGTTGCTTTATATGAAAAACTAAGCCCCTATTTTGCGGATCAAAGTCTGTTATAATCAGGGCGCCAGTGCTGAATGGCAGCTTTAATATCTTTACTGTCCAGCATTTCTTTTGAGGCCCTTTCAGCCAATGCAGGCAATTCCTCATCGGAAGCAAAACGCAGCGCAATAATTTGTCTTAATCGCAAATTACCGGGCAGTGGCTTCCCTGTTAGTATAAAATGACGGAATTGTTCTTCTGCCCTAATGGCCCTGTCTTGCGCTTTTAAGGCAAATGCCCGCACATACCAGTAGATAAACCCAAGCACAACACTGATCAAACAGATGAGTGATGCCGAATACAGGTTATCATCAGAAGCATCTGCCAGATTGATAAAAGCACCTATCAACAAACAAAGAAGGGCTGGCGCCACAAAAAAATGCCATACAGGTACATAGCGTGTATGGTTACTAAAGTTTTGTTCTTTCATAATATGTTATTTTAAAGTTCCCTGCGCAAACCTAGTGATCTCTCGTTCTCTGCGGTGAACATTCGCTCTTTTAACCGCAGAGAACGAGAGAGCGCAGAGGTTACGCGGAGGTTATTTTAGTTCATCGAGTACAAGAAACATTTTCTTTACGATTTCACTGGCAGATCCGTCATAGTTATTTACAAGCATGGCAATGGTATAATTAATACCTTCCTTTGAAGTATGATAACCTGCAAAACCCTTTGATCCTCCGATTGTTCCACTCTTTAATTTCATTTTATTATATTCAGGAAAAGCATCCTGATAATATTTGAACCAGTCTTTTGTTCGTGCATATTGCAATACTTTAACCAATGCACTGGTAGTTACCCGGTTTTGTGGCGATAATCCACTTCCATCAATCATTCTAAGTGACGCAGGATCAATACCTTTCTCCTTCCAGAAATCTTTCATAATGGTAAGACCTTCATCAGTAGAACCGAAGCCTTTTTGCTGCCAGGCGATTGTTTTTACCAGACTTTCTCCATAAAGGTTTATGCTTTTTTTCATGAACCAATAAATCACACTATCTAAAGTTGGTGATTCCTGTGTGTGCAGGGCCGTCATCTTTGCGGTGCCCGATTTAACCCTAACGCCAGGCGTTTTACCTGCAGAAACAAGCTGGGCCGCCAAACTATAAGCGAGTTGTTGTTGAGGATCGGTCATGGATCCTGAAATAGTAAACCTTTGCTGAGCCGGAGGAATTGTTCCCCTGATAAAAACCCTTTCATTGTAAGGCGCGGAAAATATATAGGCATTATCTCCACTCCCCTTTTTCCCTGCTTTCAATTCATTCGTAAAAAGCAGGTTGTATAATTTAGGAACGGTCTTAACAATATGAACAGCATCTCCCGTATTCAAACCTGATTTCAGTACTACATCATACTGGTTCTCCCGCCAATTGAGGCCATAAGCACCCGCCCCATAATAGTTCCCCATATCATCCCATGGCCATCCTCCCGGCACGGATGATGTTTCCCACTGATCGCTATGGGTGATAATATTTCCGGAAATTGATTTGATGCCTGCTTTTCCCAACAATACTTTCCACTCACGCAAAAGCAGGGTATCGCTGGTTTTACTGTATCGCCAGCTACCAAGAGTAGGATCCCCTGAACCTATGATATGCAGGTTTCCATTGAGTTTGCCATTGGTAATTGTTCCATCATAAGCCAACTGGGTTTTATAGGTAAACGCTTGTCCCAGTAAATCAAAAGAAGCCGCACTGGTGACTATTTTCTGGCAACTGGCTGGGGCCAGACCAGTATTTGCATTGTATTCATACACAACTGCTCCGGTCTCGCTGTTTATAACGGAAAAGCCAAGGGTTCCATAGCGCATCTGCGAATCGGCAAGCAACTGCTGAACCGCTTTTTCCAGCTTGTCCTTAACAGATTGTCCATGTAAACCGGACATAAAAAAAATCAAACTAACACAACTGTAAACAAGTCTTCTCATAAATGCGTTTTACCTTGCATTAAAATTAAGCGCCTGTAAAGTATGGAAAAAGTTTTTGCCTCAATTATAACAATCGGCGACGAATTACTGATTGGTCAGGTTATTGATACCAACAGTGCCTGGATAGCACAGGCATTAAACAAGATTGGCGTTACCGTAAAACAGAGGGTTGCAGTTGGCGATGTTTGGGAAGATATATGGAATGCCCTGGACGAAGAAAGCAAAAAATCGAAGATCGTGTTGATTACCGGTGGCTTAGGTCCTACAGCAGACGATATCACCAAACCATTGCTTTGCGAATACTTTGGTGGGAAGATGGTAATAGATGAAGTTACCCTTGCGCATGTTACCTATCTTTTCGAAACTGTATTCAAAAGGCCGATGATTGAAAGAAACAGAAAGCAGGCCGAAGTACCCGATGTATGTACCGTATTGAAAAATGTCCGGGGAACTGCGCCGGGTATGTTGTTTGAGAAAGATGGTGTATTATTTTTTTCAATGCCGGGTGTCCCACACGAAATGAAATGGCTGATGGAAAATCAGGTGATCCCCGTCATTGAGAAAAGATTTACCAGAGGTGTTGTACAACACAAAACATTGCTAACTGCAGGAATTGGCGAATCATTTCTGGCAGAATTGATACAGGATATTGAGCATACATTACCTGCACATATTAAATTAGCTTACCTGCCTAATTACGGCATGGTAAGACTACGTTTAACTGGTTCTGGAACATTGGCCGAGGTATTAGAAAAGGAACTTGCATTTTACTTTAATCAACTCACCGAAAGAACCAAAGAATTCCTGGTTATTGATGAAGATCTTCCAATGGAACTGGTAGTAGGTAAATTATTAAAGGAGAGAAAACAAACCCTTGCTACTGCTGAAAGTTGTACCGGTGGTTATATTGCACACCAAATCACCAAACACAGTGGTGCTTCTGCCTATTATATTGGATCGGTAGTGAGTTACGACAACCGGATAAAAGAAAACCTGCTGAAAGTACCCTCAGAAATATTGAATACCGTAGGGGCCGTTAGTGAAGAAACGGTACGGCAGATGGCAGAAAAAGTAAGGGAGATTATGCAAACAGATTATTCCATCGCAGTAAGTGGTATTATGGGACCAGAAGGTGGGAGTCCAACTAAACCTGTAGGAACTGTTTGGATCGCCATAAGTTCTGCTGAAAAAACCATTGCCCAGTTGTTTCAATTTCGCTTCGACAGGGAAAGAAATATTGCTCTTACAGCTACTAATGCCCTAAACCTGTTAAGACAATTGATAATTGAAAAGTCATAATTTCTTTCAAATAGCTTATATATTTGAATAAATTAATACATTAAATACATAAATCACTGGTAATTAAGTAGGTTGTGCATAAACACAGGCTAGTTTTTTCGGTTTTCGGCCCTGAATTGTTTATTTTCTCATTAATATTGCCCCCGAAAACAAACGGGTGTAAGTTTTAGATAGGATAAATTGTAAAAGAACCGGTTTTTTGATCATTTATATTAAACACTACGAATTGTATGGCTATTGCTGAACTGGTGATGCCCAAATTGGGCGAAAGTATTATGGAAGCGACCATCCTGAAATGGAATAAAAAAGTGGGCGACCATGTGAAGCAGGATGAGACTGTGTTGGATATTGCAACAGATAAGGTTGATAGTGAAGTACCTTCTACTGCAGAAGGTGTAATTACAGAAATATTATTCAATGTAAATGATGTAGTACCTATCGGTACGGTTATCGCCAGAATTAATACTGCTGGCGACAGTGTTGCTGTTGTGGAAGCACCAGTCCCTGTTGAAACGCCTAAACCTATTGAAGTACCAACACAGGTAGTAACCACTGCTCCCATTGCAGAACCAGTTGCAGAGCCTCCTGTTGCTGAAATACCTTATGTACCAGCTGAAGCGCCTGTACTGCTCGAAAAAGCAGCAACCAATCGTTTCTATTCCCCACTTGTACTGAATATAGCCAATAGCGAAGGCGTTAGCTTGAGCGAATTGGAAAGAATACCAGGTACTGGTACCGACGGAAGAGTAAGCAAAAAAGACATACTGGCTTATGTTGCGGATAAAAAATCAGGCAAAGTAGCGCCTGCTCCAACAACTGCCGCTCCGGTTCAGGCTGCACCAAGATTTGAATCTGCTGCTATAAAAGCAACTGAATCAAATTCTGCTCCTATTGCCATTCAATCCGGCTCTGGCAAACTTAGTGACCCATCGGCTGTAGTTGTGAGTGGAAATACAGAAATTGTAGAGATGGATCGTATGCGTAAGCTGATTGCCAAGCACATGGTAGACAGCAAACATACCAGTCCGCATGTCACCAGTTTTGCAGAAGCAGATGTTACGAATATGGTTCAGTGGCGCGAGAAGGTAAAAGTAGAATTTGAGAAAAGAGAAGGCACCAAACTCACTTTCACACCGATGTTTGTGGAGTGCATTGCAAAAGTAATTGAGCGTTATCCCCTGATCAACTGTTCACTGGATGGTGATAAAATAATCATCAAGAAAGATATCAATATTGGTATGGCTACCGCCCTGCCATCCGGCAACCTTATTGTTCCTGTTATCAAAGGAGCCAATCAATTGAATATTGTTGGACTAAGCAAAGCGGTAAACGGACTTGCAGATGCGGCCCGTAATAACCGTCTCAAACCTGATGATACCAATGGAGGCACTTTTACACTTACTAATGTAGGTACTTTTGGAAGCCTGATGGGAACCCCAATTATTTCTCAACCACAGGTAGCCATTTTAGCAGTAGGTGCTATTAAGAAGCGTCCAATGGTTATTGAAACAAAAGAAGGCGATACTATTGGCATCAGACATATGATGTACCTCTCCTTAAGTTACGACCATCGTATTGTAGATGGAAGTATCGGAGCCAGTTTCCTTACAGATGTAGCAAAAGAATTTGAGAAATGGGATGCTGAAAGACAATGGTTTCAATATCTCTAACCAATTGTTGTTTTTGATGAACGGTTTTGCGGATACAGGCGGGTAATTAACTTGCATGCAATGAAAGTAGTAGCCAGCATATTACTCATGCTAACCGGCTTCTTTACAATAAGGCCATTGGTAATGATGTATCCTCAGACAACAGATTCCTGCGAATCTGTTAATGCCTGCAGGAAAGTGTGCGGTGAAAATAAATCCAACCAAAAAAACACTCCTGATAAGAACTGCGATACTACTACCAGATGTAATACCAGTTCCTGTTGTTTCGTTTATCAATATTTACCTGCAGAAGAAACCAACTGTAAAAATGGTTGGTCTGAATCACTCAAACAAATACCCCCTCACTATACTGAAAGGCCTGTTTCGGGCTATTTATCAGACTGCTGGCAGCCTCCCGAAGTTCTTTTTATTTGATATAAGCCAATCCATTTTATTAAACACATTAATTACCATCAAATGAAAAAAACAATGATGGCCCTGATCGCTTTTACCCTGATCAGCGGCATAACTATAGCTTCAGGCAACAACAACAATAAAAAAGAAACCAGCAAAGCATCTAAAGAAGTATGCGACAAAAAGGTTTGTAAGGATAAAAAAGATTGTAAAAAATCCTGCACACCTCCTGGTTGTACAAAAAAATGCTAATCATTTAGCATGATATAGGTGGCCCGCCAAAATTGGCGGGCCTTTTTTATTGGAAGACCGAAGGTCCGGAAGTCCGATAGACCGACGAGGCATAACTCCAATAAAACTTCTCTCGGTCTTCCGGACTTTCGGACTTTCGGACTTCTCCCTGATTTTCACATCCTGTTAATAAACAAATGCTGTTTTTGTTTTCAACTCTTTGTAAATTATGGAAACAAAACGGATCAGTATGAAGACCTTATCACAAACTTGGTTTGCAGATGGCTATATTGATTTTGAATTGAAGAAGTATACCCTTCTCGCCTATCTTCAGGAAATCAACCATCACTTTTGCCAGAACAAATTATACCCACAACTGGCAGACCTCATTTTCCATTATAATAACCTGGTTGCTTTTAAAGAAAATAAACAATACCTGCAGGAGCAATTCCCCAAACGTTTAACCGGCATACAAATTGAAAAGTTGCAACTCCTTTATGAATCAATGGTGGAAGATGACGAGTTGATGCAGGAACTGGAGGAAATAATTCAGTATGCTTCCCTTAACATGAAACAAGCCATCAGTAGTGGTACAGAAATTTATGAGTTTGTAGAAAACAAATTAACCATAGAACCCATCGGTCTGGTACCACTGGACCATAATGAAGGCTATTTCCTGCTGTGCGAGGGCACCTGCAAAAACACCTGGGTTTATCAGTACCGTTTAAGCATATTTGAAAAACACGACGAGAAATACCGGAGCATAAAAACCGAATTCGTAGATGTATGGCAAAGGAACATCGTAAACTCCTACCAAAACATCAAAGCCGAATTAATACGCAATCGCTCCGACCTACCCAACCCAGCAGTATACGCAGTTGAAACACCATTAAGTATACCACTCGAAGAAACATTGCTACCCATTGCAAAGAGAAGCCTCGTCCGGTACATAAGCACGATTTCTGATGTCTGATGGCGGATCGCTGATGTCAGATGTTGGATGTCAGATGGCAGATGTCAGATGTCGGATGTCGGATGTCGGATGTCGGATGTCGGATGTCGGATGTCGGATGTCGGATGTCGGATGTCGGATGTCGGATTTAATAAGAAAAGCTGAACACATTTAAATGTGTTCAGCTTTTCTTTCTGTAAAAATATAAAAAATCAAATCCGACATCAGCCATCAGACATCAGCCATAAATCTGCCATCTGACATCCGACATCTGACATATAATTAGTATCCGAGCCCCATGTCTTTCCCTTTCATAGTTGCAGGTACTCCTTCTGTGATCCATTTAGCGGGTTTGTCGCCTTTCAGGAGGTAGTCGAAGAACTGTTGTTCACGGATTTGTATGTCTTTTCTGTTTTTGCGTTCTACCAGGTTATGCGCCTCATTGTTGTAGTTCAACATCCATACTTTTTTACCTAGTCTGCGCATAGCAGTATAATATTCTATGCCTTGATACCAGGGTACAGCATCATCCGCATCGTTGGCCATAATTACCAGTGGTGTTTTCACCTTAGGCAACTGGAACAGTGCAGAGTTTTCGATGTATAAATTGGGTTTTTCCCATAAGGTAGCACCAATACGACTTTGTGTTTTTTCATACTGGAACTGTCTATTCATTCCCGAACCCCAACGAATACCGCCATAAGCGCTTGTCATGTTAACCACAGGAGCACCGGCCCATGCAGCAGCGTATAAATTGGTTCTTGTTATCAGATAAGCTATCTGATACCCTCCCCAGCTTTGTCCCTGCAAACCTAATTTAGTACTATCAACATATCCCTGTTTTACGACAGCTCTTGTTCCGCTTAAGATATAGTCATAAGCACCCTGGCCCGGATAACCTTTCTTATACCAGATATCCGGAACGAATACGACATATCCCCTGCTTACAAAAAAGGAGATATTCAATCTGGAAGGCGTTGGAGACGGAGCATTATATCCATATAAACCCTGACTGCTTCTCTCATAGAAATATACAATCATGGGATATTTTTTCTTTGGATCAAAGTCTTCCGGTTTATAAACAATACCTTCTGCTTCCTTACCAGTGTATGCTTTCCATTTAAACAACTCTGCAGTTCCCCAATTATAATTTGCCTGTTGAGGATTGGTATTTGATAATTGTTTTGCAGGTCCTTCGAATGACTGTACAAAAAGATTCGGCGACTGCTGGTAAGTTTCTTTTGTGTAGGCAACTACATTGGCATCTTTTGCTTTTTGCACTGCCGGGCTCACACTAACTTTTTCTTTAAATACCAGGCTAACTGTTTTATTGAAAAGATTAAGTGTTGCTAGTCCTGCGCTTTTATCGCGTTCGTCGAACATACGTAACAGCAGGGTTTGTCCGTGTTTAATAAAACGCTCTTCGCGATCTGTATTAATATAACGGAAGCTTACTTTATCCTTGCGACCTGTTGTTAAACAAACTGATGCAGCTTTTCCTTCAGGATCTACCTGCCAGATATCATAACGGTCGTAGATATAAACATATTGATCATCTGCATGCCATTTTACAATACCGTAAGGATTAGGATCATCCGGCACATCATTCTCTTCGTCAACTAAAGATGTTTTAATATCTTTTGCCACCTGATATAACTGTTGCGTTACATTGTTATAGACAAAATACTGTTGCTTTATTTCATCAAAGAACATCAGGTATTTACCAGTATAAGATGGTTGAAGATTGCCACCTTTTAAATCTTTCCTGATTATACTTGCCTCGCCTGTAAGCGGGTTTACTTTAAACACATCATTTAAAGTAAATCCTTGCCATTGGGTAGCAACGCGTTTACCAAAATCAGATACAGCATAAAAAACAGACCCATCACCTTCTTCGGTAGGAACAATGGTTCTAAGTTTTTCATTCCCTAATTGTACCACTTCATTTTTCGACATATCAAAAAAGGCCGTATAACTTCTACGCAGTTCATTATTCAAATTACGCAACTGCATAGGTTGTATATAATCATCGTTATAATGCCAGATATCTACATTTACCCTGTCGATTTCAGGCACGGTAGTATCTTTCACTGGCCATATCGGTAAAGTACCCAGGAATAATCTGTTGCCCGATTTACTGAAAGTAATACTACCAGGGTTGTCGCTGATGGTCCAATCAGCAGGTACACCCTTGGTTGTTTTATCGGCCAATAAACGGGCACTATCCATCCCGTCTTTATAGTAATATAATTTAAAGAATTTCTGTAAAGCTTTACTGCTACTGTCTCTTTCTGCTACAAATGCAACTTGTGTTCCTGCTTCATCCATACGATAGCTTTTGGCTTCGTTGAATTTTTTGAAGATAGTCGTTGTTGTATTGCTTTTAAGGTTCAGCTTAACAACACTTGCTGCTACTGATTCATCATTATTTTTTCTGGTTGTTTCAATTAATAAAACATCGCCTGTTTTATTAAAGAAATAATCTTTTACCAATGTAAACCTGCGTTCTTCCCCTGTAGATAAATTTCGAAGTACCAGTTCTGTACCTTCTTCTACCGGCTCTGCGGGTGGGCGCACTGCTGGCCTTGTTCCTCTTGCCGGTTGTAGCACTGCCAATCCGTTTGTTTTAGCCAGATTGGCCTTATTACGAATACTATCAGCCACACGCATAAGGCTATCAGCCATTGTAAGAAGATTATTGATTCTGGTAAGTGAATCTGGGGTTCGTGGACGATTGGTTTCTGGCAAAGCTTTATCTAGCAGGTAGGCAAGCCAGGTGCCAGACTCATCAGGTACTTTGTAGCTTTTAATTCTGGGTATTTTCTGCACATTGGTTTTACCAAGTTCCACTATAGCCAGACTATCTTTTGGCATATCATCCGGACGCCTTCTTTTTATTCTGGCATCTCTGGTATCCTTGTAAAAGGGTTTAATGCGACATATTGCATAGCGATTATCTTCAGTGATACTTACACTATAGCCCCGGGGTATCACAACTTTATAATCGCCGGCAACGGACTGAATATAAAGTACACCATCCCCTTCCTGGGGGTTTACAGCATAAGCGAGGTATTTCCCATCATTACTGATGGCTCTTTCGCCCAAAGCCTCCCATCCGTCATAAACAGTATGATCCAATGGCTTTTTCTGAGCAAGTACTTGTAAAGCCGGCAATAAAAGCATAGCCAGCAGTAGTTTTTTCATAGCAGTAGTTTTTATATCTTCCGAAGATAACTAAACCATTGATTATCAGATTAGGCATTCCCAGGAAAATGACCAGTGGGTGAACAACACAGATAACCCATTGTATGGCTATTTTTGTATAAATTATCTAATATGAAAAAACAGGCATTTACTGTACTGGCAACCCTTTTTACCAGCTTATTGCTGGCCCAGGGACCAAAACTTGAGCTCATCTGGACCACCGATACTACCCTAAAAGTGCCTGAATCGGTTTTATTAGATGAGGGTAATAAGCTACTATATGTATCATGCATAGATGGGCAGTCGGGAGATAAAGATGGCAAAGGTTCTATTGCCAAAGTTGCATTAGATGGTAAAATCATTAATCCCAATTGGGTTGATGGATTGAACGCTCCAAAGGGAATGGGAATATACAAAGGCAAGCTTTATGTAGCTGATTTAACGGAAGTAGTGGTAATTGATATCAAAAAAGGAACAATAATTGAAAAAATCCCTGTTCCGGAATCCGTATTCCTCAATGATATAAGTATTGATGCAAAAGGAACCGTTTATGTAACTGATTCCAGAACATTCAAACTGCATAAAATCGAAAAGGGCACCGTATTCCTGCTAATCGACAAATTACAGGGACCTAACGGTTTGTTGGCCGTAAAAGATGGGTTATTTATTTTGGATAAAGGAAGTTTATTGAAGTTAAGTGCCAGTGGACAACTATCAAAAATAGCAGATGGTATGGATCCTAGTACAGATGGTATTGAAATGGTAAAACCCAGGGAATTTATCGTAAGCTGCTGGAGTGGGGTCATATATTATGTACACGACAATGGTCAGAAAACGATATTGCTCGATAGCAGAAATGAAAAAATAAATACGGCTGATATCGGTTATGATGTAAAAAAGAAAATTGTTTATGTGCCAACATTTTTTAAAAATTCGGTCATGGCGTACCAGATAAATAATAATTAAGGCCATTTTAATCTTTTGTGCGATATTGTTATCCCTAAAAGACTGAAATTTCAATTTGGTGAACACTCCCCGCTTGTCACCAATTTAGCAGATAATTGCATTTATTGTAAATGAATAATAGCGTCCATAGTATTCAGGAACTTATTGGAATAATGCAACATTCCGGTTTATTTCCCTTCATGGTTGTAAATGAAGCTGGCTATTATATTTATATCAATGAAAAATTTGCAGCATTAGCAGGATGGGAACTAAATAACCTACCAAACTCAAAAGCCGATGAACATATCCATTATGCAGACAAAGAACTGTTTAGGCAAGCATGTGCAGACAGTCTGAATCATCCGGGACAAAAATCTACCGTATCGGTTCGGTATATCTTTGATGATAAAACCTATACAATACAATGGGAACTATCCGGATCTTTCGTGGGTCATGAGAAGTCAACAGTAGGTTTTGGTCTTTTGTTATCAGGAGAACCGCTCGAAGAATTTGCTGCCACCCGATATGCAGAGCAATTTAATGAGTACCTGGATGGTGTACAAGATGGTTTTTTCGCCCTTAACCGCAATTGGGTTTTCACCAGAATAAACCGATTTTTTGAGAAGGTTACCGGTATGAAAAGAGAAGAAATGATCGGTAAAAATTTCTGGGATATTTTTCCTGATTCTCCTGATCAACCTTATGCCAATGCAATGCGTAAGGCTTTCGATGAAAACCAAACCATCACTTTTGAACAACCCTGGCCGCCAGCCTATCATTTCGCGGTTTCTGCAAGTCCATCTAAGGAAGGTATCATTTGCTACTTCATTGATATTTCACTTCAGAAAAAACAACAACTAGAACTATTGGCCAACGAAATAAAACTCAAAGCCATACTGGATAGTACCACAGATATTAATATCATGATCAGTCCGGATATGCGCATCATGAATTTTAACCGAACGGCTGATCAACTTGCTGAAACCTACTTTAATACCAATCTTAAGTTCGATGCCGATTTTATGGATTATGTGATGCCTGAACTCAGGGATTCATTTAAAGAGCATTTTAGAGCCGCATTATCAGGTGAACAACTCACCTCAGAGCGACCTGTAGTAATACCAAATGGTGACGCGATTTGGTTTAAGTTTTTATATTATCCGGTTTACAATGATACCGGCGATATGATGGGCGTAGCCATGAATATTACCAATATTGATGCGAAGAAAAAGGCTGAAATGAAACTACTGCAGCAATACGATAAAATGCGCGAAATAGCCTACCTCCAATCGCATGAAGCCAGGGCGCCACTTAGTAATATTCTCGGACTGATTAACGTATTGATGTTGTATACAGACAAAACCAATGATCCCGAAATTTTACTTGTACTTGATCATCTGAATGAAAGTGCAGAAAGATTGGATAAAGTGATCCAGCAAATTGTTTACAACACCAGGCATGAATAACTCGTTAGATTTTTTGTTGTTTATGCTTTCTGATTACCCTGATCATTTGTAATACAACCGAAAGAATAATCAGGGATACCCCAATGTAAAAGCTATCGCCCAGATACTTTTGTTCTCCAAATAAAACGAATGCCAGTATTACACCATAAACTGGTTCCAAATTCAGGCTTAGATTCTGCGTAAAAGCAGATACTTTTTTCAATGCCTGAAGCATCAAATCCATGGCCAGCACAGTACAAAGCCAGCCTAACATCAGTAACCAGAGCCAGTCTGTTAATGTAGGCAGTATAGATGCTACCGGAAAATAATGCAGGTACAAAGGCATCAATAAGGTTAACAGCAATAAGCCGCCACTTAGTTCATATACCATCATAACCCTTGGCTCAACTTTATTAACCTGTCTCTTATTGAGTACGGTAAATAAAGCTGCAAGTATGGCCGAAATAATGCCAGCGATAATACCTTCCCGATAATGCTGATGAAATTGAAAAATCAATAGAATTCCCAATAAGCTTAATAATCCCAAACCAATATCCCAAAAATTGATTTTTTTATGGTTGAATACAGGTTCCAATAGAGCAGTGAATAAACCCGTTGAAGCGAAACATACCAAACCGATAGAAACATTGGCCATTTTTATGCTGCCATAAAAAAACACCCAATGCAAGGCTATCAGTGTGCCGATGCCGAGCAATTTCCAAACCATTGAGGCTGGAATACGCTGAAACTGTTTTTTAACCTGTAGTAAAAAAAGCAGGCTAACAACCGTAATCATGATTCTGTACCAAACCAGTAATCCTTCATTGAGTTGAATAAGTTCCCCAAGCACTCCTGTAAAACCGGCTAAAAAAACGGAAATATGTAGTTTAATCAGGGCATCTCTCATGCAGTACAGGTGGGATTATATGCTGAAAGTAGGAAAAAGGTATGGCTGAAAAAAACTTATTCTGTACTATTGGCCACTCGCTTACGGTAGTTCCTGAATAAGCTATGCCATTGTATTTTCAGTACCCCGAGAACTCCTTCTTTAATGATTCCCTTGCTCATTTTGCTGACACCAATTTTCCGGTCAACAAAAGTGATGGGCACTTCCTTTATGCGGAAACCAAGTTTCCATGCCACAAATTTCATTTCAATCTGGAATGCATAACCGACAAATTCAATTTCATCAAGATTAATTGCTTCCAGTACCTGTCTTTTATAACAAACAAAGCCTGCCGTTGGGTCATTTACCGGCATCCAGGTGAGTAAGCGTGTATATAAAGCACCTCCCCGAGAATAAAGTTGACGATCCCAAGGCCAGTTTTCTGTCTTACCACCGGGAACATAACGGCTACCAACTGCAATATCAGCGCCACCATTTTTACAGGCATCGTATAAACGCTCCAGGTCTTTGGGATTATGGGAGAAATCGGCATCCATTTCAAAAATGAAATGATACCCTTTTTGAATACCCCATTTAAAGCCATGAATATATGCGGTGCCTAAACCAAGTTTACCTTTTCTTTCTTCGAGAAATAATTGATGCTGGTTTTGTACCATCAACGACTTCACAATATCCGCCGTACCATCTGGTGAGCCATCATCTATTACAAGCACATGATACCCTGCCTGCAAATCAAATACAGCCGCAATAATAGCAGCGATATTGTCTTTTTCATTATAGGTTGGTATGATAACTAACTTTTCCAAGGCAGTACAGGTTGCTACGCTAAAATACAACACAGAATGATTGTACGCATTATCATCAGCAGAAATGCGGTAAATACTTTGTAAATACTACAGACTTATCCTTTTTTTAACAAGGTTCTGTTCAGTATCTCAGTGAGTTTTTGTTTGGTATTCATGGGAAAATCACCTTTCATCATCCAATCGTAGTATTGAGGTTCTTCTTTTAAAACCTGTACCACTGGCTTTCCCTTGTGTTTTCCAAAATTGAATACTTCTACTCCTTTCTCTTTTACAAAGCGGCGGGCAAAGTCAACAATATCATCTTCACCGGTAAATTTCACAATACTTTCAACCGTATTTCCAATTTGAGGGTATTTCTCTACCTGTGCTTCCAGCACTTCCCAGGTTGCAGTAGCATCGGCTTCTGCACTATGTGCTCCTTCGAGGGTTTTCTGGCAATAAAATTTATAGGCAGCACTCAGGGTGCGTTGTTCCATCATATGAAATACTTTCTGCACGTCCACCAATTTTCTTCCATCTACAGAAAAATCGATTCCAACCCTTAAAAACTCTTCAATAAGCATGGGTATATCAAAGCGATTACTATTATAGCCTCCTATATCGCACAATTCAATAAACTGTTTAATTTCATTTGCCACCTGTTTAAAACTGGGAGCATCTTTAACCATTTCATCCGTAATGCCATGCACATCACTCGAGGATTGAGGAATGGGCATGAGTGGATTAATCAACTTTCTTTTTACCTGCCTGCTTCCATCAGGATTGATTTTTACAATAGCTATCTCAACAATACGATCGATACTGATATTAACCCCTGTTGTCTCGAGATCAATAAATGCGATTGGGCGGGTAAGTTGCAATTTCATCTTGCGAAGTAAATACTTTAATTGTTAATTCCTGAGATTTTGGTGATGTTCCATCAGTTCTTTTGTTAAAGCAGGAATATCTAATCCGTCGTAGTTACCACTGCTCATTAATAAAAGATTCGAATGGTGATAATTTCTTGTATGTAACCATTCATCCAAAGCCTTACTATCGGTAAGTATAATCAGTTCTTTTTTATTAAAACCATTCTTTACTGCGTCGGCAGATAAATCCGGAAGTTTCTTCAATTCAAGGGCATGCTTCGAATAAAAAACCACTGCTTCATCGGCCTGCTCCAGTGCGCCATTATATTCCTTCATAAAGGCTTCATTTAAACTACTATAGGTATGCAGCTCAAGTACACCAATTAGTTTTCTTTCCGGGAACTGATGCTTAACTGCATCTATCGTTGCTTTTACTTTACTGGGAGCATGTGCAAAATCGCGATACATAGCACAATCACTCGCATTTGCCAGTAATTCCAACCTTTTGGCCGCACCAGTAAAACTGCCGATCGCAGGAACGAATGCTTCAGCCGATATACCCAATGCTTTACAGGCATAATAGGCTGCATAAAGATTCATCAGATTATGATTGCCAAATACTTTTAATGATCCGCTTACCCCTTCAATAGAAACTGTTGTATTACCGTTGATGATTTCATGCGCAGGAATCTGATAAGGCTGGTAGCTTATATCTGTTCTCGGATTGGTCGTAACCAACTCTTTTAATACAGCATCAGATTCATTATAGATGAGCAAACCTCCTTTTTCAATTTTATTAATAAAAATGGTGAATTGCTCAAGGTAGAAATCGAATGTTGGAAACACATTGATATGATCCCAGGCAATCCCAGTTAATATCGCAATATGTGGATATAAGAAATGAAATTTGGGTTTTCTTTCAATGGCACTTGCTGGGTATTCGTCGCCCTCACAAACAATGACAGGGGCATCAGTAATATTTACGGATTGATCAAATCCTTCTACCCTGGCACCAACCAGGTAATCAAATGATTGATGCAATGATTTAAGCACATGCATGATCATACTGGTAGTGGTGGTCTTACCATGACTACCTCCTACCACCACCCGCTTTTTATCCCTGCTCTCATGGAAGATATACTCTGGGAAAGAATATATTTTGAGTCCAAGTGCAATGGCTTTTTGCAATTCCGGATTATCCTGTTTAGCATGCATACCCAGGATTACAGCATCCAATTCAGGAACAATCATAGAAGGCTGCCAGCCTATTTCAGCAGGCAATAAACCCTCCTTTTGGAGATTGGTTCTGGCTGGTTCAAATATTTCATCGTCTGTACCAGTAACCCGATATCCTTTTTTGTGCAATGCAATGGCTAATTGGTGCATTACGCTTCCGCCAATAGAAATAAAGTGAACCCTCATAATAATTAATTGATTACAATCGTTTTATGCATATTAACTTATCGAAAACGGGGCCTTAGGCAACATTCTGATATAATTCGTATCTTTATATAGCGAAAATACTGTCAAAACGCCCATTTAAACAATTCACATGAAAAAGATAACCGTTTTATTGTTACTGGTTTTATTCAGTTCCGCATTGGTTAGCTCTTGTACTTCTTCTAAAAGCAGAGGTTGCCCAACTACCAACCCACGTTATTTTAAGCCCTGATAACTAAACAGGATTGAATGATGATTTGTTTAATGTAGGATTGTTTCGCAAAAGATGAATTGGATTACACTCAGCTCCCAAGAGCAAATAGCCGCAATTAAAGCCGCTTCTTACCAGCAACCCCAGGTTATATTCAAACACAGTACCCGCTGCAGCATCAGTTCAATGGTGTTAAACAGATTGGGAAGAAGTGATACACCCGAAAAAATTGATTTCTACCTACTCGATTTGCTTTCGCACCGTGACATTTCCAACCAAATTGCCAGCACATTCGATGTTTACCACGAATCACCCCAGGTATTACTCATCAAAAATGGAGAATGCATCTACGACGAAAGCCACCAGGGGATTCAAATGGATGAAATAATAGAGCAGGCCGCAACATAGTCTTCCCATGGTCTATGGACTATGGTCTATGGACCATAGTCCATAGACCATGGGAAAGCCAAATCCTTACTTTCAGTATATTGCTTCAAATTGAGCTTATGACCATCACTGTATTTGGTGCAACCGGACAGGTAGGCAAATATGTTGTAGCGCAGTCCCTCGCAATGGGGTATTCGGTTCGGGCTTTTGGCCGTTCAATTGAGTCTTTGATAGACAAAGACAATAACAATGAAAAGCTAACCGCCATTAAGGGATATATTTTTGACGAGTCGGATGTTTTTGGCGCTATCGAAGGCAGTGATGCCGTAATTTCTGTACTTGGTGGAGCATTCGACGGGAAAGATCATACCAGGAGCCTGGGAATGAAAAATATCGTCGCCCAAATGGAAAAAGCGGGGCTGACAAGAATCGTTGCATTGGGTGGAATGGGCATTTTAAATGCAGCTGAATCAGAAGATGGTTTATTGATTGATCAACCCGATTATCCGGAGCAATATAAACCTGTTGGCTTAGAACACCTGGCTGCTTTTCGCAGTCTTGAAGCAAGTAAACTTCAATGGACATTCATTTGTTCTCCGGACATTTTAAATGTACCTGGGAACAAACAATATATTACTTCAGCAAATTTCGCCCCCCAACCCAATCATTATCAAATCGCCGCCGGAGACCTTGCAGATTGTATGCTTCAATGCATTCAACAAAACCAGTATATAGGGCAAAGAGTGGGGATAAGCAGACTATAGCAGAAAGCAGAAAGCAGATTTCTGATCGCTGATCGCTGATCGCTGATTTATGAATTTTGAATTTTGAATTTTGAATTTTGAATTTTGAATTTTGAACCTACCCACTATTCACCACTCACCTCTCTTTTCATCACCCAGTCATTCTGGATATCATTGCCGAGGATGAATTTTTGGGTTGAGAATTTTCGAAAGCCAAATGACTCATAGAATTTAATGGCTCTTGTATTTTTTTCAAATACGCCAAGCCAAACTATTTTTCCATTCATAGCTGCGGCCGTTTGTAAGGCATATTGCATCATGGCTTTCCCAACCCCTTTTCCAATGCTGTTTTTACGTGCATAGAAGCGACTCAATTCAATGGCAGGAAGCGATGGTGGTAAATCTGCGTGTGAGTCGTGCTTTAATTTAAAATACCCTACAGGTAATTCACTATCATAAGCAAGGAAGAACTTATTTTCTTCATCATACACTTCTGCTTCCAGCTTTGAAATGGAAAATTGTTCTTCCATAAACATTTCCATATCTGCCCCACTATTATCTGCTGCAAATGTATCGAAGAAAGTCTCACGACTTATAGCGGCTATAAGTCCGGCATCCTTTTCGTCTGCTTTGCGTATGGTAATATTCATAATGGTTTATGCGCAATTTTCTATAACCATTGCGCTGGCTCCACCACCTCCGTTACAAATACCGGCTGCTCCGATTTTGCCTCCTTTCTGCTTCAGTACATGAACAAGTGTAACAATGATTCTTGCTCCACTGCAACCAAGTGGATGTCCTAAAGACACCGCACCGCCATGTACATTTACTTTGGCGGCATCCAGGTTCATTTTTTGGATATTGGCTATCCCAACAACAGAGAAGGCTTCATTCAATTCAACAAAATCAATATCGTTCATGGTAAGTCCAGCCTTGTCCACCGCTTTTGGCAAAGCGAGCGAAGGAGTTGTAGTAAACCATTCCGGTGCCTGCTCTGCATCCGCATAACTGCGAATAATAGCAAGAGGTTTAATACCCAAGGCTTCGGCCTTTTCCTTACTCATTAACACCACTGCCGCTGCACCATCATTCATCGTTGAGGCATTAGCCGCCGTAACCGTACCATCTTTTGTAAAAGCAGGTTTTAATTCAGGTATCTTATCGAATTTTACATTAAAAGCGTCTTCATCTTTATTAAACAATATCGGATCACCTTTTCTCTGGGGAATAGATACCGGCACTACTTCTGCTTCAAAAGAACCATTGTTCCAGGCTGCCTGACTTCTGGTATAACTTTCAATAGCAAATGCATCTTGCGCCTCTCGTGAGATATTACATTCCTTGGCACATAATTCAGCAGCATTACCCATGGCATAGTTATGATACACGTCTGTAAGTCCGTCTTTTGCCAATCCATCTATCATTTGAACATTACCATATTTATTTCCCCAACGAAGGTTGCCAGAGTAAAATGGCACATTACTCATACTCTCCATTCCTCCAGCCACTACAATATCGGCATCCCCTAATATAATAGCCTGCGCACCCTGAGAAATGGCTTTCATTCCACTTGCACAAACCTTATTCACCGTAGTACATATCACCGAATCAGGCAAGCCAGCAAACTTAGCGGCTTGTCTGGCGGGCGCCTGACCTGTATTGGCCTGTATTACGCAACCCATTAAAACTTCCTGTACATCGGCAGACTGAATACCCGCTCTCTCCACAGCGGCTTTTATAGCGATAGCACCAAGTTGCGGGGCCGTAAAATCTTTTAAACTACCACCAAATGAACCGATAGGCGTACGAACAGCGGAAACGATGTAGACAGTTTTTGTTGCCATTTTATAATTTTGAAATGCAAAGATAAAGCAATCATACTAACAATCGTTAGCATCGTTAAGATTTCATTCCTTCCTTTACCAACTATTCAATACAACTTATCTTAGCCAAAATATCATGGTATGTATAAGGGCCTGTTTAACAGTTTATTGGTTCTATCTACTGGCATACTCCTTGCCAGTTTCATGACTCCTACCATTGATTGTGCCCAACTTAAAAAAGGCATATTTCATAGTTATAGTAAGCGAACTGGTGCACACATTATTATTACCAGAATGAATGGGGTGCAGCAAGACATTAACACAAGCACCTATGATACTACCTATTGGAAATTAGACTGGCTCAGTGATTGTCGCTTTGTAGCTACCTACCTCACAGGATCAGGGCCAAAAACCGCGGAAGAGAAAACTTTTTACCAAAGCAGTTTCCTTTATTTTGAAGTGAAGGAAATTGCCGACAACTATTATGTAGGTACTACTACAGTTAAAGCACCCAATGGCAATAGCTCCTCCACAGATACCACCTGGTTTACTGAAAGGCTTAAATATTAGTTTATTTCTAATATTTTGGCATAAAATTTGAAGCTTTACCAGAAACCCGGATTATGCCCTTGCGAAGAAAAGTATTACCACTGGCATTTTTTCTATTCTCCTTTACCCAAACTATTTCAGCACAGTCTGGCGATAATACATTTGTAGATAATTATAAAACTTTCAGAGATATCACCGAATCATTAAAGAGCTATGCTTTATACCTGGTTCCTTATGGATCATCAAAAAAAATAAGGCTTACTGGTACCTACCAAAATAGATTGTCAAAAGTGTATCACTTTTTAAAACGCAATAAAGAGATAGACTTCAAAAACCCCGACTTTATCATCGGCATACTTATTGACGAACAGAAAATAGATGAACCTGAAATATTACCAGATGGCAAGTTTGGGAATTACGATAAGTACATTATAAAAGTCACCTACCACTATAAGGTCAACTTTCTGATTCATACCAAAGAAAGAAAAGAATTGCGCTTTAATCTTGGCGGCGATATTGTGCATGAAAAAACAATGGTGGCCAATACGCCCTTTAACGAAATAAGGGATTCAATAAGTAGAAATGGTTATTCACTAAGACCGCAACCTCAACCCATAACTGTTGCACAATCACAAACGCCTATGTATGCCCATCTGCATATGCAGGAAGAAGACTATAAAACCTTATTATCTAAACTACTTGATAAGTTTATCAATTATTATGTTGATAGAGTAGACAACTAATAAAAATGTCTGTATGAAAAACAAATACCTGATACTTCTTTCTTTCATTTGTTTGTTTAATCTGCAAACAAATGCCCAGGATGATTCAAGCTTTGCACAGATTTACCGGACTTTAAGGGAAATAACTGACCCACTAAAGACTTATAGTCTTTATATTGTTCCATTCGAGTCAACAGATAAGCTCAAATTAGGCCCGCTTCATCAGAGAAAACTTTTTGAAGTATTTCATTTTCTGAAAAAAGGTAAAACCTTAAGTTTTGAAGACCCTGATTTTATTATTGGCTTTCTGGTCGACAGCCAGCGTTTACATACACCGAATGGAGGCGTTGCTTCAACAAGTAGTTCCGGTGGCTCTTTGGGCAGACTCAAGTTTTCCCAGGCCACACATGAGTTTCATTTTACTGTTTTAATTCATACCCGAAAAAATCAACAGCTTTCGTTTAAACTAGGAAGCACAGTTTATATAACGAAACGAAAAACAGATATGCCTTCTTATGGCTTCAACAATCGTGTAGTTGATTCAATTACAAAAAACAGGAGACCAGAAAACAGAGGATACTTATTATCGAGCGGAACAACATCACAATCAAATGCATTCCTTGACAGCGATTTACTGCCTAATGTAGATGATTATAAAACCCAACTCCTTAAAGTATTACAGCAGTATAAAAACAAATATATAGACAGGGTGTACAACTAATCAGTAGACATATCTACCAATTTAATTCCTGTTTGGGTAAATTCTATCCTTTTTTGTTTATACAAATTGCCGGTTGTCATTTTGAAAGTCTTCTTACTCATACCGAAGAAGTCGTAGATTTCTTCCGGAGCAGATTTATCATGGTAAGGCAGGTATCCGTTGTTCTCCTCAAGTAACCGGATAATTTTTCCGGCCTCGTCTTCCACTTTCTGAAAGCCAGGCTTACCAAGTACAACATCTATTTTATTCCCGGGTAATATCTTTTTTACAAAACCTTTTAGTTTATCTCCAATTTGAACATCCCCGAATATTTCATTCTGGTGTATAATACCGGTATGCAGGTTATTGATGATTACAACAAAACCGAGTTCAGATTTTCTATAGACCAACAGATCCACCTGATCCATTTCTTTTACCGTTAGCTGGTCATTGCTCAACGACTGCTCCAACTTTTCAGTGGCTGCAACCCTTCCGGTCATTTCGTCTATATAGAGCTTCACCAGGTATTCCCCTCCCTCACGCATGCCCCCTAATTGTTTGGATGCGGGCACGAAAAGATCTTTCATTAATCCCCAATCCAAAAAAGCCCCCTGCCTGGTTACTGCTACAGCTTTCATTTTGACCACTTCTCCCACGCAAGCTTTGGCTTTCTGGGTGGTGGCAATCAACCGATTGTCAGAATCGTGATACACGAATACAGTGATCTCATCTCCAGGTTTAAGTCCTTTAGGCGCAAAGCGGGTCGGCAATAAAATACCATCTCCCCCATCTTCAAGGTAAAATCCAAAATCAACTTTACGGGATACTTTTAACGTATTATAATTACCCACCTGAACCTGCTCCATAGTACAATTTATGCTGCAAAAATAGGTTAGTTTGTCTGATAAGGACAGATTTATACATATGGGCTGGATTTATTGCTATCAGTGGGGGATTGAGCTGCAAGCTTCAAGCTGCAGGCTGCACGCGAAGGATAGAACGCAGATTTTCATGATTTATCATGATGGATCTTGAAAATTCGTGTTCTATAATAGCAGAAATCTTAAATGAAGCACCAATCAAGGCTAACAGCTAATGGCCAAAAGCTAACTGCCAAATTTAACCTATCTGAACTGCTATTTAAAGTCTTTCCACTAGTGTTAGCAACTTTAAGGTTTTTGCTTCAGCAGCTTTGAATATTTTGCGGGTGATGAAGCGGATAAAACCATTAATTTATACACTGATTTTACTTTTTAGTTTACAAAAGTCCTCAAATGCACAACAGGTAAATGGACATTGGTATGGCGTAGGAAAAGTAATGGTTGCTGGGGAACATAGTGCCTATATGGCTGAGCTTATACTGAAGCAAAAGGGCAAGATAGTTTCCGGAGAATTACAATACTATTTCCGCGACAGCTTATTTAAAGTAAAGGTTAATGGTTTGTATAACAATAATAGCAGACTATTAACTTTAAAACCTATTCCCTTTATTTATTATCTCTCGAAAAGTACGAGTAATGGTATTGATTGCATTTTATCGGGCAATTTTACTTTAATAGTAAATCGTACAGAGTCCATTTTGAATGGCGCATTTGAATCCGATGCGGCACATAAATATACCAACCCTGCTATCCAGTTTCGTTTCCGCTTATCATCAGATACATTGCCGGGCAACATTAATCCTAAAGAGGAACCAGAAACAATACCAGTAGTAATAGATACCAGTATAACAACAGTAGATACAACACCCATTGTAATAACTGCAGACAGTATTAAAATAGACCCCATTTATAAAGCAAGAGAAAAACAGTTTGTTACAGAAATTGAAGTATCTGGCGGACCATTAAAACTTCAGTTATACGATAATGGAAGTATTGATTATGATTCAGTGTCAGTTTACCTGAACGATCAATTATTAATTCCGAAAGTAAAGCTGGACCATAAAGCCATTCGAAAAACCGTCCTGTTAGACAGCACCCGTGAATTTAATGAGATCACCATGTTCGCTGAGAACCTGGGCACTATTCCCCCAAATACAGCGGCATTGATTATTTACGACGGTGAAAAAAGACATGAACTCATACTCACCAGCGACCTGAATAAATCAGCCACGATCAGGTTGAAGAAAAAGGCCAGGGTGAATGGTGAATAGTCAGATGTGAATTGTCAATTGTGAATGGTGAATGATAAACAAACTAACCATTGACAATTCACTATTCACTATTCAAAAAGCTCCTGCTGCGGATTGTCTTCTTTGGGTTTTTGTTCCCATTCCATTTCGATGCTCTTATTGAAATCTGTAAGTTTGGCGCCAACGGCTTTCCAGCCCATTACTTCTACCATTTTGGCCACTTTAAATTTAGCCTTCCGAACCTGTGCACCTTTTCCGGTTTGAACAGATAATATTGGCTCGTCTTCAGTAGTAACAGCTTCCAGGCGGTTACCCTCTCCTTCTTTAATAAACAGGAACTGGGTTTTGAGCGTGCTGGTTTCTATTTTGAAACGCTTGATATTATATTGTTTCTTATCATTATCCAGATAAACTGCTGTGATAGTCTTATCCGGATCAAAACGTTCAATTAATGCGATTTTTTCCGGTTCGAATCGCTGGGTCATTTCTGTATCGGTTAATTCATAAGACCCATCATGGTATACAACCAATAACTTTTCATCTTCAAAACTTCCGAGGTATTGACCTTTTTCCTCTGTATTCAGTCGGCCGAATTTATCATCGAACCACAGTTTTCTTCCGGCCAGTGTACTTCTGCCTGCTTCTTTCAGTTTTACTGTTTTGATAGGATATTTGGTCACCTGGTTACCCATGCTTCCCCGGCCTTTGATTTCCAGTTCTTCAAAATAAAAATCAAACTCTTTATTTCTCGCCGTACAATTAGGACTCAATACAATTTTCACTACTTCCGCTTCTCCATTAAGGTTGGCGGTGAAATAATGTACTTTGCTTTTATCTGAGCCCTTGGTTAAATCATATTCCTTATCGCGGGTAATACCGGTTACATTAAAACGCTTGGCATAACTAGTTCCACTGGCACCATCAAGGTATATCATGTTGTAGGTGGTACGCTCATCATTTTTCTGAAAAACAGCGGCATGGAGAATATCTTTCCCGATAAATACCTTATCAGAAACTTTTACCACTTTCATGGTACCGGAACGTGTAAATGCGATGATATCATCATAATCGGAACAGTCGCACAGGAATTCATCTTTCTTTAAACCCGTACCAATAAAACCTTCTGAACGGTTGATGTATAATTTGGTATTGGCAATGGCTACCTGTTTTACCTGTATGGTATCAAATTCTTTGATCTCTGTTTTACGTTCCCTGCCCTTGCCATATTTTTTAAGTAGGTTTTCGAAATAAGCCACTGCAAAATCTGTAAGATGTTCCAGATCAAATTGAACCTGTTTTATATCTGCTTCAATAGATTTAATCTGCTCATTCAATTCATTGATATCGAGTCGGTAAATTCTTCTTACAGGTTTCTCCGTAAGCTTCAATATATCTTCTCTTTCAATTGGCCTTTTGAGTTTTTTCTTGAATGGCGTGAATGCTTTGTCGATCGCTTCAATTACAGCATCCCATGTTGCATGTTTTTGTTCCAGCTCTTTATATATCTTTTCTTCAAAGAATATTTTTTCGAGCGAAGTGTAGTGCCATTTATCTTCCAGTTCCGCAAGTCGGATCTCCAACTCTCTTTTGAGTAGTGCCTTTGTATTTTCAGCAGAAACTTTGAGCAATTCATGGACACCCAAAAATTGTGGTTTATGATCCACAATTACACAGGCATTGGGTGAAATACTTACTTCACAATCGGTGAAAGCATAAAGTGCATCAATGGTAATATCTGGTGAAATGCCCGTAGCGAGGTCAATATGTATTTCAACTTCTGCCGCAGTTACATCCGTAACTTTTTTGATTTTTATTTTACCTTGATCATTTGCTTTGGTAATACTCTCCATTAACTGAGTAGTAGTAACCCCATAAGGCACGTCTCTGATTACCAATGTTTTTTTATCGAGTTCTTCTATATGTGCACGAACCCTTACTTTGCCTCCACGTTTACCTTCATTGTAATTGGCAACATCAATCATACCACCCGTCTGAAAATCGGGAAATATTTCAAACTTCTTACCCTTTAGGTATTTGATGGATGCATCTATGAGTTCACAGAAATTATGTGGCAATAGTTTTGTAGATAACCCTACAGCAATACCATCAGCTCCCTGGGCCAGCAATAACGGAAACTTCATGGGCAGGGTAACCGGCTCATTTTTCCGGCCATCATAACTCAGTTGCCAGGTGGTTGTTTTGGGGTTGAAAGCTACATCGAGGGCGAATTTTGATAAACGAGCTTCAATATACCTTGATGCGGCGGCCTCGTCACCAGTGCGCACATCGCCCCAGTTACCCTGGGTTTCAATCAATAAATCTTTTTGACCAAGATTCACCAATGCATCCCCGATACTGGCATCTCCATGTGGATGGTATTGCATGCTCTGACCAATGATGTTTGCCACTTTGTTGAAGCGGCCATCATCCATTTCTTTCATGGCATGCAATATTCTGCGTTGAACGGGTTTTAAACCGTCTTCTATTGCCGGTATCGCACGTTCAAGTATAACGTATGATGCATAATCCAGAAACCAGGTGCGGTATTGGCCTTGCACACCAGTTTCATTTTCAAATACCCTGTTCGGTTGTTTTTCTTTCGCCATGTCTACTTCGTTTGTGATCTTCCTTACATCGCTAGCCTGAAAGTGTCGTCTTTGGCATCTTCCAGACCATTCAGTTCAAACACGATAATATCAGTATCTGCTATTACTTCATGCCATGCCCATGGTTTAATTTTTACCATGACAGGCGCTTTTACTTTAATACTACCCTTTTCATTTGTTCTTACATCCATCCAATTCACCGTTGCCTCTCCTTGCATAATAATAATCTGCTCAGGGTTTTTATGAATGGCTGTTCCTTTATGATAATGTCGTCCACTCGCACTTCCGGCTTTTCTGTAAGCAATGATAAACTGACCTGTTCTGTCGGTATCAAAAAAATGCGTTGCACCTCTTTCATCTTCGGCTACTTTATTTACCGGGATTACTTCTACCATCATATTATTCATTTTCAGGACTTGCTGCTTGTGATCCGCCCGCTGTTTTTACCGTAATCTCTTTCCATCCCTTGTTCCAGTCACCACTCGTTTCAAGTTTTCCGGCTTCAACCAATTCTCTTATTCGCCAGACAAGGAAAACATCGCCTGTTTTTACTTTCATTTTGGAAAGCGTGTTGGTAATCACTTTGTTCAATTTCTGTGCATCACCAGAAATATGTGCTAAAATATCTTTATCGAAAAAGTCCACTCCTTTCCCCATAATTTTCTTGCCACCTTCCAGAAAGCGAACCAATGATTCATCGAAACAAAGTTTTTTCCACTCATCCGGATCTACTTCAAATTCACTGAGGGTTATAGGGCGTGCAAGTTTTTTCGCCTTTAAAAACTCCTTCGGTTGTATTTCATGTAAATAAGAAGGATAAAATATCTGTCCTTTCTCATTAATAAAAGGAAGGTTGTTGAGATACAATACCTGTACACGCCCCTGGTAGTCTTTAAGCTGGCTCATTAACCAGTAATACCCGCAAACATCATGTGCATTCTGCGCCATCCAAATCCATACTTCTGTTTCGGGTTCTTCATCTAATTGTTTTAGCAATTGATGTACCGTTAATTTATCATCAACAATATTCAGCTGCTCGGTATAGGGAGAAAACTCCAAAAGATTTTTCCACCAATCACGTCTTGCCTGGTAGCCATCTGTTTCATAAATATTGCCCAGCGGGCCAACGGCGTAATCATCCTTGATCTCTACAATATTCCCCTGCAGGCTCTCATCCAATTCAATGGCCTGTTGAAGGGCACTAACATTAGCTGTATCAAATACAATATGAATCATCTTTTCTTTTTTCGTCAATCAAATAATTAGTCAACCAGGTCAAGTTCAACTTTCAGGTTATTGATAATAAATTCCTGTCTGTCCATCGTATTCTTGCCCATATAATATTCCAGTAACTGCTGAATATGATCGCCCTGCTCCAGTATAACAGGCTGTACGCGCATTTCAACACCGATAAACCTGCCAAATTCTTCCGGTGATATTTCACCCAATCCTTTGAAACGGGTAATCTCAGGTTTACTGCCCAGCTTAGCTACAGCAGCCTGTTTCTCGGTTTCATCGTAGCAGTAAATTGTTTCCTGTTTGTTCCTAACCCTGAACAATGGTGTTTCAAGAATATACACATGACCCCTTTTCACCAGATCGGGAAAGAATTGCAGGAAGAAAGTCATCATCAGCAAGCGGATATGCATTCCATCCACATCGGCATCTGTGGCTATTACAATATTGTTATAGCGAAGTCCTTCCATACCTTCTTCAATATTCAACGCATGTTGAAGCAGGTTAAATTCTTCATTTTCATACACTACTTTTTTCGTTAGTCCATATGCGTTAAGCGGTTTACCACGCAGACTGAATACAGCTTGTGTATCTACATTTCTTGATTTGGTAATACTTCCGCTTGCGCTATCACCCTCGGTGATGAAAATGGTACTGTTTTTTTGGAGTGCGATAAACTCTTCTTTGTTTTTTGCCGGCAGATCATCATTCAGGTGAACACGGCAATCGCGTAATTTTTTGTTATGAAGGTTGGCTTTTTTCGCCCTTTCATTGGCCAGTTTTTTGATACCTGCCAGTTCTTTTCTTTCCCGTTCACTTTGTTCAATTCTTTTGCGTAAAGCATCAGCAATGGTTGGATTTCTGTGCAGATAGTTATCCAGTTCTTTGGCCAGGAATTCTTCCACGAATTTTTTCATGGAAGGACCGCCTTCGTACACATTTTGAGAACCTAATTTGGTTTTTGTCTGGCTTTCAAATACGGGTTCCTGAACGCGAACGGAAATGGCTGCTACTATACTACCCCGGATATCTGCGGCATCGTAATCTTTTTTATAAAAATCACGGATCACTTTGATATAGGCTTCTCTGAATGCCTGTTGATGGGTACCTCCCTGCGTGGTGTACTGACCATTTACAAAAGAGAAAATATCTTCTCCATAATCATTGTTATGCGAAATGGCCACTTCAATATCTTCCCCTTTAAGGTGGATGATAGGATACCGAAGTTCGTCGGCATTTGTTTTACGCTCCAGCAAATCGAGCAATCCATTTTTGCTGACATATTTTTTGCCATTAAAATGAATGGAAAGTCCTGCATTCAGGTAACAATAATTCCATAACTGGCTATCGAGGTATTCGTGTATGAAATGAAAATTGCGGAATACCGATTCATCTGGAATAAAAGTTACCAAAGTACCATTCGCTTCGGTGGTCTTTTGTTCTTTATGGTCTTTAACCAAAACTCCCCGTTCAAACTCTGCTGTTTTTTCTTTTCCGTCGCGGTAAGAGGTAACTTTAAAATACTGACTCAATGCATTTACGGCTTTTGTACCAACCCCATTCAACCCCACACTTTTCTGGAATGCTTTACTATCGTATTTGGCGCCCGTATTTATTTTGCTGACCACATCAACCACTTTACCCAGGGGAATGCCACGGCCATAATCGCGGATGGTTACCTGTTTACCATCGATGGATATTTCAACCTGTTTACCATAGCCCATGGTATGTTCATCGATACAGTTATCGATCACTTCTTTAATCAATACATAAATACCATCGTCTGTGGCAGATCCATCACCTAGTTTACCTATATACATCCCCGGCCTGAGGCGAATATGCTCGCGCCAGTCGAGCGACCGTATGGAATCTTCATTATACTCGTTCAATTGCTTCTGTTCAGCCATGTTCTTCAATTTTATCAAACCAGTCTTTCCAAAAGAAAGCCTGTTTCCCAACCCGCAAATCTAACCACCTCAACTCCCGGTACAATTTTACTTTTCTACAATAACCCTTTTGATGTGGATAAATGATTAAAAAATGTTGATTTATCGTGTTTTCTGTCCCGGAAACCTACCTTTACCACCTTAAGATGCCAGAAAAACAACTTTTAACCGATCTCGAACAAATTGCCGCATTAAGCATTGAACGGGGTGCGGAAAACGACCTTTTTATGGAAAAGGTAAGGCAACTAGACCCTGCTATGGTAGATAGTTGGGTTAACCAGCTCAATGAAAAGATTGCTCCAGCGATTGATTGTACCAGTTGTGGAAATTGCTGTAAAACGCTGATGATAAATGTAACCGATAAGGAAGCAGATCGATTATCTATCCACCTCAACATTAACAGAAGCAATTTCGATGAACAATACATGGAAAAAGGAAGTAATGGAATGATGTTGATGAATGCCATCCCCTGCTCCTTCCTTCAGGATAACAAATGCACGGTTTATGAATCTCGCTTCGAAGGGTGCCGCGAATTTCCTGCCATGCATATTCCCGGCTTCAGCAAAAGAATATTCACCACCCTCATGCACTACGGCCGCTGCCCGATAATTTTTAATGTGATAGAAGAGATGAAGAGGATGGCGGATGTCTGATGGCTGATGTCGGATTTTTGATGGCGGATGGCGGATGGCTGATGTCGGATTTTTGATGGCAGATGTCAGATCGCAGATGTCAGATTTATAGAATGGGATTTTAATCCTTTATTTTTTGGCGACTTTTTAATTGAGTTTAAGATTATGACATTTAATGCATCTTTGGAAGAAATAGGAAATAAGAAATAAAGCTTGCCCTGAGCTTGTCGAAGGGGAATAAGAAATAAGAAAAGTAAAATAACAAATCAGACATCAGCTATCAGACATCAGACATCCGAAATCTGCCATCTGACATCTGACATCTGCCATCTAATTTATGTTTTTATTCGGAATTGATACACTACTAACAGCAAGCCCTTCCTGGAAGAACCAGCGTATTGGTATGGTTACCAATGAAGCGGCTACTACCAGATTACTGGAGCCTTCCAGACAGGCATTGATTAATGCTGGTTTTAATATAAAAGTTTTATTTGCGCCTGAACATGGGCTTGATGTGCGGGGAGCAGATGGGCATCCGGTTAAAGACGGAAATGATGCTTTAACAGGACTACCGGTGATCAGTTTATATGGAGAACGACTTGCACCTGAACCATCTCACCTTGCAGAAATAGATATTTTATTATTTGATGTTCCTGATATCGGAAGCCGGTTTTATACTTACCTGTGGACCCTTTCTCATATTATTGAGACCTGTGCAACTGCTCATAAAAAATTAGTTATACTCGATCGACCTAATCCGGTATCAGGTATTATGCAGCTTTGTGAAGGACCAATGCTTACGGAAGACAACAGCTCCTTTATCGGAAGATGGCCAATGCCTGTAAGACATAGCTGTACAATGGGTGAACTGGCGCTGTATTTTAATACAAGCAGAAACATTCATGCTGATATTGAAGTGATCGGTTGTAAAGGATGGCAAAGAGAAATGTTTCAACCAGCATGGGGCATTCCTTTTGTACCTACTTCTCCTGCCATTCAAAGTTTTCAGTCGATGCTTTTATATCCGGGACTTTGTCTGTTGGAAGCCACAAATATCAGTGAAGGTCGGGGAACTCCTTTTAGTTTTGAAGCAGCAGGCACTCCATGGTTACAGGCAGACGTACTGGCAGATATGCTCAATAATATGTCTGGGGGTGAAATGAATGCTACCCCTATTCAATTCACACCCGAACACAGCAAGTTTAAGGACCAGTTGTGTAAGGGGGTTCATTTAAAAGTAGATGACCAATCATGCTTTAATGCTGTAATGACAGGAATGATATTGATTAAGCTCATCAAAAGTTTACACCCTTCTCAGTTTCAATGGGCCACTTATTCAACAAGCGTAAACCCAACCGGGAAAGGACATCTCGATAAATTACTCGGCATTTCAAACAGCGAAGCCATATTCGACCTACCCATCCCTGCCTTCATTGCAGCCATCACTAAATACTGTCGTTGCAAAGAATGGGAAGAGGAGGTTAGGCCTTATTTGAGATATTAGGGGTGAATGGTCAATCGTGAATTGTCAATGGTGAATGGTCAATAGTTAGTTAGTAGTCAGTTTTTTTTACTAAGCGGGCTTAATAAATTTATTTAATGCTATGATGTGAATGGTGAAAGGTGTCCTAATTTATTATAGGTTTATTTAGGTCCAAGTTCACTCACTAATCACTATTGACAATTCACCATTGACAATTCACACTTGACCATTCACCCCTCTGCAATCAAATCCCTCACCACCACACTTGCTGCTACACAGCCGAATATTGCGGGCATATAGCTGATGGTTCCGATGATAGATTTTTTGGGATAGGCTTTTTCTGTTTCAATGATTCTGGACTGGTCTACTTTTTCCGCGCTGAAAACCACTTTCAGTCCTTTATAAATACCCAGTTCGTGTAAACGTTTACGCACATACCTGGCAAGATTACATTGGTGGGTTTTGGATATATCTGTAACTACTACCTGCGAGGGATCAACTTTACCTCCAGCACCCAAGGAAGAAACGATGGGGATATTCCTGTCTTTGCAAGCTTTTATAAAATACACTTTGGGAGAAAGTGTATCGATACAATCTACTGCATAATCAAAATTTCCCTGGTCGAGTATTTCATTGGTACGTTCATCACGAATAAATTCTGTGAGTACCGTTAGTTCCAGATCTGGGTTAATATCTTTTAGTCTTGCTGCCATCACTTCAGCTTTCAGTTTACCGGCCACGGAATGAAGCGCGGGTATTTGTCTGTTACAGTTACTAAGGTCAACCGTATCGGCATCCACGATCGTCATTTTACCCACCCCTGCCCGGGCTATCATTTCTGCACAAATGCCTCCCACACCACCCAATCCCACTACCAACACATTTTTGGTTCGTAGTTTTTCGATTGGTTCATCACCCAATAAGAGTTGGGTACGGCTCATCCAATATGGAATCATGTTTGATTATTTGATTTGGTGATCTTTGATTTCGATTTGCTTATCTTACTGTCTGAATACAAAAATGTAGTTCCTATGCGGTTAAATAAAATATTTGTGCTTGTTTTCTTCCTCCTATCGTTTTTTGAGGCATCTACCCAAACACCACAGGTAAATATATTAGCCTCAGGCAAAAGGGTTAGTTTCCGGGGCTTAAGCGTGGTGAATGACCAGGTATTTTGGGCCAGTGGAAGCAACGGTACGGTTGTAAGATCATTAGACGGAGGTAAAACACTGGAATGGATCACTGTTCCCGGTTATGAGAAAAGGGATTTCAGGGATATAGAAGCCATTGATGCAGAAACCGCTGTTATAATTGGTATCGCAGAGCCTGCCGTTATACTTAAAACAAAAGATGGGGGAAAAAGCTGGAACAAAGTTTTTGAGGACACAACAAAAGGTATGTTTCTCGATGCGATGGATATGCATATAGATTCTGCTCAACTAAAATTAAATGAGCAGGCCAAAAAAAATAATAAAGCGCCTGTCGATAAACTTAATACAACGGCCTCTCCTACCCGATTCCCCAATACAACGCATACGCTGATTGTAGTAGGTGATCCAATACAGGGAAAATTATTTGTGGCACTATCATTTGATGCAGGTGATAGCTGGAATGTAATGCCTCAACCAAGTGGCAATGATGATGTACGCTATGTACCGGATACAGAAGCCATGTTTGCATCCAGTGGCACCAATGTAAAACTGGCAGACTGGGGCGATTATGCTCCGATACTATTAGTTACCGGTGGATCAAAGGCAAGGTTAAAAGATCTTTTGACAAATAATTTCAACGATTCATTACCCATGATGCAAGGTGGTACATCAACCGGCGCAAACTCAATTGCAACGTATGATGCAGAAAAAACTGCGGTTATTGTTGGAGGAGATTTTGCAAAAGATAGTATTGGCAGAGAAAATTGCGTGCTTGTTTCATTCAAATCAGGACGCCCTGTTTATTCATTACCAACTACTATGCCTCATGGATACAGGTCTTGCGTTGTATACCTGAATGCTAATAAACTTGTAGCATGTGGCACTTCCGGCATTGATATATCTAATGATGGCGGCAATAACTGGCAATTGATTTCGAAGGAGAGTTTTCATGTGGTACAGAAAGCAAGAAATGGCAATGCCATTTTTATGGCTGGCGGCGGTGGACGAATAGCCAGACTTATACTTCCTTAAAAGTTAAAAAAACAATAATGCGCAAAAACTTTTAAACCCGTTTAAAAGATGGAGGTCTTATGTTTAATTAAACCACTTAAACATGAAAAAAGCCATCCTCATTTGCACTAGCGCATTATTTAGCATAGCAGTGTTTCAACAGGAATCAATTGCACAAGACGTACCCAGCGCAAAACAAAAACTCAGACATCGCGGTGATAGTTTAAGTCCGGAACAAAAAGCAAAACTTGCTGAATTCAGGAAAGAACGCGGTCAGCGTATGTCGCCCGAAAAAAGAAAAGAATTAAAAGCCCGTTACGACAGTCTTTCCCCTGAACAAAAAAAGCAACAGCGTGAGCAATTACGCAAGCGAATGGATAATATGACGCCAGAGCAAAAAGCACTGGTAAAGGAAAAGATGAAACAGCGTGCCGACAGTTTATCACCTCAACAGAAAAAGGCATTCAGACGCCGGATCAGAGAAGTGAAAAAAGATACGGAATAAGGTATGGATAGATGGAAGGGGTGCTATAATGGCACCCCTTATTTTTTAAACGCAAAATAAACAGCGCCAAGAATACAGATAAAGCTTAACAGGTATTTTGTTTGAAACGGTTCTTTAAGATAAAAAACAGCAAAAACCGTAAATACAAGCAGCGTTATAATTTCCTGGGTAATCTTTAATTGAAAGCCACTAAAGCCATTGGCATATCCTGCCCTGTTGGCCGGCACCATTAAACAATATTCAAAAAAAGCGATGCCCCAGCTAATGGCAATGGCTTTCCATAATGGTACACCCTGGTGTTTGAGATGTCCGTACCAGGCAAAAGTCATAAAGACATTAGATGCCAGCAATAATAAAATGGTTCTTAACATATAAGTTTCAATTGTAGTTTGACAGTCATACCTGCACTATCAGCAGGAAAAATTAAGGTTTGATTGCCAGAATGCCACACAAAATTAAAGCAGCACGGATATTGTACTCATTAACCCAGTAAATAGTGTGTATGAAAAAGTATCAGGCAATAATAAAATTTCAGTTGGATGATGAATTTATGACACTGCTGCCACCGCACCGGACTTACGTGAATTACCTGTTTAATAAGGGCATTATCGATAGTTATGCGGTGAGTATGGAAAGTCAGACCTGCTGGATCACTTTAAATACTGATTCAAAGGAGGAAGCAGATAAAATACTGGCAAAATCGCCGATATATCGGTATTGGACATACCATATCGAAGAATTATATGTTTATGATAGCCAGCATTATCGTTTACCCGCCCTTCAACTGAATTAATTTATAAAAAAATAGAAACTTTTTTTGGCAGTAATGTTTCAGACCCTATTTTTGCACTCCCAACAAAACGGGAGCATAGCTCAGTTGGTTTAGAGCATCTGCCTTACAAGCAGAGGGTCCGCGGTTCGAACCCGTGTGCTCCCACAGAGAAAAAAGACTTACAACCATGTTGTAGGTCTTTTTTAGTTAACTGGTATACCACCTTTATCAAGTAAAAATTATCTTTATCCCATGAGTTTTTTTGAAAACAATGAGGCCTCACGACCCTGGGAATCGCAGGAAGAAGATATTGCGGTGGATCATGCCACCCCCTTTTACCTTATTGTTTGGAACGATGAAGTGAACACTTTTGAATGGGTTATTGAAACACTGATGGAAGTTTGTGGACACTCACACGAACAGGCCGAACAATCGGCTATCATCATACATTTCAAAGGAAAATCTACTGTTAAAACCGGCGACTACGATACACTAAAACCCATGTGCGATGCGATTACCGATCGTGGCATCGGAGCGACGATTGAAACAGAAAAATAAGGAATAAGAAACAGCGGAATGTGAAAGTATTTTCCACTCCCCTTTCTGATTCCATATTTCTTATTCCTTATTTCTTATTTCTTCCCTTATGTCTTTACACGCACTTGACTCCCGCCTCTGGTTTCCTCCTGTTACTGAAGCAATGGAAGATGGCTTACTGGCGATAGGCGGAGATGTTTCTGTTGAGCGGTTATTGCTGGCTTATCGCAAAGGCATTTTTCCCTGGTATGATGACAGCAGTATTCCGTTGTGGTGGAGTCCTGATCCGAGATTTGTTCTTGAGCCAGAAGAATTGAAAGTCAGCAAAAGCATGACGCAGGTAATACGGAAAGGACATTTCAATTTTCACACCAACAGTAATTTTGCAGCAGTTATCCGTTCCTGCAAGTCATTACAACGCAAGGGACAGGAAGGCACATGGATCACCGACGAACTGGAATCTTCTTTTATTCAACTGCATAAAATGGGGATTGCGCATTCCGCTGAAACCTGGATGAACAATGAATTAGTAGGCGGCCTCTACGGCATCAGAATGGGACCTTTCTTCTTTGGCGAGAGCATGTTCAGCAAAGAAAGCAATGCCAGCAAATTTGCGTTTATCCAGTATGTCCAACAATTAAAAAGAGAAGGCGTAATACTCATCGATTGCCAGGTACACACAACGCACCTCGAAAGCCTCGGCGCAAAAATGATCCCGAGAAAGCAGTTCACGAAAATACTTGAGGAAAATCTTTGATCTTTGATTTTATGATCATTGATTTTTTGAATTTTGAATTTTGAATTTTGAATTTTAAATCAAAAATCAAAAAATCAAAGATCAAAAATCTAACTCCTATACCCATACATCAACTGCACATCACGTACAATTCTTTCCATGTCGAAATCTTTGCCGGAAGGGTCATAGTTTTGTTTGAGGTTGCTGCCGAAAATTACGGCAATGGTTTGCCAGAAAGCCGCATTAAAACCTCCTTTATATTCCTGTATTATTTCGTAACAGTTATTACCGGTTTGACGGTAGATCAATTTCATCAATACTTTGCCCTGGTAAACAGATAGTTTGGTAAGCTTATCGGCAAACTCTTTTTTCAGGTCTTTTTCCCTCGACTTGATAATTGCCCTTCTCGCTTTTTTATCGGTTACATTTTCCAGTTTTACATTTATTTCATTCATCACGCGACTGGCAGCAATAGCATAAGGGTAGGTAACATATACGGCATTGCGTAACCTTGTCCACTCTTCCCAGTGACGTTTCCATTTACCGGTTAATTTGCCGATTACTTCTACAGGAGGAAGAATGCTCTCAGGAATCGTGTCTCCCTCAGGCGTAATAAATGCATATACTTTTACGGTATCATAAGGCCCGCGGGTTTGGGCATTTACGGCTTTAGTGAAACATAAAGCACAGGCTAATACCAGGAAGATGATGATATGTTTGCCAGGGAATTGCACTACTTAAATATAGAACTAGTTCTGCTAATTAATGCTGCCTTGGTGAAAAAGTAACCCGGTGGCTTGTTCGCTTTTAACAATTCATTGGAAGGATAGTCCATAGACCATGGACTATGGTCTATGGACTATTGTCTGATGCCGCAATCAGGAGACTGGCTTCAATTTATTCTTTGCTTGTCTGTTTCGCTGAACAATCGACATAACGAGGCCGGTTGTCATAATTAATATACCTAACCACAAAATATTAATCATCGGAAACTCATACACTTTCAGGGTAATAAGGTCGGTTATTGCACCGCTTTCTTTGATACCGATTTCAAGCAATCCCTTTTTATCGTCTTTTACTTTATTGAATTGAAGTATAAGACTTTGAGATGTAACTGTATCTGGTATAGGTTTAAAATCTGTACCGCTAATCACTATACCTGGGTTGGCTGCATACCTGCGTCCGTCTTTCGACAATACACTTATATCAAGGAATAATCCGGTTTCATCCTTTCCATATTTTCCAGCCTGTTCCGGCGGATTTACGTTTGCCTTATTCAGTACAATCAAACCATTACTATAAAACAGGGTATCCCCTACTTTAATATCACGGTTTACAAATTGGGTAGTATCGCTACCATTATTTTCCTGGAAAGAAGTGATGTAGGCAAAGATGTCTTTATGCCAGTAATGCTTGGCAGCAGGGTTGGCAGCAAAGCCTTCCATGCCCTTATTATTCTTAATTACATCCGGGTAAAGACTAAATGTTTCTGATCCGTTTTTCGCTTTGAAGGTGATTTCAAAATAACGTTTCCTGTCACGCTCATTGATGGTATCTTTTGTATAAGTTACCATATACCTCCCCATATCGGTTGCCACTCCTTTGAAGAGGGTAATATTTTCAGCCGGGTTACCAGCAGGATTACCCCTATCCTTTGCATCTTCCTGGCGCAAAGGGGTAACACCTGTAGTATTCCAACTCAACACCGTTTTCTTGGCAGATGAAATCAAAATACCAACCAGCACCATACCAAAACCAATATGCGCAACCGAGGCACCTGCTGCTTTAAGTTTGCCTTTTAAACCCAGCCAGATATAAGCTGCATTTGCAACAACAGCATAAACCGCACTGAAAATGGCGAGGTGAATGGCAAACAGAAATCCAGGTCCTTTTTTGTCATATCCCACTTCTCCGAACGCACTGATACTCAGACTTATCAATACGGCGATAATAGTAGGTATCCATATTTTCTTTCCAAAAAATGCTTTCGGCGTATCTTTGTATTTTAGATACTGGGTAATTGCCGTGAGGAACCCAATAATCACAGCAACAAAAACCTGAATCTGGTTATGTGCATATTCCGGGTCCTCCGGAGGCGCAATATTTGTTCCGAATAATTTATTGAAAACAGGCGTAGATGTTTTGGCAATGATGACCATTCCTGCCAGAAAGAATACCAGGGAACCGATAAACATCCAGAATTCACGGCTATATGTGTTCTCTTCTTTCTGTATGCTTGGGATAGCTTTGTATTGCCTGAAATACAACACCAAAGCCGGCACAAAAAACACCAGTACAAACAACAACAATTGTGTGTTCATACCAAGGTCGGTGAAAGCATGAACAGATGTATCACCTAATATGCCACTTCTTGTTAGGAAGGTAGAATAAAGAATAAGCGAAAATGTGATGATATAAAAGAAATAAGTAGGTCGTAAAGAGTACCCACTGTTTCTATAAATTAGGTTGGTATGCAAACCTGCAATAAGTGTTAACCATGGCACCAAGGATGCGTTCTCCACAGGATCCCAGGCCCAGTATCCACCAAATGAGAGGCTTTCATAAGCCCATGCAGCTCCCATCATAATTCCTACACCTAAAACTGCGGCTGAAAAGGAAGCCCATGGCAAGGATGGTTTAACCCACTCATGCTTCTTACTCATCAATCCAGCAATGGCATAAGCAAAAGGCACAATAGTAGACGCAAAACCGAGGAACAATACAGGAGGGTGTATCACCATCCAGTAGTTCTGTAAAAGGGTGTTGAGTCCTGTACCATCCTTAAGCAGATTCAGGTAATCGGGTCTTGAGAATATGGGTCCTTCAACTTCATTGCGTAATAATACAAATGGACTACTGCCAATCTTTACTCCAAACACATATACGCCAAGCAACATAGTTGCCAGTGCAAACTGGGCGAAGCTGATGACTGTCATAACCCCAGCTTCCCATGTTTTAGCGCGCCATATTAATACCCAACCCAGCACACAATGCCAGAAACTCCAGAGCATAAAACTACCTTCTTGTCCTTCCCAGAAACAGCTCAACAGGTATTCAACCTGCAGACTTCTATCGCTATGGTTATAGGCATATCTGTATTCAAAGTAGTGGTTAGAAATAATGTAGTAGAGAATGCCAAACATTGCCAGCACACTGATGGTTTCTACGAAGAAAGCCACCCTTGCCATACGGATCCAGCTTGCCTTTGATGAATCAAGCGATGTTTTACTGGCTTTAAAATAAGCTACAGTGGCTATTAGAGATGCTACAAGTGATAAAACGGCAAAAAAATGCCCTGCCTGACCTGGGAATAGATGTTCTCCTAAATATTGCATGAGTAGTTGGTTCTAAAGGAAATAAGGTTATGCTGCACTTAACGGGCAGGTTCTGTTGCTACAACAGGTATATTTTGCTGCGCCTTCGGATCATCTTTATATTTAGAGGGGCATTTCAACAGAATATCTTTGCATTCAAAATGATCTCCCTGCATTTTGCCTTTTAGTACAAGTCGCTCACTTTTCTCCATATCAGTGGGTTTATTATTATGGTACACCACTTTCACTCTATTGCCTAATGTATCTACAGCAGTAAAACTGAGGTAGTTAGGGTTTTTTACCGCATCGTATTCCAATGGTTGAGAAGTATCCAGTTTTGCGATCAGGTTTACAAACTTTCCTTCTTTCTGACGGGCCGAAGCAATGGTTTCATAAGTAGTAAGATCACCAGTATAACTAATAAGCACTACTATAGCAGCAGCAATCAGTACAAGGATGATAATATGCGTTTTTTTCATCTCTTCTCTTTTACGCTGCAAAAGTAGCCCAAAATGAACAAGCAAATGCTGATGTTTGTCAGGCATAGTTGTTAAAACCAGAATCTTTCCACAATTTTAAGCATGAACCCCATCCGCCAGTCAGTTTCCTACAATGAACAAGGTTTTATAACCTTTATGAGCAGGACTATCGGATTATGGCTGATATTGATGTTTATAGCCCTTTGGATCATGGGGCAATTACCCCATCAACAACATGCAGGGAGCAATGCCTTTATTACAGGCCAGCTAATGAGCCAATCTGCAAGCCTTGTTCCGTCTACATTGGCCATCTTATTTATGATCGTTCCGTCCCGAAAACTGGGATTTTTATGCCTTCTTTCGATGGTATTTCTATTATTGAGTTATCATGATCGTAATCAGGCACTTAAATTGACTCTTTTCCCATTGATTTACCTCCCTTTTCTGTTTAATCCAGCCGAATTCAGAAATGCCTGGAAATGGACCAGCAGGTTTATGATTCTCTCCTTTTTGATTACTGCTCCATTGATTGGCTTGTCGATCACGGCCCTTCCGGTTTATACGCTTTTGATCACTGCTTTTATCCCCTGGGAACGAGTGTTTGTAAGTTTCGAAGAAAGGTTTGAGCCCAAATAAGGGTTTTAGGGTGATTTAATCCCATAATTCAGAAAATTGGTGCAATTTGCGCCCTGTTTGCAATCTAAGAAAGATCATGGCCGATTTATCGCAGTTTAACCCCAATGCCGTTGGCAACCCCAACAATAACATTTTCGGATTACCTTTTACAGAAGATGATGCCCGCGTGGTATTACTTCCTGTTCCATGGGAAGTTACGGTAAGTTATGGTGCAGGAACCGCCCGCGCCGCCGAGCATATTTTAAAAGCAAGTATTCAGGTAGATTTATTTGATATAGATGTACCCAATGGCTGGAGAGAGGGATTTTATATGCGTGAGACCAATAAAAAGATCTTACTTAAAAGCGACTACTTACGCAAAGAAGCGGAGCTATACATAGACTATATTTCCAAGGGTGATGAAGTAGAGAAGAACAAGTTCATGTGTAAAAGTCTTAAAGAGATTAATGAAGGTGGACTATTCCTGAACCAGTGGGTTTATGATGAAACAAAAGCATTACTCGATAAAGGAAAAATTGTTGGTTTGTTAGGCGGCGATCATAGCACCCCGCTTGGTTTTATGAAAGCCCTCGCGGAAAAGCATGGATCATTCGGTGTTTTACAAATTGATGCACATTGCGACCTAAGAAAAGGATATGAAAACTTTTTGTATTCACATGCATCCATCATGTACAATGCGCTGAGTGAAATACCACAAATTCAGAAACTTGTTCAGGCCGGCATACGTGACCTTTGTGAAGAAGAATGGGATTATATCTGCAACAGTCAGTTCAGGGTAATTACGTATTTCGATAAAAATATCAAAGAACGCCAGTTCGAAGGAGAAAGCTGGAAACATATCGCAGAGGAAATCATTAACCACCTTCCGGAAAAAGTTTATATCAGTTTTGACATTGATGGACTTGATCGGAAATATTGCCCGAATACAGGCACACCGGTTCAGGGTGGATTTGAAACAGAGGAAGTATTGTATCTTTTCAAAAAAATAAAAGAAAGCGGCAGAGAAATCATCGGATTCGATCTTGTTGAAATTGGCGTTGGACAAACAGATTGGGACAGCAACGTGGGAGCACGCCTTTTGTGGAGACTTTGCAACCTGATGGTTAAAAACTAAAGATTTATGGCAGCAAGGACCTATGATTATGTAGTTGTATTAAAACAGCGTGATTTCAAGCTGGTGGATAATATCACGTTGATGATGTTATTCCTGGCCATAGTGGTATTGCTTGAATCTGCCCTCACACCCTTTTCAGAAGCATCGGTATTCCCTATTTCAGTAGTGGCATTAATTTTAGGCTGGATCGCATTTACATTCGTTAAAAAAAGAAATGGCAAAACAGCTTATTTCAGAATCGGAATGTTGTTTGCTGCATGGGGATTAATGATGACATTACCCATGCCTTATACATGGCTTACTGCCGTTTATGTTATTGCAGCAGTGATTGAAAAACAGGTAAAGTTTCCGCGCGAAATTGCTTTCGATGAGGAAGAAGTAGTATTCAATACTTTCCCCAGAAGCCATTACCATTGGAGCGAGTTCACCAATGTTGTACTGAAAGATGGATTAATAACAATAGATTTTAAAAATAATAAACTCATACAAAAAGAAATTGATTCCCAAGTAGCCCCCCAACTGGAGCAGGATTTCAATACTTTCTGTAAGAGCAGAATACAAGGGACGGTGTGAATTGTCAATTGTGAATAGTGAATTTCAACCTCTGTATACTCATCATTCACAATTGACAATTCACACCTAAATATTCACCATTCACAATTCACCATTCACAATGCTACCCCAATCACCATATATTCTCTACTCCGACGGAAACGGAAATATTTTTGAAGACACCAGTCTTTATGCAGCAGGCCGTGCAGGATGGGATGCGTTTCCTATACCAACGGAAGAGTGGATTGAATTACCAGACGGAGGCAATCTTTATGAGTTGCCTGGCAGAAGGGGAATTGGGATTGATGTTACTACCGGTGAAATGCGTTTGTGCGAAAAAGGATGGGCCGTGGCTGCATTTATTCCACCAGCTCATACAGGGCTCTATATAGCCGCTTATGAGACTTTACCAGATGCTCCTACCCTTCCTTTGTTCTGCTATACTGCAGTAGGATGGCTAGATAATAAAACCTATGTCCCAGCCGTAAGAATTGAAAAAGATATTCGTCAGGAATGTGCTGGTTATGACGATAAAAAAATAAAAACAGGCACACAACAATTACTCGAACATTATCCGGAAAACAGACTCGTAAAACACCTGATGGAAAATTGTTGCATGACTTACAACTGTCCGGCAGCAAGAAACTTTTCTTTATCTCGTTGGGAATGCCCCGTACCTACTTCGCCTGCATGTAATGCAAACTGTGTAGGTTGTATTTCTTTTCAGCCTGAAGAAGAAACCATTGTATCAACACAGGACCGTCTTACCTTCAAACCAATGGCAGAGGAAATCGTGGAGTTTACGGTTCCGCATTTAATGAATGCCCCCTTCCCCATTGTGAGTTTTGGACAAGGCTGCGAAGGCGAACCATTATTAATGTGGGAAACCATCAGACAGGCGATCATTGAAATAAGAAAACATACAGACAGAGGTAATATCAATATCAACACCAACGGCTCTAAGCCAGATGCTGTGCGTGCTTTGTGTGAAGCCGGACTAAACAGTATTCGGGTAAGTACCAATTCTGCACGCAAACATATTTATGAGCCTTATTATCGACCAAACAATTACCAGTTTGAAAATATCATTGAAAGTTTGAAGGTTGTACGAAGTTTCGGCGGATGGGCCAGCATCAATTATTTTGTTTTCCCAGGCATGACAGACAGTGTAGAAGAATATGAAGCATTGCGTAAGCTTATCATCGACACGGACCTGTCAATGATTCAATGGCGTAATTTCAATATTGATCCGGATTGGTATATGGGAAAAATCGGCGTGCATGAAACCGGAGAAATCATGGGCGTAAAGCAGTTGATGGATCTGATTCGTGAAGAGTTCCCTAATCTGAAATTTGGCTATTTCAATCCTCCAATGGAAAGAATAAAAGGCAACTACGATCAGCATTTTGCAGGTGCTGAATTATATCAATAGCATAAGTGCAGGCATGCAAGCTGTAAAAAAAGATTATTACACTGGTATTCTACTGGCAGTCATTGCAACAATGATATGGTCGGGCAATTTTGTGATTTCCCGCGCTGTAAATCAGCATATCCCGCCTGTTAGTCTTGCCTTTTACCGTTGGGCACTTGCAACCATACTTATTGCACCACTGGCTTTCAAAAAATTCAGGGCGGAACAATCCATCGTTTTCAAAAACTGGAAATACCTGTTCTGGGTATCGTTGAGTGGTATTACTTTGTTTAACACATTTGTTTATGTTTCGGGGCATTACACATCGGCCATCAATATGGCATTAATTGGCACTACATCCTCTCCCATTTTTGCTACCGTACTGGCCATTATTTTTTTGAAGGAAAGATTGAATCGTTTCAGGGTAGCGGGTATGCTTATATGTATAGTCGGAATTGTATTACTCTTATCACAGGGAAGTTGGGAAAAACTGGCTTCCTTCAAATTCTCTACAGGTGACCTTTGGATACTTGCAGGAGCAATGGCATTTGCAGTATATAATATTCTGGTAAGAAAAAAACCTGCGGGCATTTCATCCATCAACTTTTTGTTTGTCGTTTTTTGTTTTGGTACACTCTTATTATTACCAGCATACCTGATTGAACTTAATCTGACCCCCGCAGTTGAATGGAACGCAAATAGAATTGGGGTGATCATTTACCTAGGACTCGGCACTTCTGTTATTTCTTTTTTATGCTGGAATGCGGCCTTACAGAAATTAGGTACCGGCACCACTGTATTATTCGGCAACCTGATACCACTCTTTAGTACACTGGAAGCAGTATGGCTGTTGGGTGAACAAATTACCAACATCCATATCATAAGCGGCCTACTCGTTATCGGAGGCCTTGTATTAGCCAATACCATGCAGCGTAAAAAAACTAATGATTAATTTGCAGTATGACTGCTGCCTCCACAACCAAAATACCCTGGTTTATTTTACCGGTGATTGTTCTTTCGCAGTTTGCAGGCAGTTCTGTATGGTTTGCCGGTAACGCTATATTACCCGCTCTTCAATCAGTTTATCATTTACCTGCCAATATGGTTGGCAATATTACTACTGCCGTGCAACTGGGTTTCATTTCGGGAACTTTGCTTTTTGCCTTACTTACTATTGCAGACAGATTTTCTCCCGTAAAAGTTTTTATGCTTTCAACCTTACTCGCTGCATTGTTTAACCTGTTGGTTATTTATACCAACGGAGATACCGGCTTGTTACTTTTCCTGCGTTTTTTAACCGGATTCTTTTTAGCAGGTGTATATCCGGTAGGAATGAAAATTGCGGCAGACTGGTACGCACAAGGGTTGGGAAAAGCACTTGGGTTTCTGGTTGGTGCATTAGTAGCAGGCAAGGCCCTGCCTCACTTATTAAAAGGACTGAACGATGTTGATAGGTGGAAACAGGTTATGATTGCCACATCCTGCTTTGCAGCTACCGGCGGACTACTAGTCGGATTTTTATTAAAGAACGGGCCGCACAGAAGTAAAGGAAAAGCTATCTCCTTTCGAAAAATCAGTTCTCTTTTTAAAGAAAAAAAATTCAAAGCAGCAGCATGGGGTTATTTCGGCCACATGTGGGAGTTGTATACATTCTGGGCTTTTGTGCCGGTAATGCTAAGCACTTATAACCTGCAAAACGGTCTGCAACTCAAAGTTTCAACCTGGTCATTCTTTATTATTGGCATTGGTGCATTCAGTTGTATTGTAGGCGGATATTTATCAAGAAGTATTGGTAGTGCCCGTGTTGCTTTCATTAGTTTATCGGCATCAGGTATTTGTTGCTTACTGGCTCCCTTATTCTTTTATTTACCTCCGGCACTCTTTATCACAGCTTTGCTTATCTGGAGTTGTTTTGTTATTGCAGATTCGCCGCAATTTTCTGCGCTTGTTTCGCAAACAGCAGATAGTAATCAGAAAGGAACAGCACTTACACTAACCACTTCCATCGGATTTGCCATTACCATCTTCAGTATTGAACTGATTAACTACCTGATTACAAAACCATTCGCCCATTCATCCATTTTACCATCAAATACAACCATTTATTATATGCTTTTGGCCATCGGCCCTCTGTTCGGACTTATCAGCATGCGCAGCTTATTGAACAAAAAAGCAATAAATGCTTGATTCATTTATCAATTATCTTGCCATCTGATGGACAGCTTCACGATTATTCTACTTTGTATTGCGGCATTTAGTGCCGGGTTTGTTGATGCTGTAGTTGGCGGTGGTGGTTTAATTCAAACACCTGCGGCCCTGGTATTATTGCCCAATATGGCTGTATCAACTGTTATAGGAACCATTAAAATTCCTTCTTTCAGTGGAACTTTCTTTGCGGCACAACAATACCTGAAACGTGTTGTACTAAACTGGCGTATTACACTGCTCATGTGTATCACCGCATTTATTGCGGCTTTTGCGGGTTCGCAACTGCTAACCATTGTAAGTAACCGGTTTATGAAGCCAGTTATTTTTATTGTGCTGATACTGGTCGCCATCTATACTTACAGTAAAAAGAATTTTGGTCAGCAGGTACATAAACAACACTCAAAACAAAAAACAATCTGGCTTAGTTTGCTAATTAGCCTTGTAATTGGTTTTTATGATGGTTTTATCGGACCAGGTGCGGGCAGTTTCCTTGTACTTGCATTTATTGCCATACTTGGCTTCGATTTTATGCATGCCAGTGCCAATGCTAAAATTGTTAATCTTTCAACCAACCTCGGTTCAATTGTTTTGTTTTTGTTAAAAGGAAGTATCCTCTGGACAGTAGCCATTCCCATGGCCATCAGCAATGCAATAGGCGGCATATTCGGAGCCCGCCTCGCTGTAAGAAAAGGCAATCAATTCATCCGTGTCTTCTTCCTCCTGGTTGTTATAGCAACATTGTTAAGATTTGGGTATGATGTTTTTTTTGGTCCATAGTCCATGGACCATAGACCATAGTGAAGAACATTCACTAACTTATATCCTACTTTTTCCTAAACTTTCTTTACCATGGACTATGGACTATGGTCTATGGACCATGCCTCACAATTAACCTTTCTTTATACCCAAAAAGTGGATTACTGCATGGTAATGGATGTAATTTTCAACATTATTCACCAACGCTTGTCATAGTTGTACATTTATGAGTAATTACGCTAACATGACCATTAATTTTGAAAAAGAGAAGAATATCAAGGCTTCTGCCATTACTGTGGCAATATGTGGCCTATTGTTCCTGCTGTTTTTCTTTTTGCAATGGAGTTTGCCTCAGATTCCTCAGCCGGATTTTGGAGAAGGCATTGAAGTGAACCTTGGCAATAGCGAAACCGGGTTGGGTGATATTGCCCCTCAAATTCCCGGAGAACCTGCAGCCACTGAAGATGTGAAGACAAGTCCTGTTGCAGCAAATACCCAAAATGACCAGACCAATATCACTGGTGATGAGAATGAAGCCGATGATGCCCCGGTAGTAAATAAAACGGTAACCAAGCCCGTAAATAAACCGGTTAGCAATGTAAAAACGCCAGTCACAAAACCTACTACCAACAATACCACCCCAACTCCTCCTGCACCTAAGCCAAAAGCTGTTTTCAACGGTGGCACCACAGCAGGAACAGGTGGAAATCGTGCAGATAGTTATAATGGCATAAAAGACCAGGGTGTTGCAGGCGGAAAAGGTGACCAGGGCAAACCCAATGGTAATCCGAATTCAGATAGCTACACCGGTAATGCAGCAAGCGGTAATGGCGGTGCTGGTGGTAATGGCGGAGTAAGTATCCGGAATGGACTAGATGGACGTCGCATTACCAAATTACCTTCTTTCGAAGACGACTTCAACGAAAATGCAAAAGTGGCCGTAGATATTACAGTTGATAAATCAGGCAATGTTACCGTAGCAGTTGTAAATCCACGCGGCACTACCACTACCAATCAAAATATCAGGAGCATTGCCCTCAGAAAAGCCCGCTCCTTAAAACTAAATGCCGGCACCGCCGAAGAACAAACCGGGACATTGGTGTTCAGCTTTAAGCTTAGAGGGTAGACAACAGATGAACAGAGAAATGTTCAATATCCAATGTTCAGGTAAATATTTCGATATTGGATATTGGACATTTCTCTGTTCATCTGTTATCCTACCTTTGTTAGTCAGTTATTATGACCTACACAGAAACCCTTGATTATTTATTTACCCGTCTTCCTATGTTTAGCCGATTGGGGGCTGCAGCTTATAAAAAGGATCTTACGAATACGATTCGTTTATGTGAAGCATTGGGTAATCCACAGGAAAAATTCAAATCTATTCATATTGCAGGTACAAATGGCAAGGGATCTACAAGCCATATGCTTGCTGCTATTTTTCAAAAAGGAGGTTACAAAACCGGTTTATACACTTCTCCCCATTTAAAAGATTTTCGCGAGCGGATAAAGATAGATGGCCATATGTGTTCAGAAGAATTTGTGGTTCGATTTACGCAACAAATTCAGCCCCTTATCGAAACATTGGAACCATCCTTCTTTGAAATAACAGTAGCCATGGCTTTTGCCTGGTTTGCAGAACAGCAGGTTGATGTTGCAGTAATAGAAACCGGATTGGGAGGAAGACTTGACAGCACCAATATTATTCAACCGGAAATCAGCATTATTACCAATATCGGTTGGGATCATATGAATATGCTTGGTAATAGTTTGCCGGAAATTGCCGGTGAAAAAGCAGGCATCATTAAAAAAGATATTCCGGTGATTATTGGAGAATGGTTGCCTGAAACAAAACCAGTGTTTGAAGCGCGTTATGGCACTGTGAACAGCGGATCAGCAAACCCTCCTTCCTTTGTATTTGCTTCCGACACCTATTGGATAAGCGATTGGCGTTATAATCATCATTTACTTGAAATAGAAGTAGCACAACCTAACACAGACAACAGAACTCACTACCAGCTTGATCTTACGGGCATTTATCAGCTTAAGAATCTAATAACCGTACTTGCAGCGACCCATGAATTACAAAAAATGGGATGGAACTGTAACACAGCCATTATAAAATCAGCACTAAAGGAAGTGAAGAAAACCACAGGTCTCCATGGCAGATGGGAACTAATTCACGAACATCCTTCAGTAATACTCGACGTAGGACATAATGTTGATGGTATAAAAGCCATTCAAGAGCAATTAGAACATTGCAATTACAAACACTTGCATATCATTATTGGTATGGTAAAGGATAAAGATATTGATGCAGTATTGGCATTACTCCCTAAACATGCTTCTTACCATTTCACACAAGCCCAGATTCCCAGGGCTTTAGATGCTCAAACTCTCCAGGAAAATGCCGCAGAATTTGGCCTAACCGGAAAGACATATCCCGATGTAAATACCACCCTTAAAGCCGTACTATCATCCGCCAACATAGACGACCTTATCCTCATCTGCGGAAGTGTTTTCCTCGTTGGAGAGGTAAATAATGGGTTCTAGGTTCTAGGTTCTAGGTTCTAGGTTCTAGGTTCTAGGTTCTAGGAAAAACAACTTATCAATTTTATTTATTGCACCCCAAAAAACAAATCTGACATCTGACATCCCAAATCCGACATCAGCCATCCGACATCAGCCATCATGTATCTGTCTTCAACCATCCCAACCTCATTATTGCCTGATAAATTGGTCCGAGTTGAACACCGTGTTGTATTTTGTTTTCTTTGATTAACTGAAGAAAGTCTGTTTTTGAGAAAAGCATTACATCGATGTCTTCGAATGCGTCAAAATTTTTCTTTTCTCCGGGGATAGCATTCTTAGCCAGGTAGAAATAGGCGGTATTGTCGTTAATGGCAGGATTGGGTGCAAGCTTGCATAAGAATTCAACTTCTGTTGAATGGTAGCCTGTTTCTTCCTGCAATTCACGTATGGCGGCTTGCATGGGATCTTCGCCTTTATCGATTACACCTCCCGGTAATTCGAACGTTATTTGATCAACGGGGTAGCGATACTGACGTACAAGTATCACTTGTTCATCCGGGGTAACTGCTACAATATTGGCCCAGTCGGGTAATTCAACAATATAATAAGGTTCAATGATGCGTCCATCCGGAAACCGGCAGGAATCTGCACGCAGATTGAGCCATCTGTCACCGTAAACTTTACGAGAACTAATTTTTTCCCAACGAAGGTCTCTCATGATTTACCATCCTTTATTATCACGTAAGGTAGTAATATGTGCGGTATGGTGTTTACCGTGCCATGCATAGAGGCCGAGTAAAAACCAGAGCGACATTTCCCTTCCATGTTCCGGATGCACCACTTTTCGCTCCCACTGTTCCGGTGAAAGGTCTTTAATGGTAGCCAGCATTCTTTGGTGTACTCCATGCAAAATAGTCAGTGATACATTTATGGGAACTGTTTCAATATCGGCTAGTTTCACCCAGGCGTTTTCATCATAGGGTTTAATTGTCGGATTATCTTCCGTTAATCCCAACCTGAATCGGATATAAGCATTCATATGACTATCCGCAATATGATGAACAAGTTGCTGAACGGTCCAACCACCATCCCTATAAGGTGTCTGAAGTTGCGCCGCATCGAGGTTAAGTATAGCTCTTTCTACTTCTTCAGGTAAAAACTGAATATCAGCCAGCCATTCTTTTTTCTGTTGTTCCGAATAAGGTTGTGGCTGGTACTTGCCGATGGGGTATCGTGGGTCGTTGGTCATGGGTGAATTATGGGGTGATTGGAGGGAATTCAAAATTCAAAATTCAAAATTCAAAATTCAAAATTCAAAATTCAAAATTCAAAATTCAAAATTCAAAATTCAAAATTCAAA
>NZ_JBIQXR010000002.1:0-319498 GCF_058231065.1 Sediminibacterium sp. FW305-C-61 | reverse complement strand
AAATTTTTAAAATCTCTTTTCAACTATTATTATTGTCCAAATAAAAAATAAATAATTAAATCCGACATCAGACATCAGCCATCCGCCATCAAAAATCTGCCATCTGCCATCCAAACATTCTCTCTACGCTCCTTCCCTCAACACATGCCCGGTAAGCTGAATAAATACATCTTCCAGATTGGCTTTCTTTACTTCTTTGGGTTTTTCGAAACCACTGGCTACCAGTTCATCAATGAGCTTGTCTGGCGAGTTTAGTGCGATGATATTCCCTTTGTCTACAATCGCAACACGGTCGCATAAAATCTCTGCTTCATCCATATAATGGGTGGTAATAATTACCGTTGTTCCTTTATCCCTAATCTGTCTGATCAGGTCCCATAAATTTCTCCTGGCCTGGGGGTCAAGTCCGGTAGTGGGTTCATCAAGAAAAATAATGGAAGGCTCATTAATTAAAGTAGTGGCAATTGAAAAACGTTGTTTTTGTCCACCACTCAAGTCTTTGTATTTGGCTTTGGCTTTATCGCGAAGGTTTACTGTATCCAGTAAATCCATAGCGTTAATGTCACGGTTATAGAGGCCGGCAAATAGTTCAAGCAGTTCCATCAGGTTTAATCCAGGGTAATAGCCTGAAGTCTGCAATTGAACCCCTATGATCTTTTTTATTTCATTGGGTTGTTTGTCGAGGTCAAAACCTGCCACTGTAATCTCACCACTTGTTTTCTCCCGCAAGGTTTCAATAATTTCCAGGGTGGTTGATTTACCCGCTCCATTAGGACCAAGTAACCCAAAAATTTCTCCTTCCAGCACTTCGAAGCTGAGTCCTTTAACGGCTTCAAAATCGCCGTATTTTTTATGCAAATTATTAACCTGAATAATAGGTTTCGCCATAACTAAAAATTATAAACAAATCCGGCTTGTTGTTGAGAAATACCGATTCCAAGTGAAGCTTTATTATACCGTTGATTGAACAAAGTTACGGCGGTATTTAAATTACGCTGGCTTTGTACCAATAAATATCCGCTGGTAAGCGTAGATACAAATCCACCTCCAATTAAAGCCCAGCCAACGCCTTTATCTTTATTATCGGAAGAAACACGACCGATACCGATGATCAAAGCAAAGCTACCCACTATACCAAGTACCTGCCCCGATATTTTATTACTCTGGTGCTTGCGGTATAGTTCCATCAATTGAGTGTCATTGTTTCGGTAAAAAAGCTGCATAAATTCTTTGCTTCCTCTATAAAGGGTATCGCGGTAGATGATACTGTTGGGTTTGGGATTAATAATGTAATGCATCTGTCCCGGCGTTATTCTTTGTTGGGCGGATAAGCCCTGAACCAACAAAACTGCCAGGAGAAAACCGATGAGTTTCATAAATGATGAATAATGAATGACGAATAATGAATGATGAAGTTAGTACAAATAAGTTATTTCATTATTCAGAGGTATTAAGTATTAGGTATTAGGTATTAGGGGTTAGCCTTTAACAATTAGCTAAGAATGCGAATCAAGGGTTGAAATTTCATAGGAGGGGCAATGGAACGCAGATTTATCATGATTATCATGATAGATCATGATAAATCCGTGTTCTATCTAAGCAGCCAAATTAGATTAGAAGTTATTAATTAATAGGAGCCTGCTTTAATGAATTCAAAATACCACTCTATCGAAAATTTCCTCATTTTTGGCAAATTTCAACATTTGATTCGCATAATTAGCTAACACCTAATACCTAACCACCTCATTCCACATTCAAATGGCTTTCCAGTTCAGCCATCATTTCACTGCTCCCTATAAACAGAGGGGTACGTTGGTGTAGTTCTGTAGGTTGTATGTCGAGAATACGTTGTACGCCATTGGTTGCTTTTCCACCCGCCACTTCCAGAATAAAGGCAAAAGGGTTTGCCTCATACAGTAGGCGCAATTTCCCTTTGGGTTTATCGGTAGTGCCTGGGTACATAAAAATGCCGCCCTTTATAAGGTTACGGTGTACATCGGCTACCATACTACCAATATAACGTTGGGTGTAAGGGCCGCCTGTTTCTTTTGTTTTACGCTGACAGGCATCAATGTATTTCCGCACGTTAATATCGTACTGAAAGAAATTACCATGATTCACTGAATAAAACTTTCCTGTTGGAGGACATTTTATGTCGGGGTGACTCAAACAAAACTCTCCAATTGATGGATCGAGGGTAAAACCATTTACGCCTCTGCGTGTAGCATATACAAACATGGTACTGGAACCATAAATTACATAACCCGCTGCTACCTGACGGTTACCTGGTTGCAGAAAATCTTCCTGGGTACAGGGCTTCCCTTTTTCACTGATACGGCGGTACACGCTGAAGATGGTTCCGATAGAAACATTTACATCAATATTACCACTACCATCCAGCGGATCGAACATCACTACATACTTGCTTTGGTTACTTACTTCATCATCGAATACCACAAAATCATCCAGTTCCTCACTCCCAATACCTGCACAACTGATACCATGCTGTAATACCCCCATGAACTGGTTATTAGCATAGATATCCAGTTTCTTTACATCCTCTCCCTGTACATTGATCGTGCCTGCATCACCAAGAATATCAACCAGTCCGGCCTTGTTTACCTCAACGTTAACACGCTTGGCCGCCAATCCAATATCACGCAGTAAACTACTCAGTTCTCCCGTTGCAGTAGGGAATTGTCTTAATTGTTGTAATGTAAATTCATCGAGTGTAAGAATCCTTCTGTTAACAGTCATAGCAGGGCAATCGTTTGAGCGAAGGTATTCAATTTGGAAATTTGAAAATTTGGAAATTTGGAAATGAGGATTCAGCTATGTAATAGTTACACATTAAACTACCCACTACATTTTCAAATTTCCAAATTTCCAAATTTTCAAATTACTCTCTTCTCATAAAAAGTTGCGTAAAGAAAATCACCCCTTTATTATCGCGATAAACACCTATTCCTGTTAGTGTATAATTGCCTTCAATATTTTTTTTATGCCCCGGACTATTGATCCAGCCCTCTACTACCTCTTTGGCTGAAAGTTGTCCATAAGCCACATTCTCCGCTGCGGCTCGCATGGTTCCTTCGGTTTTGGAGATTGCTGCAATACGCTCCTCAAATCCATTATGACTAAACGCTGTTTTTTTCAGTGCCATATTCTTACTGTGTTGGGCAGCCTGCTGATCAGCTATATCAAGCGAAGACAATGCATTCAGTCCTTTCTTTTTCCGGTATTCATTTATATGGTGCAGAATATCGGTCGCCATATCAACTGCATTAAAAACTGCTGCTGTTGCTGGCTTGCTGCCTGAAGCAGGTGCAATATTTCTTGTACAGGAAAAAAGCAATACAGGCATCATTAAGCCCAATAAAAAACTACCTCTTTTAATCATGTTTATCAATTTACATTGTCTTATTCCTACCCTGCGAAAACTTCGCGTTCTCATGTTCTCTGCGGTGAACTTGCTTCGTTGTTTTCACGGGCGGAAATTCACCGCAGAGAACAAGTGAACACAGAGACTTCGCAGAGGTATTAGGTAGTAGGAATGCAACAACTGTACCAAATACAGCCACCCCGTTTAAATGATGTAAAAAAGTAACGTTGCATTCCTTATAAACCTACGCCGCTAAATAACCTAAAACTGTTAACTTAGAAGCTTTCATTATCGTTAAAATTAACCACCATGAATAAACTTAATCTGGGCATCTGTTTACTGGCAATGGCTGCATTTTCAGCCTGTTCAACTGGTTTTGACCCGGAAGATGGTCTCGCCACTTTCAATGCCGATAGTGTAAAACAACACGTAAGCGTGCTGGCTTCAGACTCTTTTATGGGTCGAAAACCATTTACGGAGGGAGAAACCCTGACGGTAGATTACCTGAAAAACCAGTTTAAGCGAGCCGGCCTTGAAACCGGCAACGGTGATAGCTATGTTCAGGAAGTTCCCATGGTTAGTCTACTGGCTAAAGCCGCTCCTTCCATGGAAGTACAATCAACAAAAGGAAAATTCAACCTGAAAGCATTTGATGACTATATCATCTGGACCGACAAAGCTGACTCTATTGAAACCTTAGACAAATCTGAACTCGTATTTGCAGGTTATGGAGTAGTAGCGCCGGAATATAATTGGAACGACTATGAAGGACTTGATGTAAAAGGAAAAGTAGTAATGGTTATGGTAAATGATCCCGGTTTCTGGGTTGGTGATACCACCCTCTTCAAAGGCAAAGCCATGACTTACTATGGTCGCTGGACCTATAAATTCGAAGAAGCGGCCCGTCAGGGAGCTAAGGGGTGTTTGATTATTCACAATACAGCCGCGGCAAGTTATCCTTTTAGCGTTCAGCAAAATAGTTTCAACACATCACGTTTACGTTTAGATACAAGAGGATTGGATGTAAAAAACTGTGATGTAATCGGATGGGTAACTGAAACTACCGCCAATAAACTTTTTACCGCTGCCGGATTCGATTCTACTTTATTGGTAAAAGCTAATAAACCCGGTTTTAAAGCTGTTCCATTAGACCTGAAACTGAGCACCAGCATGACCGTTCAGGCTACTTATAAAAAATCATATAATGTAATCGGCAAAATCACCGGAACCAAAAGACCTGATGAAGTGATTATCTATACTGCACATTGGGATCACCTGGGTATTGGCCGGCCCGATGCAACTGGAGATTCTATATATAATGGCGCCTTAGACAATGCCTCCGGTACAGCAGGTTTACTCGAATTGGTTCGTGTATTTAAAAGTTTAAAAACACCGCCGGAAAGAACCATTGTTTTCCTTGCTGTAACTGCAGAAGAGCAAGGATTATTAGGGTCTGCTTATTATGCCGAAAACCCGATCTATCCGGTAACAAAAACTGTTGCCAATATCAATATGGATGGGCTAAACCGTTTTGAAGCTACCAGGGATATTGTAATCGTTGGTGAAGGACAGTCTGACCTAGAAGATTACCTAAAAGAGGCTGTGGAGAAAACAGGTGGTTATATATCCTACGATTCACATCCTGAAGCCGGTTACTATTACCGTTCAGACCATTTTAATTTCGCTAAAGTAGGGATACCCGCATTATATGTAAGTACTGGAGTTGACGTAATCAACAAAGGCAAAGCATTTGGACAGAAACTGGAAGACGATTACACCGAAAAAAATTACCATCAACCATCCGACAGCTACGATCCAACCACCTGGACCATGAACGGCGCCATCAATGATCTGAAATGGCTATTCCAGGTAGGAAAAAAACTCGCATTCGAAAAAACAATGCCGAAATGGAAAAATGGATCTGAGTTTAAGGCGAAGAGGGAGAAATAATTTGAAAATTTGAGAATTTGAAAATTTGAAAATGGGACAGGTTAAATTTTTATACTTCATTATAAACTAGCAACTCAACTTTTGCGAAGCAAAAGAAATTCCATCATTTTCAAATTTTCAAATTTTCAAATTTTCAAATTAACCTAGTTTTGCTGTAATTAATAAAGTATGAAAGTATTTAAGTTTGGCGGAGCGAGTGTTAATAGTGTTGAGCGGATAAAGAACCTGGTTGCTATTGTTGACCAGTTTAAGGGGGAAGAGTTGGTGATTATTATTTCGGCCATGGGGAAAACCACCAATGCATTGGAAAAAGTGGTCGAAGCTTTTTATGCCGGCAAAAAAGAAGAAGCACTGCAACTGTTTGAGATAGTTAAAAATCAACACCTCACCACCGCCAAATATCTACTTGTTACCCATTACAATGGTTGCGCAGCGCAGCTCAATGATTTTTTTACCGAGGTAGAATGGATGTTACATGATAAACCTGTCAGGGAATTCGATTATTATTATGACCAGGTTGTATGCGTGGGTGAATTATTAAGCACCTGCATTATCAGTCATTTCCTTAATCAGGAAAAAATCAGCAACCAGTGGTTAGATGTTCGTGATATTTTTCGAACAGATGATAATTTCAGGGATGCAGGTGTTGATTGGGATTATACTATTGAAAAAGTTACCCAAAGCTGGCAATCGGTCGTACAATCGCAAAATATATTAATTACACAAGGATTTATTGGGTCTACCGACGAAAACGAAAGCACCACCCTGGGAAGAGAAGGCAGCGACTATACAGCAGCCATTTTTGCGAATATGCTCAATGCAGAGAGTTTAACGATATGGAAAGATGTGGAAGGGGTAATGAATGCCGATCCAAAACAGTTCCCCGATGCCCAATTAATCAGTGAATTGAATTTTAATGAAGTCATAGAAATGGCTTTTTATGGCGCACAGGTTATTCACCCTAAAACCATCAAACCTTTACAGAACAAGGGTATTCCCATGTATGTAAAATGTTTCCTCGACCCTTCCCTTCCCGGAACTGTTATTCATAAAAAGAACATCAAAGGACTACCCCCAATTATTGTTGTAAAAGAAAAACAATTACTGATTCACCTGCACAACCGTGATTTTTCTTTTATGGCCGAAGCACCCATGCGACAACTTTACGATATACTTGAACGATCACGTGTTCGCACTAACCTTATACAAACCGGCGCAATCGGCGTTCAGATTTGCATGGACGATAAGGATGAAAAGACCAATGATTTTGCTGCCCAGGCAAGCAATGTATTTGACGTACAACTAGAAAAAGACCTCCACCTCCTCACCATCCGCCATTACAATGAAACCCTGGTAAACAAAATGCTCGAAGGAAAAGAGGTTGTGCTAATGCAAAAGACGAAAGAAACAATACAAGCGCTTTATAAATAATTTGAAAATTGGGCAATTTGAAAATTTGAAAATTAAAGGGTACTAAACTAATAGACTGTCTCCGCTTTAAGGAAATTCATTTAAGTGTAGTAGGAATACTAGTATAGACACTCACTCATTTTCAAATTTTCAAATTGCCCAATTTTCAAATTATTTAGCGCGTCCCGCGCCTCTAAACCTCGGCTGCCAGTATTTTTCGTTGAGGTCGCTGATCATTACGCCGCCGCTGGTGGCTGCATGTACAAATTTGTTATTGAGCAGGTAGATGCCTACGTGGGTGATGTCTTTTTTACGGCCAGTGGTATGGAAGAAAACCAAATCACCTTCCTGTAAATCAGCAAGGTCTATTTTTTCACTGGTATCAAATTGTTCTTGTGCGGTGCGGGGTAAACTGGTATTAAATACATCGCGCATAAGTACCTGTGTAAAGGCAGAGCAGTCTATACAACTTTCGGTACTTCCTCCTAAACAATATTTCGTTCCCCACCATTTATCGATGGTCTCTAAAAGAGGAATATTGGTTAACTTCTCAACAGTTGCATCTATAATCACCGCATATTTCAATTGAAGGTAACCGGCACGTTCAATATCAAAACTGCTCATTTCTTTTGCAACGGCAGCTTTGTCTTTTTTTGCCGCAGTATTTGTATTGGCATTGGTAGTACTGGTTTTATGTCTGCTGGTGACTGCTGTGCCTGGCGTTACTTCAATTCCATCAAGAAATTCCCTTTGCTGCCCGGTCGAATTAGACTTTGTAGTACTCGTTTTGGTCGTTGAATTATCCCTGGATGTAAGCTTACTCAGCGATTTACAGCTCGTAAGTACGAATACTGAGGCAAAACTTAGCACTAAAGAAATTCTATTCATCATAATATTTGCAATATAATCCCCCAACCCTTTCAGCCCAAGGATTGAGCATAAGTTTTAAGGTTTTAACAGCAGTTCCACAGATGTGGAAAAATGGCTGATGGCAGATGGCAGATGGCAGATTTCAGATTTCAGATGTCAGATGGCAGATTTGCTTAAAACACTCCCCCTCTCTACTGACAATTGACAATTGACTATTCACAATTCACGACTTCCATCCTCCCTCGGACTTTCGGACTCCCCCCCTATGTGGATAATCAATCCATCCATAAACAACCTAATTAAAGGATATTTGTAACCAGAAAAAAAAGAGCAGCAAGCTGTAAATCTGCCATCTGACATCTGACATCCCAACCATGGTTTTCTCACATCTACACGTCCATACCCAATATTCGCTGCTCGACGGTGCAGCAGCTATCGACAGTTTATACAAAAAAGCTGCCAAAGATAATATGCCCGCACTGGCCATTACCGACCACGGCAATATGTTTGGGGCTTTCGAATTTGTTAGTCAGGCATGGAAGAATACAAAAGTTATAGGTAAAGATGAAAATGGAAAGGATATACTGGCACCGCAAGTAAAACCTATTGTTGGTTGCGAATTTTATGTGGTAAAAGACAGGCATATAAAAACATTCACCAAAGAAGTAAAAGACGAACGATACCATCAGGTATTACTTGCTAAAAATAAAAAGGGATATGAGAACCTTGTAAAACTTACATCGCTAGGTTTTATTGAAGGAATGTATAGCAAGTATCCACGTATAGATAAAGAACTGATTGAACAATACCATGAAGGACTGATCGCCACTACCTGCTGTATCGGGGCTTATGTGCCCCAAACCATTTTACACGATGGAGAAGAAAAAGGGGAACAGGAATTCAAATGGTGGCTGGATCTATTTGGGGAAGATTATTACATCGAACTCCAACGACATAACATAAAAGAACAGGAAGTGATCAATCAGGCATTGATCAAGTTTTCTAAAAAATATAATGTTCCGGTTATTGCTACCAATGACAGTCATTATGTAGACAGAGACGATGCCAATGCACACGATATCCTGCTTTGTATTAATACCGGAGAAAAACAAAGCACTCCCGGCTTTGATGATTTTGTGAATGATGATACACAGATCAAAAACCGCCGCTTTAAATTTCCAAACGACCAATTCTATTTCAAAACAACGCAGGAAATGGAAAAATTATTCAGCGATATACCAGAATCGCTGGATAATACGAATCAGATTGTTGATAAGGTAGAAGTATTGAATCTGAAGAAAGATATCTTACTGCCAGCCTTTCCAATTCCACCATCGTTTCAGATTCATACAGATGCCAATCTTAACCAGTGGGAATTTCTGAAACATATTACCATGGAAGGCGCTAAAATGCGCTATGCTGATCTTACCCCGGAGATCCAGGAAAGGATAGATTTTGAATTGTTTACCATCAAAACCATGGGGTTCGCAGGATACTTCCTGATCGTAAGCGATTTCATTAAAGCAGGGCGTGAACTTGGTGTATTCGTAGGTCCCGGTCGTGGTTCTGCCGCCGGTAGTGTAGTAGCCTATTGTATTGGCATTACTAATATAGATCCAATTAAATACAACCTGCTGTTCGAGCGTTTTCTTAACCCGGATCGTAAGAGCATGCCCGATATCGATACGGACTTCGACGATGAAGGCCGTCAGAAAGTAATTGACTATGTAGTATCCAAATACGGCAAACAACAGGTAGCCCAGATCATTACCTATGGTACTATGGCAGCCAAAATGAGTATCAAGGATGTTGCCCGTGTACTCGATTTACCCCTGGCCGAAAGTAATATGCTCGCCAAACTGGTACCAGACAAACCCGGTACGGAACTGGGACGTGTATTACATGCACCACTCACGGTAAAAGAAGGCGAAAAATCGCTGGAAGAAAAAGAAGCTTACCAGCAGGAAGATATTGAGAACGTAAAAAAATTACGTGAAATATACAATGGTACAGATATACGTGCACAGGTACTGAAAGAGGCGGAAAGACTGGAAGGCTCTGTACGAAATACGGGCATCCACGCTGCAGGTATCATCATTGCACCAAAAGATCTGACAGAGCTTATTCCTGTTGCTACAGCAAAAGATTCTGATCTCTGGGTTACACAGATAGAAGGAAGTATTATTGAAGATGCCGGGGTAATCAAGATGGACTTCCTGGGTCTGAAGACCCTCTCTATTTTAAAGACAGCCCTCGAACTCATCAAACAAAACCATGGCGTAGATATTGACCTCGACAATATTCCGCTAGACGATGAAAAGACTTTCCTGCTCTACCAAAAAGGTGAAACCAATGCCACATTCCAGTTTGAAAGTGTGGGCATGCAAAAATACCTGCGCGATCTGAAGCCCGATAAATTCGATGACCTGATTGCCATGAACGCCCTGTATAGGCCCGGCCCTATTGCCTATATCCCTAAGTTCATTGACCGTAAACACGGACGTGAACCCGTTACCTATGATGTTCCTCAAATGGAAGAGTACCTGGCAGAGACTTATGGTATTACCGTATACCAGGAACAGGTGATGTTGCTGAGTCAGAGCCTTGGTGGTTTTACCAAGGGCGATGCGGATGTACTCCGTAAAGCCATGGGTAAAAAACAAAAATCCGTACTGGATAAAATGAAAAAACAGTTTATCGACGGCGCTACTGCGAAGGGACATCCTGCCGATAAACTGGAAAAAATATGGACAGACTGGGAAGCTTTTGCGCAATACGCTTTCAACAAATCTCACTCAACCTGTTATGCTTTTGTTGCTTACCAGACAGCTTATCTGAAAGCTCATTATCCCGGAGAGTATATGTCGGCAGTGCTTAACCATGCAGGAAGTATTGAAAAGATTACTTTCTTCATGGAAGAATGCAAACGGATGGGTATTAAAGTACTTGGTCCGGATATCAATGAATCACTAAAAGGATTTGCGGTAAATAAAAATGGAGAAATCCGTTTTGGTTTGGGTGGATTAAAAGGTGTGGGTGAAGCCGCAGTAGAAAATATTATTGCCGAAAGGGAGAAGAATGGATGGTATAAAGATGTTTTTGATTTCAGCAAACGGGTAGTACAGAGAAGCGTCAATAAAAAATCATTAGAGAGCCTTGCCTATTCTGGTGCTTTTGACTGTTTCCCTGAATTTCACCGTGCGCAATATTTTCATGTAGCCGATGGTGACAAATTATCGGGTTTAGAGAAAATTATTCAATATGGTCAGGCCAATCAAACGGCTTCTGCAGCAAGTGCCAATACACTATTTGGTGATATGAGCTCTGCAATGCAGGTACCCATTCCCAAAATTGCCTCTGTTGAACCCTGGACACTCACAGAATTACTCGATCATGAAAAAGATGTTACTGGGATGTTCATGAGTGGGCACCCGCTGGATCATTTTAAGTTCGAGCTTAAATATTATGGTATTACAAGCATTGCAGACTTTAATGAAATAAAAGAAACATTACATCTGCAACCAAACCCCGGCAAACAATTACGTGTAGCAGGATTGGTGATCGATGTGCAACATCGCGTAACTAAAACAGGTAAAAACTTTGGCTCATTTGTGATTGAAGATTTTAGCGGGAAAACCGACTTTATCTTGTGGAGCGAGGACTATATCAAATTCCAGAACTACCTTGAAAAAGGACAAAATATATTATTAACCGGCTTCTTCCGGAATCGTTTTAACCAGCCCAATAATTTCGAATTTAAGATCAATGTGATGTCATTACTCGAAACAGTGAAACAAAATATGACACGCAGCATTGAAATAAGCATGCACCCCGCTTCGCTTACACCTGATTTCGTTTCATTCATTGATAAAAACGTTCGGGAGTTTCCGGGAAAATCTTCCCTGCGTTTTACGCTATATGAACCCAGGGAACAATTAAAAGTAAGCCTGTATACATTAGAGAAAGGTTTCCTTATGAATGAAGATATGGCGAATTTTCTGCTGGATAACCCCGATCTGGAAGTAAGTGTGGGGCTGGTAGGATAATCTCTGCGTAAACTCAGCGCTCTCTTGTTCTCTGCGGTGGGGTTCCTTACGTCAACCTGAGGAAGGAAGGGACCGCAGAGAACAAGAGAGCACTAAGTTTACGCAGAGTAAAGCCTCCAACTGCCGTTCATCATTTTTGGTTATTCCGTCTGAAAAAATTGTATCTTCTTGTATTCAAAATTGCTACGAATGCAAGCCGAAACCCTGAAACAACGCATCATTACTGTTGATGCCCTGCGAGGATTTGCCCTTTTGGGTATCCTGTTAGCCCATATGATTTATTGGTATAATGCAGGTAATATGCCGGAAGAACTGTTCAAAAAACATGATGGCATATCTATGCAGATAGTGGGAACGATCAATGATATACTCATCTCCGGTAAATTCTTCGCTTTCTTCTCCTTCCTTTTTGGACTCAGTTTTTTTCTCCAGATGAAAAGCATGGAAGATAGTGGTCGTCCATTTGTATGGCGATATGCCTGGCGCATTACTCTTATGGGTATTATTGGTTTAATACACCATGCTTTCTGGAGAGGTGATATACTGTCTATTTATGCCCCATTAGGTTTTTTACTATTACCCATGAGAAAACTGAGTGATAAGGCCATACTAATTATCGGAATTCTATTGGCCATTAATTTGCCTGGTTTATTGATTCAACTTCCGGGTTTAATCGAACAGATGATGGCATCTGCTCCTCCCCCACCAGCAGGCGGCACACCTGGTCCGGACCTATCACAGGAATTTTTTAAAGCAGTGTATCAAAGTGATATCTGGTCGATGATGAAAAACAATATCCTAAGTATTGGTGAAAAGTTTGATTTTCAGTTTGGGAGCGGAAGAATTTATGTAACACTGGGCTTTTTTCTACTGGGTATGTACAGCGGGAGAAAAGGTTGGTTCGCGATGAATAGTGAAGAACGTAACCCTACTTTCAGAAAAATAAGAAATAAATCAGGCTGGCTGGTAATAATCACGCTTTTGATAGGCTTAGGTATGATTATTACGAATAACGTTTTAAAATTAGGTTGGGAGCAGCAACCATTACCCGGTTATATTTTTGGTATTATTTTCAATGTGAATAGCAGTGCACTTGTTGTATTCTATGTAGTTGGTATCACATTAATGATGAACAGGAAATTCTGGCAAAAAATATTATATCCGCTTGCCCCTATTGGGAAAATGGCCTTAACCAGCTACTTGTTACAAACAGCATTGGGATTAATGCTCTTTTATCATTTCGGTTTCGGGTTGGTGGGTAAAACAGCGCCCTGGCTTAACTGGGTTATAGCCATTGCATTTTTTATGTTGCAGGCCATGTTTTGCAAATGGTGGTTCCGCTATTTTTATTTCGGACCTGTTGAATGGTTATGGCGAACATCGACCTATTTCAAGGCACAACCCTTTAGGAAAACACACTCCTCTGCGTAAACTCTGCGTTCCCTCGTTCTCTGCGGTGGGGTTCCTCTCGTCACCCTGACGAAGGAACCCCACCGCAGAGAACATGAGGTTGCAGAGGTTACGCAGGGATTAAATAGATTGCCCGAAAGTGAGCAGGTTATGGTCTGGATCGAGCAACGAGAATTCTTTTTGTCCCCATGGCTTTACTGCCAATGGAGCATTAGGGTGAATAGTAACCCCATTGCTTTTTATAGATTCATACAAATGATCAATATCATTCGTGCGAATATATACCTGGCCGTAATTAGTCAAAGGATCCAATTCAGGGAAATGAAAAAAATGTATCTCAATGCTATCTTTTTGCAGAATCAGGTAATCTCCATAATCTGCGGAGGCACTAAACCCCAACTGTTGAACATAATAATCCAGCGTTTGTGTTTTATTACGCATAGGTAATTTAGGATGAATCTGCTGAAGCATATCTACAGGTTTATATTAACTGCAATTTCAGTATTAATACAGTAGCATTGAATTAAAATCAATACTACTGTCTAATTCTTCAATGATTTTATACATCCACATATACAATCAGCTTTATCGGTTAGTTATTCATGGGCCTCAAGAATAAAACAGCACAAGCTCATGGTCTATGGACCATATACCCCTCAATGCTTAACTCACTCAATAACCAAAAACTTCCTGCTCCGGGTGTCTAAGACCAGGCGATGCTTTAAGAAGAGTTTATTTCCGGTCATACCTCCTATTCCCAGTTGAAGCATTCTGTTAACCTGGCTTTCAGACGCGCCTTCCATATATGTAACATTTTCAAGAGGAATTTTAAGATTATTAACTTCTACACTATCTGAGCTAGGCAGGCTATTGGCATACATGGTTCTGCCCCATGATTGCACCGGATAACGAAGTGCCGTGGCATTTTTACCTGCCATGGCCAATGCTGTTTCTTTAGAAGTTAAAAGAGAAAAAGCACTGGAGCCGGTATCAAAAAACAAAACTGTCTTCTTCCCTTTAATGATTACTGGCAACAAAATACTTTTTTGGGCATAAGTGAAACCAGTCATCAAGCTCGTATCTTTTGCGGGAACGGTATAATTCAGTACAATTTCTTTTCCCGGATAATTAATCATAACGGTTCTGTCGTGTAACCAGTCGCTCCCCATTGTACCAATGATGATTCGGGCATTATCCGACCAGTCTATGCTTTTATTCCCTGTTTCGATCAGGTCTATTGCTTTTAAGTTTATTACAGTTTTCTGAAATTGCAATGTTAGCTCGGGCAATACCTTACTGGTATCTGCAACCCGGTAAACCGAAGGATATTTTTCCTGTATGGCATTCCATACCGGGCGATAAAAAATAGTTTTTTGGGCACCCAAATCAAACTGCATGTAAAATTGTTTCGGACACCCGGCTAATTTTACCGGCACCAGCATGGCTGCATGGGGTTCATGAAAGCCATTGGAACTATCCTGCTGCCAGACAAAATTGAGTTTATATGGATTGGTTGAGAGTTGCACCTGACCAAGGCAGGTTTGTTGAATGGCCAAAAACAAGAGACATTGAAACAGCATTTTAGGCAAAGAAAATAGTCGCATCTTTTTTTCACAAAAATACCCGTGTGTGCAGTCTGTATGCTGCGACAAGCTAAGGACACCTGCACGACAAACGCACGACATCTATTGCAAATCAACACATTAGAAGCGCATTCTGATGGTACGATGTTGAACCAGAATAACTGTTGCATTGATAAAATATAGCAACAAAAAAGGCCATAGATAGGGTATCACCGCATTTTTATTACCCATAACTGATACTACTGTATAGTTATATGCCAGTGTGCCGAGCATTGTTAGATTAATGGCTACCGTCCAGTAAACCTGTCTGCGAATGATTTGTTGTGCAAAACCTAATGCATCCCCCGAAATACCCTTTCTTCTTTTTAGCACCTGCATAGGTATGAGCCAATGTACCCAGGGTATAACAACATAGGTAAAACAGGAGAAATTCAGCAGGGTCATAATATGGCGCATATCTGCTGCTGTACCATTATTGCCGGCCGAAACTGTATTAATGTTCGTGAGCAGATCAGCATAATCCAGTTCCAGTGCTTTGGCAATGGCTTTTAAAGTAAAACTCTGAGGCGTATTGTTACCAGCTTCTATACGCTGAATGGTTCGCACGGTAATCTGGGAAAGATCGGCTAATTCTTCCTGTGTAAGTCCTTTTAGCTTTCTGGCTGCTGCGATCTTCTTTCCGACTTGCATGATGTTTACTGTAGTTATTGCAGCGGCAAAATACAGGCAAAATTGGTTTTTCTGGTTTTTAATTTGGATGGGTTTTATGCTACACTTTTTTTCACCGCGGAGAATGGAGGGCGCTGAGGTTACGCGGGGGGGGGATGAATTATTTGTTACTATACACAGAACATAGGGATTCTTATCTGAAGTTCAGTAAGAGATATTGCCGTAATAGAGTCGCTGATTATTTTCCGAAGGGGTCATCTTCGGCTTTACACAAATCTCGCAGGTGTTCAAATGCCTTGCGCAGCTTGTCATAATTGGTTGGGTCTGCTTTTAAAAAATAAATATCCCGGTAGTCAAGCGTTTCCGTTTCCAGTCCATTGGATTCAAATTCATAATAATACTCGGTTTGGTTTCCCCAAACAGGGTTGCCATAATAATCCCTGCCGGTCTGCACACGTTTAACGGTCTTTTTTTGATTATAGGATTTACTTTCAAATTTATTAACCGCCGTTTTCCCAACAAAGTAAATACGCATTTTACCCAAAGTACCACCTGCCGTAGACTTATCTTCTATCTTCGTTATTTGTGTAAGATTAAAAACAGTATGCTCAAAAAATTCTTCGTAGTCGGTATCAGAATAAACAATGGAAGAAGAAGGCTTATCATACTTGTTTTTAAAATGCTGATCATATTTTATACTACAATCCGTTAGACTTACACTTGATTCGAGCAATGCGTATCCGAGACCGTTTTTGTGATTGAACGCCTCATTCAATTTCTTCTGAATATAGTTAACCGTTTCTCCTTTGGTTAATGTTGCTTTCCCCTGAGAAAACCCCTTACTCAAACCAAACATCACTATAACAAATAAAAATGCTTTTTTCATTTGAATCTTTGATTTTTGGATTTTTTGAATTTTGAATTTTGATTTTTGAATTTTGAAATCCCCCCCAAAAAAACGATCTCACATAGGAGAGTCCCTCGTACCTCGGAGACTCTTCGACGAACTTCTTTTTGTTATCCGCACCCTGAGAAGAAAAAAACTCAAATAGTCTTACAAAAACGTAGTGTATTTCCATCTGTATCGGTAACATAGAATTCTCTTCTACCCCATGTCTGGTCAAAAGGCCCTTGGTGCACCGGAGAATCTGTTTTCAAAGCAGTATTTAGTCCACGGTCAACAAATTTTTTAAATAGCGCATCCACATCTTCAACAAATACATAAGCTACTGAGCCAAATAGGCTATCACGCTCAACAGTAGTAATCTGAAGTTCCAGTTCATTATGACCAAGGTCTACAACCGGTGATTGTTCATTATCATCCGGACAAGTGATCACAAAATCCAATATTGTTGTGTAGTGATGTATGGCTTTTCGCATATCACTAACCTTAAACAGAGGGATAAATTTCATGTTCATACTCTATTGAAAGCTGTTATATTGGAGTATAAATTAGAACAGGCTTTTATTTCCAGAATTACCACCATTTTTTTCATCTCGGAATAATAAGAATTTCACCAGGGAAAAGAGGACTTTTTTAATACCATACAACCTATCGCTTCATCAATTCACCATACATTTTTTTCAGATAGCTTTCATCTTTTGAGATTGTATCGATCTTTTTTTGATTAAAACGCATCAGATAGTAGTAATTCTTCTCTATCACTGTTGTATCTTTTTCGTCTTCTACACTTTTAGCATGCGTTTCTAAAACCCACATAAATACTTTAAGCTGCTTGTCCTTGTCTCGCAATAACCAACTATCTTTTCGTACATAGTCGCCGGCATCTCCCCATACATCTGCCAGCTCTAAATAAGATTCAATTTTATTTTGTTCACTATTGTACAAAAACATTTTAATTGAAGAAGGAACATATTCACCAGGTGTTCGTGTAATTAACCCTATTCTTTTTTCATCGAGTTTAATTTTATAAACTGCAAAAAGTCCAGGAGGTTCATGGAAATGAAATTCAGCAATTTCTTTTGGAAACAGCACTGCATCTGCGCTGTCAAGCTCAACACCTTTATATTCTCCAGTTAGTTGTTCAGGAGAGTATACTTTTAAAGTATCCATTGATATCTCCTTGTATTTGGAAAGTAACTTTTCATAATTGACATTTCCAGATATACTATTTGTTTCCTGTACTTGCTCACTGTTATTATTGCAAGACATGACTATAATAATTAAAAATAACCCCAGTACTATCTTCATAAATAATTAATATTTGATTTACGATTATTTCCAGAATTGCCACCATTTTTTTCTTTTCGGAATAACGATCACTTCTCCAAGCATTGCATTTTCATCAGCAGAAAGCATAATTAAATCAATTTTTGCTGGAAGATCACGTCTGTGTATTTTTTTTTCAAAAGAAGTAAAGCCGACATAACTCACTTCTAAATAATTCAACCTTTCCAGATTATCTTCAGGAATTACAAGCGTAAACATACCATCCTTATTTGTCAAACATGCCCGATTAGTATTTTTTAGATATACTGAAGCGAAAGCAATGGGTTCTTTTGTTGCCGAATCAACTACTTTTCCCCGAATACTATATTTTGAGCTATCCATCAAATTAGGATCAATCTCCAACACTGGCATATTACTAAACCCCTTATCAATACCTGAAAGATTTATTTTAGCAGAATGAACAAATGGTATAGCAGCATAAGTATTTGCAGTTACTCCTGAAGCCAGCAACCCAATTGCAAGTACAGAAGAAGCCCACTTATTACCTGGCTGTTGAATTTCTAAATTCCTATTCATTTGCCCAGGCAATATCCGGGCACATAAATTTTCCTTCTTCGCATTTATCAATTGAATGATTTCCTGGTCTGTAAGTTGAGTAAAATCAACCACATTTTTTTGGCACTGTTTACAAAACTTTCCGCCCTTCATGTCAGACATTCCAGACCATTGTTGCTGGCAGGCGTTTTTTATTGAAAGAGAATATGTATGAGTTGTTATCGGCATAAATTAAAGATGCATCAAAAGGACAATTTACATATTAATAAATTTACGCATTCTTATTCGTAATAAGCAATATTATTCCGCCAACTCTTTTTATGTTCGATGAATCTTGAAAAATCATACCAAAGGAGTGATACATGTTCAATTGCTGGGGAGAATACATCGTTGTAAACAAAACAAACACCCCTCAACTTTAGAAAAATTTCGAAACTTTCCTAAAATCGAGGCTCATTTTCAACAAAAAAACACTAAATACTAATTCATTCATTATTAAGTATTTACACAGACCATCAACACATCAACAACACATCATCAACACATCATAACACACTATTACTGTTATGCTATGTTTCTAATATGTTTTTATTCCTTAGAAATATTGAACATAACCTTAAGCAAGGCCAGGACCCAGGTATGGGGGCAACCCGATGATATTTGCTTGTATACATAACAGGCAGATCGTATATTTGAACCTGTTAAGATCGAGCCCCTCCCTCAGGTATCTGCATGCACCTGTTTAAACCGATTTTCATTTAAACTATTGTGTTATGGCAAGACTCACCGATAAAGGTCTGAGTGGGCGTATTGGCCCAGTTATTTATTACGAAATGAATGGCAAGCAATATGCCAGGTCATTCCCCGTTTATAAAAAGAAAAGAACCGCAGCTAAGCAAAAAAAAGCAGCCCTGCTATTTGGCATTTGTTCCCGTACAGCTACCGCAACAGCTTCTGTTTTACAGGCTTACCTGGCTTTTCCATTCAAAGCGGTGAACCGATTCAGGGGATGGATGTACAAATATTATAAACTACACCACCAACAAAACAACTGGGTATTGGGCCATGGTTTTATACCTCCCTTTCAACTGAACACGGAAGCTGACCTGAGAGATTATCTTTTTGTTCCGATCGAAATAAAGGGTGCACAGGATGGAAGATTGCATATTCATGTGCCCGCATTCAATCCGGTTAAACAAATCATGAACCCTCTGCGGGCTGCTTCAGCGACTATTAGTATAATGGTTCAGGGTTTGCCCTTTGGTGAACAACAAGAATGCTTTTCTGTTGTTGAAAAAATAACTGTCGGTTTCTCAGATACCTCCTCACCTGCCAGTGACCTTTTTTTTGAACATGCTGCTATACAACCGGCATCGGTACTCATGGTCACTGTAGCGCTTTCTTTTTACAGACAAAACGAATCTTTAATTAATGAAACAGCCTTTTTACCGGCAGCGGTGGTTGCGATGGGGAGAATAGGAATGGTTAATAGTTTGTAGTGAGTGAGGCTCGGGTTTATCAGTAGATGAACAACTTACAAATAATGATATTACTACCACGGAGGGGTATCACATGTTAGCACCAACACGAAGAAATACCATTACCCCGGAGGGGTAACACATGTGAGATTGTCAGATACCATGATTTACATAAATCCCGCAGTAGAATACAGATCGGGTAACCTCAATACGAAATACACTAGCCATTAATAACTGTACTTATGAAGTGTAACCCCTCCGGGGTTATGAAATGTTTTTATCATCGTGGCTGCTAACTTGTGTTACCCATCCGGGGGATGTTTATATGCTTCAGTATAAGACACCAAATGGTGGAGAACTACCTGTGATGAATTAGTATGCCCCAAAGTAATTGGTACTCAATGGCTGTGTGACACGAAGAGTCCTCCATGAGAGTCCTTTAGACCTCGGAGACTCTTCGACGAACTTCATTTGGGTATGTATACCTTAAAAAAAAGGGCTAGTTTTTTGAAGGTTGCATACATTACTCATAACCATACTTCTTCAAAAATGCTTTGCGCATTTCGGCTACTTTTACTGAAAAACGTCTGTCGTACCAAATATAATGATGAGCCCCTTCCAGGGTATGAAATTCAATATCGTTACCCGTTTTCTTCATACTTTCTGCAAAAGATCTGGCAGTTGTATAATTCACACTTTGATCATTGGTTCCATGAATAATAAGCATTGGCGGAAGTCCTTTTCTTAACAAATGCTGAGGTGATATTTTTTGAATAAAACTTTTGTTGGTCAATCCTTTGCTTATCCATGCTGTGCTGGCATCAGCAGTAAGGTCAAAAACACCCGAATTTATCAGTAAAATATTGGGAGACGCTCCGATATTCAGGTTATCTGTATTTTCATTGATCTCATTTGCCATAGCAGTGGCTAATACCAAATGACCCCCAGCAGAATTGCCGGAAGCTACTATTCTGCTTGTGTCAATTTCATATTGTGCCGCATTTGCCCTTAACCAGCGAATCGCAGATCTTGCATCTTTAACAGCTTCAAAAGGAGTTGTTTCATGCCTGTCAGCAATTCTATACTCTACGGCAACAGCTACCCAACCTTTTTTGGCAAAGTTTGCACAATTGAAAAAATCCCACTCAGGAGTACCTTCTGTCCAGCTACCACCGTGAAAATAAATCATAACAGGTCTTTTGGTTTTCGGGATGGAAGTATCGGGAAGAAAAATATGGAGGTCAAGATTAGTACCATTCACTGTTTTATATGTTTTAACCAGATGACCTTTGTACGATTCCACACTTTCTCTGTAAATACTGTCGATGGGTTTTGTATATGAAATGTTTGTACAGGTAGACAGAAACGACTTTACCGTTTCCGCTGTGTTTTTACTCCCGAAATTTTCAAGATGTGCAAAGAGGTAATGATGTTGCCAGAATTCTTTACACGCTCTGTTTGTAAAATATGCCGGTATGATATTCAGGTAAGCATCAAGCCTTTTGTTGTCTGATTTTTTATATTGCGCTTTTCTCAATTCAGTCGTAGTCTGATGCCTTAAAACTGCCTCTGCATAACTTATAAAGTCTTTACTGGATAGCAGTTGAGGATTGTTGAAATATTTGAGATGCTGTTTTAATCTTGTTTGTACTGTCTTTGGTAATGTTACCTGTTTGCCGGTATAGTTTTCGTGTAAATAGGGATAATCAATTATCATTCTGTCAAAAAAAAGGGAAATATCCCTTCGCTCATCAGGAATGAAGGTTTTGGCAACTACCTGAAACTGGCCTGCATATTTGTCGGCTATTTTTAAGAAGGGTTGTTTTAATGAATCTATTTTTTTTAGAAACTGTTGGGGATTCAACGAATAAACAGATGCTCTTTTCGGATAGTAGTTTGCCGAAAATTCATCGCTCACCAGTTTCATGTCTGCATTATAGGCTTTACGCAATGTGTCGAAACTTAAGCTATTCTGACTGTCACAAACGAGTGATGACAAGAGGAGAGAAATTGTCCATACAAATTTCATGTATTATTCTTTTTGATTTTACTGTGGCTGATATAGCAACAATCTTTCAGCGTTCGCACTGCATACACCAATCATTCTATTCAGAAAAAATTCGCCGGTGGATGCCAATATATTAATAAAAATACAGATTTAGTTACAACCCTTATACATTGACTTGCTCCTTGCAGAGAAATTTCCCTTACCGGATGGGTCTGCTTTTTTGAACGTTTCACGCAAATATTTCTCGTAGAGAACGCTTATATAAAGGATAGTTACTGATTAATTGTATTGCCCGATTCTTTGGTAATGAATGAGTAAACACTAAAGTAATTCGTACAAATGCCTATGCAACAAATCGCTTTGGTGACGAACGCTCTACGGAGATAAGAAACTTTTGGAAAGTTTCGGAACTTTCCAAAAGTTAACCATCATTATATTGAGGATTTTTCTCCGCAGACAACGGGAGAAAAAAAAGTTTCGTGTAGTCGTTTGGTAAATTTAGATTTACTTGACACCCCTTTCCTGTACATTAAATACAGTTCCGGCAGGGTCCTGAATCCAGTGCATATTTGCGGGCAGCTCTTCCAGCTCATCGCAGGTTTCTACACCATTGATTTGCAAATAGCTTGCGGCTTCTTCTATATTGGGAACTGTAAGTTGCAACCAGGTTTCTGAATGTGTATAGTTATCTACACAGTCAAGCCAGATAATATTGTTTCCGAATTTCACTTCACATGTTCTCGATACTGTTGGGTTATCGATGGGCTTTTCTTCCACTTCCAGCTTTAAAATATCTCGGTAAAAAGCTACTGTTTTTTCATATTTACTTTTAGGAATTTTAATGGCGATATTGATTCCTGCTTCAAATCTTGGATGCATATCGTTATAGTATTTTTCACTATAAAGAAAAGAAAAAAACGAGGTTCCAGAAGTCGTTATGGATATTAATTTTTTTTAGGTTATTACTCAAAAATTGACGCACAGTAATGAATGAGTAAGTGCCAGCGTAATTCGCACACCTGGATCGTGTAACATACAACGCTCCTTCCTACTCAGGAGACGATGCGCCGAACTTCCCGCTTACTAAATACACTCTTCATAGAAGGAAAAGAACCGCAGCTAAGCAAAAAAAAGCAGCCCTGCTATTTGGCATTTGTTCCCGTACAGCTACCGCAACAGCTTCTGTTTTACAGGCTTACCTGGCTTTTCCATTCAAAGCGGTGAACCGATTCAGGGGATGGATGTACAAATATTATAAACTACACCACCCACAAAACAACTGGGTATTGGGCCATGGTTTTATACCTCCCTTTCAACTGAACACGGAAGCTGACCTGAGAGATTATCTTTTTGTTCCGATCGAAATAAAGGGTGCACAGGATGGAAGATTGCATATTCATGTGCCCGCATTCAATCCGGTTAAACAAATCATGAACCCCCTGCTGGCTGCATCAGCGACTATTAGTATAATGGTTCAGGGGTTGTCCTTTGGTGAACAACAAGAATGCTTCTCTGTTGTTGAAAAAATAGCTGTCGGTTTCTCAGATACCTCCTCACCTGCCAGTAACCTTTTTTTTGAAAATGCTGCTATACAACCGGCATCGGTACTCATGGTCATTGTAGCGTTGTCTTTTTACAGACAAAACGAATCTTTAATTAATGATACAGCCTTTTTACCAGCAGCGGTGGTTGCGGTGGTTGCGATGGGGAGGATGGGAACGGTTAATAGTTTGTAGTGAGGCTCGGGTTTATCAGTAGATGAACAGCTTACAAATAATGATATTACTACCCCGGAGGGGTATCACATGTTAGCACCAACACGAAGAAATACCATTACCCCGGAGGGGTAACACATGTTCGATTGTCATACACCATAACCCACCAGTAGAATACAGATCTGGCAACCTCAATTCGAAATGCAATAGCCAATAATAGCTGCATTTATGCAGTGTAACCCCTCCGGGGTTATGAAATACTCTTATTACTGGGGGGCTAACTTGTGTTACCCCTCCGGGGTATGTTTATATGCTTCAGTTTAGGACACCAAATGGTGGAGAACTACCTGTGATGAATTAGTATGCCCCAAAGTAATTGGTATTCCATGGCTGTGTGATACGAAGAGTCCTCCATGAGAGTCCTTTGGACCTCGTACCTCGGAGACTCTTCGACGAACTACTTTTGGTTATTTGCACCCTTAGAAGAAAAAGACCCTACAGAAAAAGAAAAGTTAACCATCATACCCCTCCCCTTACCGCTTCGCCCACATAGGTTTATGTTTCAAAATCTGTTTATGAACAGGACAATTTTCATCGTGCGCACCAGGCAGGTAACCAATGCTCATTAAAAACTCGCTAACAATTTCGCCACCGGTAAAGCGGAATGTCTTCTTGAATAATTTAACCCATTCATCTTTGGTTTTCGGATGATGGCGCCCTAACCATTTTTCAAAAGAACCGAACTCTTTTTGCAAAACAAGAATTGTATTTGCATTTTCTATTGCTGCATTTATTTTCAGCTTGTTTCGAATTATTCCTGCGTCGGCCAACAGCCTTTCCCTGTCTGCATTTGTATATGCGGCCACTTTTTTGATATTGAATTTGCTATACGCCTTTCTAAATGATTGCTCTTTTTTCAATATCGTTTCCCAACTCAATCCGGCCTGGTTGATTTCTAAAATTAACCTGCCAAATAATTCGTTGTCATCGTGAATGGGGAAGCCATAGTGGTTGTCGTGATAGTTTTTGTGCAATGCCTTTTTTTCTTCGGATTGCATATTTTCTATGGCTGTGCAATATGACATACTTTACCTGATTTTTTTTGGTTACTGATTGATCCATTCCTTTTCATAAACAGAAAAGAATGGCTAAAATTAGCCATTCCTGCTTATCCTGTAATTTTCAATGACTGTATCAAATCACCCGCTATTGCTAAATGGTAATGTAATACGATGGGGCTTCCCGGGAAATTGCCTGATACTTCGGCTTTAAGTATCTCTTCTTTTGCAGCATATTCGAGCGGTTTCATCGTTGCTTGGTAGTCCTTATTTGCTTTTTCTATCCAATTTTCTATTTCTTTTCTTCCATTGTGCGTTTTGCCCTCATCAAATACTACGGCTGTTTCGGTAAAACAATTTGAATAAGCAACGCTATCAAAGTTGTTCTGTGTTATAACTAAATCTGCTACTACTTTAGGTAAGTTCATGTTTATTAATTTTAAGATGATTAAACTGTTGGTACGGTGCCACCATCGATGACAAAATTGGTTCCGGTTAAATAATTAGCTCTTGGTGATACCAGAAAACCCACTAATTCTGCTACTTCCTGTGGTTCGGCTGGCCTGCCATAGGGTATACCACCTAATGCATCCATTACAGATTGTTGCGCTTCTTTTATAGTACTATTCGCGTTTCTGGCAATTTCGCCCAGCCAGGCTTCCGATGCTGATGTATTGATCCATCCGGGCGAAACAGTGAGCACACGAACACCTTTTGGTGTTACCTCATTCGATAAACTTTTACTGTAATTGATCAATCCCGCTTTTGCAGTGGCATAAGGCAATGTAGAATCGTAGAGTGGCAGTTTACCCTGAATAGAAGCTATATGAATGATTACACCCGTTTTTCGCTCAACCATTTGTGGTAAAAAACCTCTGTCTAATCGTACAGGAGCCAGCAGATTAGCCTGCAGGGTTGATTCCCAGTCTTCATCGGTTAATACAGCAAAACCACCGGCAGGAGTTGATGATGAACCAAGGTTGTTTACCAAAATGTCTAACCTGCCATATGTCGAGAGCACTTCGCTGATTAACTTTTGTGCATCTGCTGCCTTACTCAAATCAGAAGGAATAAAATGCAGCTTGTTATCTGCTGTTTCCGGTGCATTACGTGCGGTAATAATAACGGTTGCACCAGCTTGTAAAAGCCTTTCTGCAATGGCTCTGCCTGCTCCTTTTGTACCACCTGTTACCAGGGCTATTTTGCCCGATAACTCATTGTTGAAATTAAATGGTTGTTCCATTATCATATTATTTTAGGCAAAGCTGAGACTTATGTACGCTTCGTACAAGTACGGCATTACGATTCAGATAGGGATAAATTATTCCCCTATTGTACAATTTGGAACATTGCTATACTTTCGTCTTATGTATGAAAGAAAAACTTTACCAAACCTGAATTGCGGCCTTGATTTAATTGGCGAAGTGTTATATGGTAAATGGAAAATCCGTTTGTTATGGTTTATCAGCGAAGGTCATCAGCGTCCGAGTGAGCTGCAACGAAAAATTCCGGATGCAACAAGACGTGTGCTCAATATTCAGTTAAAGGAACTGGAAGACCATGAATTGATTACAAAGAAAATTTATCCTGTTGTTCCGCCAAAAGTGGAATACAGTTTAACAGAATTTGGCAAAACGCTTATTCCTGTAATTGCTACATTGGGTAATTGGGGCAACAATAATGAGGAGCATTTACGTTCGGTTATTTTAAAACGGTTGAAGGCTGAGAGTGAGTAGTTTTCTTCACCAAAGTATCTGGTTTTTTGAATGATCTACGCCAATGTCTCTCTCTTAATATGTATACACAGCGAAGAAGGAAAACTACTGATGTTACAATACTCAGTCCTTCTTTTACAAATATTTTTGTTGGCGGTAGCTTCTTCTCTCTTTTGCGTATTTTCTTTTTTGTCTTTTCGTAAGAATCCTGCAGCGAATTGTACCACCAACCTTGTAGCATTCATAGGGAATAGTTGTCTCGAAAATCCTCCAGGTTGTTTTACCATTTGCCATCTCAAAAATATTGTCCACGAATGTCTCTATGAATTTAGCTTCTTGCAATGATGAGTCTTGCACGCTTGGCGTCCAATAAGTCTTAAAGGAATAAGCTGTTGGAATGGCAAATTCAATAATATAAGTTTCTCCATCAAAGCCTTGTTTCCAGCCTGCAATCAAATTGTCAGTGGGCAATTTGTTGATTCCAGAGGTGACAATAAAATCGAAGATTTTCTTACCTGTTTCCTTATCAAAAGTTTTCCTGTCAACCAAAATTCTGTCTGTCGGCGTTTCTTTTACAGGTGAAATTTCGAACACCCATGAAGTCAATTGAGCTGAATACGAACTGTCTCTGTTTTGCCAAACATCAAGAACTTGGTTTGATTTCCAAACCCTAAAGTGAAAATTAGAAGTAACCGTGTCAAGCCTAAAAAGAGCTAAATCCTTAATAATGGCATCCTGATATTTAAACCAAAATGAAGTATCCCCATTTTGATTTGTTTCAATAGTAAAGGTCTTGGTTTGTCCAAACACAGCTCCTGATGAAATAAGGATTAAGATAGTTAGCAGTGTCTTCATAAAATCACCCCCTACAAACTGACATTTATTAAGGCCGATAATTCATTGGTTGACCAGCCCGGCACAAATGCTCGATTGAAAATATGAAGCTGAAGTTATGAACTAAAGCTGAAAATTGAACTTCGACCACGAACCGCTGTTTATGTTTTCACATTTTGTGGGTAAAAAAGTTACATTACTCAGAGGCTCCTTTTGTAGACAATAACCATTTGTAAAGTTTCGCAACTTTCCAAAAGTTATCGCTCACTCACACATAGGAAAGTTAATGATTAATAGTATTGTTCGTTTCTTCTGTAATGAATTAGTAAGCGCCATAGTAATTCCTACACCCTGGCTGTGTAACACGAAGAGTCCATCGTACCTCGGAGACTCTTCGACGAGCTTCTTTTGTATGCAAGACCCTACGGAGAAGGAATATTTGTAGAAGATTATAATTCCGTCATCTTTATATCTATACTGATAGCAACACAACCGCTGATTCTACGTATAGTCTGACTCGCGTTTAGCAATACGATTGTTGGCTGTTGTTATTTATCGAATGGGGGCGTAAATCGAATCAGGAAAAAAGTTAATTATTTTTCCAGTCAAAGCATTAATGTAAACGTATTGAACTTGTCCATATTTACTGCCGAAGCTATCTGTGTTTTCTGTCAATACATTGTCTGCTCGCCAATAGTATATGTTTTTATTTCGGTCATAAGAGAGACCTAAAGAAATAGGTTTAATGCCTTGCTTAGTAAAAGTCGACTTTGCGATTTGCAAAGCATCTTTATCATTTATAAAATTGCATGGTTTGTTTTCTAAAACATAGTTAGGAATAAAGGAAATGTCAACGTTGTCATTTTTATTTAAGTTACTATCAAACTGAACAAAAGTGAAAAGGCATGTAATATAAAAGGTGTCTAAGCAAAACAAATATCTGACACGCATATTTTTAAACTTTCCTTTGGTTCGCTTTGTGTCAATCAAAGTTTTCCAGGAAGTTTTGCCCAAAAAGTTTTTGTATTCATAATAGGATTGATTGTCGTAATGAAAATATTGATTAAAAATTCTTTCACCAATTGTTGCTTTCATTATGCTGTCAGCCTTTTTAATTATGTCAGCAGTATAATAACGTTGACCAAAAGAAACTGTCGAAATGATACAGATTGAAAAAATTATAAATAGTTTTCTCATAAAATTTATGTCAAGATGCAACGTTGCTAAACTTTGCAAAAGGTGTCTCCAGACAATAACAGCCAACATGTACATTGCTGAAACCCATTTTCGCTAACCCACCTTATACAAGCAAATTGCGAAACCCAATCCCACACATTAGTAAATTTACTCATTTTAGCCATTCCCACAACCCCACCCCTTTCTTATTTCTTATTTCCTATTTCTTATTCCTTATTTCCTGCTTCCCTGTCAGGTTTCTCCTGTCCTAACGTCATTAATAACAGTGGTGGAAAAGTCAAAGGGGCAGAGATGGGGGATTGGGCTTAAATTTGTTCTCTTTCTATAGCTTCAAGCCACAAGCTTCAAGCTACAAGCAAGGAAAAACGGACTTCCGGTCATCCTGACGAAGGAAGGACGGACTTTCGGACTCAAAAACATAAACATCTAAAAAATAAAAACAATGGCTTTAGAATTAACAGACGCGAATTTCCAGACAACTGTGCTGGATAGTGATAAACTGACCGTAGTAGATTTCTGGGCTGAATGGTGTGGACCTTGTCGCGCTATCGGACCCGTTATTGAAGAACTGGCTAAAGATTACGATGGCAAGATCAACGTAGGTAAAGTAAACGTAGACCATAACCCGAACCTTAGTGTGAACTATGGTATTACTTCTATCCCTGCTATCCTTTTCATTAAAGGTGGTCAGATTGTAGATAAACAAATTGGCGCAGTACCTAAGTCGGTGCTGGATAAGAAGATTCAGGCGCATTTGTAAGCTGCAAGCCACAAGCTGCAAGCTGCAGGCTATAATATTTAAAAGGAGCCGCTCCATTGGGAGTCGGCTCCTTTTAATTTGTGGGATATCTTATCTTAAAAGAAATCGCCTAAAAAAGCTTGCAGCTTGCGGCTTGAAGCTTGTAGCTTGCCTCTTCTCTCAATGCCCAACACTAGCCACTTCAGCAGCATTATGCTTGTGGCGGAAGAGGATGGCGAAAAATATGGCTATAAACAGGGCGTAAATGGCGAACACCATCCAGATGCCGGGCCAGTCTTTGCTGCCATCTGGTAAGAGGTAAAAACCGTCGATCATCCAGCCGCTCAACACACTACCCATGATGGCTCCAAAACCATTGGTCATCATCATAAATAAGCCTTGTGCGGAGGAGCGTATCGCAGGATCAATAGATGTTTCTACAAATAAGGAACCAGATATATTGAAGAAGTCGAACGCCATTCCATAAACAATATTTGAAAGAATAATCATCCAGAACAAACCTTCAGGATTACCGAAAGAAAACAGCCCGAAACGCAATACCCAGGCAAACATTGAGATCAGCATCACTTTCTTAATGCCAAAGCGTTTCATGAAAAATGGAATAGCCAGAATAAATAGTGTTTCTGATATCTGTGAAATGGAAATAATCATGGTTGAATACTTCACGACAAAAGAATCGGCATATTGGGTAATTTTTTCGAAGTCTTTCAGGTAGGTATCACCATACATATTCGTAAGCTGTAAAGCTGCTCCAAGAAACATCGAAAAAAGAAAGAAAATGGCCATTTTATAATTCCCCAACAACTTAAAGGCGCGAAGTCCAAAAGTATCGATCCATGACCCCATCCCTTTCCCCTTGTTCTGGGGCGTACAGGCAGGCAGGAAAAATGAATAGATACCCAATACCACGGCAAATATTCCAGCTACGTAAAATTGGTTGGCATTAATAGCATGTCCTGTTATAGCCGCAATCTGCTCTCCTATCGCCTTACCAGTTTCCCAGGGTGACTGTGGATCACTGATAAGATTGGTGGTCCACATAGCGGCAATAAATCCAATTGTACCCCAAACCCTGATTGGCGGGAATACCTTTACTACGTCCATCTCGTTATCAATGAGAATCCGGTAGGAAAGAGAATTGGAAAGAGATATAGTTGGCATATAAAAACACATACTCACCAGCAGCACCCAAAAGAATGTATTCGGTTCATCGATAAATGGCAATGCAAAGAGGGTGAGGCCGTAAAAAATATGTAGCAATGAATAAAGCTTTTCTGCATTCATCCAACGATCGGCAATAATGCCTACCAAAGCTGGCATAACCAGCGAACCTAGTCCCAGGGTAGAAAAAACAGCCCCAAACTGCGCACCCGTCCAGTTTTTAAACCCGAAACCATAAGAACCAAGCGTTGTGAGCCATGCTCCCCACACAAAAAATTGGAAAAAACTTAGAATAGTTAGCCTTAGTTTAATTGACATAGCTCAGTTGGTTATGAATGAATACCTGCTGTTGCAGTGTGACCAACGAATCTATATAAAAAACATGAACTTTTGAGGCTGCTGGAGGAAAGTGGATTTGAAACCTAAGAAATAAGGCGGATTTGCCACTGAAGGCACAGAATACCACTCAAACGTTTCTGTGTATTTCTGTGCTTTCAGTGGCAACTATAATCGTATTTTTGCATCCAAATTAGTGAAGATGAGCGCGCGAATTTCAGACCCATTTGTTTTGGTTGCAACACAGTCGGATAGTCAGTTAAAAAGTATAGGAGAGAAAATACTAAGCAAAGAGCGTATTTCCTTTGATGATGGTGTTACCCTCTTCGAAAAAGGCTCCCTCTCCTGGCTCGGTGCCCTGGCCAATTGGGTACGTGAAGAGAAACATGGTAACAAAACCTATTTCAACCGCAATTTCCATATTGAACCCACCAATGTATGTGTGTTCTCCTGTAAGTTCTGCTCCTACTCACGCCTCTATGCCCACCGCGAAGAAGGATGGGAACTGAGCATCGAACAAATGATGCATATCGTAAAAAGCTACGACGGTAAACCCGTTACCGAAGTACATATCGTTGGTGGCGTGCATCCGAAAATGAACCTCGACTTCTTCCTCGAACTACTTCGTACCATCAAAGCACATCGTCCCGATTTACACATTAAAGGCTTTACACCCGTTGAACTGGATTATATGTTCCGCAAAGCCAAAGTTTCTGTGGAAGAAGGTATGCGACTGGCACATGAAGCCGGATTGGATTCCTTACCCGGTGGAGGTGCAGAAATATTCCATCCTGATATCCGCAAACAGATCTGTGAAGATAAAGTTGATGCTGATGGCTGGTTACATATCCATGAAATTGCTCACAATCTTGGCATGCATAGTAATGCCACTTTATTGTATGGACATATAGAAGAATTCTGGCATCGTATTGATCACATGGACAGACTTCGTCAGCTTCAAGACAAAACCGGCGGCTTCAACACTTTTATACCCCTCAAATTCCGCAATAAGGATAATGATATGAGTCATATTGCCGAGTCATCTGTAGTTGAAGACATGCGCATGTATGCAGTATCGCGTTTGTACATGGACAACTTCCCGCACCTGAAAGCCTACTGGCCTATGCTGGGCAGACAAAATGCACAACTAACCCTTTCTTTCGGGGTGAACGATATCGATGGCACCATCGACGACTCTACCAAAATTTACGCTATGGCCGGAAGTGAAGAACAAACACCTACCATGAGCACCGAAGAACTGGTACGCCTGATTAAACAGGTTAACAGACAACCGGTGGAGAGAGGAACGCTGTACAATGAAATCAAAGACTACTCGGGGGAATCGCTGATGTCTGATGTCTGATGTCGGATTTATGTTTGATTTCTTGATTTTAGCAATAGCTAAGTACTTTTCGAATTATTCGATACTCCCTTTCTCCCTTTCTCCCTGCAAAAGAAATCAAGTAATTTAAGCATTACTAATTACTAAGCTTTTTCGCAGAGAGAAAGGGAGAAAAGGAGTTATTGGGAATGGATTTGAAATATTCTATTCTATCCGATTCTATATCTGAAATCGAAAAAGCAAAGACTACTCAGGGGAATCGCTGATGTCTGATGTCGGATTTATGTTTGATTTCTTGATTTTAGCAATAGCAAAGTATTTTTCGAATTAATCGAGACTCCCTTTCTCCCCTTCTCCCTGCAAAAGAAATCAAGTAATTTAAGCATTACTAATTACTAAGCTTTTTCGCAGAGAGAAAGGGAGAAAGGGAGTTATTGGGAATGGATTTGAAATATTCTATTCTATCCGATTCTATATCTGAAATCGAAAAATCAATGATCAAAAAATCAAACATTAAAGCTGGTGCGTTTTCTGCTCAATCGGCGTTTGTTCTTCTTTGTATAAGTCTACCTGGTGCTTTGTCGGTAGCAGGATCAATCGAAGCGTTGTATCGTTGGTGAAATAGCTGATGGCCCAGTTGATGAAAATGATGAGTTTGTTTTTTACGCTGAGTATCAGCATCAGGTGTAGAAACATCCAGATAAACCATGCGAAACGTCCCTGGAAACTCATGAAGGGTAAATCAACCACTGCTTTTCTTTTGCCAACCGTTGCCATAGTACCGGGACTCCTGTAGCTAAATGGCAGCAAGGCTTTTCCACTTTGTATCCGTTTAAAATTCTGTACCAGGTTTTTTGCCTGTGCAATGGCTACATTGGCCAGTTGTGGATGCCCTTTGGGAAACTGTTCTGTTTCCATATAGGCAATATCACCAAGTACAAAAATATTGTCTGTGCCAGGTAGGCGGTTGAAGACATCTGTTTTAATTCTGTTGCCCCTTACCAGCAATGAGGCATCAATGCCATTGGGAACATTTCCGGTAACACCTGCGGCCCAGATAAGTGTATTGGTAGCTATAGTACTGCCATCGGCAAGTAGCACTTTCTTTCCATCATAGTCTTTTACCTGCGTATTTACTTTTACCTGCACCCCCATCGCTTCAAGATATGCCTGTGACTTTTGTTGCGACACTTTACTCATAGGCCCCAGTGTTGCCGGACCAGCCTCAAGCAAATACACATTGAGCCGGGAGAAATCCATATCGGGATAATCGCGTGGCAGGATATTCTTTTTCAGTTCTGCCAGTGAGCCAGATAATTCAACCCCTGTTGGACCACCCCCAACTACCACAATATTCATAATGCCTTCCAGCTCTTCAGGTGTAGCATGTAATGCTTCTTCAAAATTGAGGAGTATGCGGTTGCGTAATACAATGGCTTCCGTGGTTGATTTCATCGGGAAAGCATAGCGTTCAATATTTTTATTGCCAAAATAATTGGTGGTGCAGCCAGTAGCAATAACGAGGTAATCGTAACCAAAACTGCCCACATCGGTATATACCGTATTCGACAATTGATCGATACTTTCTATCGTTGCTAATCGAACATGCACATTGGATTTATGCTGAAATACTTTACGGAGGGGAAATGAAACTGAACTGGGCTCTAATCGGGCAGTAGCTACCTGATAAAATAGTGGCTGAAACTGATGGAAATTGTACTGATCAATCAGTGTAATATCAAAATTGGAATCTTTTAATCTGCGTGCCAGCTGTAACCCGGCAAAACCCGCACCCAGAATAACAATACGTTGTAACATGGTGCATTTCTTACAAAGTTACACCTTATGTTGATCTTTGAATTTTTGATCTTTGGTTTTATGATTTCTGTGTTGGAAATATTCCTCAAATCGAAATTGTATTTTCAGGCATTCATGAGGGATTTGTTGCCACTGAGGGCACAGAATTTCACAGAAAATTTCTATAGTGTATTCAGTGCCCTCAGTGGCAATAACCTCCAAATCCGACATCAGCCATCAGACATCCGCCATTTCTTCTAGCATTCCGGCAAACTAATCGGAATATGAATAGCCAGCCCGCCATCTGCGGTTTCTTTGTATTTGCTGCTCATGTCGAGCGCGGTGTCCCACATGGTTTTGATGACTTTATCGAGGCTTACTTTGGCATAGTCGGGTGAACTTTGTAAAGCCAACTGCGATGCTGTAATGGCTTTGATGGCACCCATGGTATTTCTTTCAATACAGGGCACTTGTACTAACCCGCCGATGGGGTCGCAGGTAAGTCCTAAATGGTGTTCCATGGCTATTTCTGCGGCCATCAGTGTTTGTCTTTGTGTACCCCCCAATGCCTCGGTTAATGCGGCCGCTGCCATTGCTGATGATACACCTATCTCAGCCTGACAACCTCCCATTGCTGCGGAAATTGTTGCTCCTTTTTTAAAGATGCTGCCTATTTCTGATGCAGTCAGCAGGAAATGAAAAATCTTCTCTTCATCAAAACCATCGCAGAATGCAATATAGTATTGCAGCACTGCCGGTATTACACCTGCAGCTCCGTTGGTAGGTGCGGTTACTACCCGACCGAATGAGGCATTCTCTTCATTCACTGCCAATGCAAAACAACTTACCCAATCTAGCGTGTATTTAAAACCATTGCCTCCTGCCTTAATTGCATCGATCCAGGATGCATAATCAGCATAAGGTTGGTTGCCAATGAGTTTTTTATTCAGGTCGAATGCACGACGACGTACCTGCAAGCCACCAGGCAATTCTCCTTTGGTATGACAGCCACGATAGGTACAGTCCCGCATGGTATGCCAGATATTCATTACCCCTTGTCGGGTTTCATTTTCACTACGCCATGCCAGTTCATTTTCCATCACCACTTCATGTATACTCATGCCTGTTTTCATGCACCAGTGCAACAATTCATCTGCTGTATTAACAGGGAAAGGCAGGTCTACCGATTGCTGCTGCGTTTTATCTTCACCTTCCTTCACTACAAAACCACCTCCAATTGAATAATATGTTTCACTGAAGTTTTCGCCATTTTTCAAGGACACCAGAAAGGATAAACCATTAGGATGAAAAGGCAGTGTTTCATTAAAAAGGAACTGCAGGTTTTCAGGGAAATGAAAAGGGATAGCGGTTGCTCCTCCAAGCATTAAAGTTTGACTGCTTTCAATCTCTTTTATTTTGGGCGTGATACTGTTTACATCGATCGTAACAGGATCTTCACCACATAAGCCTAATAAAACGGCGATATCTGTTCCATGTCCTTTCCCGGTTTTAGCCAGGGAGCCATATAATAAAACGGTAACAGATTCTACTTCTGACAGGCTGTATTTAGTTTGAATAGTTTCCAGACATTTCAATGCCGCACGCCATGGACCTAATGTATGAGAGCTGGATGGTCCAACGCCTATTTTAAACATATCAAAAACCGAAATCGCTTCGTGTGGCATGGTGGTCGTTTAGGATGTAAAGGTACGCAGAACAAGAAAGAATGTCAGATCTCAGATGTCAGATTTTTTATATCTGCTATCTGAGATCTGACATCTGCCATTTTTCGCTATTTTTATTTATGCGCATATTTGTTTTGTTACTCCTGTTGACTGCGGGGATAGCCTCGGCACAGGATACTGTTTTTTTGAAGCAGCTCCTGCAATCAAAACCAGCGTTATTCAATACAATTCTCCAAAACAGGGATAGTTTCAGGGTACAAATTATGTACACGCAAATTGACAGAGACAAAAAGAACAGACCGGTTTTTACTGATTATGGTTTTCACCTGAATCCAACTGAATATTTTTATCCGGCCAGTATGGTTAAAATGCCGGTTGCATTGCTGGCACTCGAAAAACTAAGTAAAGCTAAAAGAGCGGGCATACCTGTCTCCATACAAAACACGCTGATTACAGACAGCCTGGATATGATTAAGTATGGCAACAAAATACAGGACAGCTTTCCGGACAAACCCACTATTGAGCGGCTTATCAAACAGATATTCCTGGTAAGCGATAATGACGCCTTCAACAAACTATACGAATACCTTGGACAGGAATATATTCAGCAGAGGCTTACCCAAAAAGGTTATCCGGATGCCATTATCCGCCATCGTTTGAGCGTGAGCAGAACCGAAGAACAAAACAGAACAACTAATGCAGTAAGTTTTCTGGATCAAAATGGTGCGGTCATATCATCACAACCTGCTGCCTTTAGCAAAGCGGTGTTTCCGGCTTTTAAAACAAGTTTGGGTAAAGGTTATTATGCTGGTAGTCAATTGATCAATACCCCCTTTGTTTTTGATGATAAGAATAGGGTTTACCTGAAAGATTTTCACCGCATTTTACAATCTGTAATTATGCCCGAAATGTTTCCAAAGCATCAACGGTTTGATTTTACCAAAGAAGATGAACAGTTTATCTATCATTGGATGAGTGCCTTCCCCTCTGAAAGCACTTCTCCCAGTTACGATACAGCCAAAGTAGGTGATGCAGCCGTTAAGTTTCTTTACTATGGTGCTGAAAAAGGAAGGGCTCCCAAACATATCCGCATCTTCAATAAAATTGGTGGGGCATATGGATTTCTTACAGACGTAAGTTATTTTGTTGATTTTGAAAAGAACATTGAATTCTTCCTCAGCGCAACCATTCTATGTAACAGTGATGGCATATTCAATGACGACAAATACGATTATACCACAATTGGCTACCCCTTTCTAAAAAACCTCGGACGTACAGTGTATGAATACGAGTTACAAAGAAAGAAAACCCGCTTGCCCAACCTTTACAAGTATAAAATTCACTACTAAGTTGATGGCTGATGTCGGATCGCTGATGTCGGATTTGATGGAGTAGTTCAGCTTTATAACCGTTGTGTAACTCTTTTGTTAAACCTTAGAGTAAGACAAAGAGTTACAAGGAGATTTTACAACTATTAGATTCTTAACCCAAATCTGACATCTGACATCTGCCATCCAACAATATTAAATCCGACATCAGCGATCCGACATCAGCCATCCATTTCCGTGTTTTGCGTGGAAACTTACATCCGTTTGCTTGTTTTTAACGAACTTCACGCTCGCTAAATTTCAAGTAACCAAATTATTTAATGTAAGAGCAATGCAACTATCCTCGCTTCTCAACCGGTTTAATGAGCCGGAAACCCTTAAAATGGCCAAACTGGGCCGTGAGTTAAGAGCCAAAGGTGTCGATGTTATCGACCTTAGCTTAGGTGAACCCGATTTCGATACCCCGCAGCATATTAAGGACGCTGCCATTAAAGCCATCAACGATAACTGGAGCCACTATACACCGGTTCCCGGCTTTCTTGACTTAAGAGAAGCAGTATGCACTAAACTCAAGCGCGACAATAACCTCGATTATGCCCCGGAAAATATCATCACTTCTACAGGTGCAAAACAGAGTCTGGCCAATGCCATTCTTGCACTGGTTGATGAAGGTGATGAAGTAGTTATTCCAACACCCTACTGGGTAACTTACTCTGAACTCGTAAAAATTGCGCGTGGTAAAGTAGTAGAAATAAGAACATCTGTAGAAAACAGTTTCAAAACGACACCAGCCGAGCTGGAAGCAGCCATAACACCTAAAACAAAAGTGTTTATGTTTTCCTCACCCTGCAATCCTTCAGGTGCGGTGTACAGCAAAGCTGAATTAGAAGCACTGGCTGCAGTGTTCAGAAAATATCCGGATATCATTATCCTTTCCGATGAGATTTATGAATACATCAATTTCGTAGGAAAACATGAAAGCATTGCTCAGTTTGCCGATCTGAAAGACCGCGTAGTGTTGATCAATGGTTTGAGTAAAGGTTTCGCAATGACCGGCTGGCGCCTTGGTTATATCGCTGCCAATGCTACTATTACCAAAGCCTGTGAAAAATTACAGGGACAGTTTACCAGCGGCACCTGCTCTATTGCACAAAAAGCGGCAGTAGCTGCATTAACCGGCGACCTGCGTCCATCAGAAGAAATGACGGCTGAGTTTACCAGGAGAAGAACGCGTACTTTGGAACTGGTAAAAGAAATACCTGGTTTCAAATGTTTTGCTCCTGAAGGCGCATTCTATGTGTTTCCTGATGTGAGTGCTTATTATGGAAAATCAGATGGCACTACTACCATCACCAATGCAGCTGACTTCAGCATGTACCTGTTGAATACGGCGCATGTATCTTCTGTAATGGGTGATGCATTCGGAGAGCCTAACTGCGTGCGTTTTTCGTTTGCCAACAGCATGGGTAATATCGAAAAAGCATGGGGAAGAATTAAAGAAGCATTAGCGAAATTGAAATAAGTAATCTGTGAATCTGTGGCGAAAAAATAAGCCACAGATTCACAGATTAATAAAGATTATTTAGAGGCGGATATAGTTCCGCCTTTTTTACTGTCTACGGTTACGGTGTATTTGCCACCACCCTGAACAATCCATTTTACGGTAACTGATCCGAGGCCGGGTATATTGGCCACTTCAATGGTTGCAGGGTTTTGTTCCTGCTCCCTGCTGAGATTAAGATCGCGGTTCTCTACCTGCATGGCCGAAACAATTTTACCGGATGTGGTTAAGGTAATATAATCAGGTCTTTCGATTTTGTTCTTGGTATCCTGACTGCTATGTGTTGGCATCAGCCTGCTATTGGTAATAACCGCAGTTACCTCTTTCAATCCATCACCCAGGTCTTTTTCAGTGATTTCGTAAACGCTGAGTTTTGGCGTATGATAACTATGGTAGATACTGAATGCCATATTGCGGTGTGCATCTGATTCCAACAAAAAACCGGGGTGTGCACGACCGAAGTTTTTCTTCATCCCACCTACTTCTATTTTACCGTATTGAGGATGATCGTATTCTGTCCAGGGAACAAATGCATCCTGGAACAACAGGTAACGATCGAAACTGTAGCTGGCATTGTCGAACGGATCGCGTGTAGCATCACGCATATACATGAGGTATGGCGTCCAAAGTTCATTCGAATAGGTATAGATACCCCGGCCAGCATAGAACCAGTCTAATTCGCCACCATAAGCTGAGTAGAGATCTTTATATACCACCAGGTATTTATAACCGGGTATCAGTTCCTCTCCTTTTTTTGCAATAGCATCGTAAACAGCTATATCCTGCTGGTTATACGTGCCAACGTCTTCCTGTCCGCCTGGACCGCGTAAGATCATACCACCGGCATTATGAAAAGACTGTGCTGCAGCGATATTGGGGTGTTTCATTACGAACTCCATTACTGCCCTGTTCTCCGGAAGTGAGAATGGATATTTATAGGCACCGTTCTGAATATAGTTTGGTTGCCATCCCCAACCCCAGTCGCGATTGGGATCGTACTCGAATGTGTAACCATCTTCGTTTACACGACCGTCGCCATCGTTGTCAATTCCTTCAATACCCAACAATTCATAATCGCCTTTTTCATCCGGCCCAACCTGAATCATATTGCGCGGGTCTTTAGGATCTACTTTCCAACGGCCATTCGGATTCTTTCTGCGCATCATCGTTATATGCCCATCATTATTGATATCATCATAACTATCTTCATTTACCAAGCCATCGCCATCATTATCTACCGGTATTACACCTGAGCGTGGAGAACTGCCGGTGTTGGGTTTGTGCATATAGCTATCACGTGCATCCGGGTTAATCGTTGGAACGATATAAAACACTTTATCTTCCAGTAGTTCCTGTATGAATTTGGTATCACCAAAAGATTCCGTAAGGTACCATGCTGTATAAAGTGCAAATTCTGCACCTTGAATTTCATTGGAGTGAATATTACCATCGATATACATGCCTGGCTTTTTGTCGGCATTGCCCCCTTTTTTGAAATCGGTAATGGTTAAACACCACAGATCACGTCCTTCATACGATTTACCGATCGATTGCAGTTTTACCAGGTCTGGATATGCCGCTGCTATTTTCTTACAAATTTCACTTATGCCGGCATGGTCATAATAACGATTCCAGGTTACGGTTACTTTCGGATTAGCCGGAGAACCTGCTGCCTTAAACACCTGGCCAGGCAACTGTGCCTGTACAAACAGACCCGAACTTAGTACGAGTACTGATGCTATTATTTTCAGAAATATTTTTTTCATGTTGAAATGATTTGTGGTGATCAAAGATTAATCTCAATGGTTTTGGTACCTGCGGTAGGACAACCAGCTTCTACCGTAATCTTACCTGTACCTTTTACCACCCAGCTAAATGAGTTAGACTCATTAGGATCTAAGCTACTGAGTAGTTGAATTTTTCTGCCACCAATGATTTCCTGCTTATCATTTGTTTGTATCGCCACTTTTACTTTTTTGAGGAAATAGTTTCTTTCACCAAGTTTGGTATGTGTAGACAAATTTCCTTTATTCACTACATCAAGACTGATACGTGTTAATCCATTTGCGAGTTTTTCGGTTTTCAGGTTTATTACATCAATCTCAGGTTGATAGCCAGCGAGCTTAACGAGAAAAGCTGTATGAGTTTTAACCACTGCATCTACCATTTTATAAGGAGGATTATTCAGAACATAAGGATCAACTCCCCCTACTTCCACTTTTTGTCCGGGATAATCAGGATGCTGAATTGTTTTCCATTCTGTAAATGTATTGGTGATACCTTGTTGCGATGCCCAGCGCAAATAATTTGCAGTAGGATCTTCTATGGTAAATGCTTTTTCTTTTTTAGTCGTATCAGGTTTGGTTTTGGGCACCCACCATCCTGGTGTACTGAAGCTATAGCGACCAAAATGAAAATAACCCCATGATAGTACATCACCACCTGTAACATTATTCTTAGGGGCATCTTTTGTACCTGTTACTTTATTGTACATTTCGCTTACCATACCATTCACTTTAGCATCTGGTTCCAATAAACCTGCAACAATACGTTGGTTAGCTGCACCGGGATTATAGTTAATCGGTGTTGACAGGTTATTATTTGATCCAAAACTTACAACGGCATAAACATTAAATGCATCGTAAAGGAAATCGAGCATGGCCCTTGTTTCTTTTTCGCTGGCAGGGAACTCACCTGCGCCTGTTGCAAAAGTTTTATGCTGATAGGTGAGGTTTTTATTGAAGGCAATACCTCCTTCCCCATCTTCATTAAATAAGCCGTCTTTATCGTTATCAACACCTTCGGGTAATAATTTATACTTTCCTTTTTCTCCTTTGCTGATATCTGCTTTCACCAGTACACGGGCATCATCGGGATGAAGTTTATAATCGCCTGTAACCGATTCTACGCGGAGAAAAGTTATTTTACCATTTCCATCAAGATCGTCCCAGCCGTCTTCATTTGTTTTGCCATCACGGTCGTCATCAGTAACTGTAGCATTACCTGTTCTGTCTGCTTTCAGTTTGCTGAAATACTGCTCCATAGCGTCGGGGCTCATATTTGGAAATACATAGTAGGTAGTACGGTTCAAAAGGGCTTTAATACTATCGCTACCTGAACCTTTTAATAACTGTTCTGCAAAACCGATTGCCAGTTCTGTGCCCAGCAGGTGATTACCTTCCACGCCGCCAATGACAGCAATAGCTGGCTTGGTTTCGGTTTTACCCGTACCAATGGTTAATAACCAGATGTCTTTACCGCCATTTGTTTTGGTTAGCGACTTAAGTGAAGTGAGTTGCGGATAGGCTTTGCTCAATGCATTGAGCCGGTTTGCCTGTTCTGCCGCATTACTGTAGTCCTGGGCACTGATACTGGCAGCCACCCAACACAACAGTGTTGTGATCATAAGTTTTCGCATGCAGTTTGATTTTTGGGTTTTAAATATAAACCAATCGGCTTGTTTTTGGCAGTAAATTCCTTGAATGGCTGAACAGCCATGGTATTGGTGGGGAATTGGGCTGCGAGCTTCTAGCCGCTAGCTGCTAGCCTTGATTAGTGGTCATTTTAGATCATCTGCTTTGACTTGAATATATTACAAGTCCTGCGAATTTGTTTTGTAAAAAATCTACTTTAAAGAAATTTTTAATTGTCGCCATTATATTTGTTGATGGCCCACATAGCAAAAAAGCTAGAAGCTAGAAGCTAATGGCTAGAGGCTTTTTTACCAGACTCCAATCCCATTATCTTTGCCACATGTCTGAGAACCCTAAACTGGAGATGTTTCGCAATCGCTTATCGAAAGTGTACAAACACCGTCATAAGCAAGCCAGGAGAATGGGTATTACCTGTTATCGTGTATACGACCACGATTTACCTGAATTTCCTTTTGCGATCGAGTTTTATGAAGACAAAATTTACCTGGCAGAATACCTGCGCCGACATGGCATGACCGACGAAGAGCATGACGCATGGATGGATGAATGTATTGGTATCATTTCGGAAATTACGGCTATTAAACCCGCTTCCATTTTTGTGCGACAGCGCAAAAGAATGTCGCATAAAGATGAGCAGTATGAGAAATTAGACAGTAAAAAAGAATTCTTTACCGTTGAAGAAAACGGGCTCAAGTTTTTGGTGAACCTTGCTGATTATCTCGATACCGGCTTATTTCTCGATCATCGGATTACCAGGCAGATGGCGAAAGAAATAGCTGCCGATAAAAGGGTTTTGAATTTATTCTGTTACACCGGTTCTTTTTCAGTGTACACAGCTTCGGGTGGTGCATCATCGGTCACTTCTGTTGACTTATCAAAAACCTATCTCAATTGGGCAGAAGATCATATGGTGATCAACCGATTCAAGGATAAAGACAAATACTTTTTTGTACATGCTGATGTAAAACAATACCTGAAAACTTTACAACCCAATAGCTTCGACTTGGTAATCATGGACCCTCCTACTTTCAGCAATAGTAAACGCATGAAAGACTTCTTAGACATCCAACGCGATCATGTTGAGCTCATCAATGATGTTTTGGCTGCCATGACAACTGGAGGCATCCTCTTTTTCAGCACTAACTTCACAAAATTTATATTAGATGAGGCTGCGATTAAAGCTGCTGATATAAAAGATATTACCAAAGCCACTACTCCCTTCGATTTTGAGGGAAAATTAAAAAGATGGTGTTATAGAATTACGAAGTGATGTTTTCTTGAAAGATTAAGCTTGTTTTATTAGTTGAATGTTTATTGCCACTGAGAGCACAGAGAAGCACTGAATACTTCTGTGTATTTCTGTGCTCTCAGTGGCAATAAATATAAACGTAAATCCACCCTGTATTTCTACGCAATTCATCCCCCCTTGTTCCATCTCTCCCTATTTGCAAATAGTTTTGGGGAAATAAACAAACATGTATCAATCTCCCATCCTTACGCCTCAGATCAAAAAAAAGGTTTTCACTGAAAGTGAATTATTGTTCATGGAACTAAAAGCCAGACTACTTTTTGGTGAGACCGCCCGCGGTTGGTGGGACAGATTAAGTCCGGCAGAGAAATACCAAATACTAAATACCGATAACCCGCAACCAGCGAAAAAAAAGAAACAGTAAAAATTCTCTCATATACAGGAACCATAAAAAAGGCCCCGTTTTTCTAAACGGGGCCTTGACAAAATAATTAAGATTCTCTTATTTCACTTCTTCAAATTGCGCGTCTTCAACAGTATCATTTTTTGCAGCACCGCTTGCGTCACCAGCACCAGGCTGAGCTTCGGCTCCCGGTTGTGCTCCTGCTGCCTGCTGTGCTTTGTAAATTTCTTCACTAGCTGCAGTCCAGGCGGTATTCATCTCCGTCATTGCAGCATCTACAGCGGCAATATCCTGATTTTTATGCGCTTCTTTCAGTTTAGTAAGAGCCGCTTCGATTGGCGCTTTTTTATCTTCAGGAATCTTATCTCCAAACTCTTTGAATTGTTTCTCTGTTTGGAAAATTAAGCTATCGGCCTGGTTGAGTTTTTCTACCTTATCACGTGCTTCTTTATCGCTCGCTTCATTAGCTTTCGCTTCTGCTTTCATTTTTTCAATCTCTTCTTTACTCAAACCACTACCAGCTTCAATACGAATCTTCTGTTCTTTACCTGTACCCTTATCTTTCGCACTTACATGCAGGATGCCATTAGCATCTATATCAAATGTTACTTCAATTTGTGGTACACCTCTTGGGGCCGGTGGAATACCATCCAGGTTAAAGATACCCAGGCTCTTATTCTGGTTAGCCATCGGACGCTCACCCTGTAGTACATGGATCTGTACGCCTGGCTGATTATCACTGGCTGTTGAAAATACTTCTGTCTTCTTGGTTGGGATCGTTGTATTTGAAGGAATCATCACCGTCATAACACTACCCATGGTTTCGATACCAAGTCCTAGTGGCGTTACATCAAGCAACAATACATCTTTCACTTCTCCGGTTAATACTGCACCCTGGATAGCGGCACCAACGGCTACTACTTCATCGGGGTTAACACCACGATTAGGTTTTTTACCAAAGAATTTCTCTACGATCTCCTGTACTTTAGGGATACGGGTTGAACCACCTACCAGGATCACTTCATCAATTTGAGAAGTACTGTAACCTGCATCTTTCAATGCAGCTTCACAAGGTTTTAAACAACGGGCAAATAAATTATCTGCTAATGCTTCAAATTTTGCACGTGTTAATTTTAATACCAGGTGTTTAGGCACACCATCTACTGCGGTAATATATGGCAGGTTAATTTCTGTTTCTGCAGATGAACTTAATTCGATCTTCGCTTTCTCAGACGCTTCTTTCAAACGCTGTAAAGCCATTGGATCTTTGCGCAGGTCAATTGCTTCCTGGCTCTTGAACTCATCAGCTAACCAGTCCATGATCACTTTATCGAAGTCATCACCACCAAGATGTGTATCACCATTGGTTGATTTTACTTCAAATACGCCATCACCCAATTCCAGGATGGAGATATCGAATGTACCACCACCAAGGTCAAACACGGCGATCTTCTGATCAGCATGTTTTTTATCCAGACCATAAGCCAATGCCGCGGCGGTTGGTTCGTTTACAATACGGCGAACATTCAGACCAGCAATTTCACCGGCTTCTTTTGTTGCCTGACGCTGTGCATCATTGAAATAAGCAGGAACGGTAATAACCGCTTCTGTTACTTCCTGGCCAAGGTAGTCTTCAGCGGTTTTCTTCATTTTCTGAAGAATCATTGCTGAGATTTCCTGCGGAGTGTATAAACGATCATCGATCGCAACACGTACGGTATTGTTATCGCCTTTGGCTACTTTATAGCTCCAGTGGCTGATTTCTTCTGTTACTTCATCATGACGGCGGCCCATAAAACGCTTTACACTCGTAATGGTGTTTTGCGGATTGGTTATGGCCTGACGCTTGGCGGGATCTCCCACTTTACGCTCCCCGTTTTTCAGGAATGCCACTACGGAAGGGGTCGTTCTGCGTCCTTCATCATTTGCTATCACTACCGGCTCGTTACCTTCCATAACGGCCACACAGCTATTCGTTGTTCCAAGGTCAATGCCTATTATTTTGCCCATAACTATTGATTTCAGGTTAATAATCGGGATATAACTGTCAATCATTATGCCATCCCCCTTTTAAATGAAAAATTGTCATACCTCACCCTTTACCACTGTAAAGCTTGCCGAATAGACTCGATATCAATGCGTTTCTGGCAGTTAGCTTGTGTAAAATCTGCCATTTGGCATCCTATATTTCAGAAAACCTTAGTTTTAAGCATGTTTTTGAAAACGCTGTTTACAGGTTTATGGTCCATTTTATTACTGGCAGCTACTGCCCAGGATTTGCCGGTTTCCACCCCCTACCGGAATATGAAGATCATTTCCTCCACGCGTTTTCAATCGGGCGTCTATAACCTGAATAGTCCGGCAAGTAACGCCCTTATAGAAATTGCGGGAGAAAATATAACGGTAGACCTAAATCAAGCCATTCTGCAAGGCTCAAATGACATGACCCGTCCAGACGAGTTTTATGGTGTGGCCCTTCATATCAAACCGGGCTCAAAAAATATTATCATCCGTAATGGCAATATCCATGGCTTTAAAATCGCCATCCTGGCAGATAGTGTAGATGGTCTGACCATTGAAAACTGTAACCTGAGTTATAATTACCGCCAGGAACTGAAAAGTAACCTGAACAGGGAAGATATCAGCGACTGGATGAGTTACCATAAAAACGATCATGGAGAATGGAAAAGATATGGGGCAGGTATTTACCTCGACCAATGTAAAAATGCCCGTATTTCAAATAATACCGTTACCAGCGGGCAATGCGGACTTATGATGACACGCTGCGAAAAAGCAGTGGTTTTCGATAATAACTTCTCCTTTAACTCAGGCATCGGCATCGGTTTATACAGAAGCAGTCAGAATAATTTCTATCATAACCGGCTGGATTGGAACGTGAGGGGTTATAGCCACGGGAAATACAAGCGTGGGCAAGACAGTGCCGGGTTCCTGGTATTTGAACAATGTAACGACAACATTTTCGCCTATAACAGTGCCACACATAGCGGTGATGGGTTTTTCCTTTGGGCCGGTCAGCATACAATGGATACGGGTGAGGGCGGTTGTAACGATAATTTTATCTATGGTAATGATTTCTCCTACGCCCCTACCAACGGAGTTGAAGTTACTTTCAGCAGAAACCTGGTAATGAAAAATGTGATTCGGGATTGCGACCATGGAATCTGGGGCGGTTATAGCTACGATTGTGATTTTACCGACAACGATTTTGCCTTTAATAGAATTGGTATAGCTATTGAGCACGGACAAAATATCAATATAGCCATCAACCGATTTTTGTACGACAAAACCGCCATCAAACTCTGGTCACGAGCCACCCAACCCGCGGACTGGAAATATGCACAGGTAAAAGATACCAGGAGTATGAACTACTGGATTGCTGCTAACCAGTTCACTGCCAATGAAACCATTTATGATATCATGGGTACAGATACGGTAGCATTCAGTGGCAACCAGAAAATGGCCTATACTACCAACCTGAAATTAGGTGAAAGAACCAGTGATATCGACACATCCCGTGAAGATGATCCGCTTGATATGGATTATGTTCCGGATGAACGATTAAAACAGGTACCTGTTCAAAAAAGACCAGACCCCCTTTTTCCAAAAGGGAAAGACAATATCCGCATCACACCATGGGGGCCATATAATTTTCAGTATCCATTACTCTGGCTTAAAAAAGTGGATAGCCTGGGGCAGTACCATTTCGAAGTATTGGGTAAAACAGGTTCCTGGAAAATAGAAAGCCTGAATGGCTTTGAAATAATTGAGAAAGGAACAGATAGCTTTCCCTCATCATTAACAGCCCGGCCAATAATAAACAGTCCTTCAAAAAAAATCAGCTTACAATATGAAGGTCCGGATTTCACCGATGCATTTGGAAAATCAGGCAGCAGTGGTACTTTGTTTGGCTATGATGAGTACGATACAAAACAGCAATGGATCATAAACTGGTTTAAATGGGGTCAGGATTCGGATCCTATTCTTTCCAAAGAAAATTTTCAGCAGCTGCTGCAATCAACCCCTACTCTATCAGACACACTCCCACAGCTAGACTTTACCTGGTGGGGCGCAATCGGTAAAAATTTACCGGCAGATTCATTTGCGACTGATGCCGTTACTACTATTGAGACAGAAAAAGGGATGTATGATATCGCTGTAACGGCCGATGATTTTGTACAGGTATTTGTAGACGGGAAACTGGCAATTGATGGATGGGATCCAAAATTCACGGAATATGATGAATATACCCACCACAGGGCCCGTTTGGAACTAAGTAAGGGAACGCATACAGTTCGGGTAATCCATGCAGAAAAAACAGGCATTGCCACCCTCATGTTTTATATAACACCTGTAAAAGATATGGTGCAACAACCCTTGTATCAGCAGCGGATTATTGCCAATTAATCATTGCTAAAAAAAGCTGCAAGCCATTGCTGGCCGGGGAAAATTGGCTTCAAGCTTCAAGCCGCAAGCTACAAGCCTTGATGGGTGCTTATTATAGGCTTTCTGCTTTTAATGGAATTAAAGGGGGGGGCTTGTGAATTAGATAATTTAAAGTCAGTTGCTTAAAGAAATATTTGGTTACCGTAAATACCCTATCTGCTATTAATAGCAGATAGTAAAAAGCGAGCACCAATCAAGGCTTGCCGCTTGAAGCTTGTAGCTTGAAGCTCACCTCCCTTCTCCTTTAAATGTAAAATTCTTCTGAGAAAAATAACTGAATGCAACCACAAAGAAAGTTGTGATTATTTTGGAAATTGTTGGATACCATCCAAATACTTCCACAAACAATTTCAGAAAGGCATAATTCAATAAAAAACAGCCAAGTACCACCACAAAATAGCGGCTAAGCTGTTTCCGTTTGGCTACCGATGTTTCCTGAAATACCACATACCTGCTCAGGTAAAACCCTGTTGGAAAAGTAACCACAAATGCAGCCAGGAATGCGGCTATATGGGCACTGATGGCCATAAATGGCAAGTGAAGTGTTTCTTTATGAAAAATATAATTGTAGGAAATAAAAAACAGGAATATATCCAGACTGGTGTTAAATCCACCACAGGCTGCATAGCGATAGGTTTGAAGGGGCATTAATTTCCTGAACAGCGGGTAAAAAAAATCTACAACCCGTAACAAGAAAGCCCGGATATGTTCATGCAAGTTTCGCATCAATGCGGCGAAGGTAGGGCTTAATTAGTTACTTTTGCGGCCGTAACTATTTTGAATATGAGTGTTGTAGAACAGATTAAGCTGGCGGCATCGGCAACGATTAAAGCATTGTATGAGGTTGATATGCAACCCAATGAAGTGTTGGTAAATGCTACCAAACCCGAATTTGAAGGCGACTATACCGTTGTGCTTTTTGCGCTGGTAAAACAGTTAAAGAAATCACCCGATGCCCTGGGCGAAGAAATGGGTAAAGCATTAACAACAGCTAACCCGCATTTATTCAGTGGTTACAATATCATTAAAGGTTTTTTGAATCTTTCTGTTACTGATAATTATTGGTATTCATTTCTTGAACAATCTTATTCGAAGGAAAGTTATGGGTATGCAGCCGCTACCGGTGAAAAAGTAATGGTTGAATATTCCTCCCCCAATACCAATAAGCCCCTTCACCTTGGTCATTTGAGAAATAATTTTTTGGGATGGAGTATTGCTGAAATACTTAAAGCCACGGGTAATGAAGTGGTGAAGACCTGTATTGTAAATGACAGAGGGGTGCATATCTGCAAAAGTATGATTGCCTGGCAACGCTTTTCGAATGGAGCAACTCCTGCAAGCACAGGCACCAAGGGCGATCATTTTGTGGGCGATTATTATGTGAAATTCAACGATGCCTACAAAGCAGAAATTAAAGAACTGGTAGCGGGAGGTATGACAGAAGCAGAAGCTGAAAAAGAAGCCCCTATTATGAAAGCTACCCAGCAAATGCTGATAGACTGGGAAGCAGGCAAATCCGAAGTAATGGATTTATGGCGCACTATGAACGGCTGGGTTTACGAAGGCTTCAATGCCACTTACCAGCGCATTGGCAGCGATTTCGATAAAACTTATTATGAAAGCAATACCTATTTATTAGGTAAGGACCTGGTGGAAACCGGGTTAGCAAAAGGGGTATTTTACCAGAAAGAAGATGGCAGTGTTTGGATTGACCTTACTTCTGATGGACTGGATGAGAAACTGGTTCGAAGAAAAGATGGCACTTCGGTTTATATTACCCAGGATATTGGTTTGGCGGAACAAAAGCAGAAAGAATTTAATGCCAGTCAGAGTATTTATGTAGTAGGTGATGAACAGAATTATCATTTCAAGGTATTGAAACTAATCTGTCAGAAATTACAATTACCTTCTGCTGATGGTATTTATCACCTGAGTTATGGCATGGTTGAATTACCATCCGGTAAAATGAAGAGCAGAGAAGGAACAGTAGTAGATGCCGATGATCTGGTGGAAGAAATGGTAAATATTGCACGCCAGAAAACGGAAGAACTGGGCAAGGTGAAAGATTTTACTGCCGAGGAATTGACGGAATTGTATGACACGATTGGTCTGGGTGCATTAAAATTCTTTTTGTTAAGGGTAGATCCTAAGAAGAAGATGATCTTTAATCCTGAGGAAAGCATCGACTTTCACGGGTTTACAGGTCCTTTTATACAGTACACCCATGCAAGGATCAAGAGCATCCTGCGGAAAGCGGGTGTGAATGGTGAATGGTCAATGGTCAATGACAAAGAAAATTCACCATCCACTATTCACCATTCACCCCTCCTCCCCCTGGAAAAAGCATTGCTGCTCACACTGGAACAGTTCCCTGTTGTGCTTCAGGAAGCTGCTGCCGAGCACGACCCTTCCAAAGTGGCCATTTTTGTGTTTAACCTGGCGAAGACTTTCAATTCCTTTTATACCGAACATTCTATTGCCAATGCAGAGACAGCAGAGAAAAAACAGCGCCGCCTGCAATTGTCGCAGTTAACAGCACAGGCTTTGAGGAATGGGATGTCTGTTTTGGGAATTAAAGTTCCTGAAAGGATGTAAATAAAATCTTAGGAAGGCTTTGTATAGATTTATTGAATGCTGTACATTTGCCGTCCCAAAGAATGCGGAGGTGGCGAAATTGGTAGACGCACTACTTTGAGGTGGTAGCGCCTTTTACCGGGCGTGGGAGTTCGAATCTCCTCTTCCGCACTAACCCAGATATATTTAAATATGTCTGGGTTTTTTATAGGATTTAATTCTTACAGTATCCGCCTTCATAATACTAGTTTAAGGTGCTTGCGCCCACGGTACCGAAGTAAGGGATTTCGAATCTCCTCTTACGCACACAAATCAACTACAAAAAGTCCTGTAAGTCAATCACTTACGGGATTTTTTTGTGCCTATCCGCTGTTTGTCCGCCAGTTTTTGCCGCTTGTTTCCGCTGTTTTTGGCGGACAAATGGCGGACAGATTTCTGAGCAAAACCTGAATAAAATGAGTATTCAATTAAGCGGAGAAAAATCTCACAACGGCAGCAAAATCTAGTGGACTTTTGAATGGGGCAAAGAGGCAGGCCAGCGCAAAGCGGCAGGCATTTTTACCTGGGCGAAACCCAAGGACGCTATCCAGAAAATTCACAACAAAGAAGCCTTGTTCCTTCTTGAAAACAGGAGGTCGCAACTCATCCTTGACAGCCAGAGTATGGGCTCGACCTATATTCTTGCTCACCGTTTCAAAGACAATTTTTTTGACTTCTATGTTGAGTCATAACAAACAATAAGCGGGAAGGAAACCAACACCTTGAAGGAAGCCTGAACCAATTTAGGAAGTTTGTAAAAAAGGAATTCCTTTCACCACATGACCTGACAGAAAACCTATGTGAACGATTTAGAACTTTTTTACTAGACAAGCTGACAGGTAAGACTCCGTCTGATTATTTCCATGCATTCAAACGAGTGGTTAAAGTGCTACCAAACAAGGTTACTTCCGGTATAATCCAACCGAAGATATAAGGAGCAAAACAAACCCAAGTAAAGCGCTAAAAGAGTTCCTTGAAGCTGATGAATACATTCAGTTACTCAAAACTCCAATCATCAACAAAGAACTCCGCGATGCATTCGTTGTATCCTGCTATTCCGGGCTGAGATGGTGTGATGTAAACTGGATGCGGTGGGATGATATCAAGGATGGAAAATTAATGACTCGAGTTATCCAACGCAAAACTGGCAAGCCTTTAGAATTAACCCTGCACCCTATTGTCAAACAAATTCTGGAGCACAAAGCTGAAATGCGCAGGGCCTATTTACCTGCCAGCGAAAAAAACAAGCCACTTACAGGGCCTGTGTTTTCTCTTCCAACCCATGACGGAGCAAACAAATCATTAGCTAAATGGGTGAAACGGGCGAAAATCGACAAATACATTACCTAGTATTGTGCTCGTTTGAGTTTTTCGATTTTATTACAGGACGAAAAAGTTGACACCGCAACTGTAGCGCTATTATTAGGACATACTACCACACGTTATGTAAATGAAGTATATAAAAGAGACAGGCCAAAAAACAGCATGAAACACCTGGCAAAACTACCGAAGGTAGAATGGCAAACCTCTGCTAATTAATATCGGATAACCTTTGAAATAACTAATAAACTTATTGGAGGACATAAGAAAAGAGATCGTGAAATCAATTTGCATCAATTGTTATTTGCCACTTAATAAAGCGCCTCCAATAAAGAGAGCAGCCAAGCCAAGTATCAGTCCTTCACTTTCTGAGAGATGAGCTTTATTGGGTATGAATTGCTCAGGAATTTGTCTCTGATTGTATTGCGCTTTAGCTTTTCGAATAAAATGCGGAGAAGCGATACCAAGAGGGATTTGAAGATTCCCATCCTCCCAGGTAATTTGCGGAACCTGTTTTCCCCCTGCTGCTTTTATTATTTTGCAGGCGCCTGCAAAGGCATCTTCTGCCCAGATGGGCTGATAACCATGTAATGTTTTGCTTGTGTACAATGCTTCCAACATCGCGAGTGTGAATTCTCCACCATGTCCAAACTGATTATCATATGCGTATGTATCATATGAAGTGGAATGAATTATCATCCTGCCAGCAGGTGAATTTGAAATATAACGATTGAAATGCTCACGGGTCTCTGAATAACCTGTTGCATACTGCCACTCTTCCATTTCGTCAGGAAACCCGCTAATCGTTGGCAGAAATTTTCTACATGCATCAACTATGATTAGCTGCCGTTCACTTGAATTACTGAATAAGCATAAATCCTGAGCACCCTGCCCGCGAATAGACAGAATATTTCTTTTGAAATTATCCATATACCCATGCCCTGAATAATACACGAAAAGGTAGTCTACCTGTACCTCACTAATCAGTCTTAACACTTCATCCGCTGTTGGATCAGTCAAGGGTAGAATTTCCTCAGGATAAAATGCACCTCCACGGGGCGATAACAAATATTGTCTCCAGTTCTCCAGATCAGTGGGAACACCAGGCAAACGATTATTCTCCGGACCGGGAGATCCGATCAGAATCGCGAGGCGTTTGGGTTCGGGACGCTGGGGATGAAACATGCTAGCAATTTACGAAAATATCCATGAACCAAAAACAAAGGTTCTTTGCATGGGAAAACTGCAGCTGATATAAAATTGATTACTCATGACCTGAATTTGCAGCTTCTCGCCTTGCCTTATCCTCCATTAAGCGCGCCACATCTTTTCCAATCCAGGCCATTTAATGATACTGATTTTTACCAAAATACTTAAAAATTCAGCAAATTGTATCTTTGAGCTATGCTGGATTTCTAATAATAGCTACTTAATTTACTTTTTATGCAGCAACCACACTGGTACCTATTGACTCGCTATTTAAAAAAGATCGGATATATTAATAACGGACTGACCATTCCTTACTTATATGGGGCCTATAGTAGACTTGGCTATAGTCTAAATACAATCGAAGACCTGTTAAATGAAATACTCAAAACACCGGCTCCTTTCCTCCCGGTTATAGAAAAATGTGATATTATTAAACATGATGTTCTTCAATTGGAAACGGGAAAAGAAGTAAAAAAGAAAGGAAAGGACAGGTCAATGGTTTATTCGGATCAAGGAAATACCCTGGTGATCAGTTATAATACAAATTTAGGTACTTCTGTAAAACAGGTGGCCATTGCATTAAGTGGCTTGTACCTGGCAAGGATTAAAGCCCAGGATTTTTCTTGGAACAATAATATAAAGGATTGGCAACAGTTCACAGATTTTGATAAAGATTGTATCGACCGTATAAAATAATTCAGGATGTTTAAGTACTACAGTATACCGGATGAGAAGACACTTGTAAATATTATTGGAGAAAAACCAACCATAAAATTTACATCTGCTTTCAATTTAAATGATCCATTTGAATTGAAATTCAATTTACACATCGATCCGGATGCAAAGGGGCAGATGGAAGCATTTCTCCAGGTTCATGCAGGTAAAACAGAAAAAGATTTTAAAGAATGGCAGGACAGTGTAAGGGGAAATAGGGGTTATGTCTGGTATACCGAGCAAACGCAGCGCGCAATCATTTCCCAGATGGTAACGATGAGCTCATTTACCGAGACAAACACCAACAACCTGATGTGGTCGCATTATACCGATAACTATAAAGGAATTTGTGTCGAGTATGTTAGTGATATCTGCAATCAATTGGAAAATACGGATGATTTTTTTGCACATGCACCTGTCATTTATTCTGCAACACCGCCTTTGGTTGATATAGTTGAACCAATGGACTCACGGATAATGAAAATGATTTTTAATAAACAAAAGGAATGGCAGTATGAACGTGAGCATAGGGTAGTTTTAATGAGCAAAAAGGATACAGACTTTGTTCCGATTGCTACTTCCCAAATAAAGGCAGTATACATCGGATCGAAAGCTATGGGAAAAATCGAAAAAAAGGTAATTGAACTTTGTAATGACTTATCAATGGAATGTTACTCAGCAATTGCCTTGGGCAATACTTATGAAGTTCAATTCAAGAAACACAAAGAAGGGACTTTCTTTACCAGATCGTTCTGGTAGTGGAAATAAAGAATGAATTTTCCAAATTCTATTAGTATTTCTCTCCATCCTTTGACATATATAGATTTCGTTTTGTGAATGTTACTGTCTTTAGAGTACAACCTACTACCTGGTAAACCATCTTTGCATATTTTGTATTGTAAGTATCCAGCGTTTTAAAGTAAAACGAAGCAGGAAATGAAGGATACTCTCCAGGCTTATTCCCACACGCATAGATATTAGGTGTTTCTATTTTTTCACCAAGAGCCAGCAATAAGTTTGGTCTTATTAAGCCGTTCCCATTAATGGCATAAAATAAAATCGGTTCATCGGTCATATTTACAAATGCATATCTGCCATAACATGACCCAAATTGTATATGATTCTCTCTGCAGATATTGTCGGATATCCTTACGTCCGCAACTGATACTGCAGTCTTATTTGTTGGCAACGAATAAAAATCATTCTCAACAAGATTTTCATCATAATTCATAAACAGCTTTGCAAGATCTGACTGGTTAATTGGTCGAATGACACTAAGAGGGAATTGTGATTTTGAGGATTGTTCAAAACCGGGCATTTGTACATTAACTGTTTTTTCTCTGACCTTGATATTTACAAAGTGATATAGTTCTTCTCCGGTAACCACACCATCCAAAAAATGCTTATTACCTTGATTGATACTGTCAGCTCCTCCATAAAGTCCTTCGAGTAGAAAATGGGTAAAAACACCATTTTTGATTTCACTTGGAAGTTCAAAGGATTGTTGACTAGGTTGACTGGAGAATAATTTATAATAACCTGACAGGATAAAAGTTTGAGCATACCTCAGCGTTTAAATAATTATTGCTTTATTAAAAATAATAATCTGTTATTGAACTAAAAATATTTTCAATTGGGAATCCGACAACTATTATAGAAATACAGAAAAAAAAAGGATGCTGCTGTTAGTGATTAATTGAACAAAACTCTTTGCAACTTGGTAATATGGTAGGATGCCTTATTCCTTATAATAAATGGATTTATGAAAATATAATTTACCAGGCATTCAAGACCATACCGATGATTAATTCAGTTGAAATAATCTTCTCTGATCCCCGGGATATTTACGAAAGGCAACAATATTTTGCTTACAGATTGCAAAATAGGCGTCCTGCATGGATAGCGCCAGATCTGGGTGAAGTTTCCGTATTTCTTCTAGCGCATCATAGACCAATGTCGCAAGGCGAATGCTGCCAGTATTCAGTATTTGAAACAGCCCATGACCGCACTCGATACCCCAGAACCCGTCCTCCAGTTCATTGACCTGAAAACTGCAACGCTCTCCCTTAAATAGAAAATAAATTCTTTCCTTACCTAATACTTTTAAATCCATGGATATGAAGGTAACAAATCCGGTCATCAAAAGGCGCACCCTTTGGATGAATTGAATCGAAAAAGGATGATTGCTTATTTTCTAAACAGTCTTCTGAAAGCTGAAAACCATGATCCACTTTTCAGAAAGGTCGGTAACAGTCACGTCAGGTTCCAGAGGGAAAATTTAAGGATGATGAACCCCAATACGATAATACCCGACAGAACGCAAAGGCCGGTTACCAAGTTTTTATACAACCTGAATAGTTGTTCTGGACTGGGTGGGGTAGAAGTGGAGGATTCAATGCTGATGAGGCCCCTTAAAAAACAAGTTTTACATAATTTTTTGAATTGTTCATGATAAAATCCGAGGGACGTATTAGTTCAGGTGCCCTTCAATAATAATATAATCTTCAGATTTCATATAGCCAAATCCGCTCAGGTGATTCTTAAAGTTAATTGCCAATATGGTTATCTTTGTTCTTGAATGGCTCGAAGTTCTTGTTGCATCAATGCTTTGATCCTCTTAAATTCATACATGCTGAAAGCATGTGAAGAAGTCGGGGCAAAGTGGTGCGGTTTTTTGCTCATCCTTTCATGCATCAGAACATCCAATTCTTCAAAATAGAGAGGATTGTATTCTTGTAATACATCGATTATGCTTCCCAGAATACCGATCAGTAAAGTAAATTCTTCATCAACCAATGGTGCATTTACAGGATGGTTAATTGCATCTGTAAAAAAAATAGCATCACCTCCATTAATCCGCCAGCCATGTGCAAGCATTTCATTTCGTGCCTTGGAAAGCTCAGACCAGCATTCATTAATATAGCTGATACCAGGTTTTAGTATGGCTTTGATATCTTTTTTAAACCTGGTGCTGGCTTCCAGTTGTGTGGGATCTTCTGGCTTGATTTTATGGAATAGCTTATACTCTTCTAAAAATGCACAAGTCTGTATAATAAGGTATGCTTTTATATTAAGGTTCTGTGCTTTATAGGTTTTTTGGATGTCTTTTTCTGGAAATACAGAACTGTCAAGTACTTGGTTTCCTGACAAATGGATAAAGTTCCGAATCGCACCATTTGAGATCCAGCTATACCTGATCGCTGAAGCAATCATGATCATGTTGAAGTAACATTCTTTGAGTTTTTTCATCATGCATCGAATATGGAATGTTTACCGCTGATTATTTTTTCAAGCTGATCCCGAAAATCTTCATCCATAGTGCGCATGATAAAAGCCTCCGTTTCTTCTGGTGTACTGTTTTCAATTACCTGGACAAATGCTAATACCTCTTTGGTCACCCTTTCCACATTTTGTTTGACGGTATCGTAAATTGCTTTGGTAATTTCTTTTGGCTGAAGCAGTTCGTCTTCATAATCCACATAGAAGGCCAATTTTTTAAGCTGATCTGCACCTTTCCAGAACTCGTATTGCATATATCCGCTTATTCCTTCTTCCACCATATTTAATGCACCTACAATAAAGCTTAAAAATTTTGGTGCTGAAGGTTTTAAAATCTTTTTCGAGGTAGGGTGCTCAATTTCATCGATAATTTTCTTAATGACAATCCACACAGGTATCAGGTCTCTCAGCAGGTAATGCCTGGTTTTATGGTCAGTAAATATTTTCTTAAAACCCTTGATCTTGCGAAGTTGCATTCCTTTGCTTTCCAGTAGAACCACCAATCCTTTGAGCAATTCTTCTGTTGCAAGTATCAGGTGAGCCGCGGCGTTTGGGAATTCATTTTCCTTTTCAAGTACAGCTGCACATTTTCGGTGACTGGCTGAATTGTCTAAAATAGCCTTATATACCTGGCCGCAGGCCTGCGCCGAGATTTCCATGAATGTTTGCTTCATCATTTAAAATTGAAACAGAAAGGTATTGATAATCGATAACAATGATTAGCTTGTAATTGCCTCTTGATATTGTTTGGAGATTAATTCACCCAATACAGCCGCCTCAGCCAAAACAGCTTCTTGTTTCATTTTGTCTCTTTCCTCCGGCACAGTTGTCCAAAATGCTTTTCCGCCCTCTTTATGCGCTTTGGTTAGCATAAGAGGTGGCCTCCTGGTAGGAAAATCGATGATATAAACATAATCCATCCCAACCTTGCGAGGTATAATCTGCAGGTTTTCCCCTTTATACTCAAACTCAAACGGCGTTAGCATATTCATAATCTAAAAGTAGTATAAATATTGAAAAACTAAAAATATTAGTATTTTAGTGCTATAAAAAATAGTATCTATGGATAGGATTACGCCACTTGAACCCGTTGAATTGAACCTTGTATTTGAAATGATAGTCGTTGTGAAAGCTACACTGAATCCCTGTGAGGTCTATTTTGCCCGATTGCCAGATGGAAGCACTTTTACAAGGGTGATAATGAATCCTGGAGTAATTGATAATGAGCGTGTCATTGATGTTGACCGATGGGAAGAAGGTTGGGTGGATCTGCATGCTGGTGAAGCAACCGTTTGGTCAGAGCTCGTGGCAAATTCACTGGATTATCATATAATCCAGTATAACGCGAAAAAAAATAACAAACCCGAATAACAAACTTTTATGCTAGGTATTTAGCTCTCTTTTCTATTTGTCAAGTTTAAACAGGTCTGATCTTAATAGTAAATAAATCTGCTGCTTCTCTACTGGATATAGTTGAAATACCTCCAATCCGAAACCAGAATAACCTTACCATGACCAATAGCCTTTACCCGAAGTCTATGCACTTGTTTTCCCATTCCCTGAACTGTCACCCTGTTTGAATTTGTAAGGTAAAAACCCCTGTTGCTGTAAGGCATTTCAGAAAAACTGGTTGCAGAATAATCATATGGCGCATCTGCGAGTTGCATTTCAACTTCATAATATCCTGCACCTTCAACTTCCGTCCATTCCACAGTTGTGTATCTTGGGTAATCGAATTCCTCACGCTCCTTTGGACTGATAATACTTATTGAAGAAGGAATATTAATGTTTCCATTGGCTGTTTCTGGGGCTGTCGTTATGGTGGGAGTTTCGGAAGGTTGTTCGGTTTCATCAGGTTTTTCAGCTTCTACCAAAATACAGTCCCCCTCTTTAACTTCTACAGTTTTTTCCCATGTTTCCCCATTTTCATTACGGAAAACAAATACGCGGGTACCAGCTTCCACATAAACGGGGAAAGTGCCCTGACCACCACAATGTACCTCCTGAAGTGGCGCATTATTTACGGTTACAATGACGTTTCCTTCAAATATTACCTCAATATTTTGGCAATAAACGCAAGTATGATAGAACGTTACCATTCCATTTCCTTCTCCATAGGGATTTGATGGTGGCGTTTCAACTGCAGGTTGAGTTGCTGGCTGAAAGGTTGAATTTGAAAATACGACTGATGGGCTATTATCTTTTTTCTTAAATATTTGGTAGCCAGCAATAACAAGAATAATAATAACGATGAGTCCGATTATTGGAGAACCGGAACCAGATTCGGAAGATGATGTGTAAGATGTGCTGTCAGATGTGTCATAATCACTGTTATCATCATCATTATAGTCATACCGATTGTTTGAACTTCTGTAACTTGTTTCTCTTTCTTCTGTGTCCTCCTCCTCCTCAGGGCCACTGATTTTCTCCCATTCCCCCCAGAAATTTTTTTTATAAATAGTATCACCGGTTCTGGAATAATCTCTATTGTCAACTTCATAATGATCTCCAGCTTCCCCACATTCGTTTTCGTCTTCAACCTCCACCCATCTGCCAATCCAATTCTTTTTATATACTGTATTACCAACCACTGAATATTCAATTCCATTGACTTCTCTGGTATCGCCTGCTTCAGCAATTTCATCATCATCATCTGTCAGCTTCCAGTTTCCCCAAAAAGTCTTTCTGTAAACATTATCACCTAATCTGGAAAAAGTGGCCCCATCAACTTCTTCAATTTCTCCAGCTTCGGCCCGTTCATTTTCATCTTCGACTTCTGCCCAGCCACCCAACCAATTTTTTCTATAAACTGTATCTCCGACAACGGAATATGTCTGGCCATTAATTTCTTTATGATCCCCTGCTTCGGCTTCCTCATCTTCTTCTTCGACAAGTTTCCAATTTCCCCAAAAATTCTTTACATAAACCGTATTTCCCACCACTGAATACTCCCTTCCGTCAATTTCATGTTTATCTCCGGTTTCAGCAATATCATCTTCTTCGTAAGACATAGTTGAATGATTTGAAATTTTGAAATACGAAATGTAAGAATGGGAAAAAAAGCCAAATTTCAAAACTTTATTTAAAAAAAAATAATATGATTTTTTTATGATGGTGTTGGGTTGGCATGTCTGTTAGAGGCTGTAGCAAGATGATTTGAAAAGGATTACATGATAACGAATAATCCTTCTATGACTAATAAGCTACTATCAATAAACTTGATTTTCGCCTTCATTTTTGAACCGGACGAATAGCGGAAATATCGCTGAGTAATGGCTCCGGAGGGCCGTGCAAAAACCGTGAAATAAGACCAGGAATTGCTTTAGGCTGTGGCTGATACATCACACGATTGTTTACCTGACGAAAGGGAAATATTCTATTTGCTTTTGCTTGGCTTAGCTCCCAATACTATTAGTGTGGACTTATAATCTTCCAATATTCTCACCTTGTTATTATTACCAAGCTTTTTTTCTTTATCAATCGATTCACAGTACCGAAGCGTGGGAGTTCGAATCTCCTCTTCCGCACTAACCCGGATTTATTAAAACGTGTCTGAGCTTTTATGCACACGACTTTTTTTGGTATTATGTAAACGCTTCACAAATCCAAAGCTGAGCGTCTAATCCTTACCTATTGGTGCCAATGGCGATTGAAGCGTAAGTGCATACAGCAGTTTTAAGTTCTTACAATTCGAAGCAGTCCTGCTGGACTTTTATTTTGTAGTTTCACATTACTTTGTAAAAAAAATACACATGGCCGATTTCATCATACATTGCCCCAATTGTAACCACCAGTTTGAACCAGGAGATTCGATCCGCGAAGAAGTGCAGAAAGAGCTTCGTGGACAAATGGTTGACTGGCAAAAGAAAAAAGACGATGAGTTCAAACAAAAAGAACTGGCTTTCCAGCAACAATTAGCACAGAAAGAAGAAGAAGCCAATAAAAAACTGGTAGCGGAAAAGAAGAAACTGGAAGAAGAGTTGAAAGACAGTCTTCGCAAAAATATCGTTGCCGATTTTGAGAACCAGTTAAAAATGCTGCAGGAAGCCGATAAGGAAAAAGAAGAGAAACTAAAAGAAGCACGTAAAAAAGAACTCGAATTCCTTCAAAAAGAACAAGCCCTTAAAACTAAAGAGGAAGAACTGGAACTATCCTTACAGCGACAGTTACTGGAAGAAAGGGAAAAAATAAAAGAACAACTCTCCAAAGAAGAAGCTGAAAAACTCAGCATCAAAGAACAGGAATACCAACTCCGCATGAAGGAGATGGAAAAACAAATTGAAGACCAGAAAAAACTGGTGGAAGAAATGCGTCGGAAATCTGAACAGGGAAGTATGCAATTGCAGGGCGAAGTGCAGGAACTGATGCTGGAATCATTATTACAGGCCACTTTCCCTTATGATACAATCGAAGAAGTTGGTAAAGGCGTACGTGGCGCAGACTGCATACAAACAGTTCGCAACCAGTTTGGTAATGAATCGGGCAAGATTATTTATGAAAGCAAACGCACCAAAGATTTTGCCAACGATTGGATCGAAAAACTTAAAACAGATATGCGTAACCTTGGTGCCGATGTAGCTGTAATTGTTACACAGGCACTCCCCAAAGACATGGATCGCTTTGGAGAGAAAGATGGTGTTTATATCTGCACATTTACTGAAGTAAGAAGTGTGGCATTACTCCTCCGCAATGCATTATTGAAAATCGCCGACGCTAAAAAAAGCCAGGAAAACAAAGGCGACAAAATGGTGATGCTCTACGATTACCTCATAGGCTCCGAATTCAGTGAACAATGGAAAGCTATACGCGAAGGCTTTATGAGCATGAAACTAAGCATCCAGAAAGAACGCGATGCGATGGAAAAACTATGGAAGGCCCGTGAAAAACAATTAGAAAAAGTTTTACTCAATGCTGCACATATCAAAGGATCTATTGAAGGTATTGCAGGTGCAGATGCAGTAAATCTTAATCTCTTAGAAGACAATACACCATTAGAACTTGAGTAATGTATTCGGACATATTATCTCAACAGGAGAAGCAGAAAAACCTTCGAAGAAGAAACCCATCTTCCCCATCAATGATGCACTGCGCAAATACCTGGTACATTATAGTCGTGAAGTAAAATTGCCGGTGAGTTACAAAGATTTGCAGCGTTATACATACTCAGTTCCGCTAAAAGACCGACAGGGTAAAGATACTTCATGGGAGAAAGTATCTTATGACATGCGCGAATGGGAATACCTGCGTGAAAACCTTGTGCGCATTTACGCCATTCTGAAAACAGAGGGCGACATGAGCTTTATCAAACACCTTGATGTGGCACGAATTGATTTCTGCTATTTCGGAAACAGTCAACCCTTCCGCATTCGAATCGTAAATAAGTTTAACGACAATTATGACCACTACTATATAAAACAGGCAGATGCAAGTCGCGTGTACGGATTAGAACTGGAGCACCTGCTCTCCCCTAACCGTATGACCTACTTTACAGACAGAAATACCCTGATCGAGGAACATATTCCAGGCATACCAGGTGATATCTTTATTGCCGAGCACTTAAACAGTGCCAATACCAACCTTATACGACTCGCAAAAGAATTTGTAAAATTCAACGAACGTTGCTTTGTACAATTACTTGGCGATATGCGCTCGTATAATTTTGTTGTAAACATTATACCTGATATTGAAGACTTTCAATACCGTATCAGGGCCATCGATTTCGACCAGCAATCTTATGAAGGGAGAAAAAACCTGTACCTGCCACAGTTCTTCAAGGAAAACAAAACCCTGGTAGATATTGCTTTACAACACCTCGACAAATCTTCCATCGCACAATACCAGGCCGAAGAAAGAACCATGATGACTTATCGCTTAGTGTCATCCCGTTATCGCATCAAAGAGCTGCTCGACATCATGAGCACGGATACCATATCAACAAAAGAAAAACTGGAACAGTTAAAAGCAGAGTTAGCGACCCATTTTAATGCCACCCCCTCTTTCGCCAAAGCCCGCACTATGGGACAACTCGTAAAGAGACAACTCAAACAAACCCTGCAAAACAACCTGTTGCTGATACCGAAATCCAAGAGCAGGTTTGATGACTGAAAAACAGAGAAATAAGGAATAAGAAATAAGAAATGTGAAAGTGGAGGGTATTTTACTTCCTTATTTCATATTTCTTATTCCTTATTTCTCTGTTTCATCTCTCCTTTCGTCCAAACAAGTGTCAGGTTTCCAAAAAGGGAATAGTGTAGTTGCAACGGATGGACTGTTTGTTTGATGAGGGAAGCGGCGACAACACCTTTTTCCTTTGCTGGTAGTTCGTGTATGCGTAATACTTCACTAAAATCTACGTCCCCATTACCCCACCATTTAAACATGGCTTCTTTGGCACTCCATAGTAAGGTAAGGATGGTTAGCTGATACCGAAATCCAAGAGTAGGTTTGATGACTAAAAAACAGAAAAATAAGGAATAAGAAATAAGAAATGTGAAAGTGGAGGGTATTTTACTTCCTTATTTCATATTTCTTATTCCTTATTTCTCTGTTTCATCTCTCCTTTCGTCCAAACAAGTGTCAGGTTTCCAAAAAGGGAATAGTGTAGTTGCAACGGATGGACTGTTTGTTTGATGAAGGAAGCGGCGACAACACCTTTTTCATTTGCTGGTAGTTCGTGTATGCGTAATACTTCACTAAAATCTACGTCCCCATTACCCCACCATTTAAACATGGCTTCTTTGGCACTCCATAGTAAGGTAAGGATGGTTAGCTGATACCGAAATCCAAGAGTAGGTTTGATGACTAAAAAACAGAGAAATAAGGAATAAGAAATAAGAAATGTGAAAGTGGAGGGTATCTTACTTCCTTATTTCATATTTCTTATTCCTTATTTTTCTGTTTCATGTCTCCTTTCGTCCAAACAAGTGTCAGGTTTCCAAAAAGGGAATAGTGTAGTTGCAACGGATGGACTGTTTGTTTGATGAAGGAAGCGGCGATAACACCTTTTTCATTTACTGGTAGTTCGTGTATGCGTAATACTTCACTAAAATCTACGTCCCCATTACCCCACCATTTAAACATGGCTTCTTTGGCACTCCATAGTAAGGTAAGGATGGTTATAGGATCAGCTTTTGATGAATGCAACATTGTTAATTCATCGGGGTGGAGGAATTTGTGTTTTATCTTTTCTACCCTCGGTGTAAGTAATTCCACATCTATGCCAACTCTTTGGGTGCTGCTTACTATAGCTGCAGCATAATCACCGCAATGGGAGATGGAAAAATGATAGGCTTCATCGGGCAAAAAAGGCTTTCGCGTATCAGCGATAGCAATGGTTGCCGTTGGGAAATCTGGGAAGAGATAACGAAGGAGGTAACGTCCGGCAAGGTGTTGTAAGCGCTTGTGTGGATGCGTTATTTCCTTGGTCAGGGTTACTGTTTCCAGGAAAAAAGACTCCGGTTCAGCGATCTTCCAGATGGCCAAACGGGTTTGTTCGTTGATATCTTGTTGATAAAACAGGGGCACGCTGAACTTAGGTCGTTTTAGATTGCAGATTTAAGATTTATTTGCATCCCAACCCAAAACTATTGAGGAATGATTCTAACTGACAAGCGTATTTTAGAAGAAATGGACAAGGGCACCATCAAAATTGAGCCCTATAATCGTGGCGATCTGGGCAGCAACAGTTACGATGTACACCTTGGTAAAACACTGGCAGTTTATGTAGACAAAGTGCTGGATGCCAAAAAACACAATACCATTGAGTATTTCGATATTCCTGATGAGGGCTTTGTACTTGAGCCAGATAAATTTTACCTCGGGGTAACACTGGAATACACCGAAACCCATGCACATGTACCTTTTCTGGAGGGTAAATCATCTACGGGAAGACTTGGCATCGACATCCATGCCACGGCTGGTAAAGGCGATGTTGGTTTCTGCGGCAACTGGACCCTTGAAATTTCCTGCAAGCAACCAGTCCGTGTTTACCATGGCATGCCAATTGGTCAACTCATCTATTTCCCGGTAGAAGGGGAAATTGAAGTAAAATACAACCAGAAATCCAATGCCAAATACAGCGGCCAACCCAATAAGCCGGTGGAGAGTATGATGTGGAAGAATAAGTTTTGATGTGAATGGTCAAGGGTGAATGGTCAATGGTGAATTGTGAATGAAGTGTACTGGAAATCTTTTGATTCCCATTCTTCACATGTTCTATTGACAATTCACCATTCACAATTCACATCTACCCATTCAATCTCCATATCGCCCCATTCAGTAGCATGGCGAAGCTTACCCAGGATATGTAGGGTACTAAGAGCCAGGCAGCTATTTTGGAATATTGGGCGAAGGAGAAAATGGTTAATAGAATCATCACCCAAAGCACTATCATTTCCGCAAGTGCCCAAACGGTTTCATGCATTCCGAAGAATATAAATGACCAGCAGAAATTCAGTGCAAACTGAATGATAAATAGTACGAGTGCCCTGTTTCGACCTGATGATGCAGGTTGTTTCCAGATAAGAAAACAACTAATACCCATTAAGATGTAGAGGGTTGTCCAGACAGGACCAAACAACCAATTGGGTGGATTAAAGGAAGGCTTGGTTAAACCGGCATACCAGGTGGGTATTTCAGCAGAAGTTACCAGTCCGCCCACTGCACCTAAAACTACTGTTAAACCGACAGCAGTTATCAACTTTATCAGTTCATTTCTTTTCATACTTTTTATTGTAGGCAATCAGCCATCCGATTACTTCATCATAACTTTTAACGCCTGCCTCCTGGTTATTGAACCGGAGGTATTGGTCGTAGAGATTATTTAAAGTAGCCGAAGTTTTATATTGTCTTTGCTGAAAGAATTCCCGGACTTCTTTGCGGTCTTTTCTTACCAGCGAATCGAGCCTTTCACGATTTGAATGAACTACTTGCTGAAAGCGTATTGAATCTTTGTCCATCGCAAGCATATACAATTCTTCTCTTTGCGCATACGTAAACAAATCGTTGTAAGCTGAATAACGGAAAAAAACATCTTTTGTTGACATGGCTGCTATTAGTCCAACCATATTTGCTTCACTTTCGCTGGCATATCCTAATTGATGGGCTATTTCGTGGCATGCTACAAAAGGAAGTACCAGTTCTGGAACATCGGTTCTTACCTGAGCCTCTCCTGTAAATGGATTATAATAGCCGGTAAAACCAACCCAATCTGCCAAACCATTAAATAAACTGGGTTTTATAGATCGGTGGTTATAATTTAAAAAAGTAAAACGATCCCATGCCCGGGCATAGCCAATACTGGCCATCCTGAAAATGCTATCAACCGGTTGCGACGGTAAAACCGTATCCGGCATAAGTTTGCGACAGGCATTTAAACTATCGATCAATCGGTTGGTAAGTTGAATCACTTCCTCCGTTTGGTACCCTTTTTTAGATAGCTTTAGTTGGTAGGCTATGCCAAGTCTGTCGTAATTCAATCCCCACAATAACCTGAAAACAATATAGATACCTGCCAATTTATTAAATAGCCTAAGGGCCAATAAACCCCATAAACCAATTGCCCAGCTCCCCTTCCGCAAAAGAATGATTGATTTAATTAGTCCTACAACTACACTTATTATAAATAGTACATATAAACAATCTCCAATACTAAAAGGAGCCCATTTCGTAAGCACCCTTAAGGTGGAGGAGATTCCTTTATAGATGCCGGTGCTGTACCAATTCTCGACTGCTTTGGGGAAATAGCCCAGGAAATGGACCAATAATGCCAGAAAAAGCAAAAAAGCGGGCCTGATAAATAAAACTGGGGATATTTTTGCCTCGGTTTTCATAGTTACAAATATGCGGAATCCTGCTGATTAAGGTTTGTTGATAAGTAATATGTGGCTAAAACCTAACTTTCTCTTGGCATTTACGCCATTTTAGACTACCTTTGCAAGCCCTTAAAAAACGGTTATGAGTCATAGGCGGGAATATGAGATAGCTTTTGTGGGTTTGAAGCCGGGCACTCATGTATATGAATACCGGATTGAGGACAAGTTCTTTACACAATATGGAGAGCAGGATTTCAAAAACTGTGTTGCCAATATTAAACTGAGTTTAGAGAAGAATAACAACTTCATGCAGCTTCGTTTTGATATTGACGGAACAGTGGAGAGTAACTGCGACAGATGTGGCAATCAACTGCCTTTACAGCTCTGGGACGAATTCAACATCATTGTAAAAATGGTGGATGAACCAGCACTGATGAATGAGCAGGAAGAAGACCCCGATGTTTATTATATAAGCCGGGGTGAAAGTCACCTCTATCTGAGCGATTGGATCTATGAATTCATCAACCTGACCATTCCATTACAAAAAATGTGTAGTGAAAGTGAGATGGGTGGCCCCCGGTGCAATAAAGAAGTACTGGAGAAATTGAAAAAAATGGAAGAAGATGCCCAGAAAGACAACCATAATACGGTGTGGAAGGGGCTGGAAAAATTTAAGGACCTGGAATAAACATTATTGATACTTTAAAATTCGAGATATGCCGAATCCTAAACGCAGACATTCACAGCAGCGCAGTGCAAAAAGAAGAACGCACTATGTGGCACAGGAAGTTACATTGAGCAAAGACAGCACTACAGGTGAAACACACGTACGCCATCGTGCACACGTGAGCGAAGGTAAATTGTTCTATAAAGGGAAACTGGTAGCTGAAAAAGCTCCATTGAAAGCTTAATCCTTTAAGATCAATTAACCAAGCTGACGACGAATGAATATTGGCATAGACATGATGGGTGGAGATTTTGCACCGTTAGAAGCGGTGAAAGGGCTGAAACTTTATCTGTCTTCCGGTACACCTGCTGCCTCACTATATTTAATAGGTGATGAAACACTGATAAAACCTCTATTGGAGGAACACCAGGTTACATCACCTAATTTGCATTTGATACATGCCCCCGAAGTAATCGGGTATAATGAGCATCCCACCAAAGCATTAAAGGAAAAACAACAATCTTCTATAGCAATCGGTTTCCATCTTCTGGCAACCGGAAAAATAGATGCATTTATTAGTGCCGGAAATACCGGAGCCATGCTGGTTGGTGCCATGTATAGTATAAAGCCTATTGCTGGTGTAAGCCGACCAACTATTGCCACCATCATCCCTAAACTTAATGGAACCACTGGTTTATTGGCGGATGTTGGATTAAATGCAGACTGCAAACCAGAAAACCTGAACCAGTTTGCTATACTGGGTAGCTTATATGCCCAGCATATCCTCAATATTGACAACCCAACGGTTGGATTAATGAATGTGGGTGAAGAAGAAGGCAAAGGAAATATCCTGGCACAGTCGACCTACCCCCTCCTCAAAGAAAATACCCAAATCAATTTTACCGGAAACATCGAAGGCCGCGACATCTTTGGCGACAAAGCCGATGTAATGGTATGTGATGGCTTTACCGGTAATATCATCCTCAAAATGGCGGAATCAATCTACGATATCGCCCGCCAGCGTAACCTGGCATCTGATAGCTATTTCAGTCGCTTCCATTACGAAAACTATGGAGGTACACCTGTTCTGGGTGTGGCCAAGCCTGTTATCATAGGCCATGGCATCAGCAACGACAAAGCTTTCATGAACATGATCGGCCTCGCTGCAAAAATGATCGAAAGCGATCTTTGTGGTAAGATGGTGGCTAGTTTCGGGGCTTAATTCCTGATTTATTTATTGCCACTGAAGACACTGAGATACACAGAAAGTACTTCTGTGCCCCTCTGTGTCCTCAGTGGCGATTCTATTTTCATCATCCCCTACAACCATTCATCACAAAACAGAAAATCACCCAAATTGGCTAAACTTAGCTCAAATCATTGATTATCAACAGCTAATAAGCTAACTAAGCTATTTTGCCAGAAATATTACTGTCTTAAAGATGGTACTATGTGTTGCATAGTACCAAAAGTTGACTTATCTTTGATTTATCAAATTAAAAAACAACAAAAAAATACTTGTATGAAAAAGTTCATCAACAACCTCCAGATCGTAGCTATGTTAGCCCTTATTCCTGCTATGGTAATTGCCTACCTAGGTACACAAAAATCTACTGAAGAAGAAACAGAGAAAACATCGATCGTAAATACCAAAGGTTTTAACCTTACAGAAACTGGTAATATTATTCACTTAGTGAAGAGTTTCTAATTAGCCATTATGACCATTTACGATTCATCGCTGCAAATACAAGGGGCAGTGGTGATCAAAAGAACACCCTCCCCTTTTCCCCATCGTTTCAACGAAGCAGATTGATTTAGCAATTCGCTGTTCTACGGCAGCCACAAAACTTTACCTTTGCCACAAACAAATGTTAGTTTTCGCATGTGGTTGAATAATATACTCGAAACGATTGGAAATACCCCCCTGATCAAGCTCAACAAAGTAGCTAAAGACATCCCAGCCACTGTACTGGCCAAGGTAGACTATTTTAACCCCGGCAATTCCATCAAAGACCGCATGGCTTTGAAAATGGTAGAAGTTGCAGAAAAAGAAGGCAAACTTAAACCTGGAGGTACCATCATTGAAGGCACCAGCGGTAATACCGGAATGGGACTCGCCCTCGCAGCCTGTGTAAAAGGCTACAAATGCATTTTTGTAACAACCGATAAGCAGTCGAAAGAAAAAGTAGATATCCTCAAAGCAGTTGGTGCGGAAGTAATTGTTTGTCCCACAAACGTAATGCCCGAAGATCCCCGCAGTTATTATAGTGTAGCCAAAAGATTAGGACAGGAAATTCCTAATTCTATGTACATGAACCAGTATGATAACCTGGCTAACAGACAGGCTCATTATGAAACTACCGGTCCTGAAATTTGGGAACAGACTGAAGGAAAAATTACCCATTTTGTTTGTACCGCAGGAACCGGTGGCACCATTACAGGAACAGCCATGTACCTGAAAGAAAAAAATCCAAACATTAAAGTATGGGCCGTAGACGTTTACGGTTCATTGCTCACGAAATATTTCAAGACTGGAGAGATTGATATGAATGAAGTTCATCCATATATCTCGGAAGGTTTCGGAGAAGATTTTGTTCCGCAGAATTATGATATGAGTGTGATCGACGAATTTGTTCAGGTAACCGATAAAGATGGTGCCGTAATGGCCCGCCGTATTGCAAAAGAAGAAGGTTTGTTCTGCGGATATAGTGCTGGAAGTTGTTTACAGGGATTGATGCAACTCAAAGCATCTTTAACCAAAGACGATGTTGTAGTATGTGTATTTCACGACCACGGTAGCCGTTATGTTGGTAAAGTGTATAATGACCAATGGATGATGGAACGCGGATTCCTGGACGTAAAAACCTTTAAGGATATTGTGAATGGCCGAGGTGGACAAAAACTCATAACAGTTGCTACAGACCATACGGTTGCTGCGGCAGTTGAATTAATGAAGAAATATGATATTGAACAAATACCTGTGCTGAAAGAGGGAGAACTGGTGGGCTCATTAAGTGAAGGTGGTTTGTTCCAGAAAATATTCAGCAACCCTGAACTGAAAGATGCAACTGTAGCAAGTGTAATGGAACACGCTTATCCGGTTGTAGATTTTCTTACCCCAGTTGAAAAAATAGGCACACTAATAAACAAAGAAAACGGTGCAGTACTCGCTAAAGATGAAAAAGGCGACTACCACATCATCACAAAATACGATGTAATTCAAAGCCTGACCAAGTAAATTAAAAGCCCTGTGTAACTTACATGGGGCTTTTTTAATTATACTGTCCGGGAAGAAACAGCTTCTAGCCACTAGCTGCTAGCTACTAGCTTTTTTTTTGCTATTAATTTAACCATCCACAAGCGTATATACGGTAATTAAATCTTTATTTTAAGCAGGATTTTTACGAGACAAATTCGCAGGCCCTGTCATTTAGCAAAAAACCTAAAACAAGCACCAATCAAAGCTTGCAGCTTGAAGCTTGAGGCTTGTGGCTTTTCTACCGGAGAACAATATTTAATCACCATGAACCAATAGTAATATGCTCTCTGTAAGGCATGAAGTATTTCTGGAAGTAGCCAGACAAAAAAGTTTTTCAAAAGCTAGTCAGCTACTGTTCATTTCGCAGCCAGCTATCAGCAAACATATACGCAACCTGGAAGAACAATATGCCACCCGTTTGTTTGAGCGAAAAGGACTTGCGATCGAACTAACAGAAGCTGGACGGATGTTATTTGAAAAAATTATTGAAGTAAAAGCCATTCAGGACCAGACAGAATTCGAATTATCTGCTATCAAAGACCTGCTCCAGGTAAAAGGAACACTTAAGTTAGGCGCCAGCACAACCGTAGCACTTTATATTCTACCTAAAGTTTTATCCGCTTTTCAATCCAGGTACCCACATATTGTCATTGACCTACTCAATAGAAATACTGAAATTGTATTACAGGCTTTGTTAAGCGGCGATATAAACCTAGGCATAGTAGAAGGAAGGTCAAAACGCACGCAGGTTAGTCACCGCCCTTTTATTACCGATAAAGTTGTAGCAGTATGCAGCAGAAAAAGTGCGATCGCCAAAAGAAAACAATACGAGATTGAAGAAATAAAAAATCTGCCCCTTGCTCTTAGAGAAGTTGGAAGCGGAACACTTTCCGCTTTGAGAGCATCGCTGGAGAAGAAAAAAATTAAGATGAACAACTTACAGGTAAAAGCCAGATTAGGCGGAACAGAAGCGCTTAAAAATTTTCTGATTGAATCTGACTTACTGGGTTTCCTGCCGCAACGCTCCGTATTAAAAGAATTGGAACAAGGCGAATTAGTGGAAATACATTTTAACGGATTACAGATTGAACGAAATTTCTATTTTATTGAACGCAAAGGCGAAAACAGTGAACTAAACAGAACCCTGATTAAAATTGCCGAAAAAATCTATAACTTTTAGTTATAAGCAATAACCATATCTGATATATTAGGTTATAAATACTAAGGTAAGTTTGTGGCATGAAAACGAATCTGGAAAAACCTGTTAACATATCGGTACAGGTATTAGTCACACTCACTACATTTTTCTCTGCCTACCTCACCCCTGAAGCTAATGCCATGTACTCGGGTTTGAAAAAACTGGTTGAGAAAACCTATGCGCCAACTGATAGTAGCCTACCCATTATCATAAGCAGCAACCAAAGTTCCTGATAAGTTGCACTGATCTTCTGTATTTTGCAATATGTTTCTGTACACCGATCAGACAGGTCACACTATTGAATTATCTGCAGAGCCAAAGAGAATTGTTTCGCTGGTGCCATCCCAAACGGAGCTATTGTCCGACTTAGGACTTGAAGCCGAAGTAGTTGGTATCACTAAATTTTGCATCCACCCCAATACATGGTTTCGCAATAAGAACCGTATTGGTGGTACCAAAGATGTAAAACCAGAACGGGTAGCCGCTTTAAAGCCTGATCTGATTATTGCGAATAAAGAAGAGAATGTAAAAGAACAGGTGGAAGCACTAAGAACAATCGCTCCTGTATGGACCAGCGATATCAATACCCTTGAAGATGCTTTTGAAATGATAGATCACCTGGGAAATATTACTGGCCGGACTGCTGCTGCCAATGATATTTTAGTAAAGACAAAAGAAGCATTTGCAACTCTGGAAAAAAAACCATTAAATAATAAAGGCAAAACCTGTTTGTACCTGATTTGGAAAGACCCCTACATGAGTGTTGGTTCAGATACTTTTATTCACGACATGTTAACCCGCTGTGGCTTCATCAATCTACTGGCCAATCAAAACAGGTATCCGACGATAACTGCTGAACAAATCAAAACATTATCACCGGAAATAATATTACTTTCCTCCGAACCCTACCCTTTTAAAGAAAAACATATTGCTGCTCTACAGGACCTTCTCCCCTCTACACTTATCACTTTGGTTGATGGGGAAATGTTTAGCTGGTACGGTAGCCGATTAATGCAGGCTCCTGCTTATTTCTGCGGTTTATCAGAAAGAATCAACAGTTCATCCACAGCAGCAAAAAGCTAACGGACGTTTGCGGCAAGTGAAGTATCTTGCCGCCTGTCGGATCGCAGATCGCAGATCGCAGATCGCAGATCGCAGATGTCTGATGTCTGATGTCTGATGTCTGATGTCTGATGTCGGATGTCGGATTTGGATTTGGATGGTGAATGGTAGGGTTTGTTTACTCACTACTCACTACTGACAATTGATTATTGACTATTCACTATTGACAATTCACAACAAAACAAGCACAACTATGAAAAAGTACAGGGCCGGCGTTTTATTCGGTGAAGAACTGGAAGCATTGTATAATGATGCGAAAGACAATCAATTTGCGTTACCTGCTGTTAACACTATTGGAACAAACACTATTAACGCAACACTGGAAACAGCAGCCAAGGTAAATTCTCCTGTGATCATACAATTCTCCAATGGAGGAGCTCAATTTATTGCTGGTAAAGGAATGCCTAACGATAACCTCCAGGGGAATATCGCTGGTGGTATTTCAGGAGCATTACATATTCATAATGTTGCCAAATATTATGGCGTTCCGGTTGTACTGCATACCGACCATGCCGCCAAAAAATGGTTGCCATGGGTAAGCGGATTAATCGATGCCGGAGAGCAGTTTTATAAAGAAAAAGGACAACCACTTTTTAGTTCTCATATGCTCGATCTTTCTGAAGAGCCCATTGAAGAAAATATCCATACATCAGTAGAGTTTTACAAACGAATGGCCCCATTGGGAATGAGTATTGAAATTGAACTGGGTGTTACAGGTGGTGAAGAAGATGGTGTTGATAACAGTGGCATAGAAAACGATAAACTTTATACTCAGCCCCAGCACGTAGCTTATGCTTATACTGAATTAAGTAAAGTGGGCAAACTGTTCACCGTAGCCGCTGCTTTTGGTAATGTACACGGTGTTTATAGTCCGGGTAACGTAGAATTACGTCCTGAGATCCTGAATAATAGCCAGCTCTATATTGAGCAGGAACTGAAAACAGGTAAAAAACCGGTTTATTTCGTGTTCCACGGTGGTAGTGGCTCACCCCAGCACCAGATCAGGGAAGCGATCGGTTACGGTGCCATCAAAATGAACATCGATACCGACCTCCAGTGGGCATTCTGGGAGGGTATCAAAGACTTCTACAAAAAGAATGAAGGATACCTTCAAGGACAGCTCGGCAATCCGGAAGGAGCCGAAAAACCGAATAAAAAATTCTATGATCCCCGTGTTTGGCTCCGCAAAGGCGAGGAAAACTTCGCTAAACGCCTGGAAGTTGCCTTTGAGGACCTGAATTGTATTAATAGGAACGCATAGCAGACCGAAAGTCGGAAAGTCCGGAAGACCGGAAGATGGATTATTTAAAACAGTCATCTTTCGGTCTTTCAGACTCATGGTCTTTCGGACTTTCCGACTTATATCCCTATCTTAGCCCCCCAATTATTGCCCGTTATGAAAAAAGAACGTGAAGAAGATTTTGAAGCAAATCTGACAGGTGAAGGAATGCAAGGTGAAGATGCAGGTAAACCCCGTTGGTTCAAACGTATCCGTAAGGGTATCCTCACTTCAACCGCCGATAAGAAAGAAACACCGGAAGGACTCTGGAATAAATGTCCGGAATGTAATTATATCTGCACCACTACGGAACTCAGCGAAAATCTGTATGTATGTCCAAAATGTAACCACCATCATAGGATCGGTAGTCAGGACTACTACGATTTTCTCTTCGATGAAGGTGCCTATACTGAACTGTTTGATCAGATCAGGAGTAAAGATGCATTGGGCTTTACCGATCTTAAGCCCTATCAGAAAAGATTAGATGAAATTCACGCCAAGACAGACCTCAAAGACTCTATGCGTGTTGCTACCGGAAAAGTTGATGGTGAAGGATTTGTGATTGCCTGTATGGATTTTGAATTCATCGGAGGATCGCTGGGTAGTGTAATGGGTGAAAAATTCAGTCGTGCAGTAGACTATTGCATCGAACACAAACTCCCCTACCTCGTTATCAGTAAAAGTGGTGGTGCCCGTATGATGGAAAGTGCATTCAGTCTGATGCAATTGGCCAAAACCAGTGGCAAGCTCTCACAACTGAGCGACGCAGGCTTACCCTATATTTCCTTACTCACTGACCCAACATTTGGGGGCATATCTGCCAGCTTTGGAATGCTGGGCGATTTAAACATCGCTGAACCCGGTGCCCTTATTGGATTTGCTGGTCCACGCGTAATTAAAGAAACCATTAAGAAAGATCTGCCTGAAGGCTTCCAGAGAAGTGAATTTCTGCTGGAGCATGGATTCCTCGATTTTATTGTTGACAGGAAACAACTAAAGCAAAAACTTGCCCAGTTGTCGATCCATTTCAGAAGCTAGCTTTTACCACCTTATTGTAACCCACTGCCATGGCAAAGGAAATGAATAACAGGCAGGCCTATTACAATTACTACATAGAAGATAAATATGTAGCTGGTATTGTATTGCTTGGAACGGAAGTGAAATCGATTCGCGATGGCAAAGTAAGTTTCAATGATTCCTTCTGTTTTTTTGATGGCAGCGAATTATGGGTACGTGCTTTATACATTGCCGAATACACCCATGGCACTGCCAATAACCATATCGCTGTTCACGACAGAAAACTCTTACTCCAAAAAAGAGAACTCAAAAAAATTCAGGCCAAACTAAAAGAGAAAGGATATACCATTGTTCCACTGCGTGTTTTCCTGAATGAAAAAAACCTGGTGAAAGTAGAAATAGGCTTAGGAAAAGGTAAAAAACTCCACGATAAACGCGAAACCATCAAAGACAGAGACGTCCAAAAAGAGATCAAGCGGTTTCTTAAGTGATTTTTGAATTTTTGATCTTTGATCTTTGATTTAGCATTATTCCAAATCAAAGATCAAAGATCAAAAAATCAAAGATTTATTACTTCGCGAGTTTCGCTTTCAGGTTCTGATCCAGTGCCTCAAGGAACTCTTCAGTATATAGATAGTGTTCCCCGTGGTTTACTTTATTGCCATGGATACATACTGCAAGGTCTTTGGTCATTTTACCGCTTTCAACGGTTTCAATACAAACCTGCTCCAGTGCCTGACAGAAATTAATCAGTTCCTGGTTACCATCCAGTTTACCACGGAACTCCAGACCTCTTGTCCATGCGAAGATCGAGGCAATTGGGTTTGTTGATGTTGGCTTACCCTTTTGGTGCTCACGGTAGTGGCGTGTTACAGTACCATGTGCCGCTTCCGCTTCCATTACTTTGCCATCCGGTGTAACCAGTGTAGAAGTCATAAGACCTAATGATCCAAAGCCTTGAGCAACAGTATCACTTTGTACGTCACCATCATAGTTCTTACATGCCCATACAAAATTACCATTCCATTTAAGTGCGCTGGCAACCATGTCATCAATTAAGCGGTGCTCATAGGTAATACCTGCTTCAGTGAACGCAGCTTTGAATTCATTCTGGTAGATTTCTTCAAAAATATCTTTGAAACGACCATCGTATTTTTTCAGGATGGTGTTTTTGGTTGAAAGGTATAAAGGCCATTTTTTGCTCAGGGCCTGGTTGAAACATGCACGGGCAAAACCTTTGATACTTTCATCGGTATTATACATGGCCAAAGCAACACCATCTCCCTTAAAATTGAACACTTCAAATTCCTGAACCGTACCATCTTCCCCTTCAAATTTGATGGTTAGTTTTCCTTTCCCTTTTGTTACAAAATCAGTAGCACGGTACTGATCACCGAAAGCGTGACGACCAATACAGATGGGTGCTGTCCAGTTGGGAACCAGACGTGGTACATTTTTACAAACGATTGGCTCACGGAATACGGTACCATCTAAGATATTACGGATGGTTCCGTTAGGGCTCTTCCACATTTGTTTCAGACTGAATTCTTTCACACGCTCTTCATCGGGTGTAATTGTGGCACATTTAATACCTACACCATATTGCTTAATCGCATTTGCCGCATCAATGGTTACCTGATCGTTGGTTTCGTCGCGGTATTCCATTCCAAGGTCATAATATTTAATATCTACTTCCAAATAAGGAAGGATCAATTTTTCTTTGATAAATTTCCAGATGATTCTTGTCATCTCGTCACCATCCAGTTCCACCACCGGATTTGCTACTTTGATTTTTTGCGACATATATTAGTTTTAAATGATAAACGGGGACAAAAGTAACGATTTCATGGCATTGCCCTTGAGCAAAAAATAGCAATTTCTCACAAATACCTCACTGCGAAAACGCTCTGTTCTTCCATACTGCATTGAGCCGATATGGGGTCTTTTCACCGCGGAGAACGGGAGGTAACGAAGGTTTCGCAGAGTGCCTGAAGAATAAATATGTAAGTATCCTATTAAACGCACAAAGCAAGTTCACTGATTTTCACTTAAACGTTTACAATAAGAACGGGTACTTGCAGGGCATGGCGCACGTCTTCTATCGTTTCTCCAAACAGGTAATCTTTCAACCCGCTATGCCGGTGGGCTCCCATTACTACCAGGTCTGCCTCGGATTCTTTCACCATTCTGATGATTTCCCTTACCCTGTTTTTATAGCCAAGTAAACCAGTTACCTGATAACCCTGCTGTTGTAATTGCTGGCAATAATGATCCAGTCTTTGCTGGTCGATCCTGGTCTCCTCGTCGTCACTGGCCGCCCCCAGGTATTTGGCAGATACACTTTCCACCACATGTATCAAGATCAGTTGAACCGATTTATTACCCTGAGCCAGCGCATGGGCTATTAATTTTTCATCTGCCAGGGTAAAATCAAGCGCTACGGCTATTTTGCGGATATGCCCTACAGAAAGATTTTTTAACTGGGCCCATTCACCATGCATAGCTGCGTGCTGTTTCTGTCTGCGTTTTTTGAAAAAGGGCAGGAAAGTCATGACGAGGAAAAGCCATAAAAAAACAAGTATCAATACTGAAACCAATATTTTCAACCCCCACTCTCCTTCTGCAATATAAACCTGCATTACTTCTTCTGCAACCAGTTTTACATTTAGAAAAACCAACACTACAGCTACTAGCCATGCCGCTATTTTAACCCAGGGTTTAATAACAAAACTCCCCATGGTTTCTTTGTCGCTCACAAAATGAATCAAGGGTATAACTGCAAAACCCAATTGAAGACTCAGAATTACCTGGCTGAATACAAGGAGATCATCAACTTTTCCATCTCCATATATGCCTATTACCAACACGGCTGGTACAATGGCAATAACCCGGGTAAGCAAACGTCTGAGCCATGGGTTCAAACGTAAATGCAGGTAACCTTCCATTACAATTTGTCCGGCCAGCGTACCGGTAATCGTAGAACTTTGTCCGGCAGCAATCAAAGCCACCGCAAATAATATAGGCGCCAGTTCTGTACCTAATAGGGGTTGTAATAATTTATGCGCGTCTTCTATTCTTGCTACATCCGTATTGCCTGTTTTGAAAAATACTGTTGCTGCAAGCACAAGTATGGCTGCATTCACAAAGAATGCTGCGTTTAATGCAACAAAGCTGTCGATAAAATTATATTTCAATGCACGTTTAATACTGTGTTGGTCTGCCCCGATTTTCCTTGTTTGTACCAAGGCAGAATGGAGGTATAAATTATGGGGCATTACGGTTGCACCAATAATTCCAACCGCAATGTAGAGTGATTCGTTACCCAACATTGATGGAACAAACCCAGTAACTACTTCCTTTAAATCTGGCTTGGCAATAAGTATTTCAATGAGGAAAGAAAAACCGATGGTTGCTACCAGTGCAAGTATGAATGCCTCCATCTTTCTGATACCATAACGTTGTAATAAGAGGAAAAGAAAGGTATCCAACACTGTGATGGCCGTTCCCCATATCAATGGAAGTCCGGTAAGCAAATGAATACCGATTGCCATACCTACAACTTCTGCAAGATCCGTAGCTGCAATGGCTAATTCGGCCAGTATATATAAACAGAAATTAACCAATGGAGGATAGGTTTCGCGATTAGCCTGTGCCAAATCTCTTCTCCTTACTATGCCCAGTCTGGCACTCAGACTTTGCAGCAATAATGCCATCAGGTTACTCATTAGCAATACCCAGATAAGCTGATATCCAAACTTGGCCCCTCCCTGCAAATCGGTTGCCCAGTTACCCGGATCCATATAGCCAACACTAACCAGGTATGCTGGTCCGAGGTAGGCCAATATTCTCCGCCATCCTTTTCTGGGAACAGTGGTATCAACCGAAGCATGTACTTCACTCAATGAAAGGTGTTCGTCTTTATGCTGGTTCATCTTAAACAGTTTTTACAAATAATACGGCTGCTAAATCGCGGCTAATGGTTACCATAGGTTGATTCTTTATTTTCAGTTCAATGGAACCATCGAATTCAAATATTTTTTTTACTTCGAGCCTGGTACCCATTTGCAGGCCTTTGTGTTTTAGCACTTCGAGTAATTCTGATGACTGGCTTCCAACAGCCGTAATTTCTACAAGCTTATGTTCACAAATACCAGATAATGGCTCATGCTGTTGTAAAGCCAAACGGCCACGACTATCCGGTATCGGATCGCCATGCGGATCGAATTTTGGATAACCAAGAAAAGCATCAAGTTTATCAATCAGTTTACTGCTGGTGATATGTTCTAATTCCTCTGCTACTTCATGTACTTCATCCCAACCAAACTGAAGTTTATCTACCAGAAAATATTCCCACAAACGATGCTTACGAATAATACCCAATGCCACTTTTCTCCCTTCACTACTCAGCTTAACACCATGATATGGTTCGTAACTGATGATTCGTTTGGTTTTTAATTTTTTCAACATATCAGTTACAGAAGCCGGCCTTGTCTGCAGCTCAGCAGATAAAGCATTGGTAGATACCAGCTCCTCGTCTTGCTGCAGGTGGTAGACCGCCTTGATATAATTTTCTTCTGCTATTGAAAAAGTCATGTACCTAAATTTATTTTTAGACAAACCTAAAAAATAAAAAGATAATATCCAAGATAATGTCCGAAAACCCTATTTTTATTGCAAATTCTGCTCATGAAGCCCTGGTTTTCTGCATTACTTCTGTTATTCCTTTTGGCCTGTAAGGAACAGAAAATTGATTTTTCAGGAGATGTCCCCCTGAAAGCAGAAGACTTTCTCACTGCCTTTCCCAAAATAACCGGCACTTACCTGATTGCTGATTCGAATATTACCCGCAAAGCCGACACAACCCGTATTGGCTACAAGGCATTAAGTCAATTTGTGCCGGATAGTGTTATTACAGATTATATTGGCAAAGACAAAAAAGCTATAATAAAACCGGTAGGTATCATTGAAAAAGAGAAAGAAAATTATCTCTTGCTAAACTTTACCAGACAGAAAAAAACAACCTGTGTGGTTGTGGTAACAGATAAAAAATTAAAATACCTCGCAGCCAAAGAATTACTGACCAATCAGCAGTCTGGCGGTTATTATCGATTTGTGTCGATCAATAAAGAACCTACATTCATGATTAACAGGGAGAAGAGTTCTCCTGATAATACTTTAAAATTTACCAGATCAGGATGGGTATATAACGATGCAGGTATCTTTATGCTGGTAGTTACGGATAGTAATGAAGATCCGGAAAAAACGGCGGTAATAAATCCGATAGACACGTTACCCAGAATGAACAAACTTAGTGGGGAATATGTGGTGAATGAAAAAAACTATCTTTCTGTAAGAGATGGTAAGGATGCGAACCACTATCTTTTCTTTCTCCATTTTGAAAAAGACAGAGGAAGCTGTGTGGGTGAATTAAAAGGGATCTTTAAAGTAAATAATACGGGTAATGCCCAGTTCACAGAAAATGGGGATCCATGTATTATTGATTTTAAGTTTTCCGGAAATTATGTAACGGTAAAAGAACAAGGAAGCTGCGGAAACCATCGCGGTATCAAATGTTTTTTTGATGATACTTATCGCAAGAAAAGAGAGCCCAAAGTGAAGAAGAAAAAGTCGGGCGCCAAATAAACATTGCGACACATACAGAAAAAATGCTTTCCGAAAACGTTTGCAAACGCTTTCCTGCATTGAATCCTAACGATTGTTTGTTGAAAAAAGATTTCTTTGCAACGTATTTAAATCGGTTGCGGGGAATTTCTAACTGATTACCCACATAACAATGTGTAAGAAATACATTTTATTGAAATACCCCTATATTGCAAGCGCTATTTGATCACCAAACGAGCATTTATGAATTTTAGAAACTATCATGTCCCCTATCAGATTAATGAGCAGTACAGTAAGAAAGCGGCTTATTTTTCCATGGAATTTGCAATTCATCAACCTTTAAAAATATACAGTGGTGGCTTAGGATTTCTGGCTGGTTCACACTTACGCAGTGCTTATGAACTTCGTCAGAATATGATCGGTATTGGTATCCTGTGGAAGCATGGTTATTACGACCAGGCGAGAAACCAGGACCAAACCTTACAGGTAACTTTTATGGAAAAGATTTACAGCTTCCTGGAAGATACCGGTATTAAGTTTCAGATATTGATACATGATCATCCGGTATGGGTAAAAGCATTTTACCTTAACCCTGAAACTTTCAACAGTGCTCCCTTATTTCTCTTGAGCACTGATTTACCTGAGAACGATTATGTATCACAAACCATCACACATCGTTTATACGATGCCAATGTAGCCACAAAGGTTGCACAGTTCATCTTACTCGGTGTTGGCGGTGCTAAGCTGATTGATGAATTAGGTTTTAATCCTGATGTGTACCATTTGAATGAAGCACACGGTATTTCCTCTGCATTCTATCTCCTGAACAAATTCAAGAGTGTCGAAAAAGTAAAAGAACACCTTGTATTTACTACCCACACACCAGAAGAAGCGGGTAATGAAAAACACGATATTTACCTCTGTCATAAAATGAGCTATTTCTGCGGACTTTCCATTGATGAAGTGCGTAAGATAACAGGTATCAAAGACGATCAATTTAACCATTCACTGGCTGCATTACGTTTTGCCAGAAAAGCCAACGGGGTTTCTGCATTACATGGCCATGTAAGCCGCGAAATGTGGAAGAACCAGGAAGGTATTTGTCCCATCACTTCCATCACCAACGCACAGAACTGGCGTTATTGGGCCGATAAACAAATGTATCGTGCAATGGAAGAAGGCAACGATTACAGTTTCGATGACCGCAAGAAATACCTTAAGAAAAGAGCTTTTGAAATAGTAGCCGATCAAACAGGTAAAGTATTCGATCCGAATGTACTAACCATTGTTTGGGCAAGAAGGTTTGCTGGCTATAAAAGAGCAGATATGCTTACCTATGATATGGAGCGCTTCGAAAAAATGCTGAATGACACCAAACGTCCGGTTCAGATTATTTGGGCAGGGAAACCATATCCGGTAGACTACCCGGCTATTTCTCAGTTTAACAATCTTGTGCACCTGAGCAAGAACTATAAAAATGTAGCGGTATTGATTGGTTACGAATTAGGACTCAGCAAGCGACTTAAACAAGCTGCAGATGTTTGGTTGAATAATCCACGTGTTCCACGCGAAGCATCTGGAACCAGTGGTATGACAGCCGCCATGAACGGAGCTGTTAACTTCTCTACCGATGATGGATGGATCCCTGAATTCATTAACCATGGCAATAATGGCTTTGTTGTACCTAAAGCAGATTACGCTAACATGACTGTTCACGACCAGGATGAATATGATCTGAATAAAGCCTATGAAATTTTAGAACAGCAGATCATCCCGATGTACTACGACAACTTTGACACCTGGAGACAAATTACCAAGAATGGTATGCGTGATGTTCGCTTCCAGTTCGACAGTAACCGGATGGCGCATGAATATTATGAGATCATGTATAAATGATTGAAAAGTCAAAAGTCAAAATTCAAAAGTCAAAAGTGTGTAATTCCGCTTTTGACTTTTGAATTTTGACTTTTGAATTTTGATTTACCTTTGCTATTCAACCAAAAGTTACCATGCGTAACAAAATAGCCGTAGCCATTACAGGAGCCAGTGGTTCTGTATATGCAAAATTATTGCTCGATAAACTTGTTTCTCTCCGCGATCAGTATGAGGAAGTAGGCATTGTAATGAGTAAAAATGCCAAAGAGGTATGGAGAACAGAATTGGGTAATGAAGATTACAGCAACTATCCTTTCCGATATTTCGAGAAATACGATTTTAATGCACCTTTTGCCTCAGGTTCGGCCAAGTACAATACGATGATTGTAGCCCCCTGCAGTATGGGCACATTGGGCCGCATAGCTGCCGGTGTTAGTGACGATCTTGTTACCCGTGCCGCAGACGTAATACTGAAAGAAAGAAGAAAGCTGATTCTAATGGTGCGCGAAACACCTTATAACCTTATCCATATTAAGAATATGGAAACCGTAACACTGGCAGGCGGTATTATTTGCCCCGCCACACCCTCCTTCTACAGTCGCCCCCAAACCATCGAAGAAGCAGCCGCCACGGTAGTCGACAGAATACTAGATATCGCAGGCCTCGAGCAACATTCTTACAGATGGGGGAATAGTGAGCAGTGAGCAGTGAGCAGTGAGTAACAACTTTGCAGTTTCCCATATTGTGCACTTCCCCAAAAAATCAGACATTAGACATCAGCCATCCAACATCTGACATCAGACATCAGACATCAGCCATCCAACATCTGACATCTGACATCTGAAATCTGAAATCCGACATCAGCCATCAACCATCCAAAAAAAGGCCCTGCCTTCCAGCAGAGCCTCTATAATTGAGTACTTACCCTTCTTTATACATTGGCGTTTTCGCCTTCTTCTACCCTTTTCTGAAAATCGAATTTCAGCTTGCCGGATTCTTTATCCAGATCGGCAATTAATACATCTCCTTGTTTGATATTCATATTCAGGATTTCTTCAGCCAAAGGATCTTCCAGGTATTTCTGAATGGCCCTGTGCAATGGTCTTGCACCGAATTGAGAATCATATCCTTTTTCAGAAATGAATTCTTTGGCAGCGGCCGTTAATTCGAGCGAGAAACCAAGGTTCTGAAGGCGTTTTGATACACCTTTCATCAGGATATCAATGATATTGAAGATATTTTCCTGGTTCAATGAATTAAACACTACTACATCATCAATACGGTTCAGGAATTCAGGTGAGAAAGTACGCTTCAGTGCTTTTTCAATTACTGCCTTATTATTCTCTTCTGCATTCTGAATACGTGTTGCGGTAGCAAAGCCAACACCATCACCGAATTCTTTCAACTGACGCACGCCAATATTTGAGGTCATAATGATCATGGTATTTTTAAAATCCACTTTTCTACCAAGTCCATCTGTTAACTGACCATCATCTAATACCTGCAATAAAATATTATAAATATCCGGGTGTGCTTTTTCAATTTCATCCAGCAGGATCACGCAATAAGGCTTACGTCTTACTTTTTCTGTAAGCTGACCACCTTCTTCATAACCAACATAGCCCGGAGGTGCACCAATTAAACGGCTTACCGTAAATTTCTCCATGTATTCACTCATGTCAATACGAATAAGTGAATCTTCTGAATCGAACATATAACGGGCGAGTGAGCGCGCAAGTTCTGTTTTACCAACGCCTGTTGGACCAAGGAAAATGAATGTACCGATTGGTTTTTTAGGATCTTTCAACCCTACGCGGTTACGCTGAATAGCTTTCACCACTTTCTGAATAGCTTCGTCTTGTCCGATCACCATGCCTTTCATGTCTTCGCTCATCCTGCGAAGTTTTTCGGTTTCAGCTTGTACCATACGCTTAACAGGAATACCTGTCATCATACTCACAACTTCAGCTATATGTTCTTCAGTAATTGGGTAACGCTTGTGTTTGCTTTCTTCTTCCCATTGGTTTTTAGCTTTTTCCAGCTCTTCTCCTAATCTCTTTTCTGTATCGCGCAATGCTGCTGCTTCTTCGAAACGCTGGCTCTTAACTACTTTATTCTTTTCGTTTTTAATATCCTCTATTTTTTTCTCAAGCTCAACGATTTCTTCTGGCACATTGATGTTTTTCAAGTGTACCCTTGCACCTACTTCATCCAATACATCAATAGCTTTATCAGGTAAAAGACGATCGGTCATATAACGATCACTCAGTTTTACGCATGCATCAATTGCATCATCACCATAACTTACGTTATGGAAGTCTTCGTATTTCGATTTGATATTATTAAGGATGGTAATGGTATCTTCCACACTTGGTGGCTCAACAATTACTTTCTGGAAACGTCTGTCGAGTGCGCCATCTTTCTCAATGTACATGCGGTATTCATCAAGCGTTGAAGCTCCGATACATTGCAATTCTCCCCTGGCCAAAGCAGGTTTAAATATATTGGAAGCATCTAAAGAGCCACTGGCTCCACCTGCTCCCACAATAGTATGTATCTCATCAATGAACAGGATAACATCTCTGTTTTTCTCCAGTTCATTCATAATGGCTTTCATTCTTTCTTCAAACTGACCGCGGTATTTTGTACCGGCAACCAATGCGGCGAGATCGAGTGAGATAACTCTTTTATCAAACAATACCCTGCTCACTTTGCGTTGAACAATGCGAAGGGCCAAACCTTCAACGATGGCCGTTTTACCAACACCAGGTTCTCCAATTAAAATCGGGTTGTTCTTTTTACGGCGACTTAAAATCTGACTTACTCTTTCAATTTCTTCTTCACGACCAACAATTGGGTCAAGTGAACCAGATTCTGCCAATTTGGTAATATCTCTGCCAAAATTGTCGAGGACAGGTGTTTTGCTTTTTGCATTTGCACCAGCTTTACCCCCGGCTTTTGGTTGCTGATAACCAGAAGATCTTTTTTCTTCATCATACTCATCATCACCTTCATCGAACTCTGCTTTTGGACTCGGATTGGTTGATTCTACCATACCTAATTCATTGCGGAACATGTCGTAATCAATATCGAACTGGTTCAATATCTGTGTGGCAATATTCTCTTTGTTCTTAAGTATGCTGAGCATCAGGTGCTCTGTTTCTACCAATGGGCTTTTCAGAGCCTTTGCTTCCAATACGGTAACCCTTATTACTTTTTCGGCCTGTTTGGTAAGGGGTAAGCTATTGATATTGGCAATATTTTTCCCCGTCTTGTCTTTTACTGCAAGTTCTACCTCTTTCCGTAATTCGTAAAGGTCTACATTAAGCTGTTTTAACACTTTGATAGCGGTATTCTCGCCATCCCTGATCAAACCCAATAACAGGTGTTCTGTGCCTATGAAGTCGTTTCCGAGCCGCAAAGCCTCTTCCCTGCTGAAAGAGATGATCTCTTTAACCTGTGCTGAAAAATTATTATCCATAACCTAAATTGGATTTATACAATTATAACGAATATTTTTGAGCGAAGTTGTGCATCAGTTATGCACAGTTGTTAACCTAACCTCACGGAAATGGAAGTCAAAATTGATACCAAAGAGAAATTCACCGTTGTAACACCAGTTGTACCCCATATTTCTGCCAATATAGCAGCAAATTTGGCCGAAACCTGTACAAGCTATCTCGATCAGCCGGTAAAAAACATCATCCTCAACCTCGAGCCGGTAACGGAGATAGATCCGGAAGCCGCCAATAGCATTGCAGCATTACAGCAGCGTTTTTATGAACAAAACGCATCTTTTGTCATCTGCAACCTCAAAGAACCCCTTGAAGCCGTTTTTGAAAAAGAAGAACTACTCGATTTCCTAAACTTCACCCCCACCGAAAGTGAAGCCTGGGATATAGTGCAGATGGAAGAAATTGAAAGAGAACTATTGGATGGAGATGAGATGGAGTTTAGTGATGTTAATCAATAATAGAATGTCAGATATCAGATGTCAGATATCAGATGTCAGATGGCAGATATAAATGGGTTATGTCTGATTTGATATTTTATATCTGACATCTGCCATCTGACATCCATAAATCTCTTACTTGTGTTTTCCAAAGACTACTACCATATCCTTAAAATTCCTTCCTCTGCTTCGGCGGATGAAATCAGAAAGGCATATCGGCATCTTGCTCTTTTGTTGCACCCGGATAAAAATTCATCGCCGGGGGCGTCAGAGGCTTTTATAGACATTATAGAAGCGTATGAAATATTGGGAAATCCTGCTTCAAGAAAAAAATACGACCGCTCAAGAAATATACCGACGAATCAGCATACTCCTATAGCTAAAACACCTGAAGATATTTATAGCATGATTCAAACGCTTGGTACAAGACTACAGGCGTTGAATCCTGACAGAATAAATCGTGATAAACTTGCGGCCGATATTGATGCAATCTTATCCGTGTACCATATTCAGCTTCTTGAAAGATTTCAGAATGAACAATACAATACATTAATAACAGCAAAACTTCTTGAATGCTTTATTCATCTGGAAAAAGAGGATTATTTACTTTTTGTAGCAAGACTAAGTAGCATAAAAGGACTTACCCAAACTATAATAGATAGTATTGCTTCGGGCCGAAAAAATTATTTACGAAATTATTACTGGCATCGCTACAAAATATGGCTGGCACTGCTTATCGCTGTAATATTTTGCGCTTTGTTATATATCAAGGGGCCTTCCTTATAAAATAATTTCTGTAAAAATCAACTCACCTTTTGCTCCAATTCCTTGAATGGTTACTTTTTTGTTTTTCCCGAAATCGTTGTTATAGAACTGAAGACGATACTGTCCATCTTTGCCCGGCTTCACAAACCCGTTCCAATAGAGAGTCTCTCGCGAGTCTAATGCATCTTCTGGCTGTTTTTCTCTTGTGTACAAGGGTGAATAAAAGGACCTTACCAATGAATAGCCGGTTCTTTGAACAGAAGAAAAACTTTTATCGTAAATATTTTTTGCGTTTACCGCTCCCTTCTTTGTGTAAATAGCAATAGCCGGACCAGAAGCTCCAAGTGCAGTTCCTTCCGCTGCATATACTTTGATGAGTGCAACATCATTTACATTGATGGTTGATATCACATCCATTGATACATTCATTTCATTGAGGAAATAAGTCACGCCATTTCTTTCAATCATCATGGTGCCGAAATCGTCTTCTCCACTACCTGTTGCATTGAGGTAGGATGTATTATTATTTTCACTTAATGCGTCCAGCCCCTGAAAGCGATTAAAGCGAACGACAGGATTTATCATATCTCCTGTAACACTGATGCCGGGTACAGAGCGTTGAATGATCTGCCAGATAGAAGTTGCAAAGGATGTTTCCCCCGGGTCAATAGATCTTCCCAGTTTAAAAATATCAGAAGCATATTCAAGGTTAAGCGAATCGGTTTTTGAAATTTTTCTTCTTACTCCTTTAACTGTCACGTTGCCAAGGTAGACACCTGCCGTAGTATCAATACCCTTAAGTTTCCCATAAAGAAATGCGGCCAACCCACTGGCATTTGCATTAAGGGCAATCGTATCAAGATTCATGGATGGCTTGTAGCCAGACTGTTTCAAGGAATCGATATAGGAAGGATTCAAGGCCACATCAACAATAAAAGTTTCTTTTTTCTTATTGGTACCCTGGTAGTAAAAAGTGGCTTTCTTCTGGAAGGAAAGTCCATCAAGCAAAAACTCCCCTTTATCCGTCAACATTGCTGAAGCCATGATGGTGGTGGAGTCGTCTGTTTTGATGATAAAGGAAACATGTCCTTCTGTAACAACCGTATTCCGGTCAGATTTTTTAACTACTCCTCCGATTGTTAAAGATGATTCAACCGGATATTTAAGAGCCATGGGTTGATCCTCTACTAATTGTTTCCATTCAAATCTTCTCCAGCCCTGTGTCATCATCAGCAGATCAAGGTGTTCAAGTCTTTCCTTTGATTTATCTTTAAAATAATAAGCCGGCTCATGTATATACCCTTTGATATCCGTACTTAATAAGGAGGATGAAACAATATTATCTGGTGTTCTGAGGCTTGTATCTGCGGTTACATCGGTCACTGCAATGGCAACATTAGGTATGTTAACGTTTTTCAGGTCTATCAGGTATTCATTTTTACTCCTGGGTTTTGCAGAACCAGTAATTGCCTTTACAGTGGGTTGAATAATAGAATGGTTGGCGATAAAAGCAATTCTTTCGGCCAGTGGTAGTCCATTTTCACCAAATGCGGTCAGTTGAATAATCCCTGCTGGAAGGTTCTTTTTAGCGATTGGCAAGGCCGTTAATCCTTCTTCAAAATTCAGGTCGGCCATGGCAATCATTTGCCCATTCATTTGGGCAACTAATTTTATTTTATTGAAGGCTTCTTTGTTTTTTTCACCCCTGAAAATTAGTGCGGTTAATCGGTTGGCGTTACCATTTTCAATCCGGATAGCGATACCTTCCTGAGATGCAAGTGGTAATTGAAAATCCATGCTAGAACCATTAGAAAAAGGAATATTCAATTTATACTTTGCATCAGGTTTTACTTCCAGTTCAAACGATCCCATTCCGGCGTGTACTGTTTTCACTACTGAAACTTCTTTGCCATCCTGATCAATCAGTTTACCGGTTACCTGCTGTGGATTTCCCTGCTGGTCTGTAACAAGGAATGCAATGCGGTTATTAATCCCTTCAATCAGGTTTCCTCCTTCGGGAAAAAACTGACAGATTAATGAGGGTCGCGATGTTTCTCTTTTTTTCGTCAGGTAATCAGCGCCATACACATAAACTTGCTTCTGGAAAATAAAATCCGGGAAATTAAGCATCCATAATGTATATGCATTGATGGTATAGTTGCCGGAAAGCAGGTTAGCATCCAGTTCAAAATCTGCAGGTGTACTACTAAGTGAATCCAGTTTGTACATTTTTTTTACTACCACTTTCCCCTGTTCATTCACGAGATCGATATAGAGGATATTACTGAGAAAGCTGGGAACAGCATCCAGTGTACACCAGGCTTTCATCCAAATGGTTTCTCCCGAGAGGTAACTGTCTTTATCTGTTTGTACAAATACCTTTTCCTGCGGGTAATTTGCCCGGAATTTTTGCAAGCCAGAATCGGGACTAAGTTTGGTTAAGTTACTTGCCGTTTGAGCCTGCAGGCCACACATAAAGGCCAGGAAGAAGAACAGGGATACCAGGTTTTTCATGTTTAGTTCAGTAGGTGAAAAAAAAGCCCCGCAAAAAATTTAGCGGGGCTTTCTTCTGTAAATATACAAAATTTATCTGTTATAAAGAAGTGAAACTCTTGCATTTCTAGGACTTGCCGCTCCGCTATATCCAGACGCAAATACGGTCATAGATCTTTGGTTGGGTACAGTCATAGAATAGGTAGCCAATGCAGTAGTTGTTGATGCCGCACCTGCAGGTCTAATGGCCCATGCTGCCGAAGTACCAGTAACCTGAATGGTAAACTCCGGACTGGTTCCTTTGTACGCAATGTTAGAAGCTACTTTCACAGTTCCGTTATACAGATCAAGTGCAGTTTGATTAGGTAGCAGGTTTACGAATTTAAACCTTGAATAACCTGAATCAGGCAAAGTGATATTGTCTGTTACCACAACACCAGTTGCATTTGCACCTGTATCGGTTAAGTGGATAGTATAATTGCTACCGAAAAATATTGCATTGCTTGCAAAACTTTTGGAGAACAATACAACTGAATCTTCTGAACTACCAGCTTTTGGTCTGGAAACTACCAGATCAATTTGTTTAGGATCCAATGCCAGGTAATCAGGATTGCTTGATCCACCGGTGTTTAATCCACCACCTGGAAATGGATAAGGGAAAGTAAGTGTGGTACTAACCCTGGTACCATTGATTTTTAACTGCGCATTTGAGTTAACGGTAAAAGCCATTGCATAGTTGATTTTTACAAATGCTTTTCCATCAATGGATACAGTTTCCAATTCCCGTTGGATATTTTTCTCACAGGACATCAACCCTACGGCTGTGATAATCGCTATGATTGGTATGATAATCTTTTTCATGTGTGTATCTTTTATTGATTTGGGTCACATGGAATTCGCCGATAAATTTTACTGATACGATCAATACTTATTATGGCTCATTTCATTATTAACAATTTATAGATTGTCGTTAAGGTTTACTAAACCACATTTCATAAGTATGGTAATCTGTTTTATCACCGCCGAATTTGCGCAGTTCATCCAGGTTCCAAACATATTCAGAGTTATATCTTGGTCTTACGCGCTGAACAGGGTTACCCAGATTCACTGCAGCGTAAGTAGGCATTTGAAATGTTTTGAAAACCTGATCATTGGTTGCAGGATCGAGGTCAGTATAATGGAACCTTCTCAGATCAACCCATGTTTCAACCCAGTTCCAGCACCAACCAGCAATATATTTCTGCAACATGATGTCTGTCATAGTAAGTAAACCTGAAGTTTGCTTAACATTACGTGAAGCCAGGTAATTATTACGTTGTGTTGCTGAAATCTGATTGCCATTAAAGATATTGGCAGCACCTCTGAAACTGCTGTAGTTTCTGTTGATGAAATCAAAGTGTGCATTAATACCAGCCAGGTAAGCCGCATGTGCTCCAGCCAGGTTATTTTTCCTGAATTCAGCTTCAGCTTTGATGAAGTTAATTTCAGCGAATGTCATTATAGGCATTACAGCTTTATTCTTGAACAGGTATTTACCATTATCCAGGAATGTAGCTGCTGAAGGGTTACCAATGGTACTATCGGCCCATAATACTGGTACTCTTTTTCTAAAGTTTGCACCAGAAGTAGATGCACTCAAAGGATCACCAGTACCTGGGTTTACACCGCGGTAACCGCCATTGTTTGTACCTGATGTATCCGCAGAAGCAGAAATCATATGAGGCATACGAGGATCCCTGTTTTCAGCCCAGGTATTTCCGGCCAGTGCTGTTCCATCAAGTAAACGAACGATAAAGTTACTTTGTCTGAATGAAGAAAGGTTATCACGATAAGGACCAAAGAAATTGGCATCATCGTTTTTACTTGCATCGAAAGGAATAACAAAATCGTCGTTGATAGAAGTTAATGCGTTATTGCAGAATTTAATTACAGAATCAGCATTATAGCTTGCCTTATTAGACAAGTGATTGTAGTTACGGGCAAGGATACCGTAAACAAATCTTTTCCATTTGGTAACATCTCCACCGTAAGAATAATCACTCAGGCTAAGTGTATTGGTTGATTTAACTGCTTCTGCCATTTCAAGGTACTTGATGGCAACACGGCATAATGAATCAACACCTTTGTAAACGATATCCTGAGTGTCGTACTTGAAATAGTAAGTATTCTCTTTAAATGCTTCTCTGAAGATGATCTCGCCATGATAATCAGTAGCAGTCTGGAACATATACGCTTTCAGCGCCATAGCAGCACCTACATAATCGTATTTTTTGTCCCTGTCTGCAGAGGTAATAATATAGTCCAGGTTTTTACCCAGTCCATAATAAGTCTGACGCCAGATATCACCGGAAGCATCGCTGTTGGCAACATAGCTATGGGTGTCCCATACGTCGTTGTTATTATTGTTAAGGGTAAGCCAGTTTTGGATGTACTTTCCTACATAGCGTGCATCGTATTGTATACCACGGGGTACCGCAGCCAGCATAGCTGGAAAAACAGATGCTACTGAAGGAGCCTGAGTTGTATCAGGATCGGAATTTATGTTCAGGTATTTCTTACAACCTGATGATGCAATCAGCACGGTTAATAAGAAACCAGCGATATATATTCTTTGTTTCATAATTAATTATTTATCAGGTTTAGAATTGAACTTTTAAACCAACGTTAATACCACGTGGAGTAGCAACAGAACCGAAATCAATACCTTGTCCACCGAAACCACGTGCATTACCTGCATTGATACCATTTACATTCGGGTCAACACCTGAATAGTTGGTAATCATGAACAGGTCTGTACCAGTAATAAACACTGAAGCTTGTTTGAATACTTTCTGACGCTTCAGTATAGAAGCTGGTAATCTGTAAGCCAATGTAAGGTCTCTCATCCTGATCCAGTTAACATTCTCTATGAATTCTGCTTCAGGCAATGTAGATACAGATGCAGAAGAAGAATAGAAATCGTTTCTCAGGAATGGCGTTACAGCAATGGTGTTATAAGTTGGGTTAGCCGTATTTTCTAATCCATCAGCCAGCACACCTCTGATAACTCTTGGCGTTTCACGATCAAGTGTATTTACACTTGTACCCTGTGTACGCATCATCATTTCATTGGCATTGAATACATCACCTCCCTTACGGATATCGAGGTTGAAGCTTAACTGCCATGATTCACCAAATGATAACTGGTTAATCAAACCAATTTTGAAATCTGGGTTTCTGTCACCAATCGGATCAAAGTTAGCCTGGATCAAAGGCAAACCAGTAGTTGGAGAGATCAGGATATCACCTCTGCTATTTTTACGGTAAGTACTACCAGAAATATTTGCGAGTGATGTTCCTACAGATACCTGAGAACGTGCGTTACCATATAACCATGTATCAGAATCATAGTACGCTGGTAAGTCAGCAGGCATTTTTTCAACAATAACCCTGCTCTTATCAAAGTTCACTGTTACATCCCAGGTCAATTTGTTGGTACGAACTGGTGTTGCTTTCAACTGAACTTCCCAGCCTTTAGCAGACAATTCACCACCATTGATATATTTAAGTACGAATCCGGTACCATAACTCAAACGGTTTGATACGATTTGTTTGGTTACTTTATTATTGAAATAAGCAACGTCGACAGTGATTCTCTTATTAAGGAAATTTAATTCAGCACCTACTTCAAAGTTTTTAGACAGCTCAGGCTGCAGATCGAAGTTGTTACCAAATACACCCAGTGCATAACCACCACCGGTAGTTATCTGGCTACCGAAGCTATAGTCAATTACATAAGGTACATAAGGTGCTTTACCACTCGTTGCATAGGAAGCTCTCAACTTACCGTAGTCTAACCATTCCATTTTTTTGAACACTGGAAGATCAGAAAAGATAAAGCTTGAAGAGAGTGAACCATAGCTAAAGAATGGCTGCTTATCATTGAATTTAGAAGTCAGGGTAGAAACACCTTCTCTTGTTGCAGATGCAGTAACGAAGAAAATGTTTTTAAATCCAAATGTATAGTTGCTGAAGAACCTTACTTTACGAACCTGCTCACGGGTAAGTCTTGCATCCCTTGAAAGCGGATCGGTATTGTTGATAGAAACGAAATCAGGCTCATAGAAGCGTTCGCCTCTTTGTGCTGTGATAGAGCGTTTAGCATCTTCAATATATGCACCGAATGTTAAGCTATTAGAGAATTTCTTCGCAATAGTTTTGGTGAAAGTAGTTCTGAAAGTACCGTTGATATTTCTGAAGTTCTGCTGATAAGTACTCAAATAACCTCTGGTAATATAACCCCATCTTGAATAAGGGTGTGTTACGAACATACCATCCGTTGCATATTGATCCAGACCTACGATCCAGTTCATGTTCCACCATTTGGTAGCGTTATACGCAAGGTTGATATTACCGGTGATACGATCGTTCTTATCGTTCGATTTGTTTTTGTTAACATCCCAGAAAGGGTTATCCGCTTCGCCAGACAAATTACCATTCAGGTTATTTCTCAAAGGCTTTCTGGTTCCGTCTGCATTGATATAATTTCTGATATCGTCTTCAACGGGCCAGTTGATGATATTAGGATAATAAGAGTTCAGACCTTTTGGAGCTTTATCATTATTGGTAATGGTGTACATCCAGCTTGAACTCATCGTTACTTTTTTACCCAGTTTGGCAGAACCTGTAAGACGGAAGTTCATACGCTCATAACTGGTATTAGGCACGATACCTTCCTGCTTCAGGTAACCAGCAGAGAAACGGTAAGTTGCATCAGCGGTACCAGCTTCAACACTTACATTATGTTGTTGTGTTTTAGCTGTTCTGAAGAAATTACGGAGGTTATCATAAATTTTAGTTCCGTTGGCGTATTTAGGTCCAAACATGCGGAAACCATAAGTAGCGTAAGCATTTGGATCATATAAACCAGCAGCACCACGGCTATAGGTTGTTTGAATTTCAGGGAAGCGATATACTTTATCCCAACGGAAAGAGTTATCGTAGCTTACCCTTGTACGGCCGGCAGTTCCTTTACGTGTAGTAATGATGATCGCACCAGAAGTACCATCAGAACCATAAAGAGCTGTTGCTTCTGGTCCTTTCAGGATAGTGATGTTTTCAATATCTTCAGGGTTTAAGTCAGCGATACGGTTGGTATAGTCGCTGTTTCTGTTACCCATTGCAATACCACTTGGGTTAGATGCAGCAGGTAAAGCTTCCTGGTTAAGAGAGTTATTATCTAAAGGAACACCATCCACTACAAACAATGGTTGGTTATTACCTGCAATTGAGGCACCTCCACGAAGTACAACCTGTGCACTCGCACCAGGCAAACCTGATGTAGAAGTTACCGCTAAACCAGGTACACGACCTGCAAGTGAGTTGAGGAAGTTTTCTCTTCTGGTCTGGGCAACATCATCACCCTTAACAACAGGAGCCTGATAGGCAAGTTCCCTTTTGTTTCTTTGTTGACCATAAGCGGTTACCACAACATTACCCAGCTCTTTGTCGCTGGTTACCATTTTAACACTGATGGTTTTTTCATCAGCAACAGTCATGGTAATGGAGGCATAACCCACATAAGCGAAAGTGATACGTTGACCTTTTTCAGCCGTAATTGAATAATAACCGGCTGTGTTGGTCTGCGTTCTTTTGTTGGTGTTAGCGTTGGTTACAGTAACACCTACCAGTGGCGTTCCATCCTCATCTGCCAGTACCGTACCCGATACAGTAGACTGGGCCTGACTAAAGGCTGGCAGCGAGGAGATGAAAAACAGCATTAAAGCCATTCTCATAACAGTTAGACATTTTCTCATTTTGGTATGTTTTCGATTTTAGGTGTAAGGAGTTCTTCCTTAATCCATGACAGACAATCAAATCCCGCAAAACAATGCACCGAATTGGTTTTTTAATGCTGCAAAAAGCTGCAAAAATCAAGTCGATTTATCGAAAAGCGGAATAATAAAGCAATGTTAAAGTTTACGGTGCATATTAACGAATATATTTGAGGATAATTTTTTACACATTTTGCGGGTAATACGTGAATTTCCGCAAAAACCTGCATTTTTACCCATAAATAGCAGGTTTTCGTCGGTTTTTGTTCAAAATCTGTAAATCTTCGTAATTTTATAGAACGGTAATACCCTTCTGAATATAGGGTGCAAGCTTAGGATCCGTAGGTTCAAGCTCTGTTATAAGGATATCAATTTCCTCTGGTTTACATACCTGTAAACGTTGTGTAGTATTCAATTTCTCAGAAATAGCCAGCGACACGGTCTTTTGGGCACAATGCATCATCGCACGCTTCACTTCAATAATCTCCCATTCCAGATCCGTTATGCCATAATTTACGTCCATACTGTTTGTACCCAGGAAACAATAATCTGCCCGGATACCCGATAAACGCTGGATTACTTCCGCACCCACAGATATCTGTGCGGTCTTGGAAAGTTTATTACCCAGAAATATCACTTCACTATTCGGATGCTCCAATAATTCTAGTGCAATAGGTACACTTACGGTAATAAATGTGGCATTTAAATCAGGTGGCAGCGCTTTCACCAGTTCACGAATGGTTGTACCACCCGATAAAACCACGAACATCCCATCCTTTATCAGTTCTATCGCTTTATAGGCAATCCTTTTCTTCTCGGTTAAAGAATAGATACTGCTTGTTTCAAGGGTGAAGTGAAACGACTTGGAAAGGGCTCCCCCATGCACTTTAATAAGCTTCCCCTCTTCTGCCAGTTCCTGAAGATCACGACGTACCGTATCTTCCGAAACATCCAGTTGCACACTAAGGTCTGAAGACAAAACCTTATTGTGAATATTGATCTGCTGGATAATATAAGCCTGACGTTCTTTCTTTAGCATGGTTAAAAATAAGGAAATGATACAATTGCCCAATTTCCTAAGGGGCAAAATTGTATTTTCGCCTTCCGGCATTCGTTTCGTGAATGATCAATGGTGAATGGTTAATACCAATCTTACCATTGACAATTCACCATTGACCTTTCACTACCATGATTTCAGAAAACACTAAACAACAGATTCTCAACCGTATCGATATCATTGATATTGTAGGTGAATTCGTGAAACTGAAAAAAAGAGGTACAAATTATATTGGCAACTGCCCATTCCATAACGAGAAGACCCCCTCCTTTACCGTATCGCCTACCAAAGAAATCTACAAATGCTTTGGCTGTGGCAAAAGCGGTAATTCCATCACTTTCCTGATGGAACATGAGAAATACAGTTTCCCGGAAGCACTTCGCTGGCTCGCTGCCCGATATAATATTGAAATTGAAGAAACAGAAGTAAGTCCCGAACAAAAACAACAGCAACTCACTTCAGAGAGCCTATATGCCATCAATCATTTTGCGCAGAAATTCTTCTCTCAACAATTATTAGAAACCGAAGAGGGAAAAAATATTGCCCTCTCCTATTTAAAGGAGCGTGGATTCAGGGAAGAAATTATTCAAAAATTTCAGATCGGTTATAACCCGGAAGCACGTGACACACTTACCAAAGCCTTACTTGCTAACCAGTTTAACCGTGAAATATTACCCAAAACCGGTTTGGTTGCATTACGTAATAATGATGAACTGGTAGATAATTACCGTAACCGTATCATTTTTCCTATACACGGCAATACAGGTAAAATAATCGGATTTGGTGCCAGGGTTATTGGCAAAAGTGATCGCGGCCCCAAATACATCAATACTCCGGAGAATGAAATCTATGTAAAGAGCAGGATATTATACGGCTCCTACCAGGCAAGAATGGCCATCGATAAAGCCGATGAATGTTTACTGGTAGAAGGTTATACAGATGTAGTAAGCTTACACCAGGCTGGCATTGAAAATGTAGTAGCCAGTGGGGGTACTTCTTTAACAACAGATCAGATTCGTCTGATTAAAAAATATACCAACAACCTTACCATCATTTATGATGGCGACAGTGCAGGTGTGAAAGCAGCATTGCGTGGATTGGATATGGCCCTGGAAGAAGGACTTAATGTTAGGCTTGTTCTTATACCCGATAACGAAGACCCCGACAGCTATGTAAACAAAGTTGGTGTTACTGCTTTCAATGAGTTTGTAGCTAAATCAAAAAAAGATTTCATCCTCTTCCAACTGGAAGTGATGCTGAAAGAAGCAGGTAATGATGTCAGCAGAAAAAGTGCCGTTGTAAACCAGATAGCTGAAACCCTCAGTAAAATCAACAAAGCGGAAGACTTTACCCGCCAACAGGATTATATCAGGCAATGCGCAGGTTTATTAAGGATTGATGAAGCAGGCTTAACCAATCTTGTCAATAAATACAAGCGCGATAAAATTGCCAAAGAGGAGAAAAGGAATCCTTCCTTTGACGAAATAAATAACCAGTTACAAGACGGTGGTCAACCGGAAGATGTATTAGACGATACTAGTCGCCTATTTGCACAGGATGAAGCGCATGAAAGAAATATCCTCAGGGTATTACTTGAATATGGTCTTAAACCATGGGATGAGACCCGCAATATGGCCGATTATATTTTCGAAGAACTGGAACATTTTCACTTTGAAATACCGGCGTTGGAAAAACTATTTGAAGAGTATAAATCATGGTATGCCAAGGGACTTGAACCCACTACCAAATCCATGTTGTATCATAATGATGATGAGTTAAGAAACCTGATCGTCAGCATATCTGTATTTCCATTCGAATTAAGTCAGAATTGGGATGAAGTGCTGGAAGGTATGAACATTGTAAACAGAGATACCAGCAAACAGGATGTAATGATGAGCGTTAACTATTACAAGCTCCGCCGGATTAAAAAAATGATTGAAGAAAACCAACGCGATATCGAACACGCTTCCATCGACGATTTCAAACAACTACTCGAAGTACACAAATACCTCAAAGAAGCCGAACAGTCAATAACGAATCAATTGGGGACGGTGATAATTAAGTAGTGAGGCGTGAATTGTGAATGGTGAATTGTCAATGGAAAGTTTGGAATTTTGAATTTTGATTTTTGAATTTTGAATTTTAATACTGACTGGCAAATACCCCCTCCCATTCACCATTCACAATTCACGCCCCAATTCACCATTGACAATTCACAATTCACCCCCACTCACCATTCACAATTCACAATTCACTTTAAAACTGCAAAGCAAAAACAGTTCCCGTTCCTTCCACCGACTGCACCGTTATATTGCCCTTATGCAGCATCATTATTTGCTTGCAGAGGCTAAGTCCAATGCCGCTGCCATTTTTTTTGGTACTGAAAAACGGTATGAAAATATTGTTCATCACTTCTTCGCTCATGCCTATTCCATTATCCGCTACCTTAATCACTACTTTTTTATTTGGCAAAGAAGTCGCCGATAAAGTAATACGGGGATCCTGTGATTCTTTTACGGCATCCATTGCATTGATGATTAAATTAATCAACACCTGCTCAATGAGATTATGATCCAGCTCAAGAGAAAGATCTGTTTCCTTCAATACTATATCCATTTCAATCTTCTTCTGATCTAAGGTGGGCGACATCAAATGATACATATTCTCGAACAGATCGCGCACAAAAACCTGCTGCAGATTTGGCTGCGTAACTTTATTCAGGTTTCGGTAAACTTCTGCAAATTTCAATAGTCCTTCACTTCTTTTCTTAATAGTATCAATCCCGATCGTTAAGTCTTCCACCAAGCCATTGCCACTGGTAAGTTGCTTCGCAGAAGATTCGAGTCTGTGGTGTAATGTATCTGCCAATGATGAAATAGGCGCGACTGAATTCATTATTTCATGGGTCATAACACTCAATAATCTTTGCCATGCTTTAGATTCTGTTTCATCGAGTGCTTCATTAACATTTTGGAATGCAATTAATTTGAAAACCTTATCATCGGTTTGAAAAGCAGTTGCAGAGACTAATACACGTAAATTATTTTTTTCCTGGTGCACATTTACAACCACACTATTACCTGGTTTTACCTGTTTAAGTTGTTCATACAAAACTGCATCTCTTTTCTCCAATGAATGGATTGTTTTAAGGTAGGGTGTAAGCAACATCTTCTTTAAAGACTCATTCATCCAGACTACTTCTCCGGTTTCCAACTCATAAGATAGAATTCCAGTATCAACCAATTCTAATATTTTTTGCAGGTATTGAAACTGCGTTTCTTTTTCTCTGGTTATAAGTTTAAATGTTGAATTAATATCATTGAACCCTTTACGCAAAGGTTGTAATTCATGTGGCGCATTTTTTACGTTGAAATTCCGGGAGAAATCGCGATAGTGAATCGATTCAACAAAATCGCGTACTTCGGTTTCTGCTACTTTATGAAACCGATAAAAATCATACACCTGGTAACTGATCACTGGCAATAACAATATTGCATAGATAAAGAAGTGGTAGGCAAAAAGAAATGCCATTGCGGTAATTACCAACAACAATAAAATAACCCTTAATAATATGTCCCACTGAAACGATGCCCCTCTTTTATTGTTACTGTTATTCATGCCCATTTATTTAAAGTTCGTACTTGCTAAGCCTCCTGTATAATGCCGTTCTTGTTAATCCCAATTCTTTTGCGGCCCTGCTGATATTCCCATTATGCTTGTCAATGACTTTCATGATGGTATTTTTTTCCAGGGTGCTCAATTTCAGGTCATGGTCCTCTTCCTGTTCTGTTTCCGCATTTTCTAATGGAGAGAAGAGCAAATCTTTGGCTTCTATTAAATCTGTTTCTGCCATAATGATGGCTCTTTCAATCGTGTATTGCAACTCCCTTACATTACCGGGGAACGAGTATTGCTGCAGCTTTTCTATTGCTGATGCAGCAAACTTAATATTGGGCTTAAAATATTTGCCTGCATATATTTTGGCAAAATGATTGGCCAATAATGGTATATCATCTTTTCTTTTACGCAATGGTGGTACAACAATCTCAACTGTATTAATCCGATATATCAAGTCTTTCCTGAACCTGTTTTCATTGGCCAGTTCCTGTAATGGAAGGTTTGTTGCACAAATAAGTCGAATATCAACAGTTACTGCCTGATTGGCTCCCAATCGGGTAACCTGTCTGTTTTGTAATACGGTTAATAATTTGGCCTGTTGCTGAAGACTGATATTACCAATTTCATCAAGGAATAAAGTACCTCCATCGGCTGCTTCAAAACGACCGGCACGATCGTCTTTTGCATCTGTAAATGCACCTTTCTTGTGTCCGAATAATTCACTTTCAAATAAACTTTCCGTCAATGAACCAACATCAACTTTAATAAAGGGTTTGTTCGCCCTGAGCGATTGCTGGTGAATAGCAGCAGCGATCAAATCTTTCCCCGTTCCGTTTTCACCCAGTATCAGGATATTGGCATCTGTGGGGGCTATTTTGGCCAGTTTATAAAATATTTCCTTCATCACTTCACTTTCACCCAACATAGCACTACCTGAATTGCCGATGGAAATCCCCTTACTACCCTGATCATTCGAGCGACTCAAACCCGATCCTTTTAAAACGGTTTCAATGGTATCTATTAATTTTTCATTATGCCAGGGCTTTACAACAAAATCATTTGCACCTTCCTTTAATGACCGAACGGCTAGATCGATGTCGCCATAAGCCGTAATCATAATAACAGCTATATCAGGTTTTAATTCTTTTACCCGTTTCAGCCAATAAATTCCTTCATTACCTGTATTTATGGAGGCGTTGAAATTCATATCTAACAATACCAGATCAAAGTTTCCTGTAATAATCAGGTCGGGTAATTGCTCTGGATTTTTCTCTGTAACCACTTCTTTAACCTCCGGACGCAACAATAATCTTACAGCCGTTAAAACATCCGTATCATCATCCACAACTAATATGCGTGCTTTTTTCAAACTCATGCCGTTCATTTTATAGAAATGTTTTGTACTTCCATTTCATCCCATAAATATACCAGTTAGCTAAGAATCTGAAAACGAACATATTAGCAAAATGGCAGTTTCCGGAACTGTATCAAAACCGGACAGTTTTTGTATCAAAAGCGAACAGTTTTGTAAGAGGTTAAAATTATAACTAATTGATTATCATAACTAAAAAGCTTTGGCATTATCCTTTCAATATCCTCAGCGTAAAGAAATCGTATGAAAAAGTGGATTATCCATAAAGACTTTATCCCGGGCTTCCTGCTAATCGCATTTACCAGTTGCCTGGTAGCCTGTGTTATTGTTTTTTGTGATAATGGTCCGCAACAGGCAATTGAGATATCAACTACCCATTTTATTACCCTTATTTAAACGAAAAATTCAGCAAGTGGACAGAGTTATTCAAAAAAAGAAATGGAATTCCAAAAGAATCATGACCCTGGTGGGGATCATTGGAATCGTTCTGCTGATTGGTGCCAGCTATTATTATACGTCAGGTAAACCAAAACTGAATGTTGACCTTGAGCGATTAACCATCAGCGAGGTTAAAAAAGCGCCATTCAAAGAATTTATACCAGTCAATGGTGTGGTATTACCACTTACAACCATTTACCTCGATGCATTGGAAGGCGGACGTGTAGAAGAAAAATATGTAGAAGATGGCGCTATCATGAAAAAAGGACAGCCGATTATGCGACTATCCAACACCGATCTGGCACTTAACCTCGTTACACAAGAAACACAAGTATTTAACCTGCTTACCCAGATGCAAATTGCCAGAAATGCTGCGGAACAAAATACCGTTACCAGACTAAACCAGATGACTGATGTTGATAATCTGCTCAAAGAAGCCAAAAGGGTCTATGAATTAAACAAACACCTGTACGAACAAAAAGCTATTGGTGCGCAGGAATTCAAACAGTCGGAAAATAATTACAATTATCAGCTTGAGAAAAAGAAACTCGCACAAAAAATATTAGGACAAGATTCAGTTTCAACAAAACAAAGTCTTGAACAAGCCAAACAATTGTTTGAGGGATCCAGAAATGCATTACAACTAACCAGAAAAAAAGTAGGCGACCTGGTGGTGCGCGCCCCTATTGACGGACAGCTTACTTCACTTGATGCGGAAATCGGACAGAATAAGAACAAAGGCGAACGTCTTGGACAGATAGATGTACTAAATGGTTTTAAAGTACGTGTTGATATTGACGAACATTATATCTCCAGGGTATTCATCGGATTAAAAGGCGATTTCACATTTGCGAACAAACAATACCAGCTTAAGATCACCAAAGTTTATACGCAGGTTAATGCAGGAAGGTTTCAGGTAGATATGGAATTTGAAGGAGCGATACCACAAGGAATCAGACGCGGACAAACACTGCAGATTGGTCTTGCACTAAGTGATGAAACAGAAGCACTATTGATTCCACGCGGAGGATTCTATCAGCAAACAGGTGGCAACTGGATATTTAAGTTAAGCGCAGATGGCCAGAAAGCATATCGCGTTGACATACAACTGAATCGTCAGAACCCTGATTATTATGAAGTAGTACAGGGCTTGGTACCAGGAGAAAAAGTAATCACATCCAGTTATGAAAACTTTGGAAATATGCAGGAGTTGGTGCTGAAGAAGCAGTGAATTGTGAATGGTGAATAGTGAATGACTTATATATTGACAACGCACTATTCACCATTCACAATTGACAATTCACAACTGACAATTGACAAAAAAACTATCAAACAAAACAACATGATAAAAATCACCAATCTAGAAAAGGTTTACAGAACCGATGAAGTAGAAACCATTGCACTTAATAAACTTTCAATGGAAATTAAAGCAGGTGAATTTGTGGCAGTGATGGGTCCGTCGGGTTGCGGAAAATCTACTCTTTTAAATATCCTGGGATTACTGGATGATCCTGATGCAGGCAGTTTTATTTTCAATGGCCAGGAGATTGCGGGGTTCAATGAACGCCAGCGTGCCGATTTACGCAAGAGAAATATCGGATTTGTATTCCAGAGTTTTAACCTCATAGATGAATTAACCGTTTTTGAAAATGTAGAATTACCATTAATCTATACAGGTGTAAAAGCTGCGGACAGAAAGGCCAAAGTTGAAGAGGTGCTCGAAAAGGTGCAAATCATGCATAGGCGAAACCACTACCCACAACAACTATCCGGTGGTCAACAACAAAGGGTTGCCGTTGCAAGAGCGGTAGTGAATAACCCCAAATTAATATTGGCAGATGAACCTACCGGAAACCTCGATTCATCCAATGGTAATGAGGTAATGGAATTACTCACCAATTTGAATGAACAGGGTACAACAATCGTAATGGTAACACACTCTGAACATGACGCAAGGTATAGCCATAGAATCATTCGCATGCTTGATGGCCAAACAGTAACTGAAAACATACTGGTATAATAGAGCACTCTTTAAAACATAAGTAATGTTAACGAACTATATCAAGACTACTTTCAGGAATCTAAGTAAAAAGAAATCCTATGGATTTTTGAACATTGCAGGATTATCCATTGGTATTACCTGTGCTGCTTTTATTTTCCTGTGGGTACAAAGTGAATTAACATATAACCATAATTTCAAAAAAAGAGACAGGCTGTATCAGGTTATGAATAACCAGACCTATGATGGTACTACCTATACTTTCGCAGCTACCCCCGGCCCATTGTCCGCAGCACTGAAAAGTGAAATTCCTGGCTTCCTTAAAACAGCAAGGATGGACTGGGGATCTAACAGTTTATTTAATTACGGAGAAAAAGCACTTTATGTTAGGGGTAATTATGCAGATTCGGGAATTTTCGATTTACTCGAACTACCTGTTATAAAAGGTACTATCAAAGACGCTTTTAAAGATTTACAGTCATTGGTTATTTCAGCAACCATGGCCGAAAATTTCTTTGGTAAAGAAAACCCTATAGGCCAAAAGTTGGTTCTCAATAATGACCAATCCTTCGTAGTTCGTGCTGTATTTACAGACTTACCGGAGAATAGTAGTTTTCAGTTTAAGTGGCTTGCTCCATATACCATTTACGAAAAAAATAATGCCTGGCTTGAAAGCTGGGGCAATAATGGCACACAAACATTCGCCGAGCTGGATCCATCCGCAAATCCGGATGAAATCAATAAACGGCTAAAAGGTTTTATTCAAACAAAAATGGATGGCGCTATTTCGCAGCTTTTTGTTTTTAACATGAACAAATGGCGACTCCACAACAATTTTGTAAATGGTAAAATTGAAGGTGGCAGGATTAAATATATTCAACTATTTACTTTAATAGCCTGGATCATACTCATCATCGCCTGCATCAACTTCATGAACCTGGCAACTGCCCGTTCCGAACAAAGGGCAAAAGAAGTTGGTGTAAGAAAAGTATTGGGAGCGGGAAAGAAAATGCTTATTACGCAATTCATCAGCGAATCATTGCTACTATCATTTATATCTGTGATTATTTCTATCCTCCTGATATTCCTTTTGTTACCTTATTTTAATCAACTGGTTGAGAAGCAACTCGAATTCAATCTTAGCTCCCCATCTCATTTCCTCATTTTATTAGCCATCGGATTAATTTGTGGCTTATTGGCCGGAAGTTATCCTGCACTTTACCTCTCTTCGTTCAAACCAGTTAAAGTATTAAAAGGGGTAAGCATTGGAAAAAATAAGAGCAATAGCTATACCAGAAAGGGACTGGTTATTTTACAGTTTAGTATTTCGATCATTCTGATCATATCAACGATCATCATTTATCAACAAATTAACCATGTAAAATCAAGGGAGCTCGGATATAATAAGAACAATATTGTCTACCTGAACACTAAAGGGAAAATAAAGGAGCATTTTGAAGCAATTAAAACACAATTGATTAATACCGGCAAAATAAATAATGCCAGCCTGAGCAGCAGTCCGATTTTACAATTGGGCAGCAATTCGGGAGATTATTCGTGGCAGGGGAAAGACCCAAACAAAAAACTGCTCATTACACAGGAATATGTAAGTGCAGAATACATCAATACATTTAGAATGAAATTACTTCAGGGAAGAGATTTCAAGGCCAATAGTAATGCTGATAGTAACAATATTATTATTAATAAAAGCCTTGCCAGCATCATTTCCGATAAAGATGTAATTGGGAAAGTAATTAACACAAACGGTAATGACAAGTTCACCATTATAGGAGTAGTTGACGATTTTATCTATAACGACATGTATGGAAAATCGGCGCCATTGATTCTTTTTAACTATATACCAAATACAAATATTTTAAATATTCGTTTTACTGAAGGAGCAGATATTAATGCCGCTTTATCTGCAACAGAAACTGTATTAAAGGCCAATAACCCCGGCTACCCGTTTGAATACAAATTTGTAGATGATTCTTTCGACAAACAATTTAAAACGGAGACTTTAACCGGCAAACTTGCTTCTTTGTTCGCGATATTGGCTATCCTGATTTCCTGTCTGGGTTTATTTGGATTAGCTGCATATACTGCAGAAAGACGCACCAAAGAAATCGGTATCAGAAAAGTATTGGGCGCATCGGCAGGTGGATTAGCTACACTATTATCAAAAGACTTCCTGATGCTGGTAATGCTTTCCTGTATTATAGCTTTCCCATTTGCCTGGTGGATGATGAATAACTGGCTTACGGGATTCGCCTATCACATCAACATAGAATGGTGGGTGTTTGCTGTAGCAGGATTATTGTCCTTATCAATTGCCTTAATCACCGTAAGCACGCAGGCTATAAGAGCATCGCTTGCTAACCCGGTTAAAAGTTTACGTTCAGAATAATCACTTTAGCTAACCCTGTAAAAACATTATATATGATTCGCAATTTTTTCACTATTGCCTGGAGAAATATCTGGAAGAACAAAATGTTCTCCTTTATAAATATAGCTGGATTAGGTATCGGTATGGCATGTACCATAATGATATTTTTATGGGTACAGTATGAAAAAAGCTGGAATAAAACACAGGCCAACTACAACCAGGTTTACCAGGGGTTTTCTACAAGAAATTTTAATGGAGAACTCACCACTGGCTCAGACCTTATGTTTCCCCTTCCAAAAGCAGCAAAGGAAAATTTTCCGGAAGTAGAAGGTTCTACCCTAGTGTCTTATGGAGAAAACACCCTCTTTACCGCTGGAGAAAAGAAAATTAAACGCCCTACCATTACGGTAACAAGCGATTTTTTTGATGTGTTCTCTTATGATTTTGTGCATGGCGATCCCTCAGCCATAAAAGAACCGGATGGCATTATTCTAACAGAAAGTACTGCAAAAGCTATTTTCAACAATACCGATGTTGTAGGAAAAATATTAGAACTGAACCGTCACAGATCTGTTACCGTAAGAGGCGTAATCAAAGACATTGTACCATCCTCTACGCTGGTATTTGATGCAATTATTCCTTTTAACCTGAGTTCAGACTGGATCAAGCAATCCATTAATGATTGGGTAAATTGTAATAACCGAACGTTTTATAAAGTAAAAAACGGGACAAACATTGCCCAACTGGAACAAAAGTTTTTGAACCTGATCAAGAAAAACTCTCCAAGTGAAAATCCTACTACAAGAGGCAGTTTACTATTGCAACCCATGAGTAAATGGCGTTTATACGAAGAATTCAGGGATGGTAAAAATACCGGCGGCCGCATTCAGTACGTAAACCTGTTTACATGGATTGCCATTATCATCTTAATTATTGCCTGCGTAAATTTCATGAACCTCTCTACCGCACGTTCTGAAAAAAGAGCACGCGAGGTAGGTATCAGGAAAACATTAGGATCAGAGAAAAAGCAATTATTGGCGCAGTTCCTTTGTGAATCTTTATTAATGACCATCTTTGCTTTTGTATTCGCAGCATGCATTATTTATGTTGGCTTACCCCCTTTTAACAGGTTACTAAAGCAGGAAATACCCATACCCTTTGCACAAGCTCAGTTCTGGTTCTATACTTTAGGCATAATTATCGTTACAGGATTAATTGCAGGAAGTTATCCGGCATTCTATTTATCTGCCATGAAACCTGTTAAAGTGTTGAAAGGCAGTTTTCTGCCTGGCAAACGTGCATTACTTCCCAGGCGTGTATTGGTTACGGCGCAATTTGCGGTGTCGATTATCCTGATTTCTGCTACGCTCATCATTTATCAACAAATAAAACATGTGCAGAACCGAGACTTAGGTTATGATACCAATAACCTGATCATGGTAACAGCTAATAATGACGCAGCCAAAAACTACGAAGTGTTGAAAAACAGCTTACTGGCTAGTGGTTTAATTGAAGCAGTAAATGTAACCAGTTTACCAGTAAGTGACATTTTCGGATTTACCTCTGGTGTAAGATGGGTCGGTGCTCCGGAAGATCCTAACCTCGTTATTGGCTTTCTTGGAACCGGTGAAAATTTCACCAATATCATGAAGGCTAAAATGATTGAAGGCCGTGATTTCAAAGCAGGTGATTCCAGTGTTGTAATGTTTAATAAAGAAGCCATTCGGGTTATGAAATTGAAAAATCCGATTGGCTCCACCATTACCTGGGGCGGTAGAGAAAAAAGAATTACGGGTATTATTGATGACCTTATTATGACTTCTCCTTTTGCGTTACCTATTCCCTTAATGATTTCATATGAACCTAATTGGGTTGGCAGCATCAACATCAGGGTAAAAGAAGGCGCAGATGTTAAGAAAGCGGTGGCCCTTATCGAAAGCAATTACAAGAAATATATCCCCGAATACCCATTTGAATACAAGTTCGCTGATACCACCTTTAACGACAAATTTTCGAATGAACAACTTATTGCTCGCCTGGCTTTCCTATTCGCAAGTCTTGCAATTTTCATATGCTGCCTTGGCTTGTTCGGACTCGTTTCTTTTTCCATAGAAAGAAGAACAAAGGAAATAGGTATTCGGAAAATCCTGGGAGCTTCTGTTCAAAGCTTACTTACACTTATGTCGAAGGAGTTTTTTGTACTGGTACTTATTTCGTTTGCAATTGCTATCCCGATTGCCTGGTGGTTAATGAGTGAGTGGTTAAGCAATTTTAGCTACAGGATAAATATGGGCATTGGTATATTCTTCCTGGTGGGTTGCATCACTTTGCTTATTTGTATGATAACTGTTGGACTAAACGCTTTCAAAACAGCTACATCAAATCCGGTAAAAAGTTTGAGAACTGAATAATCTAACATACATGCTGCAAAACTTATTTAAAAACGCTTATAGAAGCCTGATTAAACAGAAAAGAACATTAATCATTAACCTCAGTGGGTTATCGATTGGCATGACTGTTTCTTTACTTATTCTAATCTGGGTAGTTAATGAAATAAACTATGATAATTACCATAAACAAGCAGACAACATATATCGGATTACCAATCATATTCAGGTCTCCCCAGATGAAACCTGGGTATGGGAAAATTCTCCTCTACCCTACACCAAGGTAGCAGGTTCTCAGGTACCTGAAATCAATAAAGTCGCAAAAATGATTTCCGGGAATTGGATCCCACTCATTTTTGAGCACAATAGCTCGTTGATTAAAGAATCAAATATTGCCTATGTTGATTCTTCCTGGTTCTCTTTGTTTTCATATGATTTACTGGCAGGAAGTTTTACCGATTTTTCCAATAACCCATATAGCCTTGTTCTGACAGAAACAAAGTCAAAAAAATACTTTGGGAATGATAACCCTATTGGAAAAACGCTCAGGATGGATAGCTTAAACTATACTGTAAGGGCAGTTGTTAAAGATATTCCATCCAATTCAAGTTTCAAGTTTGATATTTTAGCTGATATATCCGCTTTACTTAAAGACCCCGAGCGGGCCAGAAATGAACAAAGCTGGGGCAATTTCAATTTCATAACATTTATTCGGCTTAATGAACAGAGTAATGCAAATAAAGTTGCAGACAAGCTAACAGAATTACTTCGTAAAAACAAGGAAGACAGCACCATTCGCACCAGCTTAGTTGGCTTAAAAAATATACATTTCGAAACTGATCTACAGAACCATACTTTTCCTCATACCAACAAGCAAATAGTAACGGTTTTCTTTATTATAGCCATACTTGTATTATTAACAGCTTGTATCAATTATGTAAACCTAAGTACTGCCAGGGCAAGTATCAGGGCCAAAGAAATCAGCATCAGAAAAATTAATGGTGCCAGTAATAAATCGTTGTTTATACAACTCATGACGGAATCTGCTTTGGTAAGTTTTGTCGCCCTATTGATAACAATTTTATTGGTTCAGGTAACCCTTCCTTATTTCAATCGTTTCACAGAAAATAATTTCAGCCTTAACTTTTCCAACTGGCAAATTCCTACGCTTATAATAGGCACACTTACTTTAGCTACCTTATTAAATGGAGTATATCCTGCATTGATACTCACTTCCTTTAAGCCACTACAAGTTTTAAGAGGAAGTAGCTTACCGGTAGTAAAAGATAGTTTTTTCAGAAAAGCACTAGTGGTAGTACAATTTACCATTTCGGTTACCCTTATTGGTAGTACGATTATTGCCTATATGCAAATGAAACATATACAACAGAGCAATAATCAATACCAAAAAGATCAGATTGTACGACTAACCCTACCCTGGAACGTTACTAAAGGAATGAAGCGAGAAGAAATTCCTGCTTTTTCCAATAAAATCAAATATTCGTTTAGTAAGATCTCCGGTATAAACCGTATTTCACAGGCAAATGGATCAATTCTTGACAACCAGAGTTCTTCTTCCGGCGGGTTTGACTGGGACGGAAGGAATAAGGATTTTAATCCAACCCTTTCCATCCTTTCTGGAGATGAAACATTTAAGGAGATGTTTAATCTTCAAATGATCGATGGACATTGGTTCAGGGATAATAACAAAGCCGACGAGCATGGATATATTCTCAATGAAACAGGAATAAAAGAGTTAGGCATCAGAAAGCCAGTAATTGGTCAGCGATTTACACGTGGTGGTGATACTGGAACAATTATTGGCGTTGTGAAGGATTTCCATTTCAGGAGTATGCACGAAAAAATCATTCCTTTACTCATCACCGGACAATCATCCTGGAAATCTACCATTTTTCTTGAAATAGCTTCAGGCAATACCAGCGAAAGAATCGCTGCAATAGAAAGAGAATGGAAAATATTATTCCCTAAGCTTCCTTTTGAATACCATTTCCTGGACCAGGATTTTGAAGAATTATATAAAACAGATCAGCGGATAACTACCCTCATGCTTTTGTTTGCCTTCATTACCATATTCGTATCAGCACTAGGCTTATTTGGATTAGCCGCATTTACTGCAGAAAGAAGGATCAAAGAAATTGGCATTAGAAAAGTATTGGGTGCGTCCGTCGGGAATATCGTTCAACTGATTTCCAAAGAGTTCATCTTATTGGTATGTATTGCCATTTTAATAGCAAGTCCAATAGCATGGTGGGCAATGTCGGAATGGTTAAGCAATTATGCATACAGGATTGACATACAGCTCTGGATATTCCTGGTTGCAGGTATTTTAGCAACAGTGATAGCACTAACAACAATCAGCATTCAGGCTGTTAGAGCAGCCACAGAAAATCCGGTTAAAAATTTGCGATCAGAATAATATAACACTGTACATAAAACCCGTATTATGTTTAAAAATTATCTTAGAACTGCATTAAGAAGTTTGTTCAAAAACAGGTTTTACACTGCCATTAACATCTTTAGTTTAACGGTAGGCTTATCCTGTTGCGTACTAATTACCTTATACATTGCACATGAAACAAGCTATGATAAATTTCACAGTAAGGGAAATCGTATTGCAAGGGTTATAATGGAGTATAGTTTTGGCGGAAGCGTAACTACGGGCAACTTTACCAGCACCAAAGTTTTACCTGCCTTCAAGAAACAGTTTCCTCAGATTGAGGAAGGGGTCAGGATGATACAGTATGAAAGGGTAATATCGTATGAAGACAAACTTTTTTCTGAGAAGAAAGTAATGTTTGCCGATTCTACCTTTTTTGATCTTTTCGATTTTAAAATGGCGCAGGGTAACCCCAAAGCGGCTTTATCTGGATTAAACAAAATTATTCTTACAAAAACAGCCGCATATAAATATTTTACGAATACCGATCCGGTTGGTAAAATTTTATATGTAGGATCAAACCGTATACCCTACGAAGTTACCGGCATTATGGAGGATATTCCATCCAACTCACAAATGCGTTTTGATATGCTGGCTTCCTTTTCCTCTCTGGAAGCGAATCAGGACAGAACGTATTGGAATGCTAATTATACTACTTATCTGCTTATGCGAAGTCCGGATGATATTAAAACAGTAGAGGCAAAGATTCCTGGCTTTATAAAAGAAGAAATGAAAGACCAGGGCAGTGTTTATCTCACTTATTTCCTGGAACCACTTTTTAATATTCACTTATTATCTCCTTACGATAGCTTTGAACCGAATAATAATATTCAGTATATCTATATCATAACCGGGGTAGCGTTATTGATTTTATTGATCGCTTGTTTTACCTATATTAACTTAAACACTGCCAGATCCCTTGAGCGTGCAAAAGAAGTAGGCATCCGTAAAACAGTCGGCGCATCCTTCAAACAAATTTTTGTTCAGTTTATGGGCGAATCGGTTATACTAACCGTAATTGCCACTTTACTTACTGTAGTAATCGTATGGCTTGTTTTACCACTATTCAACCAACTTACAGATAAAGAAATTCCACTCAGTCTGTTTTATTCAAAAACGATCCTTCTGGCATTATTAGGATCTATGCTGGTTATTATTTTCTTATCGGGCAGCTATCCAGCTCTAGTTGTTTCGCGGTTTCAGCCGATTAAGGTACTGAAAGGATCATTTGCAAGATCAGGTTCAGGTAATACACTTAGAAGATCCTTAACGGTATTTCAATTTGGTATTTCACTTTTTTTATTGGTATCTACTTTTATCATCCAGAAGCAATTACACTATATCAGGAGTAAAAATATGGGGTATACCCGCGAGCAGGTACTCATGCTTCCTTCTGATAGTAAAATTACGGCGACGATCAACAGTTTCAAATCTGAGTTAAAGAAAGTACCCGGGGTTATGTATGTTAGCCGTGCGCAAAATGCGCCACATAATATTATTGGCGGATACAATATGCGAAGTGCACAAATGCCATCAAATGCTCAACTGAATGTTAAAGCAAATCCGATAGACGAAGAATATATTCCTGCCACGGGCATTGAAATATTATATGGATCAAATTTTACTGAAAAGGATATTGCCAGTGTTGAACAATATACTTTCGACATGGATCCTTCACTTAAAAACTTCCCTTTTATTATCAATGAAACTGCTGCAAAACAGTTGGGGTTTGATCCGGCAAAAGCGGTAGGAAAAAAAATGTTCCTTGACGATACCAGACCCGGATATGTAAAAGCGGTTATTAAAGACTTTCATTTTCAATCAATCCATAATCCGATAGGCCCACTGGTGCTTTTCCCAACACAATGGAGCAGTGTCATTCTTGTAAAAACAGCAAAAGGTGATATCAGCAATATGCTTTCAGGAATTGAAAAGCAATGGAAAAGCATGGCCCCGCACCGTCCCTTCCAATTCAAGTTCCTTGATGATGAGTTCAATAAAATGTACACTTCAGAATTGCGACTTGGAAAAGTATTTAACATTTTTACCGGCATTTCTATTTTATTAGCCATTATTGGGTTACTGGGACTATGCTCCTATGCTGCGCAGCAACGAATCAAAGAAATTGGTATTCGTAAAATTATGGGGGCAGGTATTACGGATATCATCAAGCTAATGTCGGGTGATTTTATTAAGCTTTCCCTTATTTCTATGCTTATTGCATTCCCACTGGCATTTATCAGCATTAATAAATGGCTTCAATCATTTGCCTACAGGATAAATATTGAATGGTGGTTATTCCTACTGGCTGCCATAATAGGACTTAGCCTCGTTCTTTTAACTACCGGCATTCTTGCTGCCCGTGCTGCGTCGATTAATCCGGTGAAAAATTTAAGAACTGAATAATAAAATACACATACAATGATTCAACTACAACATATTTTCAAATGGGTAAATGCCGGCAGTAATCGTGTATTTATTTTGAAAGATATTAATCTTGAAATTGAACAGGGTGCTTTTGTCTCTATCATGGGGCCTTCAGGTTCAGGCAAATCCACTTTATTGAATATTATTGGCATGCTCGATCAGGCATCAGAAGGTGATTATATCTTCGAAAACACATCTGTTTTTTCCCTGAAAGAAAAACAGCGCTCGCAGTTGTACAAAGAAAATATTGGTTTTGTCTTTCAGGCCTATCACCTGATCGACGAATTAACCGTTTATGAAAATATCGAGACACCATTACTCTACCATAATATTAAACAGTCGGAGCGGCAGGCTATGGTAGCGGATATACTGGACCGTTTTAATATAGTGGGAAAAAAAGACCTATTCCCTTCTCAACTTTCTGGTGGACAGCAGCAATTGGTTGGCGTAGCAAGGGCCATAATTACTAAGCCAAAATTGCTATTAGCAGATGAACCTACTGGTAACCTTAACTCATCTCAGGGGGAAGAAATAATGGAGTTGTTTAAAAAACTGAATCAGGAAAACGGCACTACGATTATTCAGGTAACACATTCGGAAAAAAATGCCGCTTATGGCAACAAAGTAATTGAACTGCTGGATGGCAGGATTGAAAAAAAATAAAGATGAACAGGAAGATTATGAAATACTTTATTGTTTTAGCATCCCTTATATGGACAAAGCATGCTGTTGCGCAAACTAAAAACGGACCGCTTAGTCTGCGAACTTGTATTGAAACAGCGATAGCCTATAATTTACAGGTTAGACAAACTGCTTATCAGCTTGCCACGGATAAAACAAACCTTCAACAGGCAAAAGCAAGCCGCCTGCCGACGCTTAATGGTAATATTTCACATGGTATTAATCAGGGTAGAAGCATTGATCCTTTTACCAATAGTTATGTAAATAGTGAAATTACACAGGCTAACTATGGCATCAACAGCAGTATTACTTTGTGGAATGGATCCGCCATTAACAATTCTATCAAACAAAATCAACTAAATGTTCAGGCAAGTGAAATGAGCTGGCAGCAGGAGAAGGATAATGTAACCATCAATATTATCCTGGCCTATTTACAGGTTTTAAGCAGTAAGGAACAATTAGGAATAGCAGAGAAACAAGTTGCTGTAACGAAGGGGCAGGTAGACAGACTCGAGATATTAAATAACAGTGGTGCCATTGCTCCTGCTACGCTTTATGATATGCAAGGCCAGTTAGGATCAGATCAACTTTCTTTATTAAGCACTAAAAATAGTCTCGAAACAGCAAAAATTACCCTTGCACAATTAATGAATCAGCCCTACTCCCCTGATATGGAACTGGAGCCGCTTGATTTAACAACTGCAACACAGCTATATGAAGCAAATGCGGAACAAGTGTTTCAGACAGCTTCACAACAACTGGCTATGATTAAAGCCGCCCAATTAAGACACGAAAGTGCCCGCAAAGCAGTATCAGGAGCACGTGCACTTCTATTACCTACGTTAAGTCTGAACGGAGGATTGGGAACCAATTATTCAAGTGTGGCAAGCAGGCAATTATTATTGGGAACTACTGATGTTGCTACTTCACAATATGTAACCATCAATAATACAAAAGTTCCTGTGTTTGCTCCTCAAAGCAGTTTTAGTTCCCAAAAAATAGGATATGGTGATCAGTGGAAAAACAATTTCAACTCATCCATAAGCATCAACCTGCAAATACCTATTTTAAACAGAATGCAAGGCAAAACGAGGATCAGACAAGCTATCATTAATGAGCAAAGAACTGCTTTTGAATCAGAAAGTATTAAAACACAAGTTCATCGTGCAGTAGACCAGGCCTATGTTAACCTAAACACTTCTTTTGAGCGCTATAAGACTTTGGAAAAACAAGTTGCTGATTTCACCGCTTCTTTTAAAGTTGCCGAAGTTAGGTTTAACGCCGGTGTAAATACAGTAGTGGAATATATGCTGGCAAAGAACAATATCGACCGTACCAATGCAAATTTTATCGCTGCCAAATACGATTACATATTGCGCATGAAACTCCTGGATTTCTACCAGGGAAAAGCGTTGTGGTAGGCCATGGACGATAGACCATAGACCATAGACCATAGTCCATGGACCATGGACTATGGTCTATGGTCTATGCCCCCCTATTTATAGTTCCTTTCTAAGTACAACAATCTGACCTAAGTGATAGGCATCATGTTGCAGGCATCCAGTTAGCAACTGATAATAACTTTGTTCTTTCTTGGGTGATGGATTATCGAGCTGGTCTGAAGGAAAATCATGGATTGCTTTTACCAGGGAAGTGTTAACTTGTTTAAAATGTTGCAAGGTTTCCTTCCATGTTGTTTCCGTAATTATTGAGGGTTGATAAAAATCGGTCATAGGTGGGTTTCCTAATGTTCCATTCATTCTTATCATCACTGTTTCCCGCCAATAGATGATATGATTTACCAATTGCCAGATACTGTTAAAGCCTTCCCCCTTTCGGGCACTGGCCTGTTCCGCACTTAACCCATCAATCGCCTGAATAAAATTCAGTCCAATCCAACATTCTCCATCATAAAAGGCATTAAATAATGCCGCTATTCTTACCGTTTCTGTCATAACATTTTAGCAACTTCTTTATCCGAAAAGTTACCATTTAAATATACTCAATCCCCAAATAAAATCCCTTACCCCAATTCCTTATTTCTTATTCCCCTTCGACAAGCTCAGGGCAAGCTCTATTTCTTATTCCTTATTTCTTATTCCTTATTTCTTATTTCTTATTTCTTATTCCCCTTCGACAAGCTCAGGGCAAGCATTATTTCTTATTTCCCTCCATTAGCTTTCAAATCAGCCAAACAATTGGCATCCAGTGCAGGTACATTATTATTGAGCATATTCATCAAACCGTTTGTTTCAATACTATAATACATCAGGCAGTTGCTATTATTACAATGTGCTTTATGGGCTTCGTCTTCATGTGGTGTGCTCATCGCAGTACCATTATTGGTAAGTCCGAGTAGGTGACCAATTTCATGTAATAAAACCCCTGATTCTACTTTCACCCTGCTTGCCTGGTTAATACCGCCACTGTTGGCCTGAATGGTTTTTTCAAACACGCATAATGCTGTGTTTCTGTAGGCAACCCCTACTACACCATTTGTAGAAAAATCTGCGTCGGCAAATATCAGGTATAGCGTTATCCGTGAACCATCAGTATAGGCTGTTCGATAACGATCGGTGTAATTGGTTATATCGGAAACATTGATGGTAGGCTTACCGAATGAAGCAACCTGTTTGGTTTGAACGATAATACCACCGGGTTTTTGCAATCGATCCGACAAAAAATTCGATAGATTGGTAATCGTTTGTGTTTGTGGCTGCATTCCGGGAGCATATTGAATTTCTACCAGCAGACTTGAATAATTATCGGCTGCCAGTAAAGAGGCTGCTGAACTTCCGGCCGATTGTTTATCGACATTGGTAGTGGGGCCACTGATAATATTGCTGGTAGTTTCCTTTTTACAACCCGAAATGGCTATGGCCAAAAGAAAAATAAGGTAGTTTTTTTTCATAAAACTGCATTTGAAGGCGTTGATACAGGTAATAATGAAAAAATGATGCCAAAAATTGATAAAAGGTTGAGACAACTTTGGACTAGCAGCTTTTAGCCATTTAAGTCTGGTAGGATGGAACACAGATTATCATGATTTTCAAGATCTTTCATGATAAATCCTGAAAATCATAATAATCTGCGTTCTATTAATGACAGATAATGCATTAACAGCAATCAAATATTTACTTAGCAAGCATATTTTAAATTACCGAATTCGCAGTCCTACACATTTATACCAATAATAGCAGAAAGCCTAAAGTGACCGCCAATCAAGGCTAGAGGCTAGAAGCTCGCAGCCTATTGTCCCTGATTCAACCCATGAAGATTATTCGACTCAGGAGCCATACATTTGGTAATTAATTGATTGGAAATATGAGTAGTCCTTATATAAAAGAAGTATCAGTAAGATGGAGCGATTTAGATCCGAACTTTCATTTGCGCCATTCAGTGTATTACGACTGGGGTGCTTTTGTGCGGATGTCGTTTATGACAGAAAATGGTATTACCCCATCCTTGTTGATGCAATTACATACCGGACCAATACTGTTTAGAGAGGAATGTATTTTTAAAAGGGAAATAAGTTTTAGTGATAAAGTGACCTTGAATCTCATGCTCAGTAAAGCCTCACATGATATGGGACGCTGGAGTATGAAGCATGAAATCTGGAAAAACGGTGATACCCTGAGCGCAATCCTACATGTAGATGGAGCCTGGCTCGATACCAAAATCCGCAAACTCACAGCACCCCCTGATTCTTTCAGGGAGGTTTTTGAATGTGTACCTAAATCGGCTGATTTTACCTGGATTGAAAAATAATATTATTCCGGCTTAGCGACCAATGCAGCTTCAATTGATTTTTTAAGCCAGGGTACTGTCCCATTTCCATAGCCGGAAGTATGAAATGTAACGAGCCCTTCTTTATCAAGCACTACATGTGTAGGATACATAGTTATACCATATTGCGCAGCGGCATATCTTCCTCCATCAACGATGCCATAGTTAAAGGGCATTTCTTTTAGAAAATTTTTCAGGTCATAGGCTTCATCTAACGCAATTGCCAGAAAAACAACGTCTTCCCGACCTTTGTATTCAGCGGTCAGATTATTTAAGTGAGGTATTTCAAGTCTGCAGGGCGGACAATTGATGAACCAGAAATTCAACACAACCACTTTCCCTTTCAGGTCTTTAAGCTGGTACTTTTTCTTATCGAGTGTTACCAGCTTTATGTTGCTAATGCTTTTCCCTGTGGAGAAAAAACTGCTTTCCCTTGGTTTGGGTGCACGGGCATCACGCTCCCTAATCTCATCTTCACTCATGCGAAAAAGCAGGAATTCTGGGGGATTTGCATTTGCGTTTACTATTCTTATACCATATTCACCTGATTGTATCAATTTCTGCCATACTGCGTACGGATATAATATTCCAGCAGAATCTTTTACTACTGACCTGTCGTCAAGTCTAACTTTTGTAGTGGGTGCCTGAGCACCTGCAAGTAATACTGTTGTAAATGCCAGGATAAATAAACAGATTCTCATAACAAGGTTTATAAACTTAAATTACAACAATTTTTAACATAAAAAAAGTCCTTGACGATTTTACACGTAAGGACTTTGAAATGAATTGATAAGGGTATTAATATTCCCAGTGGAAAGAAGCTCTTGCAGTTTTCACATTCCTGCGAACTTTCCAAAGGTCGATAGCACCAAATGAAGTGCCCGATTTTTCTTTTTTTGCGTTGATTACATCAACAGCAACAGTTTCTTTTACTTCTCTTACCAGTTCTTTCAGTTCTTCTGCTTCTATTTGGACAATAGAAGGCATGACATTACTCTTCATAATATTTCGTTTTATTCTTTACAACAAAGTTTCTGTGAGCAGTATCAGGGGGAATTTAAGTCAATCGTTGGTGCAGAATGCAAAGCGAACCCGCGAGATGTTATTACCTGCTCATTTTCAGGGTGCAAAATTACTACATAACAGGCTCATAAAAAAATAAAACAATAAAATACTTGTTAAATTGGTCCTCAGGAGGTTTGAGTGGTTAAATCTGGTGTTGATTGGTCACAAAGTGGCACTGCCCCCCTGTTTTTGCGGACAATACGCGAGTATAAACTGATTTCTTTATCGAATAAGAAGCGGAAAAATAGTTTTGTCCAGGAAGTATGGTATGACAGTGAATTATAAAAAGAAGGTGCCGTTTCTCTGATCTTGGGTAACCTGTTCCATGGTATTGAAGGAAAATCGTGGTGTTCATTATGATAACCCACATTAAATGCTACCCGGTTAAATACTCCATAGTAGCTATAGGTTTCCTGTTCTCCGTGTGTGAGATAATGTTCCTGAATCCATCGTGCACCCAGTGGATGCAAGCCAACTGAGAAGAAAAAACTCAGTATCATAAATACCAATGCTTTTGGGCCAAAAAAGATGGTAATTGCTGAAACAAATGCGATTTGCGCTACCCAATTCAACAATATCCATTTATCAAAAGGTTTGATCTCTTTTAGTCTTGATATACGAAACAATTGAAAAAAGGGATAAAACAACAACCAGATTACTTTCCCGATAAAATAATTATCGATCAATTTTGCTTCCCAATGATTGGGCAGATCGCCATCAAGTTCATGTACTCCCTGAAAAGAATGGTGCTTGATATGGTACCTTTCAAAGGATACAGAACTGGGAAATATCAGCGGCAGGTTTGCGAATATCCCTGCCAGCCTGTTAGCAACGGGTGATTTAAAAATAAGTCGGTGCGCACATTCATGAATCATTACAAATAATGCATGATCAATAAATGCACCAATAATATACGCAGTTGCCAGTACGATCCACCAGGATTGTGCACCCAGGAACCATCCAATACAGGTTTGAGCAACTACCAGTAAGAAAATAGCAATAAAAGTTAGCTTGTTCTTACCAATCAACTGTCTGATCTGGGGATGAGCTTTGAGAATTTTTTTGGTCCTATGACGATGGGGTTCTGATTCCTGAGAATAGATAAAGCTTTTCGTTGGCTGCATATCCGGACAATATATGCATAAATACACAGATAGGGCATTAATAGAGCAATTATCTGAATACGATGGTGCAACATGAAATATGTGTAGGTTTCCGAAGACCGTATTACCTTTATCAAAAAAAGACCTTGAAACAATTCATTTATGCAATGCTGGTGCTGTTGATGGCATGCGGACAATCGCAGAAACCTTATACAAATGCAGAAAATGCACTTGATGCAGGCCGTGAATTTATTGATGCCTGTTTAAAAGGTGATTTTGCCCGCGCAAAATGGTATATGGTGGATGATAGCACCAATCAGGGGCATTTGAACAGAGCTGAAACCAAATACAGGAATTACGATAAAGAAGGGCGGCAACAATTGAGGTCTGCTTCTATAAATATCAGCGAAGTAAGCGATGTAGATACAGCAACTTCAATCATTTATTATAGTAATTCTTTTGATCAGCAACCGCTTAAGATTAAAGTGATTAAACAAGCAGAAAAATGGCTGGTTGATTTTAAATATACCTTCAACCCGAATTTATAACCCAGTAGATTTTCAATTGAACCATAAAGCAAGCAAATATGCATAAAACAGTTCTTCACCCCTGGCATGGTGTTCATTACGGCGAACAGGCTCCGCGTATTGTAAATGCAGTTATTGAGATACCGCAAGGCTCAAGGTGTAAATATGAGATTGATAAAGAAACAGGTTTATTAAGACTAGACCGTGTTATCTTCTCATCTTTTTATTACCCTATTAATTATGGTTTTATCCCACAATCTTATGGTGGAGATAAAGATCCGCTCGATATATTGGTTATTACCTCTTTATCGGTGCAACCACTTACATTAATGGATGCCAAGGTAATTGGGGTTATGCAAATGATAGATGGGGGCGACCCGGATGATAAAATTATTGCCGTAGCGGCAACAGACCCTGGTGTTAACCATTACAATAATATTGAAGAACTGCCCAAACACTTTTTTGACGAATTGAGGCATTTCTTTGAGGAATACAAAAAACTTGAAAACAAATCAGTAGTTGTTGAAGATTTTGGCGATAAAGCCAAAGCACTAACTATTGTTCAGGAGGCGATTGACTTCTACAAAGAACAATTCGGCCACAAATAACATATATGAATAGTACAACGATTGTTTTATTGGTCCTGATAGGCCTTGCAGCAGGTTTTTTAAGTGGACTTGTCGGAATCGGAGGTGGTATAATACTGGTACCAGCATTGGTTTTATTACTTGGATTTACCCAAAAACAGGCCCAGGGAACTTCATTGGGTATTATGCTATTACCTATCGGGATTCTTGCGGTAATACAATATTATAAACAGGGATATATCAATGTTAATTACATTCTAATCGTAGCCGTGGCTTTCGTGGCCGGCAGCTTTTTGGGAAGCAAACTGGCACTCTCCCTGAGCGATGAGAAAATGAAGAAGGTATTTGCCGTGCTTTTATTTATCCTGTCTATTAAAATGCTTTTTTTCGATCGTTCGGGCGATAAAAAAGCACAGGCAAGTAATACTCAGGTTCAAAGGACCGAAAAAAACCATGAAAAAGGCTGATGCCGATTCAAGGCATCACCCTATCTTTGCCAAAATTGAAAAAAATGGAAGCAAAAAAATCCACTGCCAAATATTGGGCACTCTGCTTTTTCTGGTTAGCCCTGATGATCGTATTACTGATTGTATACCGTGAGTTTTTCTGGCTGGCTTTACCGGGCACTGTTACCTATTTTGCCAAAGGCATGGATATTATGTAAGCTATTTTCAACCGTATGTATAAAAGAAAAGCAACCTCAGGGTTGCTTTTCTTTTATACATACCTTTTAATGATTCTTAACTGATGTGTTCGTTTTCCATTTCCCGAATGAACAATGCCCATATTATCGATTCGGTCGATCCTGACCTGTCCGGAAGCATGTATAATTGTATCTGGACCTAACATAATCCCTACATGCGTAATTTTACCCTCCGGATTATCGAAGAAAGCCAGGTCACCACATATTGCTTCCTGTAAAAAACCAACTGTTTCCCCTTTTTCTGCCTGTTGATAAGCATCTCTGGGTAAATGTTTTCCGAAATGACGATAAACCTGTTGAGCAAATCCACTGCAGTCTATTCCAAATACCGTTCTTCCTCCCCATAAATAAGGACTATTCAAATATTGCATAGCAATAGAAGTTATACTACTTTCATTGAATTCAGCCATACCGGTTTTCCAGGTTTGGCTGGAATAGATGAAACGATGTTCGGGTAATACCAATTCTCCGTTTTTAAACAGATGCAAAGGTGTACCCGCTCCTATCATGATAGTTGTACCGTGGTATTGAAGTGCTGATGCCCATCCCGTACTAAGCTGGTCAGATTGCGTATCTGGTGCATGCTCCAAAAAAATCAATTGCGACTGCTGACACCATCCTTCATAATCATCGTATAATGTTTGCACCAGTACAAAATCGGTACTGGTTTCTTTTACCATTGCAAGTTCTCCAAATAATAACTGACTCACCATTTCTGACCTGTGAGAAGGCTCTTTACGCATAGGAACAACTGCCACAATAGGCATAACAAAAGACATATCGAATATTTGTGTTCAAGATATGGAATTTTAAAGGTTGGGCATCTAATAAGAAATAGCTATTTTAAAGCGTGCATTCAGGAAAGTATTCACATATCAGCGATAACGAACTGTTGGAATTCTTCTATGCCGACAATAATATTGAATGGTTGGGTATTTTGCTGGAACGCTATACTTACCTCCTGCTCGGTGTTTGTATGAAATACCTGAAAAACGAAGAAGAGTCCAAAGATGCCGTACAGCAGATATTTTTAAAAGCCATAACAGAACTGGGTAAATACAAGGTTGACTACCTGAAAAGTTGGCTATATATGGTAGCCAAGAACCATTGCCTGATGAAACTGCGCGACAAACATGTGATTGTGTCTGCAGAAGAGCAAAAAGGACTAACTGCGCCTGAATCTGACAAGGATGCACTGATTGAGAAAGAAATTACCCTTAATTATCTTGAAAAGGCATTAGAAGAACTCAATGACGAGCAAAAAACATGTGTAACTTTATTCTATCTGCAAAAAAGAAGCTACCAGGAGATTGCTGATACGACCGGGTTCTCTCTTTTACAAGTAAAAAGCCATATTCAGAACGGAAAACGAAACCTGAAAATATTGGTTGAAAAGAAAATGAAACAAGCCTGATGAGCGACCTGAAAGACATATTACAGGATGATGATGGATTAAAGCAGGAAGACCTGCTCCGCTATCTGGAGGGTAAAACTTCAGCAGAAGAGCGCTATGCCATTGAGAAAAGGATGGCCGATTCTGAATTTATCAATGATGCTGTTGAAGGCTTACAAGATTTTCAGGATAAAAGAAAGTTAGATCAATATGCCAGACAATTAAACCTGCAATTGCAAAAACAAACTTCCAAAGGCCGCAGGAATAAACGCAGGAGACAACTCAATAACCAACAATGGACCTTAATAACCATTGTTACGATTCTCTTGTTATGCATATTGGCTTATTGGGTTATCAGGATCTACCAACATAATGGTTGATTATCTGCACAACCGCTTAATTAAGGTTTTATGCTGCGGAAATATTTTTATCAGATTTGATGCTTCTGCCATTTCAAAATCGGCGAAGTCAAAAGCAGGAGCCACGGTGCATCCTACAAAAGAATATTCTCCACCCGGTGCTGTTTCAGAAGCAAACCAATAACCAGCCGGCACCACATATTGATAAGTAGTACCAGGACTGTTTCCCAGTTGAACGGTGGTTAATTCACCTTCCGGAGTTATCACATGAACCAATAAAGTATCCCCTGCATAAAAATGCCAGCATTCATCGGACTGTATCCGGTGAAAAGCAGAGAAATTGGCTTTCTCTAATAAAAAATAGATTGCGGAAGAAAAAGCACGTCTGCCTTTGAAGCGATCCGGCAGGGCATTATGCTCAATATGTTCATCGGATTTATATGTTTCACGATAATACCCCCCTTCCGGATGCGGTATAAGCTGAAACTGTTCAATTAGTTGCTTCGCAGGTAAATGCATGTCCAAAGATCAGGTAATCAGGATTAATTTTTGCGGCAGTGAGAAATATTCATTCTTAATTTTTTCGAGGTTTTCTTTTTTATTGAAAAGATCATAATACTCATCGATATCAATATTATTGTTTTCCTTGTTAACGTAAACCGGGCCTGATACAGAACTGTTTGTTTCGTTTTCAAACAATGCTGTCCGAACAACACCACTAACGGTAGCTTCTTCCTGCAGGTGACATTTGTTTTTACAGATTATATTTCCCTCAATAAGTCCACCAACAACTATTTCATGGCATAAGATATCACCGCTAACAGTGGCTTTACTGTCTACGATAACCTTATTGTTACAAAAAATAATGCCTTTGAAATCGCCTTCTATCCTGATTGGTGAAATGGTTCTGATGATGCCAAAATAAAAGCCCCCCGAGACAACCTGAACGGCTGGCAGCATGGGCTCTGATTTGTTTTTTTTAAGGAAAAACATGGGATTGGATTGGTTTTATGAGGAAATGGACGTTTAAGATAGCCAAAATATGTGGTTTTACCTCGATTATAACGCGATTCCTAAATGTTTACAAATAAATAATAATTTGTATCTTGACCTTCTAACCGCCAACAGGCCTTAGCTTTGTGTCTGTTATACGTTTATAAAAAACCAACACATGAACAAGTTCAGGGAGCAATTATTGCATGATCCCAATGCAAGTTTCGGCACACAGTCTTTCCCGGAAGACAAACAATTGTTGATTACTAAATCAACCAATGTATCTGGTATACTTGATTCAGAGAATGACATTATTCTGGACGGTAATTTCAGTGGTGTATTGTACAGTAAGAAAACTGTTCATATCACTCCTACTGGTGTAATGACCGGTGTTATCATCTGTAATGATATTAAAGTGGAAGGTGAGTTTGAAGGATCTGTGTATGGTTTAAGGGTTAATCTCTGTAAGGATTCGGTATTAAAAGGAAATATCCATTGTACCATTATCAATACAGAAATGAACCAATACGTTGATGCGAATATTAAACTGATTAGCCTGGAAGCTGCTGCTTTTGAAAGTAGTTCAATGGATTTGTTTACACACCTGAAAGAAGTATTTGGTAAGAATAATAAGGACAACAATTACCTGAATATTTTCCAGGAGAAAATGAACCTGGTTAAGCCTTCCAATAAATTTTACCACCAGACGATTTACGTGGCCCCTAATCCGGGAACAACGGCTGCACCTGAAAGCGACGACACTCCTGAAACTGAGTCTTAACAGATCTCAGTTCATCATAAAAAGTAAAAGGGATACTGTTCAGTATCCCTTTTACTTTTTATACTCATTTGATATGCTATGGTATCCAGATTTTATAAATCAGGTAACAAATAAGTCCGCCTATTAAAGCGATCAATAACCCATTTACCCGTTTTTTCTTTAAGAAGAACAGCATCACCAACCCACTCAATGAAACAATGATCAGGAATGCTGCCGATAGGTCAATAACCCATTTCCAGGCATTTCCGCTGTCGCGTCCCTTATGAAGGTCGTTGAACAATGCGATAACCCCGAGTTTCATCTCTGTTAATTGCATGGCACCGTCTTCCCTGTTTATAAATGCATCGGCGCTATATCCTGGTCCACGAAAGGACACCATGCATTGGTCGTCCTGGATCATAAAATCACTTACATATCCCTTGATACCATATTGTTTTCGCAGCAACTCAACTACTTCCATTTTTTTAATTAGAGCAGTATCAGACATATTAACCCAACTGGCAGGAATAGAACCTTGTACTTTATTTTCACGTTCAACAGATTCATCGAACCATTCGAGATGGTTTAAGGTGATTCCGGTAACAGAAAAGAAAAGCACGATTACAAAACTGAACATCGACAGGTAAATATGTAACCAACGAGAATACCTGGCTGTTAATTTTTTCCACTCAGATTGTTTAGCTCCGGCTTTTTTGTCCTTTGTAGCGGTCTGCTTAATTTCCATTCGCTTTCTTTTGAAAATCCAATGATGCTGAGCTTACTTCCAGGTTTCCGGGGATATCGATATGTTGTGCTTTTGTCGCAATTTTTATTTCCTGACGCATCAACTGGTAAGTGCCGTGTTCTCTTGCTGCTTCAATATGAATGGTATAAGTACCCTGGCTCACCAGATTGCCTTTATCATCTTTCCCATCCCATTTAATGGTGTATTTACCGGGAGTTCTTGTTGCGCTGCTTGTTGAGCTGATGTTATTAGGGCCTGCAGAAAACTGATCATAATAAGTTGCATACCAGGTACGCATATCATTGAGCCATTTCGGTTTATTATACCATAGCGCCAGCAAACGGACTGGTTTTTTATCGGCATCGGTTACCCAGATAGCCACAAATGGCCTCCTTATACGTGTTCCTTCAATGGTTGCTAATTCAAGGTTGATGGCCAATTCATATTTATCGTTCCATTGTTTATCTGCAAAGTTGTTAGATACCGGTGCCGGGGCTGTTTTATTAAATGGCATGCTTGCATTCCAGCCTTTGCTTTCAATGCGCTTTCCATCTGCAGTAATGAGCATGTATGCTGCCCCGGGCACAGTTGCTACGAGTTTTTCGCTTTCTGCCGGACTCAACACATTTAAAGCAGTTGCCAGTGCTCCGGCATCGGTGGCATTATCTGCAATTACGGTAGCGCTGATTACTTCGCTGGTAGGGAAGCCGGTTCTGGGATCAACAATATGGGAATACCATTTACCTTCAATCATATTACCCCTTCTGTAGTTACCGCTGGTGGCGATGGTTTTATTGGCAACTTCAAGTTGTGCGATAGGAAGATCATTCTCTGCATCTGCTTTCGGGTTTGCTACAAGTACCTGTTCGGTATGTGTACCTTTTACCAGTATATCGCCTCCAATATTTACCACTACTCCATGTACACCTGCAACAGCAAGTGCTGCATCTGCTGCTTTTTGAAGGATATAACTTTTCGCAAATGAATTCAACATAAGCGCCGCATTGGTTTTATGGGTTGCGGTTTTATTTGTTTCATTTAATGAATAGTGCTGTTGACGAACTATGTTTAAAACTGCTGCTATTTCTGCTTCATTGGGCTTTCGGTTTTCTTTAGCAGTGGTTTTCCAAAGCTTACCTATAGCTTCTGCAGAGGCATCAAGTGCGCCATTGGTTCTGGCACGCCATTGCTCAAAGAGACCGAGCACTTCAAATAATTCAGCCGAAACCGGAGTGGCTGTATTAGTAGTACTTACCCATTTGCTGAATTCACTGTTTGCGTCGTAGCCACTTAATATTTTATTGAGCCTGTCAATTTCGTTTAATGCTGCCTGCTCTGCTTTGTTGGCAAATTGTTCCTGATCGGCAACAATTTTTATCTCCATAGAAGTACCCAGTACATTCTCATAATCGGCGATAAAGATTTTGGCGGGTTTTGTTTTTTTGGGTGTAGCGCTGGAGAAAAAAGCTAGCAGCAGTAAGAGGCAACTGATACGTCCGGATGTTTTCATGAAGTACAAATGTTTGTAGACTATTTAAAAGTTAATTTCAAATTAGGCATGCAAGAAGGCTAGAATAAGCGGTTAAAAGTAAAATCATTCACGCTGAACCATTTACCAGATCGGTAAAAAAGGCGTAAATAACGACCAAGTACTATTTCGCGCTAATGCTGTGATAACAGCATTAGATGGATGGATTTATCATAAGTTTAATGGACACATTGTCGAAATCGGTATAAAACTATGGGCTGCTGTCTTCTTGCTTCTAGCTGCTAGCCTTGATTGGTGCGTATTGCAGACTATCAGCTTTGACTGGAATATATAAGAGGGCATGCGATTTTTTATGATATCCCTGCTCAAAAGGAGTATTTAATTGTAGAACTTAAGCTAATGAAAGGTTCAGTTCATGATAAAAAAAGCCAGAAGCTAGTGGTCAGTATTGTCCGGGAAAATTTGACGACGATCTTTAGGGGTGTCTATGGTGGGCCACAGATCTTCATGATTTTCAAGATATATCATGTAAATCTTGAAAATCATGAAGATCTGCGTTCTTTTAATAACAGGAAGTGCAATAACAGCAATCAAATAATTTATTTAACCAGCTCATTATAAATTATCCCCCCTTCATTTATTCCATCAATAGCTGAAAGCCTAAAATAAGCACCAATCAAGGCTAGCAGCTAGAGGCTATAAGCTCGAAGCTCTTTTCCCTACGGTAATCCTCGAATATTCATACCTTTGCAAACTTACCGGGGTCGTACTGGTTTTGACAGCATATGGTACGGTTGGTGTAAGCATGCAGTGCGTTGGATAATTAGCACTTAAATCTGAATATTCAAACTTCAAATGGCAATACACAGTATGCCATGGCTGCCTAATCGGTGATTAGATAGTCATTTGGGCCGCCGCACAGGTTGATCTGTTACCAGGTGCCGCCGCCGACTCAAAATAAACACAGGTTGCTGCAACAGAAGGCTGTGACTGTTGCTTAAGACCATCCAGCTAAGTGTATTGTTGGTTTGTTCATGTCCGGCAGTATACCGACAAATAATCATGAAATAAGCATGTAGAAAGCTAATGGTAGCGATGTTTGGACAGGGGTTCGACTCCCCTCGACTCCACAAAGCAGGAGATACTTGAGATTTCCTGCTTTTTTTATGGATAACATTGAGTGTATGATGCCTCAGTTAGACAGAATTCGATCAGCTAAAAAACATAAAGGTGTAAAACATTGTATTTTTACCACTCATGAAATTGTCTTTATTACTTTTATGTTTACTGACTGGCTCGGGTATGATGGCAAATGACAGCGTTATCATTTCCAGACTATTACAACGACTGGATATATTACAAACAAAAGAAGATGGTATATTTCCTAAGGGGAGTTTCCCTACTTATCGCACGTATGCTTTGAAGAAGCAAAGACAGAAAGCTGATATCAACCCTTTTTTTACTGGTCTGATAGGGTTTACACTGGAAGACCTAAAATCCGAATTCTCACCCTATCAACATGAACTGGCCAACAAAATTATTCACCAATCATTTTCTGCATACCCGAAATTTAAAAACAGAAATGCGGATAGGAATACCTATAATTTCTGGCCTACCGATACTCCACGCATATTCACTTATAGTGGATGGCTAAATCTTTTCAACAAAAAAAGAGCACTTCCTGATGATTTAGATGATACCGTTATTCTATTGATGGCACAACGCAAAAGCGATTCCATCGCTAAAGAAGTTCATGATCTGATGCAGGGCTATACTAATAATGAAGAGAAAAAAATCAGCAATACTTTTCCTGAATATAAAAAGATTGGAGCATATTCTACTTGGTTTGGCAAAAAAATGCCGGTCGATTTTGATATCAGCGTACTCTGTAATGTGCTGTATTTTGTTCAGTTTTATAATCTTACATGGACCGCAGCAGACTCAGCCAGTTTATTTTTGATTGAAGACATGATTAAAACAAAGAAGCACATTAATTATTCCAATTATGTTTCTCCACATTATGTAACTGTTCCGAATATACTGTACCATATTTCCAGGTTAATGGCTTTAAAACCCATTCCTCCACTGGAAAAACTAAAGCCTCAACTAATTGAAGATGCAAAAGTTGCACTAAGTACTTCCACTGTTTTTATGGATCAGGTAATTTTAGGTACTTCATTATTGCGATGGGGTGTTAAACCACCTGTAATTAATCTTGGCAATTCCAGCGACACAAAATTCATTAACATGGTTGAAGATGAAAAATTCTGCTTTTTTATCGCCAGCATGGCATCTATGTTACCAGATTCATGGAAAAAAAGAATGACAAAATTAAAACTAGGTACATTCTATTACTATTGTCCGGCTTACAACCACCTGTTATTACTTGAGCATCTTGTGCTAAATAAAAAACAAAGCATGCAGCAATAAAAAAGCGTCACATGAAGTGTAACGCTTTTTTATTAAATAATTTATTTTGGACTATTTAAACAATCTCCAGAAATCCAGTCCCAACGCATACGCCATCAATCCCAACAACAACACCATTCCTACCATTTGCGCATATTCCATGAATTTATCGCCAGGTTTTCTGCCTGTGATCATTTCGATGAGTGTAAATAGCGCATGTCCTCCATCAAGTGCAGGTATGGGGAGAATATTCATGAATGCTAATACAATTGAAAAGATACCGGTTAGTGTCCAGAAACGCTGCCAGTCCCATTCGCCTGGGAAAGTATTCCCAATGCTGATTACACTACCGAGTGAATCATTTACGTCTTGTTTTCCGGTAAACAACTGTTTAAGACCAGTCATATACCTGTCTAATGCTTCCCAGCAACGGTTAAATCCTTCCGGAATAGCCTGTGCCAGCGTATATTCTTTTTCAACTGTTCCAAATATTTTGAAAGGAGATACTGCCCAAAAACCAGCTTTTCCTTTTTCATTTAGTAAAAGTCTTACCTGAACAGTATCAGCTCCACGCAATACAGATAATGTGATGATTGAATCTGCATAATTTTTTGCCAGTTGTTGGTATTCGTGGTAATAAGTAATTGGTTCTCCATTAAACGCTACAAGGGTGTCTCCTTTTTGTAATTTTCCGGATCTGAAAACTGCATCTTTTGCTGAAACGCTATCAACAATTGCAGGATAACGAGGCAGGATCATGCTTCCCAGTTTTCTGTTTTTCACCATTTTCTTGGTGAAATCCCCGGGAACTTTCAATGCTACCTCTGTACCATTGCGTTGTACTTCGATCGTTGCGGCCTCTTTAAACATGATTTCAGATTCAAGCGCAGAAAAGTTTTCAAGAGGCTTACCATTGATGCCCGTAATCAGGTCTCCATCCTGTACGCCAATTGATTTAGCGAGAGAGTCGGCATGAACACCATATTTAAGGTTTTTTACCGGCAGGTATTCTTCACCCCAAACCCAGGTGATGCCTATAAAAATAACAATAGCCAGTAGCACATTTACTACTACACCGCCAATCATGATAATTAGTCTTTGCCAGGCTGGTTTAGCACGAAACTCCCATGGTTGTGGGGGCAGTTTCATCTGCTCTTTATCCATGCTTTCATCAATCATACCAGCTATTTTCACATAGCCTCCGAATGGTACCCAACCCAGACCATATTCAGTTTCTCCCTTTTTTTTCTTCCATAGACTGAACCATGGGTTGAAAAACAGGTAGAATTTTTCTACACGGCATTTAAACCAACGCGCCGGTAAAAAATGCCCCAGTTCATGCAAGATCACTAAAATGGAGAAAGATAGAATAAATTGTCCGGCTTTAACTGCCACACTACCCCAGTCAATTGCTAATAAAGTCATACAGGTTTACTGATTGTTTTAGATGTTATACCTCATTTCGTGCAGTATATTGGTTGTGAAAATAGGCAAAGATTACATGTGAATCAAAGAAGCGGCGAAATTACGTGCCTCACCATCGCTTTCAAAATACTCTTCAAGCGTGGGTTTTTCGATAAATGCCGTTTTTTGCATGGTTTGGGCCACTACTTCTGTCATGTCGAGAAACCCAATCCGGTTTCTCAGGAAGGCAAATACAGCTATTTCGTTGGCAGCATTTAAAATACAGGGCATATTCCCCCCTTTATAGAGTGCTTCTGTTGCCAGTGCAAGGTTTCGGAAGGTTTTAGTATCTGGTTCTTCGAATGTAAGTGTATTGGGCTTTCTGAAATCATACCTGGGGAATCCATTAGGTATTCTTTCAGGGAATGCCATGGCATATTGAATCGGCAGTTTCATATCAGGTAAGCCCATCTGTGCTTTGAGGCTACCGTCTTCAAATTGCACCATGCTATGTATGATACTCTGTGGATGTACCAATACTTCAATTTGATCGGGATGAAGATTAAACAACCATTTTGCTTCAATCATCTCCAGCCCTTTATTCATCAATGTAGCCGAATCGATACTTATTTTAGCTCCCATACTCCAGTTTGGGTGCTGTAATGCGTGGTCACGTTTTACATTAACCAGAAAATTGGGCTTTTTGCCCAAGAACGGACCTCCGCTTGCAGTAAGTATGATCTTTTCTATTTTATTCCTGCCCTCACCTACCAGGCATTGAAATATGGCAGAATGTTCACTGTCAACGGGAATAAGCGGCACTTTTTTCTCCATGGCCATTCTTACTACAATATCTCCTGCAACCACCAATGTTTCCTTATTGGCCAAGCCAATGGCTTTTCCATTTGAAATAGCCATCAGGGTAGGTTTTAATCCCGCATAGCCAACAATTGCGGCCAGCATCATATCGTAGCAGTCCATCCCAGCAGCTTCCACCAATGCTTTTTCACCTGCAAATACTTTGACATCAGTATGAGCAAGTGCTTCTTTTACAGTGGTATATTTTTTTTCATCCCCAATCACCACTACATTCGGATTAAAAGTCAAAGCCTGTTTAATCAGTAATGCATCATTGGTTTGAGCAGTTAATATTTCCGCTGTAAAAAGGTCTGGATTAGCCGCAATCACGTCCAATGCCTGGGTACCTATAGATCCTGTAGAGCCAAATATGGCAATCCTTTTTTGATTCATAATTTCATTCCCAAAGATGCGGGCATAGTTACACAATTTATGCCAAAAAAAGGAGTATCGTGATATTTGGCGAGGGTTTTTAAGTATTGATTTCCGGGGAAAAACAGCTTCTAGCCTCTAGCTGCTAGCTACTAGTTTTTTTGGGCTATTAATTAAACCATCCACAATCTTAAACATTATAATTAAATTTTTATTTAAATAGGATTTTTACAAAACAAATTCGCAAGCCCTGCCATTTATTAAAATAATAGCAGAATTCCTAAAACAAGCACCAATCAAAGCTAGCAGCTAGAGGCTAGAAGCTCGCAGCTAATTTTGCCCAACCAGTTCTGCCAAACAATACACACTTTCTTAATTTCATAAATATGCAATATCTTACTACCATAATTTATTAATTGGAACCATCAATTTATAAATACTTTTTGCCGACTGGTCGTAATTTATTTATCTGGGCCAACAGTTTGCTGATGTTGGCGGGTTTATTCTTTTTTGGCTGGAGACCGGTAATTATTGTATTTGCTTATGTTTTCGAAACCATCATTATTGGTATCATTCACCTGTTTAAGCTTTGGTATGTATTAAAATATGGTGAGGCTCAAAATAATCATGTTGCTTCAAAAGATCCCAGACAGATTAATGGCTATGGCATTATTCCATTCTTCCTTGTTCATTATTTCTTTTTCATTTTTGTGCAGTCGGTTTTTATTTTTTCTGCGGTAGGTAAGAGTTTGCCTGGCTTATCGTCGGACGCGTTTAATGTTTTCGGCAATTATAAATTTCTATTATCTCAGACTGATATGCAATTGGCATTTGCGTCGATTGCATTAGCCAATATTGGTTATACATTTAGAAATTTTTTCGTTACAGGCAGGTATCACAAATACACGGTGAATACGCTTTTCATGCAACCCTATATTCGGATTTTTATACAACAACTGGTTGCAATACTTGCAGGATTTTTCTTCTTTTTCAAAGACGGCGCAATGGTTGCTGCGTTATTATTAATTATAACCAGACTAGTATTAGACCTTTACCTTCAAGCTATAAAATATAACGCTCAGGCAAGAAACAAATTAAAAGAAAAGCTTTCAGCTAAAGGAAGCAAATTGCAGGTTACGGATGAGCAATTGGATCTCTTTTTAGAATAACTTCTTTTGCATTTTTATTCTGTAATAAAGGCCGATAAAGCGTCGGCAAGTTTTCTATCGTTACTCAGTCTGGGCACTTTGTTTTGTCCGCCAAGTTTTCCAATAGAACGCATATAATCAATAAATCCGTTTTTGCGAACCCGGCGTACTTGTAGTGTTTGGAGTATATTTCCACGAATCAGGTCGTCATAATATACATTTTTATTACGCAGGTTTTCTTCCGTTTTTTGTATGAATGTGTTGAAATTATCCGGTTCTTTTTCAAACTCAATAAACCATTCATGGTAGCTTTTTCCTTGTCCCTGTTGAATCATAGGTGCTACGGTAAATTCGGTTATATGAGCATTGGTTTCTTCAGCAGCTTTTAATAAGGCAAATTCCACTTCCTCTCCTATAACATGTTCACCGAATGCGGATATAAAATGTTTGGTTCTGCCACTAACAATAATTCTATATGGATCTGTGCTGATAAATTTAATAGTATCACCAATATTGTACCCCCATAGACCAGCATTATTATTAATGATGAGGGCATAGTTTTCGCCAACCTTTACATCTTTCAAACTTAATCTTGTTGGATGTTCATTGAAGATTTCTGCGGCTGGTACAAATTCATAATAAATACCGCTGTTTGTATTCAGTAATAATCCTTCCCCATCTTGTTTGTCCTGGAATGCAAAGAAGCCTTCGCTGGCAGGAAATAATTCAATACTGTCAACTTTTCTTCCGATACTTTCAAATAATTTAGCGCGATAGGGTTCGAAGTTTACGCCACCTTGTACCATTAAACTAAAATTTGGAAAGAGCTCTCCAACCTTTTTACCGCTTTTTTCTATCAGTCTGTCGAAATACATCTGCATCCATGGTGGTATGCCGCTGATGAGGGTCATATCTTTTTGAATGGTTTCTTCAACAATTTTATCGAGTTTGGTTTCCCAGTCTTCAATGCAATTGGTTTCGTAGCCGGGTAATTGGTTGGCGCGGAGATAGCTTGGCACGTGGTGGTTTACGATTCCGCTTAAACGTCCGGTTGGAATTCCGCCAACTCTTTCCAATACCGGTGAACCACTTAAAAATATCATTTTACCCCCGGCAAATGCAGTATTACCGGTTTCAGCCATATAGCAGAGTAATGCGTTTCTGGCTGTATTGATATGATTGGGAATAGAGTCTTTGGTAATGGGTATATATTTTACTCCGCTGGTGGTACCACTTGTTTTGGCAAAATAGATGGGTTTGCCTTTCCAAAGTATATTTTCCTTGCCCTGTTTAATCTGTTCTATATAAGGTTTAAAAGCCTCATAGTCGCGAATAGGTACAGCCTGAGCAAATCCGGCATGATTTTCAACTTCATGCAAACCATGCTCCTTTCCAAATTGTGTACCCCTGCCGGTTTTTAGCAATTGCTTCAGAATAAGTTCCTGGTCTTCAAGAGCATGGACACTGTTTCTTTTGATCTGTTTATATATATATTGGGCAAATGGTTTTGCCAGTAAAGATTTCAGGTTCATAGTACAGATGGTCTTTAAGACCTGTCGGGCAAAAATAGATAGAAGTTGGGGGTTATATCAGTTGATGGGGGATATAATTATAATATATTTGATTTCAATTACTTAAACAGCAATTTTAAATATTATACTATTGCGAAATACATCTTAAATCGATTAAAAATGGCTGATTAGATGAAAAAAAACTTTGTCAAGGCATGTGAATAAGAATTATTTCAAAAATCTTTGCAAATTTTGCCAGTGAATCCTTACCTTTGCCGTCCTAATTTTGGATAGCTATGTTAGCAGTTGTAAAAATCGCAGGTCAGCAATTTAAGGTACAGGAAGGTCAAAGCCTGTATGTTCCTCACCTGCAGGGTAAAACCGGAGACAAAGTAGAATTCACCGATGTATTGTTTACTGACAATGCAGGTACTGTTGCAGCAGGTGGTAGTGTAAAAGCTACTGTTAAAGCTGAAATCATCAGTGACCTGGTACAGGGTGACAAAGTGATCGCCTTTAAAATGAAAAGGAGAAAAGGCTTCCGTAAGAAGCACGGTCACAGAACGCATTATACGCGTATCAAAATCGAAAGCATCGCTTAGTAAAAAACATGCCCGGATCGCGCAAATGATCCTGGTTTAAAAACAAATAACCATGGCACACAAAAAAGGTGAAGGTAGTGTAAAGAACGGCCGCGACTCACAGAGCAAACGTCTCGGTGTAAAGATATATGGTGGCCAGCCTGCTATTGCTGGAAATATTATTGTACGTCAGAGAGGAACTGTTTACCATCCTGGTAAGAATGTAGGTGTTGGTTCTGACTTTACTTTATTCGCATTAACAGACGGTATCGTTGAATTCAGAAAGGGAAAAAACGATAAAACTACCGTTTCGGTTTCTCAGGTAGCTGAGACCGCATAAAAAAATTTTTTTGTAGTTACAAATAAGTTTTTATTTTTAATGTATTATTTACTAACCATTAAATCTAAAAAACATGGCAACTGCAAAAAAAGCTGCTAAGAAAGCTGCTCCTAAAAAAGCTGCTCCTAAGAAAGCCGCTAAGAAAGCTGCTCCTAAAAAAGCTGCTAAAAAAGCTGCTCCTAAGAAAGCTGCTAAAAAAGCCGCTCCTAAGAAAGCTGCTAAAAAAGCTGCTCCTAAAAAAGCTGCTAAAAAAGCCGCTCCTAAGAAAGCCGCTAAAAAGAAGTAATCTTAGTTTAGCTTTAGCTAAAATAGATTTAAGAGTCCCGCCTACGGCGGGACTTTTTTTTATCCTAACTTCACGATTCTTCTATTTTACGCTATGACGAACGAAGCAATTGCCGAAAATTTCTCCCTACTTTCCAAATTAATGGATATCCATGGAGACAACTCATTCAAGGCCAAATCCTATTCCAGCGCGGCTTTCACGATAGATAAACTACCTGTTGAACTCTCTACCCTCCCTGCTGATAAAATATTCGCACAAAGAGGTATCGGCGAAAGCACCGGTAAAAGAATATTGGAACAATTGGAAACCGGAAGACTCGCCTTACTGGATGAGTATATCCAGAAAACACCTGCCGGCATTTTAGAAATGCTTCATATAAAAGGACTTGGACCTAAAAAAATTGCCACGATCTGGAAGGAACTCGAGATAGAAACGCTCGGTGAATTATTATATGCCTGTAATGAAAACAGGCTGATGCTTTACAAAGGCTTTGGAGAAAAAACACAGCACAATATCCGTGAATCGATAGAGTTTTATTTTGGCTCATTGGGCAGTTATTTGTACCAACAAATGGAAAGCCTGGCGATTAATGCCACTAAAAAACTACGTGAACATTTTCCCGATAATAGCTTTCTGCCTACCGGAGCCTATCGAAAACAGGATGAAATTGTTGAAATTTTACAGTGGGTTACCACCTGCCCTATCGATTCCATCACAAATTTTCTGGAAGCACAACAATTTGAAATCATAACAAAAACAGATGACTACTTAACTGTAAAGTCGAAGGAAAATGTTAGCCTTGGATTCTATTGCTGCAGTGAACAGCACCTTTATCAAAAACTTTTTGATACAAGTTGTAGTGAAGCATTCCTGAATGCATGGAAAAACAGGTTTAATTGGAACCCGGAACAGTATTACAAGCAGGAAGAAGCCATTTTCGAAGCAGCAGGTATCCCTTTTATTCCACCATACCTACGAGAAGATCCAACTATTATTGATAAAGCGGTAGCAAAGCGATTACCAAGGGTAATTCAGGAATCAGATATCAGGGGTATCATCCACAGTCATAGTAAATGGAGCGATGGTAGTAATACTTTGGAGGAAATGGCCAATGCTGCCATTGAAAAAGGACTAGAATACCTGGTAATCAGCGATCACTCACAATCGGCTTTTTATGCCAGTGGCTTAGATATCGATCGTGTTTCTGCCCAACATCAACAGATTGATGAATTAAACAGCAAACTTGGCAACTTCAGAATCTATAAAAGTATCGAAAGCGATATACTTAATGACGGTAGCCTGGACTACCCGGATGAAGTACTGGCCGAATTCGACCTCGTAATCGCCTCCATACACTCAAACCTCAAGATGCAGGAAGATAAGGCGATGATGCGCCTTATAAATGCCATTGAGAACCCTTATACAAGTATTCTAGGCCATATGACGGGCCGTTTATTACTTAGTCGCAACGGATATCCGGTTAACCATGCAAAGATTATAGACGCATGCGTAGCCAATGATGTAGTAATTGAATTAAATGCCCACCCAAGAAGACTGGATATCGACTGGCGCTGGATAGATAAAGCAGTGGAAAAAGGGGTGCTTATCTCTATTGATCCGGATGCACATTCGATTGAAGGTTATGACGATTGCAGATTTGGGGTGCTAGTAGCCCAGAAAGCCGGACTTACCAAAGAAAATAACCTTAGCAGTTTTTCCAAAGAAGCATTTGAAGCTTTCCTGGTGCAACAACATAGTAAACGGTAAGACTAAATTATCCAACGACTGGTAGTGATATAAAAAAGGTTGTTCCCTCGTTTTCGGTCGTTTCGAACCAGATTGTTCCATTGGCTTTTTCTACAATTCCCTTACAAATGGCCAATCCTAATCCGGTACCGGATGATTTGGTGGTGAAATTGGGCGTAAAAATATTGTCCTGCATAGATGCTGGTATCCCTCCCGCATTATCCTGAATAGAAAGAATGATTCTATCATCCTGATGTGATAGTTTCAAGGTGACAGCAACTTTTTGGTTATTATTCGGGTTGGCTTCTACCGCATTTTGCAAAAGATTGGTCAGCAGACGATTCATTTGTATACGATCGGCCAATACAATTGCAGGTTCTTCCGGCATATCAAATGATAATTCCAGTTCAGGATGGGTTGCATATAACCTGGTTACTGAATCTATCACTTCGCGAAGGTCAATTTCTTCCATCCTGGCATTTCCTATATTGGCAAATTGAGAGAAATCACTGGCTATTTTGGATAACTGATCAATTTGTTCAATCAGGGTTAAGGCCATGTTTGAAGTGAGTGTTTTTACATCTGGCGAACCATTTAATATCGCTTTCTGTAAATATTGAATACTCAGTTTCATGGGCGTAAGTGGATTCTTTATCTCGTGAGCAACCTGTCTTGCCATTTCACGCCATGCACCTTCCCTTTCACTTCTGGCCAATGCCATCGCACTTTGCTCAAGCTTTTTAACCATCTTATTGTACTCTCCTACCAGCATACCAATTTCATCATTTCTTGTCCATACAATCTCCTGATTACTCTTCCCGATATTCATTTGCCGCATTTTGTCTCCGATTAATCCAAAAGATGCGGTAATTCTATTTGTCAGGAAAAATGCAATAGCACCAGCTACAAGAAAGATAAATGCGTTCAGGTTAATTAATGTTGCCAAAAAACCGGAAATCTCCTGATTGAGTTCGTTTTGAGAATTCAGGTAGGGAATATTGAGGTATGCATAATTTTCACCCGCATCGTCAGATAATGGGACGTAGATACTCAGGTATTCGAAATCTCCGACTTTCTCAGATTGTATATAACGAATACTGCTTTCATAATGAAGCTTCTGGTATGCCTTGGGCTCCATTTGCGTACTTAGCAAATGTTTGTTATAAATATAAGGCTGCGTGGAGGTAAGCAGGCTACCATGTATATCATAAAAGTTTACATCTACATTATGCAGGTCCGAAATTTCAGCAATATCCTGTTCCAATTCACGTGAGAGACCTACATTTTTAAAGGTTAATACATCATCAAAGCTGAACTGTGAATTCATTTTACTATTGATCTCATTCGACATTACCTGAATAGACTTCGACAGTCTTTCTTCATTACTTCTATTGAATCGAATAATAAAAAAAGAAATGGTGGCAATACCAATTACCAGGAATGAAAACACACTTAGAAAAATGATCGTGGCCTGTATTTGTGTTCGGATATTAAACCGGAACAATAACTTTATTTCCTCCCACTTAAACCTGGCTTTTAGCAACTGATTACCCAGGTGGAAGACAAATATGATGGCCAAAAATGAACAAAACAAATAGGCAAAAAGGGTCAGGAATTCAACTACCCATGTATTACGTTTAACTACTACTACCTGTTTGTCATTTCCACTATTATACCAGAGCTCACTGTATTCTCCAGATATTTTGTAAGTAAACTCGAACTGATTAATTTCATTCTTTTTAAGCCGGGATGGGAAATGATAGGTATTGAAATGGTTGATTAATTTCCCTTTATTATAAATACCATAAGCATAATTCGTATTAAGATCAGATGATAGGTTTTGAACCTGATTAAATAATTCAGGATACAATGCTTCACTCTTATATCTTTTCGATTTTGCAATAACAAAGAGATACCCAAGGGTTTGATTATTTTCCTTTATTTCCTTTTGGTAGAGATAACTAAAACCCTCCGATGTATTATCATAGCTGTATAAACCTTGAATTATAGTAGGTCTGGCTTGGTTTAGGATGATGGTCTTTATAGCCGCATAATCTGTAGCATCTTCATTATACAGCGGGTGATATAAACTGTCGAAAGTATAAATCCTGGTATCGTATTTATTCAGGTAACCAGAAAAGTTTTGGTTGATGAGGCTGTCTTTGATGTACTTATTCTCCAGTTCATTTTGGAAGCGGTGAAAATTATGTAACAGAAACTGGTCATCGAAATTTGTAGCTGCTATATTCAATAAATTCTCTCCGGAAGGATCGATCTGCAGGGCCAGTTTTTCCGCGATCCGTTTTCTTTGGGCGAATTCCGTTACCCTATTTTCATAAAGGACCATGGCTGCAATGGAGAAAGTAAAAAACATGACCCAAAAAATAAAAAAGGTCGACTTTAGCAGCGGAAGTTGAAGGTCTTTTTTACGAAAATGCATCAGTACAAGAAAACCAACTAACCATAATAAGATCATTAATCCGGTTGGAATTTCCTTATTCGGGAAAAACAAGAGCATGTACAGAAACCCACTTAATATGGTTGCAACTACCTGCTCCAGCAATGAAAATTTTCTTTCAAAAAGTGGGTGCAGGAGAATTTGCGAAAGACCAAAGAAACCCAATACTAGAAAACAAAGCACTACAAAGCATACCACGCTGTAGATATCCAGACTAAAGAAATTGGTTACATCGGTTGAAATTTTAGAATCCTGCACCAGGCTCTGCACAATTCCCGCAATGGCGTACCCGATTATGGTTAGTAAAAAAATGGTACCGAAATTCCTGATTTTTACCGGGAGGGGTTTTGGCAACCATGTTTTCCCATCTGTATAACTTTTATAAACATCTATCAGCCAAAACAACAGAATAGCATTTACTAACAGATCGCCAAGAGAGGGATGTATAATATTTGAGGCATAGATGGAGGGATCGTATAGCGGTAATTTTCCGTAATCAAATGGAAAGGAAACCTTGTAGGCAATTAATCGGAGTAATAAGACCACCCCTACCAGCATACTGTATCCAAATCGAAAACCATGAACAGCCATAAGTTCAACAGCCAGGGCATTTAAAAATATCAATAGGAATACAATGGCCAGTACCCTTAAGATAATTGTAACACTATCGTAAGCAATAAATGACTTTCCAGGTTTAAGTCTTATGCTGAATAATTTTTTACCTGCCTGGTTATAGATTGGTAACACATCATCCGCTGAAACAGTAACCAGTTCGTATTGCTCATCAAGTCCTTCAAAACCTTCAAAATCAGTGTGCAGGTATTTGTTTTCAATAAAATAGGACCACCTGATTGGTATCATGCCTATTACCAGTAAATTCCCTTTTTCAACAGCAATATTGGTTTTAAGTATTTCAAATTCACCGTTTCGTTTAACAGAAAACCATGCGCTATCTTTCCGGTAAAGATCGTCGTTTACGGTATAATATTTATTGGCGTTCCAGTATAAAAGGGTGGGATCTGCATTTTCCGATAATGCATAAATGAATAAGCCAATAGGCTCTTTGGTTGTTTCCTCTTTTGTGTCGTTATTGGTTGCTTCGATTAGTTTACCCAGCCGGGCTGTATCCTGCAGCAGATCGAAGTACTTGTTTTCGTATTTATGTATTTGTTGCTCGAGCTTAGCTTTCACCTTTTCCGGTGAGGCATTATAACTCCAGTAATTGATGAAAATAAAGGAAAAAGTATAAAGCCAGGCCGCTGTAATGGCCAGGTATCCGTGTTTATAGGCTGCGTTTCTGAGTGTTTTAATCAACAGTCTGTTATTTTCGTTTTATCTCGTTCCAAAGGGCATCCATTTCGTTGAGCGTCATGTCGCCCAGATTTTTTCCCTGTTCGGCTGCCATTGATTCCATGGTCTGAAAACGATGAATGAATTTTTTATTGGTCTGCTCAAGTGCAGCTTCGGCATCAACCTGCAAAAACCGTGCATAATTTATCAGACTAAACAAAAGATCGCCAAATTCGGCCTGTATTTCTTTCTGGTCGTTTGCCTTTACCGCTTCCTGCAACTCCCCCATCTCTTCTTCAACTTTCTTCCAAACATCCTCGCGGTTATCCCATTCAAATCCGACTTGTTTAGCTTTTTCCTGAATCCTTGTTGCCTTAACAACGGCAGGTAAGGATACCGGAACACCACTCAAAACAGATTTTTTTCCTTCTTTTATTTTTATTTGTTCCCAGTTCCGCTTAACATCCTCATCATTCTCCACTTTTACATCTCCATAAATATGTGGATGTCTGTTTATTAATTTACGTGATATTCCTTCAATTACATCCTGTAATTCGAATGCTTTTTCTTCAGACCCGATTTTGGTGTAAAACAGGATATGCAACAACATATCACCCAGTTCTTCTTTTATACCCTGCCAGTTTTTCTGATCGATAGCATCCACTAGTTCATACGTTTCCTCAAGGGTCATAGAACGAAGGCTGTGGATGGTTTGCTTTTTGTCCCACGGACATTTTTCCCTTAGCTCGTCCATTATAGTCACCAATGCCAAAAAACTGTCTGCTACTGAATTCGTCATAAGGAAATATATTTCAGATTATACTGCGAAAGCAGAAAATAGGAAAAACACTAAAAACAGGAATACCATTACAAGCATCGATGCAAATAACAACAGTATATATTTTAAGATTGTTTTGCCCCTTCGTTGTCCATAAAAATTGCGCATTGATTTATATAAATAAAAGAATCCTGCGATGGTAAACAATCCGCTGATCCAATCATTTTCTTTATGAGTACTCCAAGTAAATAAACTATTCACCCATAAACCTGTGAGAATGATGATAAAAATGGCACAATAGAGGTGTATGGAATAAATTATGTGGTTAACATAATAGAATTGTTTTCTTCTGGTATATAATAACTGTAAAAGCAAGGCAAACAACGGCAAAGAAACAAATAGCATTTGAGGAAATAAGTGTATGAACTTGTTCGTAATGGCCCGCATACTTGCTTTTGAGTCGCCCTTATATTTATTCCTTAGGTGGAGGTTTTGCCTTTCAATGGTCCGAACAAAGAAACCATCTCTTTCATTTTCTGGTAATAGTGCCTGTAAAGAATCGTATTCAGCTACCGTAGATAAGGTTTGAGTGATCTTATTATCAAAACTCATGATAGTGAATCCACCCTCTGGCAAACTTTTAACAGAATCTACCAAAGTAGAATCCCGCTTCAGCATAATGATTTCTGCTGATGTTTGGTCAAGCTTGTCTTTTATCTGAGAGGCTGCAACTACCGCAGTTGGATTGGCCAAAGCCGCTTCCAGCCGCTGTTTTTGTCTTTCCAGCTTCTTCATCACCTGAGCTGGCGTGTCTTTTATTTCTTTTATATCTATTTCCTTTTCTTTCTGATAGAAACTAAAGAAAATCAGGAAGAAAAAAGCCGATGTAAATACATACATCCTGATAGGGTGAAGATAATCGGCTCTCCGTCCCCGCAGGTATTCATGCGAAAGAAACCCCGGCCTGAACAGTAAATATTTAAGTGTACTGAAAAATTTTCCATCGAAATGGATGATGTCATACACAAAATGGGTAACAAGGTGCCAAAAACTATCTTTTGGTTCAATATTTTCCTGACCGCAATAATGACAAAAACGGCCATGCAGGGCTGCCCCGCAATTCAAGCAAATTTTCTCCTTTCTTTCTGGTAAATGCGACACTTGTTAACGTTTGACTAAAAATACACAACTAATCCATTGTGGCAAGAGCTGTTACCTGAATGTTGAAAAATGAACAGCAGGATTTGAGTATTTTTGGGGCATGAAGAAAATAGTGGTTTCTCTTTGTTTTGTACTCGGCCCTTTTTTGGGCAATGCTCAATACTATTTCAACGATATCGTTTCTATTCGTCAGGGAAATGAGCAGTATAAAATCCTGCGGGCACAAAAAATAGCTTCTGTTAAAGCCATTTCTTATGAACCGGACAATACTATTACTGAAGATTTTTCAGTGAGTCAGGAAATCAGCAGAGACGGAAAAAAGGTTACGCTTACCACTTTAACAAACAAGGAAAAGACAGTTACCGTTAATACTTATGAACTGGGTATTTTGAAGAGAACCCAAAGCGATCATAAAAATATTAACAGTAAAACCGACTACACTTACGATGCACAAGGACGTATTATTTCGGTATCACTTTCTACTGTTGATACTTTCATGAATAGCACGATTGCTGAAACACATCAATATACTTATGATGAATATGGGGCACCGGCCAGTATGCTTAAAATAAAAAACAGGCTCGATACCACCATGGTAACTTTTATTAAAGATGACCAAGGTTGTATTGCAGAAGAAAGATGGAAAAAGAATGGCAGAACAATTGAAAGCTACTATTATTACTATAATGCCAATAAGCAGTTAACAGATATTGTTAGATATAATAGCAAATTAAAGAAACTACTGCCCGATTTTATCTACGAATACAATGCTGCCAACCAACCAACTCAGATGACCCAGTTTTCGCTTGGCAGCAATAACTATTTTGTTTGGAAATACAAGTACGACGAAAAAGGTTTAAAAACAGAAGAAATCTGCAGCGACAAAAGCAAATTACAGGTTGGAAGAATCATGTATCAATACACCAGTTTCTAGGAGCTTATTCAAACCTTAATCCAGGTATTTTTTCTTTTTCTCTTCTTTATATTCCAGTTGCTCAATGAGGGCCTCCGGGTTAGGGTTACTGGTTACAGACACTGCTACCTGAAACAACAGAAAGCATAACACAGCAGACAAAAGCAATTCATCCCATAACCACCAATACCCCCATCCGCCATATACTTTTCCCAATGCGGGATTACCTGTTTCATATATAACGGTAAGGCTTTGCCCGGCTTTGAGAGACCTTAATGGATAATCCGGATTGATCGCATATTCCTTTGTACCTGTATTAAATACAGCCCTTAACAGTTCTTTATTTGCTGTTGAATCAAATCGCAACTCAACCAATGCCGGCACTTTAACACCATCAAAATAATCTGGCTGCCTGGTAAATATCAGGTAGCAGCCAAAACAGAGGAGGTATAGTATGAATATGGATTTGTACATGAATATCAGGGGACGTGAATTGTGAATGGTGAATAGCGAAAAGAGTGAATACTGAGTATTATAATTTGAATATCAAACTACTCACTACTCACCAATTAACTATTGACCATTCACAATTGACCATTCACGGTTTCCTGTTCGCAAGGCTTTTATTCTCCAATTAATTCGACAGGCTCCTGAAATCTACCGGCACCAGTTTACTTACCCCGGGCTCCTGCATGGTTACCCCGTAAATCACATCAACAGCTCCCATGGTTTGCTTATTGTGTGTTACGATGATGAACTGTGAGTTATCGCTGAACTTCTTGATCATCTGGGTGAACTTACCAACGTTGGCATCATCCAATGGGGCATCAACCTCATCCAGGATACAGAATGGAGCTGGTTTAATGAGGTAGATTGAGAAGAGCAATGCTGTTGCAGTAAGGGTTTTCTCTCCTCCACTCAATTGAGTAATAGATGAAGGTCTTTTACCTTTTGGTTTGGCAATAATTTCAATACCTGTTTCTGCCAGATTGGTCGGGTCAACCAGTACCATATCTGCGGTATCTTCTTCTGTAAACAGGGCCTTGAACACTTTCTGGAAGTTCTCACGAACCTGATTAAAAGTATCCAGGAATTGCTGGTTGGCTGTTGCTTCCACTTCCTGAATGGTTTGCAAAAGACTTTCTTTCGCTGAAACCAGGTCATTCTTTTGCTCGAGAATAAACTCATAACGCTTTTTCATTTCCATAAAGGCTTCAATAGCGGTAGGGTTAACCTCTCCCATGTTTTCCAGGCGTTTTTTCATCCTGTCTGAGCTGGCTTGCAATTCTTCCAGTGAAGTATCCGTAGTTCTGGCCTGATCGAGAATCTCATCAAGTTCAACCTTGAATTCAACACTCAATCTTTCTTTCATACCAGCTAACTGCAGCTTAAGTTCGTTCAGCCTGTCTTTGATTTCAGTAACGAGGTGATCAATCATCTCCTTACTCTTCACTTTAAGGCGAAGTTCACTTTCTTTTTCCTGCAGCGCGTTACGTAAGTTATAGTAAGCCTGATCTGCTTCATTCAATTTCTGCTCTTCTGCTTCTTTTTTGCGCATCAGATCGAGCAATAATTCTTCTGAACCAATCAAAGCTTTTTCACCTTCTTCAATATTGCCGGAAGCTTCGGAAAGCTGTGCAGTATTGCTTTCTATCTGTTGGTGCAACTCACTTAGCTGGTTTTCTTTGAAAACAAGCTCCTGTTTAAGGGTAGTGATTTTGCTTTGCTGACGGGTTAACTGAAGGTTTGTTTCATTGTATTGTACAGAAGCGTAATTATACTCCTGTTCTGCCAACTGATAATCCTGTTCTACCAGTTTCATCTGCTCGCCTGTTTCCAGCAACTGATCATTCAGTTGAAACAATTCTTCTCTAGTAGCGGCAATGGCATCCTGTTCATCCTGCAAACGGGTTTCAATATCGGTAAGACGTTGAAAAGCGTTTTGCTGGGCAGCCTGCAGGTTTTCGATGCGGTTTCTGGTAGCAAACACCTGGTTGGTTAGCTGGTTAATTTCATTTTCGGTTTGCTTAATGGCATTTTCTTTCAATTGCTCATTGAAGGCAATTACCTCATTATGCTTTGCCTGAATATCAGCTTTAAGTAAACTTACTACCGATTCCTGATCCTGTATTTCTTCGGCCAGTTTTTCGAGGTTTTTCGCGCGACCAATTTTCTTTCCTTCAAAAAGTCCAACGCTACCGCCAGTAAGTGTATACTTTCCTTTTACATACTTACCGGTTTTTTCAAGAACGACTGCGCCATTGCTATTGGCAATAGCCTCATCATTCTCTGCAATATATACGTTACCTAAAAGATATTCTGCCAGTTTGCGATATTGGTCATCAACTTCAATAACATCCATAGCAGGGATGGTATTGGCAGGTTGATGGGTTTCAACGCGGAGGTCGGCAAATTTTTCGAGCATGAAAAAGTTGGCTTTACCTTTTGCATTGGCATCCAGTAAGTGTACAGCCTGCAAACCTTCCTGAAGGTTATTTACCACATAGTAATTGAGGTATGGCTCCAACACATTTTCAACTGCCGCCCTGTATGCTTCTTTTACATAAATGATATCTGAAAGAATTGGGGCCGCATGATTCCATTCAGGATTTTTATGGAGGAACTTAATACTCTCCGGATAACCTTCCATTGAATCGATCAGGCTCTTAAGGAGGTTGTATTCGTTCCTTTTGGCATCTAGCTTACGGTTTTCTTCAGCCAATTCATTACGTAACACTTCAAGTTGTGCCTGGGTTTCAAAAATATTCTCACGGGTACGCTCATGTTGTTCCTGTAATTGTTGCAGATCAATTCTGCGAGCTGCGAGGTCCTCTTCTTTTTCTGTCAACTCCTGCTGCAATTGTTCCAATTGCTGCTCTCTGCTTTGTTTTTCTTCATTCAGTTGAGTTTGTGCCCTTTGAAGGTTCTGAATAGAAGTATCAGCTACCGCTACTTTTTTCTCAGCATCGAATTGACTTCTCTGTATCTGCTGGTATTGATTACGTAAACTGTCTACACCAGTTCTGCGCTCATCGTAAATGCGACGTTTATCTTCGATATCCAGCTTGGCTGTTTCTACTCTGTCTTGTAATTCAATCAGCTTAGTTTCTTCTTCTCCTACCTGTAATTGGGTATATTCAATGGAATCACCTATTGTTTTTAACTGACCGGATGCTTTTTCGAGGAAGTCTTTTAAGCTGGTTTCTTTTTCCTTCAGGTAATGAAGTTTCTGGGTAGCAAGGTTACGTTCGTTTTCTTTTGAGCGTAAGTTTTGCAGCAAATCGTTGAATTCATGCTGCATGCTTTGAAGGGCTCTTTCCTTTTCAATAAAACCAACTTTCTCCTGTTCAATAGCGGCTTCTTCAACTGCTATCTCAGCATCAAGTTGTACCTTTTTATTGATCTCGAGTTCTTGCTGCTCATTAAGCTCCTTATAGGTTATATTGAATCCTTCCAGTGCCGCTTTTGCGAGTTCTACGGAAATTTCTTTGTAATCCTTTTTAATCTCGTAATATTTCTCCGCCTTTTTTGCCTGGTTCTCCAGTGTTTTTAACTGGTTATTGATTTCGAAGAGCAAATCTTCAATACGTGCCAGATCTTGTTCTGTAGCGTCTAATTTATTCTTTGCTTCTTTCTTACGGGTTTTGTAAATAGTGATGCCCGCTGCCTGCTCCAACATACGGCGGCGGCTGTTTTCTTTATCCTTGATGATATCATCAACCATCCCCAATTCAATGATGGCATAACTATCGGTACTAACACCTGTATCAAGAAATAAATTGTGGATGTCTTTTAGTCGACAGGTAACATCATTCAAGCGGTATTCACTTTCCCCATTTTTATAAAAACGACGGGTAACTGTTACCGTGCTGAATTCTGTAGGAAGCAGATTTTTGGTATTCTCAAAAGTGAGACTCACTTCTGCCAATCCACTTGCACTTCTGGTTTTACTACCATTGAAGACCAGGGCCTCTAGGTTTTCACTTCTTAAGGCCGATATTTTTTGTTCGCCAATTACCCAACGAATACTATCAATGATATTACTCTTGCCGCAACCATTGGGACCGATAATACCTGTAATGCCCTCATCAAAACTCACTACGGTTTTATCAGCAAAACTTTTGAACCCTTTGATTTCTAATGATTTTAATCTCACTTTTCCGCTATTTAGTACCTGCGAACATACAGGAAATGAGGTAGATTTTTCGGAAAGATTATAGGGCTGTGTATAATAGGTGGAGAAATAAGATGATAAAAAAAAGGAATATAGATTTAAAACTTACAATAAACTGATTATCAACTTATTGATGACTATATTTTAATATTAATATTCCCGAAAGACATGATGATTCAAGCGCTTTACAGCCTGTATATTTGTTGCTTAAGCCCCTACTATTGAAACGAATTATTTTTACCGTTACCAACGACCTTAATTACGACCAGCGTATGCATCGTATTGCAGGCACTTTGGTCAAAGAAGGATATGACGTTTTATTGGTAGGAAGAATAAGAAAAGATAGCACCGAACTATCTCAACAACTATTTCAGCAAAAAAGACTTCGCTGTTTTTGGAATAAGGGGGTCCTATTTTATGCAGAATATAATTTCCGGTTATTGGTATTCCTGCTTTTTCAAAAGACGGATATCATATGTGCAATAGATCTTGACACCATACTTCCCTGCTACATTTCAAGTATACTAAAAAGACAAAAAAGGGTCTACGATGCTCATGAGCTTTTCACTGAGCAATTTGAAATCATACGCAGACCCTTCATAAAAAAATGTTGGCTTTTGATTGAAAAATGGATGGTTAAACGATTTAAAAATGGCTATACCGTGAATGAATTTATTTCGAACTGGCTCTCACAACAATATGGTGTTCAATACGATGTTATCAAAAATCTACCTACTAAAACAACATTACAAAATATTGCAAAAGCAGATTACATTTTATACCAGGGGTCTGTTAATGAAGGTAGATGCTTCGATGAATTAATTGAAGCTATGTTGCAGGTTAATGCCAGATTGGTTATTTGCGGCAACGGTAATTATTACGACTCAGTAAAAGAACTTATCCGCAAATATCAACTTGAAGATAAGGTCGTCCTGAAAGGCAATATTGCCCCGGAGGCACTGAGGGAAGTTACGGAAGCTGCGCTTATAGGCATTACCCTTTTCGACAAAAAAGGACTTAACCAATATCAATCACTCGCGAATCGTTTTTTTGATTACATGATGGCAGGGATACCACAAATTTGCGTTGACTATCCGGAATATAGGTCAATTAATGACAAATATGGATTTGCCCTGCTTGTTGAAGACACAGATACAGATAGTGTCGCCAAAGGATTGAACAAACTGCTCACCGATACTGTTCTGTATAAACAAATAGTCCAAAAAGCACTTAAAGCCAGACTGGAACTAAACTGGGAAACCGAATCAGAAAAATTGATCCAATTTTATCAGAAACTGAATTGAGCGATACACACCTACATATTATTGCCTTTAATGTTCCTTTCCCGGTAGACCAGGGGGGCATTTTTGATGTATTCTATAAAATCAAAGCATTACATGCGCTTGGCATCAAGATTCACCTGCATTGTTTCGATTACGGAAAGGGCGAAGATGCCACCCTCGATAAGTATTGCTACGCTGTTCATTATTATAAAAGACTAAGAGGATTCAATGCGTTTTCGCTAAGCCTGCCCTATATTGTCTCTTCCAGGTATAATAAGCAGTTATTTGATGAGTTATTGAAAGACAATTACCCCATACTAATGGAAGGGGTACATACCAGTTATTTGCTTTTAGATAAGCGTTTTATAAACCGCATTTGTTTGCTGCGCCTGCACAATACAGAATTTAGATACTATAAGGAACTGGCTTCACATGCGAAATCCTTCTTCAGAAAATGTTACTTCCATTGGGAAAGCTACCTATTAAAAGCCTATGAAAAACGCATTGCTAACAAAGCTGTTCTGCTCAGCATAACTGCTACAGATGAAGGGGTTTACAAAACCCTGTTTGGGGCAAAGCGTACTCATACCATTCCTTTATTTCTTGGGGATAACTGGGCGCCAAAAGAGAAAGATCCCAATGGCGCTTACTGCCTTTACCATGGGGATCTTAGCATTGACTCCAACGAGCAAATGGCCATCTGGCTGCTGACAAAAGTATTCAGCAAACTTTCTATTCCGTTTGTTATAGCTGGTAGAAACCCTTCTCCTAAACTGGAGAAGCAGGCGCATGTACTGGGACATACCTGTCTCGTTGCTAATCCAACGGAACATGAAATGCAGGATATGATTACCAAAGCGCATATTAATATTGTACCTTCCCTAACTACTACTGGCATTAAAATCAAACTGGTTAATGCGCTTATTAATGGAAGACATTGTATTAGTAATACGGCCGGAATAAGAGGTTCTGAACTTGACTCAATTTGTACTAAAGCCGATACAGCAGAGGAATTTATTCAGCTTATCACCCAATTATTCTCGCTTCCTTTTTCTTCAGATGAAATGAACAGAAGGATAGCACTAATTCAAACAACCTTTAACAATGAAAAAGGAGCCCGATTTATTCAGGAATTAATGGTTGGCAGTAAATGATTAAGCAGACACATTTGCGCTATCGAGTACTTTTCCTTTCTCCGTTTTCAGAATCCTGGAAGGATAACGATTGATGACAATAAAATCATGCGTAGCCATTATTACGGCTGTACCATAATCCCTTGCGATATGTATCAGCAATTGCATGATTTCGTCACTGGTTTCCGGATCGAGGTTACCGGTAGGTTCATCAGCCAATATTAGTTTAGGCGAATTGAGTAAGGCCCTGGCTATATCTACCCTTTGTTGTTCCCCTCCACTCATTTCAAAGGGCATTTTAAAACCCTTGCTCCTCAACCCCACTTTGTCAAGCACGTCATTGATTTTTTCTTCAATCAGCTTTTCATCCTGCCAGCCTGTTGCCTTTAACACAAAGCGCAGGTTTTCGTGTACATTTCTGTCGGTAAGTAGTTGGAAATCCTGAAATACAACGCCGAGGTTACGACGCAGAAAGGGTACTTTTTTCCAGTCCATATCACGCAGGTTAAACCCTACAACGGATGCACTTCCTTCTGTAAGCGGCAATTCTCCATATAAGGTTTTAAGCAAACTGCTTTTCCCTGTACCTGTTTTACCCACGAGGTACACAAATTCTCCTTTATTTACAGAGAAATTTACGTCTTCCAGGATTAGGTTACCTCCCTGGTAAATCTTGGCGTTATTTATGGCTACTACTGTTTCTGACATGGTTCTAAATTACAATTTCTACTGCTATTCAAAAATAAGTATCAGCAGGTTTTAATCCTGTTAATATTCATAAGTAATTGTTCCTTCTGAGGTAAGTAAGTGCAGACTGGCTTTATCCGCTGCTTCTACCCTGCCCACAATTTTTGCTTCAATACCCAATGATGCAGCTATTTCAATCATAGCTTTGGCAGAATCGGCATCAGTAAACACTTCCAGCCTATGCCCCATATTAAATACCTGATACATTTCCCGCATATCGGCACCCGAATTTTCCCGAATCAGGTTGAATATTGGGGGAATTGTAAAAAGATTGTCTTTGACAATTTTATAGGGTTTTGGCAGGTATTTCATGCATTTCGTCTGTCCGCCCCCGCTACAATGTATCATTCCATGTATCTGATCAAAATAACCGTCTAACAATTGTTTTACCAATGGCGCATAGGTTCTTGTCGGACTCAACAATAATTTACCGATAGACAATTCGCCGAATCCATCAACGGCCAGGGTTTCTGTCATTCGGTTTTTGCCTATATAAACAACTTCATCTGCGAGAGTTGTTTCGTATGTTTCCGGATAAGCTGTTGCATAATGTTTGTTAAGTACGTCGTGTCTGGCACTGGTTAATCCATTACTTCCCAATCCGCTATTATATGCTGCTTCATAAATTGCTTTGCCGGCGCTGGCAAAACCAACAATTACATCTCCTGCAGCAATTTTATCATTGGTAATTAGTTTTTCTTTGGGCCAGCGGCTGGTCATGGTACCATTCACCGCAATAGTGCGCACTACATCACCTACATCTGCTGTTTCTCCACCCAGGTAATGGATATTTACGCCATAAGTTTTCAATTGATCAAAAAAAGCCTGTGTTCCATTGATTACAGCTTGTAATACTTCACCCGGTATGCGAAGTTTATTTCTGTCGATGGTAGAAGAAAATAAAAGCTGATCCGTAACGCCAACGCATAATAAATCGTCGAGGTTCATTGCAACGGCGTCGCGGGCAATTCCTTCCCAAACCGACACATCCCCTGTTTCTCTCCAGTATAAATAGGCAAGAATGCTTTTGGTGCCTGCCCCATCTGCGTGCATGATATTTACATATCCATCATCGTTACAAAGAAAATCTGGATATATCTTACAAAATGCATGGGCATACAATCCCTGATCCAACTTTTGAATTGCTGCATGTACTTCTTCTTTCTGAGCCGAAACACCACGTTGGGAATAGAGAGACATTTTTAATTTGAAAATTTGAAAATTTGAAAATTTGAGAATTGGCGCCCTGCTTATTCTCCTGGCTGCAAAGGTAAGGGTTGAAAAGGGGATTTGGCAATTGAGGCTAGTGTATCTTGATTTTAAAGTCTAAGGCTTGGGACTTGCTGCCTGTAGCTGAAATCACAGATTTCACTACCTTCGTTCCTTTATGAAAGTACATCGTGAACTGGCAGGTTCTTTACCGGAATTCAGGAATGCAGTAGTTACTATCGGCACTTTTGATGGTGTACATAAAGGGCATCAACAGATACTTAAGCAATTAAAAGAAGAAGCTGCGGCTATTGATGGCGAAACCGTAATCATAACTTTCCATCCTCATCCCAGGAAAATTGTTTCTTCTGTACCCGGCGATGTAAAACTTTTGAACACCCTTACGGAAAAAAGAATTTTACTTGAAAAAGCTGGTATTGATCACTTGGTAGTTGTACCATTCGACCACCATTTTGCCAACCAATCTGCAGAAGAATATATCACCGATTTTCTCTACAAATATTTCAAGCCCCACACCATCATTATTGGTTATGATCATCGATTTGGAAAAGGGAGAACGGGAGACTATCAACTACTTGAATCCTTTGGCAAACAATTAGGTTTTAAAGTAAAAGAAATAACCGAACAGTTACTAAATGAAATTGCGGTAAGTTCTACACGCATTCGTAAAGCAATCATTGAAAATGATATTGCCTCAGCAAATGCAGCTTTAGGCTATCCCTATTTTTTTGAAGGGATGGTAATAACTGGTAATCAATTAGGACGAACCATAGGATACCCAACAGCTAATCTGCATATTGGCACCGAAGACAAACTCATTCCGGGGAATGGGGTATATGCGGTTCAAGTTGAAATAGTAAATACCCCTCATACAATTTTCGGTGGCATGATGAACATCGGCCTACGGCCGACAGTTGACGGAAAAAAAAGGGTTATTGAGGTAAATATTTTTGATTTCGATAGTGATATCTATGGTCAAACCCTGCGTATACATGTTTTACAACAATTGAGAAGCGAAGTGAAGTTTGATGGACTGGAAGGGTTAAAGGCACAACTAGCCAAAGATAAATCTGCAGCCATGGAAGCATTGACAATAGCAGGTTTTAGGAGCTAGACCATAGTCCATAGTCCATGGTCCATGGTCTATGGACTATGGTCTAATACCCTAAGCAAATTACGCTACCTGTAATGCCTCCTCAGTTCATCATTTTCACCACCATTTCCTTCATAAGTCCAGCATCAGAAGTTCCTGCATCATGCACGCCTACGCTGCGCAGATTATATTGATGGAGCAATAGCAATGCCCTTTCCACTCCTGAATATTCATATTTTCTGGCGGAACTCATGTAGTCTTTGATGAAGTAAGGGTTTACACCAAGCGAGCTTGCGGCTGTTTTTTCATCTGGATTTTGCAAGCCAAATAACATATACACTTTGCTGAAATAATTATACAATGCCGGGAGTACCTGTTGTATAGGCGCAGCCTTGGGATTGGCCTCGAAATACTGAATGATACGGATTGTTTTGGAGAGGTCTTTTTTTCCGATTGCTTCCTGCAATTCAAAGACATTAAACTCTTTACTAATTCCTATATATTTCTCAATATCATCTTCCGTAATATTCTTTCTTGCACCCAGGTTAACAGCCAGTTTTTCTATTTCATTTTCAATTCTGCTCAGGTCGTTCCCTACATGGTCAACTAAAAGCATTAATGCTTTCTGGTTAATGGTCAGGCCATGTTTTTTTACTACTTCCTGCGTCCATTCCGGCAACTGGCTTTCATAAATTTTCTTAGTAGTGAGCATTTCCCCTTTTGCTTTCAGGGTTTTGGCTAGTTTAGATCGGCCATCTACTTTTTTGTCTTTATAGCTTACAATGAATACCGTGGATTTGAGCGGATTTTCAATATAGGGTTCCAATTTATCAATATCCCGCATCTGTTGTGCCTCTTTCAGTATTACTACCTGCCGATCAGCAAACATGGGATATCGCCTGCAGGCATTTACTACAGCGGCCCAGTCAGCATCTTTTCCGTAGAAAACAGTAAGGTTAAAACCAGCTTCTGATTCAGGCAGGATATGATGTTCGGCATAATCAACCACCTGATCAATAAAATAAGATTCTTCGCCTTCCAGCCAATAAATAGGCTTAAAAGCGCCAATCTTCCATTCTTTTATGATCTTTTCTGCCGACATGGGTGCAAAGATGCTGGATGGTTTATGATTAAAAAAATGACAGGTCGGATAGTTATGAACATAGGTGTTAGGTATTAGGTACTAGGTTTTAAAGTAGGCTAATGGCTAACACCTAACACCTAACACCTAGCACCTAGCACCTAGCACCTAATACCTAATAAATAAGCCACAGGAAACCTTCCCAACTCTATTCTTCAACGCCATTTCCCTGTGCTTATTGCCATCACGACTTTACAATTTCAATATTTTCCGGCTTAAGAAGTGGTTGTTGCAGAAACCGCAGTATTATATTAGCAGTAACAATAACATCCTGCTCACAATATTGCACGATGCGTTTGAGGTTTTTGTCCTTGTAATAAACATCCTGTACCATTGACCCATCCATATCACTTTTGGAACTTTGAATACCCAATACATTTGCCAGCAGGTCCAGGGATATATAGTTTTTATGATCCCCGAATTTCCACCAGTTGAGTGTATCAAACATATTTAGTTCCCAGGGTTTCTTATCCTGTATCCGCAATGAAGAAGGCAATTCCAATCGATTGATTAAGATTCTTCTGCCAATAAACGGAATATCAAATTCACGAATATTATGACCAGCAAACTGAAAACCAGGATTGATCGAGCGCATTTTTTCGCATAAAGAGGTAAAAATTTTCAGTATTTCTACTTCATCATCACCATAAATACTCTTCAATTTTAAGCAACATTGCCCTTTCCCATCCTCATAAAAAAACGCAGTTGAAATACAGATAATACGTCCAAACTCTGCCAGAATTCCTGCCCTTTTTCTGTAAGATTCTTCCAGGGTTTCGCCTTCTGGCACGGTTTTAGATATTTTGTCGCAAAATAGAGATTGCCAGTGAGAATCAAGGCTGGCAAGGGATGATTGACCGGGGACGGTTTCAATATCCAGTAAAAACAAATCCTTGAGCATGCGAAAAAAAATTAAAATTTGTTAACCGAAAACATCAAATATGAATAGCTTCAACACTCCCGACCCAAATGCTGGCACACAGCAAAAAGACAACCGAAAAGTAATTTACGGTATTCTTATTTTAGCCCTTTTGGGCACATGGGCTTATATCTTTTATGATAAGAGCCAGACAAAAGAAACAATCGGGCAACTGGAAACCCGCATTACTAATGTAGACAGCGCCCGCAATGCCATTCAGCAGGAGTTTCTGGAAGTTTCTGCGAAAGCTGATTCTCTAACCCAAAACAATATCCAGTTACAGGGTGCTTTGGCTGACCGCGGTTCTGAAATCCAGAAACTTAAAGGCAGTATCAATAATATTCTTAAGCGTAAGAATGCTTCAGACGCTGAACTGGCTCAGGCCAAACAAATGATTAGTGAATTAAACGGAAAAATCGACGGTCTCTTCGCGGAAATTGAGAAGTTGCAGGGGGAGAATAAGCAGCTTACGGCTGCCAACGAACAACTCAACACCGAAAAAACGCAGCTCACTTCTGATAAAGAGAACCTGCAGCAAAACCTGAGTGCTACGAAAAAAGAATTAGACGAAAAAGTAGATGTTGCCTCTACCCTGCATGCTTCAAACATTGGTATTACAGCCATTGACGTGCGGAACAGCGGTAAAGAAAAAGCTACCACTACATCGAAACGTGCCGATCTGATGCGCATTTCATTTGTACTTGACCCGAATCGAATTGCGGCCAGTGGTGCAAAAGATATTTATGTATGTGTAACTGGACCGGATGGTAAAGTAATTACTGAAGGAACCAAATTTGTTACCCGTGAAGACGGCGAAAAAACTTATACAAGTAAAGTAACCGTGAACTATGAACAGGGTAAGCCAACTCCGGTAAGCTTCGACTGGAAGCAAAGTGATAAATACCAGACTGGTAATTATAAGATTGAAATCTATAATAATGGATTTAAAATCGGAGAAGGAACTAAAACATTGAAGAAAGGCGGTTTATTCAGCTAGATCAATAATATTCAGAGCAAGCAACAGGGGGCACCGAATGGTGCCCTTCTTTTTTACCACTTCCTTTTATGCTTTAATTAGCTTAAAAGCCTGCCCCCTTTTCATTATCTTCATCAAAAAAAAATCTTTTATGCGAATTAACTGGCGAATTGTTTTGGTGATCATAGCGATCATTCTCGTCAGTGGAACTATTTTTTATTCGCAGTATGTTTCAGGAAAAATTGCTTCTGAAGAGAGAAAATATGTAACTGTATGGGTTGAAGCACAGAGATCTATATTAAATACACCTGATACAGCCAGTTTAAATCTTGCAACTTTTATTTCTTTTGAGAATAAAGAGATTCCCATTATTGAAACAACTGAAAAAGATAGCATAACCGGCAATTACAAAAACCTGGATAGCAACTTAGTGCAGGATAACCCTACCTACCTTTCTTCAAAACTTAAAGAATTCCGTCGCTATAATAATAAACCGATTGTACTTGTTATCAGGGATAGTCCATATACCGCCAACCATTACTATTATGGACAGAGTAAGCTATTGAAAGAAGCGAAACTCTACCCTCTAATTCAATTGGTTATTGTTGCTTTATTTATTGCCATTGCAATCATGGCTGTGCAGTCGCATTACAAAGGTGCACAGAACCAGTTATGGGCATCTATGGCCAGAGAAACAGCACACCAGCTAGGCACACCTGTTTCTAGTCTGGAAGGATGGCTTGAGATACTGAAACAGAATAAGGAAAACGAAAAGATAGTCCCGGAAATAACAAAAGATGTAAACCGACTCTTGCTCATAACGGATCGTTTTGGGAAAATAGGCAGTCAACCAAAACTGGAAGCAGGTAATCCATACGAACAGATTGAACAAATGATCCTTTACATGAAAAAAAGATCAGGGGCTCAGGTTCAATTTGAGTTTCATCCTGCTCCTCTTTCGCAACACCCCTTATTAAGTGCCCCTCTGTTCGATTGGGTAATTGAAAACCTGATCAAAAATGCATTGGATGCCATGGAAGGAAAGGGCTTAATCCGGATCGAATCGCAGATTACTGCTGATGGATTAATGATCGATGTTACAGACACTGGAAAAGGTATACAGACTTCAAACCTGAATAAAGTATTCAAACCTGGTTTTACCACCAAAAAAAGAGGATGGGGCTTAGGTCTGCCCTTAAGCAAACGAATTATGGAAGAATACCACAATGGTAAATTATTTGTAAAATGGAGCGAAGCAGGAAAAGGTACTTGCTTCCGGCTTATTCTACCTCTTCCACCAAAGGCATAACTGATTCCCCAAAACAACTCATTGCAGCATACCATTGATGCAATGATTGTGGCGTTGCTGTTTCAACATACAGGTTTGCTTCACGGCAATAGTTCAGTAATTCTGTTTCTACTGACCGTAAATCTGCATTAGATGATTGTTGCCCCAACTTATGCAAACAACTGTTCATCCTCGAAAGTTTTTCATCCGAAAGATGATCAAACGCATGTTGTTGTAATAATTGTCCGGCAGCATTCACCAATAATTGGTAAGAAGAATTTTTCATACACTTTTGTTTGCTGCAAGTGACTACAGTAATATCACCATAGAATGATTAAATTGTAAAGGAATTGTTACCCGATTTTTTTGTGTATAATCTGTGAATTTTGAATATTCCTATTGTTTGCAATATCTGGCAGGAAACTGATCTGCCACATCTGTTATCCTACCTGCATCACCTTGACCATGAAACCAGAGAACGTTTTGCACCGCATGCGTTTAACCTGCAAACTTTAATTGAACTATTTCATCATCCATCCTATGAAGGATATTTATTGATAGAATCTGAAAGTAGTTTCATCATAGGATATGCCATTATCCATCATGGATATTTCGAGCATGATCTCAGTCGGTATAATCAGTATACCCTGCTGAACCATAATTACTCCTCTGCAATGTATGCCCCTTCGCTTGCTTCTGAATGGAGGGGGAAAGGGGTTGGTAAACTGTTTTGGCAGTTTATTCAGACAGACCTACAACAAAAGCAAATTAAACAGGTATTACTCTGGGGTGGTGTACAGGCCAAAAATGAAATAGCCGTCAGGTATTATTATTCGCTTGGTTTTCAGATGCTTGGTAAGTTTGAAATGAATGGCAAAGACAATATTGATATGGTTAAACTATTATAAATACTATCAAACAGGCGAAAAACCGTAATTTGCATCTTATTTGAATTTTGCAAATCAATGGAACCGACAACTATCAAAACTTTTTATAAAGAAATTTTCGGAGGCGCCTGCCCGGAAATAGACAAAATGTTAGATGCCAATGATGGGATAGATATCGGGCATTTTAATGTGTTTGATATCAGTAAATTACATGCAACCTGTTCCACAAAGGCCAAAATGCCTTATAACAGAAGAACTTATTATAAAATAAGTCTTATCAATGGCAGAAACAGAGTCGACTATGCAGATCGCACCATTGAAATAGAGGAGCATGCCATATTATTTGCCACACCTAAGTTACCTTATAGTTATACTCCCCTTGACTCAGATCAGTCCGGACATTTTTGTGTATTTACGCATGCTTTCATATCGAAATCAAATGCCGGAATTTTAATAGATGAAATCCCGATTTTCAAACCAGGAAGCGATTTTGTATATGAAATCTCTGCGTCCCAGGCTGCTGATTTTGAAGCCATTTACAGGAAAATGCACCTTGAAATGAGCTCGGACTATGCATTTAAATATGATCTTTTAAGGAATTATGTGTTAGAATTAATTCACAATGGACAGAAACTAAAACCCATTTCTTCTACAGGCAACAGTATTAATGCCTCGAGCCGTATTTCTGCTTTGTTTATTGAATTATTGGAGCGGCAGTTTCCCATAGAAAACAATACCCAGGTACTCGCACTTAGAACGGCAAAAGATTATGCGGACACTTTAAGTGTTCATGTTAACCACCTCAATAAAGTATTAAAAGACTTTACCGGCCGAACCACTACTGAAATCATTGGCAGCAGGATTGCCCAGGAAGCCAAATTACTGCTAAGGCAAACTAATTGGAACATTTCCGAAATTGCCACTAGTCTCGGATTCGAAGAAGTGGCTCATTTTTCCAACTTTTTTAAGAAACACAGCAATATGTCGCCATTGCATTATCGGGAGCAATTATTTGATATTTACAAATAATAGACTGATTCTTGCAACAAGCCCTGGCTATTATGTACGCAATTTTGTGTTGTAATAAAAAAACATAAAATGACTCGTACAACAAAGATTGCCCTGGTAACTGGCGGAAGTCGCGGTTTGGGCAAAAGCATGGCCATAGAGCTGGCAAAAAAGGGATTGGATGTAATCATCACTTACCAGAAGCAGGTTACAGATGCTGAAAAATTGGTAGCAGAAATTAATCAAACAGGTAGAAAAGCTGCTGCTTTGCAATTAGATGTGGCACAATCAGGCAGTTTTGATGCATTCGTTGATTCCGTTAAACATACTTTGCAAACAAGTTTCCAGACGGATAAATTAGATTTCCTGGTTAATAATGCAGGCTCGGGAGTACATGCCGATTTTGGACAAACAACAGAGGAACAGTTTGATAGCATGATGAATATTCACCTGAAAGCGCCTTTCTTCCTTACACAAAAATTATTACCCCTGATAAATGATGGTGGTGGAATTGTAAATATTTCATCAGGACTGACAAGGTTTACCTATACCGGTTACGATGCCTATTCTACAATGAAAGGTGGAGTAGAAACACTTACAAAATACCAGGCAAAATACCTGGGCGATAGAAAAATCAGGGTTAATGTGGTTGCACCTGGTGCTATAGAAACAGATTTTGGCGGTGGTACAATAAGGGACAATAAAGAACTAAACGACTATATTGCCTCTCTTACTGCTTTAGGACGTGTTGGTTTACCAGATGATATTGGAACCGTTGTAGCTTTCCTTTGTACAGATGATGCTAAATGGGTAAATGCGCAGCGTATTGAGGTTGCTGGTGGTATACATATCTAAATGGTTGAAAATTAGTCCCTCTTTTCTTGTGTATTTATACTTCATAAAACTGATGAATAAAATTTATTCATTCAGATTTGATGGCTCTTATTATTTTTTACAATAATTTGAGGTAAACAAGTACACATGAGAAGGGGGATTTTATTTTTAGTAAGCATAATTGGAGTTTGTGCGATTTCACTTGGACAGCAAAAATTACCAAACACTTTACTCTGGAAAATAAGCGGAAAGGGATTGGCAAAACCATCCTATTTATTCGGCTCCATTCATTTATCTGATGAACGGGTATTCAATCTCGGCGATTCAGTATACCAGGCAATTGCAAAAACAGATGGTTTAGCTATTGAAATAAATCCCGATGAAATCGGTGCTTATGCTATAAAAGAATTCATGGGAGCAGAGGAAACAAACGCAAAAAAAATTGTTGACATCCTTCCCTCTGAATCATTTAAGGAATACGCAGCATTACTTGAAAAAAAACTGGGCAAACCCGCGAAAGACATTACCACCGTTGATGTGCTTAATGGTAAAAACAAGTGGATGTCTAACTATATGACAGAAGGAAGCATGTCCAGCTTTCTTGATGCCTGGCTATATCAATTGGCCAGAAAGCAAGGCAAATGGTTGGGAGGTATTGAAGATATTCAAGACTATGAATCGGCCAAGGATGGAACTTTTGGTATTACAGACATCAAAGAATTACTATTAACAGATGAGAAACCACAGATAGATAAATCAATTGAAACAATAATCAATATTTACCTGAGACAGAATATTGATTCTATAGAAATGAGCATGCGTACACCAGACAGCAGTGGTTTTGAGAAATCGATGGTACGCAGGAATATTAAAATGGCAAGACGCATTGATAGCTTAATGCAAATTCGCACGATGTTTTTTACGGTTGGGAGCGCACATTTATCTGGGATGTATGGGCTAATTAATCTTTTAAGAAACAAAGGATTTATACTTGAGCCCGTGTATTCTTCATCTTATATACATGCAAAAAAATACCAGGTTAAAGAAAAACCCATTGAATGGACAGAAGTTAAACACAAGAATTACCGATTCTTAACCCAGGGAAATCCCGCCTTTACAAAAATGTATGGCATCATGGACATGCATTTTTATTTCGATATTGCTGAATTTGCTGCATATACCATTTTTTCAATCCCCATTAATCTATCGAATAGAAACAAGGATTCACTGCTTAATCAGATGCGGGATAATATTTTTGGAGAATCCGGAGAACCAACTGAAGAAAAATTCTCAAGGAGTGGTTATGAAGGTAAAGAATATACAATGGACGAAGATGGACAGTACATGCGCATACAGATGGTTCCGTATGAGAACATGTTATTAATGGCAATGGTGAATGGTCAAAATCCAGCAAAAATTTCACCAGAAAATATCAGAAAGTTCTTTAACAGTATTGAAATATATCCTGTCACCACCGCACAGATTGACTCAAGTTCGTTCTATCATTTTAGTATTAACAAAAACGGCCTATCTTTTACAAGTCCTACTAACCTTGAATACAGTTCCTTATTAAGCGAAAAATCAACTTCAAAAATCTGGAAAGGCACGGTATATGGTGGAGCTGATGATATAACTGGTTCTTATATTTTCTATTACCTGAGTGAAGCTCAACCAGGTTATTATGTGCAAGACAATAATCAATTAGAAACAGAATGGTATAAATCTTTAAAAAATGAGTATGCCAACCTGTCCATGAAAGACTCCTTAATTAATGGAAATAAAGTAAAAATATATCAGGGAGATAGAAACAATTACAATGATCAAAGAATTCGTGCGGTTTCTACCATACAATACGGCAAGAGACATATGGTTGCGGTAGTCACAAGTAATGCCATGTTTCAATCTCCCAGGATCGATACCATTTTTCAAACATTTGCGTTTCATCCACCGGTATTCAAAACATGGGAACTACAGCAAGCTTCAGATAATTCATTTAGAACTTTTGGGCCAGGCACTTTTCAATTAAATCCTGAACAAGACAATACACAACCGGTATTTATTTCCTATGATACTGCTACTTCCTATTCGATTTTATTCCTAAGAGACACATTAAGCCAATACACTTCATACAGGAATCGTAACGAAATATGGGAAACCCATAAGCCTACTTTAGGTAACGACATGAGCATTGAAAAAGAAGTTACTTCAGACAATAAAGAATCTATCAGCCGCGAATGGCTGATAAAAATAGCTGGTTCAGACAAACAATTCAAAGCAAAATTTATCATAAATGGGAACATCTTATATAAAATATTTGCTTTTGCTGACCCTCAATACCTGAAAACAGAAAATGTTGAAAAAGCTTTCAATAATTATACATTTACAACCAAGGGCGACCCGAATTGGATTTTTATCCCGAAGACCAGCCAGTTAATAAAAGATCTTGAGAGCACTGAGAATGATATAAGAGCCGCAGCATATCAATATTTAAACGACAACGATATTCATTCAGCAAAAGACACTACTGCTCTTGCTGACAAATTATTAACAGTTTACTTAAATCCGTATTCAGACAATCCATCAGGACTAATAAACATCGCTATCGGCAAAGCATTAGGTAAACTTAATGAGCCCCTATTATTATCCACTATTGAGAGTAAGTATAAAAAACTTGACCCATTAACCGACAACGAACTTATACAATCCACACTCGCGATTTTAGCCAAACAACAATCTGCAAATAGCCATCAATTACTTGCAAAGTTAATCCCACAAAAGGAAGTCAAAGTTAGACCGGGCTATAACGTTTCTACTGGATTAACAAATAACAAGATCCTATTCAAACAACACTTATCGCTCTTCATCCCATTTATAACAGATAGCATTTGGGGGCCAACAGTTGTATCTGTATTACAAGACTTATACGACAGCAGTTATTTATCAAAGGAGGAATTAAAAACACTGAGCGTTCCATTACTAAAACATGCCGACATGATTTATCATGAATTACTGCAGGCAGATAGTACTGATTATATGGGAGAAGCTTACAGTATTGCCTATTTATTGAGTAAAACAGACATTAAGGAGGCATTGGATATGGCATCTAAATTTACAAACACAAAAAACAGATACCTAAAGAATAATATTGCGATTATGCTCCTGTCTGCCGACATCAATATACCCTCTAATGTTTTAACCGATATTGCTAAATTTCAGGGCACCCGTCTGGATTTATACTATGCGCTTCAGGAACAAAAAAAGGAATCCTTATATCCACCAGCATTCCTTACTCAACGACTATTTGCCGATGCTGCAATTTTCAAAGAAGCAACTTATGATTATGACGAAGAAGATGTTGAAATAAAGTTTCATGGTATTCAAACAAGTAAATTTCAGGATACTGTTTATATGTTCTACTTATACAAAGTAACCTTTAAGGAAGAGGAAGGCAAATCCACTTATCTTGGTATAGCGGGTGGTTATAAATTAGGCAGTAAAATGGTTACAACAGCAAAAGAACTAACCGGCATTTATTATGATGATGTAATAGGAGACAATGATATTAAAACAGTACTGGAAACCTATCTCAAGAACTTAGATAAAAATGAAGAAAATGAGGATGAATAAATAACAAAACAAAGGGCTCCGGATAAAAGAGCCCTTTGTTTTGTTATTTATTCATTATTTCAAATTAATTCGTTTGTCTTTTTACCGACCCACCGCTACTAACACTGATGTTTCGAATCAGTCCGTCTCCTTTAAATCGCACATAACCACCACTGCTGGCTTCAGCGGAAATTTCTTTTGTTACGGTTACCTGAACCCCACCTCCACTACTAACATCAGCCTTACAGTTGGTTACAGAAAAATCATAGCCTCGGAATATACCACCACTACTGCCATCTACAGACAATGCATTTGCAGTACCCGATATGGTAATACTACCACCACTACTTACGTCGGCTGATAGTCTATCCAGATTTAATGATTTTGCCTGTATAGATCCGCCACTGCTGGCATCGAGCCCATCCAGTTCGGTATAGGATACATACACAACTATTTTCCAGTTTCTTCTCTTCTCCCAAAATCTCCAGCTATCATTCTCTCTTGAAATCTTTAGTTCACCATTTGAAACAACTGTTCTTACCTTATCCAGCAGATCTGCATCACTTGCAGTAACGGCCAGTTCTGGCTTACTTCCCTTGGTTAGGACCACCTGTATCCCAGCAGAAGTTTTAACGGCATGAAATGAACCTACACTTCTTTTTTGCACATGTTCACCTGTTACTACTTCCTGACCAAGGGCAAAGGAAAATAACAGACCAATTGCCATCAGGCTTGTAAATACCTTTTTCATGAATTATTGATTTTTTTAGGTGTAACGGATGGTCAGAAAAAAAGTTACAGCTTTTAAGCCAGAGATACGCGATAATTGTTGTCGGGGGAAATAAAGCTTCTAGCCACTAGCTGCTAGCTGCTAGCTTTTTTCGGTATGAATTCAACCATCTACAATCATACATAAGGTTATTAAATATTTATTTTAAGTGGGATTTTCACAAAGCAAACTAGCAAGCCCTTTCCTTTATTCAAATAATAGCAGAAAATCTAAAACAAGCAACAATCTAGTCTTGCAGCTAGAGGCTAGAAGCTCGCAGCTCAAAGCTAAATTCAGCTACCTATCGTAAAACAACTGCTCCCAGGGCTGGCAAATGCACTTTTAACTGGTAGCATTTAGTGGCTTTATCAACCAGTTTTGACTTTATTTCCGGATTATAAACATCCCCGGTTCCCCAGAACGATTTATCATCGCTGTTAAATATTTCCTTCCATGTTCCTTTCCCATTTACATATACTTCCCAATCATTTCGAACTACAGGGGTAACATTTAGTATTACCAATACATCGTCTTTAGGCTTCTTTCCTTTTCTTTTATATACCATTACAGATTCACTGCGGTGGTTGAGGTCAACCCATTCGAAACCATCGGGAGTAAACTGATTTTCATATAATGCGGGCTCTGTGCGATATAGTTCATTGAGTTTTTGAACGCAGTATTTCATGCCACCATGACTAACAAACTGTAGCAGCTCCCATTGCAATTCGCTTTTGTAGTTCCACTCATTTGTTGCTGCAAATTCATTCCCCATGAATAATAGCTTTGCGCCTGGGTGTGTAAACATATAAGTATAGAGAATCCGCAGGTTGGCAAATTTCTGCCATTCGTCGCCCGGCATTTTATACAACATCGGACTCTTACCATGCACTACTTCATCGTGACTAAGCGGAAGCATAAAATTTTCATCATAGAAATACATCATACTAAATGAAAACTTATCCTGGTGAAACTGCCGGTAAATCGGATCCATCTTGAAATAATCAAGTGTATCATGCATCCACCCCATCATCCATTTCATGCCAAAGCCAAGTCCGTCTTCGAATGTAGGTTTGCTGATTTTTGGCCAATCGGTTGCTTCTTCAGCTATTGTCTGGATTTCGGGGAAGTCGCGGTATAATGTTTCATTCAGGTCTTTTATAAACGCAATAGCTTCGAGGTTACCGTTACCTCCAAATTCATTGGGTTCCCATTGCCCTTTGTTGCGGCTATAATCCAAACGAAGCATGGAACTTACTGCATCAACCCGAATTCCGTCTGTATGAAATCGATCGCACCAAAACCTGGCACTGCTGATCAGGAAGGATTTAACTTCCCCTCTTTTATAGTTGAAAATATAAGAGTTCCAATCGGGATGATAGCCCTTTCTCATATCTGCATATTCGTAGGTATGGGTACCGTCGAACATAAATAGTCCATGGGAATCATAAGGAAAATGTGATGGAACCCAATCGAGGATTACACCAATATCTGCCTGGTGAAATGCATCTACCAGTGCTGCATAATCTTGCGGTGTACCAAACCGGGATGTGGGTGCAAAATAGCCTGCTCCCTGGTATCCCCAACTACCATCGAATGGATGTTCCATTACAGGCATGAATTCAACATGCGTAAAACCCATTTCTTTTACATACGGAACGAGTCTTTCTGCAATTTGCTGATAGGAATTATACGATTCTTCATTGTTTTTGTCTGGCCGCATCCAACTGGCCAGGTGTACTTCATAAACAGACCATGGTGCATTTAAGGAATTGCTCTTTTTACGTTTTTTCATCCAGTCCTGATCGTTCCACAGATAATCCGTTTGCCAGGTTATAGATGCAGTATCGGGTCTTTTCTCCCAGAAATGAGCATAAGGGTCGCCTTTATCTAACTTAATGCCTTTATAACCGTGTATATGATATTTATACGCTTCTCCTTGTTGCAAATGCGGTATAAACCCTTCCCAAATACCTGAATTATCTAACCGTACTTTCAAGGGATGGGCTGTTTTGTTCCAATCATTAAAATACCCTGTAACACTTACGTAAGTGGCATTGGGTGCCCATACTGCAAAATAAGTTCCCGGGGTATCTAACACTTCAAGCTGCTTATTACCAAAAAAATCATAGAGTCTGTAATGAGTACCCATTTGAAAATTCCTGACATCTTCATCTGTAAATAAAGAGTAGTTCCATACTGTTTGATTGGTATCCACAAAATGTATTGCTTCGTATTTCTTCTCAGTTTTTACAACTTTCTCTTCCTTTCCTGCTGCCTTGTCTGAAGCACTGGTAATATCTTTTTTCGACATATTTTTTTTATTGCTCATAAGACATTCATAATCAAATTAGAAAAAATTAACATAAAATTTCGACTAATCCTTTAGTTATTATGATTTTTTTTATGGATTTTTCCAATTCAGGCATCTAAGCCTGCAACCGAAAACAATGAGAAAACTGACTGCATTTTTGCTTTTGTTGTGCTTTATGGCAACAAAGAAAGCATTTACACAAAACTCCTCCCTTAAAGGTACGGTTGTTGACACTACCAATAAAGTAATTCTGAAGGATGCTGTCATTACCTTGCTCGACCGTAAAGACAGCAGTCTGGTAAAATTTACCAGGGCCATATCAGATGGCTCATTTATTATGAAAGACATCGTACCGGGTCGCTACATTGTTATGATCAGCTACCCTGGTTATGTTGAAATGATGGATACGCTTCTATTGAAACCGAATGATATAAACAACTTCAATGAGGTTGCACTTAATACACGGGCGCATATTTTAGAGGAAGTAATCGTAAAACAAACAATTGCTCCCATTCGGTTTAAGGGAGATACTTTGATTTTTACGGCTGACAGTTTTAAAGTTAAGCCTGGCGCAACAGTGGAAGATTTATTAAAAGTATTACCTGGCTTTACGGTAAATAGTAAAGGAGAAATAACTGCCCAGGGGCAACAGGTTCAAAAAGTATACGTGGATGGGGAAGAATTTTTTGGTGATGATCCGACAATGGCCACACAGAATCTAAATAAGAAAGATGTAGCACAGATTCAGGTATTTGATAAAAAAACAGATCAGGCCACATTAACTGGTATTGACGACGGGGAAAAAGAAAAAGCCATCAATATTGTATTGAAAGAGGATGCCAAAAAAGGCTATTTCGGACGAATAGAAGCTGGATCTGATTTAAACAAATATTACCAGGGAAAAGCCACTGCGAACCGGTTTACCAGCACCATGAAAGCAGGAGGCTATATTGGTGTTGACCGAACGGGAAGAAATTCTATGACTTGGGAGGATATGGAAAATTTTGGTGGATTTACTCCAGTTGAGGAGAATGGAGAAACCTACCTGATGTTTGAAAATGACAGCTATAGTTTTTTCAATTCACAAGGCATTCCGGAAAATTTACAGTCGGCCTTTATGCTGAATAAGAAGTATGGTAAACTAAAGAACAATACTGCTAACAATTACAACTTTAACCGGCAATTTATTGCAGGCAACAGTTACAACAACTCACAATACATTCTTCCTGACACGCTGTATTATTACAATCAATTTAACAGCAATAAAAGCACCCGATCAAAACATGGTTTTAGCACCAGGAATGAATTAAACATTGACTCCTTTAATACCATCACTATTAATGCTAGAGCTGGCTTTACCAAAAGCAGTGGTTCTTCATTTGGTACTACCGAATACTTATCGGAAGAGAAAATGCAGGTGAATAACAGCGAACGCACTAGTTCTACGGATGGCACCAATAACCAAACAAGTGCTGATATTTTCTATAAAAGAAAGTTGAACAAAACCGGAACCAAATCATTCACCCTCAATGGTGGTTTTACCAACAATACTATGGACAATATAGGCTACCTGAGAAATGCGATTAACTATTTCAGTAATGGCATACTTGATTCAACGCAGGTAATAGATCAGCTTAAAAGGAACAATAATAAAAGTACTTCTTATAAGCTCCTTTCCAGTTATATACAACCACTGTCTAAAAAAGCTGCGCTGAACCTGAATTACTCCTTAAATGTTTCCAATAGTGAACAGGATATCAGGACATTTGAGAAAATGAATACTGGCAAATACGATTCGCTAAACACCCGTTTCAGTAACCATTTCATTTTCAAAAGTATTTCTCATCGCGGAGGAATTACTTACACTTATAATGGAAAGAAAATTTATTTCCGTGCTGGTCTTGCGATGCAGGATCTGTCTATTCGTCAAACCAATCTGATTATAGATTCCTCATACGCTCGTAATTTTATAAACTTTTTCCCCAGTTCCAATTTCAGGTGGAAGTACTCACAATCAGGAAGTTTCAGTCTGGGGTACAGCGGTAGTACACAACAGCCACAACTCTCACAGTTGCAGCCCATATTAAATAATACCGATCCATTAAATTTAACCATCGGTAACCAGGATCTTAAGCCTTCGTTTAACCATTCTTTCAACTTTAGCCTCAATGATTATAAAGTATTAACCAGTGCCAGTAAATCGGTTTGGGGATATATCAATTTCACTGAAAATGCATTCAGCTCAAAAACAGTGGTAGATAACAAGGGTGTAAGAACCACACAAACGGTTAATGTTAATGGTAATTACAATTATTACCTGAGCATTGGCTATGGAAGAAAAATAAAATTCCTGAAACTGAATTACCGACTCTCTCCGAGAATCAGTGGAAGCAGGTTTAAAAGTTTTGTAAATGGATTGGAGAATACTACCAATACCATTTCAATTTCTCCCTCGGTGAGCATTTCAAAAAATATCGAGAAAAAACTAGATGCCTATTTAAGTTATAGCCCTACTTATACCAGTTCTAATTCAACAATCAATCGAGGACAACAAACCCGCTACTGGATTCAGAATATTAATTTGGAGTTTTCTTATACAATTTTGCAGGGTTTTCAATTTAACAACAATATCCAGGCTAACTACCGTCAGAAACTTTCTCCGAATGACAGAAACAATAATGCTTTTATATGGAACATTAGTCTTGAGAAGAAAATTTCAAAAAAGAAAGACCTGACTGCACTATTGTCTGTAAACGATTTATTGAATCAACAAATTGGGTTTAACAGAAATGTCAGCAGTAATTTTATTTCAGAAAGCACATACGATATGGTTCGGCGGTATGCGATGTTCACGATCCGTTGGAAATTCAGTAAAAACAGAAAACAAAATGATGAAGATGAATAACAACCGCTCCTATTTTACCTGCTTTGTTATTTTATTGCTTTTTTTCAATATAAAAACGAATGCACAGGTGCAATTCCCCAGACAGGGTAAAATAGAATTTGAAAAAAAGCTCAATATCCATAAGGAAATTGAGGGCGATAGTTTTTACGACAGCTTTAAAGATAAAATCTCAAAGTTTCAGACCACCTATTTCAACCTTTATTTTAAAGACGGGAAAACTTTATACGAAAAGGGGCGAGATAATGATGAGAAGATTATGTATTGGGGCGAGGATGAAACTACAGATGATATCGTTTATGCAGATCTGGAGAATAGCACTTTTGTAAAAAAGCAAAAGGTTTTCGAGGAAACTTTTCTAATCAGCGATTCCATTCGAACAATAAAATGGCAGATTACTACTGAAACAAGAGATATCGCTGGCTTCAGTTGCAGAAAAGCAACCGGCATTATTTTAGACTCTGTATACATAATTGCTTTTTATACCGATCAGATACCAGTGAGCGGTGGTCCACTCTCCTATGCCAAGCTACCCGGAATGATATTGGGGATCGCAATTCCAAGGATGAATATTACGATTATGGCTACCAAACTCGAGCTTATAGAACCAAAAACCGAAAAACTGATGCCCCCAACTTCAAACAGGGCGAAAAAAACAAATTATGCCGGTGTAATTGATCAACTAAGAAAATCGTCTTTATCTGGCTGGGGCAGTTATGGGCGGAAGTATTTGTTGAAATCACTTTTATAAGAAACCTCTTTATCCTTTATTCCAACCTTCCGTCAGTTTATGACTCCTTTAATAGGATAAAAAAACTTGACGTTTTTTGACTTATTAACTTTATCATTTATAAGAAACATATTCAAATAACGAAAAATATTAACATTATTTTTCAACTAATTAATTAGTTATTATGTTTTTTTATGAAATTTTCTGTTTTAGGCATCCTTAATTGCAACCGACTACAATGAAAAAACTGACTACTTTTTGCCTGGTATTGGCTATTGCGGCCTTTACAAACGTTTATGCACAAAATAATGGCTCCCTTAAAGGCACTATTATTGACTCTTCCAATAAAGTAAACCTGCATAATGCAGTGATTTCACTTTTGAGACCCAAGGATTCCGTATTAGTAAAATTTGTCCGTTCAGACCAGCAGGGACAGTTTGCATTCAGCAACCTCCCTTCTACCAAGTATATCATGGTGGTATCTTATCCGGATTATGCGGATTTTGTAGACGAATTAGATCTCACCACACAATCACAAAAATCGTTGGGAAATATATATGTAACTACCAAAGCACATTTGCTTGAAGAAGTGGTAGTCAGACAACGCCTTTCCGCCATACGGATGAAGGGTGATACGATGGTATACAGAGCAGATAGTTTTTACGTTGGCCCCAATGCCAATGTTCAGGACCTCTTAAAAAGAATGCCAGGCATTCAGGTAAACTCAAAAGGAGAAATTACCGCTCAGGGACAAAAAGTAGAAAAAGTATTGGTTGACGGTGAGGAATTCTTTAGTGACGACCCTGCAGTGGTTACCCAGAATCTAAGGGCAGATGCGGTAGAAAACGTACAAGTATTTGATAAGAAAAGCGATCAGGCTGTTTTTACTGGCATTGATGATGGGCAAACCAAGAAGACACTCAACTTACAATTGAAGGAAGACAAGAAAAAAGGATTCTTTGGAAAAGTGGAAGCTGGCTCAGATTTTGATCGTTATCGCTACGGAAAGGGAATGTTGAATGCTTTTAAAGGTAAAAGAAAGATTGCCGCCTATATAACCAACGATAATACCAAATTTGAATCGCTCAACTGGAATGAAAGAAGCAATTACGGCTCAGGTATGGGTGACAATATGCAGATAATGGAAGATGGGGGAATTATGATTACCGGTGGTGGCGGTGATGACTTTTCTTATGGTCAAGGCTTACCTACTTCCACAACCGGAGGTTTATTATTCACCAACAAATGGAACCAGGATAAGCATAATATCAACACTTCCTATCAATTTAATAACCTCAACGTAAAAGGCAGAACACAAACAATTACACAAAATATTTTGCCAGATACTACTTTCACCAATACACAAAATCAGGATTTCGTTAGTGATAGAAGGAGAAACAGAATTACCAGCAAGTATGATTTAAGAATAGATTCTACCAGCACCTTAAAAATGTCTTTAACAGGCTCTATTATTAGTAATAGAAATGCCAACAACTTTTTAAGCAAGGCAATTAGTGAAGAAGGTCAAATCATTAACCAGTCTGACCGTACAACTACTAATGATGGTGAAGACAGGAATCTCCTGGGTTCATTACAATGGCAAAAACGTTTGAAGAAAAAAGGCCGAACCATTTCTTTCAGTGGTGACTTCAATGTAATGAATAAAAAGAATGATGGTTTCTTATTTGCCAAGAACGATTTCTACAACAAAACAGGCTCTCTTGTTCGTCAGGATAACCTTGATCAGTTAAAAACCAATAAGGAAGCATTATCTGGAGTAAACGGTAGATTATCATATACCGAACCTCTTTGGAAAAACACTTTCATGGAGTTAAACTATCGCTTCGCATTTAACAGAAACGATGCGGAAAGAAAAACACTGGAGAAAACAAGTCCGGGTGGCAAATATGAAAACCTGATCGACACACTTAGCAACCACTTTATCTATAATAATAATAACCATACAGGTGGTTTTACCATAAGACTGAATGAGAAGAAATTCAGCATTGCCGGTGGTGCATCTTTAGGAGTTTCTAAATTCAACCTTGATGATGTTAATAAGGGTGCTAACAGAAGTATTCAGTTTACCAATTTCTTACCGACTGCCAATATTATATTCAACCCTAAAAAGCAACGAAGAATCAATATCGGTTACAATGGAACTACACGCAACCCAACATTGCAACAGATACAACCATTTGTTGATAATATTGACCCTCTGAATATTACCATTGGTAACCCAAATCTTAAACAAGAATTCAGACACAATTTTAATCTAAGCTTTAGCGATTATAAAGTATTAAAGAGCAGGAATATTTATCTAAGTGCTAATTTCAGCACAACCAATAACGCCATTACCAATGCAAACTTTATAGATACATTGGGCAGAAGAATCAATCAATCTATAAATGTAAACGGAAATTATAATGGTTCAATGTGGAGCAGTTACGGATTTGAGATCTTTCCTTCTTATAATTTGAACTTTGGTTTTTCACCACAGATCTCAAGGTTTGTAAACGTAGTAAATGGACTAGAAAACATTAGTAAAAACAACTCGCTTGGAATTAATTTAGGTATTAATCACTGGTCTGAAAAGAAATTTAATTTTTATGTGAGTTTTGATGCACGTTATAATAATTCAAGCTCTTCTATCCGACCAAATGCATCAACAAAATATTGGTCTTATTCATCATGGGCCGATTTAACACTTAAACTGCCAGCTAAATTTGTTTTCAATACTTCAGCTCAACTTACGATGTACCAAAAAACAACCGTTTTTGCCGGCAACAGCAATGTATATTTAGTAAATAGTTCCTTAACTAAAACCCTTGGAAAAAGCGATCAGTTCGAGATTAAACTGGCTATTAACGATATTTTCAACCAGAATCAAAATATCCAGCGTAATATAAGTACCAACTTTATTACTGAAACAGTTCGTCAGAATATCCAGCGCTTCTGGATGTTTACCCTGGCTTATAATTTCAGTAAAAACGGAAAACCAAACAACGGATTTTAATGTCTAATAACCAGATTATGAAAAATATATTCATAGCATTATTGCTACTCTCCACTACAGCAGGCTTTAGTCAAACCAGGTTTATTAGCTCAGGCCGTGTAGAATTTGAAAGAAAATACAACCAGCATAGCCAGTTTGAGGGTGAAGGCGAAGGACCTTGGATTGCGGAAATGAAAAAAATGTACCCGAAGATGGTGACAGATTATTATGAACTGAGGTTCAATAATGAGCGTTCTGTTTATCGGCTACTAAAAGAAAACCCGGATAATAAATACCTATGGATGGGTAAGCCTTCTGAATCTGATGTAACAATCAAAGACATCAATAAAGGAACTATTTCCATGCAAAGAGATGTATTTGAACAAACCTATTTGATTCAAGATAGTTTGCGCCAACTGGAATGGCGTATTACAGAAGAAACCCGCAATATTGCTGGTTTTGATTGTAAAAAAGCAGTGACAAAAATTTGTGATTCTGTTTATGTAGTCGCATTTTATACCGACCAGATTTTAGTTAACAGTGGCCCTGAAAGTTTTAGCGGCCTGCCGGGAATGATCCTCGGCCTCGCTGTTCCCAGACTACACACAACCTGGTTTGCTACTAAGGTTGAATTGGTTGACCCAACCCCTGCTCAGCTTTCTCCTTCACAAAAAGGGAAAAAAGCAAGCTGGACCCAATTGTCAACTGATTTAAACAAAGCAATGAAGGATTGGGGAACAGGTGCGGCACGAATTTTGTGGTCTTCTCAACTGTAAAACCAAACTGGGCGGCAATTAGCCCGCATGTGAGATGGAAGCTATACTGGGAAGTCCGGGGGTTTACCTGGTTAGATAGTTTTGGGGGTAATTACTACTAACCACAAACTCACGGACTTTCCTTATTTTTTGCCGCCCTTCTTAGCTTCAAGTGTAAGAACTTCATCTTGCCAGGATTCAAAACCAATATTCAATTAAACTGGTAGTCAATCCTATTTATTCCTCTTTATAGCTTCAAGCTCTGCTCTAAGCTTAACAAGTTCGGCCTGTAATTCAGATATGGAGGCTACTAATACAGGTATTAATCCTTCCATAGACACTTCTTTAACATGAGCCTGTTTGAATAAATTTTTTCCGGCAGTATAAGATATTGACCTGCTTTTTACCAATTGAGGGAAAACAGTTTCTACATTTTCAACATTGAAACCAAACTGTCTACCTGCTGGTAGTTTTAATGAGCGGTTATACTCCGTTTTAAATTCATATAATTCCGGTTTCAGCTTTACAAGTTGCCCCGTGGCATCGTTAACGGGTCTTATATATTTTTTTAATTCGGAATCGTTTAATTCCTGAGCCATCAAAGATTGGCTAATTCCACAGGTAATCAGTACGGCATAGATAAATTTCAGGGTAGGCTTCATAATATGGCATTTAGAAGGTCATCGAATACTGCAAAGAAACAGCATTAGGATTCCTTTTTTCTAAAATTCCTGTGAAATATTCTACCCGAAAAATACCAATCATCAGTTATTTGGTCTTCAGCCATTCAGGTGAGCTATCGGTTGGCGTATTGATAACAATTTCTATCCCGTTTGCTGTGACAAATTTTATCGCCATCATTGATAGATGAGATTCATATGGGCCTTCGAAAGTTATTTGCTGTGACTTTAACCTAATTATTACCGCCTGAAGATTGTCCGTAATAAAACTGATCCGAACGGCTCCGTTTCCAAGGTGATTAGCTACATTTAAATCTACTCCCTGATTTCCAGTATCAAAAACCGTCAATGTGTTTTCAGATAGTTTAACAGGAAGTTCCAAAGTAGTTGCTAATAAATCACTTATAACTACAGGATTATTCGCGCCCAGTTCTATTTCGTGAAGTCGCATTATTTATTGTTTTGACAATTCATTAGGGGATTGTTTTTTTACTCCCATCATCCCCCCCATCATTATTAATGCAGTGAGTATAATCACCTGTATAATCAGTGAATTATTAATCAATGGAATTTTATCTGCGGGAGCAATAGATAAAAATAATAAGATAGTGATCAACCCGCGCGGTGCAATAAAAAGAAGCGGGAACAAAGAGAGACCCGACAATTTTAATTGTAAAGCCCTTGTACCAAATATCACCACTACTACAATACCTGTCCATAGCAGCGTATCGGTATTAAGTAGTTCAGCAGTTTCGATCAGGTATCCAAAAACAAGGAAGAAAAATGTTCTGATCACAAATGCTGCTTCTGCGGCAATTTCTTTGAACTTGTGTACTTCCTTATTGAGATCATCTGGTTTTAATTTCGCTATCCATTTATTTTGTTTCAACTCGTCCAGATTCCCCACGAATATGCCGAATAACAATATGAATAATAGGGAAGGCAGGTGATAATGTTTGGAGATAATATAGATCAGAATTACCATCACCATTATTGGGATGAATTTGATATGGTGCTGAATTCGTCCAAGCAGGTAGGATAAGCCAACAGATGCAAGAAATGAAACCACCAGGATAATCACTAATTGCCAGCCAAAATGAAGGAATGCCGCACCGTTGATTACTTCGTTGAGGGCAACAAAATTAAATATAATGACTCCCACGATATCCGACAGACTACTTTCATAAGTTACAAATTCCCGGTTATAAGTATTTAGGTTACGGGCACTCGGAATGGCTATTGCACTGCTTATAATTGCAAATGGCAACATATTCACCAACGACTGCTTAAAAGGATAGCCTTCAAAATAATTAAAGAGCCAGGCTAATATTAACCCACTTATAATCAAAGGAAAGAAGGAAACAATGGTGGCTTTTCTGATAAGTGGAAGCTTTGATTTATTGATCTCCAGTTCCAGCGACCCTTCGAGTACGATTAATATTAGTCCTACAGTACCTAACAATGGAAGTAAGGAGGATAGATCAGGCACTTCAATGGTAAAGAAAACGGTTAGTTGCTTTAATATCCATCCAAGCAATAATAACAATATAACTGTTGGTATCCTCGTTTTAGCAGAGCTAATATCGAATAGATAAGCCAACAATATTAATACGCACAGGGTAATAATAATAGATGTAGTCATGCTAATTGCAATATAAGTTGCAATAGTCGTTTTTCATAATATTCAGGTTCGATAAAAGACAATTAACAAAATGGCTACTTATGCCTTTCAGGTTATTATTTTTTCAATTCAATAACGGCAAAGCCCTGGGCAGGAATACTTAACCCATCCTTATAAACTTTTTGCGTAAGCACATCGACTCCTGAAACAAACCCTTTTGTTCTTTCCTGATAATCAGCAAAATTCACTTGTTGCACATTGTTTCCAGTATTCATAATACACATTACCGTTTGCTTATCACTGTATCGAAAATATACATACAGTCCGTTTACAGGCAGGTATTGCATGGTTTTACCCACAGTCAGTGCCGTAGACTTTTTCCTGAACAAAGCAAGTTTCTGTACAAACTCAAATGCTTCCTGTTCTTTTTCAGTTCGGCCTGTTTTGTCAAATTTATTTTCCGCATCACCTTCAAACCCTCCGGGATAATCCAGTCTTACCATAGCGTCACTGGGGTCTTTAAAGTTTTTCATCAATATTTCCGTTCCGTAATAAATCTGTGGTATGCCCCTAAGGGTTAGCAGCATGCCTATCCCCTGTTTATACTTTTGCATATTTTCACCAGCAACAGAATAAAAACGATCCATATCGTGGTTATCCAGGAAGATGCAATTGTTGAGAGGCTGCTGGTATAAAATATCCTGCGCCAGTGTCATGTATAATTTATTCACCCCTTCTGTCCACCCAAATGGCTGATTAACGGAGGCAATCATTGCACTGTTTAAAGGAAAGTCGGTTACACCTCCGGCATTATGCTTAAAGGGAACATTCATATTATTCCGGGTAAAATAAGCACTCCCGGTTACGGTATTGGCCCATGCTTCGCCAAATACTGTTAAGGAAGGATACTCACGCAATAGTGCGTTATTGATATTATTCAGGAATGATTCATCGCAATATTTATAGGTATCTACGCGCCAGCCATCAATCCCAAATTCTTCTGTGCTCCATATGGCATGTTGAATTAAAAAATTGGCTACAAATGGATTCCGCTGATTAACATCGGGTAAGTGAGGCACAAACCATCCATCGAGCATTTGTTTTTTATCTTTTGTACTCGTGTAAGGACCAAAAATAGCCTCATCTCTATGATTAGACCCAGTATACAGCGGCCATCTATTGATCCAGTTAGGAGAGGGAGGTTCTAGTGCTATCCAACTGGTTGCACCTATATGGTTATAAACCGCATCCTGAATTAATTTCATTCCACGTTTATGCAAATCATCTGACAATGCGCGATAAGCACTGTTACCACCTAACCGGGGATCTACTTTGTAATGATCGGTAAACCAATAACCATGGTAACCACTCATCATTCCGGCATTCTCTTTATAAAGCGGCATATTATTTTCAATAACAGGCGTCATCCATAAGGTTGTAACACCAAGATTGGAAAGATAATCGAGGTGGTTTTGAATTCCTTTTAAATCGCCGCCGTGTCTGAGTAAAACATTATTTCTATCCGCTTCTGTATCCCTCAGATTCGGGAATTTATCATTTGTATAATCCCCATTACTAAACCGATCAGGCATAATGAGGTAAATAAAATCCTTCGAAGTAACTCCACTGGCAAATAATGTACCTCTGCCATTCCTTCTGGGTTTAATTTCCCATGATAATCTGATGGATGCACTTCCTTTTCTAACACCTACTATCTCTACTTTACCTGGTTTTGCGTCTTTAGAAATGACAATATCAAGACCAACATATTTTCCATTACTGAATCGGTGAGACCTCAATTTTTGTACTCCAGGATAATTAATTGTAAACTTATATTTCCAAAAAGCCGTATCCTCTGTCTTTAATATTAATTGTACATTATTGTATTGCATGTTTGCAAACCAATGTGTAGGATAAATGGTTACATTTTGTGCATTCAATTGATACACAATTACCATTAGCAATGCAATTGAAAGGATCTTTTTCATGCGGAAAAATACTAAATCAATATAGAAAAAAAACGAATTTAATTTATATGCGAATCAAGTGTTATAAGGGACATGGCATATAGCTCATTGATCATAGCTTATCTCGATAAACTATACGCGATGCCCCAAAAGCTTTAAGCAACTGATTCGTACTACAATCCTAGTTGGGCATTTTTTGCTGTTTTATCTGAATTGCCCCGGCATCATAAACAAACAATACGCTTATAGCCGCGCATAGCATGAAAAAACCGGCAAGAACAATAGCGTATATTGGTTGGCCATTATAAATATTCTTTACAATCCAGCCCCCGCCAATTCCATTTACAATTTGCGGCAGTGTTATGAAGAAATTGAATATTCCCATATAAATACCCAATTTCCCTGCCGGTATTGAGCCGGATAATATTACATAAGGCATTGCAAGTATACTACCCCAGGCCAGTCCAACACCAACCATGGAAAATTTAAGCATGGCAGGGTCCTTGATAAAATAAATGGAGATTAGTCCTACCCCACCCGCAATCAGTGAAAAAGCATGGGTACCTTTTCTACCTAAAAATTTGGCTACCAGAGGAATAAAAAGGGCATAAACGGCTGCCACCAGGTTATAGGTACCGAATGCAGAACTTACTGCATTGCCGGCACTATTGTATGCTACAGATCTTGTATCATCAGGTGATAAACCAAATACATGTGTAGCAACAGCATCGGTAGTAAACACCCACATGCTGAATAATGCGAACCAGGAAAAAAACTGCACCAATCCCAGTTGTTTCATGGTTTTGGGCATTTTTTTAAAGTCTTTGAATATTTCCCCAAGACCGGCTTTTTGTGAAGCTTCATCGGGTTTGCCGTGGTATTGTTCGTATTGAGCAGGAGGATATTCTTTTGAAAAGAAAACGGTTACCAGTATGGCGAAAATAAATACTGCGGCTCCAATATAGAATGCATATTTCACATTATCTGCAACACCAGATTCGCCAGCATCTTGTGAAAATCCGGCTTTGGCCAATAAGGAAGGCAATTCTGAACCAACAACCGCTCCCACACCAATCAAAAAAGTCTGTATGGCAAAACCGCTGGTTCTTTGTGTATCAGGTAAATTATCTGCAACCAATGCCCTGAAAGGCTCCATGGCCACATTAAATGAAGCATCCATAATCATTACGATACCGGCACCAATCCATAAAGCGGGTATTAACCCCGACATAGATCCGGCATTGGGAAGAAAAACAAGTGCTGCGGATGAAAGAAGTGCGCCTAACAGAAAATAGGGTTTTCTTCTTCCGATTCTATTCCAGGTTCGATCGCTGTAATGACCAATTAGCGGTTGAACAATCATACCCATAAGTGGAGCTACGATCCAAAACATGGGTAACTGATCAACATCTGCCCCAAAAGATCGTAGAATCCTACTGGTGTTGCCATTTTGAAGAGCGAAGCCAAATTGAACCCCTAAAAAGCCAAAGCTCATAAAGCATATTTGGGAAAGGGTTAAGCGTGGCTTAGGCACCAGACCTTTAGCAGTTGATGTAGGTGAGGCAGAACTGGCCATAACAATCGTTTTAATGTGTAATAATTACATTATTTAAATGTAAACCATTTTCACCATGATCAAACTACTATTCAGCCAAAAATAGCTGATCATCTATTTTCAAAACTTAGCGCCTGTTTAAAATTTAGATCACAAAACCATCTGGTAGAATTGCCAGTTTTTTCACTACAACAATTCCATCTTTCACTGTATACAGTGCATGATCGGTATTGGTAAGATGGCTTCCTCCGTTTATCCTGACATCATTTCCAATTCGGCAATTCTTATCGATGATAGCATCTTTAATATAGCACCTTTCGCCAATGCCAATTTTCGGCAAACCCTTTGAAGTATTCAGTGCCATTTCTTCGATGGTTTCATAATAATCGTTACCCATCAGATAACTGTTTACAACAGTAGTGCCATGACCAATCCTTGATCTTATACCAACCACACTTTGTTCAATTCTGCTGGCATGTATGATCGAACCTTCGGCGATAATAGTTTTCTCCAGGGTTGTTCCGCTAATTTTAGCCGGAGGTAACATCCTCGCCCTGCTGTATACTGTTTTAGTATTATCAAATAAATTGAAAGGAGGAATTTCCTGAGTAAGGGCCAGGTTGGCTTCATAGAATGAATAGATGTTTCCGATATCTGTCCAATAGCCATCATATTGAAAGCTGACTACTTTATAATTTTGGATAGAATCCGGGATGATTTCTTTACCGAAATCTGTAGCATTGGGATGCACTTCACTTAGCAGGTGATATAATGCTTTCTTGCTAAAAATATAAATACCCATCGAAGCCAGGTAATTCCTCCCGGCTGATTGCATCTCTGCTCCGGTATCACTTACCCAATCAGGCAGTAAATCCTTCTTAGGTTTTTCAATAAAGGAAGTAATATAATTTTCTTCGTTGGCTTTTAAAATTCCGAATTCAGGTGCGTCTCTTTCATTAACGGGAATGGTTGCAATAGAAATATCCGCCCCTTTCGTTTTATGCATTTCCAGCATTTCACTGAAATCCATCTGATATAACTGGTCACCGCTAAGTATTAGGATATATTCAAAATCCATGTTGGATATATGCCTCAACGATTGCCGAACTGCATCTGCCGTGCCTTGGTACCAACCTGGATTATCGGGAGTTTGTTCTGCCGCAAGTATATCTACAAAACCTGTACTGAAGGCACTAAAATGATAGGTGTTTTTAATATGCTTATTCAATGACGCAGAATTAAACTGCGTTAACACAAACATCCGGTTTATATTACTATTGATACAGTTACTGATGGGAATATCTACCAACCTGTATTTACCTGCAATAGGTACGGCAGGTTTTGAACGACTTGCTGTTAAGGGATACAGACGTGTACCAGCTCCACCACCGAGGATTACCGCTAACACTGATTTTGAGATACTATTCATATAGCTTGTTGTTTGTGTGTTAAATTGTTCGATATCAGATTGCAGATGTCAGATTTATTTCAACACCTATGCTCATTAATCATTTCAGGCTTTTGTAAACATTTATGTATTCGTCTACCGTATTTTCCCAGCTATGATCAATCTCCATCATCAACTTTCGCATTTTTGCCATTTGCGCACTATCTGTATAAACAGATACAGCCCTGTTGATTGAATAAATTACATCCCCCGCAGTTGCCTGGTTAAAACGGATACCAAAACCATCCGGGTCACCCATATCTACCACCGTATCCTGCAAACCACCTGTGCTTCTTACAATTGGTACAGTACCATATCGCATCGCATACATCTGGTTTAGTCCACATGGCTCTACCCTGCTTGGCATTAAAAGAAAATCGGCCCCGGCATACATCAGGTGGCTGAGAGATTCATCGTAGCCTATTACTACGCCAAAAACACCCTTAAAAGGCTCGGCCATCTGCTGAAATTCCCACTCTACGGTGGTTTCACCACTTCCCAAAACTAAAAAGCTGGCTTGTCCCTGCGTTTGGGCTATTGCTTCCCGAATAGCATAGGGTAAGATATCTGCTGCTTTTTCGCCTACCAGTCTTCCAATGAAAACAAATAATGGCTTTTCAATATCAAAGCCAAAACGCTCACATAAAACAGCTTTATTTTTCTCCTTACCTGCGGCAGTAGTTTTAATCGTGTAATGATGTTCGAGGTATTTATCAGTAGCGGGGTTCCATACTTCGTTATCAATTCCATTCAATATTCCTACACATTTCCCCCTTTCATATTCAAACAGTTTTTCGAGGCCATTTGAATTTGACCTGAGTTCATCCATATAACTCCAGCTTACGGTGGTAACTTTTGCTGCACATTTTATACCTGATGCCAGGGGATTGATAGATTCGTTCCAATCGAGCATTCCCCTTTTCCAAAGATCCCAACGGGGTATGTACCTGCTTTTATCCCAACCCATCCAGCCCTGGTATTGGGCATTGTGAATAGTAAGTACGGCTGGTATATGTTTTAACCGGTTATAATCATAACAGTATTGCATCATAAAGGGTATTAATCCTGTATGATAATCGTGGCAATGAATAATATCCGGCTGATGTTCCCAATGAACCAGCCAGTTTACAAAGGCAATTTGAAATGCGGTAAACCTTTCTGCATCATCTTCATACCCATAAATCTTATGTCTGTCGAGTAGTCCGTTTATGTCTATCAGGTACAGATCATAACCCAACTTATTAGTTTTTTCTTTTATTACGGTATACTCAAAAAACCAGTTCCCCAGATTTGATTGTCCTTTAAAGTCAACAGTCCATTCATTATCGTATAAAAACTTAGTTCTGTACATGGGCATTACCACTTTGGCAATATCCCCGGCTTTTACCTGATATTTAGGAAGTGCCCCAACTACATCACCCAATCCACCGGCTTTAGCAACCGGGTAACATTCGGCACTTACATGAATAATCTCCATGAATCGTTATTTAGCTGATTTGCTTTCAAGTTAGGAAGTAAAATGGTACTGTCAAATTCTACTTTAAAATTTTTCGGGCTAGATTTTCTCCTGTATTTTACACTCCACTTAAAACGACCGATTGTTATGAACCAACCAAAACAACCAACCAATACAAGTGCCCTTGCCACACTGGTCATTGTATTTTTCTTTTGGGGATTTATTGCTGCTTCCAATAGTATCCTCATCCCATTCTGTAAAACACATTTTCAACTCAACCAGTTTCAGTCTCAATTAATTGGTTCTGCTTTTTATGGCGCCTATTTTATTGGTTCTTTGATTTTGTTTATCTCTTCGAACATTTTAGGATATGATATTCTAAACAAAATAGGATATAAGAAAGGAATCATTTACGGCTTATGGATTTCAGTGGTTGGTGCTTTATTAATTATACCGTCTGCCAATGCCAATTCCTTTCCAGCATTACTTGGCTCTTTCTTTATAGTTGCATTGGGCTTTTCTTTACAGCAAACCTCTGCACAACCCTTTGCCATTTCATTAGGTGATGCCTCTACTGGTGCGCACAGGCTTAATCTTGCCGGTGGAGTAAATTCATTGGGAACCACTTTAGGACCAATCATTGTTAGCTTCTTCCTGTTTGGCTCTATTGGGGGCGACCATGCAGCCGTAACTGTTACCAATATCAATATTCTTTATATGATCGTTGCAGGTGTATTTGCACTTGTGGCATTGTTTTTCGCTTTCTCCAAATTACCGGATGGCAAGAATGATGAAAAGTTTGAAAAAGCCAATAAAGCGGCAGCTTCATTAACCATCATGACACTATTAATTGGAGCCATTATTGTTATAGGACAATTAACCGATGTACCAAAGCTTACTTTATTGTTAATCGCTCTTGTATCGGTAGTAGGTATTCTTTTTTACTCGAATGCAAGTGCCATAAAAAACAATACAGGATGGGGTGCCATGAAATACCAGCAACTGATCTATGGCATGCTGGGCATTTTTGTATATGTAGGAGTTGAAGTTACCATTGATAATAACTTTGGGGCATTATTGAAAACCCCTGGATACCTTACTGAAATGGGGCTTGATGAGAGTATGATCTCTAAATACATTTCTTTGTATTGGGGAAGTTTAATGATTGGTCGTTGGACAGGCGCCATCAGTGTATTTAATTTATCTGCTTCAATGAAGCGAATTATGACCATCATTGTTCCGTTTGTGGCATTTCTTATTGTATTAGGGGTTAACTCTCTATATGGCAGCGATATCCGTGACTTATGGGGTTATAGCATTTGTATTGTGTTTGCCCTCATCGCCTTCTTTTATGGTCAGGAAAAACCTGCCAAAACATTGCTGGCAGTTTCTGCTTTAGCTACAATAGCTATGCTTGTTGGTGTATTTACTACAGGTATCATATCAGTATATGCTTTAATGGCTGGTGGATTATGCTGCTCTGTTATGTGGCCTTGTATATTCTCACTTGGTGTTGGCGGATTAGGAAAATATACCAGCCAGGGATCGGCTTTCCTGATCATGATGATTCTTGGTGGGGCCATTATTCCTCCTTTACAAGGTGCTATTGGTGATATAGAATCAGTAGGTATGCACCAATCCTATTTACTTGCAGCCGCATCATTTGCTTTCCTTGGGTTCCTTGCTATCAAACTCAAAAAAGTATTGAATGCGCAGGGACTAGATTTTGATGCACAAGTAAGCGGTGGTCATTAATTTTGTGGAAGATAAATTTGAGTTGATATGGCTAGTAATGTGACATCTTTAGAGCCACTCGCAATTGGCATTGATATTGGCGGTACAGGTACTAAGTTTGGTATCGTAGACCGCGTTGGGAATGTTTTGTTCTCGAGTGAAATGTCTACTCGTTCACACTCCGAAGTAGAACCATTTATAGATGAATTATATACCCACCTTGCGGATCTTATTGTAAAAGCAGGTGGAATTGGAAGAATGAAAGGAATTGGAGTTGGTGCACCAAATGGTAATTTTTATACAGGCACTATTGAATATGCACCTAATCTTCCCTGGAAGGGCATTATCCCACTGGCAAAACTGATAGAAGATAAATTCAAATTACCTGTTACCCTTACCAACGACGCCAATGCAGCTGCTATTGGTGAAATGATGTATGGTGCTGCCAAGGGTATGAATGATTTTATCATGATTACATTGGGTACCGGTGTGGGAAGTGGCATTGTTGCCAATGGCAAACTTGTTTATGGGCACGATGGCTTTGCCGGTGAATTAGGACATACCATCATTATTCCCGAAGGGCGATACCACGATGGTACTGGCAAAAAAGGATCACTTGAAAGTTATGCATCAGCAACAGGCGTAAGACTAACTACCATAGAAATCCTTGAAACAAGTGATCGACCAAGCTTATTACGCAGTATACCCAAAGAAGAACTTGATTCAAAAAAAGTTTATGAAGCTGCTATGCAGGGTGATGAATTAGCGAAAGAGATTTTTGAATATACGGGTAAAATCCTGGGACTCGCACTTGCCAATTTTGTGATGTTTTCGAGTCCTGAAGCCATTGTTTTATTTGGCGGACTTACTAAAGCCGGAGATCTGATACTTAAGCCTACCCGCGAAAGCATGGAAGACAATCTAATACAGGTATTCCAGAATAAGGTGAAAATACTCGTCAGCCATCTCAAAGAATCTGATGCAGCCATTCTTGGGGCTTCAGCGCTTGTTTGGGAGAAAAATTGATCTTGAAGGAGCTATGGACTATGGTCCATAGTCCATAGCTCCTTTTCTTACAATATTTTAGCGCTGTTTATTGCTGATAATAAAAACTGCGGGAACGGGTCTTTGTCCGGTTTTATCACTCGGCTTTATGGTTTCCTTTCCATTGATCAACAGGCAACTGCTGCCTCCTCCATCAAGATTTAGAGCCTCATAGCATCCGATACTTTTAAGTAGTGCTGCTGTTTGTTTTAAACTTGCCCCTTCCGCTTTCCCTGGAAAACGACCTTCTATAGCCAAAAAAATCAGCTTCCCATCCAGGGTATACCCCATTGCAGATCTGGGATGCTTATCATCAATTGCTTTACCGGCGAATTTAATTTCCTGGTTATTGGTAATACTTATGTCACCATTTTGAACCAATACCGGTCCGCCACCAACAGCAGTTTGCATTTTCCATTTTTTAAAATCTCCCTTTTGTAACATAACTGCTGCGGATGGATCAGCAATACTGTCTTTGAATGGATTAATGACTGTTTGACTTGCATAAGCCATTGATAAGGCAGAATCAGTATAAAGCCAGGCAATATCTGCTTTTCTTTTTTTGCTGATACCTATTGCACTGCCAAATGGATGGCGATAGGTTAAGGTATCTTTTCCTTTGCCTGGGAGTGAATGTTGGTGATAGGAAATCAGTTGATTATTGCGGATAACAACATTCAGGTTACTATTGTGAACGAACTCAAAAAAGGTGGTGTTCATTACCAGTAGCGGCTGTTTATTGCGTTCAAAATATTCAATTGGTGTGTAACGCTTACCAAGTCCGGTATCTGTGGTTAAGGAAAGTTTTTTATTGTTCAGGTCAACGCTTACATAAAAAGCAATATTAGGTTTCCCATCTAACGAATCGGTTGTTTTATAGACATGTACAGATGAAGGCAAGGGCTGAAACAATGCATCTACATTCGTCCATGTAACCTGTGCGAAGGAAATATTTGCCATCCCGAAAAAAAACAGGAGTGCGAGTAGTGTTGTTTTAATCATATTAAATGAAAGTATCTTGAATGCAGGTAAATATAAATGCAAACGCCGGAAAAATTCCGGCGTTTGCATTTATTTATTGGGCAATCAATTGTTCTTTTTCTTCTTTCCACTTATTTATTCCCCATCCTTTTATCACGTGCTTCTCACTGTGGTAAGAGGAACGAACCAATGGACCACTTTCCACATAATCAAAACCCAACTCATAGCCAATTTCTCTTAGTTCAGCGAATTCATCAGGGTGAACAAATCTTTGTACAGCCAGATGTTTCTTGGTGGGTTGAAGGTATTGTCCAAGTGTAAGCACATCACAACCAACATTAACCAGGTCTTTCATGCTTTGAATAACTTCTTCTTTCGTTTCACCCAACCCTAACATCATACCGGTTTTAGTGCGCATCCCGCCTTCTTTTAATAACCGGAGCACTTCAAGACTTCGATGGTATTTGGCCTGTACCCTAACCTGTTTTGTTAAGCGTTCAACGGTTTCCATATTATGGCTTACTACTTCGGGGGCAGCGTCAATAATACGTTGTACCTGATCTGCATTTCCTTTGAAATCTGGGATTAGTGTCTCAAGTGTAGTGTCAGGATTCAGGCTTTTTACCGCCTTAATGGTATTGTACCATATTATTGATCCGCCATCTTTCAACTCATCTCTGTCAACACTGGTTAACACCGCGTGTTTTACTTTCATAAGGTGAATTGCTTCCGCAACTCGCTGTGGTTCATCCCAATCAACTGGCTCAGGTCTACCGGTGGCTACTGCACAAAAGCCGCAGCTACGGGTACAAACATTCCCCAATATCATGAAAGTGGCCGTTCCTTCCCCCCAGCACTCGCCCATATTGGGACAGTTTCCACTTTCACAAATGGTGTGCAGTTTATGGGTATCAACTAGTCCACGTACATGTTTATAACTCTCTCCAATAGGTAATTTAACCCTAAGCCATGAGGGTTTTTGTATTTTGGAACTAACCGGATCTATTTTGGAAACAACTGGTAACTCTTGCATCTGACGCCTTTTTTTAGTCCTTAAACAGAAAAATCACTGGAAAAACAAAACAATAACAATCTGTTACTGTTCAAATAAACTTCAGACTTACGGTCTTTCCGACTTTCGGACTTTCAGATGCAAAAATAAGTCACTTTCGCTTACCAAACGTGAGGGCTACATATGCGTTGAAAAAGAGATTTTTCTCCTTATTCAGGAGTAATATGGGCATTTTTTGGGAATAAAACTCTGCATTTAACCCTACTTCAAGCGCTGACAACACCTCATTATACCGCCCATAATCGAATCGAAGGGCCGTTCTTACATGGGCTCCCGGAACAAACTTGATTTCCCCAAAACCCTTGGTCAAAGAGCCTCTTCCCAGAATTATAGTCGGATCCAGGAACAGGTTATCATTGTTATCGTATTTAATCTGCTCTTGTTTATTGGTATTGGGATTTTGGATTTCGATATAATAGGGTTTCAATAAACCTGCAGTTAAACCTCCCCCATAGATGGCAGAAACGGCTACTCCGTTCTTATTTCCTTTTCCGCCAATGAGTCTTTGTTGACCAAAACCTAATTTAAGGTTATAAAAATTATTCCTTTTTCCGTAAACATAGCTTGATACAATCAGGAAGCCACCGGACGCACTAATTGTGGGAACTTTTTCTTCTTTAGGGTGTTTATGTTCCCCAAATTCCAGCCACCATAGGTTGGTTTTAGTAACTGTTTTGTATTTACCATGTTCATAGAACATGCCCCATCCATCGGTATTGAATTTAAAACTGAATGACCCCTGCTTATTAAAAACCAGGGCTCCCTCCTCCTCTTGTTTGATCATTTGATTGATCTTTTCCTTTCTCTCGGCTTTTTTCCTGGCCTTATCTAGTTGAGCCGGTGTTTGAGATTTCTGCTGTGCGGAAACCGCCATTGACCCAAAGAGACTAACAATAATAAATAGCTTCTTCACTTCCATTAGATTTGTTACTTGTAAATTTATAGCAAAATTGACGCAATGACTTCACAAATTATTTATAAAGGTGAGTTACGTACAATCGCAACCCATCTTCAGAGTGGAACCAGTATTGAAACCGATGCCCCTACAGATAACCAGGGTAAGGGTGAACGATTTTCACCTACCGACCTAGTAGCTACAGCACTAAGTGCCTGCATGGTAACTACCATGGCCATCAAAGCCCGGACAATGAATATTGATCTGGATGGCACCCGTATTGACACCACAAAAATCATGTTAAGCGATCCTCGCAGGATCGGTAAAATCATAGCCCATGTTTATTTCCCATCTACCCTTCAATTAGACGATAAAACCAAAGAAATCCTGGAAAGAACTGCCCGCACCTGTCCGGTTGAGAGAAGCCTTCACCCCGACCTCGAACTGGATATGGCGTTTTATTGGTAAGCAGTTCCCACAAGTGCCTTAGTACAGCAAACAAATGATTCATAGCCGAAGCAGTTTGTTGCCTATGGCACAATCAAGGCAGCGCTTATTAACACAATATTGCGTATTCAGCTCGATCAGTGACTGCGAATCTAGTGCACATCGGTTATGGATACCAGCCGATTGCCAATACCTGGTAATCCTGTTTTGCTCAGGTTCTAAAGCATAGAGCCACTGTAAAGCCCTTTCCTTATATATCTGTTGATCAGTAGCTTGCCCATAAGTAAAGACCATAGGTATCGCTACATTAATTAACAGGTGAAGGGTCATTTGTTGTCCGAGCCATTTCATGGATGGCGTGGTTAACTCATCAAACCTGTAATGACTTGTCCAATACTGACTAGCTTTTACGTGAAAAAGTTGCATGAGGTTGTCTGTTGAGGCTGTATCCCTCAATTTTGAAAAAATGCTTTCATGATGGTGCAATAAGGCAGCTAATTGCGATAAACGCAGTGTTGGAAACGAGGCAGGCCGCATACGTAAAAAAGCAGGTTGACCAGCAGGTGGAACTAAATGATATTTACGTTGTAAATGGAGATAGGTTCTGAATAATTGCATTGGGTATGCATCTTTTCTTTTTTTAAGTAAAAGATGCGCTTGTCCAAAAAGCAGTGCCTCAAGTTCCTCTGCTGAATTTCTATGCCTTTGTATGATGGTATATGGGATACTTCTGGCTAGTTGCTCAAAAAAAAATGCATTGGTTTTTGAACCGAATCCCATAGCTAGCTGTCGCCAAAATACTTCATCCCAATGATTATCTGTTTCCGTTAAGAAGTTAGTGATGAGAAGGGATTTTCTTTCCATCCTTTCTATTGCAATCCGCTCTTTCCATGCATACCAGGTTAATTCGTTAACCGCAGGTAAAAAATGATGACAGGCTACCCTGGTGGTTATTTCCATCATTTGTTCATAACGCTCGAGTAAAGCACCTTTTACCCTTCCATCTAAAACAAGTGTTGGAATTGCCTGGCCATATTGATCCAAAACCACTATATCTGCATCCCAAACCACATGCAAAATAACCCCGCTATAATTTGGATCGTTATCGTGCTGGTGCTTATACCATTCAGATGCATTCACATGTAATTCGATATTGCCTACCCATATGGTATTATCCAATTGAATTTTAGCAGCGGTAAAATCAGGTCCCTGGTGATGGTTAAGAAATCCGGGATGTATAATTTTTAAACTCCCTCCGGAAACAAGCTGCAGGTGGTTTTTGTTATAATGTTGGTGTTGCCAGATAAACTGCAATAAACGTTCATTCATATTCCAATAGTTTTGCAGCAAACTACTGGCAAATGGATTGCGGGATATACCTGATTATTTGTTGACTATAATTCTTGCAAGGCTTTAACCACCCTGCTTACCGGCAAGCCCATTACATTGTAAAAATCACCGTTGATAGATTGAATACCAATTACTCCAATCCATTCCTGTATTGCATAAGCCCCGGCTTTATCATAGGGTTGGTATTTATCTACATAAAAAGCAATCTGATCTTCTGTCAAAGTGTTAAAACTTACCGAAGTAATATCAGCAAAAGCTATTTCTGATTTACCTGAAAGTATCACAACGCCTGTTATTACACGATGTGTCTGACCGGATAATTTTTTCAATGTTTCTAAGGCCTGATCTCTGTCTGCAGGCTTACCAATGATTTCATTATTTAAAACAACTATTGTATCAGCAGCTAAAATGGTACGATCTGCATATTCACCATGGTAGGCTTCCTGTAAATGTTTACGAACAGTCAATGCTTTTTCCCTGGCAATAAAAACCGGCACTTCTTCTATTTCAAGAGATTCCGGGAAGGATTCATCTGTTGACTTAACGACCACTTCAAAAGGAACTTCAGCCCACTCCAATAGCATTTTTCTACGCGGAGATTGTGAAGCCAGGATGATTGATTTCATGTTGATCTCTATTTTGTAGCCAATAGTCCATGGACCATGGACCATGGTCTATGGACTATCAACTATGGACTCATTGATAAATCCGAAAAAACACCATCGATAATATTCCTGTAAGCATTACAAGTTTTATCATGGTGCTAAGCTTATGAAAATCTGCAGGTGTTGTTGCTTTGAACAACCTGACCAATATCCAGATTAGTGGGGTAATGATTGCCAGTAAACAATAAAGTGCGCTATGCCACCAACCCAGGGGTAAAACATACAATTGCAGTATGATCAATACAGCTATTAATACGACGAGCCAGATTGCCACAAAAATCTTGGCAGCCTGCACTCCCCAAACGATGGGTAAAGTTTTGCAACCATATTTTCTGTCGCCCTCCATATCTTCTATATCTTTCACCACTTCCCTAACCAATGAAATGATGAATGCGAATGATGCATATAAAATGGTTAACCTGAAAAACCGGATTTCATTATGTCCAACAGACATGAGCGACTTAATCTGTAGCGGTTGTTTGGCTAAAAAAAGAATTAGTATTACCCAGGCTGTCAATAAGGAAATCACAATATTTCCTATAAGTAATTGTTTTTTAAAATTGGTAGAATAAAACCACAGCAATACAACGCTTCCAATATTTGCAAGAACAAGATGCCAGTATAAAGAAACCGGCAAGGCCATTACCGTAAAAAACAGTCCGAGTAAGCTTAATAGCATGTGCCAGAAAATTACCCATCTGCGGTTGATGACTACATTTACCACCACTTTATCAGGTTTGTTTACCTGATCGATATTAAGGTCGAAATAATCGTTGATGATGTTTCCCGCAGCAGCAATGAGCACGGATGCGATAACGATATAAGAAAATTGGAATAGATACACTCCTTCTGCTTCACCATAGATACGTGCATAGATACAGTACTCAAACAATATTTGTGTGAGCATGATAAATAACAAGTTGGGCCACCGCACCAACTGAAAAAAAGCAGTGAGTAATTTCAATAATAAAATTTATAGCACAAGATAAGTAAAGCGTAGAATGCGACACATCAACAAAACATTATTTAGCTCGGACCGATGTGTCTTCGTTCCAATCACCACGAAGTTTCATCACTTTTTCAATCACATCCCTTACACAACCTTCTCCTCCTTTTAAATGAGATATATAAATGGCTTTGTCCTTTATTTCCTGAACTGCATCTGATGGGCAGCAGGGAAGTCCCGCAATTTGAATTACATCTAGATCAGGTATATCATCACCCATAAAAAGAATCTCCCCGGCCCCAACACTTTCCTTTTGCATATACTCCTGCAAGACTGCTCTTTTTTGGTGGGTTTTCATCCAAACTTCTGTTACTCCCAGTTTCTTCAACCTATCTTTTACTTCAGGGGAATCGCCGCCAGAAATTACCAATACACGGTATCCTTTTTTTATGGCCAGTTGCAAAGCATAACCATCTTTAATATTCATTCGCCTGGCCATTACTCCGTCAGGAAGCACCAATAAAGTACCATCGGTCATTACACCGTCTACGTCGAATACAAAAGTGGTTATATGGCGAAATGCTTCTAACATTGCAGATCAGGTTATTTTTGGTTATCTCTCCACTCATATACCCAGGCACTCTGGATCATTTCAAGATGACCTTCATTACTCTCTTCCCGCTTTCCAGCAAAATTGGGGATTTCAAGTATCCATTCCAGTAAATCAGTAAATCGAATACGGTATATCTTACTTTCATTAAACTCATCCCCAAAACGCTCATAGAGCTTCATAGCGATGTCTTCATGATCTGCCCAGTGAATGGGAGGTTCGAAATGGTTCATATATTAATTTGAAAATTTGAAAACTTGGAAATTTGGAAATTTGAAAATTTGGAAATGAGGGATCTTGGATTTTTAAAAGCACTATTAAACTGGAAATAATTCTTTCGTCTAAGCCTTCATCATTTTCAAATTTTCAAATTTCCAAATTTCCAAATTAATTACTCTCCCAAAAACTGTGTTTGATCAGGTAAAAGCACTTCTACTTCTCCTTCTCCTTCGAGCAGTACGCACTGGCAACCTAATCTTGAATTCAGTCTGGGATTTACTGCCCTGTCAATAAAATCTTCTTCTTTATCACTCAGTTCTTCCAGATAATCCATCCCTTTTTCAACATATAAATGGCAGGTACTGCAGGCGCAAACAGCTCCGCAATTGTGGTGTAATTCAATTCCGTTATCTAAACAAACTTCGAGTAAACTCTGATCGGGTTCAATGGCCGTTAAAGTAACCGGCTCCAGGTCTTTCTGTTCAAACTTAACTTTAATCGTGTACATAATATATGCCGTTTGGACTGCAAAAGTATTTCAAAACCGTCTCTTTACCACGATCAATATGAGGTTTTGCTTCCGGAAAGCGAAATTTCAGGTAATGGGCTATCTGGGAAATTTATCCCTGATGCTGGCTGTAATGGCATCATAGAGCTTTAAAAGAGATTGATTCTGTGCCAATAATTGCCTATGCTTTTCAATTGTATCAGCATCTCCCCTGAATGCTGGTCCGGCCTGTATATTTCCAGGATATTCGGTTTGTATTTGCTTGGCCACCGATTCGATTATTGGGTAAAAGATGGAAAAATCAATAGCATTTGCCGTGCAATAGTCTGATGCCAGATGGTACAAATGATTGGTAAAATTTGATACAATAGCGGCTATCAGGTGCATTTTTCGCCTGGTTAAATTATCGGCCATAGTAACCCGTTCAGACAACGAATAAGCCAATTCTTTCAGCTTTTCCTTTGTTTCTTCGTCACTTCCATCCAATACCATCGTGCAATCATCCAGGGTTTTCATAGAAGTTCGCATCATTTTCATAGGCCAGAGAACACCATATTTTGGGGCGGCGCCGGCTAATACCTCGATAGCAACCGTGCCACCATTATGTATCAATATCCCATTTTTAAGGTTAAGTTGTTTTGCAAGGTCGGCAATGGCATGGTCACTTACTGCCAGCACATACAAATCTGCATTTTCCGGTATTGCAGATAAGTTATTTAAACATTCAGCACCTAATTCTTTTGCCAGCATTTCCGCTTTGGAAGCATCTCTGTTCCAAATACCTATAATAACATGACCGGCTGCTTTAAGTGATCTTCCCAATACATGTGCAACATTCCCCGCCCCTATCAGAACTACGTCCATATCTTTATATTATGAAGATGAAATTAGGACAAAGAGTTGTGATTGGTTATTACAAAACAAAACTTCGCGCCCTTGGTCTGGCTTCACCCAGGAAGGCAGCAGAACAGGCTTTCAAAATATTCTGTACCCCTTACAGCAAAGGAGTAAAACAAAAAGAACCGCTGATCTTTCATAAAGCGATAAAACATAACGTTGCGTTTGAAGGGTTAAATACCCTGGGGTTTCAATGGATACCAGAGCGTTATAATGGCAAAAAAGTACTGGTTGTACATGGCTTCAGCAGCTACAGTTATAAGTTTGAGCAGTATATCCAACCATTATTAAAAGAGGGATTTGAAGTTTTGGCCTTCGACGCACCTGCCCACGGTTTAAGTGAAGGAAACATGATCAACGCCCTTATTTACATGCGATTTTTGAAAAAGATAGACCAGGAATTCGGAGGCATTTATGGATTTATAGCCCATTCCCTCGGGGGACTAGCAACTTCTCTCCTTGCGGAAGATTTTCAGCATCTCGAAAACCGAAAATTTGCCTTGATTGCCCCCGCTACAGAAACCAGATCTGCCGTACAGGGATTTTATCAACTTTTTAAGATTAATCCTACCGTACAGTCCGAATTTGAACAAATGATCCATTCGATGACTGGAAAACAAATGGACCATTACTCCATCAAAAGGGTTGTTGAGCAAATAAACCCACCCATTTTATGGATTCATGATAAAGAAGACCGGATTTGTCCCTACGCCGATACCATTCCTGTGCAATCGATGCAACATCCACATATTCAATTTCATATAACGAATGGTCTCGGACATAATAAAATCTATCATGATAAGGGTGTTATACAATTAATTATTAAATTTTTGATACAGTCATAAGTTTGTCATTTTAATGACACTATAAGCAACTGATTATCAATATACTAATAATCAATTTGAACAAAAATCGCCCCTAAGCCCAGTACGTGTTTTATACGGAGAATTACTGCTTTAATTGGCGAACATTTTTTGTGTTTTCGACGTTTCGACTAATATTGCAGGGTAGCATACCATTTTTTTGCAACATATATATAGGTATAAATGCGATAAATAAGTATGTATACAAGCAACCAAAAGGCTGTTAAAACAGCAAGGAAAAGGTAGATGGCAAAAAACTTATTAATAGTAGAGTCGCCGGCAAAAGCCAAAACAATTGAAAAGATCCTCGGGAAAGATTTCGAGGTAAAAAGTTGTTATGGGCATATCAGAGACCTGGATAAGGGCGATATGGGTATTGATGTAAACAACCAATATCAACCCCGTTATATTGTGCCGGATGATAAAGAAAGGGTGGTAAAAGAACTTCGACAACTGGCCAAAAAAGCAGATGAAGTATGGCTGGCATCGGATGAGGACCGTGAAGGAGAAAGTATTAGCTGGCACCTGGCTGAGGTATTGGGATTGGATCCAAAAACCACCAAAAGAATTGTGTTTCATGAAATCACTGCTCCTGCTATAAAAAAGGCCGTGGAACAACCAAGGCTTATCAATATGAACCTGGTTAATGCCCAACAGGCCAGAAGGGTATTAGACAGACTGGTAGGTTTTGAACTTAGCCCGGTTTTATGGCGCAAAATAGGGATGCAACGGAGTCTTAGTGCCGGAAGGGTACAAAGTGTTGCCGTTAGACTAATCGTTGAACGCGAAAGGGAAATAAACCAGTTTGTTCCAGATAGCAGTTATAAAGTAGAAGCCATTTTTGCTGCAAAAGACATTAATAACAGAGATGTCTCTTTCAAAGCTGAGGGTCCCTCTAAACTAAATACACGTGAATCTGCAGAAGCATTCCTGAACGGATGTAAAAACGCTGTTTACACGGTTAATGAGGTTACAGTAAAACCTGCCAAACGCTCTCCTGCTGCTCCTTTCACCACTTCCACCCTACAACAGGAAGCATCGCGTAAACTGGGTTATGGAGTTAGCAAGACCATGTTACTGGCGCAGAAACTTTATGAAAGTGGTAAGATCACTTATATGCGTACAGACAGTATCAACCTGAGTGATACAGCCATGGCTGATATAAGAAAAGAAATAGATAACAGCTACGGCACTGATTATTACCAGCCCAGGAAATACAAGAATAAAAACGAAAACGCACAAGAAGCACACGAAGCCATCCGTCCAACTTATATGAATAACCGGACTGTGGCCGATGAAGATACCCGCAGGTTATATGAACTGATTTGGAGAAGAACCATTGCTTCACAAATGAGTGATGCTGAGTTTGAAAAAACCGTAGCAAAAATAGATGTGTCTACCAACAAAGAAACACTGAATGCAACCGGTGAAGTAATGAAATTTGATGGCTTCCTGAAAGTATATCTCGAAGGAAAAGATGATGAGGAGGACGAAGACAATGAAGGAATGTTGCCTCCTCTGGTTGCCGGACAATTGCTTGATTTCAGGGAGATGACTGCTACAGAAAAATTTTCACGCCCGGCCCCAAGGTACACGGAAGCCTCATTGGTAAAGAAACTGGAGGAGTTGGGTATCGGCAGACCTTCCACTTATGCACCTACTATATCTACTATTATCAAACGTAACTATGTTGAGAAAAGAGATAAAGAAGGAACAAAAAGACAGGTAAATATTCTCAGGCTGAACAAACAGCAGGAAATAGCCAAAGAAATACATACCGAAAATACGGGCGCGGAAAAAGCCAAATTGTTTCCTACCGACCTTGGAATGGTTGTGACTGATTTTCTTAAACAATACTTCAGCAAAGTGATGGATTTTGGTTTCACTGCGCGAATTGAAGAAGAGTTTGATGAAATTGCCGGAGGAAAAACTAAGTGGAGCAGCATGATAGACCAGTTCTATAAGCCATTCCATGAAAATATTGAACACACTTTAGAAAATGCTGAAAGGGCAAAAGGTGAAAGAGAATTGGGTATTGATGAAGCCAGCGGTAAAAAAGTAATTGCCCGTATGGGTCGTTATGGTCCAATGGTACAGATTGGTCAGGCAGAAGACGAAGAAAAACCAAGGTTTGCCAAATTAAAAGCTGATCAGAGTATTGAGACCATTACCATGGAAGAAGCCATGGAACTCTTTGCGTTACCCAGGGTATTAGGCATGTATGAAGACCAGGAACTGTCTGTTAATGTAGGAAGGTTTGGCCCATATATTAAATTGGGTGATCAATTCATCTCTATTCCAAAAGGGGAAGACCTGCACACCATTGAGCTCGACAGGGCAATTGAACTTCTGCATGAAAAACAACAGGCTGATGCCCCGGTGGCCTTTTATAATGAACTACCTGTAACAAAAGGTAAGGGAAGATTCGGTCCATTTATTAAATGGAACGATATGTACATCAATATTCCCAAAGCCTACGATTTCGACAAGCTTTCTCAACAGGATATCAATGAACTGATTGAGAAAAAAATGGAGAAAGAGGCTAACCGGTTTATCAGGCAATGGCCCGCTGAAAAGATCAATATCGAAAATGGCAGGTGGGGACCATTCATCCGCTTCAATAAAAAAATGTTGAAGATGGGAAGAAAGGCAGATGGCACAAAATATACTGCGGAGGAACTAGCAGAAGTTGATTTGGAAGACATCAAAAAAATGATTGAAGAGCAGGTTCCAAATGCATTTGCCAAGAAAACCAAAGCTCCGGCTGCTAAAAAAGCTCCGGCCAAGAAAGCTGCTAAAAAAGCCGCACCAAAAAAGAAGTAACCACTTTGGATATAAAGTCAATAAAAAGCCCCATACAAAAAGTACGGGGCTTTTTTATAGCGAATCAATTTGTTTGTTTAAACTGGTCTACCCATTTGTCTTAAGAAGCGAACATGCGCCACTACAGCCTTACGCATGGTTGGGTATTCGATGTATTGCAATTGATATTCTCTGCAAACATTCCTTACAATTTCACTGATAGCAGGATAATGCACATGTGAAATTTTAGGAAAAAGATGGTGTTCAATCTGGAAGTTTAGTCCACCAACCAACCAGCTAACCAGCTTATTCTTGGTGGCAAAATTTGCTGTTGTCTTAATCTGGTGAGCCGCAAATTCATCGGGCAGTTTATTGCTTTCAATATCAGCCACCGGGAACTCTGTATGTTCTACTGTATGTGCCAGTTGGAAAACAATACTTAATACAAAGCCTGCGAAAAAGCTCATTACAACAAAGCCGATCACCCAATAGAGCCAACCTACGGTAAGTAAAGGGAGCAGTATAAAAACGATGGCGTGATAAACTTTTACGCCCCAGAATTCTACATGATCATTCAGGCTCATTTTTTTCAAAGGCACAGAACCGATTTTACGGGAGAAATATTTTTTGTAATCTGCAAAGAATATCCAGAATACATAAAGGAGCATATATAAAATCCAGAAATAAAGGTGCTGAAACTTATGGAGCTTATAATGCTTCTGTGTGGGCGCCATACGCATCAATAATCCAACTTCAATATCATCATCTACCCCATCTACATTTGTAAAACTGTGGTGAATCATATTATGTTTCATATTCCACATAAAATGGTTAGCCCCAAGCATACTAATAGAAGATGCTGCTATCCTGTTCATCCATTTATTGTTGCTGAAGCTGCCATGACTACCATCGTGCATTACATTAAAACCGATGGCTGCAACCAGGCCGCCCAGTACCACACATTCAAAAATTGCGAGGTACCAAACTGGTGTGAAAAAAATTAAATGCAGGTATACCGTTATAAAAGCAATAACCATGATGATTGCTTTTGTAAAAAGTTTAGGATTACCTGTAGAAGCGATTCCCCGTTCATCAAAATATTGCTGTACTCGTTTTTTTAATTCAGTGTGCAATGATTGTTTTACGGAGGGAAATTTGGGAGTAGAAACCTGTGACATGAATAAATACTTGAAATGATCCTACAAAGTAACGCTAATTATGCATCACTTGCTTGTTAAAACCCTGAATTTTACCCCAGAGCGAAAATTAACGACAAAACCATGACTATAGTATTTACTATAATTTGAATATTTCCACAGCACTGAATAACTTCTTATTGACAAATACATCATTTTTATTTTAGTTTGATAAGAAATAAGACTGCTTATCAGGTCTTTACCCAAACACATGCAGGAAACCAAGGAAATACATGCACTATTTACCCTGATCGATGATCCGGATGAAGAGGTTTATTCCACTATTTCAGAACGTATCCTTGGATACGGCAAGGGAATTATCCCCAATCTGGAGCATTTGTGGGAAAACACCCCCAGCGAAGACGTACAGGAAAGAATAGAGATGATCATTCACAGGCTGCATTTCTGCGACCTTACGAATGATTTCAGTGAATGGAACAACAGCGCCTACCACGACCTTTTATTCGGGGCTTTGCTGGTTTCTAAATACCAGTATCCCGATCTGCAAACAGCCCCTGTTATCCATGAAATTGAAAAGATCAGGAGGAATGTATGGCTTGAGTTAAACAGCTTTCTCACACCACTCGAACAGGCCAATGTTCTTTCAAGTATACTTTACAATTATTACAACCTTAAAGGTGGTGAAGTAAATTACACAAAGCCAGATGAGTTTTTCCTGCATAAAGTCCTTGAATCAAAAAAAGGGAACGCAGTTTCAAACGCCCTTATTTATCAGATACTTTGTGACCAACTGGAAATCAATGCCAGAATTATTAATATCCCAAAACAATGCATTTTGGCATTCTATCACTCAGATTATGATGATGCATTATATCCGGGACATCCGCAAGACAAAATCCATTTTTTTGTAGATGGTACTACGGGGCAGGCTTTTTCTCACGCAGATATTGAAAATTATTTCAAGCGTATCTCTGTTCCTCCGGTAGCTGCTTATTTTAAACCACTATCGCACAAAAGACTTGTTCAGCTTTTACTGGAAGAATTAGCGAAATGCTTCGACAGTCCAACCAATGCTTACAAGCATCGGGAACTAATGCAGTTGGCCGGTTCATTGGAAGTATAGTTCAACTTAAACTATACTTCCTACCAGACCAGCTTTTACTGATTAAACCAACTGAGCGTCTAGAGTAATATCCATATTATAGGCCTTACTAACCGGGCAGTTTGCTTTTGCGTCTGCTGCACATGCCTCAAATTGTTCTGCTGTAATTCCAGGTACTTTGGCTTTAAGTACCAAATGTGAGCTTGTTATAGTTCCATCTTCGAGAGTAATGGTACACTGGGTTTCTAATGTGTCTGGTGTAAATCCGGCAGCTCCTAATACAAAACTTAACTTCATGGTAAAGCAACCGGCATGTGCCGCTGCCATCAATTCTTCAGGATTGGTTCCTACACCTTCTGCAAACCTTGAATTAAAAGAGTATTGGGTTTGGTTGAGTGTAGTGCTTTGAGTGGTCAGGTGTCCATTGCCTTCTTTACCTGATCCATTCCAAACAGCGGTTGCATTGCGTTTCATGGTAATAAATTTTAAATTTGAAAAAATAAAAGCGTTATGATTAGTTGGGATGATTTTGAAAAAGTTGATATCCGAAGCGGAACCATTCTTGAAGTTACAGATTTTCCCAAAGCTAAAAAACCAGCCTATCAGTTGAAAATAGATTTTGGTCCATTAGGGATTAAACAATCCTCTGCCCAGATTACCCGGCATTATGAAAAAAATGCATTAATCGGAAAACAGGTATTGGCCGTTGTGAATTTCCCTGTTAAACAAATCGCTAACTTCTTCAGTGAATGCCTTGTTTTAGGCGTCTACGACAGTGAAGGAGCAGTAATTTTATTGCAACCGGAAAGGATAGTTGAAAATGGACAAAGAGTGGGGTAGTATTTTAGCTGCAAGTTTCTGGCTGCAAGCCGCAAGCTACAAGCCTTGATGGGTGCTTATTATAGACTTTCTGCTTTTAATGGAATAATTAAGAAAGCTGGGGAAATAGTTACTTAGAATAAGATCGACCATAGTCCATGGTCCATTGTCTATGGACTATGGACTATGGCCCATTTTCCTGATAAACTACCAATTACCATTTTCAGGTAGTATATTCGGATATTGATTTTCTGCAATAGCAGGTTACCATGAGCGAACTCTATTTTACATATTATGAAAGTCCGGTTGGCCTTCTTAAGATAGGGGGCACAGAACATTTTATAGGCGAACTTACTTATGTCGACAACCCGGACCAGCTTACTTATGGCGAACCAGGTATTAGTGAAGTGATGCATCAATGCACTGAGCAACTGATTGAATTCTTTCATGGAAGCAGGAAACATTTTGATATACCCATACACCAGGAAGGAACCGAATTTCAAAAAAGGGTTTGGGGTGAGCTGCAGGAAATCCCCTACGGCAAAACCATCAGTTATCTCGACATGGCAAAGCGGCTCGGAGATCCTAAAGTAATCAGAGCAGCAGCAAGTGCCAATGGCAGAAACAATATTGCCATCATTGTACCATGCCATCGTGTAATTGGCAGCGATAAATCGCTGGTTGGCTATTCAGGCGGTATGTGGCGCAAGAAATGGCTTTTGCAGCATGAATTCAAGATCACCCACGGCGTACAGACACTGTTTTAGTCCATAGACCATGGTCCATGGACTATGGTCTATGGACTTTACAGCTATAATCATTTATAAAGTTCACAGCCACTAGTGCATATCGGCACTGGTAAAACTTAATGGTAGTAAACTACTTGCCTGAGGAATAACATAAACCTTGCCTGACAATCCACCTAGAATCAAACGAATGGGTTGCTTTACCCTTAATTCATATTCAAGCAAGCTTTGTCTGCAAATTCCACAAGGAGAAATGGGATGTTGGCTTTGTCCATTCGTATTATCATAACTAATGGCAATACTTTCTATTGCAACACCCGGATACTGCATGGCTGCATTGGATAGTAATACCCTTTCTGCACAAATTCCTACCGGAAAACTGGCATTCTCCTGGTTTGTTCCCCTGATGATCTCACCATTTGCCATGCGGGCCACGGCTCCAACATTAAATTGTGAATAAGGGGCATAGGCCATTTTAGTTGTTTCTCTGGCAATTTTTAAAAGTGCCGCATCACGTTCATTTAGCTGTGCTTCAGTTTCAAACACTTCGAATGAGAACTGAAATTGTTGCTGATTCATACACTAACTTATTAAGACAAAAAAGTCCTCAAAGCATACGCTATGAGGACCCCTTACGGTAATGTAAGTTACGAATTATTTATCTAAAAAATTGCAAAAATGACCCCTGTATGCTCAGTGTTTCGGGGTATTGCTGTCTGGTAAAAAAAGCTTTTAGCCTTTAGCTACTAGTCTCGTCTAGGGCTAGATGGCGGTTATTTTAGGTCTTCTGCTATTAATGGAATAAATGAGGGGAGATAATTTAAAATGAGCTGGTTAAAGAAATATCAGATTGCCGTTAATGCACTGTCTGTAATAAAAGAACTCGGATTTTCATGATTTTCAATATCTATCATGATAAATCATGAAAATCCGTGTTCTATCCTACTTGTAGCTTGCTACAAGAAACCCCTTCAGGAAAAATAACTACTTAATACTTCTCATAATTCTTTTCCAGCGTGGACCTTTATCCCAGCTAAACCATATAAGTGATGCCTTTCCAACAATATGCGTTTCCGGTACGAAACCCCAGTATCGGCTATCCTGACTGCGATGGCGGTTATCACCCATCATCCAGTAATAATTAAGTTTCACTGTATAGGTGTTTGTTGCTTGTCCGTTGATAAAAAACTTACCTTCTTTTTCTTCGAGTGTATTGTGTTCATAGGTCGCGATTAACCTGCGATAGATAGAAATATTCTGATTGTTAAGTTCTATTACATCTCCTTTCTTAGGTATACGAATCGGACCAAAATTATCAATACTCCATGGATAGTTTGCTTCATCATTCGGGAATGTCATACCCGCATAATTTTCAATAGACCTGGTTGCAGAAACAAAGTTGGGCAGTTTCTTTAATTTTTCCAGTTCATCTGGTGTCAGGTTAAACTTGTAACTGCTATCGCTCAACATGTATAATTGTCCTTTTGTATCTGTAGATACATCAATACCCAATTCTTCTTTTAAGAAATCAGGATCATATGGTTGCTTGTTGGTAACAACGATGTATTCCGTTTGTGAGCCGCCTGGCACTTCAGCAGGATTGCCGTTTACAAATAATTCACCATTTCTGATTTGTAACACATCTCCTCCAACACCCACACATCTTTTGATATAGTTATCCGTTTTATCCATTGGATGAACGATGATTGGATATTCCGGGCTAGCCATTAACTCCTGTCTGTTTCCTTTAAATGTAAAACGGAGCACATCATAATAGGTAGTCTTACTACCAAATTCAGGCAAATTAATGATGGTATCTCCGGCAGGGAAATTGAATACCACCACATCATTCCGTTTAACTTCCGTAAAAGCAGGAAGACGTTTATAGGGTAATTGAATCCATTTCAGGTAAGATGGTGTAGTAAGAGAGAAAGGCATGGTATTATGTACAAAAGGAAACGAAAGTGGTGTTTGAGGTATCCTTGCACCGTAACTCATCTTGTTTACAAAAAGAAAATCATTCACCAACAATGTTTTCTCCATACTCTCGGTTGGAATTACATAAGCTTCAAAAACAAAAGTGCGGATAATTGTTGCAGCAACCACCGCAAATACACCCGCATCTATCCATTCTCTTGATCCTGGCTTTTTATATTGCTTAACTACATCGGAACCATAATATTTTTCATTTTTTGAGAAGCCCAGGTAAGGAAAATAAATGAACGGTAATAATACAGCAGCAGTATGATGCACCATATTAAACCGTTTGAAATGCATAACAAAAATGATGGTAATCCAGATAGTAATAAACTGTCCGGCTATTGGAATCAATTGCAACCAAAACCAATATTTACGGATATGGCATTTTTCTACTATTAACCAGGTATTATAAAACGGTATAAGAGCCTTCCAGGGCTCAATGCCTGCTTTTTTAAACATTCCCCACATACCAAGATGCCATCCGATAATACCAACAATAAACAAGATTAAACCCATGATTTATTTTTTAGATAAAAACAAAAATATTCTTTTCAGCCAGATATGAGGGGAAAGCTACAAAACTTTTCCCAACTACATGATTTTCAATCAATAACGACAAATTTAGATTCATTAAATAATCCACTTCCCGCTGCTTTTGAGACTAAGAGCCTGCTTACGATTTATTCTACCAGTTTCTTATGGCTCTTTTCGGCTGCGCCTTCGTTGAATTTTTCGCCTTAGGCGTTTAGACTATGGCTGCAAAATTCGCCTCGGCTCGCTCGAAAATAGCTCATAATAAACCGGTAGAATAAATCGTAAACAGGCTCTTAGTCTTCAAGCTTAGGAAAATATTACACAAAACTTTGTTTAATTTATATCTTGTGTGTTTATAAATCTATACCCGTCTGATAATCAAACCCGCTGGATGAATCATTTTACGATTAAAGACATAGAGAACCTGAGTGGTATAAAAGCGCATACGCTCCGGATTTGGGAGCAGCGATACAATTTTCTGGCTCCTAAACGTAAGGAAAGTTTGCACAGGTATTATGACAATGAGGACCTGAAACAGATATTACGTATTTCACAGTTATATCATAGGGGTATCAAAATATCCAAAATTGCAGGGCTAACCGATGACGCGATACGTTCTATGACGATGGGGTCTGCTGAAGACAAGGCCAGTTCTATTATATTGGTTCACCAAATGATTGAAGCTGCCATTGATTTTGATGAGCCAAAATTTGAAAAAATACTGGATACCGCTTTTAAACAACTGGGGTTTGAAAATACCCTGATTGATGTTGTTTACCAGTTTCTTGAGAGAATGGGGCTACTCTGGCTTACCGACCATATAATACCGGCACAAGAGCATTTTTCCAGCAATATTATCCGCCGAAAAATGATTGTTCAGATTGAATCGCTGAAAGAGAGCCCCTCAATTTCTGACAAAGTGTATGTATTGTTTACATTAGAAGGAGAACGACATGAAATTCCGCTACTGCTTGTTTATTACCTTATGAAGGCCAGTGGTAAACGATGCATCTACATGGGTATTGATTTGCCTTTTGATGACCTGGTTACTTATGTAAAACATAAAAATCCCACCCATTTATATTTTCATGCTATTGCGAATGTAAGTGACCAGCCCATAGAACAACATGTTGCTACTTTGGTTCAATTATTTCCAGACCAACAAATATTAATGTCTGGCCCCCTGACCAAAGAAATTAAAGCCCACCACTCAAATCTGAAAGTGCTGTATTCATTACCGGAAATGATTGCATATATCAAGTCCATAGACGATAGTCCATAGACCATAGCCAATTTACCATGGACCATAAGCCATTCCCAAATTCGCAACAGTAACATTACACATACGCAGTTACGTCCTGCTCTGTGATTGTTTTTCCGGATAAGATTACCAATCTTTCTACCACATTACGCAACTCTCTGATATTACCTGTCCAGTTATGTTGCTGAAGTACCTCTAATGCTTTTTTATCGATTTCTTTTTTCGATTGACCATATTCTGCTGCGATATCATCTAAGAATTTTGCAACAAGAAGAGGTATATCTGTACGTCTTTCGTTTAGGGATGGTACATGGATCAGTATAACACCTAGTCGATGATAAAGATCTAGCCGGAAGTTTTTTTCTTCCACTTCCTTCAGGAGATCCTTATTGGTTGCGGCAACTACCCTAACATCCACTGCAATTTCTTTATCTCCCCCTACTCTGGTAATTTTTCCTTCTTGTAATGCTCTCAATACTTTTGCCTGAGCACTCAGGCTCATATCGCCTATCTCATCCAAAAACAGGGTACCTCCATTTGCTTGCTCAAACTTACCAATGCGTTGTTTTATCGCAGAGGTAAAAGATCCTTTTTCATGACCGAACAATTCGCTCTCAATCAATTCGCTTGGAATAGCTGCACAGTTCACTTCTACAATCGGTCCCTGGGCACGATTACTTTTCTCATGTAACCATCTTGCCACTAACTCTTTCCCGCTACCATTTTCTCCGGTAACCAACACTCGGGCATCTGTTGGTGCCACTTTTTCGATGGTTTCTTTGATGCGTATGATTGCTTCACTTTCACCTATGATTTCCTGTACTTTCGAAACTTTACGCTTCAGCACTTTTGTCTCCTGTACCAAAGTGGTACGATCCATTGCATTTCGAATGGTGATCAATAATCTGTTTAAGTCTGGAGGCTTTGAAATATAATCGTATGCACCTTTCTTAACTGCGTCAACCGCTGTTTCTATATTACCATGTCCACTGATCATAATTACCGGTGTATCAGATCCCGATTCTGTTACTTTTTGCAGGAATTCAATTCCATCCAGTTTGGGCATTTTAATATCACATAGTACTACATCGTATGATCCGGAAGAGAATTTTTTAAACCCCTCTTCTCCATCGGCAGCCTCTTCCACCTTAAACCCTTCATTCCCGAGAATATCTTTTAATACGTTTCTGATAGCCCTTTCATCATCAATAATCAATATAGTTGGCATGGTATACTTTTTTGCTAAGTTAAAGAATGTGATGTCAGCGTAATTCAAAATTCATGCCGAACAGCAGGTTCCTGCCTGGCGCTGCATTATAATACCTCCGTCCCAGTGCATTGATATCATTACCAAGGCTATATGTCTGGTTTAATGCATTATCAATAGCCATGAAAATTTCCCATTTTTTGGCTTTATAACCTACTCGACATTGCAATAGTTCATAATGTTCAGCATAAGCATCATTGATATCATTTAAAGGAATAGCGGATACAGTATTTAAGAAACAGGATACATATATCCCATTCTTTAACCGCAGGTCAATCGCCGAGCTTAAAGTATTCGAAGGAACACCTGTGAGTTTATTATTACTATAATCAACACTACCTTGCTGATAATTAATAAAGCGATAAGGCTGGAAGCTATACGCAAAAGAAACTGATAACTCTTTTACATATCCGGGGCCATTCTGAATGATCATAGGTTTAACCATTGCTTCAATACCTCTTTGTAAAGTACTTCCTGCATTAACAAAATACTCTGTTCCGGAAGTACTGTTTCTTCTCACAATCGCATTATTAAGTTTGAACCGGTAAAAAGCGATGTCGAACATTAATTTATTATCCAGTATTTCCCCTTTAATACCTGCTTCCAAATTCCATCCGCTTTCTGCATTCAGGTCGCCATAAAAATTTCCATCAGATGGTCTGAACTCTGCAAGACTCGGTGCTGAAAATCCTTTCGCAATAACCCCATACACATAAAGATTTGGTTTGATTGCGTAAGCCATAGCAAGCCTCGGGGTAAAAATATTTTCAATTTTTCTTTTTGTATAACCTGAGCTTATATCTGTTAATCGTTTGTAGCGATACAGTTGTTGATTGTTACTTACACCAACAGTAATAGTAAATCGCTCTTTAAAAGAATATTGGAATTGGGAAAACAAAAACCATTGTGTTGCAAAAACTTTATCGCGGTACTGTACGGTATCTTTAACTCCTGACCTGTTGCCAAAATTATCGATAGAAGCTTTTTGCTGCTGCCACTCACCTCCTATATTCAATTGCCAACGATGATCTTGTTTTGCTTGTTTATATTGCCATTGTGTGCCAAAACCAGTATTGTGTTCTTTTCTTTCTTCATAATTGGTGATGAATGGATTGGTGAATTTTGTGCTGCTATACATGCCGAATGATTGGATACTGCTATTAGTATTAAGTATCAGCTCATGATGCAGTCCATTGAACCATGTTTTATTATAAATGGCTGTTTTTTGTTGCACTGCTCCAGGTAATGCTCCTGCTGGCTGTCTGGCTTGTTTAGGATTTTGTTTGTATTGTGTTTCATTAATCCCTCCAGGTGTTTGGTAATACAGATCAGTATAGAAGCTGAGTATGCGCCAGTTCTGCTGCTTTCCGTTTATGGCAGCCTGCCATTTTAATCCATCCCTGCGCATTGCCGATTGTTCGCGATACCCATCGGATTGAGCATGGACCTGTGATAAACTACTGGAAAATTTGGGTGTTGCATATTCCCAGTTCAAAAGTTGACGAAATAACCCATAGGAGCCTCCTGCAAGCCCTCCGTTTATTTTATTCACCGGATTGGCATAAAACTTAAGCGGCGACCTTAACAATACAGCACCGCCCGTTCCAGCACCATAAACAGCGGCTACTGGTCCTTTCAAAACTTCAGCACCTGTTACCTGTGAAAGGTCAATTAAATTAAGATAAGTATTACCTCCCCCATCTGTTAAAGGCAACCCTTCATAATATACTTTGATGTTTCTAACACCAAATGGCGATCTCAATAAACTACCCCTGATTGATAACCGATAACTACCAGGCGATCGCTCTTCCATACGAACCCCAGCAAGTGAATTCATGACAGGTAAAAAGGTAAGTGTCGGCGTTTTTTTCAGATCAGCTTCACGGATAATGGAAATAGCCGCTGGTAATGCCTGCCATTTAGCTCGTCCATAAAAAGCATTCACAACCACTTCATTTAAGGCAATAGTATCTTGTGTAGCATCTTGTGCATAGGTAAAAAATGGTGACAGTAAAATCAATAATAACAGTTTTGTCTTTCCCACCCTTCTTATCATCGTCTGATATTTAATTGGATTATATCGTCGGGCAGATTAAGGTCTGCCTGAGAAATGTCGATTGACCAATATCCATCGGTTAATTTTTCAATTTTTGCTGGTTGGTTATTTTTTAAAAATCTAGCTGACTCAATATTATAGGATACCTGAAAAAAGATTCGATCAGCAGTTTTTGAAAGTATATGAACGAAAGCTGTTGTTTCTGTTTCTGTAATTGCGCCCCAATCCTGTGGTTTTATAAAACCAGCTCTGGTACCATATATTGTTTGTCCATTTTGTTTTAACCAATCGCCCACTTCTTTTAATCGAACTATAAATTCTGGTTGAACATTACCATCAGGCATGGGACCTACATTGAGCAATAAGTTTGTTCCATACCCTGCTGCTTTTACCAATAACTGAATAATTTCTTTGGTAGACTTATACGTTCTGTCGGTGATATTAAAACCCCAGGAATTATTAATGGTTTCACAAGTTTCGAGGGGGAGTTTCGACACTGCCTGGCCGCTTAGTCCACCTTTGTTTTCTCCGGGGAGATCCTTTTCAAACATTTGAAAATCTTCACCAGGCAAAGGAGTAAGGTGATGATTATTGCCAATTAATGCCTGAGGCTGCAGACGATGAATGAGAGCATATATTTCCTGGTATTTCCAATCTATTTTAGGTTGCTGTGATTTGTCTGTATCATTATCCAACTGATCCCAGTGTCCATCAAACCAAATTCCTGATATATCTCCATATCCCGTAAGCAATTCAGTCAACTGCATTTTCATAAAATTCAGGTAAGCATCATAATTGCTTTTTTGCGTTCGTCCTGTACCCTTACCTGTTCTGCCAGTTTCATAGGGATAGTCTGTTCTGAACCAATCAACCAAAGAATAGTAAAGAAAGAGTTTTATGCCTTGTTCTTTGCATGCAATGGATAGTTCTTTAAGTACATCTTTGCCATAGGCAGTGTTGGTGATTTTCCAGTCAGACTGTTTTGTATCCCAGTTGCTAAAACTATCGTGGTGTCGGGTTATAAAAGTGATATATTTCATCCCTGCATTTTTGGCCATTTGAACCCACTGGCGTGCATCGAATGCGATGGGATTAAAAAAATGCAGTAGTCTTTTGTATTCTTCTACCCGAATATTTCTGTTATTCATTACCCATTCGCCTGCACCTAATACACTGGATGCACCCCAATGAATAAATAATCCAAATCGGGCACTATCGAACCAAGTGCGGGTTTGAAGGTTTTGGGGAGATGGTTTGTATTGGGCATTCGCAGATAATAAACCCAGGCAGATAATAAATATTAGGCCTTTTTTTTTCATTGCCATTAGTTTGGATGAAGTTAGTCAGAAAATAAAAACCCGGAGAAAGTTCCCCGGGTTTACTATTGAATAAATAAGATCTGCGATTATTTTTTCATATACATTACTTCTTTCACCAGTTTAACTGTGCGGCTCACATCTGGAATGGCGAGGGCTGTCAGGTTAGGTGCGTAGTGCATTGGAGCGTCTGCGCTGGTAATTCTTCTGATTGGTGCATCAAGGTAATCGAATCCTTCTTTTTGTATGCGGTAAGAGATTTCAGAAGAAACCGATGCAAATGGCCACTGTTCTTCTACAATAACCAATCTGTTGGTTTTCTTAACACTCTCAAGAATGGTCATCCAGTCGAGCGGACGGATAGTGCGCAAATCGATTACTTCGGCACTTACACCTTCTTTTTCCAGTTCAGCAGCAGCGCCGAGGGCTACTTTCATCATTTTATTGAAAGAAACGATGGTTACATCGCGACCAGCCTTTTTTACGTCTGCTTTACCTAATGGGATATAATATTCTTCATCGGGCACATCGCTCTTATCGCCATACATAACTTCACTTTCCATGAACATCACAGGATCTTCTTCGTATCGGATAGCTTGTTTAAGCAGTCCTTTAGCGTCATATCCGTTAGAAGGGGAAACTACTTTCAACCCTGGGATATTGGCATAATAACTTTCGAAAGCTGTTGAGTGTTGGGCACCGAGCTGTCCGGCACTACCATTTGGACCACGGAAAACTATTGGACAGCCGATTTGACCGCCACTCATAGCCAGCATTTTAGATGCTGTATTCAGAATCTGGTCCATGGCTAATACGCCAAAGTTCCAGGTCATAAACTCAACAATCGGGCGGAGGCCATTTTGGGCCGCACCAACAGCTACTGCTGCAAAGCCCAGTTCGGCAATTGGGGTATCAATAACCCTTTTTGCACCGAATTCGGCTAGCATGCCCTGGCTTACTTTATAGGCACCATTATATTCTGCCACTTCCTCTCCCATCAGAAACACCCGCTCGTCTCTTCTCATTTCCTCACTCATGGCCTCTCTGAGGGCCTCTCTGAAAGCTATTGAACGCATCATATCTGTTTGTTAAATGAGGAGCAAAAATATAGGATTCCAAGGAATAAGAAAAAAGAAAGCCCCAACCCTTAAAAACAAGAAAGGGAAAGCTTTCACTTTCCCTTTCTTTAGGCATTATTTAGTTAAAACAGGGGGTTAAAATACATTCCAGCCATAACTAATATAGTATAAGCCACCTATTTGTGGGTTACCCCAACCAGTACGGTAATATTTGTTGAAAATATTGGTTCCGCCTATTTTAATCATAGACTTGGTTGCTGGTAATTTATAGCTGATCATCGCGTCAACTGTTCTTACATATGGCACCATACCTACCCCGAAAGTACCTTCGTAGTAGAATGAGTTCTGCCACCTGTAAACCACACTAAATCCATAGCGTTTGTCTTTACCAAAGCCAGTATTATTCAGGGCCATGTTGATGCGGTATTTAGGCGTATTGAAGTATGAAACAAAGCCTGTTGGTAACGCACCAATTTGGTCGTGATAAATGTTTCCAGAGAAAGTGAAGTTCTTAGGAAGCAGGTATTCTGCAGATGCACCCCAACCTGAGGTACTAACTTCACCTGGAGCATTTACAGAAATGCTGTAAGCGATCCTTGTATTTGCATTTAAGAGATCAGCAGGGTTGAATGTTGCATTTCTGGATTGCATTGCTACAACAGAACTTAAGAAGTCTTTATAACGACCCCAATAAGCATATACATCAATCAATAATTTCTGAGCAATCAGACCCTTATAACCAACTTCGAAAGACCTCATTGATTCAGGCTTGAATTCTCCAAAAGTTTGTTGCTGTAACAGGTTCGGATTTGGTGAACCAGCTAAAGCGCTTGCACCAAATGCCTGTACACTCGGCAAGGTAAATACAGGGTTGGTATTAAACTTGTAGAAATTGCGTAATTGTGGCAAACCTCCCAATAATCTTGTACCACCGCCCACGGTAAGATTGATCCACTGATTTTGAGTGGTTGGGAAACGGTAAGCGGTTTGATAAGAGAAACGAAGGTTATGGTCTTTTGCCAGTTTAATTACCGCTGAAGCCCTTGGTGTAAAACGACCCTTAAAGTTCGTATTCTTATCATAACGACCAGAAACGGTTAATTTCAGGATATCATTGAATAAGCGCTGTGATATCTGAGTATAAGCGCCAAACTCATTGATTTTAATTACACCAGCAGTATCCGCGAATAAAGTTCCTTCAGAATTAAGTACATATTGTTTTGCACTTACCCCTACAAGCCAGTCGGTATTTGTTTTTGAAAGACCAAGATCTTCTGTAAAGTTATACTGACCATCAAACACTTTTAAACGTGAACGATCGAGGAAAAGTCCACCACCTTGAGAAATCGGTTTACGGGCAATCGATTGAAACAGGCTGGAATTTCCGATAAAACCGGTTGGTTTGCCCTGATCAGCAAAAGCCCTTGCAGTATTATGAGCCGTTGTATAATCAGCACCTGCATCGTAAGCCGACACATATGCTGCTATGTATTGAGGATACCATGCGGAACTGGCTTTCCATCCTTCATTAAATAATCTGGTTGCAATAGTTGCATTAAAGGAATTACCCGCATTCTCATGTGTTGAATAATACCTGGCATACCAGTTTTTATGCTTTAGTTCATATTTAAACTGAGCAATTTTTAAATCTTTTAAAGAGTAACGATCACTTCCGGTATATACAGAATTACCTGTTCCGAAATAAACATTGAAAGAGGCTTCAATTTTATCGGTGAGTTTGTAAAAAAGCCCGCCGGTAAGTTTCATATTTAATGTAGTAGGATCAATTACATCTGATTCAGCATAGCCAGTTCTGCTGACAGCCTGAAAGCCCAATAAATTTCTGGAAGGAGCAGCACCATAAATTAATGGTGATACACCTGCTGTAACAAGTGCTCCTGCACCAGCACCAGTTAGGAATGTATTAAACTGTGCGAGTTTAGCACCAGGATTTGCAGCTAAAAACCCGTTAAATGCGTTAAGCTGAGCCGAACCTAATCCTGCAGCAGCAAAAACCTGTGAGGCAATAGAACTCATTACCTGAGAGGTCTCGTCACCATAATAGTTTACACCATCATAGTTAGGATCTGTTGCGCGGTTGCCCGGTATTTTGAAACCATTTGGGGTAATCGCTGTTCTTGAATAGTTATCAGATTGCTCCGCCAGCCAATCCTGGGCTTGCAAAAACTGAGCATTTATTTTAAAGGCGAATTTTTCAGATACTTTCTTTGCCCATCTTAAACTCCAGTCATAGAAAGGCGCTGCTCCACGATATTTACTATCCACATGGTTCACACCTTGTTTGATTTGGAAACTAAATCCCTGGTGTTTGAATGGGTTCTTACTGTTAATCAACACAGTTCCGTTCATACCACCTGGGCCATATAATGCTGATGATGCACCTGGCAGCAACTCCATATTCTCAACGTCTAATTCACTTAAGCCGATAACACTACCTACTGAGAAGTTCAATCCTGGCGCCTGGTTATCCATTCCATCTACCAATTGATTTAGTCTGGTATTACCGCTACTGTTGAAGCCACGTGTACCAACACTTCTAAACGTTAAACTAGCTGTTACCACATCCACACCTTTAAGGTTGGTCAACATGTCGTAATAACTAAGCTGCGGTGAATTTCGAATGGCTGCTGTTCCAATTCGCTCAATAGATACAGGTGATTCTAGAATTCGCTCCGGTACCCTTGATGCGGACACTACCACTTCATCTCCAAGTGTAAATGAAGGAGTGAGGTCTACTGATATTACATCACTAGCCCCTTTCACCGTAACTTCTTTACTGGCATAACCTACTGAAGATATTAAAAGTGTAAATGGAGGTTTTTGAACTGTTGTAAACTTGAAATTACCCTTATCGTCGGTAAAAGTACCTACCGTGCCTCCTTTAATGGTAACAGAAACGGCTGAAAGCGCTTCTTTAGAACTTGCATTCTTAACGCTACCTGAAACGGTAGTTGTCTGCTGGGCTACCACCGGAATGGTTATGGCTGCGCACATAGCCGCATACAGACATTTACTGTAGACTCTTCTCATTTTGGCAAGATTTAGTGTTTAGTTACTGTAAAATAGCAATTGTTAGTTTTCTGTAAAAATTTAATTTGTCCACAAAACCAAACTACTGTTAAGAAAAACGAACTATGTTACGCTTTATTATTCACGCCACTGGCTAATTTTGCAGCATGAGTAGCTACCAATTTCCCCAACAAACGAATATTTACCACGGAAAAGTCAGAGATGTTTACACTATTGGCGAAAACTGGCTTGTAATGGTGGCCAGTAACCGTATATCAGCTTTTGATGTAATATTACCTAAACCCATCCCTTTCAAGGGTCAGGTTTTAAATCAAATTGCGGCATTTATGCTTGAAAAAACCCGCGATATCTGTCCAAACTGGCTCGTAGATGTGCCCGCGCCTAATATTTCGATTGGAAAAAAATGTGTTCCCTTTAAAATAGAAATGGTGGTAAGAGGAAATGTAGTTGGTCATGCATGGCGAACATACCAGTCGGGTATACGCACACTTTGTGGGGTAACAATGCCTGATGGTTTAAAAGAAAATGATTTTTTCCCTCAACCCATTATTACTCCTTCAACCAAAGCGGCTGAAGGACATGACGAAGACATTTCCAAAGAGGAAATCATTAAACAGGGTCTGGTTAGTGAAACAGATTGGGAAATACTGGAAAAATATGCTTTGGAACTTTTTGCAAGAGGCAAATCTATCGCTGCAAAACAAGGACTCATTCTAGCTGATACAAAATACGAATTTGGCAAAATCGGTGATACTATTTACCTGATGGATGAAGTACACACACCCGATTCGTCACGCTATTTTTATGCTGATGGATTTGAGCAACGCCAGGCTAGCGGTGAAAAACAAAAACAACTCAGTAAAGAATTTGTACGCGAATGGTTGATCAGTAACAATTTCATGGGCAAGGAAGGACAATCTGTTCCAGAAATGAATGATGAATGGATTGATACGATCAGCAAAAGATATATCGAGCTCTACGAAAAAGTAACCGGCACCCCATTTGTGCCAGAACAACCAACCGACGAAGCGATTGTAGAAGCGGTGAATAATGCGCTGAGGAAACTGCAAATAGTTTGAAGAATGGCTGATGTCTGATGTCTGATTTTCGACTTTTGAATTCAAATCAGACATCAGCCATCAGAAATCCACCATCCTTTATTTGTTTTCTCCCAATCTCGGTCTCAACCGCACTTTACTTTTATTGAAAATATTCTGGCCGTTTTCAATTCCTTTGCGTAAGGCTTTCTGACGTTCTATTGGCATGTTTATAGTGTCCTTGCATTCAACACTGCAACAGCCTTCATACTCAGCGGCACAGGATTCACATTGAATAAATAGCAAGTGGCAACCATTGTTTTTACAATTTGTATGTGTATCGGCAGGTTTGCCACATTGGTGACATTTCGCAATCACATCTTCTGTTATCCGTTCCCCTAACCGATTGTCGAATACGAAATTCTTACCGATGAATTTGCTTTCCAACGCTGCTTCTTTTGCCTGACGTGCATAATTGATAATGCCTCCTTCCAGGTGAAATACATTTTTAAATCCTTTGTGCAGCATATAGGCACTGGCTTTTTCGCATCTGATACCACCTGTGCAATACATGATAATGTTTTTATCCTCATTACCCTGCATCATATCAACAGCCATTGGAAGCTGATCGCGAAAAGTATCAGAAGGAATTTCCATTGCATTGCTAAAATGCCCCACTTCATACTCATAATGATTACGCATATCAATCACAATCGTATCAGGTTGCTCAAGCAGTTTATTCATCTGTTCTGCATTCACATACTTCCCTTTGTTTTCCATACTAAACATGGGATCATCAATTCCGTCTGCTACAATTTTATCCCTCACTTTTATTTTCAGCACCCAAAAACTTTTACCGTCATCATCTACGGCAATATTCAAGCGAATGCCATTCAGGTGTTCGATACTGTACAGGTAAGTCCGAAATGATTCAAAAAAATGTTCAGGCACACTGATCTGGGCATTAATACCCTCCTTGGCCACATAAATGCGACCAAACACCTGTAAAGCATTTAACTGCTTATACAACTCATCCCTAAAACCTTGTGGATTTTGAACAGGGAAATACTGGTAAAAACTAATGGTAATACGATGGAATGACTCCTCCATCAAGCGCTGTTTCAACTCTTCGTTTGAAACACGGTTGTGTAAAACTGGCATATTTTCAAATTTCAGCCCCGTCTAGCCTAGGGAAAGACGGGATCCATGAATAATGGAACCACTTGCAGGGTGGTCAAAATCAGTGCAAAAATACGAAAAGAGAGCAGATGTCAAGTGATGGATTTTTGATCTTTGATTTTTTGATCTTTGATTTTTGCTGAGGATCTGAGATTTAAGTGAATTACACTCACAAATCAGACATCAGACATCAGAGATCAGAAATCAAAGATCAAAAATAGTCTTATTCAAAAAGTGGTACTGTTATCCTTACGCCTCTTGGAGAGGGGCCATTTTTCTCGAAGCCTTGTACAAAGTCTACCCTTAAGAATTTAAGGATATTTTCAAGACCGATAAATGTTTCATAATACTGCTTCCCTTTTTGGGTATACATTAGATTGGCTCCTGTTACAAGAAACCAGTTGAGTCTTCTAAAGCCCGGTATTTTATTGGTCAGTAATCCGTTCAGGTGGTATTCGACGTTTGCGGTGGCATAAAACTTAGCGGTATTACTGTACCGGTAATAGGGTGCCAATTGAAAACCGCTGAGTGGATTATTGGCAAATACAGTTTGGTTACCCTGGAAATGATTATAATCTGGTGCGTATACTTGTTTTGCATTCAGGAAACCTCCTATTTCTCCCCGGTAACTTAATTTCCCCCCGAGTTTCAAATTCATATCATCTGAAACACTCAAGCGCCATTTAGTAAAGTTGGCATCACTGCCAAATAATCCCTTTACTCCCTGTGTTATGCTGGCATTAAAAGTGGGAAAATCGGACCCGATACCAATTTTACGATCTGGTAGTTCAATGTATTTTCCACCTGGCCTCCATGATAAGCCAACCGTGATAGTGGCCGACTGGTTACGAGGCATATTGGTCGTTAAAATATCTGTTGGATAATTAGGCGTAAAACTTCTACCACTAATATCTTTCCAACTTACCGGATCAGTCAGGTTTTCTAATGCGAACCGATCCTGGAACTGAAAACTTGTTGAAAAAGTCAGCCCATTTCCTATCCCTCCACCATAATTCAATTTAAAATAATTGGCCTCATATATTTTAAGGTGATTATTCTCATATAATAGCGTTGAATAGGTATTCATTCTTTGCGAAATTGGCTGGGCATTATTGTATTGAAATACCTGTCTTCCCCCTTCCACCATTATATTGTTGAAATATTTCTTGCCGAAATTATATCGCCCGGAAATACTGGCATTAAAATGTTTATTGGCAAACCCGTATCGAAGATTGGGAACAATTTGCAAAGATTTACGACCTTCCTCTTCCCCAAATCTTTTTCTGATTACAGGTGAAAAATATAAAACACCACCCTCCACTGTATTGTAGTTAAAGGTTTTTATAAGGGGGTCAAAACTTACTGAAAGTTTTTGCTTTTGTTTGCTGTAAAACTGACCAGTAAGAAATATTCCACCCAGTGACAATTTATTCCGTTTTCTGTCGATCGAGTCCATGTACGCCGGACTCTTTCTAACCTGTTCCAGACTATCTTTCTTTTTATAATCAAGTACTTCTTCAGCTAATAATGGCAGTGGTCTTATACTGTCCCAATATGCCATTGATTTTTTATTCGCACTATCAAAAACTTTAATGAGGGTATTGTTGAAGTATTTTTTTTCAAATACAGGCTCAAGGTTAAAATGATCATATACCTGAACAAAACTTCCAAAAAAATCAAATCCAAACAGCTTTCCGGAGGGATATATCACCTGATTTTTTACCACCCATAAATTACCAGATGGGACAAACAATTGCTCGACTACTAATGTATCAAGAAACTGCATTTGTTGTTCTCGCACCAGGTTAAGTCTCAAACTATGAATGCGCCACTGGTCTTCAATGATATTAATATATCCCTGAAACAAAGGTTCATATTTTCTTTTGGGCATTACTTTTATCCTGCTAATCTCAACCCCATTTTCATAAAAGGTTCCTTCGAATTTATAGCGGTAAAAGGAAAGTGCATTATTAGCAATAGGAGACACAAACCCTCTTGGGTTAAGTCCTTCCCCAACCGAAATAATATTATTGTAAAAGGAAATGATTTGCGGTCTGCTAAAACCAAAGGAGTTACTTCTTCCGCTTACTTTGGTGGAAATTATTTCAATCTTTTCATTACGGGGTGGTTCAACAGAATACTTTGCTATGGTTTCAGCAAGCAGCAACATTTTACGTTTGCTGGTATCGCCATCTTCAAAATCAACTTTCTGTCCGAAGAAACTTTTTGGATAATCGCGCAACTGTAGTTGCCCCTTTAAATAAACATCTGCAGTGAATTTCTTTATTTCATTCAAATGCTCATTTCTTTTCTCAATTGCCTTTCTGATGATTGCATAAGCAGGGTCTTCTCCCCCTGTTTTAACGGTAACTTCCTGAAGACTGTATTGTTGTAATTCCAGTTGAAAATCGAGTTCAATATTCTTTCCCTTCTCAACAGATATTGTTTTCTCTATTGCCTTATACCCAATATACTGACAAACCATGGTATATTTTCCGGGCAACAATTGAATAGAATAAACACCTTTAGCATTGGCAGATACACCCTGTGTAGTACCTTTTACAATAACGGAGGAGAATGGTAACAATTCCTGATTCGTATTCCTGATTGTACCACTAACAGTTTGTGCAATACCTGTATAATACCCTATACAGAATAATAAAATAAGCAGTATTGGTTTCATATAACGGAATTAAAACGAAAGTAAGCTTAGCGTTGCTGCTTTTCGTCAAATTACATTTACTCCATCCTGCTTTAACTAATAATTAATAATTTACATATTGGGATCGTTTCATAAATAAATCCCCGCTTATTTTCTTCCAGATTGGCGTAAGTAGCTTCCCGTAAGTGCTGATAATCCGGCAACTAATCCACCAATAACTCCGGTTAATAAAATCAACACCCAATATGAACCTCCAAGGGGAAGAATATTAGCAACTTTGGTTGATAAGATATGTTCATTTGCATTATCCTGTAGAAAAGCCAGAACAACCCACAAGCAAAACAATGCCAGGAATCCGGCCAGGAAAGCTTTTCCTGCTTTCTGATGAACCGTAAGGGCTACTATAAACGAAGTAATGGCAAAACTCCACCAGGGAAGAACACCATATAAACCCGAAGCGAATGCGAGTAATGCTGTAAGTAGAAGTGCTGATAAAAATTTCATAGGAACAAACTGTTTAGCTGTTGGTAAATGTTAAATGCCACTTCATTTGCTTATGCTTTGAAGCAGCTTCCTTTTTCAGGAAAAGGATACGGTAATATTTTCCTGCAACCCATGAATCCACAAAATTATCGTAGTATTTACTGCCAGGGTTTCCGCTCTGTCCACCGGGATAAACCCCATAGGCTTCTATTTCATCTGTTAAATGAACAATCATTCGCCAACTTGGGCCATGCGTTGGTGTAGTTGCATTGATGATGTGCACTCCTCCGCCAATTGGCAAATGCAACCTGCTAAGTGGATCCAGTTTAAGCAGATGACTCACTCTGGTATCCTTGAATTTACCCCAGGCAAGTTCTCCTTTTTTCTCTAAAGCTTCACATGCAGCAGATGCTTTTTGAATGGCGGTTAATACTGCATCCTGCAAGGTTTCGGTTTTATCGGGGGTATTGGCATTATCCGCAAAATAATAAACACTGTCTTTGATCATTACATCCAGTAATGTGGGTTCATCGGGCCAGGGTAATGGTAAAGGGGATTTATCAAATTCATCTTTCCAGATGGTTGTTTCGAGACTGTCCCAGATGGCCCTGAATACAGTTGCGCCTTCTTCCCCAATATCGTTACGCAAATTCCAGCTTTTCAGCTTTTGCAAATATTTCAACTCAACTGGTTTAAGCATCGATTCGTTTACAAAACGCAAAAGTGCTGGTCTCGCCATTTCAGCATACACATTGTAATTATCTGTTTGCATGGCTTGCATATCGGCTGCTGTAATATTATTCATTGCTGCCAATTTTTTATTGATAATTACGCCTCTGTAAACCGGGAAATCGCTTCCGGCACCAAGATAATAAGGATATGTTTCGTCGGTAGATTTTTGGTTTGCGCTACTTACAAAACCTCTTTCGGGGTTCTTAATAAAAGGGTTCTCACTATTGGGAATTATTCCCTGCCACATATATTGGTTATCATCACCCGGCATAATAAAATCACCCTGCCTGTTCCAACGCGCAATAAAAGCACCTTGCTGTTTCAAAGCGATATCGCCAGATTTTGATGCAAAAACAAAATTTTGTCCGGGACAGGTCCATTTTTCAATCGCACTCAGGTAGTCGTCAAAATTTTTGGCCCGGTTTAATTCATAGAAAGTTTCGAGTCCTTGTCCACCGTCATGAGCGGTCCATTTAATGGCCAGATATTTACCACTGGCACTTTCGTTTTTGTAAGAGGGATCATACATTACCGGACCAAATGCGGTGTAGGCTACATGATCAATTACATCTGGCTTACCTTTTACTTTTATTACTTCCTCTTTTACATCGGCTTTATTCCATACCCCATTATACCAGTACTGTTCGAGTGTACTGTCTTTGAATTTCATATCATAATAGTCGATCACATCCCTACCAGCATTGGTAACACCCCAAGCGATACTATCATTAAATCCAATGATCACAGCGGGTGATCCGGGAAAGCTTGCACCATAAGTGCTATGTGTAGGTGTGGTGATTTGAACCTCATACCAGAGAGAAGGTAAATTGAGTCCGAGATGCGGATCATTAGCCAGAATTGGTCTACCACTTTTTGTTTTAGTTCCCGAAACCGCCCAGTTATTACTCCCATTATTTTTATCGGGTACAATTGGGGCTGAAGCTGTACCACCTTGTTGATTGGTTTTATGATAATAAACAGAATCAACACCGGGAGGCGGTTTAACTGCAATGGACGGAGCAGCATAAACTGTTCCTTTTGGAATAATAGGATCTAAAGAATCCTGTACATTGGTAAATAGTTGATCAAAATCCTCATAACCAAAATAGTTTCTGGCGTTGGTCATTCGAAGATCACTGGTAACACCTCTTGCTGTTAAATCGTAAGACATAAACATCAGGAAGAGATAAGTTTTTTCTGGTGTCCACTCCTCTGGTTTATAATCAAGTAATTTATACTCAAAAGGCAAATCTGCAGGATCAAGGTTTTTGATATATTCATTCACCCCTTCTGCGTAAGCTTCTATGGCCGTTTTAAGGGCTTTGTTTTTAGATGCCTGACGCATGGTTTTCTCGGCGGCATACACCATACCTAATCTCCTGAAAAATTTATCTGTATTGATCCTGTCCGGACCAACAATTTCACTTAACCTACCCGCAGCAACATGTGTCTGGAACTCCATCTGCCAAAGCCTGTATTTTGCATGAAGGTATCCCTGCGTATAGTAGGCATCAGCATCCTGCTCTGCATAAATATGCGGAACAAGTCTGTCGTCCATATAAACATCTACCTTACCCTGTAATCCGGCAAGTGTAATATTTCCATCGTGAGAAGCGTTTACCGGCTCCGCATTTTTCCAAAACCCAAGTTGCGGGGATAAGAAATAACCAAGCCTTGGTGTTTTCCCTGAGTCTACAGGTAGTTGCGTGTTTAAGGTAAATATTAAACCGGCAGTTCCTACTGCCGAAATAATAAATGGAACTATCCTCATTTAAAAAGTTTTGAAATTGAATATAAGATTTTTATAGAAGAATTGGTTCTTGGATGTAAAGGAATTTTGGCTGCGAGCTTCTAGCTTCTAGCTGCTAGCCTTGATTGGTGCTTGTTTTAGGATTTCTGCTATTAATAGAATAAATGAGGAGGCCTGCGAATTACATACTTTAAAATGAGCTGGTTAACGAAATATAAGAGTGCTATTAATGAACTATCCATTATTTATAGAACACAGATCTTCATGATTTTCAAGATTTATCATGATAGATCTTGAAAATCATGAAGATCTGTGTTCCATCCTACACGTGACTTCCAACTCTTGCCTAATTTTCACCAGCCAACAATGACTAGTAGCTAGCAGCTAGTGGCTAGGAGCTGTTTTTCTTGAACAATAACTGAATCAACCTTTATTTCATAAATGATATTAATCGATAAATTTCCTCTGCTGTATTATACGCATGAATTACAATACGCAAACGCTCTTTACCTTCCGGTACCGTGGGATACAAAATCGGTCTGACATCCAACCCTGCCTGTTGTAATTGCGCAGCCATCTGCTTTGCCGGTGCATTACCAGGAATAATTACGCCCTGTATAGGGGTTAACGACTGCAATTTTTCAAAACGAATATCAGATCGCTGAAATATAGCTACTAATTCAGCCAAGTTCTTGCGTTCGTTTTGCATCAAGGGAAATAGTTGATACGACCGTATAATCATTTCAATTGCATGAGCCGGCAATGCCGTAGAATATATCAGGCTTCTCGAAAAATTTATGAGATAAGTTTTGAGTTGCTTCGATCCAAGCACAACAGCTCCATGGCAACCACATGCTTTTCCGAAAGTATGTACCCTGGCAAATACATGATCCTGCAAACCCATTGATTGTACCAGTCCCTCCCCCTTATCTCCGATTACACCAGTAGCATGGGCTTCGTCGATAATCAGGTGTGCATTATATGCTTTAGCAAGTTGAACCATTTCATGCAAGGGACATAAATCTCCATCCATACTAAATACTGACTCGGTAACAATAAAGATATTTCCCGTTGCTGATTCAAGTTTTTTCTTCAGGTCGGCCAGATCGTTATGCGCAAATGAAAATGCTTTAGCAAAAGATAGCCGTATACCATCACGGATAGATGCATGCGACAGATAATCATATAATACCGTATCTCCTTTCTGCGGAACAGATGATAATAATCCAAGATTAGCATCGTATCCGGAATTAAAGATCAATGCGGTTGCTGCTTCATGGAAACTGGCTATTTGTAATTCGGCAGCCTCTATCAAAGGATAATTACCTGCCAGTAATCGGGAACCTGTGGAACCAGTTAATAAGCCATCTACATCTCCATAATTCAATAATCGCTGCCTGGCAATACCGAGGTAATCATTCGAACAAAAGTCTATCATCCCTTCGGATAAGCTTAGTGATCTCAGCGATTGACCATCAATCCTGGCCTGCAATTTTCTGGCTAAAAAATCATCCGGATACATAACCGTAAAACTAAACTAATTTGCTTTAACCAATGAGCAATGAAAAGTCCGGGTTCGAGCGTAATTTGCAACTCAATTGATGTATATGGAGCTTTCAGAACACACGAAAAACATATTGGGACTTCAGCTACCCACCGACCCAAGATGGGTTGACCTTGCAAGTATTAGCCTGGAAGCTATTCTTACCGACCATGCATATTGCGAACAGAAGGCTGCCATTACTTGTATATCTCTTATACAACGGTATTCCCAAAAAGCAGAACTGGTAAAACTATTGTCCCCTATTGTTACAGAGGAATGGGGACATTTCAGACTTGTGCTGAATGAATTACACAAAAGAGGGCTCCAACTCGGCATTCAACGAAAAGACATATACGTAAACAAGCTACTAGAGTTTCAACAAAAGGGGGGCAGTGCGGAAGGTAGGTTTCTTGACCAGATGCTAACCATGGCCCTGATTGAAGCAAGAAGTTGCGAAAGATTTAAGCGTTTAAGTGAAGGGCTGAACGATAAATACTTGCGTAATTTCTATCGCAGGTTCATGGAAAGTGAAGCTGGACACTACACCCTGTTTATTGAACTTGCAGAAATGTATGTAGACAAAGCAAAAGTGCGCAGTCGATGGAAACAATGGCTCGATTATGAAACTGCCATCATGCAGGAAATAGAACTAAGAGGCGATCGTATCCATTAATTTAATTCCTGATTTGGACTTCAAAATATTGCAATTCAGTATCCCAATTAATAAAGGGATACATTTTTACCATCTGTTTTGTTTTTTCCTGATAAGTTTTAAGGAATTGCTGGTGCTGCTCTGTTGCGGGATTAAATGGTTTATGCTGTACAGCCAGGTTGATGGCTGCAATTTCTTTTAAGAGCTGCTTAGTTGTATCAGGCATACAGGCCCCGGTAAATTTTTCCCATACATACTGTGTTGCATGGAAATTCGGATGCACTAAATCTTCTGCGTAAAATCGATAATCCCGCAGGTCATCAATGACCAATTCGTACGCCGGGAAATAATACAGCCCTTCAAATTTTTCTACCAGATGATGCACAGCCTGAATAAGCACTGCTTTGCTCTTGTTATTTTCAATCACACCCTCGCGCAAGTGTCGAACAGGACTGATTGTAAATATAATCTGCAGTTTTGGATTGAAATGAAAGAGCCGATGTATCATATTATCCAGCACGGTCAGCACATCTTCCGTAGTCATTAATCGCTTTGAAAACCAGTCTGACGGCGCTTTATGATTATTTGCCGCCACTGTGCCCAACTTATAATTCGGCGCATTTTCAGTAAGCATATAAACCCATGCCGACCCTAATGTGATCATGATATGATCAGCCTGTTTTAACGCTTTGTGCGTATCATTAATCGACTCATTGATTTTACCCAATGCATTTCCTGGTGTAATTCCTGAATACCTGCTATGGTGCTTCCAGCTATGCCAGCATTCATTCAATAAAAACAGATCATCTTCTGTGTATGTTTTCTCTTCTATATAATCAGTGATTGCTTCTGCGACACTTACAGGATTAAAAAGAATACCATGTGGGTTTTCTGTAACACTGAATTTATGCTTCCTTAATTTCTCCCCCATGTTTTCTGTAAAACAAGAACCCATCAGCACCAGATTTTGTCCATGCTGTATTTTCTTTTCGGGAGACTTAATATCAAACTCGTAATGAAACTTCATATATCATTGAAAAATTTTTCCTGCCATCATGCTACTCTCCATCAGCGCTTTTGCATTAAGGTCAGGCAACAATCCTTTCTCCTGGAAATATTCAATCATTTTTTCTGTATCCATATTGCCAACAAGTTCATCCTGTGCCATTGGACATCCGCCAATTCCTTTAAGGGCTCCATCAAATCTTTTGCAACCTGAATTATGGGCGGCTTTAAGTTTATCCTTCCAATTTTGTGCAGAGGAATGAAGATGCACCCCAAATGAAACAGCGGGATATTGTGGTATCAGTGTTGATAATGCAAGACTGATTTGTTCCGGTGAAGCGAGTCCAACCGTATCTGCCAGTGAAATAATTTTAATCTCTTCCTGAACCATTCTATCTGCCCATTCCAACAATATAGATGCATCATATAAATCACCATAAGGATTACCAAAGCCCATGCTGAGATAAACCACCAGCACTTTACCTGATTTAATGCATAGTTCTTGAATATCTTTCACCCGATCGAAACTCTCTTCCATGCTACTGTTCGTATTCTTCAGTTGAAATGTGGGTGAGATTGAAAATGGAAAACCTAAATAATGTATTTCTTCAAAAACAGATGCATCCAAAGCTCCTCGTTGATTCGCTACGATAGCCAATAATTTTGTGGAAGTGTTTTCTAGCCGAAGATTAGCGAGCACTTCCCTGGTATCTGCCATTTGGGGAATAGCTTTTGGTGATACAAAACTGCCGAAATCAAGCGTATCAAAGCCAACCTGCAACAATAGGTTTAGATAGGCCACTTTGGTTTCGGTGGGCAAAAAATGAGGCCAGCCCTGCATTGCATCACGCGGACATTCTATTAGTTGTATCGTATCCTCATTTTTTACTTGCATGGTAAATATTGATAAATCAATCTTTTGAAATCCGGTGTTTCATTGCTTCGTATAAAACAATTCCTGCTGCAACAGAAACATTGAATGAATCAAATTTAGTTGCCATCGGAATAGTAAAAAAAGCATCTGCTGCTTTAGCAAGGTATGGCTGTACACCTTTGCCTTCGTCTCCCATAATTATACAGCAAGGTTCTGCCAGCGACAATTCATATACTTTTTTATCGGCGCGCATTTCGCTGGTAAAAACCTGTATTCCGTTCAGGTGTAGCGTGTCTACGGCTTTTAATAAACTATTGACCCTGCAAATATTAATGTGTTCCAATGCACCGGCACTACTTTTCATTGCTTCTGCATTCAGCGCGCCCACTCCTTTATCGGGAATAATCAGTGCCTGTGCACCACAGCAATGGGCACTACGTGCAATGGCGCCAATATTTCTCACATCAGTTACACCGTCTAACATCACAAACAACGGCAGCTCTCCTTTTGAAACTACATGATCAATTACCTGTTGAAGGTCCATATATTGCACCAATGCCGCAAAAGCTATAACACCCTGGTGATTAGCCTTGGTCAGGTAATGCAGTTTTTCAGGGGGAACCATTTGTATAGGAATCTGGTTATCCCTTGCAAGTTGTCGAATAGCTGCAACTGAGTCTCCGGAAATATTTTTTTGCATCAGGATCTTATCGATCGGCCTCCCCGATTCTAATGCTTCCACCAGTGGTTGGCGGCCTATGATTAATCCACTTTGTTTGATAGCCATATGCAAATGTACTATAACAGTTTACCCTGTAATTGTAATAATTTAATTTTTGTAATTGCTGCTACACTGATTGAATCAGTAATCAGTCCCTTTTCCACCATTTTATAGGCTTCTGATAAGCTGATTTTCTGAAGCCGCAATTGTTCAGTTTCTTCCGGTTCAGGTTCAGACTGCGTTAATTCAGTAGCCAGGAAAACAATTGCCAGTTCATCGCTTACGGAATTTGACAAATGCATCCGAAGCAACTCTTTCCATTGTTTAGCTTCCAGACCTGTTTCTTCTTTTAGTTCCCGTATGGCCCCCTTTAATGGAGATTCATCATGTGGGCAACCACCTTCAGGTATCTCCCAACTATAGGCATTCAGTACATAACGATACTGACCCACCAACCAAATCTGTTCCTGTTCATCCAGGGCTACAATACCGATGGCTATATTCTTGAAATGCACTTTACCATAGATGCCCTTACCACCATTTGGATTAATCACATCATCTTCTGTAACACTGATCCATTTATTATCATATACTGATTTAGAATGTAAGGTTGTCCAGGGGTTAGTTTCCATAGTTTGTTTTTGGGCTGAATAAATTAGTCAACAGGCTAACCAGCAGGTATAACAGAATAAGTATTACTATGAGGAATTTTATGGATGCGAAATAAGCTGTTGCCTGTAGACTTAGTCCCGTATAATGTCTGGCTAAACTAGCAAGCATGATTATATTCTCCATAACATCAAACACTGCAGCGATCCATGCTGATACCATAAGCCATTTACCTATCCTTATAAGTATTTTATGTTTCCATTGATTGGCGGCTATAGATAAGGTAAGTAAGAAAAAATGTGTATAGACAATTATAAAAATAAAATCGAGCCAGATATTAACCTTTGCAGCGTCTATGGGCCATAATGAGAGGATGAGGGATAATTTCTCTGATGTATTTGCAAATTCCAATGCAAGAATACCCGATGGTGTATCAGGCATAATCAATGCTGCACCCTGGTAACGCATGATCATTATTACCCCCAATAATAAAATGACGGCTACAATGAGTTTTTGTCTGGATGGATGGTTTGGTTGACGAGACATACTATAAATATAAAAAGCCCCCGGTAAACGGAGGCTTTTTATGAGATCTATTAAGTTTATTTAAGCCCGAAAGCTTTTTTCACTTTGGCTACATAATCCAGTTTCTCCCAGGTAAACAGCTCCACTTTTACTTTCTTCTCTTTACCATCTGGTGATTTAAATGTTTTGGTAACCACTTCACTCTTACGACCCATGTGGCCATAAGCTGCGGTTTCACTGTATATCGGGCTACGCAGTTTCAGGCGTTGCTCAATAAAGTATGGACGCATATCGAAGATGCCTTCTACGATCTTTGCAATCTGACCATCAGTTAAGTTTACTTTGGCTGTACCATAAGTATTTACGTTGATGCTCGTTGGCTGTGCCACTCCGATTGCATAAGATACCTGTACCAGCACTTCGCTTGCAACACCTGCCGCTACCAGATTTTTGGCAATATGACGGGTTGCATAAGCAGCCGAACGGTCTACTTTACTAGGATCTTTACCACTGAATGCTCCACCACCATGTGCTCCTTTACCACCGTAAGTATCTACGATGATTTTACGACCGGTTAAACCAGTATCGCCATGTGGACCACCGATTACAAACTTACCGGTTGGGTTGATATGGTATTTGATATTGTTGTTAAACAGTTTAGCGTATTTCTTGTACTTGCTCTTAACGCGTGGAATCAGGATATTGATGATATCTGATTTGATTTTAGCCAGCATTTTAGCTTCTGTATCAAAGTCGTCGTGCTGGGTAGATACCACAATTGCGTCGATTCTTACAGGCTGGTTGTTATCATCATATTCCAGGGTAACCTGGCTCTTTGCATCAGGACGCAGGTATTTTATCTGCTTATTCTCTCTTCTCAATGCAGCCAGTTCAATCAGGATCTTATGGGCAAGATCCAGTGCAAGTGGCATATAATCATCGGTTTCATTGCTGGCATAACCAAACATCATACCCTGATCTCCGGCTCCCTGCTCTTCTTTTTTCTTCTTATCTACACCCTGGTTAATATCTGCTGATTGCTCATGAATCGCTGATAATATACCACAGCTATTCGCTTCAAACATATATTCACTCTTGGTATAGCCGATTTTACGGATTACACCACGGGCAATTTCCTGTACATCCAGGTATGCTTTTGATTTTACTTCACCTGCCAGTACTACCTGACCAGTGGTTACCAGGGTTTCACAGGCAACTTTTGATTGTGCATCGAAGGCTAAGAAATTATCGATTAATGCATCTGAAATCTGGTCAGCTACTTTATCCGGATGTCCTTCAGACACGCTCTCGGAAGTAAATAAATAAGGCATAGGTTAATTTAAATTTGTGCAAATATAGGCAAATGAAAGATTAGATTCTGGAGAATACAATTCGTAATCGCATCCTGAACCTTGAATGCGTTCCGCCCCCTAATCTTACCCTTCCGTTAGCCGGATCATTACCAATACTCGGATTCAGGTAATACAATATGGGTGAAGTAGTTTGCGGATAAGGGTTTGAATAATAAATAGAGTCGTTTGTTGGTGCCGACAATTGTAATAGATGTGAAGTATCTTTTCTTGTTACAATTCCTTGCACATATCGGCTCAGGTTAAAAGTATAACCTGCAACACGATCATAGCCCTGCGTTGTTTTATAGAAGGCAAAACCTCCAAAATCGTTTATGTTAGGGCCATCAGTTGCAAAAATATAATCGTTCTTGACATTGCGTTTTCTGTTATTTACAGAATCCAATACACTGAGTAATAAATATCGGGGAACACTCATTTGACGATCGATGGTAAGCAGGTTTGCATCGTCTGGAACTTGCTCAGCAATTAATTCAGCTCTGTGAATGATTCGGTTACTTAAAGATGCCAACCCTGGAATCCTAACCCTGACAGTGGTTCCCGGTGAAGTTTGCACATATACCAGAGAATCTGATTTGGGATTGTTATTAGTAGTAAGATAGTTAGTAACCTGGCTACCGGCTCTGTTTCTTACAATAAAGTTTGCGTCGCCACTTGCTGCTGTATTAAAACGCATATAGAGTACAGATGTATCTCTAACAGTTGCACCTGTAGAACTTGAACTGTAATAAAGCGCAAATTTGGTATTCGTATCTGCCAGATTAATACGTAATAAGGCATTCGCAGGTGCAGTTTGGTCTACTGTTAAAGCAAAACCAGCAAAATAAGTTCTGAAGATAGAATCAGATTTGTAAGCGTTTGTGGAATCGTATGTTCTTAGAAAACGCTGTGCAACATCATTCCGTAATTTGATGCGGATCTGATTGGTTGCAACTTCATACCTATTCTTTACGGTATCGCCCAACCTGCGTATATCTACATTTACAGGATTAGCCAATGGACCGGCAATATTGATTGGTGTTACTCCCGGATTTGTAACCGGGTATAAACGATTCCTATCGAGCGGTGTACTTTGGTCAATTTCAGAAACAGTTATACGTAATGGTTGTGTTGAATCACCATAGAAACCATTGTATCCTAAAATCAAAACGGCAGAATCAATTACCAGACTGTCTTTATTTCCAGAAGTAAAGAATGGAAAATAAGGAGGAGATAATTCAAAAAACATTGAGGCCGATGTTTTACCAAAAATCGGGTCATTGGTAATGGCTCCCAGCATGTGAATATCTGCCTTATAAATTCTTGGGGTATCTGTTTCGTTGTAAGTATCAGTAATTACATCAAGAATGGTATCTTTTGTAAATACGCCATCAATCGGGGGTATTAAACCTCCGCCTAAATCGGTAGAAGTAATCCTGGTGCAGGCGGTTACAAAAATGCCGGTTATAATACAGAAAATAAATGTATTACGAAGTGTCGAAAATAAACGCATGTTGTGTTGTGGATTACTTGCCCGCAAGGTCGTTGTACAATTCTAAATACTCTGTTAAATCAGAATCCAAGCCTTTAAAAGGTACTACTTTCTTTCCCTTTACTTTACCGAATTCTTCTACAAGTTTCTTGTCTATCTTTTCTGCACCAAAAGTAATGGCATCAGCAAAGCTGGCACCTCCTTTAAACAGTGCAGTATTATTGGCATCTTTGAATGCCTCCAGATCCTTTTCTTTAATATTGGCATTGATTACAGCCTGTTTCAAGAATCCGGCACCCAGTTTTTCCTTAAAGGTGTTTTCACCAATGGTGAATACAACTTTACTGTTACCAAATACGGGTTCTTTCTTATAAGCTGTTTTAATATACGCGGGAATAAGTCCGGTCATCCATCCGCTACAGTGGATAATATCCGGCGGCCATCCGAATTTTTTTACGGTCTCCAGTGCCCCTTTACAGAAGAAAACAGTACGTAGCGCATTATCATCGAACCACTTATCTTCATCATCATGGAAAATCTGCTTTCTCTTGAAGAAATCTTCATTTTCCAGAAAATATACCTGTAAACGGGCATTTGGCAGGGATGCTACTTTGATCTGAAGTGGGTAATCATCGTTATCTACTGATACGTTGATCCCGGATAGACGTACTACTTCATGCAGACGGTGTCTTCTTTCGTTGATCACCCCAAATCTTGGCATAATACACCTTACTTCCAATCCTCCATCATTGCTCTTGATAGCCAGTTTATTGATAACCTCCGCGAATTCTGTCAATTCGAGGTAGGGTGACATTTCTGTGGCTATAAATAAAATTCTTTTCTTTGTTGACATCCTTGCACCGATTTTTTATTGCGGGAAGCATAAAATGAGTTGGCAAAGGTACGAAAATATAGTTGAACTGCATTTCAAGATTAAAAGCAAGCAAATCAGGCATCCCATGTTACTCGTTAAATCTATATATGAAATAAATAAATATATACAAATCCAAAGGGAAACAGGCGTTTCTATAGGCTTTGTACCTACCATGGGTGCTTTACATGCCGGGCATCTATCATTAATAAAAAATTCAAAAACTCATTGCGACCGTACCGTATGTAGCATCTTTGTTAATCCGACCCAATTTAACGACCCGGCCGATTTTCAGCAATATCCCATCACTATTGAAGCAGATATCAGGTTATTGGAGCAAGCTGGTTGCGATGTACTATTTCTACCTTCAGTAGAGGTTATTTACCCTTCAGATTATGTGAAGAAACAATATCAACTCGGTTCTTTGGAAACTTTACTGGAAGGCAAATACCGACCCGGACATTTTCAAGGGGTTTGTCAGGTGGTAGACAGATTACTTAGCATAGTTATGCCCGATGAATTGTTTCTGGGTAGAAAAGATTACCAGCAATGTATGGTAATAACCGAACTTATTCGACAAACCGGTCTACCCGTAACAACAACCATAGTACCCACCATGCGAGAAAGTTCAGGCCTGGCCATGAGCAGCAGAAACCTGCGACTTTCCGAACAGGACAGGGATAAAGCTACCGCTATATACAAAAGCCTTCAATGGATCAAGGCTAACCTAAAACAGGGCGATTTAACAGATTTAACCACCCGGGCAGCAGATCAACTATTAAAAGCAGGTTTCAGCAAAATTGACTATATCAGCATAGCAGATGCTCATAGTTTGGAGGAAGTGAATAACTGGGACGGACAACAACCCCTTGTTGCCCTGGTGGCAGCTTTTCTTTCGGGAATCAGGTTAATTGATAACATTTCTCTGACAAAGGATTGATGGTACATCCGAAGAAGTAAGTAATTTTGCGCCCACTATGCTAATTGAAGTATTAAAATCTAAGATTCACCGCGCTGTAATCACCGAAGCGAACTTACATTATGTTGGCAGTCTTACCCTCGACGAAGACCTGATGGATGCCGCCAATTTTATCGAGAATGAAAAAATACAGGTGGTTAATGTAAATAACGGGGAGCGACTCGAAACATATATCATCAAAGGTAAAAGAGGTAGTGGTGTAGTTTGCCTTAACGGCCCGGCGGCAAGAAAAGGTGCGGTGGGTGATACAGTGGTAATTATCTCTTATGCTACCATGGACTTCGAAGCTGCAAAACAATTTAAACCATCGTTAGTATTTCCAAAAGAAGGAAATAAGCTGTAGCTTACTAATCAGATTATTGTTCAACCAACACTGCGTTGAATATTATTGTAACCCCTTCAGGCCATGAAAAAACGATTCTTATCTTTTGCTAAATATGCCGTTTTTCTTGGATTGGGCATTTTTCTGGTATGGTGGAGCTTTAAACAAATACCGGATGACAAATGGGGTGACTTTAAACAGAGTTTAACAACAGCGAACTACTGGCTATTATTACCTGTATTTCTGATCCTTACCCTTAGTCACCTCGTAAGAGCCTTGCGCTGGAAAATATTGATCCAGTCGATGGGTTATCAGCCGCGCGTTGCAAATACTTTTTTTGCTGTTATGATTGGCTATCTGGCTAACCTCGCCATCCCCAGACTGGGAGAAGTTTTAAAATGTACTTTTTTAGCCCGCTATGAAAAAGTGCCCGCGGAAAAACTCGTAGGTACTATCGTTGCCGAAAGAGCTGTAGATGTTGTATCACTGGGCCTGGTGTTTGTTTTAACCATGGTTACTCAATCCGATATATTAGCAGAGTATGGAAAGGAACTAATAGGACAACTATTCAAGAAAGGGGAAAACGTTTCCATCACTTCATTACTGATAGTTGCTGGCATATTGATTATTTTAATAATTGCAATAAGGGTTTGGATCAAAAAGTTTGCCCACCTTAAAATTGTTGAATTAGGAAAAAAAATCATCCGGGGTGTTTGGGAAGGATTAATCAGCATCCGCAAACTAAAACAGAAAGGGCTTTTCCTTTTATATTCAGTATTGATTTGGTTTTTATACGCTGCCGGAACCTGGGTTGGACTCATGGCAACTGATGGAACTGCCCATTTAGGACTGGGTGCAGCTTTAGGGGCTTTGTCATTTGGCAGTATCGGAATGATTATTACGCCAGGTGGCATTGGCGCATTTGCCTTTTTCATCGCTAAAGTATTAGAGGAAAATGGAGTAGCTTTTGAAATTGGTTTTGCCAATGGTACTTTACAATGGTTTGCCCAATTCCTGATTGTAGTTTTACTGGGTTGTATCAGTTTGCTGGTATTGCCGGTTTATAATAAAAAGAAGACATCTCATGAGAGCCATTAATGCTATCGAAACAAAAATACTGACACTTCCACAGGTACTGGCAAGGGTTGCAGCATGGCGCGTAACAGGCAAAAGCATTTCCTTTACCAATGGCTGTTTTGATATTCTGCATGAAGGCCATATATTCTCTTTAAGCGCTGCCGCTAAAGAAGCCGATTACCTGATAGTTGGTGTAAACAGCGATAAGAGTGTAAAAAAATTAAAAGGCCCTGACCGACCCGTAAACAGTGAACACAGCAGGGCCCTGATTTTGGCAAACCTTGCAGTGGTAGATGCGGTTGTGGTATTTGAAGAAGACACTCCATTCGAACTCATATCTGCCATCATGCCAGATGTGCTTGTAAAAGGGGGCGATTATACCGTGGAACAAATAGTTGGCTCAAAACAGGTAATAGAAGCCGGAGGACGGGTAGTTATAAACCCCATAGTGGAAGGTTTTTCCACCACAGGCATTATTCAACATATCAAGCAATCTTACTCTTGATATTTGGCTGCGAGCTTCTAGCCTCTAGCTGCTAGCTATTGCTGTAAGGAATATTGGCATTAAATTTCATGAAAATCTGCGTTTCATACTACGCTAGACTTGCAGCTTGCGACTTGTTGCTCGCAGCCAAATTTTCAAATTCCCAAATTTTCAAATTTCCCAAACTTAACATTGCCCTCACTTCAGCTTTTTTATATTTGAAGCACTGAAGTATTTACGTATCAACGCTGTCATTTGTGAAAAAAAACCTGATTCAACGCGATATAAGCTGGTTAAGTTTTAATGGAAGGGTATTACAGGAAGCTAATGATCCCTCTGTGCCACTGAAAGAAAGGATTCGATTTCTGGGTATTTTTTCGAATAATACCGATGAGTTTTTCCGTGTTCGGGTGGCTACCCTAAAGCGCATGGTTGAGTATGCGGATAAAAGGCGTAAGCTCAACATGCATATGGAAGAAGATCCTCAATCGATCATCGACCAGATACAAACCATTGTATTGAATCAGCAAAATGAATTCAACCGAATTTGGGATGGCATATTAAAAGAACTGAAGAAAGAAAAAATCTTCCTGGTTACAGAGAAACAACTTTCAAAAGAACAGAAGCATTATATCAGACATTTCTTTGATGAAAAAGTGCGATCGAATATCATTCCACTGATGATCGAAAGCCTGCCGCAACTCCCCTATCTGCGCGACAAAAGCATTTACCTCGGTGTAGTGATGCGAAAAAAAGATTCCGCGTACGACCAGAAATATGCTTTGATAGAAATTCCGTCTAAAGACCTTGGCCGTTTCGTTTTGTTACCTTCAAAGGCTGGCGAAAAAAGGATTATTTTACTGGAAGATGTTATCCGACATAACCTGCCAGATATTTTCACCTACTTCGATTACGACTATTTTGATGCCCATGTTTTCAAAGTAACGAAGGATGCGGAAATTGATATAGACAACGACGTTAGTACCACTTTTGTGGAGAAAATTGAAAAGGGGTTAAAGAACAGGAGAAAAGGCAAACCCGTTCGTTTTGTATACGACAAAGAAATGGATGCAGGCCTGCTTGAATACCTGATCAGAAGACTAAACCTTAACAGAAAAAGCAATATTATTCCTGGTGGGCGTATCCATAATTTCAGGCACTTCATGGACTTCCCAGATGTGTTTGATGGAAAAAACACCAGACGTGAACCTTTCCCCCACCCTGCATTTCATGGTCGGTATCGGGTAACAGATGTGGTACTTAAAAAGGATGTGATGTTACATTTCCCCTATCATTCTTTTCATGCCCTGATCGACCTCCTGCGCGAAGCAGCGATGGATCCGGAAGTGCAATCCATTAAAATAACCGCCTACCGACTCGCTTCAAATTCGAAAGTGATTAATGCACTGATCAATGCAGCCAGAAATGGAAAGGAAGTTATTGTAATGCTCGAACTAAAAGCCCGCTTTGATGAGGAAGCTAACCTTGAATGGAAAAAAATACTCGAAGAAGATGGTGTAAAAGTATTACTGGGTGTTCCTAAAATGAAAATACATGCCAAGCTATGTATCATTAAAAAAAGGAAAGGCAATAAAACGGTTCAGTATGGTTTCGTAAGCACAGGTAACCTCAATGAAAAAACAGCTCATGTATATGGCGACCACTGTTTACTAACCGCCAACAGAATGGTAATGGCCGACATCAACCGTATTTTCCATTACCTAGAGAACTATAAATCTGGCACACTTCAACTGAACCAGTGTAAAACCCTGCTTGTTTGTCCTAATAATATGCGCCGCGAAATTGATTTATTAATCAATAAAGAAATAAAAGCTGCAAAAGCAGGCAAACCCGCTTCTATCATTATTAAAATCAACTCGTTGAGTGATGCAAGATTAATAGAGAAACTTTATGCAGCAGCAACTGCAGGCGTCGATATTAAAATGATTGTACGCGGTATATTCTGCGCAGTTATTGAACTTAAGAAATTCAAACACCCCATTAAAGCGATCAGTATTGTAGACGAATACCTTGAACATGCCCGTGTGTTAATATTCCACAATGGAGGAAATGAAAAGATTTACATATCCAGTGCCGACTGGATGGTCCGCAACCTTGATCACCGAATTGAAGCCGCCGTACCTGTAAATGACCCCGATATCAGAAATGAATTAAAAGAGATTATCCACATTCAATTAAGAGACAACGTAAAAGCAAGGATACTCGACAAAGAATTAAGCAACAACTATGTACCTTCCGCAGGTAAAAAGAAGATACGTTCTCAGATTGAGACTTATCATTACCTACATCGGAAAAACATAGTAAATATTGAGGCTCGCCGCAATTGATATTGGAAGTAATGCTGCTCGTTTATTGATTTCAGAAGTCAGTCATGATGCAGAAGGAAAACCCAGGTTTAATAAACTAAACCTGGTGCGTGTTCCTTTGCGCTTGGGTTTTGACGTGTTTGAAAAAGGAGAAATTTCCAAAGAAAAAAGAGGCATGGTTTTGCAAACCATGAAAGCCTATGGTCATTTGATTAATGCCTATGGCGTGGAACATACCATTGCATGCGCCACCAGCGCAATGCGTGATGCCCGTAACAGCAATGACCTTATACGAAAAATAAAACTGGAGACTGGCCTGGATATTGAAATCATCAGTGGAGATTTAGAAGCTTCCATTATATATGAGAATCATGTTGCCGAGAATATGGATACAGACCATAGCTACCTATATATTGATGTTGGTGGCGGTAGTACTGAACTCACTTTTTTTGCGGAAGACAAACTCGTTTTCAAACAATCGTTCAATATTGGTACCATCAGGCTTTTAAAAGAAATGGTGGAAGAAAGCTATTGGACCGAAATGAAAGAGATCATTAAAACCCGTACAAAAGGGTATAAAAAGATCGTTGCGATTGGTACCGGTGGTAATATCAATAAAGTATTCTCCTTAAGCAAGAAAAAAGATGGCAAGCCTCTGTCAATAGAGCTTTTGAAAGATTATTACAAAGAGATCGCCAGCTTTTCACTGGAAGATCGTATCAATATCTATAAATTAAGGGGAGACCGCGCAGATGTTATTGTACCTGCATTGCAAATTTATATCAATGTGATGCGCTGGGCAGATGCAGAAGAAATATTTGTTCCCAAAATAGGGCTGGCAGATGGACTTATCCAACACCTCTACGATGATTTACAAAGAACGGGTAAGGTTGTATAACAGCTTTAGGATGAATTTATCTCCATTCTGACACTTATCCCTGAAAATCTGCCTACTTTGCAAATGCTTATTTAAAAACAAGCTTATGTCTGTTCATAAAGAAATAAAAAAAATCACTACACATACATTGCTGAAAATGAAAGCAACCGGTGAGAAAATATCGATGATCACCGCATACGACTATTCATTTGCACGTTTGTTTGATGAAGCAGGTATAGATGTTGTTTTAGTAGGTGATAGTGCCAGCAATGTGATGGCGGGACATGAAACTACCGTTCCTATTACACTCGATCAAATGATTTATCATGCCCAATGCGTAGTAAGGGGAATTAATCGTTCACTGGTCGTTGTTGATTTGCCATTTGGCTCTTATCAATCAAATTCCGATATCGCCCTGGCATCCGCAATAAGAATCATGAAAGAAAGTGGCGCACACTCAATAAAGTTAGAAGGCGGGGAGGAAGTATTAGACAGTATTCAGCGCATTGTATCTGCAGGAATACCAGTGATGGGGCACCTCGGACTTACTCCTCAATCAATCTATAAATTCGGTACGTATAATGTCAGGGCCAAAGAAGAAGCCGAAGCTGCCAAACTGAAAAAAGATGCTTTGCTTTTACAGGACGCTGGCTGCTATGCTATTGTACTTGAAAAAATACCTGCAAGCCTGGCTACAGAAGTGAGCAACTCATTAAATATCCCCACAATCGGCATCGGAGCAGGTGGGGGCTGTAATGGTCAGGTATTGGTAATGCATGACATGTTGGGCATTAATAATATGTTTAAGCCACGCTTTTTACGTCAATATCTCAATCTTCAGGAACAGATTCACTCCGCGGTAACACAGTACATCGGAGATGTGAAATCTGGCGATTTTCCCAATGAAAAAGAGTCTTATTAGCATTTTACCGATACTCAAACCATCTTCACCCAAAATCATTTTCAAAATCGAAAATGCATGAATAGATTTGATTAAAACCGGTTACAGGGTTGCAGATTGGCAGAACAAGGGTTTCATTATTGCGCTTGTGTAGCACACAACTTCCCAACCTGGTTATTTTCGACTAAACCCTATTTTGCAAAATGTCTTTTTTATAAAAAAGACTATATTTATTCAATTCATCACTTCAACCGAATTCGTGCGAAACGACAAGAAAATCATCACAATATTTACCCATATAGTTGCCTGGGCATGCTTTTTCTTTGTGCCCTATCTGGTATTCTTTCCAAGGCTAAGGGAGTTCAGCATGAGCGATAACATGCTGACAACGATCATCTGCAATAACATTTTTATTGTACTGTTCTATTATTTCAACACACATGTGTTGGTACCAAAATTGCTGATTAATAAAAAGTGGGGTTGGTATATTCTTTCCATCGCAGCATGTTTGGGGGCATTCTTGTTCTTACCTAAAGAAATTGCAAATATTTTAGTAGAACCCGAATATATAAGACAGAATAATGAATTTATCAGAAACCCCGCATTTAAAGGAATTCCGAAACTTACCCGTGCGCCAAGAAGAGCCAGACCAATTGCGGACCCCTATAATACTGTACTCTTTTTATTAGTATTTGCCTTTGGAACCTGTATTTCTGTAACACAGAGATGGCTTAAAACAGAACAAACAAGGAAAGAGACAGAAAACGAAAAATTGAATACGGAACTTTCCTTCCTTAAGTCGCAGGTTAACCCCCATTTCTTTTTTAATACTTTGAATAATATTTATTCGCTTGCGGTAGTAAGAAGTGAAAAAACAGCTCCGGCAGTTATGAAGCTGTCATCGATTATGCGTTATATTCTTACTGAAACACAGCATGACCTTGTACCATTGAGAAATGAGGTTGATTTCATCCACAACTTTATTGAATTACAGCAGGTTCGCCTAACGGATAAAGTAACGCTCAACTTTTCAACCAGTGGCGATATCGAAACATTATTGATTGCACCGCTTATATTTATACCATTCGTAGAGAATGCATTCAAATATGGGGTAAGCACAAAAGAAACTTCAACCATCGATATTACCATCAATACGACCGGAAATAAAATCTTGTTCTATGCCAGCAATAATATTGTTGCATCAGAAAGTCATTTAATGGAAAACACGGGCATAGGCATTAATAATGTTAAACGCCGATTGGAACTTATGTATCCAGACAGACATACATTAACCACTATTGCGGAAAACAAAACCTATACCGTTAAACTCGAGATCACAACATGATACATTGTATAGCTATAGATGATGAACCATTAGCGTTACAGCTAATACAGGAATATTGTGCAAAGATTTCTTTCCTGAAACTGGAGAAAACTTTCACTAATACCGATGAAGCTATTAGTTACATGCAGAGCAATAAAATTGATCTTTTATTCCTCGATATTCAAATGCCCGATATCACCGGCATACAGTTTTATAAAAACCTGACAGATAAACCTCCGGTTATTTTTACCACTGCCTATAAAGATTTTGCGGTTGAAGGCTTTAATGTTGACGCGGTTGATTACCTGCTAAAACCATTTGAATACGATCGGTTCCTGAAGGCTTGTTACAAAGCCAAAGAATACATCGAATTCCTTAGTTCTCAAGAGGTTCAGTTAAATTCATTATTCATAAAAGTGAATTATGAAATTATGAAAGTGAACCTCAAAGACATCGATCTGATTGAGGCCTTGGATGATTATATCAAAATTTACATTAAACCTAATCCGGTACTCACCCTCATGACTTTAAAAAGCATTCAGGAGAAGTTACCGGCACGTGATTTTGTCAGGGTGCATCGCTCCTTTATTGTGCCATTGGCTAAAATCGAAAAATTCAGCAAATCTAAAGTTTGGATCACTGGAAAAGAAATACCGATTGGTAGCAGTTATAGTGCTGTTTATGACCAGTTAATTGAAATATCGAAGACCAAGTAATTATTCCCCGATTCAAACCCATTACTCACCTATATGGTGCATTAGCAAAAGCTCATCAAAGTAAATTTACCTTGTAAATGCTGAAAGGCGTTTCATGCAGGGTTTTAGATAAAAAAGTATCACAACGTTGTTCTCAACAAGGTGATACTTTTTTGTTTCCAACAATCCCCATCTCATCCACTGGTACTTATTTCTTTACCTTTATGCAAAATAACCAGCATGGATTTCTTACAAATACTCGGCATCGAATCACAGAACCCTTCTGCTTCAACAGGAACAAACTGGATCAGTGGTACAGGCATCAACATAGATTCCTTTTCTCCTGTTGATGGAAAAAAAACTGCAAGCGTACAAATAGCAGATAACGATACATACGAAAAAGTACTTCAGTCTGCCACTTCCGCCTTTCAAAGCTGGAGAATGTGGCCCGCTCCAAAAAGAGGAGAAATCGTAAGACAGGTTGGCGAGGCATTACGTAATTATAAAGAACCCCTTGGCAAACTGGTAAGCTATGAAATGGGCAAAAGCCTGCAGGAAGGTTTTGGTGAAGTGCAGGAAATGATTGATATCTGTGATTTTGCCGTGGGCCTCTCCCGTCAACTTCATGGAAACACCATGCATAGCGAAAGACCCATGCATCGCATGTATGAACAATGGCATCCGCTGGGTGTGGTTGGTATTATCTCCGCTTTTAATTTTCCTGTAGCAGTATGGAGCTGGAATGCAGCACTTGCATGGGTTTGCGGGAACACCACAGTCTGGAAGCCAAGTGAAAAAACACCCTTATGCGGTATCGCAGTGCAAAATATAGTTGCCGAGGTATTCAGGAAAAATAATGTACCCGAAGGCGTTAACTGTTTGGTACAAGGTGGTAGAGAAGTAGGCGAATGGATGAGTAAAGACAACAGAATTCCATTGATCTCAGCCACTGGATCTACCAGGATGGGAAAGATTGTGTCTGCTACAGTAGGCGCCAGGTTAGGTAAAACCATCTTAGAACTAGGTGGTAATAATGCCATCATTATTTCTAAAGAAGCCGACCTCGATATGGCATTAATCGGATGCGTATTTGGTGCTGTTGGCACTGCCGGACAAAGATGCACTACTACCAGAAGACTCATCATTCATGAATCTGTTTATGAACAGTTTAAAGAAAAGCTCATAAAAGCCTATGGCCAACTTCGTATCGGCAACCCGTTGGATACCAATAACCATGTGGGTCCGTTGATTGATAAAGATGCAGTTGAACTATACAAAAAGTCGATTGAAGATTGTAAACAACAAGGTGGTCATTTTATTGTAGAAGGCGGTGTACTCGAGGGCAGCAATTATGAAAGCGGATGTTATGTAAAACCATGTATTGCAGAAGCGGGCAATAACCTACCAGTAGTACAACATGAAACCTTCGCACCTATCTTATACATTATGAAGTATTCCAGCATTGAGGAAGCTATTGCCTTGCAAAATGGTGTGCCACAAGGACTTTCATCTGCTATCATGACGCTCAATATGCGCGAGGCAGAACAATTTCTGTCGCATGCAGGAAGTGATTGTGGCATAGCAAACGTAAATATTGGTACCAGTGGCGCAGAAATCGGAGGTGCTTTTGGCGGGGAAAAAGAAACAGGAGGAGGAAGAGAAAGTGGAAGCGATGCATGGAAAGCATATATGCGCAGGCAAACCAATACCATTAACTGGAGCACGCAATTGCCACTCGCACAGGGCATACAATTTGATTTAAAATAACCGTTATGGCTATTTCAGTTTCGGAAGCAATAAACTTATTGGAACGCACACCAAAGCTTTTGAATACCCTGCTCAAAGGTTTACCCAATCACCTGATTTTTGGAAATGAAGGTCCGGACACATGGTCGCCTTATGATATTGTTGGGCATTTGATTCATGGTGAGCATACAGACTGGATACCACGCCTGAAAATTTGTTTATCAGACCAGGAAGAAAAAACATTTCAGCCCTTCGATCGCTTTGCACAGTTTGAAATCAGCAAGGGCAAAACACTTATCGACCTATTAACTGAATTTGAAAAAATAAGGTTAGCCAATATAGAAAGTCTATTAGCTTTCAATCTTACCGAAACAGATTATAACCGAACAGCTACACATCCTGCATTTGGAAAAGTATTGCTGGGGGAATTATTATCTACCTGGGTTGTGCACGACTTAAACCACCTGCATCAAGTAACAAGGGTTCTATCCTATCAATACAAAGATGAGGTTGGTCCTTGGAAAGCTTATCTGGGCGTTCTGCTCCGGGATTAATAAAACCCCGGCCATTTGTTAAGGAAAACTAAAAAATAAAATTACCGCCTTCAAAACCAGTCTATCCGACGCCAAGATTATCCTAAAAATATCCCCTGCAATTAAATTTTCATTATCATTACCGAAATTTGTAGGGATAGTAAAAATATACTTTTAATGTTTCGTGGGATATACAGAATAGTGGCATTGCCACTCGTGATTGCTTCAAGCTATGTGAATGCACAACAGGTTCCCAGAACCTGGTATCAGATGGATTTTGCAAAAGATTCATTCTATGGTATTAGTTTGAATAAAGCCTATGATTTTCTTCGCAATAGTCAGAAAAAACCACAACCAGTTATTGTAGCAGTACTTGATTCAGGTGTCGATACTACCCATGAAGACCTGAAATCTGTTTTATGGCGCAATCCAAAAGAAATACCGGGGAATGGAATAGATGATGATCATAACGGTTATATCGATGATGTATATGGATGGAATTTCTTAGGAAACAAAGATGGAAGAAATGTAAAGAAAGCGGCCGATGAACGCTCAAGGGTATTCCACAGATGGAAAAATCAGTTTGCTGATAAAGTGATCAACTTTGAACAACTCACGGAACAAGAGCGTGATCAATTTGCACTTTGGAAGAAAGCCTTGAACGAATTGAATTTCAGTGCAGAAGAACAGATGGAACTGATGTTTGTAGAAGTAACCACCAAGGCACTGAAAAAGCATGATAAAGTGCTTCGGCAGGAAATGGGTTGTGAAGAATACAATTTTGAAAAACTGGAAAAGTTTCAGCCAACCAGCAGAACAGGGAAAGAAGCCAAAATGGGTTTCCTCACCTGTATGAAAATGATTGGCCTTGATGCAGAAGAAAAAAACACAGTTTTACTATCACAACTGGAAGAATATATTGACGGAAAAAAATCGGCCTTCGAATCAAAAGAAAAAGCACCTAAAGATTATCGTGCTGAAGTAGTGGGCGACAATTACTTTAACCTCAATGATCGTTTTTATGGAAATGCCGATGTGATGGGCCCAAATCCGGATCATGGCACCCATGTAAGTGGATTAATTGCCGCACAACGTAACAATGGATTGGGTATTGATGGCGTTGCAGATAATGTAAAAATCATGATGTTGCGGGTAGTGCCTGATGGAGACGAATACGACAAAGATATTGCACTTGCCATTCGCTATGCGGTAGATAATGGTGCCAAAGTAATCAACATGAGTTTTGGCAAATCCTTCTCCCCTGAAAAAGTATGGGTAGACAGTGCAATTCGTTATGCCGAAACAAAAGATGTACTCGTATTGCACTCTTCAGGCAATGAAGGAATAAATATTGATGAAAAAGAAGTATTTCCTAATCCGCGTTTAAAGCAATGGAATACTATCGCCAGTAATTTTATTACCGTAGGTGCAAGTAGTGATCCGAAAATTACGGGTAACCTTACAGCTGAATTCAGCAATTATGGCAAAGAAATGGTGGATGTATTTGCACCAGGTGTAAAAATCTATTCTACCATGCCAGGAGGTAACCAATACGGCAACCAACAGGGCACGAGCATGTCTACCCCAATTGTAACGGGTATTGCTGCTTTAATCAGATCCTATTATCCAAACCTGTCTGCTATTCAGGTAAAAAAGATCATCGAGAAATCTGTATTGATACCTGATACTAATAATCTTTGTTTCCGACCAGGGCCAAAAGCGGATATTGTTCCATTTGCAACTTTATCAAAATCAGGAGGTATCGTAAATGCATTTAATGCCATAGTAACTGCAGACCAGTTTAATACGGCAAGTACCACCACTAATAATACAGAAGTAACACCTTCTGCCATTAAAAAAAATAAAGCACATTAATCGATGAGCAAACCAGTAGCAGGCGATTACCCACCTTATTTTGAAGGTTATATCAGTAAAATTGATGCTGAAAGTATTTCGGAGATAAAAAATAAATATGCCACAGCACTGGAAAATTTTTATACCAGTTTGCCCGAAGCCAAAGCAGATTTCGCATACGCTCCCGGAAAATGGACTTTAAAAGATTTACTGCAGCATGTGGTAGATACAGAAAGGATTATGTCTTATCGCCTGCTTAGAATAGCCAGAAACGATGCTACTCCCCTTGCTTCCTTTGATGAAAACAGTTATGCAGAACAGGCAGCCGCATCAAACAGATCATTTGATGATATTAAGGAAGAGTTTATGGCAGTAAGAAAATCAACCAACCTTTTACTTCAATCTATCCAACCCACCCAATTTGATAATGCAGGTGTTGCAAGTGGTATGAGAATAACTGCAAATGCCCTCGTGTATATTATTTATGGACACATGATGCACCACCGGAGCATTATTGAGGAACGTTGCTTGGGGTAGACCATAGACCATGGACTATGGACTTCCTCAGAAAACCTAACACCTAATACCTAGCACCTAATACCTACCCCCCTCATAATCACAATTATCCTCATCGCAAAGTAATTTTTGTAATAGCGGATTACTGAGTACGTCCTTATAATTCATTGCTTTACCATTTACCCAAATAGTTTGATAGACCAGCCTGATACCATGGCTATAATCAACATACCAGTTAACGTGTTTGGTATAAAGGGGTTGAATAGGCTTACCGTCTGGCTTATGCCACCCATATATGGCTACACGGTCATTTTTCTCATATACTTTTAGGGCCGTACTAATAACCACATCTTTTTTAATGCCAGCGATAAGTCCTGCCCTACCCTTGCGCTGTCCTTCAATCATGAGATGATGTTGCCACATCGTAACGGTACTATCCCTGAACGCAAACATGGGTATGGGGTCCAGTTTTATTTTAGCTTGCTGGTAAATATCATTGACCATTTTTCTGGTAGGTAAAAAGCAATGGTACTGATCTGCTACTTTTTGTGCTGTCTGTGGCGTTAATGGTATCCTGGCCCAATCGGCATTGGTTCCGATTGATAGATAGTCGGGCATTACATAGTAAACCGCTTTGATTTTTTTACCCTTTACATCTTTTATTTCCGCACGAATAGGAACAAAATGGTTTAAAAAAGCGGGCATATTACCGGCAGACAATAATTCTAAGGCGATTGTTTCTCTCTGCTTCCATTGCTGGGCGGCAGTTTTCTGATAAAAAGAAGATCCAGTGGTGCCCTGGCTAATCTGCAAAGGGGTAATTGATCTACAGGATGCTAATAAAATAATGAGCAGCAAAAAACGGTACATGGGTTAAAAATAAGTCTCTTAAGGCAGTAGGCATAAAAAAAGAGACCCATAGGTCTCTTTCTATAAAGATACAAAATAGTTGCTTATTTAGCAAAAAGGTGAATTGCCAGTTGCACATCATTAGAAGGACCTTTGTACAAAATACCAAAGGTAGTTCTGTCTACGCTGAAGTAAGCTTGTCCGAAAAATCCTTTCTCGCTTGCACTACGGATATTAGCATTGAATTTTACTGGTATGCTTGCTCCTTTCAGTGATAAATTACCATTGATTTCGCAATTGGTATCGCTGGTATAATTTACAGAGCTGATGGTGTAGGTAGCCTCACCAAATTTTGCAACATCAAAAAAATCAGCGCTTTTCAAGTGACCAGCCAAACGATCGCCTGCGCCATCGGTTACTTTAAGATTAGCAAGATCAATTACAAAAGATCCACCGGTAAGTTTACCGTTGTCTATTTGTACCGAACCACTTTTAAGTGCAAATGTTCCGGTATGAAAATCACCTGCTTTGGATCCGATCCAGTCAATGCGGCTTTTTTCAGTCACAGCTAATGTAATAGGAGCTTTTTTCTTTAATACAGTAAAAGAAGAAATGCCAATGATCATGGCGGCACTTACCAGACTAAGAACTAGTTTTTTCATGGTTTTTTGTTTTTACAGTTATAGGGCATCGTAAAAATAGGGAAATTAATGTTTCAACAATAAAATTTCTAGGTAAATCTGAATGGCTGATTCTCTTATCTTCGCAAAAATTTTTCCGCGTATGAATCTCCATGAATATCAAGCTAAGGAACTCCTTAAGAAATACCATGTACCCGTACAGGAAGGTATTGCGGTGGATACAGTAATGGCTGCTGAGGAAGCTTATCGTCAGATTAAGACCCAAACCGGCAATAATTTTGCCGTAATCAAGGCCCAAATACATGCCGGAGGCCGTGGAAAGGGTAAAATTGAGGGTACAGAACAAAGAGGTGTTGCCGTAGCAAAAAGTGTGGAAGATGTGGCAACTATTGCCAAAAATATACTTGGAGGTACCCTGGTAACCATTCAAACTGGTGCCGCAGGTAAAAAAGTAAATAAAATACTGGTTGCCCAGGATGTTTACTACCCTGGTCCAAATTCGGTAAAAGAGTTTTACCTCTCCATCCTGCTTGATCGTGCAAAAGGCATGAATGTAATCATGTACAGTACGGAAGGTGGAATGGATATTGAAGAAGTAGCCCATAATACCCCAGAAAAAATATTTAAAGAGTGGGTACACCCGGGTGGTGGCTTACAGGGATTTCAGGCAAGAAAAATTGCCTTTAACCTTGGCTTAAGTGGAGAGGCCCTTAAAAACTGTGTAAAATTTGTAACCAATCTTTATAATGCCTATGTCGGATTAGATTGCGGCATGCTGGAAATCAACCCGCTGTTTAAAACAAGTGATGAAAAAATCATCGCGGTTGACTGTAAGATGAATATCGACGATAATGCACTGATGCGTCATGCAGATACAGCCGCTTTAAGGGATGTATCTGAAGAAGATCCTACAGAAGTAGAAGCCGGTCAGTACAACCTGAACTTCGTTAAACTCGATGGTAATGTAGGTTGTATGGTAAACGGTGCTGGATTGGCCATGGCTACCATGGACATGATTAAATTAAGTGGTGGAGAACCCGCTAACTTCCTGGATGTGGGTGGTACAGCAAATGCACAAACTGTTGAAGCTGGTTTCCGCATCATCATGAAAGATCCAAACGTAAAAGCTATCCTGATTAATATCTTTGGCGGAATTGTACGTTGCGACCGTGTAGCTGCAGGTGTAATTGAAGCTTACAACAAACTGGGAAATATCAATATCCCGATCATTGTACGTTTACAAGGAACCAATGCAGTTGAAGCGAAAAAACTGATCGATGAAAGTGGATTGAAAGTTCAATCTGCCATTGAATTAAGTGAAGCAGCAGCTCTGGTGAAAAAAGCAGTAGCTTAAGTATAAATTATTATCTGATAAAAAGCCTTTTATAATCTTTTATAAAAGGCTTTTTCTTTTTATTCCACCTCTGCGAAAACCTCATTATCTCTGTATCTCTGCGGTGAACACTCTCCCCATTCACTACAGAAGAAGTGGCAGAACAATGTAACACAGAGGAATTAAGGTTCTATCAGCAGCACTTCTGTTACCGCACTAAAAGAATACCGAAGCCCACTTTTTACTTCCACACATTCAAATCTTTTTCTTCTAAGTGCTCCTTTCATAAAGACACGGCCATTCTCTGTTTGAAATAATTGTCCGGAAGGTATTTCTGCCACAGGTATCAATCCCGTTTGTTGTTGTTTATTGTATTTACGAAGTACGAGTAAAAGGTCTGTTTCGCCATTAGCTGTTGCTGCCGGGTTCATAATAGAGCGCTGCAAAGCCATTCGCACATCATCGGGAAATACGCCCAACTGAACAAAATCGTACAACAATGCACTGTAGCAGTTTTTCCATTCCCTTCCATGTGCTTCCACCCTATTGCGGTATTGTTCGAATGTAAGTAAGTGAGCCAACTCGTGTAATAACGTTATGAGGAACTCATATTTATTCAGGTCGCCGTTTACCGAAATACGGTGATTCTTGCCCATACTGGCATGCCTGTAATCCCCTAAAACAGATTTTCTTTTTTTGGTGATAGTTAGGTGTACTTTGTATTGCTGGATAAATACAACAACTTTTTCAAAGCTGCCCTCCGGAAGAAAAGCAGCCAGCGCCTGCATGGGATGCTCAGCTTTTGGCATTCTTTTTTGGATTCTGTTTCAGGAATAAACGAACTTCCACCCAGGTATAAATCATATACAAACCCAGCGAAGCATATACAGATGTATTACTCTTGTCTTTCCCCGCTATTGAAAGATAAACGAGTATCGCCACGGCAAAACCAATGAGTTTAATACCCATTCCAGCCATTACCGCCCTTACAATGGCATTTGGATTAGCATTCGATGCCGCTTTTATCTGTAAAAGGAGGCTGATCAGGGTGAATAAAAAGAGTAGGATATTGGCAATGGTAACCACTTCATATCGCATCCCCATTCCTTCCAGCCTGCTTTTGGCAACCAAAATCAACGCATTAATACCAAGGAACAGCAGTAACAGAGGTTTAATATGTTTCGACATAGGTATTATTTTTTGGAAGTATCTCTGATTAATTTAACCAGTAATCCTGTTAGTGCCAGCAAAGGCAGTAACCAGATAAATAAGGGTTGTTTAACATGCACCCGGGCATCTATCCATCGACCCAAATATACTGCGGCAAGTAATAGGATGATCCACTGAGAAGCCATTCCGGCATATTGAAGGTAAGAAACGGGTTTCCGCTGTTTCTTATTCATTGGATATATCTGCTTTGGGTATCACCAATGCAATGGTATCCAATGCAGCAGGTGTATTTCCTGAGAGTACTTTTTTCACTCCATCTATATACTGTTCTTTATAACGTATAGCCTGTTCCAGGGAATCAGTGCGCATTTTCAGCGACTGCAGCGCGGCCCTGCTCTCCCTGGTTCCATAACCCGGTATATAATATTTAAGCGGAGAAAATGCAATAAGCGCAATGGTTAGTCCAACAAGAATCACAAATACCGTACTTAATCCAATATACACACTAAGCCTCGACAAACGGAAGGTAACCACTTCTTCAAATGTGTCGTCATTCATCACAACAAGGCGATAATTATTGCGAATGCGTTTAAGGTTACTATTATTCTCTGTACTGGCCATAAGGTAAAATCAGGTTAAAGGTAATGATGATTCTGCTTTTACCCATCTCAGAAAGGGAAATAACTGTATTTTTAAAGTGTTTTTATGGAGAGAAATGCAAGATTTATATTACCCGTGGTAGCCTATATACCCTGTATAGTTGCTTTGTTGCTGTTTGCCCAAAACAGTACCATGGCCCAGCCATATACAACCATCGAAGTAAAAAAGGATAAACCATACGAAAACCGCACCCTCCCAGCCGAGAAAACAGGCAATAAAAAGTTTACCCTTCCAAAGAGGATTTATAATAATACCGTTACGCATTTCAACTATTACTTCAATGCCAACCAGCGGTTGAATGAAATTTTGGAAAGGGCCACAGAATCGCACCGAGACGATTATACCCAGCTATTGTCGTTCTATGATTACGACCTGGAAACAACAGCACAGGATCATATAGATACAGTTTTGTATAAATGTACAGCGGGCATTCTGTTACATGATCTTAGAAGCGATTGGGTAGATAATCTTTATATGCTCATGGGCCGGGCTTATTTGTTAAGAAAGGATTTTGATTCAGCCCAGATGGTATTCCAATACGTGAATTATGCATTTGCTCCGAAAGACGACGGCTATGATATTCCCATCGGAAGTAACCAGAGTAATGCAGGAGGTGTATTCTCTATTGCCACAAGTGAAAAAAGAAATCTCTGGAAAAAACTAACTACAACACTCCCCAGCAGAAATGAAAGTTTTATCTGGATGGTCAGAACTTATCTTGAACAGGAAAAAACAGCCGAAGCTGCCGGATTGCTTGCCCTGCTAAGAAGCGACGCACTCTTCCCAAACAGGTTACAGCCTTCACTCGATGAATTAAGCGCCTACCTGTTTTATAAACTGAATGCTTACGACAGCGCCGCCACCTACCTCGTACGCTCTTTAAAAAAAGGGAATGATGACCTTGCCAGAGCTAGGTCTTATTACCTTGCTGGACAACTATACGAACTCGCCGGAAACAATACAGCTTCCATACAATCTTACCAAACAGCCATCAGGTATTCTACTGATCCTTTTATGGAAGTTTATGCAAGACTGAACATTGCTGCTCTTTCTACTGGCGATAAAGAAAATGCGCTACAGGAGAACCTGAACGAATTACTCAAAATGGCCAAAAAAGATAAATACGATGTGTACCGCGACATCATTTATTATGCTGCTGCCAAGCTTGAGTTGTCCAGAAAAAATTACCCAACGGCGCAACAGTTATTGTTAAAAAGTATTGCATATAGCAACGATAATCCGCTACAAAAGCAAGAAAGTTTTCTTTTACTGGGCGACTTGAATTATGATCGAAAATCGTATGGTCAATCATTCCGTTTTTACGACAGTATTCAGGTTAGTATGCTGAAAGAAGTAGAGCAGGAAAGAATTACCAAACGTAAACCAGCGCTGCAACTCATTTCAGAGAATGAGGAGAATATTATTCGGGAAGATAGTGTTCAGTTGATTGCTGCTATGCCGGAAGCTGAACGTTTGAGTTTGCTTAAAGGACTACTTAGAAAACTGAGAAAAGAAAGAGGTTTAAAAGAAACGGACGAACCCTCTTTTGGTAGTGATATTCCTGCAGATAAAAACCAGGCCGCTGATTTATTCGCCAATAATTCCGGAGAATTTTATTTTCAGAATGCCAATTTAAAGAGCCGTGGTTTTAATGAGTTCACCAAAATTTGGGGCAACAGACCAAATGTAGATGGCTGGAGAAGACAATCCGCAGTTGACAAAGTATTGCCCGCTGTAAACCAGGCTACTGTATCTGCCGATAATAAAACGGTTAATAAAAAACAAGAGCTTTCGCTGGAAGCATTACAGAATTCCATCCCATTAACTCCGGAACAAAAAGAAATATCCAATATCATTATTGCAAGAGGACTATTGGAAAACGGAACAATCTTCATGGATCAGCTTAATGACTACCCATCGGCAATTGAAGCTTATGAATCTTTATTGAAAAGATTCCCTCGTTCAGCAGAAGCAGAAGAAGCAAGCTTTAAACTGATTCAATGCTACCGTAAAAGCAATCAAATTTCCGCCGCTGATTCACTGGAAGCTGTCTTCACCAAAAATTTCGCAGATAGTCGCTTCCTTGCAGGTACACCAAATTCTTCAAACAAGGACCTGGCTACAACCAGTTATAACAATATTTACAACTTATTTGTAGAAGGAAAATTTGAAGCGGCAATTGCGGCTAAAAAACAAATTGAGCTACAGTTTAAAAACTCTAAGTGGACTCCCCAGCTATTGTATATTGAATCCATTTATTACATCAAAAAATCTGAAGACAGTATTGCCATCGACCGGCTGGAGCAATTAATTACTAATTTCCCAACATCGCCCCTTACTGAAAAAGCGGCAACTATGATTGATGTACTTCAAAGAAGAAAGGAAATTGAATCATACCTCACGAATTTAACTGTTGAGCGTCCAGCAGAATCGGTAACCAGGGGGATAGACCTTACCGGCCCTGCAACCATCATCAATACAGCAACGAAAAAGGATTCAACAGATACTGATATCCCAAAACCGAAGGAATTAAAACCTGCAGCAGGACTGAATCTTGTTAATGCAGTTAAGTCGCCTAAACTTGAGCTGTCTGAACCAGAATATGAGTTTATACCTGCAGATACACAGTATGCTGTTGTGGTATTAAACAAAGTAGACGGCATGTTTGTGGGCGAGGCCAGAAACGCTGTGAACAGATTCAACCAGGAGCGCTTTTATAACAAACGATTACCCATTAATACCGTTACAATTGTTCCGGAAACACAACTTTTACTGGTGGGCCCATTCCTTAGTGCGAGTGAAGCAGTAAGCTATACAGATCTTATTAAACCGCAGGCAGCCAAAAGCATATTACCCTGGTTAAGTGCTGAAAAATATGGATTTAATATTATCAGTCCTGCCAACCTTCGGATCTTGCAGCAGAAAAAAGATATTGCCGCATTCCGGGAATTTATGCAAAAGGCTTTACCTGGTAAATTTTAACGAGTAGGAAGCCATGCTTCCATTACTCTTACTTAGTTTTACGCATCGTTTTTTTAGAACCAATAGAGGATTGTTATGTCAAAACCCGTTCGCATTTTCTGGCGCATTTTTTTCTGGTCCCTGGGCGGAGGAATTTTATTCCTTCTGATGATTAACTGGGGCTGGCTGGGCAGTATGCCTTCCATTGATGATATAGAAAACCCATCTGCCTCCCTGGCTAGCCAGGTATATGCACAGGATGGTACACTGATGGGTAAATATTACCTCAATGGCGAAGACAGGATCAATGTTAAATACCAGGATATCAGCAAACATGTGATACATGCACTGGTAGCAACTGAAGACGAACGCTTCTACAACCATAGCGGTGTTGACCCAAGGTCTTTAGGACGTGCCCTTGTATTTCTTGGAAGAGAAGGTGGTGCCAGTACCATTACGATGCAAACAGCAAAAAACCTCTTCACGGACAACTGGAGCACGCGTAATATTTTCCTGCGTATGATCCAGAAGATCAAGGAATCGATTATTGCGATAAAACTGGAACGCAACTTTACCAAAGAAGAAATCATCACGCTATACCTTAACACAGTTGCGTTTAGTGATAATGTATATGGAATCAGGAATGCTTCTAAAACATTTTTCCAAAAAGAGCCAGACCGTTTGAATATTGAAGAGTCTGCCGTATTGATTGGTATGTTGAAGGGAGCCACCATTTATAATCCCAGACGTAATCCAAAACTTGCCCTCGACAGGCGTAATACCGTTATCAATCAAATGGTTCGTAACGAATACCTGACGGATGCGGAAGCTACCATACTGAAGCGCAAACCAATAGAACTCAACTATAAAAAGCTGGATGAAACTGCTGGTCTTGGCCCCTATTTCAGGATGATACTTGCGGAAGAAATGAAAAAATGGTGCAAGGAAAACAAGAAGAACAATGGCGACCATTACAACCTTTACAGGGATGGATTAAAGATTTATACTACTATCAATCCAAGAATGCAGCAATATGCGGAGGAAGCCGTTGCCAAGCACATGAACTTCATGCAGAAGCTTTTTAATAACCAGGCCAATATTAAAAACAAGTCGATCTGGAAAGGTTATGAAAATGTATTAGAAGCTGCTATGAAACAAAGCGACCGATGGAGAAATCTCGACCGAGAGGGTATGTCAGCAGAAGACATCAAAAAAACCTTCTACGAAAAAACACCCATGCGCATATTTGCCTGGAACAATAACAGGGAGACAGATACACTCATGACGCCCTATGATTCTATTCGTTACCACAGACAAATGCTACAGGCCGGCTTTATGGTAATGGACCCGCTTACTGGGGAAATTAAAGCATGGGTTGGGGGTATTGGTTTTAAAACATATAAATACGACCACGTAAATTTCAATACAAAGCGTCAGGTAGGTTCTACCATGAAACCTTTGCTGTATAGTCTTGCCATCGAAGAAGCCGGATTTACCCCAAACACAACTGTTTACGATGAACAACAGAATTTTGGTGGTTATGGGCTTGTACCAGCAACCAGCAGGTCTTGCCAGGGTGGCGCTTTACCAATGGCATCGGCACTGGCTTTTTCACGCAACTGTGCATCAGCCTATATAATGAAGCAATTAGATGGAGAAGGAAATAATGGTGCAAAAAGATTGGTGAATTTTCTTGAGCGTTGCGACTTTAAGACCAAGATAGAACCTTATCCATCCATTGCGCTTGGATCATGCGAAATTTCATTGTATGAAATGATGCAGGGCTTCAGTATGTTTCCTGGAAGAGGTTTTAATGTAAAGCCAATGTATATTACCCGTGTTGAGGATCGTAATGGTAATGTACTGGCAACTTTTACGCCAAAGCGTAAGGAAGTAATCAGCGAAGTAACGGCCTATTCAGTAGTAAAAATGATGCAGGGAACAGTACAGGTGGGTACCGGACGCGGTATCTGGGGTTACGGAATGCCGTCGGTTGAAATGGGTGCCAAAACAGGAACTACCAATGATAATAGTGATGGCTGGTTTATGGGATATACACCTCAGTTAATGGCTGGTGCATGGGTAGGAGCCGATGATCGTTTTATTCACTTTAATAAAGAGAGCGCATGGGGACAAGGTGGTCGAGCTGCAATGCCAATATGGGCTTATTTTTTCAGTAAGGCCGCAGCAGATCCGAATTGCGGTATAGATAAAAGTGCCCGCTTTGTAAAACCAGATGTGATGAATAACGATATCATCATCGATTACCTTAACGATTCAACACCTATACTGGGAGGAGAAGGAGAAGATGTTGGAACAGGTACTTCAGAGGATTATGAAGTGCCGCAAACCATAAAACTAGAGGATATCGCCCCTGAATCAGATATCAAAATAAACCCACCAAAAACACCGGAGAAAAAAGAGGGGAAGGGTTCAACACCCCCACCCCCGGCGGAAAAACCCAAAGCGGTTTTACCAAAGAAACCCGGAGGAGGGAAATAATGACTGCTAATCAAGGATTGAAGAAGACCTGGCATATGGTTTATAGCGATTATAACTCATGGCCTATTGATTTTAGCTGAACCATAAGCTATAAATAACCAACCCGTAATTCAACGCTTGATTCGCACTACAAACAGAAGGACATGAATGATTTAAAAGTTATTGCTTTTGATGCGGATGATACCCTTTGGGTAAATGAACCCTATTTCAGGGAAACTGAAGACAGGTTTTGTGAATTACTGGAAGACTATCTCCCCCATCATTCAGTTGCAAGGGAACTACTGCAGGTGGAAATCAGGAACATCAACTTATATGGCTATGGTGTAAAGGGTTTTATGCTGAGTATGATTGAAGCAGCCATGGAACTTTCACAAAAGACCATCAAGGTTGATGTAATTGAGAAGATTATTGAACTTGGTAAAGAATTACTAGAAAAGCCCATTATTCAATTAGAAGATGTGGAAGATGTACTTCAATCATTACATGGAAAATACAAACTGGTTGTTGCCACAAAAGGAGATTTACTGGACCAGGAAAGAAAATTAAGGAAGTCGGGACTCGAACATTATTTTCATCATATTGAAATTATGTCTGAGAAAAGAGACAGTGATTACCTTAAGCTGTTAAAACATCTGGATATTCAACCTTCACAGTTTATGATGCTGGGTAATTCGCTAAAGTCTGATGTTTTACCTGTGCTGGATATTGGTGGACATGCAGTACATATTCCTTATCATACCACCTGGGCACATGAAACCATCGATAAAGATATTGAGCATGTCAACTTCAGGCAGGTTAACTCTATTAAAGACGTTTTATCCTTTTTGCTTCCATGAAAACCTTACTCGATATTAATAGCTGGAACCGTAAAGACCAGTTTCGTTTTTTTAATCAATTTGAAGAGCCTTTTTTTGGCATAACGGTTCAGGTAAATTGCGGCAGGGCTTATAAAGTGGCAAAGGAAAACGGTTTTTCTTTTTTTCTTTACTACCTCCATGCTTCTCTAAAAGCAGCGAATGAAACTACCCCATTTCGTTACCGGATTGAAGGAGAACAGGTGTATGTATATGATCAGGTAAATGCTTCTCCAACGATCAACAGACCTGATGGCACTTTTGGGTTTTCTTATATGGATTATGATCCTGATTTTTCCATTTTTAGTGCCAACGCAAAAAATATAATTGATGAAGTTCGTAATACCTCTGGATTGATTCCTGCAATTTCAGGTGAAAACGTGATTCACTATTCATCAATACCCTGGCTAAACTTCACGAGTTTATCGCACGCCAGGAGTTTTAGTTTCAAAGATTCCTGTCCGAAAATTTCATTTGGTAAAATGACCGGATCAAATGACGATGCTCAAATGCCGGTTTCCATTCATGTCCATCATGCATTGATGGATGGCTTTCATGTTGCAACATTTGTTGACCGCTTTCAGGAACTTTTATTGCAGTAAGATTTACTACAGGGAATTACCTTTCAGGTTAAAATTGAAAGAAAACTGGTGAAATAATTGTTGCTGGTAAAAGCCGCTAGCATATCGGATATGCAATTTTGGAAGTATTACCGATGCCCCAAAGTTAAACCCATTTAAACCATTACTGATATTGAATCCGTTAAGGTCGTAACGTCTTTGGAAATTATAGCCGGTAGTAAATTCAATTTTTTCATGCGGATAAAATTGGGCTGCAATAACAATATGGTTGAATACTTTTTGTAGTGTATTGGATTTTGAAAAATCATCATCACCCTCCCCTGCCCTGAAACTGGTATCGTTATAAAAATTATTGAACCGGTGTAAGTCGTGAAAGCTTAAAGAGAATTGTACAGGTGCATTTTTAAGTCGTTTTGAAATACCCATCTGCAGATCAAAAGGCAATTCTTCTTTCCTACCCGAACCGGCGTAAGTACTTAACTGGGTTCCCATATTTTTTACCACCACTGCAGCTTGTATTCCTTCTTCAGGGTCGTGGTAATTCAAGCCAACATCCATGGCTACGCCAGAAGATCGGTATTGACCATAACCTGAATGAATAAATTTAAGGGTTGTTCCATACCACCATTTTTCTTTATGGCTTCTTGATGCCATAACCTGAACAACATAATCCCGGGGGGTAAACCTGCCGAAGATATTACCACTGGCATCTGTTTGGTCAATACTTCCGTAGTTGAAATAATTAATCCCTATTCCCAGATTGGTTTTAGCCTCTTCCAAATGCCAGCCACCCGTAATACTATAGTTGCTGATCCCGGCAATAAATGCATTAAAGGATGTATTGATTTGCTGGTGCATATCGTTCCGTAGCAGAGCAGGATTTTGAAAAGCCATACCTACATCCTTTCCGGAAGAACTGATGTTTAATCCACCCAGCGCAGCAAGTTGAGCGGTATTGGGTTGCTTTAAAAAATTAAACACAGCATTGCCACCCAATGTTTGGGATTTTCCCATATACCCTATGAGGAAGAGACAAGATGTTATCAGAATCCGGTAATGCACAATACAATCAAAACTAATATAACTGGGGAAGAAATCGGGAGGCTTTCTGTTATATTCTTAGAAATAAGAAATCCTGTTTCCTCTAAACCGGAAGCTGATGAAAAGAAAAAATCCTCCATTAAAATGGAGGATCTTAACCCTTAAAACAACCAACATGAAGAAAATGTTGATGCTTTAATAACAATATTGTAGGCCAAAAGTTGACTTAAAAGATGTTTTTTATTTAAACCAGTGCAATATCCACAACCTGCTGCATGGTTTTAACATAATGGAACTGGAGTCCGCGAATGAAATCGCCTTCAATTTCCTTTACATCTTTTTCATTTTGCCAGCAAAGAATGATTTCTTTAAGTCCGGAGCGCTTGGCAGCCAACACTTTCTCTTTGATACCCCCTACTGGCAGTACTTGACCACGCAGGGTAATTTCCCCCGTCATAGCCAGGTAAGGTTTTACTTTTCTGCCGGTAAAAGCAGAGGTAAGAGATGTTAGCATGGTTATTCCGGCGCTAGGGCCATCTTTAGGCACTGCACCTTCCGGAACGTGTATATGGATAGATTTCTTATTAAATGCCTCGGGATCAATACCATATTTCCTTGCATTGGCCTGAAGGTAACTAAGTGCTGTGCTGGCACTTTCCTTCATCACATTACCCAGATTACCGGTTAGTTTAAGATCACCCTTTCCTTCACCAAGTATGGTTTCAATGAACAGGATATCGCCTCCAACATAAGTCCAGGCCAAGCCAACAGCTACCCCGGGCATATTGGCGGTTTTATAGATTTCATTACTATACCTTGCCTGACCCAGTATCTTTTCAACATCAGCGGCTGTTACCGTTGATTTTACTTTATTCTTAATTGCCAACTCTTTTGCCTGATAGCGCATAATGGATGCCAGTTGCCTGTCGAGCTCACGCACCCCACTTTCCCTGGTATAATTTTCAATGACTTTTTCAATTACTTTATCATTGATTTTAACGGGCACTTTTGCCAGTCCATGCGCTTCTTTCTGTTTAGGAATCAGGTGACGCTTGGCAATTTCTACTTTCTCCTCAATAGCATAACCACTCAGGTCGATAATTTCCAAACGATCCCTCAATGCAGGTTGGATGTTCTGGAGATTATTGGCAGTGGCGATAAACAATACCTTGCTGAGATCGTATTCCAGTTCCAGGTAATTATCATAGAAACTGTTGTTCTGCTCCGGATCCAATACTTCCAGTAATGCAGAGGATGGGTCGCCTCTGAAATCGTTTCCTATTTTATCGATCTCATCCAGTATCATTACCGGATTAGAAGATTTGCATTTACGGATATTCTGGAGAATACGTCCGGGCATTGCTCCTATATAGGTTTTACGGTGTCCGCGTATTTCACTTTCGTCGTGCATACCACCCAAACTAAGGCGAACATATTTTCTTCCAATGGCATGTGCAATTGAACGCCCAAGAGAGGTTTTACCGATACCCGGAGGACCTAAAAAACACAGTATAGGGCTTTTCATGTCGCCCTTTAATTTCAGTACTGCAAGGTATTCAAGGATACGGCTTTTGATTTTAGACATGCCATAATGGTCGATATCGAGGACTTTTTTGGCATTCTTGAGGTCGTAATTATCGTCTGTATGGTCGTTCCATGGCAGATCGAGCATTAGGTCGAGATGGTTATATACAACCGAATAGTCGGGTGTACTTGGGTGCATGCGCTCCAATTTTTCGATACCAGTTTTAAAGAGGTTCTTAGCAGCATCCGGCCATTTTTTCCCTTCTGCTTTTTTCTTCATTTCGGCTATTTCTCTTTCGTTGGTATCGCCACCGAGTTCTTCTTTGATGCTTTTCAGTTGTTGCTGAAGAAAGTAGTCACGTTGCTGCTTATCGATTTCGGTGCGCGTTTTATTCGTAACCTTATCCTTGAGTTCAGCAAACTGCAGTTCACGTTGCAGTATCTGGATCAATTTTTCGGCCCTTTGATGGATATCATGTATCTCTAACAGTCCTTGTTTTTCGGCAAGGTCTGAGTTGAGGTTACTACTCACAAAATTGATGAGGAAGGAAGGATTCTCGATATTTTTAAGAATAATCGAAGCTTCTGTCGGCAGGTTGGGTGAAAGCTGAATAATTTGGGTAGCAAGGTCCTTAATGCTACTTACTATAGCATTAAAATTTTCTTCTACCGGAACTTCGTCATCCGCAAGCATGCGAATAGCGGCCCTGAAATAAGGGTCTTCAGAAACCATGTTCAGTAGTTCGAACCTTTTTTTACCCTGGATAATGATGGTTGTTCCACCATCAGGCATTTTTATCAGTTTAACTACTTTGGCGATGGTACCAAAAGTGCAAAGGTCCTTGGGTTCAGGGTCTTCGATATTTACATCTTTTTGGGCAAGCACACCGATCAGCTTATCTGTTTTATAGGCTTCATTAACGGCCTTGATACTCTTATCTCGTCCAACCGTAATCGGCAAAACAACGCCCGGAAATAACACGGTATTTCGAAGGGGCAGAATAGGAAGTGTATCGGGGATAATGGTGTCTTTATCAAAATCGCCGTCATTCTCGTTAATAGGAATGATGGGCATAAAGTCTGTATCGTCTTCCGATCTGAAAAAAAGTTTCTCTTTCAACATATATCGTTTTCAGTCTTAAGCCAGAATGGCATGAATTATTTTCCATTTACCCAAAGGGTAAGTCTGCAAAAATAAGTCAATATTGATGCCATGCCCTTAAAAATGGATGAATCGGTACAAACTGTCGCAAAAAAAATCTTCCACCTGAGGTGGAAGACCTTTTTCCCCGATTTAATCGGGAAAGCTTCTTGCAAGAAGTAATATTGTCTAAAAACAAATACTACTAGTGAGCAGCTGGAGCAGTTGTGTCAGCTTTTGCTGTAGTGTCAGCAGCAGCAGCAGTTGTGTCAGCAGCTGGAGCTACAGTTGCAGTTGTGTCAGCAGCTGGAGTTTCAGAAGTTTCACCTGAATTACATGCAGCGAAGAAACCTGCAACAGCTAAAATTGCGAATACTTTTTTCATTGTACTTGTTTTTTTTAGTTTTATTTGGACGCAAAGATAAAGTTCCATTTGGCTTTTACAAACTTTTAACAGCTTTTTTTACTTTTTTCTAAAAAAGATACGAACGGGTACCCCTTTAAAATTAAAGCTGGTGCGTAGTTGATTCTCCAGGTAATTGCGATAAGGTTGCTTAATATCATCCGGATAATTGGTAAAAAAGGCAAAAGAAGGTACGACAGTAGGCAATTGGGTCACATATTTAATTTTCACAGTATTTCCCCTAACAACCGGAGCATGGTATGCCTGAACTGCCTTCAGCATAACATCATTTAGCTGGGAAGTTGGGATTTTACGCTTTTTGTTTTCGTACACTTCAAGGGCAATTTCTATGGCTTTGAATATCCTTGTTTTATCCTTAACCGAGATAAAAAGCACTGGCACGTCTGTAAAAGGGGCAATTCTTTGCTTTAAAGTTTTTTCATAATCACGCGCTGTATTCGTCTCTTTTTCAACGAGATCCCACTTATTTACAAGCACAACTATTCCTTTTCCTTTTCGCGTGGCAAGACTAAATATGGTAACATCCTGGGCAGTAATTCCTTTGTCGGCATCCAGTACAAGGAGACACACATCTGCCTCATCCATGGCCTTAATGGCACGTATGATGGAATAAAACTCCAGGTCATCTTTTTCCTTACTCTTTTTGCGGATCCCTGCGGTATCGATCAGCATAAATTCCTTCTGAAATAGCTTGTAATGGGTGTGGATGGTATCACGGGTGGTTCCGGCGATATCGCTAACGATGGTCCTTTCCTCCCCGATAAGGGCATTCAAAAGGGAAGACTTACCAACATTCGGCTGACCAATAATGGCAAATTTGGGCAGTCCGTCTTCTTTTAGTGTATCTGCAGCATCTTCAGGTGAAATTCCGCCAGCGATTGCATCCATCACTTCTCCGGTTCCACTACCGGAAATACTGCTGATAAAGAAATTATGCTCAAATCCAAGGCTATAAAACTCGGTAGCTTCCAACTCACGTGTTCCATTATCAACTTTATTAACCACCACATAAACTGGCTTGGTGGTTCTTCTAAGCATATCAGCCATGGCCTCATCGAGGTCAGTGATGCCAGTAGCTACATCCACCATAAAAACGATGGCGTTAGCCTCATCGATGGCAATTTTTACCTGTTTGCGTATTTCCTTCTCAAAAATGTCTTCGGTATTGGGCACAAATCCCCCGGTATCGATCAAGTTAAACACTTTCCCGTTCCAATCTGCAATACCGTATTGTCTGTCGCGGGTAACGCCGCTGATATCGTCAACAATTGCTTTTCTTGTTTCCAATAAGCGGTTAAAGAAAGTGCTTTTCCCCACATTCGGCCTACCCACGATGGCTACTGTATAACCCATAATTCATCAATTTAATTAAACTAAATATTAAAATAATATCAGTAAATAATTGGTTATCATATTATTGATAGCCATATTCATTTAACTGCATTTCATTATCTCTCCATTTTGGCCTTACTTTCACGAACAGTTCGATAAAAACCTTCTGGCCGATAAAAGCCTCTATATCGGTTCTGGCTAGGGTGCCTATTTGTCGAATCATCTTCCCTTTCTCTCCTATAATAATGGCTTTCTGACTTTCCCTTTGCACAATGATGTCTGCCTGAATTTTCACCAACTGCTCTTTTTCTTTGAACTCGTTAACGAGTACTGCGGTATGATAGGGTATCTCATCTCCGAACAACTGGTAAATTTTTTCCCTGACCATTTCACCCACAAAAAATTTCGTTGGAAGATCGCTCAGGTCATCTTCACTGTAAAAAGGGGCACCTTCCGGCAGATAACTCATTACCGCATCCATCAATTTTTGCAGGTGCACTTTTTGAAGTGCCGATATTTTTACCAATTGTTTGCAATAAGGCTTGCCAGCAAAAAAAGCTTCCGCCTCAGCTATTTTACCATTGGCGGCTGTATCTATTTTATTCAATACGAGTATTGCGGGAACTTTAAGTCTTAGGGCACTAAATATCTGGTCACATTCCTCAAAATTGTCATTTGAATCTACTAGTAATAATGCCAAATCGGCATCTTCCAAAGCCCCTTTAACCGACGACATCATCCGCTCGTGCAATTTGTATTTAGGGTCAATGATGCCAGGGGTATCTGAAAATATCACCTGATATTCACCTGGTTTATTCAGAAACGCCTTTATGCGGTGACGGGTGGTTTGTACCCTTGGGGATACAATGGCCATTTTTTCGCCAATAAGGGCATTCAACAAAGTGCTTTTGCCGGCATTGGGTCGTCCAAATATGTTTACAAATCCTGATTTCATAAAATAAGTCCGGAGTCAGAAAGTCGAGAAGTCCGGGAGACAAGAGAATACTACTTAGAGGAATAAGTAAGCAGAATAGAATAGCCAATTGGCTTTTATTTATTCACTATTTTCTTCAGTATCCAGAGTAGCCTCTAGCCGAACCTGAAAATCCTTATCTGATTTTCTCCGGGTTTTTAAACCCTAAAAAAACGTCAGGCCCCATTTCGAGGCCTGAGATTTATATTTTCTGTTGCGAGGGAAGGGATCGAACCTCCGACCTTCGGGTTATGAGCCCGACGAGCTACCGCTGCTCTACCTCGCGATTTATTGGAGTGCAAAGGTACGGTTGTGAAGGTTCTCTTCCAAATATTATTTAATTAATCATCCGATTTTCGCTTGATTGTAGCACCTCCGCTGGTATTGATATCACGAATTAATCCTGCACCTTTATAATATACAGAGCTTGCTCCACTGGCGGTGGCATTCAATTCTTTATTTACTGTAATCCTTACAACAGAGGCGCCCGAGGCATCTACTTTACATTGCTCTGAACTAACATCATACCCTCTGATATCACTTGCTCCATTTGCATTAATGCCCAACATTTTTACCGTTCCATTGATGGTGATTCTTGACGCACCCGAAGCTTCCAGACTTAAGTCTGATACGGTAAGATCGCCTTTAAAATCACTGGCCCCAGACATTTCAACCTTTAATTTATCGAGATTTAATTTACCTGCCACTTTCACATTGCATGCACCACTGGCTTCAATACTGCTTAGGTCCTTGAAAGTTACATAAGCTTTCATTTTATGGTTACCCCATTTTTTCCAGTTCAATCCCTTTCCATCAAAATATATCCTCAATGTACTTCCACGCATTTCCGTACGTATTCTTCCTAATACTTCTGAAGAACTGGCACTAACAGCAACAGCATCTTCGGTACCCTGTGAAAGGTAAAGATCAATAGCGCCGGACACATCAATGGCCGAAAATCCTTTCAGGTTCCGGGGTTCTGCATTTTCATCGTGCACCAGGTTCTTTTCAATTTGTGCCATAACCGGCACCAGAGAGGTGGCTATAAAGGCAAAAAGTAAAATTATCCGTTTCATAAGAGGGGTTTTGAGTGTAACGGCTATTGCTCGTTAAAGTTACAGTTGCTGGTAATTACTGCAATGATTACTTTTGTGACGATCATTCCTCGGGGTGCTTCCCCGCCATTGGCGGAGAGGCTGAGATAATACCCGTTGAACCTGAACAGGGTAATTCCTGCGAAGGGAAGGCGTACATTTTTTTGGTCGTACCTCTCTCCTATTAGCTATTTCCCTGTTCCCATTTGTAAACTTTTAAACGTTAAAAATGAAAAAGTTTTTGGGAACAATGTCACTGACATTCCTCATCCTGCTCGCATCCGGGCAAACAAAAAACCTCCTAAGAGGCCGCATTACTGACAAAACCACTCACCAGACTATTTCTGGTGCCCTGGTTAGTATTAACCAGTTCCAATCTACCTCAGACGAAGAAGGGGTATTTACCATTAGCTGGTCAGGCACTACGAAGCCGGTTTTAAAGGTAAAAAGTCTTGGTTACCGCGATTTCCAGTTAAACCTATCCTCAGGCACTTCCGACAAAATGCTGGAAATTGAGCTCGAACCCACCAGCCTGTTTCTTCAGCCACTGGAAGTAAAATCCATTCGGGCGGCAGATAAAGCACCGTTTGCCAAAAACAATCTATCCAAAGATGAGATTGCTAAGGTTAACCTTGCTCAGGATATTCCCTTCATACTTAACCAAACCCCTTCTGTTGTGGTGAATTCAGATGCAGGGAACGGTGTGGGATATACCGGCATTCGCATTAGGGGAACAGATGCTACACGCATCAATGTTACCCTGAATGGCATACCTTATAACGATGCTGAAAGCATGGGTACTTTTTTTGTAAACCTGCCCGACTTCGCCTCGTCTGTTAACAGTATTCAGGTACAAAGAGGGGTTGGAACATCTACGAATGGAGCCGCAGCTTTTGGCGCAACTATTAATCTGTCTACCAACGAATTCAATGAAAAAGCCTACACTGAATTCAACAATAGTTATGGTTCTTTTAATACCAGGAAACATACTTTAAAAGCAGGTACCGGTTTGATGGGTAAACATTTTACCCTCGATGCAAGGGTAAGTAGTATTCAAAGTGATGGATATATCGATCGCGCTAAAAGTGATCTTAAATCATTTTATGTTAGTGGCGCCTGGTTAAACCAACGCTCTTCTCTCCGCTTCAATGTTTTCAGCGGAAAAGAAAAAACCTATCAGGCATGGTACGGTGTATCAGCATCGTTGCTCAACACTGACCGTACCAATAACCCGGCTGGCACTGAAAAACCCGGAACACCTTATGATAACCAGACCGACAATTATACCCAAACACATTACCAGTTATTCTTCAACCATGCATTTAATAGCCATTGGTCTTTTCAATCCGCTAGTTTTTTAACCCGTGGATATGGTTATTATGAAGAATACAAAGCGGGGCAACAATATTCAAAATATGGATTGCCCAATCCGGTAGTTGGTGGCGTACCTGTTACCAGTACCGACCTGGTACGCCAACGCTGGCTAAACAACTATTTTTATGGTCAGAATATTTCCCTACAATACCAAAAGAAAGGAAATGAATTTACCGTTGGTGGCGGATGGAATACGTATACCGGAGATCATTATGGTACACTGCCTTGGCTGCAAACAGGAACTGCACCGGCAGGATATAAATACTATAACCACCCAGCAATTAAAAAAGACGCCAACCTATTTGCCAAGTGGCAACAACTGATTGTTTCGCATGTATATGGGTTTGTGGATCTGCAGTACAGACATGTATCTCATAATATGACAGGCTTTCAAAATAATCCAACATTATTGGTTAACCGGAATTTCAATTTCTTCAACCCAAAACTGGGTATTACTTATCGAAAAAATAGCTGGCAGGCTTTCCTGAGTTATGCCATCGGACAAAAAGAACCCAACCGTGATGATTTTGAAGCGGGTACAATTAACCAACCCAAAGCAGAGAAATTACAGGATCTGGAAGCCGGTCTTGAATACAAAAAAAGTACTTATCAGTTTGCTGCCAATTTTTATTACATGCATTATGTTAATCAATTGGTGCTTACCGGACAGATCAATGATGTTGGTGCATATACCCGTTTTAATGTGCCCAATAGTTACAGACTGGGGATTGAGTTACAGGGTACATGGAAACCCTCTTCCTGGTTAGCGGTTGGTGCAAACCTTTCCTTAAGCAGGAATAAAATCAAATCGTTCACTGAGTATACCGACAACTATGATTCCGGTAATCAGGATGCCGTACTAAGAAACAATACAGACATTTCTTTCTCTCCAGGAACAATTGCCGGAACACAACTAATGTTTTACCCGGTTAAAGCACTTGAACTTGGACTGATCGGAAAATATGTGGGCAAGCAGTATATGGACAACAGCCAGTTAAGCAGAAGTGAATTGAAAGCATTTGCCACGCAGGATTTACGCATTATCTATAGCTTTAACAACAAAACCTTTAAACAGGTGCAGTTAACTGCTCAAATAAATAACCTGTTCAATAAACGCTACGAGCCGAATGGCTACAGTTATAGCTATACAAGTGGTGGTGTGTTTTACACCGACAATGGCTATTACCCAATGGCAGGAAGGAACTTTGTGGTTGCGGTGAATTTGAAGCTGGGAGAATGAGAAATAAGAAATATGAAATAAGAAATAAGAAAGTAAATCTAACAATTCCTTTCTTATTTCTTATTTCATATTTCTTATTTTATATTTCTTATTTATTTTTTTCTTGCCACGCAAGCATCCCTCCTGTTACATTAACCAGGTTTTGAAATCCCATGGTACCGAGGATTAGGCATGCCTGGCCGCTGCGGTTACCGCTGCGACAGTAGACATAGATGGTTTCATCTTTCAGGTCTTCAATTTCATCAACCTGCATGGTTTGTACTTTGCCCAAAGGCAATAGTATTCCACCGATATTAAATTCTGCATGTTCGTGAGGTTCCCGAACATCTACCAGGTGAATTTGTTCTCCAGCATCCAATTTTGCTTTGAGGTCTTCAACAGTAATGGTTTGCATGATAATTAAGCTTGATTATTTGTATTGACTAGGTGGAGGAATCATGATTTTTCCTGTATCGCGAATAGGTCCGACACTACTGATGTACATATCCATCACCTGTCCCTGACGAATTTTATTGGGCATTCTGTTACCTGCATCATCGAGTAACTCAGACAGGTAATCCGGAGACTGGCGAACGACAAAAGCAGTAGCAGAATCGCGGATATTGCCCATGGCTACGATTGCTCCAACATTGATGCTTAAACTGGAAAGATAGGAACGTGCTTCGCTTAATGTCATGCCGACAAGATTCGGCACATCCATTTCATTGCCACCTAATCCACTACCCAACACAAAACTGATGGTGGCACCAAGTGGAACTTTATCGCCTTCTTTTACGGCTACGCCATTATAAAGTTGTTCGAGCACGGAGTTTCTTGCGATATCGGGTTTATAGGTGATGGCCCCCATTTTCAATTGCAGGCTTTGCAGGTACAATTCCGCACTTTTTACAGAATAGCCAATTAAACTGGGCATTTCAACCTGCGGTGGAACCATTCGGTTAACCGTAAGATAAATGGTTCTACCCGATTTTACCGTTGCATCGGCTTCCGGTGTTTGTCTAACCACCGCCAGTTTGGGAATGCTGTCTACATAAACCGAATCCTGAATTTCTACTTCAAATCCGGCCTGCTCTAATAATTGCGTGGCTGCGGTTACTTCCTGTCCGGTAACGGAAGGTACTTTTGTAATGTTACCGTAGCCGGTAAACCATCCAAGTAAAGAGAAAAAGAGTATAATCAGTATCAGAACAATACCTAAAGCTGCAAGCATATTTACCCACAGCGGTTTTTCGGTGATCTTCTTTATAAATTGTTTCATTGGCTGATATAAACCTAAAATGTCTATCGAATATTAACCAAGTTAAAGGTTTCCCCTTGGGTACCAAACCCCTGGCCAACGTTTTTTATAATTTTAACGAAGTGCCTCATTAACCAGCGCCGTATAAAATTCTTTGAGTGATTTCCCCATTGCCCTTACCTGCTGTGGTATTACGCTCGCATCGCTTTGTCCGGGAACAGTATTTACTTCGAGCATAAAAGGCTGTTGCAGTTCTTGTTCATAAATAAAATCGATACGTACTACCCCCCTGCAATTAAGCACTTCATATACTTTTTTTGCGGCGGCTTCAAGCTGCGATTTCATGGTATCGGTAATTTGTGCCGGTGTAGTTTCTACACTTTTGCCCTGATATTTTGCTTCAAAATCAAAGAATTCATTTTTGGTTTCAATTTCGGTAATAGGTAATACCTGGATATTACCAGCAGATTTAAATACGCCAATCGTAAATTCTCTTCCGCTGATAAACTCTTCCACCAGTAATTGGGTATCTTCTCTGAAACCCTTTTCCAGTGCCAATGGAAGTTCTTCAGCAGTATTCACCTTACTCATTCCTATACTACTACCCCCGCTGTTGGGTTTTACAAAAACAGGTAATCGAAGTTTACTTAAAATAACTTCCGGTTCAACAGGTGTGTGTTTGAATACATGCATTGATTGCGCCACATGAATGCCACTAAAAGCAGCCACTGCAACTGTATAACGTTTGTTCATGGTTAATGCTGAAGTGGCAGCATCACAACTGGTATAAGGCAACCCGAGCATATCGAAATAGCCTTGTAATTTACCATCTTCTCCGGGTGTTCCGTGTATGCATAAAAGCACTACATCAAAATGAACCTGCGAACCTTTATCAGTAATGGAAAAATCATCTCTATTCACTTTCGACTTCTCGCCAGCTTCATTTTCATACCACCATCCGGATGAATTGATATCGATTTTATATACATCAAACAGATCTCTGTCGAGGTTATTGCCAACTGTTACTGCGCTTTTATAACTAATCTGGGCTTCTCCGCTTAATCCGCCCGTAACCAAGGCCAGTTTTTTCTTCATGATAATTTTGCAGGTTTTCAACAAAGATAGAAGAATGGCAGATGTCAGATGTCAGATCGCAGATATAAAATAAATCTGGGATCTGCCATCTGCCATAAAAAAAGGTGAAGAAACTACCCGTCTCTTCACCTCACGTTGACGGGAAATATCACCCGCCGTTACTAGTTGTCGTATGTTCAGATACAACAATAATTGATAGTACTAATTTACAAAATACCCCCGGTAATTGCAAGCTTTCAGGTCAAAAGTTTAGCACAGGGTATTGTGCATTAAATGTGCATTTTCTCCTTTTTTGCGAGCAGCTCATCCACTGTTTCCTGATACATTTCATCAGGTACGCAACAGTCTACCGGACATACCGCCGCACACTGTGGTTCTTCATGAAAACCCTGACATTCTGTACACTTGTTAGGTGTAATATAATAAGTATCAACGCTAATGGGCTCAAAACGCTGGTCAGCGTCTACAACTGAGCCATCCATCAGGGTAAAACTTCCTTTTATGGTAGTTCCATCTGCAATTGCCCATTCTACACCGCCTTCATAAATGGCGTTATTAGGACATTCGGGCTCACAGGCACCGCAATTGATACACTCTTCGGTTATTTTGATAGCCATATTAATGGGTTTGTTGGGTTAGTGATTCTACATTTGCTTTCCAAAAATACGGTTGACAAATGATTTTACAAGAACGAATTCAATTAATGGCCCGCTTGGGGGAATATATGCTGGGAAAGGATGAAGCATGGATGGAAGTTCGTGAACGTGCCTATCGTGAAAATGCCTGGTTTATTCCTGAATTCCAGGATTTGGCTATTCAACAGATTGCTACTCATTTTCTTCAACCCGACCTGCTTCAGCAATGGGCAGTATATTATGGTGTAAAAGATACTCCCGCAAACCCACATACCGTTGGTATTGTGATGGCAGGAAATATTCCACTAGTTGGCTTTCATGATTTTCTGGCAGTTTTTATCAGTGGGCATCCCATGGTCATTAAAACTTCCTCTAAAGATGAATGGCTCATCAAACACCTGGTTAAAAAACTTTACGAATGGGAAATCACCATTCAGAACCAGGTATCCTTTGCAGAGCAGTTAAAAGGCTGTGATGCATATATAGCTACCGGCTCTAATAATGCAGGCAGGTATTTTGAATACTATTTTGGAAAATACCCGAATATCATCCGTAAAAACAGGACCTCAGTAGCTGTGTTGGATGGTAGTGAAACGAAAGAGGAGTTAAGTCTGTTGGCAGATGACATACAACGTTATTTCGGACTCGGATGCAGGAATATTACGCAGTTATATGTACCCGAAAGTTATGATTTCGTACCTATTTTACATGAATTGAAGCGATACGAGTACCTGATGGATTACCACAAATACAAACACAATTACGATTACCACCTGGCATTATTAATCATGGGTAATAAATACTACATGAACAATGATTCATTAGTATTAACCGAAAATATCTCTCCATTCTCGCCGGTTAGCCAGGTTCACTACCAATTTTACAAGGATAAGGAGGCCCTGACAAAAATGCTTTCCGAAAACCAGGATATTCAGTGTGTGGTTGGACATGGCTTTATTCCAATAGGTCAGGCACAAAGTCCTGGCTTAACAGATTATGCCGACGGTGTTGATACTATGGCATTTTTGCAGCATTTATGACAATAATTCGCTATAGACAAGAGACCATGGACCATAGACCATAGTCGATAGACCATAGTAAAAGACCGTGGACCATTGTCTATCACTATGCGCCAAGCCTCCCCTACAACCCAGGTTCGCATTATTGGGTAGTGGTACAGTTTGAAAATTAGTTGCTTTTACGGTCAAGCAAAGAAGTATTATCTTTGTATTATGGCAAAAGCAAAAAGACCATCCGACCCCAATAAGAGGGCTAAATCAATAGTAGATATAGCCACAGGACAAACACCCGATAATATTTCAAAAGAGGCTATTAGTGCTGCCGCCGCCGCTTTGGGTAGAAAAGGTGGGCTGAAAGGTGGGCCAGCAAGAGCCGCCAAACTATCCCCTAAAAAAAGGTCTGAAATAGCCAAAAAAGCCGCCGCCGCCCGGTGGGGTAATAAAGAAGATTAATTCGGTCAAGCATTAAATCGGTTTGATTTATTATTTTGGGTTGGTAATTCCACCAATGAAGCCCGTATTCCCTCGAATAAACAATGCCATAAGGTTCACAATAGAATACTACACGGCTCAACGTGTTTATGCTCATTACGAGAAGTTTAGTAAGAAGTCCCGTATTATTGTTTCACCTGATACCTTAGATACATATTACGATTTGGTATTTACTTGTCATTCTCAAATGGAAGATGAGATATACCAAGTGATAAATACCACTAATGAAAACACACAAGTATATGTATTTGAGGAATTAGACTTATGGCTACAAGATGTTCGTATAAGTTCTATAAATGAAAGTTGGTTATTAAATGAGATAGATGCCTATAATGATAGGGCTAATGAGAAATTCACAAAAGAAGTAGAAAAGAAAGAAACGGACTTTATTAACTCATCCGAGTATTACCGAGATCACAATACAGAGTATCAAATAACTACGCCAGATTATATTGGGGTTTTATCAGGAAATTTTACCCTTGCTAAGACTAAAACAATAAGGCATAGTAAGTTCTTTTGTATTGAAGATGAAGCAGAACTAATAGACTGGAATAATGAATTTAGGGAATATTATCTCAATCTTCTAAATAAGATTGTTTCCAGTTTTATCAACACCGTCAGCCCTTTAGTCAATCGGTATAAAGAAGGGAAAATAGTACCCATAAATACTATTGTTATTGAGAAGCAAAAACTAATAGAACAAGAGCCATCGGAATTTATTGTACCAGCCCATACAAAGATTAAAATGGATTTATCGGTAGCTGAACTAACATATTTGTTTAAATTATTGCAAGAATCGCATATGATTAGTCAGACTACTTGTGAAGAATTATTCCGTCTGATTTCAAAAAATTTTTCCTCTAAAAAATCTGAAAATATTAGTATTAATTCCATTAGAAAAAAATACTACCCTGAAAAAATATCCAAAGAATTAGAAGAGCGGGATGCTGCTGCCGCATTTTGGGTACAAAAGTTCAATAAATGGGTAGAAAAGATAAAAAAGTAATTGAGTTCAATTAATTGATAACCAATATACTTTGGGGGGACTGTCCCCCTTTGTCCTCCTAAAAGTCTGCCATCCTGTCGCTAATCTTGCACTATCAGAAATAAAAAAGCCCTTCCCGGTAAAGAAAGAGGCTTAATTATTTTGGAAGTGTTCTCCTAAATGGTAAAGGTGCGGTCTGTAACACCGTGGTCGGCACGACTTGTGGGTTCGATTCCCGCCGCTTCCGCAGTAAAATTAAACAATGCCTGTGAATACAGCGTAAAAAAAGTAAAAAATATTTTGCTAAATGCTTGTTCGGTCAAGCATAATTAGTATATTTGAATTATGAACACGTTACCTATACAAAAGAAAGCACAGATAGTAAGCCTCTTAGTTGAGGGTACAAGTTTGAGAGCAGCTACCCGCATTACGGGTGTATCTCGAACAACTATATTAAAGTTCCTTGTAGACTTAGGTAAAGCGTGTCAATTATTCCATGATGAAACAGTTAAGGGCGTAAAGTCTGAACGTGTACAGTGCGATGAAATTTGGTCATTTGTAGGCTGCAAGGAAAAGGCTAAAAACAATGGTGCGGGTGGTCATGGTGATGTATGGACATGGGTGGGATTAGATGCAGATACAAAACTGGTTGTTTCATGGCTTGTGGGTGATAGAGATGCGGATGCAGCGTGTTCCTTTATGTATGATTTACGGGACAGATTATCTAACAGAGTACAATTAACAACAGACGGACATAAAGCCTATTTAGTAGCTGTGGAAAGAGCATTTGAATATGATATAGACTACGCTATGCTTATTAAAATGTACGGTAGCCCTGATGGAGCAAGCGATAATGAAAGAAGGTACAGCCCCGCTACTTGTACAGGTGCAAAGAAAACCCGTGTAATGGGAGAGCCTAATAAGAAGTTTATATCTACATCTTACGTTGAAAGGCAAAACTTAACTATGCGTATGCACATGAGAAGATTTACAAGACTTACCAATGCTTTCAGCAAGAAAGTAGAAAATCATTGCTATGCTATTGCCCTGCACTTTGTTTATTACAACTTCTGCAAAATACATCAGTCATTAAGCGTAACACCTGCTATGCAAGCGGGATTAACTAAAAGGCCTATGACTATTGAGGATATAGTGAAATTAGTACCCGAACCAATAGTAGGTAAAAGAGGAACATATAAGAAAAGTATAGTTTAATATGTCTTACCTACGTGAGTCATAAGGTTCTTTTTCTTGTTTTCAATGGATCATTTAGAATATTTCCCTCACTGGTCTGCCTCCGTAATGAATTACCAAAGTTTCTAACGCTGTTTTTATTTTAGCCGCCCATTCATCGTTCAATTTTAAGTCCCCGCTTATTATGGTAAACGGTATATATCGCTGCAAAAAATCTGCTTTATTTACTGGCTGTCGAAATATTAATTCAAATTTGTAATCATAGGGGGATGATTCAGATTTTTTCCCTTCTCCTTTAGTTACTTCAACTCGCAATACATTTTTAATTGGGAGAGAATCTATCCTTTCTCGTAAAAACTTTCCTCTTGGTTGCGTTGTGCTATCCTTAATAGTAAATGTTTGTGTTATTACAACCATTTTAGTACCAGAAAATGAATATTGGTAAGTTTGATAATCGTATGGCTTATTTGCACGAATGGAATACATCATTTTTTGGTAGTCAAAAATGTCATAAGAGTGGGTAAAATACTTATTTAAGTAATAAACAAGCCAATCCTCTGTTTCTGCTTTATTTTGGCAATAAGATGCAAGTGAAAACAAGAATAAAACGAAGGTTAATAGGTGTTTCATAAAATGTATTAAACCCTACGTCCCGGCGGGATAGCACATAAAAATAGCGTGGGACATTATTAACTACCGCTTTTCAGGTACTTGGCAGAACCCGCAGACAATAGCCATAAGCCCACGCCGTAGCGTGAGCGTTTATAGGCTTTTTTCTTGTCTGCTTTTTTTGACTGCCAAGTTTTGAAAAGCAAGAAATAGCTAAAACGCTAAAAAGTTCAGGGTAAATGTAATATTTTGACCTGAAAACACGGTTTATGAAGTTCTCTTACGCAGAGGTATTTACTACTGAAAAGGATAAAATGCAGGAATTAGACAGCTTTTTAGAACAGTTGTCTATAAAATACCCAATAGAATTTGAGAAAGAAATCTATAAAAATCAAACCTTTATGGCGTTAGGAATATGGGGTAGTGATATAAAGTATAACCCATCCCCTGAAATGGGTATAAACATAGAAAAAGAGATATACGCTAAGTTGTGCCAGTTGTGGGAGGTTCGAGTGAAGAGGATTTAAAAACGACCGTGTTAGGGTCTTTCCCCATCCAATCAAATACAATCTTTTGTAAAACCCCAGTTCCTAAGCACAAGCAACTACCGTCTTGAAATTTAAGCGCAATAGGGGAATCGGGTATTTCTATATTTTGACGTTCCATGTTAATTAAAGTTTTATTTTCAAACTGTACCACTACCCATTATTGCATGGCTTAGCCAGTTTGCGGATAATTCGTTAGCTTTAACATTGGCTTTCCTCTCGATCTACGAGGATTGCCGTAAAACATTTGTTAAATACTGTCAGAGGTATACTGTCAATTAAACAGCTTTGTTTATTTGCTGTCTGAAAGGCATATTATTTGATCCAATTAGATTATTCAAATCATTAAAAGACCATGCATTATGAATCTTAAGAACATTTTAGCCGTGGTTGCCATAAGCGCCACCACTGCTGTCCTCAGTGTTTGGGGTTTTAGCAAATACAACGATTACCAACGAGCAGGCATACAGGAATCCGGAAAGCTACCGGTGAACTATGCTGGTTTTTTTGATAAAAACAATAATATGGCGGCTGCGATTGATTTTACGCCAGCAGCTACCAGTGCTACCCCTGCGGTGGTGCACATAAAAACAAAAACCAAAGCTCGCCAGGTTAGTAATACACAACGTCAGCGTAGTAATCCTTTTGCCGATTTATTTGGTGACGATTTTGGTGATTTCTTTGGTGGTCCACGTGTTATTCCAGAGCAACGCGCAAGCGGTAGTGGTGTATTGATTACTGAAGATGGATACATCATTACCAATAACCACGTTGTTGATGGTGCTGATGAAATCAACGTTACGCTGGCCAATAAGAAATCTTATAAAGCCACTTTAATTGGTACAGATCCAAGCAGCGATATCGCTGTAATTAAGGTTGAAGGGAAAGCCCTTCCATACTTAGTATATGGAAATAGTGATGAAGTAAAACTTGGGCAATGGGTATTGGCAATTGGATATCCTTTAAATCTTGATGCCACTGTAACCGCCGGTATTGTAAGTGCAAAATCAAGATCAATCGGTATCAACAGCCGCCAAAGTCAAAGTCCGGTTGAATCATTTATTCAAACAGATGCTGCAGTTAACTCTGGTAATAGTGGTGGTGCCCTCATTAATACTTCAGGAGAATTAATCGGTATTAATTCAGCCATTGCATCTCCTACTGGTTCTTATGCTGGTTATTCTTATGCAATTCCTGTTAATATCGTTAAGAAAATAGTTACCGATATCGTAAAATTTGGTACAGTTCAACGAGCTTTTATAGGTATTAATTACCCTAGTGAAAATCTTTCAGACGATCAGTTACGTGAACTGGAAAAAGAACTGGGCACCTCAATTAAAGAAGGAGAAGGTGTTATTATCACAGGAGTACCTGATGGCGGTGCCGCTGCCGCTGCTGGTTTGAAAAAAGGTGACCTTGTTACCAAAGTAAATGGAAATGTAGTTACTAATGGACCTGAATTACAAGAACAGGTTGCTTTATATAAGCCGGGCGATAAAATATCTGTGAGTTATAAAAGAGGCGGAAAAGAAAACACCGTAAACATTACCCTGAAAAACAAAGTTGGTACTACTGAAGTAGTAAAATCTACTTCTGCTCTTGAACAACTGGGTGGCGAATTGGAAACCATTGATAAAAGTCTTGCTGCTGCAAATGAAATCAAAGGTGGTGTCCGTGTTAAAAAAGTAGGAACAGGATTATTAAGCAAAAGCAAAATGCAGGATGGATTTGTTATAACTGGCGTAAATGGACGTGAAGTAAAAACAGTTGCAGAACTTCAGGAAGTATTATCTTCTGTTAAGAGCGGTGTTGTTAGACTTGAAGGTATTTATCCTGGATTTGAAGGAAGTTATACTTACCCGTTAAATTTATCAAGAGAATAATTCCTCCCAAAAAAGCTATAAAAAAAAGCGAATGAAGTAAGTTCATTCGCTTTTTTTATGTCAATATTGTTTGATATAGACTAAATAATCGCCCGGTAATAATTCAAAACTTTCTGCATTTGAAAAATGATATTGAATTCCGGAGAACAGGTTAACATAGCTTCCCTCCAACCATTCATGTGAAATAGGTATGGTGCATTTTTCCTGTTCTGACAAATTCAACAACACCAGTACCTGATTATGTTCTTTCCGTCTGAAATAGGCCATTGCGGGTGCCGCCTCAACAGGAAGTATGAATGTTTCTCCTCCAGTAATTGCGGCATTCGATTTTCGCATTTGCAATAATGTTTGATAGAACGATTGTAAGATTGGTTCCTTATGCCATTCAATCTGATCTTTATCAAAGAATGCCAGTCGTTTCATATTGGGATTTTCCTGTCCACTATATATCAGTGGTATTCCTTGCCAGGTACAGGTAAATACGGCCCATGCTTTGGCGCAAAGACCATACTTTTCATATTCGGTACCGTTCCAGCTATTTTCATCGTGGTTACTGGTAAAAAATAATTTACTTGCTCCTACAGGGTATTGTGAATAGGCATGTAATACTTCATGTAGTTGATGTAAACCTGTTTCACCTTTTACAAATTTTTCCGTTGTGTGCATCCACCACCATGCATAACTGGTATCAAATGCATTATGATAATTCACTTCTTCACATTCTGCCAGCCAGTAACCAGGTTTTATTGCGTCGCAGCATGCCCTTGCTTCCATCCAGAAATCGAGTGGAACAAGATGTGCCATATCACATCGAAAACCATCAATATCAAACTCTTTCAACCAATATTGCATTGCTTCAACCATTGCCGTGCGCATGGCCTCCTGGTTAAAATCGAGATCAATCACATCTTTCCATCCGTTTCTTTCAGTGAAATTACCCAACTCATCTTTTATATACCATTCAGGATGTTCTTTCGTCCAGTGATGGTCATAGCCAGTATGGTTCGCCACCCAATCAATAATAACCCGCATACCTAACGCATGCGCTTCATTGATCAATGAACGAAAATCATGTTCGTTACCGAATTCCGGATTAATGCGGGTATAACTGCTACAAGCATAATAACTGCCAAGTGTACCTTGTCTTTCTTCTATACTTATTGGAGTAACAGGCATTAACCAGAGTATATCTACCCCCATATCCTTTAATCTTGGAAGATGCTTACTAAAAGCTGTAAATGTTCCTTCTGATGTATACTGTCTGATATTGACTTCATAGATCGAAGCAGATTCGGCCCAGGGCACTGGTTTAAAGCTATGACTCATTTTACGATGATACTGATTTTTAGGGAAAATCAGGTATTTATAGGTATTGTCAATGCTTTAAGGGCTTAATAGAATTGTTCATTAAAAATTCTTGGATAAAAAAAGTTAAGTATCGCATCATCGAAAGGGTAAACCTATTGAATTACATAAGTCAGAACAGTTAGATTGTACTTCCTTAACAGTTATTGCCTGTTATAAAAACCCAGATGAGCCCAAAGATGTCATCAAAAACAGGCTTTGAGCTGTGGGCCATGAGCTTCATGATACGGGTATGATGGAACGCAGATCTTCATGATTTTCAAGATTTATCATGATAGATCTTGAAAATCATGAAGATCCGTGTTCTATTAATAGCAGACTGTGCGTTTTCGGCTATCAAATATTTATTTAAGTCACTGATTTTAAATTATCTAATTCGCAGGTCCCCTTCGTATATTCCATTAAAAGCAGAAAGCCAATTAAAGCACCAACTAGGCCTGCAGCTTGCAGCTTGTAGCATGCAGCCAAATTTCCCCGGACAGCAATGGAATTGAACGCTAATCTACGCAACCCTTCTTTGAAACATCTGAAAAATAACACTCAATAATACTACTACCAAAGCACCCACTACATTCAACCATAAAAATCCAAGTCCGATAATATTGTATTTATCCAGCAGAAAACATGCAATCACAACACATTCTCCAAGAATGGCGGCGGCAAATACCGCATTTGCTTTTACTTGTTTCAGGTAGAATGCTACTAAAAATATACCCAATATCACCCCATAAAACAGGGAGCCCAATACATTCACCGCTTCAATAAGACTACCCATACCAGAGGCAAACTCTGCAGTGATGATACAGAATATACCCCATGCCAGTGTATAGTAACGCGATTGTTTATACTCGCGGGCCGATTGTACAAGATTGCTATTATCACTTTCAATGCCCCTTAGCCTTTGATGAAAATCAATCATGGTACAGGATGCCAGCGAGTTCAATGCTGCTGCAATAGAACCCCAGGCCGCAAGAAAAATAATGGCAATCAATAATCCAACCAATCCTTTTGGTAAATAGTCGACCACAAAACGAAGAAATATATAATTGGTATCGTTTGTATCTGACCCTGGACTTGCCTTAGCCAACACTTTTTTATACTTATCCTGAATGGTGACCAGTTTTTTCGCCCCAATGGTGATACTGTCTTTATACAATTCATTCATTTCAATAGCATACAACTTGCTCCACTCCTGCTGTTTAAGTTGATGGGTATTGAATTCATTTTTCAAACCAGCCAGTTCATCTTTATAGCTTGTTTGCATGGCCTTTTCTTCCACCGCTTTATTAAAAAATACTGGTGATGGATTGAACTGATAAAAAGTAAATAATAAAGCTCCTAATAAAAGTATAAGAAACTGCATCGGCACTTTTACCAAACCATTCATCAATAACCCCACCCTGCTTTCTGTAGTATTTTTTGCAGTAAGGTATCTACCCACTTGTGACTGGTCTGTACCGAAATAAGATAAGGCAAGAAAAAAACCACCAATTACACCACTAATAAGGTTATACCTGTCTTTCCAGTCGAACCCGTTTTCTGTTATCCCGGTTGTAATTACATTTAGTTTTCCTGTAGCACCACTAACTTTCAATGCTTCACTAAACCCAACTCCTTCAGGCAGATAATCAACTATCAGGTATCCGGCCACAAACATTCCGCCGAAGATGATTAATAACTGTAATTGCTGTGTATAGGCTACTGCTTTTGCTCCTCCGGTTACTGTATAAATTATCAGCATGCCCCCCATAACTATATTCGTCCAGAATATATCCCAACCCATCAGCGACGACAGAATGATAGAGGGTGCGTATATGCTTATTCCAGTGGAAAGTCCACGGGATAATAAAAACAGAAAGGAAGTAAAAGTTCTTGTTTTGAGATCAAATCTTTTTTCCAGAAACTCGTAGGCAGTAAAGAGCTTGAGTTTATTGAACAAAGGAACGAATGTGATACAAAGAATTATCATTGCCAATGGCAGACCAAAATAATATTGCACAAAGCGCATCCCATCTGTAAATGCCTGACCTGGAGCAGATAAAAATGTAATGGCACTTGCCTGTGTACCCATGATGCTTAACAATACCAGGTACCAGGGCATAGTTCTATCACTCAAAAAATATCCTTCGAGATTTTTGCTTGTCCTGCTCTTATATAAACCGTAGGTAATAATAGCCACCAATGTAACTACCAATACAATCCAGTCTGTTTTACTCATGCGTAATTTTTAGTAAGCCATTGAAAAAAAACAATCAGCCCGATAAGTACCAATAAGACCAGTAAATACCAGCCATTCCAGCTCTTAAAAAGGGGGATTTTTTCTTTGTTTTCCATTTGCTTAAATTATCTGTTTCGAATTAAACTTCCTGCAAATAAACCGAGTGCCAATCCTATCAATAGACCGATACGAACATTTTTAATCAGTAATCCAAGTCCAACTCCGATAATAACAATTGTAAATATTCCGATTTGTCTTCTTTGCTTCATACATTAATGCTTAGGCATTGCGATAAGGTTTGCCAGTATTTTAAATGCCCCAGGATTTCCTGCAGGTAATTGCCTGAACATCACCAAACTTACATAGGCGAAATTACCTTTCCCATGTGCTGCTGTAATCAAGCTTCCACTGCTGGCTTTTTCTCCCTTGTCATTCATAGATAATGGAGCCTGATAACGGCTATCTGCCTGATCAGCCTGATAGGTACTACGCTCTTGTACCCAATCATAAAAATCGGCATCCGTTATTTTATTGGGTGTATTTAATACAGGATGATCCGGCAAAGCAAACCTAACTTCTGCATCTTCCTCCGTAACACGATTGGTTGAAATCTGGAAGGGGTATGGACCTATTTTAGGTGATGGAACTCCTCCCTGGTTTCGGTTATATTGAACAATCAGGTTGCCTCCATTTTCAACATAGCGCATCATCACATCATATTTTCCGGTAAGCCAGTCGTGCAGGTTATATGCACGTACTCCGGTAATAATTGCATCGAACTGATTGAGGTTCTCATTGGTTAAATCAGCATCATCTAATTCTTTCACTTCATAGCCTAATTGTCTGAGTGCTTCTGGTATTACATCTCCTGATCCAGGTATATAACCCACTTTTTTACCTTTTACCTTAATTTCTTCTTTTACTATTTTGATGTGATCACGAAATGCGTAATTGATATTGGGTATATGATCATAACGAATAGACTTAAAATAATCTGAAAAGTTCAGGGTTTTTCCTTGTGGCGATATAATAGACATAGTAGCTTCAAGATATTGTGCTGCTGCGTTAGGATTATATACTGTAGCAAGTGGAATATCGATGATTTCACGTTGTCCTTTTACATAATCTCTTTTCTCCCGGCTGATTACAGGTTTAATTTTTTCCTGTCTGATATTCAGGGATGTGGTGACTTGTTTCTGGGAGAAATTCGAACGATAAACAACATGCAACATTGAATCTGCCCTGTTTTTTCCATTCTCTTCTTTTACATTCAACAATACCACTGAAGGACTCATATACAACTCTATGTTTGGCACAATGATAAAGGGCTGGTATAACTCGCCTCTTTCGGCATCTACATATTTATACATGACTGGTCTTTGAACCTGGAATTTCACTCCTTCGATTTCAATATCGAACCATACGGTAAATAAAGGATCGTTCCAGGCTTTGCCGATCTCTTGCTGGTCTTCAACCACAAACATGCCATCGGTAGTTTTTGTTTTGCGAAGCCAGTAGGGTTGGGTCTGGTCTGAACCTTTGTCAGGAATGAGTATATGCGTGTATTGGTAATTTTTATTTTTTTCTGCCACCTGCATCACCACTGAATCTTTTTGTCGATCAAACCGCATAGATCTGATGGTTAGGTTTACATCGCTTCTTTTATTCACAAAAAAATTGACCTTTACGCTATCTCCCATCAAGGCTGTTTCCTGTTGTGTAAAAGCTTCAGCAAATAACCCGGACGCATACTCAATAATTTCCTGTATCTCCTTTAGTTTCTGGGTTCTCCATGGGCCTGACGGCAATTTGCTCATCATTAATTTATATACCTGTACCAATTGCGGAACAGATTTCTCGGGTTTCCTGAAATCGTATTGCGCCAGTATATCATCAATGCCATGTTGAATTTGCGCAAGTGGAGAATCTATTGACAACTGTATGGTTGTCTCTTTACCAGACCCATTTGTAAACACAACTGTTTTATCATGTTTAAGCCTTGACCAGCCTGTATTAATTCCATCCATGAGGTCTGATACAGCAGAATCACCGGCGACATGTGCAAAATATTCAAATACCTCCCCTCTGCGTCTTGGCCGACCCTCCGCCTGACTTTTATGCATGCTTCTTGCTTCTCCTCCCAGTTCACCATAACTTTTGCCAAGTAATGGATTATAAGCACCAACTTCTATTTTTAATTGATTTTCGCTGATTGTATTGTTTCTTCCAAAATTGAAAGTGTTCCACAATAACCTTTTGGCGCGCCATGGTTTTAAGCCGTATCTAAACTGTTCCGGAAACTTTGTACTGTCTGCTGCAGCCTTATACGCTTCTTCTGCAATGATTGCAGATGCGGCATGGTGACCATGTCCGGCTCTTGCATCAGGCGGGAACCTTGCAATAATGATATCAGGTTGTAATGATCGTATCATCCATACTGCATCAGCCAACACCTCTGTTCGGTTCCAAACCCTTAATGCTTCCTCAGAACTTTTACTGAATCCAAATTCATATGCCCTGGTGAAATATTGTTCAGATCCATCAATGGCTCTAGCGGCAAGCAGCTCCTGAGTCCTGATCATGCCTAATTCAATCCCCTGTTCAGGACCAATCAGGTTTTGTCCACCGTCACCTCTTGTAAGACTTAAGTATGCGGTTCGATATAGCTTTTCTTTTGCGAGATAAGGTAAAAGACCGTTGTTTTCATCGTCTGGATGTGCTGCCAGATACAAAACAGAGCCAAGTACATTCAATTTCTTGATCTGCTGGTAAATATCTGCGGCATTTGCCGTAACAGGTACGATCTGACCATAGATAATGCTAAAACCCAGCAACCCCGATAAAAGCAGTATACATTTTTTTTTCATACGACAGGAATGGTGCTAACGAAGATAAAGGCTGGAAGATGATATGCCGCACCATTTATAGAAAAAATCAAAGCTTGCAGTTATTGCTTCAAGCTGCGGGCTGCAAGCTACACGCCTTGATTGGTGCTTATTTTAGGCTTTCTGCTGTTATTGGCATAAATAATAGGGTTTGCAAATTTGTTTTGCAAACCCTACTTAAAAGAAATATTCCATTACCACATTTACGCTTGTTCATATTTTAATTAATAATAAAAAAAGCTTGCAGCCTGAAGCCTGTGGCCTGCAGCTATTATAGCTTCAACAACACCGCCCTTACAGCCCTATAATGGCTCCAGGGTATGAAATGGTTTGCACCGGGGAGTGTTAAGGTGTCGATGCTACGGGCATTTTTAAATTGTTTAACAGCGTAGTCGAGGTTGGCATAAGGTACAAGAATGTCTTTGTTGCCATGCACAACAAATATTCTTGAGCGCACATTACCCATTTTTGGCGCAAGTAATTTGAGGTCTTTTTTCAGGAACCATAATTCCTCATTGGATGGCCGCATTGCTCCCGGTACTAAAAATTTAAGTGGATTATTCATGAATAAAGGGCGCCATCTTTCTGGCGTTTCCAATGCCGGATCAATTGAACCGGCAAGGATAACTAATGCATCGAAATAATCTGGTCTGTCAACGGCCATCTGAACAATCAACGGACCACCAAGGGAATGTCCCACGAGGTAAACAGGGCGGTGATTCTTTTCTTTAACAAAAAGCGCATTGATGATCATCGATTGGTCCTGCAGGTTCAATGCATCCCTAAAATCACTGTATCCAAAACCTGGTCGATCAACAGAAATCATCCTGTATTTCCGGAGTAATAAAGAATCGCGCATATAGCTTTCGAAAGCATCCCATGAACCAGGCGAACCATGAACGAATACAATGGTTGGGAGACTATCATTCCCAGTTTTCACATAATGCAGTGTTCGTCCATTTACTTTCAGTCTTTGGATATCCAGGGGAACGCCAGCTTTTCTGAATTTCTCTAAAGCGGTTTCATCACTCATCCTGAATTTCATGCAACTCTCCCCTACTATTACCCATGTCAACAGTACCAGCACTAAAACAACCCCGGTTGTTTTCATAACCTTTTTAAATTTTTTCTGACGCATGGTATTTAAAAAAGGCCGTCCAGTTAATTTGGGACGGCCTTTTTATTTATTGTCCTACAAGGAAAACAGCATTTGCCATTAAAAGTTTTCCATTCTCCCAGAAATTCCTGAACAATGGATTTTCAGCAAGAAAAACTACAGATCCTGAACCCATATTCTGCACACCGAACAGCATACCGTCTTTGAGTCTGTTTTTCACTTTTGTTCCTGCAACGCCTGTTACGTAAGCTTCTTTTTTAAGCACGCCTACATTCCAGCCACCTTTCATAAACTCATACAGATTACCATCTTGTTTGAGTGTATAATAGAAGTCGGGATAACCAAATCCGAGTGGATGGGTATTATCAAGGTCAACTTTAAATATAGCCCCTGGAATCGCATTAGGTAAATAGGAGCGATCTCTTTCACCATACTTTTTCACATCAACATAATCTCCTTTTTCTTCTTCTTTATCTGATTTTGTTTTCAATCCGAATTCAGCAGCCATGGCAGAAACAGAACCTTCCATGGCAATTATTTTACCACCACCACGCACAAAATCTTTTAATCGGTCAGCACCCGATTTTTCACCCAATGAGCGGAAATAGCCATCAGGAGCAATTATTACATTAAAATCTTTCAGGTTCATGCGTCCAAGATCACTTCCATTGATCAATGTAATTGGATAGTCGAGCATTCTTTCAAAATAATGCCATACTTCTCCTGCACCCAAAGAAGAGGCCTGATCGCCGGTTAATAAAGCTACTTTGGGAGCTTCACTGATGTTTTTAATATCTGAAGAACCAAAGTCTGCTCCCTGATCCATAAAGCCTGTTTCAACCACATCTGCCTGCACACCAAATTTCATACATGCACCATTGGTAATATCATTCCAATTAACAGTACCATTTCCTGTTTTAAGTACAATCAAAGTACCTCTGTCATAGTTTTTATTCTTATAACGGAATGGCTTTTCTGCAAAACGAACTTTAATATGCTGTTTCAGTAATTCAGCCAATAGTTTGGCACTATTGAAAGAGGTATAAGGAATTAATAAACCATAGCTTGAATTCACTTTATTTACAACGGGTTGTTTCCAGTCGTTGCCCAAATCAAGTTTTTCTTTAACCGCATATCCTTTTACACCATAGGCATAGGGCAATGACCATGTTGTGATATCGTAGGTATTGGAATCATTCACAATTGTTTTTGGTTCCAGCAAAACCTTTGCCATCACAGCTTTTGGCTGGTAGGCACTTACTGCTATATTAAATCCTTCATCCGTAAAGTTTTCATCCTTTCCGGTAAAATAATTGAAGCCTCGGAAATTTTTATTGCTTACTGTTCCCCATTGAATACCATTTTTTTCAAGTAACTCAATAACCGGATTTAGTTTGTGTGGATCTGAAGCAGTTAATACATAGGTCTTGTACTCCCCTACTTTACCGGACCTTCCATCATCAAAATATTTCTTAAACTCCGACATCAATTTCTCGTGATTACGGCTTGAAGTTTCAACAGTTGATAACCCTGTAGTAAAATGATGCGTTGCCCTATCTACCAATGTAAGCGTATCCCCATCAGCAGTAACAACACCTAAACCACCCCTGCTATGTCCACCCTGTTCATAGGTCATACCAATAGCCCCATTATAAATTGGGTAACTATCGCCATATGCAGGGTATAGCAAATCGAAACTTTCTTTGGTAAAAAACAACCAACCGTTTTTATCAAAATATGATGCATTATTTCTTCCAATCAGTTCCTGGAAGTCGCGTTGCCAGGTGGTAATTACTTCATGAAAAGGTTGGGCTGCAGGTGCAAAATAATAAGGTGAGTTATATCCCTGTTCATGAAAATCAACATGGACCTGTGGCAGCCATGCGTTGTATTTTTTAATTCGTTGCTGTGTTTCTACCTGTGTTTGCCATGCCCAATCGCGGTTCAGGTCGAAATTATAGTGATTGCTACGACCACCTGGCCATGGCTCAGCATGTTCTCTTGCCATCGGATGTACATTCATGTTATTTCCAACCATTGAATTAAACCAGTTAACATAGCGGTCGCGGCCATCCGGATTAATACAAGGATCAATAACAACGATGGTATTTTTTAACCATTCTTTGGTTTGGGTATTGGCAGGATCAGTAAGAGCATGTATCATCAGTAATGCAGCTTCTGAAGAGGAAGGTTCATTACCATGTACATTATAACTGAGCCAAACAATACCTGGGGCTCCGTTTATTACTGGCGCGGCTTTATCTTTAGCTATGCCTGCCAGACGGAGATTATTTAATCGAATTGATTCCAGTTTTTGGATATTTTCTGGCGTACCTACAAATGCCAACAGTAGTTCCCTTCCTTCGTTGGTAAGTCCGTATTGTTCAAGCTTAACCATGTCTGGTCTGGCTTTGGCAACAGCATTGAAGTACTCAACAATTTTATGGTGTCTTGTATAACGTGTTCCGATTTTATATCCCAGGTAGGATTCAGGACTCGGAACGTTTTGTGCAAAAGATGCCGAAATAAGCATCAAAAAAGAAAGTAAGGAGATAATTGGTTTCATATATGCTAAAATGTGTTGTGAAAGTAGGGAAGAATACAGGTATCTGACAAGAATCGGGTATTTTTTATCGACAGAAGGTGCTGAATGGATCAGGTCTCTGGTAAATGTGTTAATTTTCTGCCATGAAAAAATGGTGGATTATTCCGTTAATCGGTTGTGCTTCTTTGTCTGTGTCGGCACAAAATATTCCTTCGATTGTAGGAAAAGGGAAAGCTATTGACCCTTATAAGTATTCCATTGTCAAAAAAGCCAATTACCAAAAGGCTGCAGTTTCCAGTGCACACCCCCTGGCCAGTCAGGTAGGTGCCATGATTATGAAACAGGGAGGCAATGCTTTTGATGCAGCAATAGCTACACAATTAGCTTTAGCAGTAGTATATCCTGCTGCCGGAAATATCGGTGGTGGCGGATTTTTACTTGCACGAAAAAAAGATGGTGAATTAATCGGGCTCGATTACCGCGAAGCAGCACCTGAGGCCTCTAATAGAGATATGTACCTGGATGAAAAAGGAAATGCCAGGATTGCCTTATCCCAGAATGGCCACCTCGCATCTGGTATACCAGGAACGGTGGCCGGATTATTTGCTACCCTACCCTATGCCAAATTATCTTTTGCCCGTTTGATACAACCTGCAATAGACCTTGCAGAAAAAGGATTTACCCTAACAGAAAGAGAAGCTTTATCACTGAATAGTGTTAGGGAATCAATACAGAAATACAGCACAAGGCCAACGGCATTTATTAAAGCCGAAAAATGGAAAGCTGGTGATACACTATACCAAAAAGAACTTGCTGCAACTTTAAAAAGAATGCAGAAAGATGGCGCACAGGGTTTTTACGGTGGTGAAACAGCAAAACTGATTGTTGAAGAAATGCAGCGTGGTAAAGGCATCATTACTTATGATGACCTGAAAAACTATACAGCAAAATTGAGAGAGCCCATCCGTTTTGATTACAGGGGGCACCATATCATCAGCTTTTCACCTCCAAGCAGCGGTGGAATATTGATTGCTCAGATGCTGAAAATGATCGAGAAATATCCGGTTAATGCTTATGGATTTCAAACTGCTAAAAGTGTGCAGTTAATGATTGAAGCAGAAAGAAGGGCTTATGCCGATCGCGCAGAACACCTTGGCGACCCTGATTTCTGGGATGTTCCTGTTGATAGCCTCATTAGCGAGCATTACCTCACCCAACGAATGGCAGATTACAACCCAGACAAAGCAGGAAATAGCACACAAGTAAAAGCCGGACTTATCCAACAAAGCGAAGAAACAACCCACCTAAGTATTATTGATGCACAGGGTAACCTCGTTGCTATCACCACTACACTGAATGGTGGATATGGAAGCAGAACCGTGGTTGGTGGTGCTGGTTTTTTTCTCAATAATGAGATGGATGATTTTAGCGTTAAACCCGGTGTACCAAATATGTATGGCGCACTTGGCGGGGAAGCCAATGCTATTGTGCCAGGCAAAAGGATGCTAAGTTCTATGACCCCTACCCTTGTGCTTAAAAACAACAAACCCTACCTAACCATTGGAACACCAGGAGGAACAACCATCCCTACTTCTGTTTTTCAGGCATTGGTAAACCTGATTGATTTCAGGATGGACCTCGACAATGCCATCAATAAACCCAAATTCCACCACCAATGGTTTCCTGATGAGGTATCTATTGAAAGAGATTTTCTACAGGATACCAGAAAACAATTGGAAGCAATGGGGTATAAAATAAAAGAAAGAAATCCTATAGGAAGAACGGAAGGCATCAGAATTCTGACAACCGGACTTCGTGAAGCGGTGGCAGATAAAAGAGGTGATGATTCAGTGGCAGGATTTTAATATAAAAATTTGAAACTAATATGCATTTCGAAGCTGGCTTTTTGAAAGACTCCATCAAGAGATTCAAATACTATAAGGAACTGGGCGACCATACATTTGCCCAGTTGGAAGAAAAAGACTTCTTTTTTCAACCTTCTGCTGAAAGCAATACCATAGCTGTAATTGTGCAGCATATGTATGGTAATATGCTGAGCCGCTGGACAAATTTCCTAACAGAAGACGGAGAAAAAGAGTGGCGTAAAAGAGATGCCGAATTTGAAAACACTCCCCTAAGTAAGGAAGATGTTCTTTCCTTTTGGAATGAAGGTTGGAACTGCCTTTTAAAAACATTGGAAAGTCTTCAACCGGAAGACCTGATGAAAACAGTTACCATTCGTACAGAGCCCCTCACGGTATATGATGCTATACTCAGGCAATTAGCACACTATCCTTATCATGTAGGTCAGATTGTTTACGTTGGCAGAATGATTCGGGATACCGACTGGAAATCGCTGAGCATTCCTAAAGGTGAAAGCCTTAGCTATCTTGCATCTGTAAAAGCCGCCCAAAAATAATTTCCTATTAAATAAATATTCATGCAATCTCCTGCCCGGATTATCAGTACAGAGATCTTATCAGACAATTGGTACCTATTAAAAAAGATACACTACGAAATTCAAGAGAACAATGGTAATTGGAAAAAACAGGTTAGAGAGGTTTATGACAGAGGCAATGGAGCAACCATCTTGCTTTACAATAAACTTCAACAAACTGTTGTATTAACCCGGCAGTTCAGGCTGCCCAGTTTTGTGAATGGAAATGATCATGGAATGCTGATAGAAACCTGTGCAGGATTACTGGACCATGATAACCCTGAAGATTGTATAAGACGTGAAACCGAGGAAGAAACAGGTTACCAGGTAACAGATGTAAAAAAGGTATTTGAAGCGTATATGTCTCCCGGATCAGTTACAGAAATACTTTATTTCTTCGTGGCTGCTTATAATAAAGACATGAAAGTATCCGATGGTGGTGGGGTGGCTGAAGAACAGGAACATATAGAAGTGCTGGAACTACCATTCAGAAAAGCACTTGAAATGATTGAATCTGGTGAAATAAAAGATGGAAAAACCATCATGCTGCTTCAATACGCAGCTATAAATCGACTTTTTGACCATAATTAATTCTTTTTTAGCTGGTTTTGAAGTCTTTGGTACTGAATTTGCACTCAGGTAGGTATTCTGTAAATTTGCGATAAACCCGTTCTGTTCTGAAGAAATCCCTCAAAATATTAAGGCGCGTACTGCTGGTTATTTTAGCCCTGATTTTGTTGATCTTTATTGCTATCCAGACCGACTATGTTCAAAATAAATTGGTAGGCATTGCCACAAGCAGGTTATCCAAATCACTCGGAACCGAAATTAAGATTAAGTATATCAGCATTGGATTATTCAACAGGCTGAATATGGAGGGTTTATTGGTTCGAGACCGCTCAAAAGACACTTTATTATACGCTGGAAACCTTAAAGTGCGTATTACAGACTGGTTCTTTCTGAAAGACAAAGCCGTATTACGCTTTGTTGGACTGGAAGATGCCATCATTAAAATAAACCGGAAAGACAGCACCTGGAACTACCAGTATATTGTTGATCATTTTTCCTCTCCTTCTACCGATGAGAAAAAAGGAGGTGGCCTGGACCTCGACCTGAAAAAAGTTGACCTTAAGAATATCAGGCTTGTAAAAAATGACAGATGGGCAGGAGAAAAAATGACCGTCGAAATGCAGAGCATGGTGCTGAATGCATCAAAAGTTGATTTGAAGAAATCTATTTTCCTGATAGATGATATTAAACTGGTTCAACCACTGTTTGCTGTTCAGGGTATTGCCGCACTTCGACCAGCTAAGATTCGACAACAACAACCACCAAGTAAAGACACAGGCTTGCAATTCAATGCGGGCAATATGTTGGTTAAAGCCAAAACTTTACAAATTGTTGACGGTAGACTTTTTCTGGATGGCAATGAAAAAAAACCTGCAGCCTATTTCGATGGGTCACATATTCAATTGAGTAAATTAAATGGTACCCTCAACCAGGTTTCTTTTGTAAAAGATACCTTACGCGCAGACATTGACCTATCTGTGAAAGACCGAAGCGGATTTCAGCTTCAGAAATTAAAAACCAAATTCAGGTTTACACCACAGATCATGGAGTTGGCGGCTCTTGATATCAGAACCAACAAGAGTAGAATCGGCAACTATTATGCGATGAAATTCACGGATTTTAATAAGGATTTTGGCGATTATGTAGAAAAGGTTGTGATGGATGCACGTTTCCGTGAAGCAAGAATCAGTAGTGATGATATTGCTTTTTTCGCTCCTGAATTGAAAACCCTTAAAAGAAATATTGACCTTTCCGGAAACTATAAGGGAACTGTTGCGGATTTTTCTGTTGAAAGACTTTCAGCAAGATTGGGAAATAAAACTAATATCACCGGCAACTTTGCCATGAAAGGACTTCCCAATATCAATACCACACTAATTAATTTTAGTAATGGTGTGGTATCAACAAACTATAATGATCTATATAGTTTTATCCCCGCTTTGAAAGATATCAAAGATCCCAACCTTGCTGAACTCGGGAATATTATTTACCGCGGAGATTTTAAAGGCACTATTAACAATTTTGTTACTGCTGGTATGTTCAGCACTGAATTGGGTGGATTGAAAACCAATATTAGTTTGAAACTACCTTCTAAAGGAGAACCCACTTATACGGGAAACCTTGAAACCACCCGTTTTAATATTGGGCGCTTCTTAAATACCAATTCACTGGGTTTGGTAAACTTTAAAGGAGAAATTGAAGGGAGTAGTTTTGCTGTTGACAAGATTAAAACAACCCTGAAAGGAACCATCGATTCACTCAACTTTAATAACTATACCTATTCGAATATAGTAACGAATGGTACTTTTCAGAAAAAGGCATTTTCTGGTGAACTGGAAATTGATGACCCTAATTTAAATTTCACTACTTCTGTTGAAATTGATTTTTCAAAAGACGTGCCCAGCTTTAACGTGGTTGGTGACCTTGTTCAATCTAACCTGAAAGCTTTGAATTTTATTCAGGATCAGATTGAATTAACCGGATTACTTGATGCCAATTTCACTGGCACCAATATTGATAACTTTCTCGGTACTGCAAAATTCCTGAATGCCGCTGTTAAAGACGAAACCACCCGAATTAGTTTCGACTCGCTTAATATTACCTCCGTTCAGGAAGAAGGTATAAAAATTTTACGCGTCGGTAGTAATGAATTCAGGGCAGAGATAAAAGGAGAATTCAGCATACTTGAATTACCCACTAGTATTCAATCTTTCTTGCATCACTATTACCCTGTTTATGTTGCAGCACCTAAAAGCATCCCTGAAAACCAACGTTTTGATGTAAAGGTAAATACCAATTATATCGAACCCTATCTGCAGATTTTCAACAAAAGATTTACCGGTTTTAACGATGCCTCTTTATACGGCAGTATTGATACGAAGAAAAACGATATTCAACTAACCCTGAATGTTCCTTTTGGCAAAATCGACAATTATGCATTCAATGGTGTTCAGTTAAAAGGAGCGGGTAATATGGATACCCTTTCATTGAAAGGAGATATAACCACCATAACTATTGGTGACAGCTTAAGTTTTCCCGGCACAAATCTTTCCGTAACTGCGAAAGATGATCACTCATTTGTGTCAATTAAAACCAGTGCCGATAACACACTGAATGATGCTAATCTGAACGCAGATGTTTATACCCTTTCTGATGGGGCCAGGATACAATTTTTGCCATCTTCCTTTGTACTGAATAACAAAAAATGGAACCTGGAAAAAGAAGGAGAACTCGTTATCAGGAAAAATTTTGTACTAGCAGACAATGTTAAGTTTACACAAGGCTTTCAGGAAATCACCGTTGAAACAGAAGAAGAAGATGGTGGAAATACCAATAACCTGATCGTTAAACTCAGTAACGTAGTCTTGGGTGACCTTACCTCACTGGTGATGAAAAATCCAAGACTGGAAGGTATTACCAGTGGTGAAATAGTAATGCGTGATTTCTTTGGACAGTTTAATGCCGATGCAACATTATCTGCTGAACAATTCAGGTTTGATGATGACTCTGTTGGACTGGTAAAAATTAAAGCCGACTATAGTAAGAAGACTGGGGTTATCCGATACGATATCATTTCTCCTAATCCTGGGTTTGATTTTCTGGCAAAGGGTTCCTATAACCTTAAGGATTCAATTGGAAATCCGCTTAGCAATGATATTACACTGAACGATGCTAAAATTGGTTTCCTGAACCAATTCCTGACAGGTATTTTTTCTGACTTGTCGGGTCAGGCCAAAGGAAAACTATCTATAGGTGGTGATCCCGCCAATCTTACGCTTTCAGGTAAGGTAAAATTATATGATGCAAGACTTAAAGTCGATTACACACAAGTTTATTACAACATTGATTCAGCAGAAATAAAATTTGAAGAAGATGGAATCGACTTCGGTCAATTTACCATTCGTGACAAATTTAAAAACACCGGCTCGGTAAGTGGAAAACTATACGAGCGTGGATTTAAAAATATGGCTTTTGATTTTGATCTTAAGACCAATAAATTATTACTGATTGATACAAAACCAGAAAACAACCAGCAGTTTTATGGCAATGCAATTGGTAAAGTCACCACTTTTACACTGAAGGGACCAGAATCAAACGCGAAAATGACATTGGTTGCTGAGTCTACCGACAGCTCTCATATTTATATTCCAAACTCAACCAGCAGAGAAAGTGGCAGTGCAGACTTTATTGTATTTAAGGAGTATGGTACTGAAATGGCATCAGAAAAAAAGAACAGTGGATTTAACCTGTCTGTTGATCTTCGTTTAACAGCTACCAACAAAACCCAGATTGATGTAATATTAGATGACCTTACCGGCGATGTGATTAAAGCGTCTGGCAATGGCACCCTACGCATAACTGCCGGAACATCAGAACCACTGTCGATAAGGGGAAAGTATAATATCGAAAAAGGAAACTACGATTTCAATTTCCAGTCACTCATAAAAAAACCATTTGAGCTGATGCCTGATGCGGGCAATTTTATTGAATGGAATGGAGATCCTTTTAAAGCCGACATTCATATTGATGCACGCTATACCGCAGAACGCATTGCCTTATATGACCTGGTTTCCAATATTAACCTCAGTGGTGCAGCAAAGGGATATAGAGGGGAAGTATATGTGATTGCTCAGTTAAGGGACAAACTGACCCAACCGAAAATACAGTTTAAACTCGATTTCCCACAGGGCAGTCCGGTTAAAAGTGATAATGAACTTTCACAGTATATCACCAGACTGGAGAAGGATGAAAATGAAATACTGAAACAGGTATCCTTTTTAATTGTATTCAACACTTTCGCCCCACCAAGTGTTGGTAATGGTGGCGGCAATGGTGCCAATAATTCATTTACTACTATTGGAGCCAATACCCTTTCTCAAATACTCACCAAGGAGATCAATAAAATGTTTTCCAATTTCCTGTATAAATTAACTGGCGATAAAAGCCTGCGTTTTGATCTGGGAACTTCCTGGTACAGTAACAATGAACTAACCAATAGTATTGCAGGGGGGGCTATTAATAGTAATTCCATCGACAGATCTCGGGTAAACTTTAAGTTAGGAAAGAGCTTTTTCCAGGATAAAATGATTGTAACATTCGGAGGCGACCTTGATTTTAACGTGAGCAATTCTGCAGCTATAAAAAATGGCAACCTTCAATGGTTACCCGATCTGAATATAGAATTCATTCTTTCCAAAGACAGAAAACTAAGGGCTATATTGTTTAATAAAAACAGTCTGGACATATCTAACTCAAGCAGTGGAATTGGCAGAAGAAATCGATTTGGTGCCAGTATCTCCTACCGCCGTGACTTCGACAATATTTTCGCAAACAAGCCGGAAAATATTCAGTTTAAGGCTCCAACAGATACTACAGGTACAACTGGCGGAAAAAAATAATCAGGGCAATATTTCGGGAATAGTAGCTATTGCATCTTTCAAACGATATACATAGAAATAGCGCACTATTTTTCCTGCTCGCATTTGATTAATTATAATCGGATCTTCAACTGAGGTAAAGTATTTGGACAAATTGGACTTTACATCGTAGGGCAGATTAGAAGCAGCAATAAAATAAGCATCTGCTCCTTTTTGCAATCCTCCCCTTGCTTTATTCAACCATGCGAATTTATGCAAGTCCTGTAATTCACCCACTCCAATTAATTTCATGCCGGTTTTTCTTGCTGTATAAAACTCCAGGTGACCACCAGGAAACCATTTGTTTGTTATTAATACAGCATCTTTTCGCATGGTGCCGGCATTAATATCTGCCTGATAAATTTTATTGAATTGTTCACTCATGGTTTCCCAGCCCGATAAGTCAAGTGTTGGACAATATTCACCATAGTTCTCTTTTTGCTGGCTACCAAAATTTACTGGTGAATAACGAACCAAAATTACCCCGGCTGTAAGCACAACAACAACCAATATAAAGGAAGCCTGTATCCATATCGGATAAATCCGGTTACTGCTTTTCTGTAAAAACAGTGCCGCGATTAAATAGAGTGGTATGTATGCTGGTCCTGCCCAATGTGGTAAAGTTGGATTGAATAAGGATACGCCCCAGAAGATTAATATCATCGGAACACTCATCCATAAGAGCCAGGAGGTTACGCGCTTTCTACCAAACCGGATCCGGTTAGTAGCGATTGCGAATAAAGAAAGCAGCATGAGGATATAGACAACCGGATGTTGGTACAATGCTTCGCCAACAACTTCTCTTCCCAACATATCCCATTGTAAACTAGTATTGGTTACCCTTGCAGAATGAAACCGATAGGTAATAAAATCATACTCAAAGTTCCAATAAACAATAGGTACGATACAGAGAAGTGTAATCAGCACACCTACATAAAGTCGCCAATTGGTTAACCATTGTATACGCGTAAATAAAAGAAATGCTCCAAAGCCTGCCCATAAGTATAATCCATGCACTTTACTAAGTGTAGCAAGTCCAATGGTTAAACCCAATAATAGCCATACCCCGATATTTTCTTCTTCTCTTTTTAAGATGAGATAAGCCATCAGGTATAAGGATGCTACCCAAAAGAGCATTTGTGGAGAGTCAGGTAAAATAAATAAACCAGCTATAAAACCTGTGTAAACAGACAAGGTATAAATAAGTGCCGCAAGCCACCCTACTCTTTCACTATCGATCAGTTTACCTAATTTAAAAATGATCCAAGTTGCAATAGCTGAACAAAGTATAGCTCCTAATCGTATTGTTACTTCATTTACCCACCACAAGTTCAAAGTAGTAAGTCGTATCAACCAACCAACCATTGGAGGATGATCAAAATGATTAAGGTCTGGCTGCAGGGCATAGGTCCAGTAGTACACTTCATCATTGCCCAATTCAAGGAACCCTGCGATGATGAGTTTTACAATAGCGCTGATAATAATCAGCCAAAAAACTTTTCTGCTATATTGTTGATACATGATGTTGCTGAAAATGCAAAGACCGTACCAATAGATTAGTGCCTTTCAATCAGCCAACGTATGGCTAATTCATATCCTTTAAGTCCTAATCCAAAAATACTCCCTGCCGACTTTCCTGAAACGTGCGACAATTTTCTGAATTCTTCTCTTGCATGTACATTACTGATGTGAACTTCCACAACGGGTGTTTTTACCGCAGCTATGGCATCTCCCAATGCCACTGAGGTATGGGTATATCCAGCGGGATTCAATACTATACCATCATAACTGAATCCTACTTTTTGTATAGCGTCTATGAGTTCTCCTTCAATATTGCTTTGAAAATAGGTCAATTCAATTTGCGGAAACAGTTTTTGTAAGGATGAAAAATATTCATCGAATGGCATGTTACCATAAATATCTGTCTCCCTTTTGCCCAGTAAGTTGAGGTTTGGACCGTTTATGATGGCGATCTTCATAGTCCGAAGTTAGGAAAAAAAATGGCCACGGATCATTTGTAGTCCGTGGCCAGCATGTTGAAACGAATTATATTAATTCATTCGGTCTTTGATCATGGTAAGAAAATCATCGAAGAGATACCTGCTATCGTGTGGACCAGGTGTGCTTTCCGGATGGTATTGTACGCTAAAAGCGGGTTTATCTTTTATCCTGATGCCTTCAATTGACTGATCGTTCAGGTTGATATGTGTAATTTCTACATTAGGGTGATTTCTTACTGCTTCAGGATCTACACCAAATCCATGGTTCTGGGTAGTTATCTCACACTGACCTGTAATGATATTTTTTACAGGGTGATTGAGTCCACGGTGTCCATGGTGCATTTTAAAAGTTGGTATTCCATTAGCCAATGCCAGCAGCTGGTGTCCAAGACAGATCCCAAAAACAGGTTTGTTTTCTGTCAGCAGGTCTTTTACAGTAGTAACTGCATAATCCATTGCAGCAGGGTCACCAGGACCATTGGAAATAAAATATCCGTTCGGGTTAAACTCTTTCAGTCTGCTTAAAGGAGTTTTGGCAGGATGTACCCTGATATGCGCGCCTCTGTCTACCAGGCACTGAAGGATATGTTTCTTTACACCGAAATCGAGCACAGCTACTTTTATAGGAGCGTTTACATCACCCATTTCATATTCTTCAGTAGTGCTAACGGTGCTTGCAAGTTCAAGTCCATCCATATCAGGCACGCCAGACAGTTGTTGTTTTAATTGTTCAACATCTAATATCTCTGAAGAGATGATACAGTTCATAGCTCCTTTGGTTCTGATATGAGCTACCAAAGCCCTTGTATCAACATTATCGATGGCTACGATATTGTTTTCCTGCAGGTAGGCATTAAGATTGTTATTTGCCTGGATGCGACTGTATTGTTCTTCCAGGTTTCGGGCAATAAGACCATGAATTTTTACGCTGCTGCTTTCTACATCAGATTCCTTCACGCCATAATTCCCGATATGAACATTGTTCATGATCAGTACCTGTCCGGTATAACTTGGGTCGGTAAATACTTCCTGGTACCCGGTCATACCGGTATTAAAACAAATTTCACCCGTAGTAGTACCAGTTTTTCCAAAAGCGTGTCCATAGAAGACATTACCATCAGCCAGTACAAGGATAGCGGGTTGTTTTGATTGGGGCATAATTGTTTACGGTTTTACGGTGCAAAAAAAAGAATTGTTGGTTAATCTTGGCAAATAAGTTTCACACAATTGGTTTTTATGGCCTGCGCATAAAAAAAGCAAGACAAATAAGTCTTGCTTTTTATGTAGAAATTGTTCTTTCAATTTATTCAGCTGCTTTATCAGTTGAAGGAGCGTCCGTAGCTGGAGCTTCAGCGGCAGCTACCTCGGTAGCAGGTGCTTCAACTGCTGTAGCTTCAGCGGAAGCAGTTTCAGCGTCAGCTGCTTTCTTAGTGGTAGCACGGCTACGACGAGTTTTCTTAGCAGGTTCAGCAGCTTGTGCAACGCTTTTACCATAAATTTCGTTGAAGTCTACCAGTTCGATCATCGCTTTTTCCGCGTTGTCACCTGGACGAATACCAAGTTTCAGGATACGGGTATAACCACCTGGACGGCTTGCTACTTTAGGACCAACAACGGTGAAAAGTTCTTTCACAGCGGTTTTGTCTTGCAGGTAGCTGAATACCACTCTATGCTGGTGCATGATGGTTTCTTTGCTATCAGATTTCTTTGTTTTGGTGATCAGTGGCTCAACGTAAGTTCTCAGTGCTTTAGCTTTAGCCAAAGTTGTAACGATACGTTTGTGTGTGATCAGTTGACTAGCCAAATTGGCCAGTAATGCTTCCCTGTGTGCTTTCTTACGACCCAGGTTGTTGATTTTGTCTCCGTGACGCATGACTTGTTGTTTTTATACCCTGCACCGTGTCAGGAATTGCAGAGCGTTTAAGAATAGCTTCTAGCCTTTAGCTTCTAGCTTCTAGCAATTTTCTAGAAGCTAGAAGCTGGCAGCTAGCAGCTTAATTATCTAAGTTATCTAATCCAAGCTTGTTCAGATCCATACCGAAGCTCAGACCGCGTTCAGTTAATACCTGCTCAATTTCAGAGAGGGATTTCTGACCGAAGTTTCTGAATTTCATCAGGTCTTCCTGCTCGTATTGTACGAGTTCACTCAGACTGTTGATTTTTGCTGCTTTCAGACAGTTGAAAGCACGTACTGAAAGATCTAAATCTTCAAGTGGTGTTTTCAATACTTTACGCAGTTGCAATACATGCTCATCAACTACATCTTCTTTCTTATCTTCTTTGTTATCGAAAGTGATGTTTTCGTCGGTGATGATCATCAGGTGCTGGATCAGGATTCTTGAAGCCTGTTTAACAGCATCTTCAGGATGGATGGTTCCGTCAGTTGCTACATCGAGGATCAGTTTTTCATAATCCGTACGTTGTTCCACACGATAGTTTTCAATAGCGTATTTAACGTTCTTGATTGGAGTGTGGATAGAATCGATGGCAATATATCCGAAAGGAGCATCTTTAATTTTGTTTTCTTCAGCAGGGATATAACCACGACCACGTGAAATGGTAAGTTCGATATCCATTTTTGCAGAAGAATCCAGGGTACAGATCACCAGTTCAGGGTTCATAACCTGAAAATGCTGGGATACCTCACCTAACATACCTGCAGTGAATTCAGTGCGGTTTTTGATAGAAAGGCTGATCTTTTCAGTGGCTACATCATGCTCCACATGCTTTTTAAAACGTACCTGCTTCAGGTTCAGGATGATTTCGGTTACATCTTCTGTAATACCTTTCATGGTAGCAAATTCGTGGTCTACACCTTCGATTTTGATACCTACGATAGCATATCCTTCCAAAGAACTCAGTAATACCCTGCGTAAGGCGTTACCTATGGTAAGACCATAACCTGGTTCTAATGGACGAAACTCAAATTGACCTTCAAAATCAGTTGCTTTTTGTAAAACGATTTTGTCGGGTTTCTGGAAGCTTAATATGGCCATATTAAAACTTTATTTTTTACTTGATTGTGGCGGAACCCATTATTGGTTTCCGGATGATATGAGAGAGTAGTAAGTAGTCTGTAGTGAATATTTTACTCATTACAGACTACTCACTATTCACTATTTAGAATACAATTCGACGATCAGTTGTTCCTTGATGTTCTCAGGAACATTCTCGCGCTCAGGATAGGTAATGAAAGTACCTTTCTTCTCAGCTTCATTCCAATCAACCCAGCTAAACTTAGGATTTTTACCACGGGTTTTGCTTACGATAGAAGAATTATCCGCGCTCTTTGGCTTATAAGCGATGATGTCGCCTGGCTTACACTGGTAAGAAGGTACATTCATGATTTCGCCATTAACGGTGATGTGCTTATGGTTAACCAACTGACGAGCTTCAGGACGGCTTGCTGTTAATCCCATACGGAATACAGTGTTATCCAAACGAGCTTCCAGTAATTTGATCAGGTTTTCACCAGTAACACCTTTCAGACGAGATGCTTCTTCGAAAGTTTTACGGAACTGACGCTCTAATACACCGTAAGTGTATTTAGCCTTTTGTTTCTCTCTAAGCTGTAATGCGTATTCACCAAGGCTTTTACGCTTACGGGCAGCACCATGCTGACCTGGAGGGTTGCTGTTCTTACCTAACCACTTCCCGTTACCCAGGATTGGTTCACCGAAGATTCTGGAAATTTTGGTCTTTGGACCAGTGTAACGTGCCATTTTTGTTGTTTTGCGATTTTTTAATGACGATCCGGTATCTTAAAAATCTAAAATTGATAACGAACCCTGTTAATATTTGATGATGTCAGATGGCAGATGTCAGATTTTATTATATCTGAGATCTGCCATCTGACATCTAATATCATTATACTCTTCTCTGCTTAGGAGGTCTGCAACCATTGTGTGGCAATGGGGTTACGTCTTTGATAGATACAACCTCGATACCTGATTGAGAAATAGAGCGGATAGCTCCTTCACGACCAGCACCTGGACCTTTTACAAATACTTCTACACGCTTCAGACCAGCTTCCAATGCAACTTTTGCAGCATCAGCAGCAGCCATTTGAGCTGCATATGGAGTGTTCTTTTTAGAACCTTTGAAACCCATTTTACCAGCACTGCTCCAACTGATAACCTGACCGGTTTTGTTGGTAAAGCTGATGATAATGTTGTTGAAAGTAGCAGAAATACGTACTTCACCAGCCGCATCTACTTTTACTACTCTTTTCTTGGCAGCAGCTTTTGCACTGTTCTGCGCTTTTTGTGGTTTTGCCATTTTCGTTTTTTGAGGTAGTCACCCCGAAATTATCGGGATCCGTTTAACAATGAAAAATTCCGCACCGGGCGGAAACCGCTACACTCTCCTTTCCACCTGAGGCGGACTATCCAAGCTGTAGAGGATTTTTATAACAGCATGATGCTGAAATGAATTCATTCCAGCATCATGGTATCATTTATTTCTTAGGAGCTTTCTTCTTACCGGCAACTGTTTTACGCTTACCTTTTCTGGTACGGCTATTCGTTTTGGTACGCTGACCACGAACAGGCAAACCTTTACGGTGACGTAAACCACGGTAACAGGCGATATCCAGCAAACGCTTGATATTCATCGACACTTCACTACGCAAAGCACCTTCTACCTTAAACTCATTGTTAATGATGTTACGGATAGCAGTCTGCTCATCATCATTCCACTCATGTACTTTCTTGTCAAAGTCAATACCAGCTTGTGTTAAGATATACTGAGCGGTTGCACGACCAATACCAAATATATAGGTCAGACCAATTTCGCCTCTTTTGTTCTTTGGTAAATCAATACCGGCAATACGAGCCATATTCTGATTTTAATTTTAAACTTTAATACTGGTACTATTAACCCTCTGTTAATAGCACTAAAAATTATCCCTGACGTTGCTTATAACGGGGATTCTTTTTGTTAATCACGTACAACTTGCCCTTTCTCTTCACGATCTTGCAATCTGCACTACGCTTTTTGATAGAAGCTCTGACTTTCATTGCTTTATTATTTATCGCTTTACTGCTTCCGGCTTCCAGCTTAAGCCTTCAGCGTTCTGCAAATGTTTACTTGTATCGGAAAATGATCCTTCCCCTACTCAAATCGTATGGACTCATCTCAACCCCTACTTTATCCCCAGGTAAAATTCTGATGTAGTGCATCCTCATTTTTCCTGAGATGGTGGCCAGGATTTCATGGCCATTTTCTAACTTCACCCGGAACATAGCATTGCTCAGGGCTTCCAGAATTACTCCATCTTGTTTAATCAGCGGTTGTTTCGACATACTATTTTTGGGGCTGCAAAGATATTAGATTGCAACTGAAATATGAAAAAAATGGGGGAAAAATTCCCAATTTTGTGGAAAATGAGCTAAAATGATGGCCCTGAACCCCTTATAAAGGCAAATATAACTCATCTAAACAATGCCACAGGCAAAATAATCTCCCAATAATTGGCCTGGGTTATCCCGCCAAACTCCTGATCGAGCAACCGGCTATACCTCAATCCAAAACTCACAGGCTCCTGGTTCCACCACTTTGTATCAAACATCAACTCTCCTCCCACCGATCCAAAATGGAATTTCCGGCCCGTTCTGAGGCTTTTTCCCACCGTCTGGTCATAAAATACATTCATCCGCACCCGCTGAAAATAAACCAACTGCCCAAAACCCCAGTCCGGGTAAAACAGGGGAAAATGATAATTGACCCCTATTTTATACATCCTCGGGAAATTTACCGCCCGATACCCCCTGGCAAAAGGAAAATTATCGGAGAATATATATTGGTTCATGGTATCACGCTGCTGTATTGCCCCCGTTAAAACCAGGTTATGCGTGGAAGCCAGACCGGGCAAATACAATGCCCCATTTAAAAGTAATTGGTTTGCTTCAGTTTTACCCATTGCCATCCTGTATCTGCCGCCAAGGGCAATACCCCACCGGGGGAATATATGCTTTATTGCCCGTTGCGATTGGGCTGAATAGGACATACTAAGATCAAGGTAATCAACACTCGCATCCCTGAATAATCTTTTCGCTATGCCTGTCCAGCTAACCTTATTCTGATTAAAACTGGCCTGCAACAAGAGGTTTCTATAAGATTTGCCTGAAGTCAGGTTTAAAGGTAACCGTAAACCTGCGCGCCAGGAAAATTCATTCCAGGTTAAAGTAGTATCCCTGTTCAGTGCCCCCGAACGCTGCCAGGTATTCGATATTCCGATAACAGGCTGCAGGTAGGTGCTTCCTCCAATTATATCAGCACTCAATTTATGACTACCCTCATTCTCGTTATAGGTATAGGCCATTTCCGATGCATAAGTATTCAACACATTCTCGCCGTATAAAGTGAAAGAATACTCCGGACGGTCATAATAAGGCCTCCAGCTATGAATATTAAACGGTTTTGTAAACTTTTTATATGGTTTCGTTTCAAAATTTCTATCCCGGATATTTTCCGTAAAGCCGAAGCTTTGGGTTTGAAGGGTATTCCCCGTATATAAAGGAACTAATTCTTTTACCTGTGTTATTTTCTCCCATTTTGGCGCAAAGGCAGCCAGTCTGTACCCATCTGCCGTAAAAACTGAACCAACCAGCTTTTGTCTGGTTAATACCCCCTGATAAATCCCTGTAGGGTAAGTTGCCAGTCTAAATGGACCTTCCGATTGCTTTCCATCGTCAATCACTGCCCATAACTCATCACTACCATTACCTGTTGAAGTAAATAAAAGCGTATCACCCTGTATCTGCAGGTATCCAATTACACGATTTGAAGGGTTAAGTATTTTTCTCTCCGTATTGCCCCGTTCATTAAACCAACTGATGCCCATATTCCCGTTCCTTTCACGGTATATAGAATAAAAGCCTTCGTCGTTTTTCGCATAGCGTGGATAAGAATAAATTCTGTCTGGTGATGACAGCAATGTATCAGCTTCCCCGTTCAATACTTTTAATTGTACTAATGCTGCACTTCCATCAGTGCGCATGTCAACTGCCAGTATCTTTTGTAAATCGTTGGATATATCCGGAGAAAACAACCGCGTTCCAGACCTTACCAGCTTTTCTGTTTTGGTTGAAAGATCAAATATTTTCAAGGCATTGTATTCCACATTTGCCCACCGTGTATCCGGCTGATAGGAAGTATAAACAAGCTTATTCTTTTTATAGGTAAAGTAGGGGTCAATCGCAATATCCCTAACCACTATTTGCTCCCTGTTTCCGTCAGCAGATATTTTCATGAAACGGGGAACTGCGGAATTACTGTTATGCAATGCGAGTATTGAACCGTCTTCCATTAGGGTTGGATAACGATCGTTCACTACATTGTTTTTTTCAATAGCGGTGATCCATTCTGGTTCAACCGTTTCCGTTTTTTCCCACTGGGTTCTGTAATAAGATAATGCATCATCAACAAACCGGTTAAAAGAAATACCGGTATGTTTTTTAACTGCTCCCTGAAAAGGATAGAGCAATGGTTTAAACCTTGCTGCGTCGTTGGTGACTTTTTCCCACAGATCATCTCCATATTGTTTTCTGCCATAGGCTACCAGCAGATAACCCAGCTCATAATGATTGGGAACATAATGCTGCAAAGATCCATTACGCAGCTTCATATAGCTATAGGCTTTATCGGATCGATAAAGTGACCTGTAACCATTAAAAAAAGCAGGTAATTTTCCCCTCCCCTGTTTTGTGAGCAATGTTTCATTATAAACAGCATCCCCTTCAAAAAACCAGTCCGGAACACTGGCTGCATTGGCTACTGCCTGCCCCTCTTCTCCCAATATTACAGATGCCAGTTTTGAAAAACCTTTGTTGAAATTATTATACTGTTGTACATGTCTGTATTCATGTACTGCCAGGTTACTTATCCAATCGTACCCTCCAAGTTCAAAAGCATTTTGCGGAGCTGTGGTATAAAACTCACTACGATAGGGTGCCAATCCTACATAGGCATTTGAAAACAAAGTGCGATGCTGCAGCACTATATTAATTTTCCGCAACCCGCCTCCCAGACTATTTTTATTCTGCAGTTGCAACCCATGAATAATTGAGGCAATCTTTGCAGCCTGCTTTTCATTTCCGGCTGGGAAAATAATGCGTGCAGTATCCGTTTTAATCTGTCTCCATTGCTGCGAAGATGGGTTCCCTCCAAAACGCTGAGCACAGATTTTCATGGAAAAAAACAATACACATATCACTGCGCATACATACCGCATGAAACTGAATTTTATAACAAGATACATAAACCAATCATCTGATAAAGCGGATCAATGGCAAATGGCTATTAGCTATTAGCCGTTAGCTATTAGCCATTGATGCGAATAAATGGTTGAAATCTGCCAAAATGAGTAAATCATTAGAGGGGTCCTTTGACGTCATTAAAAGTAGACTCATAAGAAATTTCAGCCCTTAATCTTTTTTGGCTGCTTAGATAGAACACTGATTTATCATGATTATCATGATAAATCTGCGTTCCATTTTCTGCTCTTATGTAATTACAATCCTTGAGTCGCCTTGATAATTTTTCAGTACATAACAAAAAAAAGGGTACTGTTTTCAGCACCCTTTTCAATTGTTTATTCTTACATCGGATCTCGTGTCAAATGTATTTTAGTCATGTCTAAATAGTGATTTTGCAACTGGTGCACATAATGAACATCCGGGTGATGGCGTCTGTCTTCCCTGTACCACATTTCAATTTTTGAAAAATCATTTGGCTGGGGTGTTACCAAACGAAACGATCCTTTCATGTACTTCACCGATCCATCTTCGTTTGACTGTTTTGCAAAGCTCAGTTTTGCAAGTGCATCATCGTTAAGCGGAAGTGGATGCAAATGATCGGTGGTAAACCAAAATTCCTGTACATCAGTTTGTACGCAAACCTGTTTTTCATCACCGTTTAGGCGAACCACTTCACCCTCCCACATTTTTCCTTCATATTCCGCCATTACGTAGTCCCCGATTTTAATGTCGCTGAATTTAATCATATGGCAATTCGTTTTAGGAGCATAAGTTAAGGAATTTTTGGATTGGGGGGAAATCTGGGAGTACGGAAGTCCGGGAGTCCGAGAGTCCGAAAGAATTTTTACAAACCCATACCTCAGTGCCTCTTTGTGTCTTCAGTGGCAATCTTCACCGGACTTTCGGACATCCTGACGAAGGAAGGACGGACTCCCGGACTAATTTAATTTGCCACTGAAGACACAGAAAGGCACTGAAGGAGTTGGGTTATTTTTTGGGGGTCTTTTTTTTGAGGGCAGCTTTTTCCAGATTTTCCAGCACCCTGAACTTAACGATCATGGTAATAAGCTTTACCGGTAAAGGTTTATCCAGCGGAAATTGAATGGCCCCCTTTGAAGTAACGTACCCTTCCAGTTCCTTTTTAAAATTCGACACACCTGAAGACGATGGATAAAAACCAATATGATGCTTCATTGCAGCAAAATATACCAGGTTACCTTCCTGAAAAAAACAGGGCATCCCGTAACTGATTTTCTCCGTTGCTTTCGGTGCGGCCTTCTGCACTAGAGCACGCATCCTAATAAGTAAGGCCTGCTTCTCCGGTGGAAAATCTGCAATGTAGGCATCTATGTTTTCGTAGGCTTTCATTGAGGGGTGTGAATTGTCAATGGTGAATGGTGAATAGGAATGTTTAGATTGTAAAATACAAAAAAAATACTCCTAATTCTCTATTCACCATTCACCATTGACAATTCACACTATTCCGCCCAGCTCATCGTATAACCGGGATTTTCAATTTCCAATGCTTCCACTGTTAGTTGTAATGGATGAAAGGTATCTACCATTACGGCCAGCTCCTGTGTTTCTTTTTTTCCGATGCTTTTTTCAACGGCCCCAGGATGTGGACCGTGCGGGATTCCGGCAGGATGTAAAGTGATCATCCCCCTGGTTACATTTTTCCTGCTCATAAAATCACCATCTACATAATACAATACTTCATCGCTGTCGATATTGCTGTGATTGTAAGGAGCAGGAATTGCTTCCGGATGATAATCGTATAATCTCGGACAAAAACTACATACCACAAAATTATGCGCTTCAAATGTCTGGTGAACCGGAGGTGGTTGGTGAACCCTGCCTGTAATAGGTTCGAAATCGTGGATACTAAATGCAAAGGGATAACAGTATCCATCCCATCCTACCACATCAAAAGGATGATGTGCATAGTGTAACCCATATTGAACCCCCTTCTTTTTTGTTTTGATCAGAAAATCACCCTCCTGATCGAAAGTCAACAGATCCGTTGGTACCCTTATATCGCGTTCGCAAAACGGTGCATGTTCCAATAACTGACCGTATTTGCTTACATAACGTTTGGGGTAACGGATCGGACTAAAACTTTCTACTATGAACAACCTGTTATCAGGAGTGTCAAATGAAATCTGGTAAATGGTTCCCCTTGGAATCACCAGGTAATCTCCATATCCGAATCGAAGCTGCCCGTATTGTGTTATTAAAACACCAGTTCCTTCATGCACAAAAATCATTTCATCAGCATCTGCATTTTTATAAAAATAATCGGTCATGCTTTGTGTCGGTGCAGCAAGAACTATATGACAATCATTATTAACCAATACAGGTTTGCGACTAGTCAGGTAATCTTTTTCAGGTTTAACATTAAACCCTTCAAAACTTCTGTGCTTCAACATTTTTTCCTCGGCTACCCTTGGTTGAACATTGATGGGCTCATCTGTATGAATAATTTGCGTTGGCGGATAATGATGATAAAGCAGGGAATAATCATTACTAAAACCTTCCGTTGAGAATAATTGTTCAGAATATAATGTTCCATCAGCTTTGCGAAACTGGGTGTGACGTTTATGGGGTATAGTTCCTAAACTATGATAATGTGGCATAAAATAATCTTAAGATTAAAAAATAAAAAAACTCAGCGTTAACTCAGCATTCTCCTGTTCTCTGCGGTGATTACACTCAATCTATAACGATGAAAATCAACTCGAAAAAAGGAGAAGAGATTATTATTCTAGGAAAAAATCAATGATTTTCTACAAGAGAAAGCGAGAGTAGCAGGAAATAATATTTCCATACCCGTTTATCGATCCAATAAGTGAAATTTCGTTTAAATGGCATAGGTTGCAATCTCTCTGTGAAATTAGGAAAGTTTATGGATGAAGGAACCAAAAAATTATTCACGGCCGGACTGGTAGTTATCCAAGATCGGGAACTTTTGCGGGCATTCAGTAGTCGGAAACAGGCTTTTTATTTGCCGGGAGGTAAATTAAATCCGGGTGAAGATGCGGTGACAGCACTAATCAGGGAAGTAAAAGAAGAACTGTCTATCCATATTTTACCAGAAGAACTGCAATGGTATTGCCATATTTCAGCTCCAGCTTATGGAGAATACCCGCCACTGATGATGGAACAAGATTGCTATTTCTATTCATTAAATACCACACCGGTTGCTGATGCAGAAATAGCAGCAATTCGATTTTTCAGTTACCGTACATTCCGGGAAGAAGCCATACAGGTACCAGGTGTTGAACTGCTATTTCAACAGCTCGTTGATGACGATAAAGTAGATGCTTTATGAAAAGAATAGGTATTATCTCCGACACACACGGCTTTCTGGATGAAGCAGTATTTCATCATTTCAGTGATTGTGATGAAATATGGCACGCCGGTGATTTTGGCAATGATGCCCTGGCTGAACAACTCAGACAATTTAAACCACTTCGGGGAGTGTATGGAAATATTGATGGTCAAGATATCCGATCTCTGTATCCTGAGTTATTGATATGGAACTGCGAGGAAATAAAGGTCATGATGCTTCATATCGGCGGATATCCACCCAAATACAATACCCACTCAAAACCGCTTATTATTTCAGAGAAGCCTCAACTATTTATCAGCGGACATTCACATATCCTCAAAATTATGTTTGATGATAAGCTGCAATGCCTGCATATTAACCCCGGAGCCGCAGGAAAACAAGGCTGGCATAAAGTACGCACATTAGTAAAGCTAACTATCGATGGTAAAGACATGAAAAATTGCCAGGTGATTGAACTTGGAGGGCGGTAAACAAATTTTATCTGGCAACCGTTCATCCCTATTTAACATGCTTGTGTATGAAACAGAGGTTTATATTAGGAATTCAAATCCAAACTATTATGCTAAGCAGAATTTCAAAAAAAATATTAACAACCTTACTATTTTGTTTCCTGCTGAACTTTTTGCAGGCACAATCTCACCCTGAAGAAACGGCTATAAAAGCCTGTCTGGAGAATTACATGAGTGGTGTTGGTGATCGTGTTGAAAAAGCCTTTCATCCAACAGCTTTCATGAAATATATTGACATTAATACCGGTGAATTTAAAGATGTTCCCATCGCAGATTATATTGCCCGTGTAAAAGCTGGTTCTGGTCCGGGTAAGAGAACCATCGGAATTGAATCGCTCAATATTGAAAGTACAGCCGCCAATGCGAAAATTAAAATTGAAACAGATACGGTAATCTTATACGATTATATGAATATGCTGAAAATAAATGGAGAATGGAAAATTGTGAGCAAGATATTTTCAAGGGTAAATAAATAAATGCGACTGTCGGCATCGCTCAGGTTAAAAACGAATACGCAAATCTGTTGCTTAAAATCAGACAGTTTTAGTATCTTTTCATCACTAAAGCTGCTTATTATGTCATCCGCTATCAATCGTCGCGACCTATTAAAATTGGGTTCTTTAACAGCCCTTGGTTTAGGATTAAGTGCCCCTTCCTGGGGTTTAGGTAATGAAGAAGGTTTAATAAGAACGCCTGTTGCACCTGATGGTTTGATTAACCTTAGTTCAAACGAAAACCCTTATGGTATTTCACCTAAGGCCAGAGAGGCTTTGCTTAATGCTTTGAATGAAGCGCATCGCTATCAATACAATCATGCTCACCTTAAAAATTTCAAGAAAGAAATCGCCGAACATTATGGTGTGAATGAAAACCAGGTGCTGGTGTCGGCAGGGTCTGGCGAGGCACTTGGATTGCTCCCACGCCATTTCAGCAATGGTAAACTGGTTACTGCCAATCCTACATTTGGCATACTTCCTGCAACTGCAAAAATGCTCGGGCAAGAAGTTATAGAAGTACCATTAACCCCCGATCAAAAACATGATTTACCAGCAATGCTTAAAGCGGTTGATAATAATACTTCATTGGTATATGTCTGCAACCCGGCTAATCCGAGTAGTACTATTGTTTCTTCCGCTTCATTGAAAAATTTCTGTATAGAAGCTTCTAAAAAAGCCTATGTAGGTGTTGATGAAGCTTATATTGATTTTCTCGATGCTCCGGATAATGAGTCCATGATGCAATTGATAGAAAAACATCCGAAGGTTTTTGTTATAGGCACTTTTTCTAAGATTCATGCCATGGCTGGTTTGCGTATTGGCTGGGTAATCGGACATCCCACGCTGATCAAATCGCTTGCTGATAATTATTTTACCAGAACACAAATGTCGCTTTCCGCGCTTTCAATGAGTGCCGCGCTGGCCAGTTTGAAAGACCCGGCCTGGCTCAAACAGTGTAAAGATAAAAACGCTGCAGCAAGAGATTATGCATACAACGCCTTAAAGGCATTAAACATTGATGTGGTACGCTCCTATACCAATTTCCTCTTCTTCCCGATTCCAAATTATCAGGGCGACTTTGCCGCAGATATGCTGACAAAAAACATCTACCTGCGTTCCTCCAATTATGTACATGGCAAGTGGGCAAGGGCAAGTGTTGGCACAATGGATGAAATGAAACAATTTATTGAAGTAATGAAAACTGTGAGAGTATAACTACTCGGTTATAATGCGAATTAAGGGGATGAACGTTGTTATAGCCGTTAGCCTTTAGCTATTAGCCATTAGCCTTTAATGCGAATCAAAGGTTGAATTCTGCCAAAAATGTGAAAATTATCAATAGTGAGGTCTTTTGACTTTATTAAAGCAGGCACCTATAAAATAATAACTCCTAATCTTATTTGGCTGCTTAGATAGAACACAGATTATCATGATTTTCAGGATTTATCATGACAGATCTTGAAAATCATGATAATCTGTGTTCTATTAATAACAGGTAGTACATTAATAACAATCAATTATTTATTTAACACGCTCATTTTAAAGTATCTCCCTCTTTTATTCCAATAAAAGCAGATAGTCTAAAACCCCCCCCCCTCTCGCCCTAAGCGAGACTTACAGCTAACAGCTAATTGCTAAAGGCTAAAGGCTGTTTTCCTGCCTTTTTAAGCATCCATGAGAGGGGCAGTCCGATCATTGTAATTAAAATTAAAACAGCCCTTGCAGCATCCATCCAGTTAAATGGTTGTTGTTTTACCAAGGTGAGCGGGAGTACCAATTTATTCATTACCAGCCAGATTACTAATCCGTAGATCACACCCAGAAAAACCCACTGCACTTTGAATAATCGTAATGGTTTATAGAGTAAAAAAAAGAAAGCTGTAAATAAAAAAGCTATAGTAAAATGTAGCAACAGACCGATCCAAATACTGCCGGATTCAGGTGTATAGGCAGATTGTCCCAATACAGCTGAAGCGATAAATTTCAGTACAATAAGAGGCGATTTTCCTGTAGAGAGGTAAAATGAAATAAATGCTGCAAGTATATCGAGCAACCCTACCAAAATCCAGGCTTTGATAAATAGTTTGCCGTTTTTCATCACTATCTGTTTTTTTATTACATAAGATGTTGTTGAATACGCAATTGGAAAGCTTCCTTATACCCTGCGCTTACCGGTAGTTCTCTATTCGCTATTTCCACAGATTGTGTACCTAGCTTTTTTACATGTTGCAGGTTAATGATATATGAATTATGGATACGTACAAAATTCTCCGGCAGTGTACCGGCCATTTCTTTCATTCGCTTATAAACCAGGTGTTTTTGTTTTTCTGTATGAATACAGAGATACTCTTTGTGTGCTTCTATATACAAAATTTCATGGTATTGAATCTGTATCATTGAACGCCCGGTTTTTATAAAAAGTAGTTCCTGCTGTTTAGACTGTTGTAATTCTTTTTGCGGGGCTGGTATTATATGCAATTGGAGTTTCTGAATGGTTTGTAAAAACCTTTTGAAAGAAACCGGTTTTAAGAGGTAATCAATCACATGATAGGAAAAACTATCCAAGGCATGTTCTGCATAGGCAGTAATGAAAATAATTTTTTGGTCCCTGGGAAGTATTGCGGCCATTTCAAGTCCTGATAATGCAGGTAAATTGATGTCGAGAAATATAACATCAACCGTATTCCTTTTCAGGTAATCCAACGCTTCCAAAGCATCATAAAATTTACCTTTCAACTGAAGCATGGGCAGTTTATGAATATAGTCTTCCAACAACTGCATGGCCGGTGGCTCATCTTCAATGATCAAACAGGTAATTTTTGTGCTCATAAGGGAATGGTTAAGTTAGCAGTAAAAACGGAACCACTGTCATCGGCACCCGCACTAATTAAGCCATTTTCACCATAAAGTAATCCAAGTCTGTTTTTAAGATTAGCCAACCCTTTTCCACTTATTGATTTTTCCCTTGACGCAATCAGCCTGTTTTCCACTTTTACCTTTAACTGCTTACCGGTGTTTTGCAGATCAATCAGGATATAATTATCATCCTTTCTTTTGTCTACCCCATGTTTAAAAACATTCTCTACCAATGGAATGATGAGCATGGGTGGAATTTGAATGGATGATATATCTCCCGAAATATTCAAAGAAAGATCAAGCGGATAACGCATCCTGTCTTTCTCGAGATCGATATAATGATGTATAAAATTTAATTCTGTTTGTAAAGGAATCATTTCTTTTGGTGCCTCATCAACAAAATAGCGCATGATCTGAGAAAGTTTTTCAATCATTGCGGCTGTTACCGGAGATTCCTTCTGTGCGTAGTAGTAGATATTATTCAGTGAATTGAATAGAAAGTGAGGTTGTACCTGTGCTTTTAATAAGTTCAGTTCAGATTCAAGTTGTTTCTTTTGCAAAACCTGTTGTTCTTTTTGCAGGCGGAAATAACGCAGTGCGATATAAAAAAGTACGCTGGTAAAATATATAAGAATGCTGGACACAAAAGTGCTGAACACTGACCGGAAAGGAAATGCTTCAGGTTTTGGTGCAAAAAAAGTATTGTAAAACCACCATGAAGTACCAGCACGGTAGAATGCAACCACCAGCAATAAAACCAATACCAGGATGGTGTAAATCAGCTTTTGTTCCCGCATATAAAACTTTGGTATCAGCCATGCAGCGTTACCATATACAATCAACATATAGGAACTGATCATGATAAACGCATAACCCATCGCCTGCGGCAGTGTATCAAAATGCAATAAGGTAATTACATTGATTCCGAATAACAATATCCAGATCACCCACTGTATTTGTGCTATATCCCAGGACCGAAGAAGCTTTCGCATATACCAAAACTACAGGGAATTTACCATCAGGTAAACCCTTTCAACCAATTAATGGATTTCTTCAACAGATTGATTACATGGGCTAATTAGCTGATTGGTTTAATAAATGCGCTCACTTGTTAAAAAATGGTTTTTACAGGAACAGGATACATTGATTTTTACAAAAAAGAAACCATGAATCCATTTAGTTTATTAATCCTGGCCTTATTGCTCCCCTTTGGCAGTGTAATCGCCCAAAAATCTGATACGATTTATATAAAACCCGAAAACATCAATACCCGTGTTTTGATACAGGGCACTCATCGGTGGTTGGTATATTTTAAAATGGGTGTAGACAGTCCAAGAAAAATGTTTAATATCTGGTCGAGGAATATCGAAAGGAAACAATATAATGGCAAAAATGCCATTGTCGTAAAGCAGGAATGGGAAGACAATGACAGCATCATGCATACTACTTTATCCATTGCCGATGCAAAGGATTTTCATACGCTTTACCACGAGTCATGGTGGAAGCAAAGAGGCAGCACTAAGTTTAATTTTTTATCAGGGGAAGCCAGCATCAACGATAAACCGTTAACAGCATCCGATACCGCCATGAGGACAAAAACAATCCGCCAGGCGTTCGACAGTGCTTTAAATCAATATACACTTAACTGGCACCTCGACCTGGAAGTGTTTCCCCTACTGCCTTACAAGGCAAACCGCACATTCATGATTAACTTTTATGATCCCGGATCAAGCAAACCAAAATGGGTACCTTATACCGTAACAGGAAGTGGAAAATTACCAGGACTTGATGGCAAAGAAGCTGATTGCTGGTTGCTCGAACATTCAGACCCCAGTTTCAATAACAAAGAAGTATTCTGGGTGAGTAAGCAAACAAAAGAAGTTTTAAAACTGGAACAACAGTTTGGAAAGAGATTCAGGTATAAAATCAAGCTGCCGTTTTCTTTATAATTTGAAAATTTGAAAATGTGTTAATTTGAAAATTAAGTGAGCAGTATACTTCTTTCATTTTCAAATTAACACATTTTCAAATTTTCAAATTACCTACATCCCCGGCATCAACCCTCTTGCGATTGATGCATCACGGAATGGCCATGGAATTACTGCGAGAATAATCAGTAAGGCTATTAATAAGAAAAAGAAGGCTTTTTTATACTTTACTATATCTGCCACCTGTTTTTTAGCCATACCATGTGCACGGGTAATAAGTATAATAGCGAGTATCATTCCCAATGGATGTTCTACCCAATAAAACCGATAAAATTTGTCTTTCATAATACTCACACCTTCTGGCAGTGTAGTGGTATAAACGCCATAGCGGCCAGCAAGCCACTGGTATAGTCCTAACAGCAACGTAATATGGGCTGCTATCATGGTAAATAACCATACTTTTTTATCTGCAGGAGAAAATACTTTTTTCTGTTGCCATCCAGTCCAGGCTTTGGCAATTGATACCAACAGCAAAATAAGTATTACCCAGCGAAGCAGGTTATGTAAGTGAAGTAGTCCGGTTTCCATCTGTTTTGATTTTTTGTTAGTGCAAGATAGGGACTGTAGTCCATAGTCCATAGACCATAGTCCATGGACCTGAGCAGAATTTTACTATGGACTATGGACCATGGACTATGGTCTACGCTCCCGCACCATCTCAAACAAGAGCTCTGGCTCATTGGTTGTAATAAAATCAAAGTGATTATCGAGTGCCCATTGCAGATCTTCTTTTGAGTTTACTGTCCAGGCATTGAGTAGTATGCCTAATTTTTTGGCGCTGGTAATCCAATCAGGATTTTTTCTGAATACACTGAAATGATAATCTGCACCTGCCACTCCTAATGCTTTAAGCTCTTCCGGTGATTTATCTCCATTAAGGTATTGAGTGGGTGCTGTTGGTTCCAGTTCAAGGATTCGGGTAAGGATCCCTAAATCGAAACTGATATAAGTAGTAGCATTAGCAGCTTTATGTGCCTGTACCTGTCTCCAGGCTTTCTCCGCTACAATTCTGCCTCTTTCTTTGCTGACATTAGATGGTTTAATTTCTAAAACCAGGCGGGTACTTGTGTTGTTTTTAAGTCCTTCAGACAAATATTCATGAAGCGTAGGTATTTTTTCTCCATTCGATAGTGTAAACTGAAGCAGGTCGGCATATTTTGTTTGTTCAATTGGAAGTTCATGAAATTTAGGATCATGGTTCACCACCAGTGAATCATCTGCAGTCATCCAAACATCAAATTCAGAACCGGTGCATTTCATAGAAATAGCGTTTCGGAGTCCTGCCAATGAATTCTCGGGCAAAGCTTTTGCCTTGAATGCCCCACGATGTGCCACTACCTGGTTAGCTGCGAAGGTCATTTTCTTTTCATTTTTTTGTGCAATACCCGAAATCGTCATAATGGTAAAGAGCGAGAATAATACCCGTTTCATATCGTTCTGAATTTAAGATGCTCAAATGTAGTAAAGCTGAAGCAGCTTAAAAATGAAGATTTCGTGAACAGGGAAACAAAAAAGCGGATCAAGATTGACCCGCTTTAAAAAATGGACTTTTCATAGTAAAATTATTTCACCCAATCAGCGATGAAAAGGTTGGTATCTCGGGTGCCCCCATTATTTCTGTTAGAAGCAAAGATTATTTTTTTGCCATTTGGACTAAACATCGGAAATGCGTCAAAGCCTTTATCGCGACTTATTTTTTCCAATCCGTTTCCATTCAGATCAGTCAGGTACATATTGAATGGAAATCCTCTTTTGTATTCGTGGTTACTGCAGAACAATATGTTCTTGCTATCCGGTGTAAAATTAGGAGCCCAGTTAGCCTGTCCGAGATTGGTGATTTGTTTTGCATCCGATCCATCTGCATTGGCTACCCATACTTCCATATTGGTTGGAGCTACCATGCCTTCCGCCAGTAATTCTTTATACTCCTTTATTTCTGCTTCTGTTTTAGGTCTGCTTGCACGCCATACAATCTTCTTTCCATCAGGACTAAACCAGGCGCCTCCATCGTAGCCGAGCATATTGGTAATTCTTTTTTCTTTTCCTGTGGCTAGGTCCATGATGTATAGTTCCAGGTCGCCATCTTTATCACTGCAATAAATCATTTTCTTACCATCGGGCGACAGCGTTGCTTCAGCGTCATAGCCTTTTGCGTTGGTCAGTTGCTTTACGATTTTACCACTGGTATCGGCCATGAAAATATCATAGCTGCTGTAGAGAGGCCATATATAACGGTTACCATATTTCGCACGATCAGGGGTTGGTGGGCAATCAGGACTACCTAAATGGGTAGATGCATAGATGATGTGTTTGCCATCGGGCAGAAAATAAGCACAGGTGGTTCTTCCCTTTCCGGTACTTACCAGTTTAGGGGTAAATTTTTCTCCAGGCTTGGTTGGTACTTTACCAATATATATCTGGTCGCAGGGTATCCCTTCTTTTGCATAAGTTTTCTGAAAAATGACATACTTACCATCATAACTCCAGTAAGCTTCTGCATTATCGCCTCCAAAAGTTAATTGCTGTACATTTTTAAAATGCTTTTCACCATCGAAGTGTACAGTATCGCTTGACGTGTTCTGTGCCAGACAATTCGTAAGGACTAATAATGAAAGGGTAGATAGAAATAGTTTGCTCATAGTTAAAAATCTGCCGCAAAAGTATTCAGAATCAGCCGCTTGAATTGTCAAAGAATTGTCATAGGAAATTGGTAAGTAAATGAATTTGGCAAAATGCTTCAAGCGGCAAGCTGCAGGCTACAAGCTTTGATGGGTGCTTATTATGGACTTTCTGCTTTTAATGGAATAAATGAGGGGATTACGAATAAGATCATTTAAACTCAGCAGGTAAATAAATAAGTGATTCCTCCAAATGCGCTATCTGCTATTAATAGAATACGGATTTTCATGATTTTCAAGATTTATCATGATAGATCTTGAAAATCATGAAAATCCGTGTTCCATCCTACCTGTAGCTAAATTTACCTGGATAGTAATGATTGCAAGCTTTAGGCATTGATTGGCGGTAAAAGAAGATTTTTACGACCTGGTTTTAATGGATTTCCCATCGCAATTTCCATCAAAAAACAGGCAATTCTAATTCGCACATTATCAAGGATTTACACGAACCATCAACACATCATCAACACATCAAAAACATATCACAACACAAATTTGTGTTTTTAAGTGTTGATGCATTGTTATTACCCTGTAGGTATATGGGGGAAAACCCTAAGAAATTTACAAGCCCGCTTAATGTATACAGTACTTTCCGGGGGAAAAACAGCTATTAGCCATTAGCTGTTAGCCATTGCTGTCCGGGGAAAATTTGCTAGCATCTTCTGAGCCACAGGCTACATGCCACAAGCTGCAAGCAATTAGTA